>JAAUZD010000029.1 GCA_014804785.1 Lachnospiraceae bacterium
CCTTCACAGTTACAATGCAAAATCCATCCTAAATTGCCTACGGCAATGGGATTTTGCATGCCTGAATCATATTCTTACGGTCTCAGCAGTAAATGCTTCGACCTGTACTGAATAGTTACCTTCCTTCTATATATAAATCAATATCCTCTACTATATAATTCTCTCCTGTGGTATGCAGGGCTTCATAGCAGGAATAAATGTAATCCCATACCATATACTGAGTAAATAGAGCGGATACTTCCCTTCCAGTCAGCCTTTTTGCAGACTTATACCGCTCAACACAATAAATCAGGAATTTACCTTCTTTGCTCATAATCATGCCTCCTCCGGAAAAGAGATAATGCCAGTTCTTTTTTCCTCATCAAACATATGAAACAACGTCAATGCACTCAGATGCCATAATTTAGTATCCTCCTGTTCTAGCAATTCATACACTTCTGATACGTAAAATTCCTTGGACGCAGTTATCTCATCACATAAATAATTTTCTGTTATCAATTGAACGACCTGCGGTACAAGAAGCACCAACATTGACTCAAATTTCTTCTGATCCATTAAATTTCCTCCTCTGGTACGGTACCAATGAACTCCAGACAACTCAGTGCCTGCTCAGTGGACAAAACCAGCTGATTATAAAGTTTTTTAATCTTTAATGCCTCTAATGTCTGCTCCTTCGTCAAAGCACCTGACGTATAAAGCGTAAAAGTAGTATAAACATCATCATTCGCGACAGGTCCGTAAATAAAATCGTACAAGTCTCCCCTATAGTTTCCAGCTCTATTTTCTGATACAAAATCAAGCCATGCTTCATCAGGAGAATCAAAACGTAAAACAGAATATTTGGTGAATGCCTCCTGCTCATCAATCTTATATATATTAACGATTTTTCCGCCTTTCTTGCGACGTTTGTACACCTTATCAGCAAAAGCAATTGCCTGTACTTTGTTCGTTGTCGTATAAAATCCGAATCCAAAATCCAGAAAACGATTTTGTTGAATCAATCTTGGTTTAGAAACAATTACATTACTTCCGTGATACAAAATCATATGCTACCTCCTCTCGCCTTCATTATACACAGCATATATATCTTCTGTCAAAAATCAGCATCACTTTATGGGCTATGCTTCCTTTTCGGAATTGTGTGACTGCTGAAAATAAATTATAATTACAATAATCAATCAAGATTTTGGGAGCATTTTCATGAAGAGAAAGAATAGTGTGTTGATATTACCTGTGCTAATTGTATATTTAATTGTATTTTACGGTATATGGACTATATGGGAGTTTTGGGTAAAGTCTTTTATTAGCAGTACCTTTGAAAACGAATACATATCGCAAGTGATAAAATCTGGCGTCATCAAAAATTTAGTGTGGACATTTCCTGCCATTCTGCTGGTGCAGCACTTTAAATCAGAGGTTCACATTACCTTAAAAGAAATGTTTTCCACAAAAGTCAACTTGCTGAAATACCTGCCGGTTTTTATTTTTTTTACAGTTTATGTATTTGCAGGCTCAATTCTGCAAAATGGCAGACTGGAAATTGTCAAAGAGTTTGACTTTGACAAAATAATAATTGTTATATTTGTCGGTCTGACAGAGGAAATGGTTTTCCGAGGCTGGCTGCTCAATGCCACAATCCGTGAAAATAAAAAGTGGTTTTACATAATTATAAATGCTGTAATGTTCCTTGCAATCCATTTTCCAAAATGGATTCACAATGGAACATTCTTCAGCAGCTTTGCAAGTTTTCAATTTTTAGAGATAATGGTCTTAAGCATTATTTTTAGCTGCACACTTATAAAAAGCAAAAACATACTTGTACCAATTACTTTGCATATGTACTTTGCATATGTACTTTGATTTACTTGTGTTTATGTTCATCTGTTAAAGCCCGGTTTATCAAGCGATTCCTTAAAGGGAATAAATCTATTGTTTTTTCAAGACACACATTGATATCAGATTTTGCACCCTGTCCTTAAATGTCTTATTGGTATCTTTGTTGAAATGCACCTTGACGGTGTAGGTGGTATTCCCCAACTTTCGTTTGAAACTTGGGGTATGTTGCTCCTTTTTGCTTTCTGCCATACTCTGCTCCTTTACATATTAGACTGATTGCTCCCATCTTTATAAACAGAAATTTTCTTAAAACTGCGGCTCATCTGTTTCACATCCTTTTACAGACAATAGTATTCTTTATCAATCCCACCATAAAGTAAACTCACTATTCAGCCACAATCTTTCTTTGATGACATCTTCATCCGCTATGTCTCTGCTGTTAGGGGCAAATTGGCAGATATCATCCCATAAAGCATCTACTTCTTCTTCGGATAATTTTCTGCACCCAAACACCAATGTGTCATGAGATATTTCCTTTAAATCAGCGCCGTATTTGACATACCACTCCTGCGCTTTATCCCTCATGGTATGCCAATCAGGGCAATCATTCCATCCTCCCCACCATACTCCCATCTCTTCTAATATCTCATATGTATGTTTTACTCTAAACTTAACCAGAACAGCCTCATCCACCGGTCTATGTTTTTTTTAGTATTTGAGAATCACAAACATAATCCCCATATCTTCCACGCCGAATACATTATTGTTTAAACACAAACATATCTGGATGGTCTACAATATATTGTACAGTTTTATAGTCCTCTTTCTTTGGGAATAATATTTCATATGGAATATCATAACACCATTTTCCAGTAACCTGATTAAATGTACTAATTATTACTTTCTCATGTATGACCGTCCAGTTATCACTATCTCAAGATTCCTTATGTTCATTTTCCAATTTCTGTATAGCCTCTTCATATGCATGCTTTAGTTTTGGCAGGCTGTCATAAATCCCAATCCATTCGCCACTATATAATGTCCGCATCCATATGAAATCTGTTTTTAAAACCCCTTACAACCGCAGGTTTCACATATCTCCTCCGACATATCTTCATATTTTGTACGATATCTGAAATCTTTTGATGTACATCATTCCTTCTCAGATTCGTCCCTTCGCGATGATAATAAAACTTATAGTTCCATACTTCTCTTTATTCTGATCCTCCACGATTTGAATCTGTTCCTCTGATGTTTCAAGAACTTCTGCTACTCACTAATTTGTACATACTGCATAAAGAATACAGTGATCAGAGAGTTTTCCAAGAACCGAGCTATCTGTAAACAACGTTATTGGTCTGAGTGCTTCAATTGCTGAATCACTGAATATGATATGATCTATATGTTTTTCAAGGAAAAAAATATTGTCCACAGTTGGATTTTTACTTGCATACACACCATATCCTGCTGCTTTCAATTTTGCTATGTTAGGGCCATCAGATGATTCCTGAAAATCTCCCACTATGAGAACCTTAACATCTTTATATTTTTTAGCTTCCTCTTCGAGACGCTTCCACATTATTTCATTTAGTCTTTTTCTTTCATCAATATACCAAGTCGCTTTGTTCTTGAAATTCACAATTTGGGGAACATGTAAATTAATTATGCGAAATAAGACACCTTCTATATCAGCAACTACATAATTTACTCGATTGGGTAAGCACTCATCATCAAGTACATTAACTGTATAATCGTTGAGAATATCCTTACGAATTAGAGTCACAGACATAATTGATTTGTAGTGCTTCTCAAAATCAAAAACTGGTGTTATAACCTCGTATTCAGAAAACTCCTTCTTTATGAATTCGAGATAGATTTGTCCTTTACCAGCAATCACTTCCTGAAGGCATATCACTTTAGGCGGCGTACCATTACATAACTGTTTAACATACACTGAAAAATTGTTAATTTTTCTTTCATAAGACAAGCTTCTATCTACAGGAAGCCAAGTATTCATATTAAATGAAACAATACAATTACTCTTCATATAGTTTATTCTCCTTCTTATTTCTAATCGTTATTCTAGCAATTAAACTTATAATCTTCTGCCTCTGCATTCGGAAAAACACTAATGGTATCGTTCTAAATTTCTCCCTCCGTCATGTATTCCTCATTAGTCATGATTTTTTATCCACATTCATCTTTTTCCAATCAATTCTATAGATTGCTGCCCTATTACCAACTGTTCTCTTGGGTTTACCATTAGCAAGCATTACCTGTTTTACATATTTGTAATTACCTGTTCCTATAAGTTTCGCAAAAGTCTTACCTAAGCGAGCTTTTAGAATTCTAGGTTTCCCTGCATAAATCATATCAATTTTACTGAAAGTAGCTGAGGCCATATTCAAATCAAACTCTTCAATGTGGCTCTCATCCTTAATATAAGCTAGGATCTCATCCAGCACCTTTTTTTCAATCTCTAAATCCGTTAATGCGTCCGGTGGAACCAAACCATAATGTTTATTAAGTATATCATTTACTAGAACGCTAATACTTACACCCAACTCATTACTTTCATTATTCAATTTGTCTTTGAGTTCATCACTTGGATAAAACTGTATTCTCATAATACATTGTCCTTTCTTACATATGATTTATATTGTAGAGTGTTAGCTACTGCTCTCATAACATATGATACTGCATGTGAGTGCAATAGTCAACTCTCTTTTTCGAAATCTCTATACTTTTTTCTAGAACCTTCTTTAAATTCTGTAGAGCTTTTTACCGCCACACGAAAATAAAAATAACCAAAAATGTAAGCCATATCAAAGAGGATAACGACAAGTTCATTTTAATAAGGTTCATATACCATTATAATGTATAAATTAAATTAAAATTTTTTAGATAATTATCTCGCCCCTCTGTCTTTACTTTTAACAGTCCTTTGCTGCTGATAGTCTGCTGTTTTCTTTGGCAAATTTTTCAACCGTTCAAGCATACTTTTTTTATTCTGTCTTTTACTGTTCTCGCCATAGTTTTTCTCCCATTTAGTTACTTGTTCTTTATAACCTACATAAGCACGACCATGAATGTCTATGCACACGCTACAAGGAAAACTGAGCGAGATTCCGCAAAACTCTTGGATAAAATTGTGGGGATAAATTAGGAACAAAAACTGAATAAGAAAAACTTTCCCTTGTAACTTGCCCATGAGGGCAAAAACAAGGGAAAAGGATGCATATTTCGAGGTTGCACATAGCCCAACGCCTTAAAAATAGTGGAAACTTATGGAAAAAACTTACAACCTGCATTTAGCTAACTGATTGAATATAATAATCTAAAAGACCATATATCCAATCTTGAAGTACCGAAAACCTAAATCCTAATGCTTTCGCCCTTTCAGTATTTATGCTATATTCTGGTTCTCCATTATATGGAGCATTTTCTCCTGCTTTGTCAATAATTGCCTTTGTTCCTGTTTTCTTTTCAACATACTCAATTATTTCTTTTATGGAAATAGTTCCTTCAGAGCTTCCATTAATTGCTCCCCTGAAATCTTTATCAACTAAAAAAGCCATAAACTTTCCAGCTTCATTAGAATGTATATATCCCATCTGATAATCCAAATTATCAATATTCATGGGAATAGATTTCATGGTATGTTCCACATAAAACAACAATCTTTTTGTATAATCATCTTTCCCTATTGCAAATGGATACCTTACAGCAATCCAATTTCTATCGGAATACTCTTGCCATAAAGCACACTCGGCCTGCCGCTTTATTTCCTCATATGGAAAAGCGGTTCTATCGCACCATATCAATTCTTTAGAAACACCGTCAAAATCAGATTCAACAGTATTAATGTGCTTAGGCTCATAAACAGATGTGCTTGACATATGAATATATTTATCACAATCGACAGCTTCCATTACATACTTGATATCATTTGAGCAATAAGCGATTTTATCAATTACAACATCATAATGTCTGCCTTTAAAAGCATTTTTCATGCTATCTTCATTTGTTCTTTCAATAATAATCCGCTTCACCCCGTCACCATATTCATCAGAAGCGTTTCCTCTTGTAGCAATAGTAACGTCATGACCTTTTGCTAAAAGCTCATTTACCATATGTATGCCGAAAAACCTAGTACCACCTATTACCAAAATTTTCATTGAATTTCTTCCTCCCTTCGCTTAGCTCTGCCCTGTTGCCTGTTATGCTGTCAGCTCTCTTTATGCTTCCTTCGGGGCATTATCCACGCCCACACTGACAGCTTATAACTCCCCATCAATACTTTATAATTAAAAATAGTGGAAATCAAGTTCTAAAAGTAGTATTGTTAAGTTGTGACACCAAACAATCAAACAGGATCGACGAGAGGTATTATGTACAAAAATATTGAAAAGCAAACAAAATTACAGTTGAAAGACCAGATTGAGTACCAACCTGGGCAAGTGGTCAGCAAAACACTTGTGCAGAATGATAAGGTCAGCATGACAATTTTTTCATTTGACAAAGGGGAAGAGATATCCACCCACGCATCAGGCGGAGACGCGCTTGTAACCGTCCTGGATGGAACCGGGCGGTTTACTGTCGGCGGCGAAGTCTTTATCCTAAATGAAGGTGAGACCCTGATTATGCCGAAAGATATTCCACATGCCGTATATGGTGAGGAAAAATTTAAAATGCAGCTTACCGTTTCGTTCTGATTATGCAATCTGTGGAAACACTACAAAACAGGTCATCGGTACAAACCGATGACCTGTTGCATCTAATATTGTATTTTTCCATCCCCGCCCATAAGCCGGGTCATTTCCTCTATCCGCTCCACCGGAAAAGGAGGCATTGTCAGCGGTCTCATGGCAATTGACATTAACTTCATAGGATTATCATCTGCTGCGATACGATTAGAGCTAAAGGCTCCGCACATTCTGCAGCGATGGATAATTGCCCATTCCCCGTTTTTTCTTACCCACACAGCCACTGCGTCCATATATCCTCCGCAATCCGCCTCTCTGTCCCCCGGCATAATATCAACATGCAGGCTGGTCAGACAGTTCGGACAGTGGTTTCTATGATCACTTCCTGCGCCCTCCGGTACCACCTCTCTTCCGCAGACCTTACAGGTAAACATATCATTGCAGGCGTGATTCTTATAATATCCTTTTTCAAAAGTTCTTCTTTTATTTTCTCTATTCAATTTGTTTTCCTCCTTTAAGGTATCAAAAACATGCCCTTCGGGAGGAGGTGATTTTGTCCTTCACCAGCCTCCCGGCTAACGTGCGGACTCCTTATCATAACGATTCTTCATATATCAACACTCCTTTTACTTCTTTTGATTTCTGATAATTCTTTGTATGCTCTTCTCTGACAGGCAATATTCATCCGCCAGCTCCTGCACCGGCATCCCTTGCTGATGCTTTACATAGATGCTTTCATTTCTCAGCCTGAAACTGTCTCGAATGCCAGTTGCTGCTCCCCAACGGCGCTTTTTGCCTTTTCTTGGGATATAAATCAACTCACCATCCACATACTGCCAAATCAGATCGATCACTTCTTCCGGCAGAACATCCTCTGCCCTTATATAGCCCATGACTGCCCTCCTAAAGATATAGTTTGAGGTCAGCGATGACTATAACAATCATTTTCATTATGCTTGCAACAGCCACCGCTATGCAATCACCGCAGTATCCTTCTTCATGTAAATTTCCTCCTGTTCTTAATCTATCCTCATTTAAGCAAATGGTCATCCATATGTCAACCTCATATTCGGCTATAAATAAGTGTGGGCAAAACACTAATCTGCTTTTCAGATTATTTAGGAAAGTATCCCATGTACCTCCACCAGCACATGGACAATCCCTCAATTTTCCGCAGGACTTTTGGGAACAAATTCCAGTTTTAGCGTCATTCCCATCCCATCTGCAAGCCGCTTTAGCAACTTAAGTGACGGATTCCTTGTTCCATTCTCTAATTTGCTTATATCTGCCTGATTAATTCCAGTCCTGTCTGCAAGTTCTTTCTGCGTAAGATTTTGTGAAATTCTGGCATCAACCATAGCACGTATAACATCCATTTCCGGTTGAATGTTTTCCCATTCTTTTCTAAATTCCTCATCCTGCAACTGCTCATTTAAAAAATTCTTAAATTCACTCATTATTTTTCACCCTTTCCAAATAATCCTTACGATATGTTTTTGCAAGTTTTATTTCCTGCTTTGATGCTTCTTGGGTCTTTTTAACAAATCCATTGGTTAATATTATTTTCCTGCCATAATAGAAAAAATAAAGAACCCTTGTTATATCCGTTCCTACTTTCCCACGGATTTCAAATATTCCATCATCTAATTGCTTACTGTATGGTTCTCTTAACTGATTTCCTTTTTCCTCCAGCACTTCAATTATTCCAAGAATTTTTGCCCTCATTTTAACATCAAGACTAATAATAAAATCCTTGGCTGGTTTCTCTCCATTATCTTTAGTATAAAATTCTACTTCAAATTTATCCATTGTAATGCTCCAATTTCTCTCCTACATTTAGTATATGGTATATATGCCATATTGTCAACAAATCGCTATCTAGGAAAAATCATTTCTAATATTCAATTGTCTTCATCTTTTCCATATGAGAACCATATCGCAATTCACTATTCAGAAAATGTGTTATCCCTAATCTAAATAACACTATTTCACCTTTTGTAAAGCATCGCTCGCCTTGATTTTATTGTAAACTTCCAATCCGCCCTTTTTTCCAAATAAGTGCAGGCTGCTAAGATAAATTACCTTTGAACTCTTTTCTTTTCCTTCCAGCATGTTTTGGATTTCTTCTACTTTATTCTCATACTGGGTGCCATTAAACAGCTTCTGCAGTACAGCTTTTATTCTCATTCTTTCTGCATAGACAGAATAATATTCTCCGATTGCAAATTTTTCACGTAGCCGCCTCAGTTCCCTTGTACGTTCATTGCTTTCGTTTCCGCTTACAATCCCATCCTCAATGCAGGATGATAATAATATCCTTCTTTTATGAGCTGCTCTATGCTCCCAATAATCCCGGACTGCCCCAAATCCGCCGTCATTGCTGACCACTACCGCAATGCCTTCATATCCTTCTCCAATCAGCTCGCCGAGTCTGGACGCAATATAAAAGTCCAAAGCATTTTTCCCCGCTTTACAAAGCTTGCATATTTCAAAGGTACATCCGGAGGCAGTGATATTCTCCAGGCTCCTTTGCTCCATATGCTTCTTCGCTTCACTGTAAAAAACAATCAGATGATCCTGCGCATCCAGATAATCGCAGCCATCCATCCCTGCATTTCCAACCTTTTCATAGTCTACCAGAAACAACATAAAAACACCCCTTGCCTTTAATAAGAGGATAGCCTGATTCTATGAATCTGTCATTGGACAGATAGTCCAAAGCTTATACAACTCTGCCGAGCACTTTCCAATATGCCAGCATCCGTTTTTCACATGCAAGAAACTTCTCTTCTGTGGCAGATGATGTCTTTGCCACGATGAGCTCTTCCATATGCACTCCAAGCAATCGGCTGATTGCATATAGATGACTTACCGATGGCAGAATCTTTCCGCTGTACCACCGATAGATTGGCTGTGGGCATGACAACATTAGGTACTGCTGAATATCTTTCACAGTATATCCGGCTGATTGGATTTGGTCTTTCAGCATTGTACCTGTCCTCGCCAAATCCACATCTGGATATGGCAATCTCATCTTCCCCACGGTTGTACCTTTCATACAACATCACTCCCGATTTATTTTCCAGTTTTCTCTTTCCACATCTTGTTTTCGCTTCCCAAATTGTATGGGCAAATGTCCCTGCATTTATGACAGGAGATTTCCCAGTATTTTGTCTCTTTGTTCTCTCCAAAGGCATGATCCCAACAGGCCTGTTGCTTTAGCCGCGGCTCCTCCAGGGCATTTACCGGACAGATTTCCACACATAAATTACAGTCATTACATATTTTCTTAAGGACAGGGTCCGGTTCTAATTCTGCTTCTGTCAGAACTGCCCCCAGCCATACCATACTTCCAAACTCTGGTGTTATGAGCAGCGAATGCCTGCCTATGGTTCCAAGTCCTGCTGCCTGTGCTGCATGTTTCTGGGAAACGATAGAACGCCACCTCTCCGTACTTGAATCCCATTGACTTTCATTAGTCGGTATGGGTATCGCTGCTATGCCATTTTTCTCCATCTCTATGCAAAAATCCAGCGCTATGGCATCCATTTTAGGAGTAAGGGAATTTCTTACCCTTGTGTATGGAACCGCCGTTTTGCAGGATAAGACAGCTGCCGGAAATCTGCATGCAAAGGAAATAACCGATTTACAGGCGGGCAGTACATCCAGTGGATGATATCCTGCCGGCGCATCGGCAAATCTGTCTATACTTGCTATCCCGCACAAATCCGCTCCAAGAGAATACATGATCTTTTTTACTTTATGACTGTCCATATCGCATTCACCCCCAACGTTTATACTGGAGATTATACCTCATGTTTGCCAAAGGTTCCACCCTTTGGCTGGATTGTTCTCCATTCGCATTGCGATAGTCAAAACTAACATAACATTTCTCCTCTATCGCCTTTTCCAGGTCCGTATTCATCTTCTGGACCTTCTGATTTTCCTTCGTCACCAGCTCCCGGCTTGAAAGATTAGGATGCTTATGCTAATATGAAGATACAAAAAAAGGGAACGCAGGTGGGAAAATTGGCAGTTACAGAACAGGTAGACCAGAAGCATCAAGAAGATTTACAGCGGCTCAGAGGTTTTCGCCTACTTGATGATGATTTTTTAACAAAGTGTTTTGAAGGAGATACGGCAAGCATAGAACTGGTATTACAGATTGTGCTGGAAAAGCCGGATTTAAAAGTGCTGGACGTTCGTACTCAAGTATTTGTGGAGAACCTACTGAACCGATCAGTGAGGCTTGACATACTGGCAACAGATAGCACGGGGGCAAAACTGAACGTCGAAGTACAGCGTTCCGATAAAGGAGCTGGAAGAAAAAGGGCAAGATACAACAGCAGCATGATGGACACCAACCTTTTGAAAAAAGGTGAGGACTTTGATAAGCTACCAGAAACGTGGGTGATTTTCATCACAGAAAATGATGTAATAGGAAAAGGACTGCCGCTCTATCCGATTGAGCGCTGTTTTTTAGGAACGGGTGAGAAATTTGAGGACGGTTCACACATACTGTATGTAAACGGTGCTTACCGTGGAGATACGCCGGTGGGAAAGTTAATGCATGACTTCTCCTGCACAGACGCAAAGGATATGTACTATAGAACACTGGCAGACAGGGTGAGATTTTTCAAAGAAAGTAAGGAGGGAATTGAAATCATGTGTCGGGCTATGGAAGATATGAGAAATCAAACGTTGAAAGAAGGAATGATAAATGTAGCAAAGAAAATGTTGGAAGACGGAACAATAACGCTTGATAAGATTGCTGAATTTGTTGGTCTTCCTATAGACGAAGTAAAAAAATTGAAAACGGACCAAAATGTATGAATGGCAGTGATGAGTCGGGAATCTGAAAATAGGTTCCCGACTCTATTTCATCCCCGATGACCGTTGAACACAGGTTCGATATGAATAAAGGGAAAGTACAAAAAAGCTTTGTCTTATGCCCCTCCTTCAACATGATAGCAATACTGCATTTCCCTAAGTTCCCTTCCGCCAATATTATCATCCAGACAATGACTACTGAAAGTAAACCCTGCTTTCTCATAAAACCTTCTTGCCCGTTTATTCTCTTCCAACACCCACAAAAAAATATCGTAATATCCAAGTTTTACCAATTCATCAACAGCCGCCTCCAGCAAGGGTCTGCCATATCCTTTCCCCATGTATTGAGGTAAAAGGTAAATGGAAATAATTTCACCAAAGCTGTCAAAATCAGCAAATCTGGACTTACAATAGCTGGTTGTCCCAATCAATGTATTGTCCTCAATCAGTACGAGGGTAAACACTCCCTCCCGATCCAGTTTCGAAGCCCAGTTACCGCGCGGGATGCTATCGAGATAACTTTGCGGAACAATATCCTTATACGCATATTTCCAACTTTCTTCATAGATATTGCTGATNGCAAGTCTATCATCATTCTGCCGTANTCTTCTGATTTCCATANTTCTTTTCCTTATGNGCCGTAATAATCGTNTANCTATATGCATTTANTGTTATNATNCACCCATCTANATTCACATACCAGTTTTTCCCTTTTCTCGTGATAACNGCATTCGNAGAATTNANTTTNGCTNNGCACCANCCNACCACATCATCTGTATCTAAAGACAGATTTNTCTTTATCCGCATNANNCCAAGNTCCGTTGTATGCAATTTNTCCAAGNTTTTTCAACAATTCATTATCTGTGTTCACTTTGTNTACACTCCTTCCTGCNTATCTNTANNTTTTCCATCATAGCAATTTTATNCAAGCNATATCNAGGCTGNCTCACTTATAATCTCCATATCAACAAACGCTGCCACGCTTTGCGGGTCAGCTTATTGTAACAAACGCTGCCACGCTTCGCGAGCCAGCTTATTGTAACAAAAGGAGGTAAAGCTATGAAGAACAATTTATTTGAAGCGTTTAATAACGGCTCACTAANAACCCCTGCTAAATCAGCGGAATTTGCATCCATTCCATGGTNCNGNCATCCCACCTTNGAAGGTGTGGAGCTCAANCACATCATTACCGCCAAGGATACNGACGGACAATTCAGTTACCATCTGGTCCGCATTGCGCCGGATAAAAGCATCAAAAGCCATATCCACGAAACGCAATTGGAGACTCATGAAGTAATCGCGGGTTCCGGTGTATGTATTAATGATGGTTCCAAGCTTACTTATGAAACCGGAACGATTTCCATCTTTCCCGCCGGCATTTTACACGAGGTCAATGCGGGCAGCGACGGTCTTTATCTGTTTGCCAAATTCATTCCGGCATTATGCTAAGCTAACAGTTNTACCGACTGCTTATACTCATTTGGCGTAAGCCTGACGGCTTTCCTGAAACATCGATCAAAGTGGCTTTGGTCGCAGAACCCTGCGGCGTAAGCCGCTTCGGTCACGCTTTTTCCTTCTTCTAATAGCCTCTGTGCCATTCTGACCCTGCACTGTATCTGGAACTGATGCGGTGTCAGACCGCATACCACCTTAAACTTTCGGATCATGTGGTATGGGCTTATACTGATTCTCCGTGCCATATCCTCAATCGGAAAAACATTCTCCGGTGCATTTAAAATCAGCTGTTTTAATCTCCTGACATAACTGACTTCGTTTCCTGAACCGGCATCGCCTTTGTGGACAGGGATACATATACTTACCATTGAATAAGCCGCCCCAGCCGGCTCTATCGCATGCAGTGTATCCGGCATAATATAAAAGAACGCACCGGCATCATATAAAACTTCCCTGCCGTCACAGACAACACGAACCGCTCCATCTAAAACACACCCCAGCATCATATGGTTTGCATGAGTATGCATGGGATAGGACATGGTAGAATTTTTATAATAAATGCATTCTTTACTGTTGTTTTTCCGGTAATAGATAACATTGCTCCGCATATTTCCACATCTTCCAATAATCAGAAATTGTATCTTTATAGGCTTTCCCAATCAGTATAACGCTAGTTTTAGCCGTCTGCAAGAAACATTACTTAAGCTTTGCATTTCTTATTATTTATGGACACAATTTTGTGGAACTATATGTATGATTGTGGTAGAATAATGCCATTGAACCATTTCACCGGACTATTACGGAGGACTTATGAAAAGAGTATGTACCGAATCAGAAAAAGTATTATTGTATAAAAACAGGAGCCAGATGTTGGAAGGTATTTATCAGACCGCGTCCAAAAGTAAATTAGGTCAAAGCTTTATCTCACTCGCTTTATCGGTCATTTCTATGTTTGCAGGACTATTCTTGATTGCTTATACATTTAATGTTTCAAAACTTGTATTAATCATATGGATGTTGGTTTCCCTTTTCGCTTTCAACGCAGTTTTTTCCATGATATTGAATACGCTACGGATCAATAGAGAAAAAAGAGCATTTATGAAAAGAAAAAACCTTATGATAAATGGAGCCACTCTGGTTGCAATTGAAGATAATAACTGCTTTCTTTACATAGAAGACGATTTTCTCGATGAAGAAGGAAAGCCGATCCTGATTGAGTATCCTTCGCGTGTTTTTGAAATGTCACAGGAGGATGTTGGGAAAAGATTTCTTGTTATATATGACGGTGCTTCCAATTTTCAACTGGCAAGGTTAAATGATGCGTTAAAAGATCTGATTCCCGCCTATTCATCTTTTTACCCGTTAGCAGGTGAATCTAGCGAATATTCCCGTGTACCTCATCCCAATGTTGCAAATATAGACAAATCCGGTCATGAACTTTCCGGTTCCGAGAAAGAAAAATTTGCAGATTTATATGTCGAAGCGGCACAAAGCATTGGTTCCAGAGCCCGCAAAATGGGGCTGATCATTGAAACCATCTGTTTTCTATTTATATGCTTCCTTTTAAATATTGTGGATGGCGGATATCCTCTGGAAAAGACACTTCCCATTTGTGCTATTGCCTGGATTGCTATGGTTTTGTATGTATTCCTTTTGTCCTGCGTCGGAAAAATAAAAAATAAACGCCAGGGAAGAAATCTTGTGTATGTGAAAGAAGTTGTTTTTCATTCATATTCAATTGAAAACAGCCACTCTGAGGTAAAAGTATATGAGTGGGATGAGAATCGTGTGCGGGTACGCGAGTATCCCATAGGAAAAGTTGCGCCGAACACAGAATACGGAAGTATTTTGTACAAGTTTACCAACCAGAAGGGGGACGACATTTTGATGAACACAAGTCCCCTGGGGAAACGCAAGACTTTATAGTCTTGTATATTTTATCCCCTTACGGCAGAAGCTTACTAAAAATATTTTTCGTTCTTACAGCTATCATCAGGGAAATAACACCTGCAAACAAAACCACTGCTGCCTCATAACCTTTGTAAACTTCAAAGAGGATGCCATATAACACATTTCCAATCGGCTGCGCGCACATAGCAATGGTAAGAATGAGCGCTATCACCTTTCCGATTAAATTCTGAGGCGTTTGGGCCTGAACAAAGGACATGACCTGTACTGTAAAAATCGTTGAACACACCATAATAAAAAAGCAGCATCCCGTCATGACAATGTAGCTTATCGGTCCGGATGTTGAAACCGCCAAGGTGATTCCCATTGGGAACAAGCATCCGGCACAGGCTATAATTAGATTCCCTGCTTTCTGTATGACCAGCTTCTTTGCAAAAAAACCTGCACAGATACCGCCCGCCAGTCCTCCTGCTGCCAATGCTCCTTCTGCAAAACCATACAGCCGGTTCACCAGCGCAGGATCCAGATTTAATACTTCCGTCACCATATAGGGCAGACCGATGTTAATCATTGCTGACATAAATAAATTGATTCCACAAATTACTACCAATCCTTTACCAATGACAGGTTTCTCCTTCCTTATGAATCTGATACTATCCAGAAAATCTTTTTGGACCACCTTCCACATACCAGCATCAGTACCTTGCTTTACAAATGGTATTTTGATAAAGATCTCCATAACTGCCGACAGCAGAAAACATAAAGTGCAGATCCAGAGCACCGGTTCTAATCCATATATACTATACAAAATTCCGCCAAGTACAGGTCCCAGCAAAGAAGCAAAAGAGCTGATTGTGTTTATGACAGAATTTGCCGCCATAAAATTCTCCTCTCTTACCAGCGCGGGCACACTTGCCTGCACAGCAGGCTGATACGCACCCGCAATCCCATATAAACACATCAGCGTAACCGCCATCAGCCCGATGAGACTGACTCTGCCGTGCATCAAAGAAAAAATCGTGATAACTGCCGCTGTAAAGAAATCCAGCATGACCATAATATTCCGCTTATTTACCCTGTCCGCAAGAATACCGCCTACGGGCGATAATACAATTGCAGGGATAAGCGCACAGGCGCTGACGGTTCCATAAAGTGCAGATGATCCTGTTTGATTCAGCAGATACAACGGCAGGGCAAATCTTATTACGGCGTTGCCGAACAACGAGATAATCTGACCAATTACCACCAAGGTAAAATCTTTGGAAAACAATTTTGCACTCACTCCTTAAACCTCCATTCTTTCGATTCCTTTTGCGAGAATCTGATACATCACATAAGCTGCCAAAATAAAAAGAACACCTGAAAAAAACATAACGAGCACAATGTGGCTTAGCGAACCTGCAATGAGATTTGGTACAAAACACACAATAATCAATGAACAAATAATGGTCGTCATTACAGAACGCTTTTTCCACCCAATCACAGCCGAAATCATGCCAATCGCAGAAGACAGAATACCGGCAAAAAAACTTGAAAGCAATACCGAAATCAATAAGTACCATTCTGATTTACCGATTGTCCCATTGGGAAGATTTCCCACTGTCAGTTCAGGTATAATCCCGAATATTCTGGCTGTAATGTACATTCCCCCTATAATCAATATATTGCTTACAAACGTAACAGCTGTCGTAAAGCCTATAAGAATAATAGATTTCCTATTCAGGATTGTTCTTCTGCTAACCGGATAAGTAAAAAGGAGAACGGCATTTTTCCCGCAATACTCATCAACAATTATTCTGGCTGCAATGACCGCTGAAAAAATACTAAAACAAGCGACGTTCAACGCAGTTGACATTGCAAATAATCCACTCCAACTTGTAAATAGCACCTCGTCTTCAGGTTCACTGTTGCCCAAAAAAAGAAATAAAATTCCCAATGCCAGCAGACTGGCGAACATCCCAAGCAGCCCCCATAGATAAGCAGATAATCGTATTTTTTTTACCTCAAGTCTATATAATTCCATGTTCGTTCCTCCTCATAAAGCTTACAACATAATTTTCAAAATCTTCGCCACATTCTAACACTTTTTCTTCTACTGAAAATTCCTGTCTGATGCCGCCATCAGACAAAATTCCAATTCGATCCGCTGTATGTCGTATTTCTCCGATAATATGGCTTGACAATAAAATAGACATGCCTCCATCTGCCAGTTTTCGTAAAAGCTCCCTCATTTCTGTAATCGCAATAGGATCAAGCCCGTTCAACGGTTCATCCAGAATCAGCAGCTTAGGACAATGAATCAATGCTCTTGCAAGACCAAGTCTCTGCCTCATGCCAAGGGAATATTGTGAAACAGGCTTTTTACCTGCATGTTCAAGCCCTACCATCCTTAATGCTTCCGATATGTTTCCCTCTTTCTGCATATAACAAAGATGCATGGAAAGAATATCATCTGCACTGAGATGTTCATAGAACACCGGATTTTCAATCATGCTTCCAACGTTTGCTAAATATTCCGGGGTATTATTTACCTCTTTACCCAAAACAGTAATGCTCCCTACGTCCATCTTCTGTAATCCTAGTATCATCTTCATCAAGGTTGTCTTTCCTGCACCGTTGATTCCTAAAAGTCCATATATCTCCCCCTCTCTAATCCTAAAACTGCAATTATGAATCACCTCCGATAAACCATAACTTTTATAAACCGACTTTACTTCAACAACTGTCTGCATAACTCCTCCTTTTTCATACCGCACCGCGGTATGTATTTATTTTAAAATAAATCTACCCTTATTGCAGGGCAGATTTTTATCATACCTCTATTATTTATTTTTCTGATAAATAGTTGCCAGGTCCTGTAATCTCGCTAGCAGTTCGTCATCTACAATATCCAGCCCAAAACCTTGCATCATCTGACGAAATACCATAAATTTATGATAGGTTGCTTCCACAGAATCATCAAAAATCATTGGATTCATCCAGATATTTGCAACAAATATAATCAATTCTGCCAATTCTGCCGGATAATTCGTCTGGATAGACCCATCCGAGATACCCTGCTCAATAATCGGCAGGATATAATCAGGTGCCACTTCCTCCACTGTTTCACGGAAAATACTGAAAAACAATCTTGAATTATTACCTAAATCAGGCGCTACTGTAAATATTTCGTCCTGAACCGGCCTGCAAACGGATTCCATAAAAAGTGTTTTCAACTTTTCCTTTCCAGTAAGATCAGTACGGTCCCGGATGACTGCCAGCATCTTGTTAGATTCCTCTGTCATTCTATCAGTAACAGCAACTAAAATATCCTCTTTCGATTTGAAATGATGATAGATTGCCCCTTTGCTGAGTCCACCAAGCTGATCGATGATATCCTGAATGGAAGTGTGTTCATATCCCTTTTCCATGAACAATCGAAAGGCAACATCCAATATCAGATTGACTGTTTCCTCTGGGTGTTTATTTCGCGCCATTATCTTTCTCTCCTATCATACCGTCGGTATGTTTACTTTATCATACCGTTGGTATGTTTGTCAATCATTAATTAATTTCTTCCCAAATAATCAAAACGAAAGAGTACAACACCTCATTGACTGATTCTTGCCCTGATATCATTCCAGAGTTTATCCTTCAAGCCTTTTGATTGTAACTGCTTGATTTCGTTAGTCGAGATAATTAAATAGGGTCTATTATTTTTCTTATGATACGCGCTTCGAAATTCAAAACCTTTGGGCGTGCCCACCGACCTAATAAAAATATCCAAATCTGGATTTTCTTTGTGCAACAAATCGAGTATATCTCCATATGCCCAGATATATGGAGATACACGTTCTCTCATTTCTGCGCCAGTATCTCCACTGTCCTCCGCATCCTGGAGTCTCTTTTTGTGTAATCTGTACGCTTCAGGATCAGACTTCTTCATTCGCTCTGTCAATTCCACATACTCTTCCAATCTAAATCCTCTTAACAGGTTAGATTCTTCATTGGTTAGTTTCCATGCTCTTAGCCCTGTATCTGTTGGTTCTGTAGTAGGAAGCACACTTCCCTCGTTGGGATTTTTTCTGTTTTTTAAATCATACTTTTGGATGCTTTCCTTCAATTTCTCCACAGATCCACTTGGCAAATCTGCCGCAGTCATAAGATATCTGTTTGTAACCTTCATTTATCTAACCTCCCATTATAATCTAATAACTTACTGACATCAGGAGATTCTTCTCCCCTTTGGAAAATTAAGCCAAAACATACTTTACTTATTATATCGATTTAAATTCAATACATTTTAAATAAATAAAATTAAAATTTTTCTGATTTAAAATCCATTTTACTTGTAACAAAACATCCCTTGTGATATAGTAAATTTCAATTAATCCCCTTTTGACGGAGGTATGTCAATGATATACGAAATTACAAATAAAGAAAAAGCTGCATCCTTATTTAGCCAATGGGAAGAAACCCTTATCTGGTCCTGTCTTCAAGGCATTATGGGAAGCATCTATGCGGACGACTCGGACCACCCGACAGCGGCAATGGCTATCTGTGGGGATTTTGCATTTTTCTCCGGAACGCCCAATATGGAATTAGTATCTTACAAACCAGACTGGTGTACACAGGATTTTATAATCATGGTTCCGCAGAATGAAGACTGGAAGAATGCAATTGTACAATTTTATGGCAGTAAATCAAAAATCGTTTCGCGCTATGCCATTAAGAAAGAGCCTGATGTTTTTGATACAGAAAAACTGGAGAAAATCATTTCTTCACTTCCAGATGAATATGAACTTTGTATGATTGACGAACATCTTTATCAAATGTGCAAGGAAGCATCATGGAGCACTGATCTGGTATCGCAGTTTCAGAATTATGAAGATTATCGCAGCCTCGGATTAGGCTCTGTAATACTAAAAAATAATGTGATTGTATCCGGCGCTTCCTCTTATTCCCGGTACCGTGAGGGCATCGAAATAGAGATTGATACTAAGGAAGAATACCGCAGAAAAGGCTTAGCTTGTATATGCGGAGCAAAGCTGATTTTAGAATGCTTAAAGCAGAACTTATATCCCAGCTGGGATGCGCAGAATAAAGCTTCCGTTGCTCTGGCAGAAAAGCTGGGCTACCATTACAGCCACACTTACACTGCAATCGAAGTATACGGATATTAATTTAAGGAGGAAATACACAAAATGAATCAGAAAAAGAAAAGATTTTTTCCCATCACATTAGCCATCTGGCCATATTTATATGTTGTTCTTTCATATGTGTTTTCAGCATATGAGGAACTGTATGGCATGTTTTTTTGGGGAGGAATGGTCCTCACGCTTGTTGTTTATATTTCCAATATCATTTATGCCTGCATATGTAAAGGGGAAGACTCATATTACCATCTGGCTTTTTGGAATATGCTGATAAAACTCATTCATATCCCGTTTTATTTAGGTGTTTTTTTGGTTGGCGCAGTGTTTTTGTTGGTTGCAGTTGTTCCGATTTTTACCTTCATGGCGCCTTTGATGATTCTGTTCCTGTTTTTTGTGGATGTTTTTTTAATGATCACTTCATCCATGTATGGTGTGAGTGCTCTTGTCCGGGCAAGCAAGAAGCAGGTAGTATCGAAAACGTATGCTATCATCAATATTATCCTGCAGTTCCTATTTATTGCGGATGTCATCAGCGCTATTGTATTATACATAAAGGTCAGGAAGAAAAGACTTCATTCATAATCTGAGGATTATGAATGAAGTCTTTTTAAACAATATCCGCCTTGCAGAAAATTTAATAATCACTGAACTTATAAAACGGAGACTTATATGTATATAAAATTAGTACAACCAAAAATGATAAAACGTCCCATGGACACAGATCTTAAGCTTCATATGGCTCCTCCGCTGGGGTTATTAACAATCGTGAATCTTCTTAAGGAAGAACATGAAGTTTCATTGGAAAACGAAAACATACAAAATATCGATTACACCGATAATCCTGATATCGTTGGAATATCCGTTACTGTTGATACTTTGCCGGAGGCTATCAGAATTGCGAAGAAATTCCGTGATAAGAGCATCATCGTCGTGGCAGGAGGAATACATGTAACAACTGCCTATGATACCATTCCGAAGGATGCTTTCGACGTATTGTGCATAGGAGCCGCGGAAGGGACGTGGCCCGATATTATAAAAGATTTTGAAAGCGGAACCTTAAAAACAATCTATAAGTGCCATAAAGGTTTTAATGGAAAGGAGATCGTACCTCCGGCATATGATTTTCTGACAAAAGACAAATATTTATATTGTAATGTGATTCATACAAGCAGAGGCTGTCCGTTTCGATGTGATTTTTGCTATAACAGCGCCGAAGAGCGAATGTATGTGAACCGTGAAATCGAGGCTGTCTTACAGGATATAAAAGCGGTCAAATCAAAACATATTATGTTTATAGATGACAACTTTGCCGGAAATCCGGTGTGGCTTAGGGATTTTTTAAACCGACTTATACCCCTGAATATTAAATGGAACGCTGCCGTTTCTCTAAACGCTTTATGTGACGCTGATTTGCTTGATTTAATGAAACGCAGCGGATGTCAGGGACTGTTTGTTGGGTTCGAAAGTATACAGGCGGATTCGATTCATAATGTCCACAAAATACAAAATAACATAGAGATATACGAGAAAGCTGTTAAAATGGCGCATGATAGGGGAATCATGATCAATGCCAGCTTTGTCTTTGGGCTGGATGGTGACACTCCGGAAACATTCAGAACAACACTTAACTGGATAATAAAAAATAAAATTGAAACTGTCACATCCCATATATTAACTCCCTACCCCGGTACGGAATTATATAACAGGTTAAAAAAAGAAGACCGTATTATATCTGATGATTTATCAAA
The DNA here is from genome assembly GCA_014804785.1 of Lachnospiraceae bacterium. Taxonomy (GTDB): domain Bacteria; phylum Bacillota; class Clostridia; order Lachnospirales; family Lachnospiraceae; genus Suilimivivens. The sequence goes on from JAAUZD010000029.1 coordinate 21,619, forward strand.
ATATAACACGGCCCATGTTGTCTTTCGCCCGGCGCATATGTCAGAACAGGAACTGTATGACGGATACATATGGATTTACAAACAAATTTACAGTTTAAAAAATATTATAAAGAGAATGCCCGAAGATAAAAGTCAACGGACTGCTTATATTTTGTTTAATCTTTTATATCGCAAATATGGCAGATTTACTGATCTGGTATGCAAAATAATCACATATAAAAATGTCGGTATTATCGCGGAAAGACTATCTCGATATTTATAATTCGAACTTTCCACACCGATATTCTGTTTGTTCCTTTCGTGGAATGCTCCAACACCTTGTTGCTTGGGAAATGCAGATAATCCATGCGACTATCTGCATTCCAAGCCCTGTCTGTTAATTGCTTACTTTTTTATCAACTTTTCCAAAGAATGTTGTCAAATGAATATACAGCAAGTTCACGCCACAATGCCCATTGATGTCCGTAGTGCAAATCCGTATTAACCTCGAATTCTACGCCTGCCTGGGAAAGCCCCCAGATATAATCGTAACAACTTCCATAAGCAATGGTATCTTTGTATATCGGACCATAAACAATAGAATCATACATACCATAAGCTAAAAAGAGCCTTACATCATCCAACCCTTCCTTTGTATATTCAGGGTAGACATTGTTCCTTAAAGGAGCGCTGAGAGAAATATAGTAATCAAACTCATCTGTACAGTGGAAATAGCCATACATAACATTTGCCGCTCCCTGTGAAAGTCCACCCAGCGCACGCTTTGCCGGTTCTTCCGAAGCATTATATTTTTCTACCATATGAGGAAGGATATTGTTCAATGCAAAATCCAAATTCGCTTCGCGGTCCCATCCTTCATCTGGATCAGGGAAGTCCTCGCCGTTAGGCGTAACGACAATTGTAGGTTCCATGCGTCCTTCCGCAATCATATTATCCAAAATGTTAATCAGACCATTGTTAAACCAGCTTCCCTCAAATCCGCCGCCACCATGATAGAATAGCAGGATAGGATACGCCTCCTCGCGACTTGCATCAAAATTATATGGAAGATATACGCCATAAGATGTTTCCGTCCCATCCTCCGTAGTCACAGTTTCAAAAAATACAGTGCCATTTTCACCATTTCGGGGTGCCTGTTCTTCAACACAAGTAGTGTTTGCTTGTTTTTCTGCATCATAAGGTACATATACGGAGGTCATATACTGTTCGTTTGTCAGGTCAGTTTCTGTATAGTCTGCCAAGTAGGGCACATTATTAGGATCGTATGCCAATACTGCATCCGTATAATCTTTCACGTCAGCACCATCTGCCCCTCCTACATAGAATCGATACCCCCATGTACCATTCGGGAGGGGTATGGTATAGCTCCAGACACCAGTTTCCTCATTTAATTCCATATCGGCAGTAGGCCAGCCATTACTTTGCCATACAGTATAGCCATCCTGCCATTCCTCTGGCGTTGCGTTCAGACTGGTAAACGCGGTAGCATGTTCAATGTCTGAAAACGCCCATTCACCATAGATGCGTACACGAGCAGCATCGGGATCTTTATAACGGAAGGTAACATAATAACCAGTCGGCGATTCATCAGAAGGAATGACCGTTGTGACCTCCAAGGCATCAAACTCTTCCTGGGTCATTGCTCCACTGCCTGTCTCCTCTTTTGCTTCCTCTTCCTGTTCAGCCGGCTCTTCCTTGGCGATTTCCTTACTGCCTGCTTCTTCCTTTACTTCCGCTTGTTCCGTCTGCTCAACTGCGGTTGTCGGTGTATCTGCATTACTTTGATTATCTCCAGATGCTCCGCAGCCTGACAGCATGGATGTGCACATTGCTGCCGCCAATATAAACCCCAGCCACTTGTAATCCTTTCTTCTCATTTCTGTCTCCTTTCCTAAAACTGATTCGCATTAGCTTTCTATCAACTGTATACAGCATACCAATAGCTGCACTATTCAGCAATTATAAATAAAAGTCGTTCAAAATCAATTTTGCTGTTTGTCTATTTTATACAATAAATTTAGGTGTTTTTCCCCTTCGAGCAGTAAAATCATACACATTTTATTGGATTTTACAAATATTGTTTGTTGCGCTTGCAAATACCATAACGATATAATAATAGTAGTTAAAGTATGAACTAGGAGGGCTTTGCGTGATAAAAGTACTACTGGCAGATGACAATAAAATGTCTTTACAATATTTTTCAGAACTAATCTGCTGGGAAGATTATGGGTATACACTTGTCTCCACATCAGTTGACGGTGAAAATGCATGGTATGATTTTCAAAAATTTATGCCCCACGTCGTGATTACCGATATTCAGATGCCCTTAATTTCCGGAATCGATTTGGCAAAAAAGATATTAAACTTAGCCCCAAATACAATCATACTTTTCCTATCCAGCTACAGTGAATTTCGATATGCGCGTAAAGCTGTTCAACTAAGGATTTATGATTATCTATTAAAGCATGAAACTACGAAGGAAGCTTTAATCCAGAAGTTGGAAGATATCAAAATCTACTTAAATCAAGAGAAAACCAAGCAACATTTGCTGGCAAAAGAAGAAATTTCCTATCTGTTTCTCAGACCCAACGACCAAAATCCAGAAAAAAACGGTATCGCTAGTTTTCTTCCCGAAAAGTATGACTGTTTTTTCTTAGATCAACAACATAATTTTCCCTTCCTGACTAAACGTATGGGAGAATATTTTGAGGATGAAGACATCCTCAGCGAAGAGATGACCATTGAGAACTGTTGCCGCAATTTTACTAACTTCGTGGCTCTTGTTCCGGTTTCTGCATATCAGTTTTTACTTGTGACAACACCCAATGAGAATCCCTTTGATTTTTGCTGCAAACTTCAACGCGTACTAAAGGATGCGACCTCCTGTGGGTTTTATATCGTAATTATTCAAAAAAAACAGCATATTCAGAAAAGTGCTGCTTATTTTGAGGAAATAAAGACATACCTTCCCCAGATTTACTTTTATCCCCCATCCACTATCATTGAAGGAACTTACCTTACACCTTATCCTCCTCTCACATACCAGCCTGATTATATGAAACAGTACACGCCCATTAAGTCAGATATGCTTGCCAATATGGATCAGCTGTTTCATAAAATGGTTGAAAAAAAGGATTATCTTTATTTTTGTTTTACGGCGGATGCGTGGCTGGAAATTCTCTTATCCTATGATCAGCGGATCGTACACCCTGTGTCTGGGCAAATAGTTTCTCTGTTTACGAAACAGGAAATCCAACACGGATGTGATGTCAATGAGATTTATCTCTGGATACGCAAAAAGTTTTCCAATCTGATTGAGATTTTATCTTTATATAAGTTTTCAGAATTTTCACCGTTGATTCAGGAAGCCGTTTTTCTTATCAGCAAAAATTATGGAAATTATGATTTGAATGTGGACTGGATTGCAGAGAAATTGAAAATCAGCCCAAGCAATCTGAATATACAGTTTAAGCGCGAAACCGGTTTTACACCATGGAGAGTGATTGTAAACACTCGCCTTTCCCGCGCCTGTTCGTTGTTGGAAAATGGAAAAGACACGCTAAGTCAGATTTGCTTTAAGACCGGCTACAATTCTCTTTCCTATTTCTCTAAATCTTTCAAAAAGGCATATGGCATATCGCCTCAGGAATACAGGAGGAGAATAATCCATGAAGCGGATAAAACCTGATACCATTATTAAGAAAAGCAATTATCTGATACTTGGAGCCGGAATCATCATGATTGCAACGCTCCAACTTGTCATGCCCTTTATTTTTTACCAAATCATGGGGTCTTATATTGCTAATGATATCTCCAATATATTACGCGCAAGTACCATCAGCCAGAGCTATATCTGGCGCGGCAATGTCAATACTTATTCCCTTGACAGTGATGAAGAAGTTGCATCCGCACTGTATGCATATTATTATTCGGATGATTCTATGACCCGCGAAAAAATTAGGGAAAACATTCTAGCCAAGTTGGAAACACAGAGAATTGGTCAGCCCAGTCATCAAGTCGCTGGGGACGGAGCAATCATTTCCGTGTCTTATACCATGATCTACATGGAGAACGGGGAAAGCTTTTACAGGGATGAAGCTTCCGAAGTCGCAAAGGTCCTCCTTGACTCTGGCTGGCTTACCGAGATTTCTCCCGATTCAGAAATGATTTATTCTCCAGTGCTGGGAGACGATTCCATGCAGGTTATTTGCTTCGTCGTACCTTTTTTAGTTTATGACATTCAGTGCTATGGAATCCAAGTGATGGATTTCTCGTATATCCGCGTCCTTTTTCAGCAACTGGAAAACATTGGTATTCACGATTTCTGTATTCTGCAGAATGATCGCATATTATATAAAAATACAGACTACACAATTGATTTTGAGGCTTATCCTGAATTTATGTTTGAACAGCCACAATATGTGACGGCAATCCTGCGCCAGAAAAGTGGAATGGATTTTATGACTCTGGTTTCTTATGAAGGGGAAAATATGAAGATTGCGGCGCATGCCGATCGGGATATCCTTCTAAAGCCGTACCAAAAGATTATTTTAATTATTGAAGGATTAATGTATGGAATCATTCTGCTCCTAGTGATACTGATCAGTCTTTTTCTCAGACAGCTTTTAAAGCGTCTGACCGTTTTAAATCAAAGAATCGAGCGTGTTACAACGGGAAATTACACTCCTCTTCCAGAAGATTATCATAACGATGAAATTGGCAGCCTGACCACGAACTTCAATGCCATGGTAGAAACTATACAGACTGATATTGATCGAAGAGTGTCACAGGAAAAGCGGGAATCACAAATGCAATATTCTCTCCTCGTTTCCGCTATCGATCCACATTTTATTTACAATACTTTAAACACTATCACCTTTCTTGCCCACATGGGGAAAACAAAGGAGATTATAAAAGTCAATACAGCCATGATCGGTACCCTAAAGGACCGGCTCGCTATCAAAAACTGCAAAACATATGACACTATAAGGGCGGAAAAAGAGGTACTTGCCCAATATATGTTGATTCAAAGTTATCTCTGCCACAATACGATTGATTATCAGTTTCAGGTAAGCACGGCAGATGAATCTCTTTTAGTGCCCAAAAATATTTTACAGCCTTTGGTAGAAAACTCAATTAAGCATGGACTGCTTCCTCATAAAGATCCCGAAACACACCAAATCTTAAATGGCAAGATATGTGTTCATGTAAAAAGTGATAACCCTTTTTTAACCATCACCATAACAGACAATGGGATTGGAATTTCATCCCAAAAGGTCGAAAACTATTTTACTTCTCCTTTGCGGGAAATTACTGAGACAGATGCTGAACATATCGGAATTTATAATATCCGAAAACGCCTCAGCTATCTTTATGGTGACAAATATACTTTAGAAGTCCTAAGTCCATTTGAAGGCGGATGCAGTATTTTGTTAAAGATTCCTGTCATTCTATAATACTTATATGATTTTTCTGTATCTTCTGCAGCATATAATCGGTAAATATGTGTGCTTTTTCCTCCTCAATCTTCATCTCATTCCCAGACGCATAGCTTTCTAATGCATCTGAAATGAGCGGGTGGAATTCAGAGGGGAGGTTTTGTATGCTTTTGCTCTATCTCCGGGTACTTTGCAGAAGGGTACCTTTGATAAAAATTCTCTGATAAAAATACAAAACGTTTTTCTTTTGCCATTTTCTCTCCTATTGAAAACAACTCCTGTTTCCAGGAGTTGTCTTCTCATCGAGCATTCCTTTTATTTTACTTGGTCACGCTCTATGACCAAATCTTCTGTTGAACTTTCTTTTTCCTCACGTTCTATGAGCTATTCTTCTAAAAAGAATATAATATAATTATATGCAGACAGTCAAGATTTAACTCTCTTCCATGATGAAAAACATGAAAAAACAGCTCGAAAATAGCATGTTAAACTCCACCAAACTGATTACCTCTTGCTTTGCAAATGCCATACCATATGGTATTTCTTTATTCATAATTTATACTGCATGAAATTCCCATTCTTCTCAAAACCAAAATCCGTATAAAGCAGTACTCCCATATCCGAAGCGGTAATCTGAACTGTGCCGCAGCCATATTCTCTGGCTTCATTTACAACTCTGGATAGTAATTCTTTTGCAATCCCCTGTCTACGATAATCCTTGGACGTAAACATACTTGAAAGCAATCCCATCTTTCCGCTTGGGCACCCAAAATAAGGAGGCTTCTCAACAAATGCCATTCCGCTTGTTCCAACAATTTTGTCCCCATCAACAGCCAGCCACGAAATAAATGTACCATCCGCCATGTGGCGGTCATAATAGTCCCTTAAAGCTGGTTTCAAATCAATATCTTCCTTTGCCCCTTCTTCTCGGAGCTGATTGATCCGCATATCGATAAAGATATCCAGTTCTTTTTCCGTTAATTTTTTATATTTTACTGCCACAGCTAAAACCTCCAGTCATATTTTTCTACGTTTTCTATACATAATGTTGATATAACTCATGTACTTTATGCTTCATTAATTGTATCAATTCTATTGGTTCAAGTATAGTTGCATTGTTTCCAAAAGGCAAGAAATATTCGGCAACCCATTCTAAAGTTGATTGGCGTATTTCCATATCTATCATTCCCCCGCCTGTTGGAAGAGTCTTCAGTCCCCTTGCCAATAGATATTCAGTTTCACAACGTTTGACTCCTATATCAGTTAATTGGATTTTTATGTGGTAATCGTTTCCAATTTCCAGGGTTTCAAGATACGCCTGAATGGAAGAAGGAATTGAATATTTTTCTTTATGATATGGTTTTTCCTCTATAATCTCTTTGATTCGGTCAACGCGGAACTCCCTGATTTGATTTGCAGTTGTGCAGTATGCAGGGCAATACCAGAGCCCATTCATGGCATACAATCCAATAGGAATAATTGTGCGCACGCTTTCTGAATGTGCTGACGAATACCGTATTGTGGCTGCAAGCTGACTGACAATAATATGAAACATTGATTTAAGCAGCGGAGAATCACAATGTCTGTCCGGCGTCCAGAAAATAACCTTATTCTGTACTTGAGTGATACTGCTTTGTATATCTGTCGGCAGACAATTTAGAAATTTTTTTAATACAGAAATCGTCTCTTGTTCAAAAGGCAAATCATGATAAAACTGTAAAGCCTGACAAGCAAAAAACACGGCTTTGGCTTCATTCTCTGAAAAAACAATAGGTGGTAAAATCCGTTCCTTCAAAATATGATACCCACCTGCTGCCCCGACTTCGGAATAAAGAGGGAAACCTGCTTTCTCTAATTCCTGCAGGTCACGCAAAATAGTTCTTTTTGACACAGAAAATTCATCCGCCAACTCTCCAACCGTAAAATGCCTTTTAGCATTTATCGTTATCATCATCTCAATAAGCCGCTCCGCCTTTGACATTTTATATCTTCCTTTCTAATAGTGACATGTTCTGTCACCATTTCATGATAATATATACATGTTTCAGATGCAATACAGTTGTTGAAAACGAAAGGAAAGATACACTATGACACCTAATGATATACTTTCATATTGTTTACGCACTCTCAAAGATGTCGCGTTAGTCGAAAGTTGGGGAGAACAAGGAATTTTTTATAATCCGGACCATGTATTAAAGCGTGGAGTATACGTTTTGACAATCAAGGAAAAAGACGGCGCTAATGACAAGGGTTCTATGCTAAACCGTGACAACGTATATCGTGTCAATGTTGGAATAAGGAAATCAACATTCATTAAGCGGTTTGGATATATTCCCCAACGTCCCCCTGCCGGAGAAATTGTAAAAATGGATTTTGATTTTACTTCTTTAGACACAATCCTCCCTCATCCCGTTTATGCGTGGATGGGTTGGATATGTGTACTAAATCCCTCTGCTCAAACCTTTGAAGAATGTAAATTGTTAATACGGGAATCCTATGAATTTGCTAAAGAGAAGTTTAACAAAAAATTGCACTAAAATCTGGAAGTTCCCCACCAATCAGGGAGAAGTTCCTTTAATGTAACCGTCTTTCTTGTCTCAAAATCCAAAAGGATTTCAATATCCCCGCTATTTTTATCAAGTTGCATCATATATTCCCTGCAGGCTCCACACGGAGAGCCTGCTTTCCCATCCGGCTCTATGGCTACCACCTTTGCAATCTGGCTTTCACCATTCGTAATCATATTTGCGATGGCATTTCGTTCTGCACACATTCCCAAAGTACAGGCTGTATCGATACACACTCCTGTATATATATTCCCCGCCTTAGACATGATGGCAGCTCCTACTCCTCCCGCTTCTATGAATGGGGAAATTTCTCTTGGCGAAATCACATTCTTAGCTGCCGTATAGAGTCTCTCCCAATCATCCGGAGCCTGTTTTTCAATTCTTTCATCTGTAAGAGCGTACATTTTCATATCAATCACTTTTCCATTTTTGACCGCATTCCTGCGCAAAGTCCCTTCAAACGTAAAACCTGCTTTTTCAAGAACTCTGCACGATCCAATATTATGGGAAAACGGTTCCGCATATATGCGGATAATATCACTGTTTGAGAAAACATAACTGCAAATCTGCTTTACGGCATCCGTCATAATCCCTTTTCCCCAATATTCTTCTGCTATGTAATACCCCAATTCAGCTGTCCTATAATGAATATTGCTTTGTCGGAATACCCCAATGCTCCCGACTACTTTACTGTCATAAATGATTGCAAAAGCAAAAGTCGTATTTTCGTCAGCTGCCAGCATCTCTCTAATAAATTCCCGTCCATCCTGCTCAGTGTACGGGTAAGGCAGACCATCACGTAGGTTATCCTGCACTTTTTTATTAGAAATTGCCTCCGCTAATTCCTTTGCATCATTTAGGTTCCATTTTCTTATCGTACAAACCATTTTTCTGTCCACCTATATCAACTCCATTTCATCCTGCATTTTTATAAACCCATACTTCTCATACAATGGTCGTCCCATATCTGTTGCTTCCAACCCAATCTGCAAAACTCCCCGTTTCTTCGCAGCCTCTACCAGTAAATCCAGCGTCTGATAAGCAATTCCCTGCCTCCGGTATTCTGGTGCCGTATACATATTCATAATATACGCTTTCTTGCCGCTTGGGTTGTGATAAGTCGGCATTACCTGATAAAAGCTCACACCGCCTGCGCCAATAAATTTCCCGTTATCATATACCAGATATGCAATATGCTCTCCTGTCTTAAGCGCACGCTTATAATACTCATAGGATTCTTTTTTTACCTCCGGCATATCTTCCTCATCGGGAAGCTTATTCGCTGCACGAAGGACAATGAGCCTTGTCCGCACCAATTCCTCTATATCTTCAATTGTTGCCTTCTTATATTCATAAATAGATTCCGATAAGTATTCGTCCATATTATCTTTAAAAATCAAGTTCTGCATTGTTTCCTACACCTCATTTAATTCTTTATAGGATAATATCAATTTTGTAGTCAAATCAAAGCATCTTATGATTCACATTTACCTTCCTTCGCCCTGTGATACTCTTCCACTGTTGTCCCAATTCCCTCACAGGCTCTTTGCAAATCTATTTCAAAATTCTTCATGGCGGCTTCCACACTATTTACAAGCATTTCTGCTTTGCCCATCTTTATACCTTCACTTCTTCCCTCTTCTTTAATAATTGCCTTTTCTTCCCACAACTGCATGTACTTCACTCCCATTTTTTCCGAGGTTCTGATTTTTTGACATTTTCATGGATTAGTTTTATCCTGCCGCTTGCCGTCCTACCAGCCACTGCATCCGTCGATGAAACGATGTACTCCATGAAATCCAGAAATTCCTGTGAAAATTCTTCCTTATTGGTTCCTTTTGTATTAATAAAAATTCTCGTTGCCCCATCCTCAAGCCTTAACTTTGGGCATTCCTTGCAAGTGCCTTCAAAAGTATACCGGTACAGTCCCTCGCAAAATATATCAAAGGGCGCTATTAGAATAAAACAGCTGTCATTGAGCAGATTGAAGTTTACACATCCCGGCTCAAGCAGGGACACATCCATCTGCACCTGATAGTATCTGCTTCTCTTTTTCAGATTACCTGTGTCTCTTTTCTGCATCTCTGTGTGGTACACTTTCTTTTGCATATCCATGCTCACTACATCTAACCATACCCGCCACAATTCCGGCGATATCCTAAGTTCCTTTTCTGTCTCTGGCTTTTCAAGCAATTCCACCTCCCGCTCCAGCAGAATGCTCACCGCTGCCTGATAGGCTTCCCTGTTCTCCATTATTTCGTCAAATAAAAATCTGTCCTCAAGATTCAACTCTGCCAGTTTCGTTGTTACATTACTTACCATACACTTTCCTCCTTTGTGCAGGAAAATGTATTATTCCCTTTGCATCCTACGCGACTGCCTATGCGCTAATCACAGTGCCTGCTGCCGCTTTCCCCTACATTTCCTGCCATATTCATATAATTGGATTTTTCAAGCAGGATTTCAAGAATAGTAAAATAGACATTTTAAGGCACGATCATGCTCATGGCAAATTATCGCTATAGAAATCTGATATTTTGAAAATATTTTATCATTAAATTAACGGATTTTCAATCATTAAATGTGTTACTATTTGCACTTTTTTAAGTTTCGTTCGTTTCGTTCCTATTTCTTGAATTTTACTTGAAAATTTGCTAATAAATAGTATAATGAAATTAGCTAAATTAAAGGAGGGATATTGCATGATTGGTGCAACTGCAACAGCAACAGAAATGCAGAATAATTTTGGGAAATACCTCAATATGGTCATAAACGGAAATGAAGTTATCGTAACAAAAAACGGAAAAGAAATCGGAAGGTTTATCCCCAAAAATACAGCAGTTTCCTATCTTACCGATTCCCTTACCGGGATCCTTAAAGGAAGCTATGACCTTAAACAAGAAAGAGACGCAAAATTAAAGGAAAAATATGAGATTGTTGATTGATGCTAATATTTTATTAGATGTATTACAAAAAAGAGAGCCGTATTTCCATGATTCATCGCTGATATGGAAATTATGCGAAACCAACTCTGCTGAAGGTTATGTCTCATCTCTGACTGTTGCCAATCTTATCTATGTGATGAGAAAAGAACTTGATCCTGAAAAAATTGAAAATGTCCTATGTCAATTGAAACTGATATTCCAATTAACTGATCTAAGCGCATCTGACATTACCAGAGCAGCAGAAATGAAATGGAATGATTTTGAAGATGCAGTACAAAGTACAATTGCAGAGCGGATTCATGCAGACTGCATTATCACAAGAAATGTCCGAGATTTCAAGACAAGCAGGACTATTGCTTTTACACCGGCAGAATATCTGGCAAGAATTTATTCATAGCAGATTTCTGCCGGAAAAAGGCAGTCTTTCTCTGCTGCCAGCAAGGATAAGTATATGAAAGGAACATCGCAAGATTTGAAGAAACTGCAATCAGATAAGAAATTGAGAAAATGGGCATGTATATTAGCAATAACGCTTACGTTGTCTGCAGTTATTGCCGGCACGGTAGGAATCGTGTACAACAATGGAATCTGCATTGGGCTGAGTATAATGCTATTACCGGGAATAATCCTGCTGCTTGCCAGCATACTGACGATTACTTTTGCAAATGAAAGTAAATATAAGAATCTGCTCTTAAAAATATTCAAAATATTACTAATAATATGGGCTGCCCTTTTAATTGGGGGAATATTGATAACTGGATTGCTATTTGTATGTGCAGCTGCATTTGTATGGTTTCTGTACGCTCTACTCAGTGGAACACTTTTTGAAATCATAGCAACCGTGATGACGTGCATAGCAGTGCCGTCTTTTGTACTGTTGTTTTTTACACACATACTATTGGCAGGCAACACCCATAAGAAAAAATACAGACTACCGGCTATAATAATCGCAGTTTTTGACATACTTGCCGGTATTCTCGCTGTCATAGAAGATGGAATTAACGCCTCTTCACTGTATGAAATATGCCTAGGTGTGCTGTTGGGACTTGCAGGTATATTGCCAAAAGCCAACGAAGAAGAAGATATGGATGCGAGACCAAAACTGATAGCAATTGTAATACTCATGATCCTTATGACCATTGCATATTTTACTTCTTCTCTTTAATATCAAACAGACTATACCTGATAAGGAAACTTAACATGTGATACCATATTACAAAATGTCCACGGTCGATAAATTGCTTTAGCTGTCCTGACACATTGCTTGCATATGTGGGTGAACCGATGATCAATCCGTCTACGGCTCCGATTCTGTCTGATAGTTTTTCCCATCATCATTCATATAGCACTGCCCTGTTTTATAGCAAGAGCAGCAGCCTTTACATGGAGCTATATCTAAATCACTGATATCCACAAATTCAATAAAAACATTTTCTTTCTGAAGCAAGTATTTCTCCATTGTATGTAATATGGTTGCCGTTGCACCATTTTTTCGCGGACTTCCATTTATTATGAGTATGGTCATATGTTTATCCTTATATTATTTTATATCGTTTTGTATCAATCCATAGTGCGCTGTAAACACCTTTTCATACTTCTTCAATTCATCCTTTATACCGCCAATCGTCTCCTTCGCTTGCACTCTGTCCATCGTATATGGATGAACCAAAATATTTCTGCCTGTCACTTTAAATGCATCTCCGGTAAATAGATACTTCTCATCCACAGCATATATAGCCGAACCTCTTGTATGACCAGGTGTACAAATAATGCGTACCCGGTGTTCGCGTAAATCGATCACTTCATTATCCGACATGTACACCACTTTATTGGAGCTGCTTAAGTCAGGAAGGCTATTTTTCTTTAAAAACTGCCTTCTGGTACTTCCATTTATCATTTGCTCTTCCCATTTGCTCATGTATATTGTGGCATAAGGAAACAATACAACAGAAGCCACATGATCGTAATCGGTATGCGTCAGAAAAACACTTTTTACCCTGCGTCCATCGATTGACATCAATTCCATTTCCTGCTTAACCAGCTTAGCATCAGAACCTGCATCAATTACAATCCAATCCTCCCCTGAGGGTATAAAAAATAAATTATTGATGCGGTTTTTAATTGCTATCACGTCCGTCCCTTCTACTTCTCCACTGTTAAGCGGCTGCATAGCACACATAGGAAAAACATATATCACTACTCCCATAGCTAATATAGCTAAAACAACTCCAACTACATTCACCAAAAGCATACGCGTGTCTCCTTTTTTAGGCTATAATAAGATAAAGTCATAGAAAAAACAATATTGCCATGGCAAGTGACACAAATTTATCTAAATGTGTCAGGAAGTATCAACCGCTGTCATTGCTACGGCTTTTGTAGTCACCTTTGACATTCTCCCATTCCTCCTTTCATAATTTTACCTTCAATCTATATACATGTCTCTTAGACTAAGGTTCAATCAAAAATTTTTATATAAAGCCACAACACTGTCATCTTGTTCAAAACCAAGGCTTTTATATAATTTATAAGCATCCGTTTTCTTATCGGTATGAATCAATATTGATACGCAACAATTTTCTTCCAACAAATCTTTAACTTTATTAATCAAGCTAGTACCAATTCCCCTTTTTCTTGCTTCTTTTGTAACGCAAAGTTCATCAATATACAGAACATTACCAGCTGCACTTGGTTTAATAAAGTACGTTATAAATCCATACATTTTATTATCGTAAGCAACATATCCACCGTATAAAGTATCATTACAGCAATGTATAAAATACTTTTTAATCATATCGGTATCATATATTTCATACCAAGGCTCTTCTGCAAAAGTCTTTTTATATATTAGTGCACATGCATCAACATACTCTGTACCTATCTTTTTTATTTCCATCATACTCATCTGTCCTCCATATTAGTGTTAGAATAATTTTAGTACAAAAGAAAATGAGACATTCCCTTAATCATAGTGTATAATAAACTTTATCGTTGAGCGAAAACTGCTTAACTTTGGACTACCTTTTTGATTCTCAACATGAATCATTCTGTGATTTTTTAGGTAAATAACAAACAGCGAAAATGGTGCAGCGCTATATCTATCATCCATTTCAACCAGATTTCCATTACTGTCTAAATCAGATAATCTCTCCAGCACCATCTTTTTAACAATATATCCTGTTAAAACATATTCCCCTTCTTCCGACTCCACGACATCAGTATTCATAATGATATATTTATCATCATTAACGGTTCTTTGAATTCCACTTTGCAATGCAGGCATCACAATTGAATCAAAATACTCTAATAATGGTGCCTCAACATCATTTTCTTTTAAAAATACTGTGTTAAAATTTGCAACCGATACCTTTTTAGATTTTTTGTACTTTTGCTCATCTTTTCGCCCCTTTGTATTTTATTTAACTTACATCTCATTTGTAAACGATTCTGTCGCTTAGTACCATTAGCCAAATCAATACAATACTATTTTTCATTATACAATAGCACAAAAGGTGCCACAATGCATACTCTATTACCTTTAGTTCGTGTTGTTGCAATACCTCCAAATAAGGGGCACCCTTTTCAGATGCCCTCATTAAAATCCATATTCTATTCGTTGACTGCGATGCCTTCCCTCCTCATGTGCCGCCGGATGATGGCATGGATCCGGCACAGAAACCGGTGCGCCTGCAACAATCACCGCCAACCTATATGTGTCCATTGCGGGGATTACCATATCGTCAATGTTTTCTGCCAATGTAGCTGCGGCTTCCATTGTTTCGTTCATGTCCTGCTCGCTTGCTGCATCAATGGTATAAGTAAAGCCAAGGGGTTTTTCGATACATCATCTCGTAAGTTAACCAAAGTGTAACTAATACTCTTTCTTTTGTATTAAGAGTAAAACAGAGGTTGTTAGATAATATTTTCTAACAGTCTCTGTTTATATTTTTTATCCGACAAATTGTTAAGGAAACAATCGGAGTTGATGTAAACGAAAAAGCAGTCTTGCGGTTTAATGGAAAACTGCCCCTTCGTTTACATCAATTTCGATTTTTCCTTGGTGAACAAAGTCGCGTCCCTTTAGCCACTATCTATGGGGATTCAATCTTTACTCTCTTCCATAAGTTTATCATATCACGTGTTTTATATTACCATATAAACGCTCGTTTTTCTATAAAAATGCGGCATCAATCTCCATTTCTATACACTTCCATTTCTGCCCTAATATGCTGTAGTATTCTTCTTTTTCTAAAGCCGCTTCATTAAATCCTGCCGCTTTGTAACAGTAATATGCTGCTTCATTATTTTCAAAAACCCCCAGCGTTACTTTGGCAGCCTTTAATATGTCAAAGGCATATTTAAGGGCAAGTAAGAGCATTTGTTTTCCGTATCCCTTGCCACGCTTTGCATCGTCTACTATGACAAATCCAAATCGCAAAACCTGCTTTTCTTCATCCACAAATCTCATAATCAAGTGTCCTACAACACCGCTTTCATCAAATGCCGTCATTGGATAAAAATCATCCACCTTGGAGCAGTCTCCATTACACTCCATATACTTCTTATTTATATCTTCTTCTGTAATAGGAAAAGACTCGTATCTGTCTGAACTCCATTTTCTAAAAGATATTTCGTCATGAATCCAGGTTACAATCGTTTTCGCATCGCAGGTTTTGTAAGGACGTAATCTCAAATTATTACATCTATCACTTATTTTCTTAAGCTGCTTTTCCATAATCTCATAAACCTGTATCACACCGTCTGCGCATTCCCATATACCGTGATCTATCGTTTTATATCCCCGATTATAATATAATTTGCATGCCGGCAGAGAGGCATCTATTTCTGCCTTATCATATTGCTTTCCGATTTCCGCTTCCAGCTGATTCATGATAAAAGTTCCAAATCCTTTTCCTTGAAAATCCGGCGATACATATACTCTTGTAATGTGATTTTCTTTTATAGTTCCGGTTCCTATTATTCTGCTGTGCTCCAAAAGAACATAAACATTCCCATTTTCAATGTCTTCACCGATATTCTCCTTATCGTGGAATTCACAAAACATATCTACTATTTCCGGTAGATAATACTTGGGATATATCCTCTTAATTGTATCCTGTACTATTGCGTATACCTCTTTTGCATCTTCCGGCTTTGCCAATCTGTATTCCATAATAATCCTCCATATCAAACGCTTTGCAAATAAAAACACCACCAAACAATATTTCTATTGCCTGATGGTGTATCTATACATTGCAAATCTTGTTAAATTTATATACTTAATCCCAATCTAAGTATTTATGTACTTCATATGGGATTATCAGAATTTCGCAATACTGTATAAATTCCATCAGCAACAGACCCCTGATTGACGTAATGCACGGGCACGACTGAATTCACATATTGCTGTAGAAATCTATTCATATTCTGCATTGCTGTAATTCCTTTCTCAAATTTCTTATATCGATATAATTGTGATTAATAATACTATCATAAAACACAGATGTCAATTACTTTTCCATTGATTTAACCATAGATTAGTTTTATTCTCAGTCTAATCCTCATAATGCCCTTTGCATGACGCTATAACAATCGCTCCATCTATTTCCTTGTAAACAATTCGATTGGCTTCATCAATTCGTCGGCTCCACCAACCGCTCAAATTATTTTTTAATGGTTCCGGTTTTCCAATACCCTCATAACACTCCCTTTGTATGTCTTTAATAAGTATATTAATTTTTTTCAATGTTTTCTTGTCCTGTATCTGCCACTTAAGGTACTCTTCCCAAGCACGTTCCTCCCAAAGTATCTTCATATATTAATCCTCAATCAGTTCATGCTCAACAAGAACCGACTTCCCTGATTCAATATCGTCTATTACTTTTTTCAAATATGTTATATTACTTTCAGAATAAAACGAATCCACAGATACATCAAACGGTATTCTTTTCTCTCTTGTCATTTTCTTTGCAAATATAGTAAATGCCGTCGTCATACTTAATCCCAAATCTTTACATATTTCCTCCATATTCTTTTTTAGTTCTTCATCCATACGAAAATTGATCATTGTTTGTGCCATAATTATCACTCCTTTTCTATATTTTATCATTCCCCTTTTTCCTTGTAAAGCATTTGCAGTACTTTTGCTTTACAATATTATATTCAATCCCCGTCTATATGTTCAATATTGCTTTACGTGCAAAAAGGAACCCTGATTTTTTCAAGGTTCCCTTTCCTGTTTGCTTTGCTTCCCCATCGGATAACCATTTCCCTGCTGGTCAACCAAGACCGTTGAAGCATTATTTTTCTCTTTATCCTGAACCGGTCTGCTGCTTTCCCATACACCCTTTGGTACGGTATCAATGGGCTTCTTTTTTTCTGTGATTTTCATAAGGACCTCCAATGTTTTTATTAGTATTGGAATATTAGCAAGGAAATATTCGGATTTACTTCCTTTACATGCCTTATTTGCTACTAAACTAAGGTAAAATACCTTAAAGATTCATTCCATCAACAATGCTCCTAGGTTTTGCGGTCATTTCCACCCATGCCGGAATAAATCCGCTCTTGATGGCATTTCGCGCAGATCTGATATTAGACCATGCAGAACAATAAAAAGGTACTTTATCTCTTTTCATAATTTCTACAGCCAAATGACTGGTAAGCGCAACCGCTATTCCGTTTCTGCGATACTCCGGCAGCACATCCACCCCAATCTGCCACATAGTATCACAATCGGCTGAGCAGCCCGCAAGTCCAATCAGCTTGCCCTGGGTATATGCTCCCACACCTAGAATGTCCAATTCTTTTCTATCTTCGCACAGAGCATTACTCCATTCTTCTTTATATAAACCTTCAAAATCTTGCTGTTCCAAAATATTAAGTTCATAATCGCATGGCAAAGCATGTAGCTTTTCAACATCCGGCAAATAGTACTCTGCCATAAAGCAAACTTTTTGCCCTTTCTCCGACAGCCTCTCATCCAGCCAATGCATATTAGGTGTTTCAAAACAATGATAAAACTCAAATTTTCTTATGTATTCTTCTACTACTGCTCTATATTCATCCCGCACCGATGCAACAATGTTATTTCCATAAGAAACCAGGTTGCAGGCAATCGGTTCTTTATAATACTTTCGTGCACCAGCCCCCAAACCGGACTTAACAATAACATGATTGCTGCAAAGGAAATCTGATGCTTTACAATTAATATCAAGCGCAGATTGCTCCATTGCAATCTGCAGTATCTCTTTATTCGTCATAACTTTACCCTTTCTATAGCAAGTTTACAATAAACGATTGTCATTTCACTCTCGATTTTTAATGCTCTGCACGTACTTACATTTGGGATAATTACTGCATCCATAGAACTTATTTCCCGCAAAATCACCTTTTCTAGCCACTCTCAACACCAATTCTCCACCGCACTGTGGACATTTTCTGTCTTGTGATTCTGAAGCAGTTCTAATTGTGGCAGGATGCTCATAGCGATTCTTTATGTGCTCTATATGCAGGGTCTTCTTTGCTTCATCGACTTGTGTTAAAGGATATAGCTTTTTATATACTTCATCAATTAAAGATTTCGTCATTCTCATATTAGATGTGGCTGCATTGCGAGACACCGCTTCCAGCAAATTTTCTCTTTTAACGACAAAATGATTCCCACTTGTTAATGTTATATTCTTTAATTCACATCGTCTGCTAAAAACTATGTAGGAATAGAATATTAAACTTTCAAAATCCTTTAGATATGTCTGGATCCATTTAAGATGAACTTTATTTTGAATAATTGGATTAAGAAAATGCTCTTTTCTTGTTTTTCCTTTCCCTGTGGCAAGCGTTTGTGTCCATTGCTTTTGTGTCTCGGTTCCGAATATCCATCCGCTATAGTTCTTCGACTCAAGAACATATATCCCCGATTCGTGAAGTAATATCGCATCCACTTCTGTCATCGTTCCATCTTCTTTCGGAATATAGCAATTGAAAAGGAACTTTTTATATCCCTCTAAGGCTCGTAAACATTGATATGTATCGTATTCTCCCTTTTTCCCTATGTCGGAAAGCATTGCCCAATACGTAATGTGAGTCACATGATAATAATCTGAATTCATGTATTCCTTATATTCAATAATAAATTTAATTAATTCAATTAATAATACTATTATTCCCAGTACTATTACTATTGCTATTGCAAATATTAAAATCATTTTTACTTATCTCCCCCAGTACCTACTCAAATCCCTTTCTCCTTTTCGCCACATCAATCAACTCTTTTGCCTCATCAAAAGCATCCGGAAGGTAGTTTTCCGTCCATTCCTTTCCAGCTTTCTCCTTCTTCTTGATGTCACCCCACTTATCCAGCGCTTCTCCTGAATCAGATACCGTTTCCTCTCCAAAGACATGGGGATGACGCCGGATCATCTTTTCACTGATGCCCTGAATGACATCATCCATTGTAAACAAGCCTTCCTCTTCTGCTATCTGCGCATGCATAACTACCTGCAAAAGCAGATCTCCAAGTTCTTCTATTAAATTATCCGGATCACCGGTATCCTCCAAAATATTGATGCCGCAGATTACTTCGGCTGCCTCCTCAATACAAGCAGCTTTGAGGCTGAAATGGGTCTGCTCTCTATCCCATGGACAGCCATCAGGGGCACGCAGACGCGTCATAATATTTTGCAGTTCTTCAAATTTTGTCATAAGTTACTCCTTCTTTTCAATTTAAGATTTCCGCTAATTGTATTCCCCATTCCAACTACATCCTTAATAATCTTATTGTAAACTCTAAAATAGAAATCACAAAAAATTTATCTATTTCTCGTAAAATCCTTCTTTGCTGTATGCCGCCCATTTCAAATACATTTCTTGATAATTTTTCTTAATATCTTCTGAATCATGATTGCATTTTTTCCAGTTTATGAATCTCTTCTGATAACTGCTCCCTTTCCTTTAATGCATGCTCGATCTGTACTCTTACAGCATTCTTTCCAATAAAGGGTGTCTCGAAGATAGTCGGTTTAATCGCACTTGCCACATGATTCTGATACCTCATACATTCTTTCGTGATAGAAATAGGGTAATTCTTTAGTTCACTGTAATGCTTACACATATGAACTTTTCCCAAAATCATATTGACAAACTGACTGGCATATTTATTTTTTGAAGAAACCACTTCTGCAAGCGTTCCTTCTGGCAATTCCCAGTGCAATATCAAAGTTCTCAGGTTCCACCAAAATATAAAAACGCTGCGTATTCAAATAACCTTCCACTACATTTCGCCACTGCTCATCCGTGATTTCCAGCAGTTCATCAACCAACACGTCCCGTTCCATACCAAAAGAAAGCTGATTATCCATAACGGAAAACAGCTTACAAATACATTCCTAATATACCAATTTACTTGGAGAAGCCAGTGGAACGAAAAAACCGTCTGATATAATATCGAACATGATGATCCTTTCTCAAAATATTACTTTTTATTTCATTGTACCATGATTATGATACTGTTATTGCATACTCTACATTTTTTTATCCACATATACTTTGGTTTCCCCAAGGAGTATCATCTCATCATTCTCTTCCATGCTGCCATAAACATGAACGCAATAAACGCCTTCCCTTTCGTAACCTGACAAGTCCAGTTCATATGTGAAGCTGCTTTCATGATTTCCGGGTACGCTAAACCATTGCAGGTCATCCTGCTCTCCCTCCTCGCTCCAGAGGGCGTAGTTGATCATATCCCAGGCATCTGCATTATATAGTTCTGCCGTAATCGCAGTTTGGTCATCATTTACTTTCGCATAGACATGCTCTGCCTCTTCAAATTCTTCATAAATCAGATTATCGGAAAGCTTTAGGGCATAATATTTTGCAAGCTGGGTTTCAAATTCCTGCATCTGCTCTGCCGAAAGGATGTTGACCTCCCCGTCTGCAGTATCATAACAGATTCCCATGGATTCAAAATATGTATCATAATTGCTCTCACTCTCTAAAGCAAACAGGCTGTCTCCCAAAAAGTAGTTTGGTGCGGACATATCAAGAAGGTCAAGTATCGTAGGCGCCATATCCAGCGAATTTCGCCCATTTGCATCATATTGCTTTGGAACGATTCCTTTATAATAGACCATCAGAGGTATGCGGTCGAGAGAAGGGTATTCCCGCCTGTACTCAGGAAAAGCCGTGACAAAGTCCGCATCCTGATAGGTCGCATGGTCAGATGTCAAAATTATAATAGTATTTTCAGCCAGTTTGCTTTCACAAAACCGATCCAGAAATGTTCCAATCTGCACATCAAGATCATAAAACCTGTTCAGCAATGCATTTGATCCGCCTTCAAATTCCTCATAAACGCCATCCAAAGTCGCATGTGTCCCAAAAGAATACATTGCAAGAAAGAACGGTGTCTCCCCTTCATTTTGCTCAAGCGCTATTTCAAGCAGCATCTCGTAAGCCGACTTGTCACTAAGCGCACCAGCCATGCCATCCGCCCTGCTTTTATCAGCAAGCAGTTCATCAAAACCAAAATTTGCAAGATATTCCGAGAATTCTTCATTTTCCGGTTCTGTATTAATGAAGGTAGTCCCATATCCATAGTTTTGGAATATTTCCTGCACAGAAACTAAGGGATTTACATCATAATTTTCACGCTGATAGTCCGAATAAAGCTGACCACTTAGCCCCATGTAGGTGGCAAATGTATGGTTGTAATAATTTGTAAAGTTGATTGATTTATCCTGCAGAGCCGATACATTTGGCATTATATTCCGTGGATCATCAATAAGATTCTGTGACATTCCCTCCACAAAAATAAGTATCACATTGGGATTTTCCGGAATCCCCTCCGGCTTACTAATATAATCGGACACTGAATCCGAATAAAATTCATTTTTCTCATATGAACGCTGTGTATTACCTTCCATACCACCTGCCATATTACTCATGACATCATTCACTGCTTTGTCCGCCATCCTGCTTCGCTGCGTTTGCTGATAAAGCACGTAAACCGCACGATATGGTGAATATTCTATCATACCTGTCAAAATAATACTGACATACAGTATAGCTGTTACACTCCCCAACGTAAATGTCGCTTTTTTATTGCCGGGAATAGAACAAATCGGCAAAAAGGAAAATAATAGAACCATTACAACTGTAAGCCCATACACAAAGAACTTTCCGCTGATTGCATTGACTGAATCCAGATTTGCCAGCATCACGGCACTTACAAAAGTACTTCCCCAATATAACACGCCAAACTGAACATTCATAAGCAATAATGCCAACGCATTAAAAATATACCCCAGCCAGCTTTTAACATGGCACAGCAGATTGGTAAAAAAAGCTATCAGAAACACTTCGGCCAGTGCAACCACAATATAGCGCCATGTCATCCTATGCATCACCACTGCTAAAATCGGAAACAGCATTGCAAAAAGATATTTCAATATCAGACAAGTATAAGCGTACATCCTTTTTCTTTTCATTGGTATTCTTACTTTCCTGTTCTTTTTTGTTGTCAGCCGTCAGACAACCTTCTCGTGTAATTTTCTAAATAATTGTACTATAAAATATTAGAAATGTCATTCAAAAAAGACCTTGCCGATATTCAACTTTCGTATCTGAACATCAGCAAGGTCTCCCGAACCTTTACTATCAGAAAATTAAATTTATATTTGCTTTCCTCGCCTGGCTGCACAATTCCCTGACCTGCAGTGTATAGCTTTTACCATCTTTGATAAAATGAGTCCCGCACTGCTTGAATTCAAAATTGACATGATGGGCGGCACACTGGCTGCGGACCGCGAGCACCCAGTTATAATCCAGCGGACGGGCATTTCTGTTTGATTCCCCTCCGACCACCACCAACTCTATATCCTCAAGGTGGGCAGAAAGATCTATTTCCTCAATCATTGGCTGGCACACGATATTTTTATGTTTTATCGGCAGACTGTCAAAGATTTCCAGACGGAAATCTGCCCGCTCCTGATTCTCAACGGTACAGCTTACAATCACGTTATCATAACCCTCTCCCCAATCAGGCGGAATGCAGTCCATAAATCGCTCAATCCTTTTGGTTAGAAAAAGAAACGTCAAATCTGAACGTTCCTTAATCATGTTCCAGCACTCTTCCCGCCACACATCTGCCTCTTCAATCAGAAAATCTGTAGAAAAACACAGAAACACCAGCTGCCCCGGCTTTATTTTATAATTACCTTTTTTATCCTTCTCCACTGGCGCATAAAACTTTTCTGTTTTCACAATCTGATTGGTATCCATCCCTCTTTTCTGATCGCCCTTGTGAATATAACAAAATTTACACCCCTCACTACATCTGTGGCATCCTCTCCACGGATCCCATCTTGCCATGGTCTGCCTCCTCATTTCCTCATCATGTCACAATTTTTATGACTCTCGTTTCTTTATTGGAATCAGTAAATCCAACTGCTCTGCTTTTTCTGCACCTTCCAGAATCTTTGTATAAATATTCAGCTCTTCCTCCAGACAGCCTCCCATCCCCTCCGGCTCTCTCCACTGGACTTCATACTCCTGATTACGCATGGTCAGATTGACGAACGGTTCCCATTCATTAAAATCACCAAAATTGATACAATGCGCCGCATATAACCCTCCAGCAAACTGTTTGATCTCAATCGGAGCTTTCACTTCCATATCTTCAGGAATTGTCACCCAGAATTCATAACCGTACTCCCTCTGTCCTTCCTGAGGGGTTGGATTGTTAAACCCGTATAACCTGAAATCCGGTTTCACCTTCGGCAGATTTGCTTCCCTGATAAAAGAATAAACCACCTTCTTTGCCGGCTCCTCCGGGCTCTCTCCAACATACCTGTATGCCGCTATTTTTGCCGGCGGCAGATAGACGATTCTGACATCCATCTTTTCCTCCAAAACCTTGTTCGCATCCATCAACTGATCCATATACAATTCCTCCTTTAAATTGGTTTTCGGAGGCTTCATGACATGGAGAATTTCCAGAAGCTCAGTGTCCTTCAAAATATCCAGCCTAACTCTTTCCCGGATGCTCTCATTCAGCTTGAATACTAAAGTTCCCAAGATATCACGGAGTGTTCCCAGCGCGGCTATTTCCTCATCCAGTTCCGAAAGATTTTTCTGCAATATCTCCAGTGCCTGTTTTTGACTGGCATCATCAAGAATCACTGCAATCTGCTGCACCGGTATCCTTAGTTTTCTGAGCACCAGAATCTGCTGTATACGCTTAACAGCCTCTTCATCATATACCCGGTAGGAATAATCGGGGATACGCATACTTGAAATCAATCCCTTTTTTTCATAGTAACGCAGCATTCTGGCAGATATATTAAATTGTTGTGATACCTGACTTATCGTTTCCATCGCTTTCTGCCTCCTTAATGCTCAGTTTAAAGTGCGACACGGTGTCAGAGTCAAGGTGTAATATAATAAATCATTTTACTTCTTATCTGCACGCTGATTGCCTTTGAATTCCTTTTCCACATGACAGTGCTCGTACTTACCGACCAATTTATTGCCCTCAAATTCTAATTCGATAATGTATGGCATCCAGTCTATAATTCTTAAAAAATCTTCACAGCCAAAGCTGTTATCATAAAAATTCAATATTGTACTAAGAGCAGTACCATGAGTTCCTATTACAATTTCCTTATCCGGATTATCGGATAAAATTTTATTCAAAGCTTCCATATTACGTTTCTGAACCATAGCAATAGATTCGCCACCATCTTCATGATAGTCATGGTCAGCCCAGCGTTTCTGAAACATACCATGATTATTACCATCCGGACCTTTTTCACGTTCCCTAAAGCGTTCGTCTTTTATTATTTCTTTTCCGAAAAAGGCAGCCGTTTCTGCTATAGTATCTATGCTTCGCTTGTATGGACTACAATAAAACACATCTATTTTCTTCTCTTTTAAAAATTCTAATACAATCGTTGAATCTTTTTTACCTTCTTCCGTTAAAGGTCTTGTTCTATCTTCCTTCCACGCATGTTCCGGTTGCGCATGACGCACAAAATATATCTTTGTCATAATGCTCCTATCTCCTTTCAATCATTAAATGATGAAAAAATGCAATATCTTTATATTCATCCATATCAGACACACGCATCTCAATCTCCGCCATTTTGTCCTGCCAATCGGTATCCTTGTGAATCTCCTGATTCTGTTGCATGTCCCAAAATGTTCTCATGCCAAGTGTCTTTGTAATCATAAGTTCAGGACACCATTTTTCAATATCTGAATCCTCATAATAACGAATTGCTCCGTACTTGGAAGCCATTCCATCATTTCCATCCAGCAGACTATGTGCATGCTCAAAATCATTTAAAAGTACAACCATCTGCATAACCCTTCCTGCACGGTTATGTTTCACTATCGAAATCTTTCCATCCTGCTTAAGAATTCTTGCAAACTCCTTAACAATATCTACTCTATCCTCCGCATATTCTAAAACGTTGTGACAAATTATCATATCAAATGTCTCATCAGCAAATTTACGCACCTCATCCGTACTTCCGGTAATTTGCGTATACTGATTATCTGACCATCTTTCCCTTACACTTTCTTCGTCCGGTTCAATAGCTGTTACATCGTTATGATCTGCCAGATAATTTGCGGTCACTCCTATACCACTGCCAAAATCAAGTATCTTCTTATCATGAACGTCTCCTAATTGCTTCCATACAATTCTTTTCATCAAACATTCCCATGGTTGTAAATCCGTCACTCTTCTGCTCACTATACCAACTCCATTTCCTCTATATTTTCACATATCCTTTGGCTCTTTCCGATGGACGTATTGAATATCCAATGAAATAGACATCATTTTTGCTTGTTCATGTCAAATGGATTTCAGATTTAAAACCTTCTGAAAGAACAGTAAAAATCCGTCTTCTACCGCAAACTGATCCAATTCATCAGCCGCCAGATCGTAATAGTACTTATTGGTTTTCACATCAATCGACATACTATCCAACGGAAATCCCTTTTTTCTTATTGCACTGTGAGGCTTGTCTGTTAATATAAATTTCTCACTAGCCATAGAAGGATCCATAGATTCATAAATATGATTTTCATCCATTACAAAGCAAATTGCATTTCTGTACCTTGCAATAAGGTTCCCATACTGTCTTACCAGACCTGCGTAGTATTCCACCATCTCTTCATCTGATAAACATTTACCATTTACATTGCGCACATGAACACCCGGTTGAACTTCATCTGGAACATTATCAAAGTACAATCCCGAATCGCAGGAAAATACAGGCATCTGAAAGGCTTTGTAATATACCATTGCTTTCAATTTTGCATTTTCAAGTGGTGTATTACCATTCTCTGTAACTTCTGGAATACTCTTCCCTTCCGTTCTTAAATCATTTAAGCCAATCAATTCTATTCCTATCTTCTCAAGCCTGCTTTTCATTACAGATAATTTTGCCTGATTACCTGTTCCAAATAATAATTCCATTTTATTATTACCTGCTTTCCTTTCAATTCCTTTACATCACTATCTCGCTATCAAAATACTGTTCCTGAAAATAAATCTGTTTCTTGATTTCTTCTTTTGTAAAAGTCATTCCCTCCGGTGCAACAATCCACTTTTCTTCCACATCATCATTTCTATAAACAATTGCAATAATCTTACCGGTGAACTTTTCTACTGCTTTACTCACGCCTAATATATAAACATCCTGTTCCTCTCCGTCCGGTGCCATAATTCCTTTCACATACCCATAATTAATTGGATAATACATATCCTTATGGTCAGGGTGGTAACTGCCTAATGGTCTATCAACCATTACAGTTACTGTTCTGCCAATAACAGAATCAACTAATTTCTTCGTAAAACAAATAATTCTATTCGCTTCTACAAATCCCATCTTTAAGTGAAATTTCAAGCTTTCTTCATTATCCAGTTCACAGTCACTGGCAAATTCAGTACAGCCCTGCTCCTTTGCCCATTCCTGACAAGTCTCCAGCATTTCTTTTGCTAATCCCTTTTTTCTATATTCCTTTTCTACAAAAATTCCTTCCAGATATCCCACCGGACCAGAACCTGTACCTTCTACATAGTCATGTCTTAATCCACATTGCGCAAATCCAACCGCACATTCATCTGCCATGGCAAGAAAAACAATACTACTTTCTTTACTCATGTAATCACAAAATTTCTCTACCAATTCTTCAATTTTGTGTGATTCCCACATCTGAATTGCCAATCTTGCAATTTTTTGTGTATCCTCCAAAGTAGCTTCTCTAATCTTCATTTTCACTGTCTCTCCTAAGCTCTTGCTAAAACATTTATACACCAAAATAAATCCAATATCTTTGAATCACTTCCCCATCAACATGTACATCCTTTTCATACACACCGCCATTTGCGATTATCGTTCTTGCACTTGCTACATTTTGCGGGCTGCAAGTTACCATAACCTTGGTCATTCCTCTTTCGCGGCATTTTTCCAAATTAAGTCTGAGCATTTCTTTCCCATATCCCTTGCCTCTTTCCGATGGACGTATTGAATATCCAATATGTCCTCCCCACAGACCTAATATCGGATGGTCGATATGATGTCTCAAATCAATAATCCCAATAATTCTGTTGTCACTTAACTTGACAGCCAAATATACCTCCTTGAGCACAGTATATCCTTTAAAAATGTCAGTTCGACCGCTTATATCACCAGCCGTTTTCTTTGTCACATCATCCTTATTGTTTGTATTCTTAAGCTTCTAAAGTTTTCTTGCCTTAATGCAAAATGAAATAGGCATCATTTTTGCTTTCTTGGTTTTAGGATCAACCTCTCCTATTGCCTTTAATGATTCCTCATCTGTTTCTTCTACAAGCTGCTCTATTGCAAAGCCAGCTTTAGCCAAAGCATTAATATATGTCGATATCTTTCTATTACATAAGACTATTTCACTATCATGTACTGGCATTTTAAAATAGGACTCATCATAATAACTTTTTGTCATTACCAGCTTATCATCCTCAAAAACTTCTCTACGGTCATCACATGACCACGCAACACAGTAATTCAATGTATGATGCCAGCTAAATATAAAAATACCATCCTTTTTCAAGTAAGAGGCAATTTTATCAAATGTTCCTTGCAGGTCTGTAGTCCAGCCAATGCCATATATGGAATATACATAATCAAAATAATCTTTTGGCACATCAAGTTCATCTTCCATCTTCGAACATATAAGCTTTGCCGAATATCCACTATTCTTCAAAAGCTTAGCTGCATTATCAAGCTGCTTTTGTGACAAATCAACGCCATATAACTCTGCCGCACCTTTTTCAGCATTATATTTCAAAGAATGTCCGCTACCACAGCATATCTCCAACATTTTCTTACCTGCAACATTACCGAATAAATGCAAATCATCTTCTGTTGGAAATCGTACCCCGTATACCGGCAGTGCCGTTGTCCCAAACCACAAATCAGCATGGTCATTCCAATATGTCTTATTACTTTCAATTATCTCATTACTCTTCATATTCTCTTCCTAACTCAATCCTATTCCCTTTAAAGCTCCGTTTGTTGTAATGATTTGATACACATTCATTTCCGCGCAAAACATTATTTAGTAATTGCTTGAATTAGAATTTTGTAAAATTCATCTTTTGCATATTTTTCCATAAATGGACTATGTCCGCATTTCCCTAAAATATAAGTTTTACACGTTACACCATTTTCTTGTAATGGTATCGTTACGCCTTTTACCGGATGAGGATCAAATTGCCCTTGTATTAAATATATTTTGCTCTTAACATTCTTAAAGGATGTCAGTAATTCTCCACTAGTTCTTAGCTTAGCAGCTTCATTCCAAACTTTGTTATGCATTTCGCTATCTGCTTTATCTGCCTTATGTTTTTCTCTGTTTTCAAGACAATAGTTATCTGATCTTTCAAGTATGTCCGGAATTTTCTCCATATCCTCATCTGTTGCCTGATTGTCAATCAATCTTTGAAATATTGCTCCATCTTCTTCAGATAGATTTTGAAATCTACGGGCACCTATTTCCGAAACATATTTATCTTCAAGCGGACCACTGCCAATTAAAATTAAATGCTCAATCAGTTCTGGATATTTTTCTGTAAAAAGTGCTGCTAACCATGCCCCCCAAGAATGCCCAACCAAAGACACTTTATCACTGCAATTATCCTTGATTTGATTATACAATTCTTCTATAAGTTCGGCTATGGAGTATTTTGATTGTATAGCTTCAACAACACCAATCTGCGATAGTTCCGTCAATTCTTGTGCACATCTTTTTAATAATCCTATTGCTCCGGGACCGCCATGAACCAAAACTATTTTATAAGGCGCTTTACCATATAGTCGTACCATTTCTATTTACTCCTCACGTCAGAGTATTTTTTCTCCAATTATACCCCTTACATACTCTATTTGCCACCACAAATATAGGGCACGTGCACCTCCATGAGTGTTTACAGTTATATTTTACTATTGATATTTCATGGAGGCTTTTTATATAGTAATGCATTTACAGATTTCCAAAAATAAATATTTTTGGTAAAATTAAGGAAAAGGGGTGTCTTCTATCCTGATACTGATTGTTCACAAATTAATTTGCAGGGATGATAAATCCAATTTAAATAGTGAATAAGCGGAGTATATTATGAAATCTGTAACTAATTGGTCGAAAAATAATATAATGGCAATCATTTTAGTATTGTGCTTTATCCCTATTTATGTTTTTTCGCAAATAACTGGAACAGCATTTGAGCACTGGGGATCCACAAGTATGGAATATCTTAATTCTGAATATTTTCGATGGTTGACATGTATTTTTCTGCATTTCAATTTTGTACATATCTTCTTTAATTCTATTGCACTATTAGCCATTGGCTCTTTAGTGAGTCCATTTATTGGAAAATGGAAAACTCTTTTTCTGTTTATCTTGTGTGGAATATTGGCAGAAATAGCTTGTTCTATTATAATAAGCTATTCAGAACCTGTTTATGGAGGCGGCTCATCAGGAGGAATATTTGCACTAATAGCTGTTTTTACTGTATGCTATTTAAGGTTTCCGCAAAATTTCACTCTTAAATGGTATAGATTGGATGTCATAATTGTAATTGCTTTTTTCATTTTTGCAAACGATAATATGGGTTCATTTATGACACACATTTTTGGTTTTGTTGCGGGAATAATTGTAAGCTTTGTAATGGTATTAGCTGGATGGATAAATAATAAAGAACAAAAATCCATTGAGGGATAAAATCTATATTTTTCAATAGAAACAGACACCTACAATCCAATTTACCCTGTTCCCTAGTCCAAATAACGATTATAATTGTTTCAGCAATTGTTCCATATTATCCCTGTGCGGAATAATAATTTCTATATCCACTTCGGGATGAGTATTCACATATGCAGTAAGCATATCCATTAAATTATCTTTAGACTTCATATAGTCATCAATGATTATTTCATCACTGAATCCAAGACGTTTCAAAATAAGCGCAGATACCACACCCGTGCGATCCTTGCCCGCCGTGCAGAAATACATCACATTGGATTCCGCATTCATGATTGTATCGATAATATTTTTCATTTTATCATCTATCATCTGTTGATATACAATATGCAGATGTTCAAGTGATTTTGGCGTATCACCACCGCCCGTAACCGGAAGATGAAAATATCTAAATCCTTCTATCTCTTTAAGATTGCATGGCTTTTTGGCAATCTCCTCATCTGACCTCAAGTCTACAATCGTAGTTATATTATTATCTAATAACCACCGGATTTCTTCATCGGTCAAATTCTCTGGATAGTCACTTCTAAAATACCGATTTGTACCTGTCGGCAGCACTCGTGTGTTTTTCGTCGATTGCAATAAGGAACTCATATCAATAACCTCGCTAAATTTCCTGTTTTATTGGTTTTGAGAGACGACTCAGACAAGAGAAAGGTTAATTCCCGAATCTTTCGTTTTTCTTATCTAATTCCACAATTCTGTCATATCCATTTTGGATAATGTTCTCTATCCGCTCAAACAAAATTGCATCTTTGTCAACGTTCCCTGTACTGCCACCCTTATAATCTCCCTGTTCGGCAGCGTAAGCGACCAGCTCCGCTTTCATATTTTCCGCCGCTTTCCGACAAGTCTCCTGTTTATCGGAACATTTCAAATAGGCAAATATCCCCGATGCCGCTGTCGCAACTGACGTGGTGCAAGCAATCCAGCCCTTATCTGCGTCGCATGCCGTAAGGATAGTGGCCAGCGCAGGTAATACAATTCCCAGAATCGATAACGTCATTCCTACATATTTGTAAAAATTCGCATTTTTGATATAATACTCAAAACTGTTTTTTATCCTTTTTTGAAAATACTCATTCTCAATTTTTTCACAAAGATATAGGTAGTTTTTCACTTCTTTTCTCCCCAAAATAATCATATCTTTCTCTATACCTTCCTTCTCTATTTCACTATGAAAAATTTGACCTCGATATGCATTATGATACTAATAAATTCATTAACTGTTTGACGAGATATGAGGTTATCATTTCCTGCATATAAGATTTCTGTGGGAATATTCCACATTATAGAATTTAAAGTTTTTTCTTCATGCAAACCGATTCTTCCATATCAACATATTGTCCATAATTAGGTATAACCTTATAACCACTTTTTCTATATAATGCCATAGCCGATACAAGTGGTTCACCAGACTCCAATATAAAATACTTAAATCCTTTTTCCCTTGCTCGCTCTTCAAGCATTTTCATAAGTATATTTGATATTCCACGTCCGCGGTATTCTTTTTTTACAAATACTCTCTTTACTTCCGCACATTCATCGTCATATTTCTTAAAACTTGCACTCCCCACCGGCACATCATTCTCATATGCTACAACAACATCATGAATGTCATCTAATTTGTTATATTGAAGATATTCAGCTATATTTTCTTCGCCTCCTACAATTTCATTTAAAAAATCATCTAATTCATGGCACAATTCTATAAAGTTTCGATCACGTCCATCTGTATATTCAATTCTCATAATATGTATTCCTCTATCAATTCAATCAGTATATTTCCTGCCTTGTACCTACATTCTAGCGAGCGCAAAGAGGAAAGTCAATAAAACTATCCATTAGATGAAATTGATACCATATGAAAGCAGTATGATATTCCAAAATGCTTTTTTAGCTACACACTCATCTTCAAAAAGGTCTTTAAATTCAAAGTTTTCTCTTATTCCGAATTGATTATTTCACTCGATCACGTTTTTCCATTGTAGTCAGTGTATGCTTTATTTGGCAAAAATATAATTTTATTATTGACTTGAAGCACACTTCATAGTTTATGCTAAAAAGAAAAAGGCAGGTTTATATGTATTCAGCAAAAGAAGCATCAGAAATAACAGGATTATTAACAGCAACTTTAAGATATTATGAAAAAGAAAAACTATTGCCGCAGATAGCCAGAAACAACCAAAAATATAGACAATATACAGATGAGGACATTGAATGGATAAAAATGATACAGTGCATGCGTATGGCAAATATCCCCATTCAGTCCATTAAGGAGTATGTTTCCCTGCTAGTACGAGGCGGAGAAACCATTGAGCAGCGTTATGCTATGGTACAAAATCACATGAAGGATATTAAAAATCAAATGGCCAATTTAAAAAATGCATTTATTTTGACGCAAAAGAAATTATTATTTTATGAAAAGCTTTTAGAAGATCCTTCATGCAGAAGTATATCATATATTGAAGAATGGAAGTTATTTAACCATGGAGAAAATTAATGGAGGAAAAGAATGAAAAATGTTTTAATTACAGGGACAACAAGCGGAATCGGAAAAGCGTTTGCTGAGAAATTTGCCAGTACCGGGAATAACATAATACTTATTTCAAGGGATAGGCAGAAATTGGAACAACAACAATTATTTTTACAGGATCAGTACCATGTAACAGTAAATTTTATTGCATATGATCTGACAAAAGAAGATGCCGTAGATTTGATTATGGAGCAAATAAACAACTGGAATATATCTATTGATTTCCTTGTCAACAATGCAGGTTTCAATGAATGTGGTTTATTCTCCGAAACAGATATAATCAAAGAGAGAAAAATGATTGACCTGCATATACGTTTTGTTACATGCCTTACGAAACGTATTCTGTCAATTATGGAAAAGAACAACTACGGGCACATCCTTAATATCGGTTCTACAGGTTCTTTCATTCCCTCTCCCTCTGACGCAGTTTATTCAGCAACGAAAGCATATATCATGTCTTTTTCAAATGCCCTTTATGGTGAGTATGAAAATACAGGAATAAAAATCACCCTGCTTTGCCCCGGAGCAACGGAAACCGAATTTGCCCGAAAAGCAAATATAGAACATACTCTACTTTTTAAATTCGCTGTGATGAAACCCGATAAAGTTGTTAATATGGCATATCCCAAAATGCTAAAGGGAAAACGCTTAATCATTCCGGGATTGTATAATAAACTTCTTGTTTTCTTCTCAAAAATAATGCCTGTCAAAATTACAAACAGGCTGACTATGATTATGATGAACAGTCATTAAAAGACTGGGTGAATCAGTAAAAACAACGCTCGACACTTATGCACACTTATATCCAGATTGTACGATTTTAGCAATGCGTTTAGCTAAAACTTATGGAAACTCCACCCCTAAATCCTCAAACTTCGCCTCAATAGGGGTATAATATCTGCTGACAAAAGTAATCAGCCCCAAACCATCCTGTGTCAAATAAAAATCCGAATCCATTTTATCTAATGAATCACTGTCATCGTTCTCCCATTCCTCTCGTACATTTTGCAGCCACGATTCACTGCTCTCCTCATTACTTCCGTCTTCCCAAAACCACAAGCACTGAAAAGCGCCCGTATCAAGCAATGATACCAGCGTCCAGTCATCACCTATCACATCCCGCAGTTGCAGTACTTCTCCGGTTTGCATATTGATGGTAATGCCTGTTTCCCATTCATTCGGATGATTGGCACCGCGGAAAGAATTATATTCATAAATACGCACGGAAAAATATGTTTCATCCTCTCTTGTAATAACATAATTCCTGTTGATATCCGAATATGCCACACCGCCGGGATTCCACTCTTTTTCCTCCGCACCATACATATAAAAGAAAGCCTCTCTCAATGCGGCATTAATCCGTTCTTCCAATTCATCATCCTCTAACCAAACCTGCGGATATTCAATTGTGATATAGATATCCATCCTGTCATCATAATAGGTATAAAGGTAATGTCGTACATATCTGCCCATCCATTCGGAATCGGACAACATCTGCCTCTCATCATGCTCAATTGGTCCATTTTCCGAATCGTAATGTATCGAAACCCCTATATCCAGATTCTTTATAATCTGCGTCTGATATACATAGTTTTCCCATATTTCTTTTGCAAAGGAATCATCCTCGCGTAATGCCCAGAAAGAGTCTTTTGTAAAAATATTTTCCCACTGTCCTTTAAAAGAATACCATCCGCTTTGCTCATCGTAGGTATAAGAAATTCTTTCACCCCACAGTTCGCCTTCCCCTTCTAGCAGGATATCACATGCATATTTTCCGTCTTCGCCTTCTATTTCGCCAAAATACGCCTGATATATTCCCTCTATCCCGTAGGTGCGGAATCCTTCCTGAATATAAAGCGTCAACTGCTGGTAGGCATCTATCTGCTCCGGAGAAAGTCCTGCAAAATCATTCTCCTTCACATCTTGCGCAGTTGTTTCTGATTCCGACAGCACTTCCTCCACTGAAGATTCTGCCACATCACTCACTATCTCTGTTTTTTCCTGTCCGGCATTGCCGCAGCCTGCAAACAGAATGCAGATAGCAAAACAGGCAACGAATATGGTATAACGCATTGCTTTTTTCATGATACTTTTACTCCATATTGAACTGGCATATGATGAATTACATTTCTCCTTCATATTCCATTGACCGCATTTGTATACTTCCGTCCAATTTTTCAAATTTTCCATATCCCACAAAATGCAATCCACACTTTTTCATAACATTTCCCGAAGCAAGATTAGGCTCACAATGAGAGGAAGCAAATTTCCGTGCACCAAAGTTTATATGGGCATAATTCATCATTGCTTTTACCGCCTCTGTAGCATATCCCATCCCCCAACAATCATATCTGAAATTATAACCAAATCCCCAACAACCTTTTGAAGAATTAAATCCAATATCTCCGCTACCAATTAGCTTGCCATCTGAAATACGTTCAAAGCCAAAATTATATGTGCTTGTATCCTTTTCGACAAAAGCGAGCCACTGTCTTACTTGCTCAATATCAATATAGGTAGTGTAAACCATATACCTGGAAACCCTTTCATCACTAACCCATTCAAATACATCTTCTGCGTCAATAATTTTAAGAGGACGCAGCAGCATACGTTCTGTATTTATTTGAATATCATGCATTATTTATCCGCCTTCTTTTTAATATGATTTCCAATAATCTCTGACACATCACTAATCGTAATAAAAGCCCTTGCATCTGCCTCTTTGATCAGTTGCTTCAGTTGATAGATTTCAAGTCGGTTCAGTACACAGTAAAGGACCACCTTTTTTCCGCTAATCAGGCCCTCACCCTCCAACATTGTCACGGTGCGTCCCATCTTCTTATAGATTTCATCCGCAATCCTGCGTCCCTCATTCGTGATTATCATGGCAGCTTTTGCCTGCTCCACGCCTGTCTCTACAAAATCAATCACTTTCGACGTGATAAAATACGTCAGCAGGCTGTACATGGCCCGGTCAAATCCAAACAGAAAACCTGCGGTCGTATAGATCATAATATTGATGAAAAGAACCGTCTGTCCCACCGGAAGATTAAAACGCCGGTTCAGAAAGATCGCCACCGTCTCCGTTCCGTCGAGGCAGCCGCCGGAGCGAATGACAAGCCCCACGCCTATTCCCAAAAACACTCCTCCGAAACAGACGGCCAGAAGATAATCCCGCGTTATATCCGTAAGCGACGCAAATATTTCCAGAGAACCCGAAAATGTCACCATGGCAACCGCAGATTTGGCAATAAATTTGGTTCCCAGCTTCCGCATACCGACGATCAGGAACGGAAGGTTGAGCACCAGAGTCAGTACTCCCAGCGGAATCCTGCTAAGATTATTGATCATAATCGAGATTCCCACGATCCCTCCATCCAGGATCGTACATGGAACCAAAAATTCTTCAATGGAAAAAGCAGCGATCATCGCACCTGCCACCAGCGTCACATAACTAAAAATCTCCTTCATATAATCTTTCGACTTTGCAACATGTTCTGACATAGACATTACCTCCGAAATTATCATATCAATGAAAACCGTACCCGTCAAACAAAAAAAATGTAGTTCTGCTTTTGCAATCAATTACTTAAATACTACGCTATTTAACATATAATTATCCCCAAACTTCAAAAAGCAGACGAGATGTATCAGCTACCCTTATAACAAGGGGCGGTCCCCTTGTGTTGGGCATTATATCAAGAAGATACCGAAAAAACACCGAGTCGGAGCATTGAACAGTTCAAAAAAATTAAGCAGTATTTAATGGAATTGTTTGTGCATTGGTGATAAGATAATGGCGATGAACAATTAAACAAATTGGGATTTAAAGGAGAGCGAAAATGGATATTGAATTTAGAAAAATAACGGAGTTCCCTCGCGGAACACTTGCATCTCTTTTGAAAGACGGTTATTCCTTTGAACCGAAATTCGAGCGCGATTGGCATAAACAATGGCAAGAGTTTGATGACTTCTTTTATGATAACCCTCATATTGCTGAGTTTAGTGGATTTATGACCGTCTTGGACGGAAAACCCATCGGGTTTGTTTCGTGGAATCCAACAAATCTACCCGAATCAACAGAAGTTGGACACAACTGTATTTTAACGAAATACAAGGGAAATGGCTATGGGAAACGACAGATGCGGGAGGCGGTTCAACGCATGATTGCGCAAGGAGCAAATAAGATAGTTGTTTGGACAAGTGAAATTTGTGTTTCCGCTCAACACACCTATGAAAGTGCAGGCTTTCAATTTGTAAAGAAGAGCGAGGAAACATTTCACCCCGAATATTCAGGACAAAGAATACATTACGAATTTGTAGTAAGCTAAATCTTCATTTGAAGAGCACTTGATGGAAACACATTAGAAAGGAAAAAATGATACGAATTATTGCTATAATCAAAAAATGTTTGGAATGTGAGAAAGAACTTATTTTATCATCAGTTGAAAAAGAGGATAAGGTTTTGTTTTTTGACAATGAGGAGGAACTTCTTAAAAGCGAGGATTATGCGAATGTAGAAATTGTATTTGGTGAACCTGAATACAGTACGATTCACTGTATGAAAAATCTTAGATGGATTCAAATGACTTGGGCAGGTGCCAATAAATACACTTCTGCACCGGATTTTCCTGATAATATTATTCTTACCAGTGCATCAGGTGCCTATGGATGTGTTATTTCTGAATATATCGTTTCCGGAATTCTTGCATTATATAAAAATCTGTTCTCATATCGTGCGCAAATGAAAAGCGGCGGTTGGAACCAAATTGAGGGTGATGATACTCTAGAGGGGAAAAGAGTACTTATTTTAGGAACAGGAAATATTGGACAGGAAACTGCAAAAAAGCTTAGATGTTTTGGGTCTTATACTGTTGGAATATGTCGTACTCCAAACAATAAGGATTTGCCCTTTGATGAAATATATACAATAGACAGTGTTGATGCGCAACTGCAAAGTGCTGATGTGGTTATTATCACGCTTCCGGGTACAGCAGAAACAGCGGGAATGTTTGATGCAGAAAGAATAAAAAAGATGAAGGGAAACGCCATACTCGTAAATGTTGGACGCGGATTTGTTGTGAATACGGACGAATTAACAAATGCTCTGCAGAAAGGACTACTCAGAGGTGCAGTTCTTGATGTTACAGATCCTGAACCTTTACCTGAAAAGCATCCTCTCAGATATATGGAAAATGTGTTATTGACTCCGCATATTTCAGGAATAAGCTGGGGCGAAAATAAGTTTACAAGAAAGAGAATTTTAGATATATTCTGCGAAAATATGAAGCGGGATAGAAATAATGAGCCTAAAAAGAATATGATTGATTTCAATAAAGGGTATTGATTTACAAGCAAAGCATATACAGTACGATGTGATGAATCAGCCTAAGGTTACGCTTTTACCTTCGATAACGTGAAGAGACTAAATTACCCTTTTACGTCACATATTACGTTAGCAAATTATTAATACAAATATCTTGACAAGGCAAAAATTTA
This sequence comes from Lachnospiraceae bacterium, assembly GCA_014804785.1. Classification (GTDB taxonomy): domain Bacteria; phylum Bacillota; class Clostridia; order Lachnospirales; family Lachnospiraceae; genus Suilimivivens. The sequence continues at coordinate 59,912 of JAAUZD010000029.1, forward strand.
GTGATATATGTGTATATACACGGTGCATATACACAGAAAGAAGAATAGGCGACAAAATGGAAGAGGAATTTTCCATGATTAAATCTTTTTGAAGGAGAAATATTTTATGTCAAATTTATATAAAAGCGAATGTTACTGTACTAATTTGAGGCGAAGCGCAAATGCTGTTTCGGATTTTTATGACAGCGCATTAAAAGATACGGGGCTTACAATAGCACAATATTATCTACTTATTAACTTATCAAGACTGCAAAGCGCAAATATTACACATTGGGCAGAACGAGTGGGATTAGACAGAAGCACAATGGTTCGGAATATTAAATTATTAGAATCGCGTAATTTGATTGAGAAAACAGAGGGGCATGGTAAAACTTTTACATTATCAGCGGTAGGAAAAAAATCTTTAGAAGCAGCCGTTACTGTCTGGAACGAAGCTCAAAAGAAGATGGAACTATTTTTAGGGAAAGAAGATGCAGAAGCAATTCTGCGCATTGGCAGTAAACTTCAAACCTTGAAAGAGACAGAAATAACACTTTTATAAAAGGATAAAGGTAAAAAGCAAAATGAATCGGATAACAAAAAATAATTTTTGGCAGTATCTAATTGCCGTGGTAGCAGCGTGTCTTGTTTTTGGCATTATGCAGGGAACGAAAGACAACTACGGCATTATGATGAATGGCATTATAGAACATACAGGAATCAGTTACGCTGCTGTTAGTTTTGCCATTGGCATTGGTCAAATTTTATACGGAGTTACACAACCTTTATTTGCTATGCTGGCATTGAAAAAATCTAATGCCTTTGTATTGCTATGTGGTATTATTTTAATGGCAACAGGATTGATTGCAACTCCATTTTGTACACAGATATGGAGCATGCTGTTGTTTTTTGGCATTATTTTACCTACTGGTACAGGAGCACTTTGTTTAGGAGTTGTGATGGGGGCAATCTCTCCAATCATTGGTGAAAAACGGGCAGCAGCGGCTTCTGGTATTATACAGGCAAGTGCAGGAATTGGTGATGCATTGATGGCTCCGGCCCTTCAACATTTGACGGCCTGGCGTGGAATTACTATAGCCATGCCGGTTTTTAGTATCCCTATTTTGTTTATGCTTCCTGTAATTATATGGCTTTCTCAAGGCAAAAAGAAAAATGAAACACAAACATTTCAAGCTAACAATACCGATGATGACCACCACCCCGAAACTCTGTCCGTTATTCTGCGTGCAGCATTTCGTGATCGAACCTATTGGTGCTTACTGATTGGATTTTCTACTTGCGGTTTTCATATGTCGATTATTGAAACACATTTGTTTTCGCAGTATTTATCTAATGGCATACCGGGCAGTATCACCTCATTAGCGCTAACGGTTTACGGAATTGCCACCATGCTTGGAGCAGTAATCACCGGTTTTTTAGGGCGGTACTTTCGCATGAAAAATGTGCTTGCTTCGGTGTATGGAATCCGTGTTTTGATTGCGATTGTATTTATTTTTCTGCCGAAATCTATTCCATTTGCCTTTATTGTTACGGCAGCTTTGGGATTAACGGGCGATTCCACTGTACCGCCGACGACAGGTATCATTAGCGGCAAAGTAGGAATTGCAAAAATGGCAGTTTTATATGGTTCCCTTTGCATCGGGCATCAGGTTGGAGCATTTGCCAGCGCATGGCTTGGAGGTATTCTTGTTACTACTCCTCTTAGCTATACTGCATTATGGATTGTTGATTTGTGTCTTTGCTCCATTGCATCAACGGTTAGTTTTCTAATAAAGGATTAATGATCAAGGACATAACCGCCATTGCCATGCGTGATCCATTTATTATAAATGTCTGCGCGTTTTTTATCTGGTCAACGTTGGCACTAGTTCTATTTGTCCGTAAGATAACAATTTATCAAGGTTTTATTCAGTATATCAAAGCGGGCACTACAGAGGTATCCTAGTGGCAGAGGTTGACGGTAAAGTTGTTGGGACTGTTTGGGTTCGCATTATGAACGATTATGGACATATAGACAATGAAACGCCTCTTTAGCACTCTCCCTTTATAAAGAATATCGGGGATTTGGCTCTGCAATATGCCTTTCAGATAACTGGCGCAAAGGCGGTTCAACTGAATGTTTTCAGTGAAAATACTTTAGCGAAACAATGTTATGAAAAAGTTGGCTTTATTGAATGAAATATTGATAAAGATGTATTTTCATATAAAGACGAGTTATGGAGCAGATGTAACATGATAGTTTCAAAACAATCATCTTCTAATTTTCAGAAACTATCCGGCTCATGAATTTCTATCCCTTCTTCAATCGCCGCTTCAATCCATGTTTTCTTTGCATCTAATGCATTCGCTACTGCTGACTCTACGGTTTCACCACAAGTAATACAACCCGGAAGATCAGGATAGGAAACCACATAGCCGCCCTCACCCTTATCTTCTACAATTTCCATGCGATAAGACATTTCCATATACTCATTCAGCGTCTTCATCATTTTTCACCTCACCTTCCACAATCTGCTTCACCATCTCCACATAAACTTTCTTAATTGGTTCATGTTTCGGTATCGTAA
>JAAUZD010000030.1 GCA_014804785.1 Lachnospiraceae bacterium
GAGCTGCAAAAGGAGCTTCCCGGCAAATGGGAATATTACATAGACCGCTTATCCGGCTATATCGCTTCCACCGGGAAGAAATACAAGAACCATGCCGCCACTATCCTGCGCTGGGCGGCTGATGATGAAGCCAAGAAAGCACCGAAGCGCAAGATACCCGACTACACCTACAAAGAGGGCGAAAGCCTTTGACGATAGAACGCCCCGTAAACAGGGCGTACCGAAAAGACCATGAACAGGGAGGACGATTATTTATGAGCGATTATGATAACGCAATCTTCCGGATTGCCACAGAAAGCGAAGCAGAGCCGGGCGACTACACAGGGGAAAACGGGCTTTTATACTGCGGGAAATGCCGCCAGCCCAAAGAAGCCTATTTTGCAGAGGGCAAGACACTTTTCGGGCGTGACCGCCACCCCAGAGAGTGTGACTGCCAGCGGGCAGACCGGGAAAAACGGGAAGCCGCCGACAGGGAACAAAAGCACCGGGAGGAAGTGGAACGGCTGAAAAGAAAGGGCTTTACCAACCCGGCTATGCAGGAATGGACTTTTGCAAACGACAACGGCAAATGCCCCCAAATGGACAAGGCTTTATTTTATGTGGAGCATTGGGAGGATATGGAAGCGGAAAATATCGGTTATCTGCTATGGGGCAAAGTCGGCACAGGCAAAAGTTATTTTGCCGGGTGTATCGCTAACGCCCTCATGGAAAAAGAAATTTCCGTGTGCATGACAAACTTTGCCCTTATCCTCAACGACCTTGCCGCCAGCTACAAAGACAGGAACGAATACATAGACCGCCTTTGCAGCTTCCCCCTGCTTATCCTTGATGATTTCGGCATGGAACGCGGCACGGAATACGGGCTTGAACAGGTCTATAACGTGATTGACAGCCGATACCGCAGCGGCAAGCCGCTGATCGTGACGACCAACCTCACGCTGGAGGACTTGCAGAACCCGGAGGACACGCCCCACGCCCGCATTTATGACCGCCTGCTTGAAATGTGTTCCCCCGTCTGCTTTACCGGGGAGAATTTCAGAAAAGCCACGGCACAGGAAAAAATGGAACGGCTGAAAATGATGATTGACAGAAAGGAGAGCCTATGACCGACACCCCAAACCGTAATACCGCCGCTGCTGCCCGCCGCCCAGACTGCGTGACCGAGATACGCAGAGGGAACACCTTGCTTGTTGTTTCCGGCTACTTCAAGCAGGACGCTACCGCCACCGCCGCCGACAAGATGATGAAAGTGCTGGAAGCCGAAAGCGCAGTCGGGGAACAAACCGCCCATGCCACATGAAGTGACATTCCTTGATAAAAAAACGACGACATTATGTGACATAAAGTAGCAAAAAGGACTGTACAGCCAGCCCCGCCTTATGGTATAATAGACATACGGAATAGTGGGCTGGCTGTCAGAAACGGAGGAAATTATGTCAAGACAGACCACCCAAAACCTTATCACTGCCCTTTATCCGAGATTATCCCATGAGGACGAGCTGCAAGGCGAGAGCAATTCCATAAGCAACCAGAAGCGAATCCTTGAAACCTATGCCAAGCAGAACGGTTTTACCAACCTGCAATGGTACACGGACGACGGCTATTCCGGCGCGAACTTCCAAAGACCCGGTTTCCAAGCCATGCTTGCGGACATAGAAGCCGGGAAAGTCGGGACGGTCATAGTCAAGGATATGTCACGGTTAGGGCGAAATTATTTACAAGTGGGAATGTACACGGAAATGATCTTCCCACAGAAAGGCGTCCGCTTTATCGCCATAAATGACGGAGTGGACAGCGCACAGGGCGACAACGATTTTGCCCCTCTGCGTAACATTTTTAACGAATGGCTGGTGAGAGATACGAGCAAGAAAATCAGAGCCGTGAAGCGGTCAAAGGGCATGAGCGGCAAGCCTGTTACAAGCAAGCCCGTGTACGGCTACCTCATGGACGGGGACGAAAATTTCATTACCGACACAGAAGCCGCGCCCGTGGTAAAGCAGATATACAGCTTATGCCTTGCCGGGAATGGACCGACCAAGATAGCGCGTATGCTCACAGAGCAGCAGATACCCACGCCGGGGACGCTGGAATACCGCCGGACGGGAAGCACCCGCCGCTACCACCCCGGCTATGAGTGCAAGTGGGCGACAAACACCGTGGTACATATCCTTGAAAACCGGGAATATACGGGCTGCCTTGTGAACTTCAAGACCGAAAAAGTGTCCTACAAGGTAAAGCAGAGCAAGGAGAACCCCGAAGAAAAACAGGTAATCTTTGAGAACCACCACGAGCCGATCATTGACCGCGACACATGGGAGCGCGTACAGGAATTACGCAGGCAGCGCAAACGCCCCAACCGTTATGATGAAGTTGGCTTGTTCTCCGGCATAGTCTTTTGTGCGGACTGCGGCAGCGTCATGTACCAGCAACGCTATCAGACGGACAAGCGGCGGCAGGACTGCTATATCTGCGGCAGCTACAAGAAGCGTACCCGCGACTGTACGGCGCACTTTATCCGCACCGACCTCTTGACCGAGGGAGTGACCGAGAGCTTACGGCAGGTCACCAGCTATGCCGCCAAGCATGAAGCCCGGTTTATGAAACTCCTAACCGAGCAGAACGAGGACGGCAACAAGCGGAGGAACACCGCCAAAAGAAAGGAACTGGAAGCCGCCGAGAAGCGTATAGGCGAGCTTTCCGCAATCTTCAAGCGGCTGTATGAGGACAGCGTGACCGGGCGCATATCGGACGAGCGTTTCACGGAGTTATCGGCAGACTATGAAGCGGAGCAAAAGGAACTGAAAGAACGCGCCGCCGTTCTGCAGGGCGAGCTTTCAAGGACGCTGGAAGCCACGGCAAACGCTGAAAAGTTTATGAAAGTGGTACGCAAGTACACCAGCTTTGAGGAACTCACCCCTACCCTGTTACGGGAATTTGTGGAAAAGATAGTCGTCCATGAAACCGAAGCACTTGACGGGAAACGCCGGGGGAAGCTCCGCAGACAGGAAATCGAAATCTATTATTCTTTCGTCGGCAAGGTAGAACTTCCCGACGCATAAAGCCCGAACTGTCCGGCAGTCAGCCGGATAGGGACGGCAAAATTTTTTACACTTCTTTTACTTCTTTATCACACATCAGCAAAATGACCGGGGATGTGGTATAAGCGATGCGGAATTTGGCGTTCTGGCAGGAGCTGACCGCGTGGAAGGGACGCTTTTTGGGAATGGGGAGAGAACCGGTAATGTGGATGTGGTCACTTTGGCAATGAATATGGTATGTCACGGAGTAGACTCGGGGCTTGATTTTAGAGATATTGGAAAAGTACGGGAAACTTACGAACTGCTTACCGGAATGAAGGTGCATGAGAGGATGCCCTATGCAGGAGATTTAGTCTTCACCGCTTTTTCAGGCTCTCATCAGGATGCAATTTCCAAGGGAATGGCATGGCGTGATGCCGGAAAAAGCGGAAAGCGATGGGATGTGCCTTATCTCCCGATTGATCCCGAAGATTTAGGAAGGGAGTATGAATCTGATGTAATCCGTATCAACAGTCAGTCAGGAAAAGGAGGAATTGCTTTTATTTTAAAGCAGAACTTTGGCATGGGGCTGCCTGATAAGATGAAGGAGGAGGTAGGGTACCTGATGAAAGGTATTTCCGACCAGAGGCACAAGGAACTTGCACCGGAAGATATCTATCGGATATTTGAAGATCATTATATTAATCAGAGAGAGATTTTTGATATTCCGGAATGTCATTTTAGGCAGGTGGAAGACGGAATCGTAGCAGAGGTGACCATTGAGCAGAATAAAGAGCGGAGAGTGATAGAGACTTCAGGAAACGGCAGGCTGGATGCGGTGAGTAATGCGATTAAACTGTATTTCGGCATCAGCTATGAATTATCGGTTTATGAAGAGCATGCCGTGTCAAGAGGATCGTCATCAAAGGCGGCAGCTTATGTGGGAATCTTATGCAATGGGAAAATGTATTGGGGCGTAGGCATTGATGAGGATATCATCAAAAGTTCCATTGCAGCATTGGTTTCTGCGGGAAACAAGACTGCCCGGGGAGAGAATGTGAAAGAGGGCAGGGAGGAACGGATTGTGGATATCATGCGCTATGTGCAGAACCACTACAAGGACGTGACATTGGAAAATCTTTCGGAAAATTTTCATCTCTCGAGCCCCTATCTTTCCAAATATATTAAAGAGCATACCGGGGCTACCTTTCAGGAGGCGGTAAAAAAAGCAAGGATGAAAAAGGCAAGAGCTATGCTCAGAGAGACGAACCAGACGGTGGAAAGCATTGCGGCAGGCGTGGGATATGAAACTGTGGAGCATTTTAACAGACTTTTCAAAAAAATGTACGGGATGACGCCAATGCAATTCAGAAGGCAGCATAAATAAAACGTCACTGTTCTGTTTCCCTGAATTGAATCATCGAAAAACTGATTGAAAAATAGGATTTCAGTTTATCCAGGAAGGCAAAACAACTTTTGCATATTTTGTGGTTGAAAATCTGCTGTATGTTTAGTACAATAATTGTGTTGGTGGAAATGTCATGCAGAATGCCTGTATACTTTACAGACAATCTTATTTGGGCGAAAAGGAGATGCAGATATGGAGTTTATGTTATTAGCCGGGGGATTACTTATCGTTATCATAGCTGTGGTCGTGTCAGTGGTATCTTCCGTTGTGTCGGCTGTAGCAGCAGATCAGGATATAGAAGACTAATGCAGCAGATTTTTCAGGGCAGGTAAAGAACCTGCTCTTTTTTATTACAATAAGCTGCCTAGCGAAGCGTAGCAGCGTTTGTTTCAATAAGCTGCCTGGCGAAGCGCAGCAGCGTTTATTTTGCATATAAATAAGTGGAAAATGTGTGATGAATCTGGTAAAATGTTATAAAACGGTGAAGTAAAGATATGCAGGCATATGGGAGGATGACAGAATGGCAAAAAAAGGCGTGGATTTAAGGAAACAGATGGAGAAAACAGCAGAAAAAGCATCAAAGGAGCAAAAAAAGGGTAAAAACCCGATTCTCTTCTTCAGAAGAATTCGATTCAAATTGATTGCATCCTTCCTGATACCAGTTATATTTATCATTATTCTGGGGGTGGTTTCTTATCAAAAGGCATCCAGCCAGATCATATCCAGTTATGAAACTTCTGCGGAACAGACGGTTGGCATGATGAATCAATATCTTGCCCTTGCTTTTGACACAGTGCAGACGAAATACAAAGAGTATTTAAATGATGATACCCTCAAGCAATTTTACAGAGGGCTTCTGGACAGTGACAGTACAAAGCATTCCTATACCCCTATAGAATACAGGGAGGCTTTCAGTACAGCGGCAACTGGGGATGCATTGGTTTCCAATATTTATATGCTCTCTGACATTCAGGCATCTATTACGACTACCCAGACGCCGGAAGAAAATCTGTATTCAGCGTTCATAGAGACACCGCAGGGGCAAATGGTATATGAGGATCAGTATAAATTTTTCCTGTTTGGCAACCAGTGTGGGATTGATGAAAAGCTGCTGACTAATGAAAGCCAGTATGGTGCGAGAATAGCGAGATATTTTAACAATGGGCAGGCTGTGATGCTTGTTGATGTCAGCAGAGATGTAATAGAAAATGCGATATCTTCGCTGGATGCGGGAGAAGGGAGCGTGACTGCTTTTGTTACCTGTGACGGAACAGAGTTTTTATCATCTTCGTCTGAAGGGAATGAAGGAAACGTTTTTGTAGGGAAATCTTATGTGGATAATGCATTTGCCAGTGAGGAATCCAGCGGTTTTTCTTATGTGGAAAATGGTACATATTTATTCCTGTATTCAAGAATTGACAGCAGAAATGCGTTGATCTGTGCTTTGATTCCGAGAGAGACGATTATAGGACAGACGGCGGATATACAGAGAGTTTCTATCATTCTGGTCGTATTGGCCAGTCTGGTTGCTATTTTACTTGGCTCCATACTTGCCAGCCAGTATGGCGGTACAATTTATGATATGTTACATAAGCTGAAAAAAGTATCGGAGGGAGATTTGACCGTTGAAGTAAAGACCAGGCGTAAAGATGAATTTAACCTGCTGGCGGAAGGCATCACAGATATGACGATTCATATGAAAAATCTTGTCACCAGTGTCAAGGATGTCAATGGAGAATTGACCAGCGCGGTAGACGGCATGTCGGCAGCCTCTGAAAGTTTCGTGAAATCTTCAAGAGATATCCAGTCGGAGATTTCAGAAATGAGGCAGGGAATCGGGAAGATGGATGACGAATCTGAAGACTGCTTAAGGCAGATGGACGCTTTATCTGGAAGAATTGGGGAAGTGGCAGACAATTCAAATCAGATTAATGTACTGGCTAAGGGGGCAGGGCAGGTAATTGAGACGGGTATGGATTCCGTAACGCAGCTTAAAGACAGCACAGGATCTACTATAACGATAACCTCCAATATTATTGGGTCAATAGAAAAACTGGAAGAAAAATCGAAGTCCATTGGAACGATTATTGAAGCAATCAATGAGATTGCGGAGCAGACGAATCTGCTGTCTCTGAATGCATCCATTGAAGCAGCAAGAGCGGGGAGCGCAGGCAAAGGTTTTGCTGTGGTAGCACAGGAAATTAAAAAGCTGGCGGATGAATCCATCCATTCTTCTGCACAGATAGCACGGATTGTTGAAGAAATTGAGAATCATACCAAAGAGACGGCAGATGTGGCAAAGCAGGCAGAGGGTATCGTAGATGAACAGCAACAGGCGGTTTCTCTTACAACAGCTTCCTTTGACCGCATAGGTGAGCAGGTATCAGAGCTTTTGAAGGCGCTTGATCTGATCAATGGCAATGTTGCGAATATGGAGGAAGACCGTAATGCAACGCTTTCTGCAATATCTGCTATATCAGCGGTTTCTGCCCAGACAGCAGCAGGTTCAGAAAATGTTTATGATACCGCAAAGAAGCAGCTTGTATCAGTGGAAGAGCTGGATAAGGCAGCTGAAATCCTTGAAAAGAGGTCCAAAGAATTATCAGCACTGCTGGAAGTATTTAAGGTATAAAATTTAAATCATGATATAAAAGGCTGACCGATTGGTCAGCTTTTTTTAAGAAATTCTTTAGATTACTTTATATTGCGTTAATTGATTTATGACATAGAAAGCAGTAGGATAGAAAACAGAATGAGAATTGAAGGGTGTGACTGCAAATGAGGGAAAGAATATATCGATTTATGCAGGGCAGATATGGAGGTGATCAATTCAATCGTTTCCTGATGGTGATAGCTTTAATCTGCTTTGCCATATCCCTGTTGGGCGGAAGAGCGTTTTATTTGATTGGAGCAGCACTTTTGGTATATGCTTACTTTAGAATTTTTTCTAAAAATATCTATAAGCGCAGGGCGGAAAATACCGCTTATCTGCGGTATACGTATAAGGTAAGGCAGGCTTTTGCCACATGGAAACGGGATATGAAGCAGCGGAAGACCCATCACATTTACAAATGCCCGTCCTGCAGACAAAAGATCAGGATTCCAAGAGGAAAAGGAAAAATTGAAATCAGATGCCCTAAGTGCGGTCAGACTTTTATTAAGAAAAGCTGATTATTATGAATCAAACAGGAGAATGTCATGTTCGGATATATAATTGTCAACAAGGGGGATATGAAATTTAAAGAGTTTGATATTTACCACTCCTATTATTGCGGGCTTTGTCAGACTTTAAGGAGGCAGTATGGGAGGGCAGGGCAGCTAAGCCTGACTTATGATATGACATTTCTGGTGATGCTGCTTGGCAGTCTGTATGAGCCGGAAACGAAAACGGGAGCAGTGAAGTGTATTGCCCATCCTTTTGAACAGCACATGATCAGAACGAATGTATTTTCGGAATACGGGGCAGATATGAATGTGCTTTTTGCCTATTATAAGTGCAGGGATGATTGGGATGATGAGAAAAAAATAACGCGACTGGCACACGGAAAGCTGCTGAAGCGGGCAAGCAGGAAGATTTGTATTAAGTATGGAGAAAAAGCCAGAAAAATCACAGGGCTTATGCGCGAATTATCAATAGAAGAGAAAAAGCAAAACCAGGATATTGACCATATGTCAGGAATTTTTGGAGATATAATGGGAGAAATCATGGTGGTTCGGGAGGATGAATGGGAAGAAAACCTGCGGGTCATGGGAAATTATCTGGGGAAATTTATTTATCTATTGGATGCCTATGAGGATATCGAGGAAGATTTAAAAGGAAAACGTTATAATCTGCTTTTGAAGAGATATAATAATCCGGATTTTGAAGAAGAGGTCAAGACAATTCTTACAATGATGATGGCGGGATGCTGTAAGGAATTTGAGAAGCTTCCTGTCATAGAAAATGTAGAGATTTTAAGGAATATTTTATATTCCGGCATCTGGTACCGGTATGAAATGGTCAGGCATAAGAGGGAAGGGAACCGGGCGAAGAAAACAGCAGGGAACGGAGAGTAGAAAATGCGTGATCCGTATGAGGTTCTGGGCATATCCAGAAATGCCACAGAGGAAGAGATAAAAAAAGCATATAAGGCACTCAGCAGAAAGTACCATCCTGATGCTAATATCAACAATCCGCACAAGGAGGATGCGGAAGAAAGATTTAAGGAAATACAGCAGGCTTATCAGCAGATTATGAAAGACCGTACAGAAGGATATAGTTATCAAAGCAGCGGTACAGCTGGAGGTTACGGCGGAACCTACAGGGACTTTGGAGGTTTTGGGGGCTTTGGCGGTTTTGGCAATGGCTATGGAAATACGGGAACCGGATATGAAGAAGATGGCCATCTGCGGGCAGCAGGTAATTATGTAAGAAACGGTTATTATAAAGAAGCGAGGAATGTGCTGGACGGTATGGAGGAAAGTGCGCGGGGTGCCAGGTGGTACTATTACAGTGCGCTGGCTCATGCAGGGCTTGGCAATCAGGTGGCGGCATTGGAACATGCCAGACGGGCACAGACCTTAGAACCAGGTAACCGGGATTACAGTAATTTGGTATATCAGTTTGAAAATGGAGGCACATGGTATCGCCAGAGACAGTATACCTATGGACAGCCCTATACAGGGGGCAGTAGCTTCTGTCTTAAATTGTGCATTGCTAATCTGATTTGCGACCTTTGTTGCGGTGGAGGAGGATTGTGCTGCGGCGGAAGTCCTTATTATCGATATTGATCTTAACGTTCAAAAATAAGAAAAACAAAAAACAGGATTTCCCTTGACAAAGCATCAGGATTATAATAAAATATCTTTTGTTGCGGGTGATAGCAACGGATGTGCGTTTAGCTCAGCTGGATAGAGCGTTTGGCTACGGACCAAAAGGTCGGGGGTTCGAATCCTCTAACGCACGCTACTAAGTCCCATAAGAATGCTTACAGATTTGTAAGAGGTACCCTTGTATAGGGTGCGGGTGATTGGTGTACATGTTGTTAGACATGTGCACTTTTTTAATCCCAACACCGATGCGCGGAGCACGGCGGTGTTGGATCCAATAAAGCCGATGTATGAAGTTCGCCGGTGTTTGGTTCGATAAAGTGTACCGCATTTGTCAGGAAAAGGATGAAGAAACAAATGGAGCAGAGCAGACAGAAGAAAATTGCAGCAATTAATGATCTGACAGGCTTTGGCAGATGTGCTCTGGCAGTGTCCATGCCGGTGATTTCACATCTGAAGGTCCAGTGTTGCCCGGTTCCAACCTCTATTTTATCTAATCACGTAGGCTATCCTGAGTATTTTTTTGATGACTATACAGAAAAGCTGCCGGCATATTTTGCAATGTGGAAAAAATTGGATTTAAAGTTTGACGGTATCATGTCGGGATTTCTAGGATCTGAAGCACAGATTGACCTTGTGGAGAACTTTGTCAGACAGTTTTCAGGAAAGGGAACGACAGTCATCATTGACCCTGTGATGGGGGACCATGGAAAAATTGCAGGAACATACACGAAAGAAATGTGCCATAAGATGCGCAGGCTAGTTTCCCTTGCAGATATTATTACGCCAAATTTGACAGAAGCCTGCCAATTGACAGATACACTTTATAGGGACAAGGGCTGGAAAAAATCGGAACTGCTCCTTATGGCAGAAAAATTGCGGGATATGGGACCTGAAAAAATTGTGATTACAGGGATTCCTCAAGGGAAATTCATTGCAAACTATATGTATCAGGTAAAAGAGGAACCGGTGTTGTTTAGGACTTATAAAGAGGGAACAGAACGCTGCGGGACAGGGGATTTGTTTGCAGCGATTATAGCAGCAGATGCAGTTAACGGAGTACCGTTTGTTCAATCGGTAAAAAAAGCATCGCTGTTTATCAAAAAATGTATGATTAAGTCTGTAGAGATGGGGATTGAACAAAAAAATGGTGTATGCTTTGAGGAAATACTTCATTTGTTAAAGGTATAAACAATGCAGATGCAAAGATAGAGGTGGGCATGAAACGATTTGTAAATTGTCTATATAAAATTATTTTTGGACGTACGCTGATTATTATTTTGATGGTATTGCTACAGGTGCTTGTTCTTCTCGGCAGTTTTATCCGGCTTCAGAGTTATTTCCCTTTTATCTGGGAGAGCATGAATGTTCTGGGTGCCTTGTTGATTATTTTTATCGTCAACCGGGATGAGCCGGCAGAGTTTAAAATGAGTTGGATTATTCCTCTTTGCCTGTTCCCTGTGCTGGGAGCTTTGATCTATATTTTTGTTGTTGGAAATTTCAGTGGAGTTGGATTGAAAACCAAACTTGGCAGGCGTATGAAAGAGACGAAAGGGCTGCTTCATACGAAGGAAGAAACAAAAGAGGCCATCAAAGAATGTTCCATCAAGCTGAAGGGATTTGCATATTATATGGAACACACAGCGGGGTTCCCCACATACCATGAGTCCGGTGCAGTGTATTATCCAATAGGAGAGGATAAGTTTGCAGATCTGCTTGTAGAGCTGAAAAAAGCGGAGAAATTTATTTTCCTGGAGTATTTCATTGTAGAGCGGGGAATTATGTGGAATGCAGTGCTGGATATTTTGAAAGAAAAGGTGAAGGAAGGTGTGGAAGTCAGAGTCATGTATGATGGAATGTGTTCGCTCGTGCTCCTGCCTTATAGGTATCCGGAAGAATTGAGAGCATATGGGATTAAGGCGAAAATGTTCGCACCAATCGTTCCTTTTTTATCTACCAGTCAGAATAACCGTGACCATAGAAAAGTGGTAGTAATTGACGGAAAAGTGGCATTTACGGGCGGGATAAATCTGGCGGACGAATACATCAATCAAGTGGAGCGGTTTGGACATTGGAAGGATGTGGCAGTTAAGGTTACTGGAGATGCAGTGCGCAGCTTTACGGTCATGTATCTTCAGATGTGGAATGTCTCTGAAAAAGGCAGCGAGGATTATGAGAAGTATCTTAATAATATTACCTTTGAGAAGCTTCTCTACCATGACGGCTTTGTGATTCCCTACGGAGAAACACCCACTAGGAGTACAGAAGTGGGGAAAACGGTTTATGAATCTATCATTGATAATGCAGTGAAATATGTGCATATCATGACGCCCTATTTCATCATAGACAGAGAGTTCTTGGACAGCATGCGATATGCAGCGCGCAGAGGGGTTGAGGTATCGATGATCCTTCCTCATATTCCGGATAAGAAAGTGGTTTATTATATTGCCAGAACCTTTTATCCGGAACTGCTTGAAGCGGGAATCGATATTTATGAATATACGCCTGGATTTATACACGCCAAAGCATTTGTTTCAGATGACATCAGTGCGACTGTGGGAACCATCAACCTGGATTACCGGAGCTTCTATCATCATTTTGAGTGCGGCGTTTATTTCTATGATCATTCAGTGGTGGCGAAGGTGGAAGAAGATTTCCAGAATACGCTGCTGAAATGTCAGAAAGTTACTTTTGACTATTATAAGAAGCTTCCGCTTTATCAGAAGATAGTGGGAAGAGTGTCAAGGCTCCTTGCGCCGCTTTTGTAAATAGATGGCGGCAGGAAGAAAGGCTGTTGACTTCCTATACGAAAAAGAATATGCTGAGTGTAAATGATTGGAAGAGGAAGTGGATTCATGCAGGGGATTGTGTATGACGCAACTAAAGTAAAGGTTTGTCAGGCATTTTATGAAATCTGTGATTATGCGGAGCTTTCCCGTGAATGGGCAGATGCGCTCTGGAGGGATATTTTGTCCCGGAAGCAAGTTTATGAAGAACTCATATACTATATTGAGCATCATACGTTCATGGATCAAATAAAAGTATGCGGTTATTCTCTTTGCGATTTGTATGTCTGGCAGATGAGCCGATACAATCTGATTAAAGATACAGGAAAAAATTCCAGAACCTGTAACAAAGAGAAAATGGCAATGCAGGCATTCAGGACTATGATAGACTTATTGATGCAGCCGGAAGAAGGACAGAAAAAACTGGATTATGGGCAAGGAATGGATAAACAGTAGTCAGGAATATGCTTTTCGCTTTTAAAAGTATTGGCTTGGTCTGAGAAGAGTTTTTATAGTTTATGACAGGGGGAGGGAAGAGCATATGACAAAAATGGAATTTTTGACGGAACTGCAGAGGGCTTTGAATGGAAGAATTGGAAGTGCCAAAGCGGCGCCGCATGTGGAGTATTATCAGGAATATATTGAAATTGAAGTGCGGGACGGCAGGGCAGAAGAGGAGGTCGTTGGCGAACTTGGAAGTCCCAGGTTGATTGCCAAAAGCATTGGGGATTTGAATGATCAAAATAGTCAATGCAATTTTTATGGTGAAAAAGCATTGTTATATGGTAAGCAAATTTTGAGATACGGAGAAAAAGCAGGAAAAAAATGCGCCCAATTAGGATTGGAAGCCGTGGAGAAGGCTAAAGTTTGGTTTGAAAATTTATAAAGAAATAAGTACTAAAGTACTAAAAATAAAAAGTATAAAAGATTCCAATTCAGAAAATACTACTCCTGTAACCTAAAGAATCAGGAGGAAACAAATATGTCTAAGAATGATTATCAGAACAACCAGAACAATCAGAATCAGGAAAACAAATCCAACCAGAATAGCCAGAACAGCCAGAAGAACAGTTCTTCAAATTCTTCTAACAGCAAAGACAACAACAAAAAGAACAACGAGTTTTAGGTCAACAAGTGGTCGACATTTGGTGGATTTGCAGAAAAGGCACCCGAAAGAGGGTGCCTTTTCGATTTGGCAATGAAGGCGCAGCAGCCTCGGAGCAGTTAGCCTTCTGCCGCTGCGCTTTATCGCCAAATCCAGTATCTACCAGATGCAAAATAATGAAATCAAAACCTCTTTCTATACAAAGAAAAATGATTGTGGTATAATTCTTAAGAAATTTGTGAGAAATGAGGCATATATGAAACGGTATGAACTGATAGCTCCCTGCCATTTTGGTCTGGAATCTATATTAAAACGTGAAATTACAGATTTAGGGTATGATGTCGTTAAAGTGGAAGATGGCAGGGTCACCTTTATAGGTGATGCGGAGGCGGTCTGTCGCGCAAACATTTTCCTGCGCACTGCGGAACGTATTTTGATCAAAGCGGGAAGCTTCCATGCAGAAACTTTTGAGGAACTTTTTCAGGGGACCAAAAGCATTCCCTGGGAGGAGATGATACCTTCAGACGGAAAGTTCTGGGTCACAAAAGCTGCAAGTGTCAAGAGTAAGTTGTTCAGTCCTTCGGATATTCAGTCGATTATGAAAAAAGCGATGGTAGAACGTATGAAAGAGGTTCATCATATGGAATGGTTTCCAGAAAGCGGAGCTTCCTTTCCCATCAGAGTGTTCCTGATGAAGGATGAGGTGACAGCGGCGCTGGATACCACAGGAGAATCTCTTCACAAAAGAGGCTACCGGAAGCTGACAGCAAAGGCGCCTATTGCGGAAAATCTTGCGGCAGCGCTCATTATGTTCACACCTTGGAAGAGAGATCGAATTTTGGTAGATCCCTTCTGCGGAAGCGGGACCTTTCCAATTGAGGCGGCTATGATGGCGGCAAATATCGCGCCGGGCATGAACCGGAATTTTACTGCCCAGAGCTGGATGCATCTTATCCCGGCAAAAGAGTGGTATGAGGCGGTAGATGAGGCAAGAGAAGAAATTGTGCTGGATGTACATACGGATATCCAAGGCTATGATATTGATGAGGGCATGGTGTCCATAGCAAGGGAAAACGCAAGGCTTGCAGGAGTGGATAAGATGATTCATTTCCAGAAAAGAGATGTCAGGGATCTTAGCCACAGCAAAAAGTATGGTTTTATTATTACTAATCCTCCCTACGGGGAAAGAATAGAAGAAAAGAAAAATCTGCCTGAATTATATGGTATGATCGGAGAGCGGTTTAAAGCGCTGGATTCGTGGTCATTGTATCTGATCACGGCGTATGAACAGGCGGAGAATATGATGGGAATCAAGGCGGCAAAAAACAGGAAGATATATAATGGGATGATGAAAACTTATTTTTATCAATTTCCGGGCCCAAAACCGCCGAAGAGAAAGTAACAGGAGTGTCCAATGCAGTTTGATATAATGAAAAAAGCGGCTATAGGGAGTGCTGTCTTTTCTATTGCTGCCATGGGAATTATTTTATATATGTCTGCGGAAAAGGTCATAACGATTTCTGATGTGGCGCAGGATGAAGTACAGAGAAATACTTCGTATGTACAGCAGGAAGGAGAGTCTGGAGAGCAGATACTCATGTTTGCCTCCAACGAAGCAGACACCAGTTATTTGAGGGTTCCACTGCCTAAGGAGTGCAGGGCAGAGGATATCATCATTGAAAATCATTATATGAATCAGGAACTCTGCATATTGATAAATGGAGTTGAGCCTGTATTTTTTGAGGAGAATCTAATTTCAGTAAATCGTGAGATGATTAGGAAGGGAACCTGTGAAGAGATTGAAGACGGTATGAAACTCAGGTTCAGGTTGACAGGCATATTTGAATACCGTACTATTTTAGAAAATAATGATTTATATGTCAGTTTTTTGCGTCCAAAGGAAATGTATGATAAGATTGTGGTCATCGATCCTGCCTGCGGAGGATCTAACAGCGGCTATGCGGTTGACGGGCTGAACGAAAAGGAAATCAACCTCCTAATTGCCCAAAAACTAAAGGAAAAGCTGGACAAAACCGATATTAAAGCATATTATACCAGAATGGACGATGTGAATCCTACGGAAGAAGAAAGAGTGGGACTGGCAAACGGAACCAGGGCTGATATGTATATCCGCATTCAAGCGGATGCAGATGAGGATAGTGCTATATACGGAACGACTGCAGTGTACAATGGAGATTATTTTATCCCTGGCTTTGGAAGCGTAGAGTTGGCGGATTTGCTGGAGAGGGAAGTCGTGACCAGTATAAAAGGGAAAGCACTGGGGCTCTGCGAGGCGGAGGCACAGGAATATGCATTAAGGAATGTAACGATACCGGCAGCTTCCATAAAAACAGGATGTGTTACGAATAAGCAGGAAGCAATTCTTTTGGAAAGGGATGATTATCAGGAGAAAATTGCCGCTGGCATTTACAATGCGATCCTAAAGGCATATGAAAGCGGACTAAAGGATGCATGATACCGGAGACTGACACGCAGAGAGCAAAGATGGAGAGGAGCTGTTTATCATACAAAGGATTATTTTTGCAACAGGCAATGCCGGAAAGATGAAAGAAATCAGAATGATTTTGTCTGACCTTAAAGCAGGGAAAGAGGCAGTAGAAATTCTATCCATGAAAGAAGCTGGCATTGAGATGGAGATTGAGGAAGATGGAAAAAGCTTTAAAGAAAATGCGGTTATAAAGGCAGAGGCAGTTGCCGCTGCCGCTGTGGGGGCTGTTGTGCTGGCAGATGATTCGGGACTGGAAATCGACTACCTGAATAAAGAGCCAGGGATTTATTCAGCCAGATACATGGGGGAGGACACTCCTTATAGTGAAAAGAACCGGAATCTGATAGAGCGCCTTGAAGGAGTCAGGGAGGAAGAGCGGACAGCAAGGTTCGTCTGCGCAATTGCATGTGTTCTTCCGAATGGGGAGGTACTGACAAAAGAAGCTGCGATAGAAGGCTTTATAGGTTATGAGGAAAGGGGAAAAAACGGTTTTGGATATGATCCCATTTTTATGGTGCCTTCCTATGGAAAAAGCACAGCAGAACTGACGGAAGAGGAAAAAAATGAAATCAGCCACAGGGGAAAAGCACTGCGCGCCGTGAAAGAGGAGTTAAAGCATTATTTCGGCAGAGAAAATTAATGTGGAAGGAATGTGAGGATTTGTATGAAAGTACTGATTGTCAGTGATACGCATCGCAAAAATGACAATTATATACGGGTGCTTGAGAGAGTAGCGCCGGTGGATATGGTGATTCACTGCGGCGATATTGAGGGTAGTGAATATCTGATTGCAGAGAGCGCTGGATGTCCTGTTCAGATGGTTACGGGAAATAATGATTTTTTTTCGGACCTTCCAAGGGAAAAAGAATTTATGATAGGAAAATATAAGGTATGGCTTACCCATGGGCACAACTATTATGTTTCTATGAGCAATGAGAACCTTAAGCATGAGGCGAGGATGCGCGGAGTGGATATTGTGATGTATGGGCACACGCATAGACCTGTGATTGATCTTGGAGGAGATATCATTGCAGTCAATCCGGGAAGCCTTACATATCCAAGGCAGGAGGGAAGAAGACCTTCCTATGTTATTATGGATCTCGACAGAGAAGGGAAGGCACACTTTACTATAAATTATTTATAGTAAAGGATGAAAATATTTTTTAAAAATTTGTATTTTTTAAAAGTTTCTTGTTGACAGAAGTAAAGTCATATCTTATAATATATCTTGCGTTGCGTGAGAGCGTGCAACAGGAAACCAGCGGGGTGTGGCTCAGCTTGGCTAGAGCGCCTGGTTTGGGACCAGGAGGTCGCAGGTTCGAATCCTGTCACCCCGACTTAAAACGCATTATAATACGCGGGTGTAGTTCAATGGTAGAACACCAGCCTTCCAAGCTGGATACGTGGGTTCGATTCCCATCACCCGCTTTTGCATATGTAAATCATATGCTGTGTGTCCATAGCTCAGCTGGATAGAGCAACGGCCTTCTAAGCCGTGGGTCGGGGGTTCGAATCCCTTTGGGCACGTTTGATATGTCAGTCATATCATCATGTATGGTGGGTATGGCGCAGTCGGCTAGCGCGCCAGATTGTGGCTCTGGAGGCCGAGGGTTCGAGTCCCTCTATCCACCCTTTGCCAAGGCTTGTTGATAAGACAGGCTGTTGTCCAAAGCACAAGCTTGGTGTTTTAATGGGCTATCGCCAAGCGGTAAGGCACAGGACTTTGACTCCTGCATTCGCTGGTTCGAATCCAGCTAGCCCAGCTACATAAAAATATGGGCCACTAGCTCAGGTGGTAGAGCACTTGACTTTTAATCAAGTTGTCCGGGGTTCGAGTCCCCGGTGGCTCATTGAAAAGAAAAATCAGCTCGTCTGATGTTTTCTTTTTTTTTGGCTTAAGGAATCACATAGAGAAAGGAAGGAGCGGAATAATATGGGAACGATGGAAATGACAAAGGAAAACAAGATGGGTGTCATGCCGGTAAATAAATTATTGGTAAGCATGTCGCTGCCGATGATGCTTTCTATGCTGGTACAGGCTTTATATAATATTGTTGACAGTGTTTTTGTCTCCAGAATCAATGAAAATGCCCTGACCGCTGTATCACTTGCTTTCCCAATTCAGACGCTGATGATTGCGCTTGGCGCTGGGACGGGGGTCGGCATCAATGCGCTGCTGTCAAAATCCCTAGGGGAAAAGGATTTTGTAAAAGCAAATAAGACAGCTGTCAATGGTGTGTTCCTTGCCGCAGTGAATTATCTTATTTTCCTGCTGGTAGGCATATTTTTGGCGGGTCCCTTTTACCTGAGCCAGACAAAAGATGCCCAGATTGTGGAATATGGGAAGCAGTATCTGATGATTATCTGCTGCTGTTCTTTTGGCGTGTATATGCAGTTTGTTTTTGAGCGGCTTCTACAGTCTACGGGAAAGACTTTTTATACTATGATCACACAGGGAACAGGTGCAATCATCAATATCATCTTAGATCCTGTTTTCATTTTTGGATATTTTGGGATTCCGCGTATGGGGGTAGCAGGTGCGGCGGTAGCTACGGTAACGGGACAGGTCATTGCAGGAATAATAGCTCTTATAATTAATGAAAAGAAAAATACGGAGATTAAGATCCGGTTTCGTGGATTTCGTCCTGATACTGTAATTATTAAACTAATCTACCGTGTAGGAATCCCTTCTATTATCATGCAGGCAATCGGATCTGTCATGACCTATGGCATGAATAAGATTTTAATGACGTTTTCTTCCACAGCGGCAGCAGTGTTCGGCGTTTATTTTAAGCTTCAGAGCTTTATCTATATGCCGGTGTTTGGTTTGAATAACGGCATGGTTCCTATCGTGGCATATAATTATGGCGCTGGCAAAAAGGACAGGCTGATTAAAACGGTAAAACTCAGTATTTTTTACGCAATTTGTCTCATGGCGATTGGATTTATTGTATTTCAGTTATTTCCTGCACAATTGTTTTCTTTGTTTCATGCATCAGATACGATGCTTGAGATTGGTAAACCTGCGCTTCGCATTATCAGCTGCAGTTTTCTTCTGGCAGGTTTTTGTATTATCTGCACTTCCATGTTTCAGGCGCTTGAAAACGGTGTATACAGCATGATTATTTCCATTGCCAGACAGTTGGTGGTGTTATTGCCGGTGGCATACTTTTTGGCACTGACGGGGAATGTGACTTACGTATGGTGGGCATTCCCGATTGCGGAACTTGCGTCCATGTGCGTATCCGTATTTTTTCTGGTACGCATAAATAATAAGGTAATAAAGCATATAGGTGGAAATAATGAGAAATGAGGAAATGTTAAACGGAAAAATAGGGGGAAAGTATGATTGAGGTTTGCGATATCACCAAAAAATTCGGGGATTTTGTCAGTCTTGATCATGTGTCTTTGACGATTCCTGATGGAACGATTTATGGATTGCTGGGGGAAAATGGAGCCGGCAAAAGTACCCTTCTTCGTCTAATTGCAGGTGTATACAGGGCTGATGAAGGCGAAATCAGAATTGACGGAGAAAAAATTCCAAGGGTGGCTGCAAAGCAGAAGGTCTTTTATATGCCGGATAGTCAGTATTATGAGAAAAATGCTACGCCCTTGACCATAGGAAATTTTTATAGGACCTTTTATCCGGAATTTGCTATGGAGGAATATCGTTATCTGTTAGAACAGTTTGGACTGGATGAGGGAGCGCTGGTGGATACTTTTTCCAAGGGTATGAAAAAGCAGATGCTCATTGGAGCGGCAATCTGCGCTAACACTGGATATCTGTTGTGTGATGAGGTTTTTGACGGGCTTGACCCTCAAATCAGAAACGCAGTGAATGAACTTTTAAAGCAGACGGCAACAGGCAGAAATATGACGATTCTGATTGTGTCCCATTATTTGGAGGAACTTGAGAAAATCTGTAGTAAGAAGGGATTTCTGCACCGGGGCAGAATCCTGAATAAAGAGGAATGGGATGGATTGGCATTAAAAGGCAGGGGAGAACATGAAAAAGATTAAGAGATTAGCCGGTCTTTGGAAGGAAGATTTAAAAAATAAATTATGGATGATTGTGGCGGTCTGGTATTTGCTTGGGATGTTTTGTCTGCTGTTTTCTGCAAAGATGACGATTCCTACAGGGGAAGTGAGGAGCCTCTATGTGGGACCTTCAAATACTTCTTTTCTTGCGGCTATGGTGGTGCTGGGGATTCTGATGGGAGCGGGCGCATTTCCTTATTTGCGTACGGAACAACAGTCGGATTTGTATTTTAGCCTGCCTTTTTCCAGAAATCAATTGTTTGCTGTAGGGTATCTGAATAATTTTCTTATTTTTTCCATCCCGGCAGTGATATGCCGGCTCTTGTTTTTCCGCATTTCCCTTTCTATGGGATACAGTCGGTATGAGGACAGCGTTTTTTCCGTATGGATAGGGTGTTTTGTCTTAATAGTTGGATTTCTGTTTGTGATGAGTTTATCCATGCTTGCCTCTCTTTGGACGAGGAGAGTGGGATATATGGGCGGTCTGTTGGTATTATTCCTGTTCGGACCTGGGGCAGGGCTTGAACTGGCAGAAAAAATGCTGAAAATATTTGTGCCTTCCTTTTATCGTTCAGAAACGCTGGAAATGTTAAAAGGGTATCTTTCGCCCCTTTCGTTGCTTAAGAATGTGACAGGAATAGAAGAATATGTTGACGGTTCTTATTGGATGCTGGATAAGCACCTGTCTTATCTGGTATATATGGCGATAATGGTTCTTCTTCTTTTGTTGATTGTTCTTTTCTTTTTCAAGGTTCGTCCTGTGGAGCGGAAAAGCGGAGCATTCACCTTCCGCATTGCACAGTGGTTTGTACGTTATGCCTGCGTGACACTTGCGGTTCTCTGGTTCGTGGAGCTATTGCAGATTTTTTCCTTCGGAATTTTTTCGTGGGCGCCTGTGATTGCGGGAGTACTGATTGGTGTACCTCTTGTGCATGGACTTTTGAATATCGTCATTGCCTGCGATGCAAAAAAGTTTTTATCCGCCAAGTGGCACTTACTTGCGGAAACGGTGATGATTTTTCTTCTGATTGGAGCATTTTCCTTGTGGGGAGGATGGGAAGAGACAGTTCCTGGCAAAGAGGATGTAGCTTCTATGGCGGTTGCTCTGACTGCGCTTAGAAGCGGGGATGATGTTGACCAGGTACTTGAGAATATGCAGCTCACTGACGAAGAAATGTTTGCAGCTTATGACTGGATCAATGAGGATTATGGAAAAAATGCGTCAGACTATGAGTTTCTGGTGAAGTATGAAGAAAAAAATGGAAATGTAAAGTACTGTAAGTACCAGCTTCCCTGGCATGCATTGTATGGCTTTGAAACGGTTTTTGCAGGGCAGGAATATAAAGAAGGGATTTATCAGGGGCTTCGCATGGATTCCATGAAGTACTACGAAATCTGTTGGTCCAATGGCATTGAAAGTTATACGCTGGATCTTAAGGAGAAAGAACGGCAGAAGTTCTGGGAAGCGTACAGGGAAGATGCGGGCGGGCTGACATTTTTTGATATAAGATGGCAGACGCCGATTGGACGCATTAAATTTGCTTCCACTAAAAATCAGGGGGACGTGACGGCGGATATATACCCTGGTTTTACAAATGTACTCTCGCTCTTGGAAGAATATGGAATTGAGGGGACAAAAGGAATAGGCGATTATGAGATTACCAGAATCGTAGTGGATAAGTATCTGCTGACGGAGGGACTTCTTTATAATGTGAATTCACTGGAGTGGGAAAAAACATTTACGGATGAGGAGTCTGTTAAGGAGCTGGCAAAGGTGCTTTTCTGCGAGGAACTATGTGAGGATTATCTGCTCAATGAGAAGAATCTTCAGATGGAATTTACGGTTTATTACCGGGATTCGGATGGAAGGACAGTGAATCATGTAAAGTGCAGGGCGCAGGCAGACCCGGAGGGAAATGATGTACTGAAAGAACTTTTGAGATAATAAAACGTGTGGATGAGAGAATTATGGGAGGAGTAAGAGAGTACAGAGTGACTTCATTTTGGTCTTTGTGTTGTGCAAGAAAAAGTTGACAGCTTCTTTAGTGAATGATAAGATAATTTACGTGAGCGTTTCGGGTCTGAAGTTCTGGACTTGTATAAGCGGGTATGGCGGAATTGGCAGACGCGCCAGATTTAGGTTCTGGTGGGAGACCGTGCAGGTTCAAGTCCTGTTACCCGCACGAAAGAATAAAAGCCGTAAATACGATGATTGCTTAGCGAAATCAACGTATTTGTGGCTTTTGTCCGTTCATGTTGTAGAGCAGGTTTAAAGCAAAACGAAAGATAGGGCTGTCCTTTAAATACAGCAAAATATTGTTTGACAGAATTTGTGATATCTGATAAAGTTTTATTAGTTAAAAGGGAGTAGTAAAAAGGGTTCAGTCAACAATCCCCGGCGTGAAGCTGTGGCTGGACACTTCTGCGGTTGTGGAAGTACGAGACTTTTGACACACTTATTTGTGAGTCAGGGGTCTTTTTTTATGCCGCAGAAACAGTTTATATCAAAACAAAAAATGGAATACTTAAGAGGAAAGGTAAAGCAAAATGGTAAAAGCAGTTATTTTATTTGTAGTTGGTCTTATTCTAATTTGTCTGGGCGGGGATCGGCTGGTGGATTCGGCAGTGGCGATTGCCAAAAAACTTGGGATTCCCCAAATCGTGGTAGGCGCTACCATTGTAAGTCTGGGCACCACATTGCCGGAGATTCTTGTGTCCACCACAGCAGCCTTTGATGGGTCTGCGGCGATTGCTGCGGGGAATGCATTTGGCTCTATTATCTGTAATACTGCTCTGATTGCAGGACTGACGCAGACCATACGTCCCACGAAACAGGTGGAGACTTCTTCGCTGTCATGGCGGGGCATCTTCTTTTTTGTTGTGGTGATCGGGCTGGATATATGCGGCTTTTTAACAGGAGCTTTTGGCAGACCTGTTGGAATCGTGTTGTTAATATTGTTTATTGTGTATGCTTATTTAAATGTGATACGTGCTTCCGCAGAGGGTGGCGGTGAGGAAGAGCAAGAAAAGGCGGCTGAGGTTTCAATTCCGCTGCAGATTATCATACTTGCAATCTGCGCAGCCTGTCTTTTTGTGGGGGCGAACCTGCTGGTAGACAACGGAATTCTGATCGCAGAAGCGATTGGGGTGCCGGAACGCGTCATTGCAGTCACATTTATTGCTCTTGGAACTTCGCTTCCGGAACTTATGACTTCTGTTATGTCTTTGATAAAGGGGTATGGAAATGTAGGGCTTGGGAATGTGATTGGCGCCAATCTCCTTAACATGCTTCTCGTGATTGGAATCCCATCGGCAATTGCGGGCATTCCTTTGGAACGGTCTGCTGTAGTGGTCGATATGCCTCTTGCTTGTTTGGTCATGGCGATTCTTGTTGTGCCAATTCTAATAAGAAAGAAATCCTCACGGATACAGGGAATTGCACTTCTTGGTATTTACGCCGTATATTGTATTACATCCTTTGTCTAAGGAGAAACTGCCAGCGTTTCCCTAAAAATGGCAATGACTCTTGTCAGAAAAAATGGAATCTGCTATACTTCTTATGGGATAAATAAAAATAAAATAAATGAATAAAAAGGAGAGATTATAATGAAGGGTAATATTGTAGTAGGACAGTCCGGCGGCCCCACAGCTGTAATCAACTCATCCGTAGCAGGTGTGTACGCAGCAGCAAAAGAGCTGGGTGTTAAGAAAGTGTACGGTATGGTTCACGGTATCGAAGGGTTTTTAGAGGACAAGATGATTGAATTGGAAGAGTATCTTGATGATCCCACGGGAATTGAATTGTTAAAGAGAACCCCTTCCGCATTTTTAGGTTCCTGTCGTTTCAAAATGCCTAAGATCGAAGGACATGAGGATGTTTACGAAAAAGTTTTTGAAATCATGGAAAAGCATGATATTGAATGTCTGTTCTACGCAGGCGGAAATGACTCCATGGATACCGTTAAGATGTTGTCTGATTATGCAGCAGCACACGGAAAAACACAGAGATTCATGGGCGTGCCCAAGACAATTGATAACGATCTCCCTGTTACCGACCATTGCCCAGGCTATGGTTCAGCAGCAAAATATATTGCAGCAAGCTTAAAGGAGATTATCCGCGACAATGAATCTTTTGGTGCAAAGAAGCCTACTATCTGTATCGTAGAAATTATGGGACGTAATGCAGGATGGCTTACAGCAGCAGCAGCTCTTGCGAAGGGAGATGACTGTACAGGTGCGGATGCGATTTACCTACCTGAAAAAGTATTTGATATGGATGCTTTCATGGAAAAAGTTAAACACCTTGCAGCAACCAAATCTTCTGTTGTAATCGCTGTATCTGAAGGAATCCACATTGCTGATGGACGCTATGTATGTGAATTGGCAAATGAAAATGTTGCAGTAGATGCATTTGGACATAAGCAGATGTCTGGTACAGCAGCTTATCTGGCACAGGCAGTTGCAGCTGAAACAGGCTTAAAGACCAGAGCAGTTGAATTTTCAACACTCCAGCGTGCGGCTACGCATCTTGCTTCTCTTACAGACATTAACGAAGCATTCCAGGTTGGACATGATGCAGTTATGGCAGCAGAAGAGGGCAAGACCGGTATGATGATTACACTGGACAGAAACGGTGATGATCCTTACCAGTGTGGGACAAGCGCATATGACATTCATGCTATTGCCAATGTTGAAAGACCTGTTCCGGCAGAGTGGATTACAGAGGATGGATGCGGTTTAAATGACGGTTATGTAAAATATGCAAGACCGCTGATCATGGGCGAACTGACACCACTTTTTGTGAACGGACTTCCTCGTCATCTTGTTAGAAAATAATAAATTAGAAAATTTAAATGGCTGACCAGACTGGTCAGTCATTTTTTTGCGATTTGTCGGCAACGTCTCCATTGACTTAAACCTTAAAATATATTATTCTAATATTGTGGCAATTAGGGGAGGAGGACATATCATGGTTACAATTATAGTTGGTACATATTTGGTGGAAAAAGGACTTCTTACCCGTGAACAGCTTAATCAGTTGCTTTTGCAGCAACGCAGAGTTCATGTGAAGCTGGGGCTGATTGCTGTAGCAGAAGGGTTAATGATGCAGGAAGAGGCCGATGAGATTAATAGAATGCAGTCGGTTCAGGACAAGAGATTTGGAGATATTGCTATTGAGCAGGGATACTTGACAGAAGGACAGGTAGAAGCGCTTCTCACAAAACAGGGGAATGCTTACCTGATGTTTGCGCAGGCATTGGAGGATCAGCAGATTATGACAGTGGATCAATTGGAGCAATGTATGATGGATTTTCAGTTTGAAAATCAGATGACACTTTCTGATATCGAGGATTTGAAAAGCGGTGATGTGGATCGTATTCTGCCGCTTTATATTCCGATGGGCTATGAGAAATACTTGGATGCAATGGGGACAGCGCTTCGGACAATTATACGTTGTGTAGATACAGAAATTTACCTCGAAAAAGCATTTGTGGCTTCGCGATGTGAGGCTGAATATGGTGCTGCCCAATATATTGATGGGGAACGAAAGTTTAGCTGTGGCATGGTCGGAAAAGGACAGGCACTTTTGCCGATAGCTTCTATTTTTGGAAATGAAGAATTTGAAGAAATGAATGAGGATGCATTAGATGCAATCGGAGAATTGTTGAACTGTATTAGTGGAATCTATGCCAGTGCGTTAAGCCGGGGAGGCGTTTTTGTGGAACTTTATCCTCCGGAATATTCAATAGAAATAAGCGGAGTTGTCAGTGATGAAATGTTAGTACTGCCTTTGCATATTAAGGGGCAGAAGTTTTATTTTGTAGTCGCAATGGAAAACAAAATTGAAATGGAGCAGGAGGCGTAGAGATGGCAAATATTTTGATAGTAGATGATTCAAGGACATCACGCAAAATCCTAAAGAAGATGGTAGAAGAGGCAGGACATACGGTAGTTGAGGAATGCTCAAATGGTGAAGAGGGATATTTGAAATATAAGGAATTGAAACCGGATCTTGTCACGTTGGATATTACAATGCCGAAGCTGGATGGTCTGGAAGCGCTTCAGCTTATTAGAAAGAGTGATGAAGATGCTAAGGTTATCATGATTACAGCAGCCAGCCAAAAGGAGAAAATGATACAAGCAATCAAATATGGCGCGGCTGAGTTTATCGCGAAGCCTTACGATAGTGATGATGTAAAGCTGGCTATCGATAAAGTACTAAAATTATAGTCATTCATGGTGGCAGGTGTTTTGCAGGCATTTTAGAGATGGACTGTCGTCTTAACGATTGAAATCGTAAAACGGCAGTCTTTTTACATGGTTCATTTTTTTTTGCAAGATGCGGATTTCTGTTCCGCATTTCGTGTTGCCTGTTGCACCTCAATATCCAAAGTCATGGCGGAACTGTTGCTCTTAAAATGAAAATTCCCATAATTTTCTTGCAATATAACTGCGGATTAGGTATGATGAAAAAAGGAAATCGTTTTCCATCATATTACCGGAGGCGTCAAATGGTATCGATCAAGGATGTGGCAAAGCATGCAGGAGTGGCAATTTCTACAGTTTCCAAGGTACTGAATCATTATCCTAATGTCAGTGAAGAAACGAAAATAAAAGTCAATAAGGCAGTGGAAGAATTGAATTTTGTTCCCAATTCTGTAGCCGCAGCGCTTTCTTCCAAGAAAGCCGGACGGGTTGCTTTATTTGTCAATCTGAGTGTGAAAACACAGGCAATTGATGAGATTGATATGCAGTATATACAAGGAGCAATCACGAAAGCAATGGAACTTAATTTGGATGTGATTACGCTGTTTTTTTCCATGTTTAAGGATCGTACCAGTGAAGAATTGACGAGATATCTACAATCTCAGAGTATTACGGGAATCATCATTTATGGTCTTTCAAAAGAAGATAAGGTATTGCATCAGTTGATTGATGAACAGAAGTTTAAGTGTGTGGTCGTTGATGCGCCGATTGTAAATGAACATACATCCTCCATCTGGATTGATAACCGGAGAGCACAGTATGAGGTGGCAAAAAAAACGGTGGAGGAGAACAACTGCAGACGCATTCTGTATATTTTGGGAAAGAAAAACGGTTATGTCACGGAGCAAAGACTGCAGGGAATGGAAGATCTGGTCAGGGAGAAGGGCTTGACAATGCTGGTCAGAAAAGGAGAGTTCTCGGAGCTGCAGGCACGTAATGTTACGTTGAAATATGGCAGAAATAAAGATGTGGTAATCTGCGCTTCGGATCTGATGGCAATCGGAGCAATGAAAGCTTTGACAGAAATGGATATTTTCAGACCTGTCTGTGGTTTTGACGGAATTATTCTGATGGGATATGTAGGTAAGCAGATGAATACAGTGCGTCAGGATTTTGCTGGAATTTCATCAAAGGCAATAGAAGAACTGCATCAGTTAATGAACGGGGCATCAGGAAGAAACATCATAACGCCTTATACACTGGAAAGGATGAAATATATGGATATCATATGCTGAAGTAATATTTTCTGTGTAAAGCAGGCTGAGTGATGTGGGGAAATCTGATTTCAGATAAAAGGAATTTAAATTTGCTCTTGCGGAAAACGTTTTCTTATGTTACACTACAGTATGTAAGCGGGAAAATTTTGGCATAATAGAGAGAAGATAATTGAAAATTAATATATCTTAAAAATCAGGAGGAGACTATGGCAGCACAAACAAATTTACAAAAGGACGTATTGGTTTTGAACATGGAGCAGCAACTGGAGGAAGTTGCAAAGGAAATGTTCGGAAAGACAGTAGCCGAGCTTTCTGACCAGGAAACCTACTATGTAGTACTGGTTTATGCAAAGAGAATCATGGCTGTTTCAGACACGAATGAGGGGGAGAAAAAGATTTATTACATCTCTGCTGAATTCCTTATTGGAAAACTTTTATCCAACAATCTGATTAACCTTGGCATCTATGATAAGATTGACCAGATTTTAAAGAGCAAGGGTAAGAGCCTTTCCGTGATTGAAGAAATCGAGCCGGAACCATCACTTGGTAATGGCGGTCTGGGAAGACTGGCAGCATGCTTTTTAGATTCCATTGCAACACTTGGACTTCCGGGAGAAGGTATTGGACTTAATTATCATTTTGGACTGTTCAAGCAGGTATTTAAGGACAAACTTCAGACAGCCGAGAAGAATGACTGGATTGAAGATAATTCATGGTTGACCAAATCAGATGTAACCTTTGATGTGTTCTTTGGCAAGAGAAAAGTGACATCACGTCTGTATGACATTGATGTTGCTGGTTATGACAGCGGTGTCAATAAATTGAGATTGTTTGACATTGAGTCTATCGATGAAAGCCTTGTGAAAGACGGCATCAGTTTTGATAAAGAGCAGATTGAAAAGAATCTTACTCTGTTCTTGTATCCCGATGATTCTGATGAGGCAGGTAATCTGCTTCGTATTTATCAGCAGTACTTTATGGTATGTAATGCAGCTCAGCTTATTTTGCGCGAGATGAAGGAGAAGAAATATGATTTGCGCAAGATGTATGAGCATGCTGTTATCCAGATCAATGATACCCATCCTACCATGGTTATTCCGGAGTTGATTCGTGTTCTGGTTGAGGAAAAAGCATTTACCATGGATGAAGCAATCGAAGTGGTAAGCAAGACATGTGCTTATACCAACCATACAATTTTGGCGGAAGCATTGGAAAAATGGCCCCTTGAATATCTTGAGAAAGTAGTACCTCAGCTTGTTCCTTATATTAAGGAGTTAGACAAGAGAATAGCTGCCAAGTATGATGATCCAAGGGTACAGATTATTGATCAAAGCGGCAGAGTGCATATGGCTCATATTGACATCCATTACGGATTTTCTGTTAACGGCGTTGCAGCCATCCATACAGAAATCTTAAAGGATTCCGAGTTAAACGCTTTTTATAAGATTTATCCTGAGAAATTCAACAATAAGACTAATGGTATTACATTCAGAAGATGGCTTCTTAGCTGTAACCGTGAGCTTGCCGGATTCCTGGCACAGACCATCGGAGACGGCTTCAAGAAGGATGCTGATAAGCTTGAAAAGCTTCTTGAGTACAAAGGTGATCAGGCAGTCCTTGACCGTCTGGCAGAAATCAAGATGAACCGCAAGAAAGATTTAGCTGAATACGTGAAAGAAGCGGAAGGCGTTACATTAAATCCTGAAGCAGTGTTCGATATTCAGGTTAAGAGACTCCATGAGTACAAGCGTCAGCAGATGAACGCTCTTTATATCATTCACAAGTACCTTGAAATTAAGAGCGGCAAGAAGCCTGCCAGACCCCTTACATTTATCTTTGGCGCTAAGGCAGCACCTGCTTATGTGATTGCACAGGATATCATCCATCTTTTACTGGTACTGCAGGAAATCGTCAACAATGATCCTGATGTAAGCCCTTACATGACAGTGCTGATGGTAGAAAACTACAATGTAAGCTACGCAGAGAAGCTGATTCCTGCCTGCGATATTTCTGAACAGATTTCCTTAGCTTCCAAGGAGGCATCCGGTACCGGTAACATGAAGTTCATGTTAAACGGCGCTGTAACATTAGGAACTTCTGACGGTGCTAACGTGGAAATCCATGAGCTGGTTGGAGATGACAATATTTATATCTTTGGTGAGAAGTCAGAGGCAGTTATTGCACATTATGATAAGGCTGATTATGTTTCCAAAGACTTTTATGAGAAGAGCCCTGTAATTAAAGAAGCAGTAGACTTTATCGTGAGCGAGCAGGTTCTTAAGGTTGGGCACAAGGAAAATCTGGAGCGTCTTTACAATGAACTGCTTAATAAAGACTGGTTCATGACACTGCTTGATCTGGAAGATTATATTGAGAAAAAAGATAAAGCATTTGCAGATTATGAAGATCGTCAGAAATGGAAAAAGATGATGCTTGTTAATATTGCAAAAGCTGGATTCTTCTCATCAGACAGAACAATTGCAGAATACAACAGAGATATCTGGAAATTAAAATAATTTATTACCGCAAAAGCAGGTTCTGGCGAACCTGCTTTTTGTTTGCGCGCTATGGCGCGCTCCAACATGTAAAAGTCCCAAACATGTCCAAATATTGGGAAATGTATAGCTGAACAGCAAGGGACCATTGTGGGGTAGAATCTGAAGGAAACTGCAGGTAAATCTTCTGCCGACGGATAGAAAACGCATATAAGGCTAGACCTCTAAAGATAAGTTGTAATAGCTACCATATCTGTAGAAGCAGAGTAAATGTGGCATATATATGGAGGGAAAGGCGTACACCTTAAGTATGGAGGTCTCACAGCGGTTCCATTAGTCGAGTAACAACGAACTGTGAGAAGTTTGAGGTGGAATTCCTCTTACTTACTCGACGGAGGGGCGAGAGAAAATCCCCCTACTCGATTTAGTCATCCTGTCAAGGTTGCATTTCCTCGCTATTTTTTTTATAATTTATAAAAAAGAAAGTATGTTCTAATAATTGTGTTATAAGGGGATGCGTGATAGAAAATGATACATATTGCTATTTGTGATGATAATCAAGAAGAATGGAAGGACGTGGTCTCTATGGTAGAAAAGTGCTGCCGAAAGGCAGGCAGAATATATCATAAGGAAATATTTGAAGAAAGTATTGAACTTCTGGATGAGGTCAAGAATGGGGCGCATTTTGATATTTTTCTACTTGATATAGAGATGCCGCAAATAGATGGAATAGAACTTGCAGCGAAACTAAGACTCTTTTTGCCATATGCAATTGTATTTTTTATAACTTCTTATGAGAAATATGTGTATGAAGCGTTTAAGGCACAGCCATATCGATTTATTCCGAAGTCACAGATGGAGAGTATGTTTCCAGCAGCGATTGATGATGCATTGCAATTAATAGCAGAGCAGGAAAGAAAGTTTTATATTGTAGAGAACAAGAGAATGCTTGAGAAAGTTCCGGTTAAGAGTATTGCATATATCTGGCATCGTGGAAAATATGGATATATTGAAAAGATTAATGGCGAGAATACAAAAGTGCGTAAGTCTTTAAAGAAGATTTATGAGGAATTACCTGCTGAGGATTTTGTGTGGGCGGATAGAGGGTGCATTGTAGGAAGCATGCATATAGAGAGAATTACAGGAAAAGAAGTCGTTTTGGTAAATGGAACGAAATTGCCAATCGGTCAGGAGCGGCTTACAGATTTAAAAAACAAGATTAGGGATTATTGGATGGAAAAGGGGTAAATGAAATGCTGGAGATAATATCGAAAGGATTAGATATAATTTACACTTTTCTGGAATTTGTATGTCTGTATCGTTATGTTGATATTTTCTATAATCGAAGAAGGAAAGGTGGCATCGTAAAATATAGCGTATTCTTAGTTCCTAGAGCATTGATTGTATGCTCATTACTGACAGTAATGTTTCTGAACGGCTTTGTTTTGACATCGCCGTACACTGTGATTTTAATTTTGCTACAATGTATATTATTTATACAGATCTTTTGGAAATGCGACATTTTAAATGCAATTGCGTTGGCAGGAGGGTATTTCCTTGCACTTAGTGTTTCAGGAATCGTGGAGATATCATTAACTGGTCTGTTGGGGGGCGAAAAACTGATTTATATAACTACAGGTAAGCATGGAGGTGCCCGTATATTATATTTACTCCTATTTGGAACGAGTTGGTATTTTGCTAATACATTGTTTGCAATGTGGTTAAAGAAAAAAAAGGTAAATGCTTCGGATATAAAATACATAGCATTCACATCCATAATTGGCTTATTGGGGCTGACATTTATTGTAACGCAGATGCTGTCAAGCTTTAATATTTATATTACGGCAATACTATATGGTTATGTGCTTCTCCTTTCTACAGGAATTTTTGCGATGTATTATGTTGTAAAAAGTAAAAACCTACAAATGCAGATGAGACTTTTGAATATCCAGAATGAGATGCTCGAAAGGAATTATCAACAAATTAGTGATTTTTATACAGCAAATGCAAGTTTATTTCATGACATGAATCATCATTTAAAGACCTTACACCATATGCTAAGGGAAGGTAAAGATGATCAGGCACGGCGATATATTGAAAGTTTGCGAGTAACATTAACGTCTATGAAGGTAAAGTGTTGGACAGGTATTGATGTGGTAGATGTTATTTTGAATGAAATGAAGAGAATGGCAGAAGCAGGTCGAATTCACCTGGAAATAAATGTTCAGATTCTTCCGCAGAATATTGCAATGGAAAAGAAAGATATGTGTTCCTTATTTGCAAATTTACTGGAAAATGCTATAGAGGCTGCTAAGGAAGAGGTTATAGTAACTATTAAATATGTTCATAGAATGTTATTAATCCAAGTTCAAAATGATTATAAGGTGAAGCCCATTATAAAAGAGGGAAAGCTGATGACAACTAAAAAAGATGTATTGCGTCATGGGCTGGGAACAAAAAACATTGAGCAAGTGGTGTATAAGTATGATGGAGCTATAGAATATAAGATATTGGAAAATGACTTTTATGTGAGTATAATAATGAGCGATGTATAAGATGGAAGCAAACATAAGGCAGAGGTAAAATTATTCATTAAACCTCTGCTTTATAAGTTTATTTTTTCTTCCTTAAGGAAAGTGGTAATTCTGGCTGGTGGCGATTGAAGGTAGATGCCGATCCAGAACCAAAACTAGCAAAGCATAACGCCTTTTAGCAAGCGCATTTAGAATGAATTGTCTAACCATATGAAGATCCCTCCTTTCTTTTTGTTGGTAATATAAATACTGCAATAGATGCAATAGATAATACGCTAAAATTCAGAAAAGATGATTGCGATAATAAAACATACAAAACTGTTATTGCGATGCAGTCGGCACCAAGCAATAGGAATGAAAGGTGTTGATTCCTTTTGAGTACATTGCTTGAAATTGGATGATTGGAATTTTTAACAGGGCAGTTCCTTAAAATATAGTAAACACTGGTTATCAATAAAATTATCCAAATGAAACTAGGTAGGAATAGCAAAGAAAGCACTTTGGCAGTTATTGAAACGGCTATGTATTCCAAGTTACTTATTATAAAGCATTTGGAATATGTAGAAGCATGATATCCGCCAACGGTTACTTTAAGCGGAACTGAAATGAAAAAATATAGCATTCCAATTAAAAAGGAATCCAAGAGGCATGCTGTTATTATAATGGAAGAGGAAGTAATTATGCAGGATATCATCAATTCGAGACCGTATTGATATACTTCAAGCAGTTCCTTCTTAATTATATTCCTATTCAGCATATGGTTTGAAATTTTTATGACTATACTATAAATCAATGTTAAGATTCCCTCCTATAGCTTATTCTGATGAATATTGGCTTCACGATACATTTTCTCTTAATTGTTATAGCACAAATACAGAGAGAAGTCATGGAAAAGTCTTCAAAAGGCATTTTTTTGACCTTAAAAAGGAAGAAAATGAGGTCAAAAAGACAGAGATGAAGGTCACTTTATATTTTTTGACAATTTTTTTGCTATATTAAAAATATAAATATACAAACATACTTTTAAGATAAGAATGGATGATTGGCAAATGAAACGAAAAATCTTATATGCATTATTTGCAGCTTGTGTGCTTAACTCAAGTTTGATGTTGGTATCCGCAGCAAGTTTGACGGAATATTCTGGTTATGTCCAGAAAACTCAAGACATTGTAACGAGCCCGTTAACAAAGAGCAATACCAGTGTTGGGACAAACTGGGTTGAGCATGTAGAAGAACATCGTAAACTTACTTGTTGGATACAAAAAAGTGGTTCTAGAATCACAGATACAAAATCATATACAGATTCAGGTTATCAATATCTGACTTATAGTGATCCGATTAATGCAAAGGGAAAAGACGTAAGTTTAGCAGTGTCGACAGCACTTACGACATTGCAAAAGACATATTCATTTGGTTCATGGAGCCCGGACGAGACAAAATAATTTAGAGGGTCGTCACCTATAAGTGACGACCCTTTGTAAGTGAGGTATATCTATGAAATGGGAATTCGGTGAATTGCATAGGAGTATATTCAACAAAAAGATGTCTATTGGTATGATGATTAGTTTTGTATCATTGTGTTATGGAAGTAAGGATATTATGCGCTTTCAGACTATTGGATTTCTAGATACTTTTATTTTTTCCCAGACTGATAGTACAACGGCGATTATTGCACTGCTTTTTCCTATAATTGCTGTATTGCCGGTAGGTACGATGTATAGATCGGAAAGGCAAAATGGTTATTATTCGTTAGTACGCAGTAAAATGAGCAGGATGAGATATTGCCGCATTAAATTAGTTAATGCTTTCCTTGCAGGCGCGTTAGTAATTGGGGTACCTAATTTCCTTTTTTTAATAATTTGTTTTTGGGTTAAACGAGGAATGGTAGGGGCGGAAAGCCATATAGCTGTAAGCTTCTTGTCCATGCTTTACTTTAATAAGCCTATGCTATATGGGATGCTGTTAACTGGAAATGCAGCATTGTGTGGGGGGATTTTTTCTTTACTTGAATTGGGAGTATCTGCGTGGATAAAGAATAAGTATGTGGCAGTAATTGTTCCATTTGGATATTATATTTTTTCGGCTATGGTATTGTTTTATATAAGTCCATGGATGAATGCAATAATACTATTTGCACTAAATCAATATGCTGAGGAAAATATTGTAATTATTATAATTTATGACTTGTTTTTGACTGTGGGAGGAATATTTTTATTTATTGCAGGGACGTATTATGAGGACTTTACAGTATAATTTTGTATATAAATTTTGGTTGGTTTCTTGCATAACGCAGGTTGGTTTTTCCGTTGCAGACTTCAAAGAGTATACAACTATTTTAAGGGGAAAGAGCGGGAATATATTTGATTTTATATTATTTTCTGTTAATCATGCATATTTTATAGCCTTGGTGGGACCGATATCACTCTTTTGTCTGATGAAATGTTATACAACTATGGATGTAATAGTGATGAATAGATTCCATAGAAAAAAGGATTACTTTTATGATAGGTTGGGATGCGGAATAATCAATGCTATGGTATGGGTGATTCTAACGATGCTGATACGGTTGATCGTTGGCATGATTGCCGGATATGGAACAGACTATCCTTTTACATACTATGTGGAATTTAATGATTATAATAAAGTAGCATACATAATTGTGCTTCAGTTTACTTTGTTTATGTCTGCCTATCTAATAGCATTCATTTGGGTGCGGGAAATTATACAGGATTTTGTTTCTAATCAGGTCTTGCGAAGTATAGTGCCATTGATTCTATCGATAATAGAGTTGGCAATCTATAAAAGTCTAAACTATACTATGTTGGTCATTTTCCCATTAGGGAATACATTGATAAATTGTGAAGTATTCGTTGGTAGTTTTTTTAATCGTATTGTATATTGGACATTTGTTTTATATGGCTTGTACTATATTAAGACTGAACTTTTATGTGATAAGGAAATTACAAATGAGTAAAATAGAAAATAGACGGTATATCAATATTTTATTTGTTTTGGTGATTATATGTATATTTATGTTTTGGGAATGCTGGAATAAACAAATACATTTAGCAACTGGCAGTTTTAATGAAGATATTAAAAATAATTTATGTGGATTCTCAAAGTTGGATAAGAAATGTATGGGATGGATAATGATACATTTTCCAGTACAGTTTTATATGGTATTGAAGCAGGCAATTTTTTTAAAAAAGTTTGCAATATTATGGTACTTTCGGAAAGGTAATTTATGCACTGTGTTCACCAATTTTTTCAAACTGTATTGGAGGGTTCCTTTGCTATACTATTTTATAGGGCTGATAACTGTATACCTAAAAAAAATATTATGCAGAGAAGTAGATGACTTATGGGAGGGAGCAATTATCTTCTGCATTTATGTAAGTATAATACTAATGATTACGACGGTTGCAATTTGTTGTTATACGTTTCTGATTTATGTTTTTTTGATGAGTTTTCAATCAGCATTCAGCATTGCTTTTTTTCTGGAAATTCTATTTACCATGTTTGGCACGAGAATGGTAGAAAATGATGTAGCTTATAGGCAACTTTGGTATATTCCTGTTAGAGGAGTATTCATTGGAGAAGATGTAAATATGACCATATGGGACGGTAGTTTATTTTTGTGTGAGTTACTCAAATTGATAATTATCATAGGAATATGCAATGTACTATTTCGTTGGAAATATGAATTCATTTCAGAAAATTAATGATTGATAAGGGGAAATATAGTATGGTTATTTTTGAAAATGTGTCTAAGGAATTTAAAGGAAAAATTGTATTGAATCATGTAAATGTAAAGATTGCGCAAGGAGAGATTTGTGGTCTGATAGGTAAAAATGGGAGTGGAAAAAGTGTATTTATGAAGTTAGCGGCAGGTATGTCATATCCTACGGAAGGAAAAATTACTGTTAATGGCAAAATATTAGCGAAAGGCGAATTCCCACACAATACAGGGATTGTATTGGATAATATTGGCTTTTTAAAAGAGAAAACAGGGTATAAAAATCTAAAGATTTTAGCGGGCATTCTTAATAAAATTTCTGATGAGCAAATTGTTTCAACTATGGAATCAATGGGATTAAATGCCAATGACAAAACAATTGTCGGCAAATACTCAGTCGGAATGAAACAAAAGCTTTTATTGGCACAAGCTATGATGGAAGAGCCTGATTTGTTATTGCTGGATGAGCCATTTAACGGACTTGATGAAGATAGCGAAAGAAGAATAATCGAATTGTTGAGACAGACTAATGCAAGAAAAGGAACTACAATAGTAATAGTTTCCCATGACAAAGATGAATTGGAAAATCTTTGTCATAGGATATATAAAGTACATAATAAGCGGCTTGAGGATGTTTCATACAAGGCGGGTAGTCCACTTTGTGCAGTCCCACACATCTGTAGCGAGACCTTCATAGAATAGAGGTTCATGGCATACCATAAGGATGCTGCCCTTGTATTCTATCAGAGCGCGCCTCAGTTCTTCCTTGGCATCCACATCTAGATGGTTGGTAGGCTCGTCCAGGAGCAGGATATTGGTTTCTCGGTTGATGAGCTTACAGAGGCGGACCTTTGCCTGTTCACCGCCGCTCAAGACTTTTACCATGCTCTCAATATGCTTGGTGGTGAGACCGCATTTTGCAAGGGCAGAGCGAACTTCGTACTGGGTGAAGCCAGGAAATTCCTGCCAGATTTCTTCAATGCAGGTGGTGGCAATGTTTTGGTCCATTTCCTGTTCAAAATAGCCGATACTTAAGTAGTCCCCCTGTTCCACGCTTCCGCAAAGCGGCGGGATAAGTCCAAGGATGCTTTTTAGAAGGGTGGTTTTTCCGATTCCATTAGCTCCTGTCAGGACTATTTTTTCTCCCCGCTCCATTTCCAGATTTAAAGGGGAGGAGAGCGGTTCATCATAGCCGATTACAAGATTTCTGGTCTGAAAAATGTAGCGTCCGGGGGTTCGGGATTCCTTAAAATGAAATTCCGGTTTTGGCTTTTCACCAGCAAGTTCGATTACATCCATTTTGTCCAGCTTTTTCTGACGTGACATTGCCATATTGCGAGTGGCGACTCTTGCCTTATTCCGGGCGACGAAATCTTTTAAATCGGAGATTTCCTTTTGCTGCTTATTGTAGGCAGCCTCGAGTTGCGCCTTTTTCATGGCGTAAACTTCCTGAAATTTGTTGTAATCTCCTGGGTAGCGGTTAAGCGCCTGATTGCCCATGTGGTAGATCAGATTGATTACGCTGTTTAAAAAAGGAATATCGTGGGAAATCAGGATGAACGCGTTTTCATAGTCATTCAGATACCGTTTCAGCCATTCAATATGTTCTGCATCCAGATAGTTGGTAGGTTCATCTAAGAGAAGGATGTCAGGCTTTTCCAAAAGAAGTTTTCCGAGCAATACCTTGGTGCGCTGACCGCCGCTCAAATCAGTTACATCCCTCTCAAGCCCCAGTTCCGTAAGACCGAGGGCTCTTGCAACCTCCTCGACCTTAGAGTCAATAAGATAAAAGTCGTGCATGGTGAGAAGATCTTGAATGGTGCCAAGTTCCTCCATATATGTTTCCAGCTCCTTTTCATCAGCCTCGCCCATCTTGTCGCAAATTTCATTCATCTGTGCTTCCAGTTCATAAAGAAAGTCGAAAGCTGAGGATAAGACTGTTTTGATGGACATGCCTTTTTCAAGGACAGTGTGCTGATCCAGATAGCCGACACGGACATTTTTTGCCCATTCAATCTTCCCTTCATCGGGGATGAGTTTTCCCGTGATGATATTCATAAATGTGGATTTGCCTTCACCGTTAGCGCCTATAAGACCAATGTGCTCTCCTTTTAAAAGGCGGAAGGATACATCCTGAAAAATGGCTCTCTCGCCAAAGCCGTGAGTTAAGTGTTCTACATTTAAAATGATCATATTTTCTCCTGATTGTGGAATAATTATTTATACGCTAAGATTATATAGGGAAATGCTGTGAAAGTCAAAAATAAATAGAAAGAATTAAGTCAGGGGAATATTCTGCAATGAAAGTGTATTGACTTTTTATGGAAATATTTATAAACTAAAACAGTAATCATTACTAATATTATAATAGGAGGAAAAAACATGAATCAAAGTGCATTTCATAAACTATCATACGGAGTTTACATTGTAAGTACATGGGACAATGGAAAACCTACAGGATGCACGGCAAACAGCGCCATGCAGATTACTTCTTCGCCTGCAACCATTGCAGTCAGCATTAATCACAACAATTATACTAACAAATGTATCAGCGAAACAGGTAAATTTGCCATTTCCATTCTTGCGGAGGACTCTGATCCTTCTATTATAGGAACATTTGGCTTTAAGACCGGTAAGGAGGCAGACAAATTTACAGAGGTGAAGTACAGTGTAGAGGATTATATGCCTATCGTATCCGATAGCTGTGCTTATATTGTATGTGAGGTCATTGACAAGATGGAGACATCGACACATACGGTATTTTTAGGGGAGGTAAAAGGGGCGGAAGTCTTTGGAAGCAGAGATGCCATGACCTACGCTTATTATCACAAGGTAATTAAGGGGAAAAGCCCTAAGAACGCGCCTACTTATATCCCTGAGGAGGAAAAGAAACCGGAGGAGGGAAAAGAACGCAGATTTAAATGCGAGGTCTGTGGCTATATTTATGAAGGAGAGGAACTGCCGGTTGACTATAAGTGTCCCGTCTGCGGCATGGGAGCGGACCGATTTACGGAAATATAGAAAATCCAGTATTGCAGTCGGATTCCATGGCAATCAATAAAACAGGCAAATACAAAAACAAATATCTGCTCCTGTTTTCAAACAGCAATAAAAACAGGAATAAACCAAGAATGGATAATTTGGCAATAGAACTGTATATGCTGTCAGACATGCGGAAGATGCTCAACATGCTCATGATGCATATTACCAGCCATACCCCCTGCATCCAGGAGGAAAACCAGTTCTGATAAAAGGAAGTTTCAATATAGAATCCATTTTGGAGCAGACCTCGCAAAGTATTTTGGGGGGCCTGCTCCTCTAGATGAAATTCGCCTTCCAGTCCATAGAAAAAGGTTCCATCACTGCCGGCCCAGACTAATTTGTTAAATAAGTGTCCTGGGTATCCGATAGGACCATAAGCGATAATCCTCTCTTTGATATGTTGCAATGCCTCCTGTTTATAAGCAGCATCGTTGATATGTTGTTGGGTCCATATTACTTCTGGCTCATTCCAGCCGCCGTATCCGGAAGGATCATCTTCTAAAGAGCCCAATCCTAACCCCATGTAGTGTAATATGCCCAATGGTACGATATCAGGATACTGTCGTTTAAGGTCTTCTTTTATGGGTTGTTCTCTAATAAAAACGATTCCGGCTGTGAGGCAGGCTGTCAAAGCAAGGCACATTGACATTAAAAAGAATTGTTTAAGTAAATATTCTTTTTTCCAGCGCAAAATAATCAATATAGCCATAGCAATATAAACAATCAGCACGGTGGGCTTGATATAATATCCAACGATTCCCCAAATTCCTGCCAGGCACATATAGAGTATTTGTTTCCAGCGTTTTTTTTCATATGCAGCATATACAACGCTGAATAGCACACCGATAGGAAAGGGCATGGCAAGTGTATCGCTGTAAATCGTAGAAAGAGTGGGATGAAATCCGATTAACAGGACAGAACAGATAAATACCCTGTCGGCTGCTTTCGTTCCATATATTTTGTGTGCTACCAGGACGGACATCCAGATAGCGGCATCGACAAAGAGCAGATTTAGCAATTCCATCTTTCTCAAAACGGAAAGAAAGTGAATGGGCTTTAGCAAATTAATGTAATCAGATAAAAGAATTTGCATAAACAAATTATTGGTATGACGAACAAAATAATCGCCATTATACATTCCATATTCCACTGAATTGGTTATTTCCAAGGCATCCCACCCAATTGGTGTAAGAACCTTAAGGAACAGTAAAACTTGAATCATAAGAAGGATAATGGCAATAACAACTCTTGTGATATTTGCTTTTTTAGAGTTGCTTCCATTAAATAGCTTTTCATATCCTATTATAATTCCGGCAGTAATCAAAGCAAAAACAATGACCTTGATTGTACTGTGATTGAAACCTAACGGATATTTTTCAAAATGAAATAAAGTAAAAAAACTGCATACTGCAAATACAATTGAAAATAGTACTGCAATGCTTTTTTCTAGTATTCTTCTGATTTTCATGTTGTTTTCCTTATCTGAATATTCGTATTTCTATATCATTTAGCAGCTGATGAGCGCCAAATGCCAAAAGCAGGTATTGCTCTGACATCGACATAATATAGTGTGACGCAGAATGTGGTTAAGGCAACAACATCAGTATATCACAGGTTTTGAAAAATGTATATTTTGATATTCTTAAAGCAATATAAACTTTAATATTCCGGAATATAAACTTTGTTGAATTTAGACAAAATGGGCATAGCGCTTTTGGTAAAAACGAAAATTGACATAAGTTATTTAAAATATTAAAATATGCTTAACTGGTTAAGTGAAATTACACATTCAAATTGAATGGGTAAATTTTTTTACTCATATGCTTAACTGGTTAAGCATATCTGCTTTGTGATAGCAATACTAAAAACTAATTTGACCATGGGAGGAAAATTCTATGAAAAAAAGAAGAGTAAATCTTTTGATTGCAGCAGTCGTATTAAGCTTATCCGTATTATATGGATGCAGCGGAAAGGATGAGACGCAAGGAGGAGCGGATGATGTTTCCGCAAAAGAGCAGGAAGCGGCAGATAGTGAGGAAGAGAAGGAAACGCAGGCTTTTACAGTTACATTCTACGATACAGATGGAACGACCGTGCTGTCAACAGAGGAAGTGCAGGAAGGCGCAGTTGCCACGGAATATACGCCGGAAAAAGAAGAAATGGTATTCATGGGATGGTTTGCAACTCCGTCACTGGGACATGTGTTTGACTTTTCACAGCCTATTACTGCAGATACGGAGGTGTTTGCAGGATTTATGGAAGATGTAGAAGATACAAGGAAATTTGCTATTTTGGGAAGCGGCACAAGCCCGCTGCTTTCTGTTTCCAGTTGGGGAAAGGTCATTGAGGATGAGCACTATCTGACAAAGAGTGAGAATGAAAATGTATACAGCATTACGCTGGATTTGTGCTCGGGCGATGAGTTCCAGTTTGCTATTGACAGTGCATGGAGCAACCAGAGAGGCGGCGGATATATGACGACCACGGATTTAGATGGAACCAGTTACTTTGCAGTTTCCGGCGGTCTTTCTGAAAACTCTCAAAAAT
Organism: Lachnospiraceae bacterium; assembly: GCA_014804785.1. Taxonomy (GTDB): domain Bacteria; phylum Bacillota; class Clostridia; order Lachnospirales; family Lachnospiraceae; genus Suilimivivens. Next base: position 41,511 of record JAAUZD010000030.1, read on the forward strand.
CCAATATTAAGTGTGTTGTATCCGGAAACTATACATTTACATTGACGACCTATCCGGGAGCAGATGTTTATGACACTGAGGATAGCTACTATTCAGAGGAAACAAAAGAGAATTATAATTCCAATCCCTATGATAAGATTGAATGGACTTATAATGGAGAAATGGAATCGGAACAGGCCGAACTGGATACGGCTTATTATATCAAGGGTGCCATTATTACAGGATGGGAAGATAAATATGATGAACAATATGCCTTTACAGAAACAGATGGAATACATACTCTGACCATTGACCTGGAAGAGGGAGACGAATTCCTGTTTACCACGCTTGTCACGGTGGACGGCAATGCCAGTGTAGGAAACGAATATGTACGTTACAGCAATATTACTGACAAAGATTCTCTGAACTATGTGGATGGTACAGAAAGTCAGAATATGGTAGCAAAACAGGCGGGTACTTATACCTTTACTTATGACCCGGATTCCACAGAGCTGACGGTAACTTTTGCAGAGTAAAAGAGCCTGTCATACAAAGCATGTGTGTGTGCAGTCGGGAACGCGGTTCATGGCAAATTCCATACAGGTAAAGACCTGTTCCATTTTCGACTGCATATCACATGGGATGTAAAGGGAAGCAGGCGGAACGAGGGTATGCAAAGAACTCTGACTGTAAACAAGATTTCCCGCAGGAAGAGTCTGCCCATTCTCTAAAAAGCAAACCTTTTTGAAAGTATCTGAAATTAATTCTTTTACTTCTTTATTGTTGGGTAAAAGATACAGATAGGTATAGTTGTCCTTGCCAAAGTGGATATCGGCTTGTGCTTTCTGCTTCTGATAATCCGTGCAGATCTGGAAGAAAATCTGAAAAGGAGTATCAATCAGAATATCTATGGCAATCAAAGGAATTAAGTTTTTGTCGCCGACTTCACAGAAGAAATCAGTAGTAGTGTCGTAGCATAAAACAGCATCTGCATAGTCGATTTGGTTCACATCTTCTTCGCTTTGCAGAAGAAGATGGTATCCATGCCGTTTTAAAACCGCAGCAAGCGACTCCGCAACAAGAAGTTGTTCGGAGCGTTTATAAAGAGAATTCTCGTGTGCCAGATAAAGTGCAGCAGTATAGGTTTTATTTGTTGCAAGCGATTTGGCGGAAGAATTGGGCTTATAATCCAGGAGATTGATGATCTGGCGTACCTTTTTCTTGGTCTCTTCGCTGATTCTCTGGTCATCTCGGTTATTGATTACATAGGATACGGTGGCTACGGACACACCTGCCTGTTTTGCAATGTCTCGAATGGTATATTTTTTGCTCATAGATTATTTATATACTTAGTGCCACTTTTTGTCAATGTGGCACTTTTACTAAAATGAAAGAGGACGGAAATTAGAATGAATGAACATGGAATTTTACATATGCCTGATTCCAAATACTGTTTCCCTTTAAATGCCAACAGTCTTGTACTAAGGCTGAGGATAGACAAGAACGACAGTGTGGATAAGATAGAAGTGATACATGAGTGCAAATATAAAATTCAGGAAAAGCAGCAAGTCACGATTATGGAAAAAAAGTATGAGGATCATTTATTTTCCTATTATGAGGTAAGCCTTCCGCTTACGGATGTCAGGCTTGCTTATGTGTTCCGTATATGGGAAAAGGGAAAAGGCTACTATTATTCGGAGGACGGACTTAGCGAGAACTACAACTTTTCGCTTGGATATTATAATTTCTTTCAACTGCCCTATATTAATGAAGCGGATGTTCACCAGGAAGTGGACTGGATGAAAGAGGCGGTTTTCTATGAAATATTTGTAGACCGGTTCTATTGTGATGAAGAAAAAAAGAAAAAGGATTATATTAACTTAAATTGGGGAGAAAAACCCAATCCTAAAAGTTTTGCAGGCGGTGATATACCTGGTATTATAGAGAAACTGGATTATATAAATGCGTTGGGAGCAAACGCCCTTTATCTGACGCCTGTATTTCAATCTATTTCTAATCATAAATATGATATTTCAGATTATCACATGATAGATGAAAGATTTGGAACAAAAGAACATTTTAAAAATCTTGTGGATGAGGCGCATAAAAGAGGAATAAGGGTAGTTTTGGATGCCGTATTTAATCACTGCAGTGAACTTTTGCCGCAGTTTCAGGATGTACTTGAGAATGGCAGCAAATCGCCCTACTTTGACTGGTTCATCATAAAGGGAGAAAAACCGGAAAAAGCGATACTTAATTATGAAGTGTTTGCTTTTTGCGAGTATATGCCGAAGTTTAACACTTCAAATCCTAATGTGCAGGAGTTTTTGCTGGATATTGCAGTTTCCTGGATAGAGAAATATGATATAGATGGCTGGAGACTGGATGTTTCCGATGAGGTTTCCCACGATTTCTGGAGGATGTTCAGAAAAAAAGTAAAAGCGGTCAAGAGAGAATGTGTGATTATTGGGGAAAACTGGCATGATGCCAACAGCTTTCTGCAGGGAGATCAGTATGATGGAATCATGAATTATGCATTTACAAAAGCATGTTTAGACTATTACGCATTTGAAGTCTTCGACGCCAGAGAGTTTGCCTGGAAATTAAATCATCTTTTAATGCGCAATACAAGCCAGGTAAATACAATGATGCTAAATTTGCTGGATTCCCATGACACAGACAGGTTTTATACAAGTGTGAATAAAAATAAGGATAGAATGCTTTCGGCAGCAGCGGTTATGTGTATGTTTATTGGCGCTCCCTGTATTTATTATGGAACGGAGATTCTGCTGGAGGGCGGCTATGACCCGGATAATCGACGATGCTTTGATTGGGATGAGAGCCATTGGGACACAGAATTTTATGGAATGCTGACAAATCTATTGGGGCTGCGAAAGAAAGATGTGGTGCAGAACGGAGCAATCAACATCACAGAACGGGATGGAATGCTTGTTTTAAGCAGAAGCCTTAAGGGTGAGAAATTAGTACTCTTTACAAATCAGTCGGGAAAAACAATTGAGATAAAAGAAGAAGGGGAAATTCTTTTTTCAAATAGTTTTCAGGCAGCGCTAGATGTAAAAGAAGATTTTATATTTGGAAGCCTGAGGACAGATGGCTTTGTAATCATAAAAAAATAAGAAGGGATGGTGCAGATGATGAAACGGATTCTTTGTTTAGTGTTTACAGGAATAATGTGTTTGGGGTTGATATCCGGCTGTGGGAAAAAGGAAGGCGGAGATTTGCCGCAAAATGTGTCCACAGGGGAAGAGGGAGCAGCACAAGGCGCAGATTTAAGCGCTATATACAGTGGGGAACTTGAACAGAATGTGACGATCCGGGTGCTGGAAAATGATACGGCAATTGCAGAAGGCTATTTCCAGGAATTGATCAACGCTTTCAATGAAGAGTACGCGGAATACGGAATTGTGGCGGTGGATGCCAACATGGATCAATACAGCAATCTTGCTGATGACGGACCTTATGGCTATGGACCTGATGTGCTTTATCAGGCGAATGATATCTTGATGAAGTATGTGGAAGGAAAGCATATTTATCCCATCCCGGTAGAAAGTCTGGAATGCTATGAGAAGATATCTAAGATGGCATGGGACGCTTATCGGGCAGAAATTGACGGTGTGGAATATTATATGGGGGTTCCGGTCAACGTACAGTCCTCGATGCTTTATTACCGGAAGGATTTATTGCCGGAAGACTGGGAAACGAAATGGGATAAGGATGGAAATAAGATTCCGGATATGGTAGAGAACTGGAACGATATGTATCGTTATTCCAAGGAGATCGTGGATAAGGGAGAAGGAAAATATGGATATATGCGTTCTCTGTATGATGTGTATTTTTCTTCGGGATTTTTATTTTCCTATGGAGGATATGTGTTTGGAGACAATAATACCAATGCGGATGAACTTGGATTTTCAGCAGGAAATGCAGAAGTGGGGGCGAATGTGCTCCTTTGTCAGGCTTCGCTGATGAATGAAGACTGTATTGACGATTCAATTACAGTAAACGCTTACAGCAAGCTGGCTGACGGCACTTATTTTGCAACGATGACCACGCCGGATGTTTATCCTCTTTTCTTGAAGGAGCTGGTGCTTGCTTATGAAGCGGAGGGAATGGATGCCGAAACAGCCAAGAGCAAGGCAGTAGAAAATTTAGTGGTGACGGAAGTGCCTAAGCTTCCGGCAAGCGGAGATTTGACAGAGGAAGATCCGGAGCTGATTCCTTTAAAAGCAATGGGCGGTGTAAACGGTTATGCAATCAGCGCTTATACCAAAGTGCCTAATGCATGTCTTGCTTTTGTAGAGTTTGCTTCCAGTTATGATATGGCAATGAAGAGAAATGAATATTTGGGAATCGTACCGGCAAGAAGCGATGCGGCAGAAGCAGTGGGAGGTATTTCGGAAATCATCTATCGGAACCTGGATGAAGGAAATATCGTAGTAATGCCATCCATCCGTGCGGTGGAGCAGATCTGGACGCCGGCACAGACTTTCTTCCAGGATCTTGCAAAAGATGCATTCCGGACGGAAGATAAAAAATATGCTACACTTGAGGAAATCAAAGAAGGGCTTAAGACCGTTGATACACAGATTTATGATGCCATCCACACGCTTGTGTCAAAATAGCCCGAAGGGCAAAAGAATGAGGTATGGTTATGAAAGATAGGATGAAAAAAATAGGGGAGTTTTTTAAAGATGCAGGCAGGAATGTGAAATTAAGCATGTGCCTGATGGGGCTTGGACAGTTGTTCTATGGACAGGTTGGAAAAGGGCTGTGTTACTTTGCGGTTCTGGTACTGGCGCTTATCTATTTCATTTGGCGGGGGATTGCCGATCTGGCAGGACTGTTTTCTTTGGGAACGAGGGAGGCAAATACCTGGCTTGGAATAGAGGGAGATAATTCCGTTGTCATGCTCCTTATGGGGATTCTGGCGGTGATAGCCCTGCTGTTTCTTGGGGTGTGTTATGTGGCGAATGTGAAGGATGCCTATGAAACTCAGAAACTATGTGAGAGGGGAGGACGCCCGGCAAGCTTTAAGGAGGATCTGAAGCAGCTTCTTGACAGGAAATTTTATAAAACCGTTTTAGTGTTGCCGGTTTTGGGCGTTTGTGTTTTTAATATTCTTCCTATTGTCTTTATGATTGCAATTGCTTTTACCAACTATGGCGGCAGTATTGTGCCGCCAAAGCTGGTGGACTGGGTCGGAATCGATAATTTTGTTCAGATAGCGACTTTATCTCAATTTGCGCCTACCTTTGGGAAGATTCTCTTATGGAATCTGGCATGGGCAGTGATTTCCACGGGACTGAATTATTTTGCTGGACTTGGTCTGGCGCTGCTTTTAAACAAGGAGTGCGTAAAGGGGAAGGGCTTTTGGAGAGCGTTTCCGATGCTTGCCTACGCAGTGCCCGGATTTATTACCATGTTAGGTTTTAAGTTCATGTTTTCCTATGGAGGTCCTATTAATCAGATTATTACAGGTATGGGATACCGCGCCATCGGCTTTTTGGATATTGATGCAAAATGGATTGCCAGAGGCATTGGAATAGCGGTAAATGCATGGGTAAGCGTACCTTCCATCATGCTGCTTGCCACTGGTATTTTATCTAATCGGGATGCCAGCCAGATAGAGTCGGCAAAAATTGATGGAGCAAATGCATTCCAGCAGTTTAGGCATATAACACTTCCCTTTGTATTGTTTTCCACTACACCGGTGCTGATTTCGCAGTTTATAGGTAATTTTAATAATTTTGGCGTCTTTTTCTTTCTGAGGGGAGGTCTGTATATTGATGGTTACTTCCTTGCCAGTGATACGGATCTTTTGATCAACTGGCTGTATAACCTTTCCATCAACAACAACTATTATAATGTGGGTGCTACGATTAGTTTGATTATTTTTATGATAACTTCGCTTCTTTCCCTGCTGATTTATACCAGGAGTTCATCCTACAGAGAGGAGGATACTTTCCGATGAAAAGTGTAAAGACCGTGCGTTTTTTGGATACAGCAGTGACGTATATGATATTGATCGTCGTCTGTTTTATTTTCTTATTTCCATGCCTGTGGCTGATACTTGCTTCCTTCAGCAAATCAGGTTCCATTTATTCCTTTGAAGGTTTCTTTCCAAATGCCTACAGCCTGGATACGTTCCGCAATCTTTTTACGGATACAGAGATGTACAATTATCCCCAGTGGTTCCGCAATACTTTGTTTATTGCCGCTATGAGCTGTCTGATTGGTAGTTTCCTGGTGATTCTGACAGCATATACCATGTCCAGATTCCAGTTTAAAGGAAGAAAAATCATCATGAAGACTACCTTGGTACTGGGGATGTTTCCGTCTTTTATGAGCATGATTGCAGTTTATATTATTATGACACAATTTGGACTTATCAATAAAATGTGGGGACTGATCTTGATTTACAGCGCTGGCGCACCGATGGGGTATCTGACGCAAAAAGGTTTTTTTGACACCATTTCCACATCCATTGATGAGGCGGCAAGAATTGATGGAGCTACGAATTTTCAGATTTTTCTAAAAATCAATCTGCCTCTTTCCATGCCGATTATTGTATATACAGCATTGACCAGCTTTGTATTTCCGTGGAGTGACTTTATTCTGCCAAAACTTCTTTTGAAAGAAAAGAATCTATATACAGTGGCAGTGGGGCTGATGAGTCTGGGAGATACGGAATTTTCTCGTTTTGCGGCAGGATCCGTGTTTATCGCAGTGCCGATTGTGATTCTTTATTTCTGTTTGATGAAATTTTTTGTAAATGGCATGACGGCGGGGGCTGTGAAGGGATAGAATTTATGGCTTTACTTTGAGAAAGAAATCCAATACAATGATAGACAGTGAGGTGAATGTGCAGCAGGTAAAGGAGAGAGCATTATGGAAGAAACAATGAAAGATTATGAAAAAGAACTGGAGGCATCCTTCCGCAAAATCCAGGAAGGGGATGTGATTCAGGGAACGGTAATTGATGTGAATGAGGAGGAAGTGACCTTAGATCTTAAGTACTACACGCAGGGAATCATCAAGGCGACGGATATGAGCAGCGATCCCAGCTTTTCGATACTGACGGATGTGCATGCCGGAGATGTGATTGAAGCTACCGTCGTGAAGATGGATGATGGGCAGGGAAATATTCTTCTTTCCAAAAAAGAGGCCAATGAGGTGCTTGCCTGGGATGTACTTGCCGGATATATGGAGGAGAAGAAAAACTTGACTGTAAAGGTCAGCGAAATTGTAAATGCAGGAGCAGTCGCCTATCTGGAAGGCATCAGGGGATTTATCCCGGCTTCCCAGCTTGACATTTCTTATGTGGAAAATCTGGAAGAATACAAAGGTAAAACTTTGACCGTAAGAGTCATAACAGTTGATCAGGAAAAAGAAAAGCTGGTGCTCTCGGCAAAAGAGATCTTAAAGGAACAGCAAAAGGAAGAACATGACCATAAGGTGGCGATGATTGTACCCGGAACCATTCTGGAAGGTACTGTGGAAAGCCTGCAGCCCTATGGCGCGTTTGTGGACTTAAGGGATGGACTTAGCGGTTTGGTGCACATTTCACAGATCAGTCAGAGAAGAATCAAAAAGCCTTCTGAGGTGCTTAAGGTCGGGGATAAGGTAAAAGTGAAGGTATTAAATACCAATGACGGTAAGATTTCCCTTAGCATAAAAGCAGCGGCAGAAGAACAGCAGGTAGAGGAAGTGGAGAACTTTGACACAAAACAGTTTGATTCAGGGGAGAGCGTAGGAACGAGCCTTGGAGATTTATTTGCAAAGTTGGGACTGAAATAGAAAATAGAATCAAATAGGAGAGAGTTGTTATGTTTCAGTATTGTCTTTTTGATTTAGATGGAACACTGACTGCCCCTAAAGAAGGAATCACAAGGTCAGTACAGTTTGCTTTGCAGAAGCTTGGGCTTCTTTTGTCACAGGAATAGCATTCAGAGGAAAGATATTTTATGAAAATGAGTTTATGGAAGACTATGGGTGTAAGATGGGAGAAAGAAGAATTACAGAAATGGTCTTCCCTTAAAAAGACAGCTTATCTTTTACTGCCGCTTCTAGTGTATTTTATTGTGCATGATATTGCAGAAGTTCTCTTATTATTTCCATTAAATATGCTTTTTACAACCGGAGGGGAAAGGATATGTCAATTTTTCAGTCAGTATAGTGATACGATACAGGGAATTGTATATGGGGGAGCTTCCCTGATTGGTGTTGCAGCAATTCTGTCGATCGTAAAAGGAGAAATAATTGTATCGGCTGCATATGAAAACGGCGATGAGGAAAAGCGTTGGTTAGATGAAAAGAAAATAAGAGCCTATGGATTCCTGGCTGCTTTTGCCTTCTACATAGCCACAGGCATTAATATTCTTGTCTGCCTGACAGGTCTTACGGGCAGTTCGGAAGCGTACAACAAAGTGCACGAGATGCAGTATGGCGTACAGTTTGCAGTGGGACTTGTTCTATATGGAATCATCTCCCCACTGGCGGAGGAAGCTGTCTTTCGAGGGGTTCTTTATAACAGAATGAAGCGTTGCTTTAACTATAAGATTGCGATTTTGGTTTCTTCGCTTTTATTTGGTATTTATCATGGAAATCTGGTACAGGCAGTATATGGAAGTATACTGGGGCTGATGATTGCTTACTTTTATGATCAGTATCAAAGCTTTGCTGCGCCTGTGCTTTTTCATGCGGTGGCAAACGTAAGTATGTATGTAATGAACTATCAATTCGGCTATGACGGAATGAACAGGAATGAAGCATTGCCGATAACATTGCTGGTGGGCATAGCTTGCATAGCAGTTGCAGGTGGAATATTCTTTTACATAAAAAGAAAGTGTTTGGATAAAGTGATAAGGGAGTGAAATTGTATTAGGATATGCGAGTAGTTAATACAATTCAGACAAATCTCGTACAAATACGTGATAAAATAATTAATTGACAAATAATCTGACAATTTCGCAAATATTCATTATTTACAAATGAAAAAAACTGTTGTATATTAGACCTACAGGTCGCAAAGGAGCGGGTTTAAAGCTCTTTGCGACCTTTTTTCATCCAATTAAGCCGGTTTGCGGGGCGAGCTGGTGGTTTATGAAATTTAACTTGTGGAAAAGGAGAACGATCATGTTTGATGTAAAAAAGACTCAGCCGGAAGCGCCTTTATATCGCCCGGAATTTGAACACGATAACTGTGGTATCGGAGCCTGTGTCAACATAAAAGGCTTAAAGAGCCGTGAGACTGTGGAAAATGCGCTCAAGATTGTAGAAAATCTGGAGCACAGGGCAGGTAAGGACGCAGAAGGAAAAACCGGTGATGGCGTAGGAATTTTAACGCAGATTCCCCACAGATTTTTCAAAAAGGTGACAAAGCCTCTTGGCATTTCTATAGGAGAGGAAAGGGAATATGGAGTTGGCATGTTCTTCTTTCCACAGGATGAGCTTCGGAAGAATCAGGCAAAGAAGATGTTTGAAATCATAGTAGAAAAGGAAGGGCTGACCTTTTTAGGCTGGAGGGAGGTTCCGATTAACCCTTCTGTATTGGGGCACAAGGCAGTGGAGTGTATGCCTCACATTATGCAGGCTTTTGTGAAAAAACCCGCAGGAGTGGAAAAGGGCGCAGCCTTTGACCGTCTTTTGTATGTGGCAAGACGGGTATTCGAGCAGTCCTCAGACAATACTTACGTGGTATCCTTATCCAGTAGGACCATTGTATATAAAGGAATGTTTCTGGTAGGGCAGCTTCGGACGTTCTTTTCAGATTTGCAGGATAAGGATTATGAATCAGCCATCGCCATGGTGCATTCCCGTTTTTCAACCAACACAAATCCCAGCTGGGAGCGCGCACATCCCAACAGGTTCATTGTACATAACGGTGAGATCAATACCATCAGAGGCAATGCAGATAAGATGCTGGCACGGGAGGAAAATATGGAATCCGAGCACTTGCATGGGCTCTTGCATAAAGTGTTGCCTGTAGTGAATGTATCCGGATCCGATTCTGCCATGCTGGATAACACACTGGAATTTCTTGTAATGAGCGGCATGGATCTGCCTCTTGCAGTGATGATCACCATTCCGGAACCTTGGGCAAATAATAAGACGATGTCCCAGAAAAAGAGAGATTTTTATCAGTATTATGCGACGATGATGGAGCCTTGGGACGGTCCTGCCTCTATTTTGTTCAGTGACGGCGATATGATGGGAGCGGTGCTGGATAGGAACGGTCTTCGTCCTTCCCGTTATATGATTACAGATGATGACCAGTTGATTCTTTCCTCCGAGGTAGGGGTGCTGGACATTGATCCGGGGAAGATTCTTGTAAAGGAAAGATTAAGACCCGGTAAGATGCTTTTAGTGGATACGGTTAAGGGCAGAGTAATAGATGATGATGAACTGAAAGAAACCTATGCTTCCAGAGCGCCTTATGGGGAATGGCTTGACAGCAATCTGGTTCAGCTGCATGATTTGAAGATTCCTAATGAGAGAGTGCCGGAATTTGCCTACGAAGAGAGACAGCGCATGCAGAAAGCCTTTGGATATGCGTATGAGGAGTTAAAAAACAGCATTCTGCCTATGGCAAAGAATGGGAGCGAGGCAATTGCGGCTATGGGAGTGGACACACCGCTGCCGGTGCTCAGCAAGACCCATCATCCGCTGTTCCATTATTTTAAGCAGCTGTTTGCACAGGTGACGAACCCTCCTATTGATGCCATCAGAGAGGAAGTGGTCACATCCACTACCGTTTACATTGGCACGGATGGAAATATTCTGGAAGAGATTCCAAAGAACTGCAACATGCTTAGAGTAAATAATCCCATTTTAACTAATACAGATCTGATGAAGATCAAGAGCATGAAAAAGGACGGCTTCAAGGTAGAGGTGATTCCCATTACTTATTATAAGAACACCAGCCTTGAACGTGCTATTGCCAGACTGTTCGTGGAAGTGGACAGAGCTTATAGGGACGGCGCCAACATTATTATCCTTTCAGACAGGGGCGTGGATGAAAATCACGTGGCGATTCCTTCCCTGCTTGCAGTTTCTGCGCTGAATCAGCATCTGGTGGTAACCAAGAAAAAGACCAGCGTTGCGTTGATTCTGGAATCAGGGGAGCCTAGGGAAGTGCACCACTTTGCAACATTGCTGGGATATGGCGCTTGTGCCATCAATCCTTATCTGGCACAGGAATCCATCAAGGAGTTGATTGACAATCATATGCTGGATAAAGACTATTATGCAGCAGTGGAGGATTACAACAATGCCATTTTGCATGGAATCGTGAAGATTGCATCCAAGATGGGAATCAGCACCATCCAGTCCTATGAAGGATCTCAGATTTTTGAGGCAATCGGTATTGATAAAGAAGTAATCAATAAATATTTCCCTCATACGGTCTGCCGTGTGGGCGGTATCACCATAAAAGACATTGAAGAACAGGTAGACAGACTCCATTCTCAGGCATTTGATCCCTTAGGGCTTGCAAACGATCTGACTTTAGACAGTCTTGGGCATCACAAGATGCGCAGCGGAGCCGACGAACATCTTTATAATCCGGCAACCATCCATCTGCTTCAGGAGTCTACCAGACGCGGGGATTATCAGATGTTCAAGGAGTATACGGCACTGGTAAATGATGAAGAATCCGTGAAGAATCTGCGCGGGCTGATGGACTTTAATTACCCTAAAAAGGGTGTGCCTCTTGAAGAAGTGGAAAGTGTGGACTCCATTGTGACCAGATTTAAGACGGGAGCCATGTCCTATGGTTCCATTTCCAAGGAAGCCCATGAGACTATGGCGATTGCTATGAACCGGATCCATGGAAAATCCAACTCCGGTGAAGGGGGAGAAGACTTAGAGAGACTGATTCCCGGGCCTGACGGTGTAAACAGATGCTCCGCTATCAAGCAGGTGGCTTCAGGACGTTTCGGCGTTACCAGCAGATATCTGGTAAGCGCCAATGAAATCCAGATTAAGATGGCACAGGGAGCCAAGCCCGGAGAGGGCGGTCACCTGCCCGGCGGAAAGGTTTATCCTTGGATTGCAAAGACAAGACACTCTACGCCTGGTGTGGGTCTGATTTCACCTCCGCCCCACCATGATATTTATTCTATAGAGGATTTGGCGGAGCTGATCTATGATTTGAAGAATGCAAATAAGCAGGCGAGAATCAGTGTCAAACTGGTTTCTGAAGCAGGTGTGGGAACGGTTGCTGCCGGCGTTGCAAAGGCAGGAGCACAAGTCATTTTAGTGTCCGGTTATGACGGCGGAACAGGGGCAGCCCCCAGGAATTCCATTCACAATGCCGGGCTTCCATGGGAACTTGGACTTGCAGAAACCCACCAGACGCTGATTATGAATGGGCTTAGAAATAAAGTAAGAATCGAGACCGACGGTAAGCTGATGAGCGGCAGGGATGTTGCCATTGCTGCAATTTTAGGAGCTGAAGAATTTGGGTTTGCCACAGCGCCCCTGGTTACCATGGGCTGTGTCATGATGAGAGTATGCAATCTGGATACCTGCCCGGTGGGCGTTGCAACCCAGAATCCCGAGCTTCGCAAGAACTTTAAGGGAAAACCGGAATATGTGGTGAACTTCATGCATTTCATTGCACAGGAACTTCGTGAGTATATGGCGAAGTTAGGCGTCCGCACAGTAGATGAATTGGTTGGTCATACGGAGTTTCTGAAAGTAAAGGATAACTTAAGCGAGAATCAGAAACAAATTGATTTAAGCCTGATTCTTACCAATCCCTATGCAGGCGGAAAAGAAAAAGTAATCTTTGATGCAAAAAAGGTTTACGACTTTAAGCTGGAAAACACAGTGGATGAAAAGGTCCTTTTAAAACAGCTTAACAAAGCCATCAATGAGAAAAGCAAGCGCAGTATAGAAGTAGATGTGAAGAATACGGACAGAGCGTTCGGAACCATCTTAGGCTCAGAAATTACAAGACGTTTAGGAGACAATCTGGAGGATGATACTTACCGGGTACTGTGCAGCGGTGCAGGCGGACAGAGTTTTGGCGCTTTTATCCCAAGAGGGCTCACCTTAGAGCTGATAGGAGACAGCAACGATTATTTTGGAAAAGGACTTTCCGGCGGTAAGTTGATTGTATATCCGCCCAAAGGAAGCAGGTTCAAGGCGGAAGACAATATCATTATCGGTAATGTTGCGCTATATGGCGCTACCAGCGGCAAGGCATTTATCAACGGTGTGGCAGGAGAACGTTTCTGCGTCCGTAATTCCGGAGCGATTGCTGTTGTGGAAGGCGTAGGTGATCATGGCTGTGAATATATGACCGGCGGACGTGTGGTAGTGCTTGGCAGGACGGGCAAGAATTTTGCGGCAGGTATGAGCGGCGGTATTGCCTACGTGCTGGATGAAGACAATGATCTCTACATTCGATTGAACAAAGAAATGGTTTCCTCTTATGAGGTGACATCCAAATATGACGTCATAGAATTGAAGGAAATGATTAAAGAGCATGTGGCGTTGACCAATTCCGAAAAAGGGAAAATGGTGTTAGACAACTTCAAAGATTATCTGCCGAAGTTCAAAAAGATCATCCCTCACGACTATGAGAAGATGCAGGCGGCAATCGTGCAGATGGAAGAAAAAGGTCTGAGCGCAGAGCAGGCACAGATTGAAGCTTTTTATGCAGTCAAACATGGGTAAAGAAATTTGTGTGACAGCCATATAGATGGCGGAATGAGAGGTAACAATGGGAAAACCAACAGGATTTATGGATTATAAAAGAGAAGTATCGAAGGATGTAAAGCCGAAGGAACGGATCAAGAATTTCAATGAATTCCACGAGCATCTTCCGAAGGAAAGACAGCAGCTTCAAGGGGCACGCTGCATGGAATGCGGCGTTCCCTTCTGCCAGGCGGGAATGGATTTGTGCGGTATGACCAGCGGCTGCCCTCTGCACAATCTGGTGCCGGAGTGGAATGATCTGGTTTATACAGGGAACTGGAAGCAGGCGTATAACCGTCTTAAGAAGACTAACAGCTTTCCGGAATTTACGTCCCGGGTATGCCCTGCCTTGTGCGAGGCGGCATGTACCTGCGGGCTGAACGGAGAGCCGGTGGCTACGAAAGAAAATGAATACGCCATCATAGAAAACGCCTATGCGGAAGGCTACGCCGATCCTAAACCGCCCAAGGTGAGGACCGGAAAAACAGTGGCAGTGGTAGGAAGCGGACCCTCTGGGCTTGCAGTGGCTGACCAGCTCAACAAGAGAGGTCATAGTGTCACCGTGTTTGAGCGTTCCGACAGAATCGGAGGTCTGCTTATGTACGGCATTCCAAATATGAAATTGGAAAAACATATCGTAGACCGCAAAGTAAAGGTTATGGAGGCGGAAGGTGTCACCTTCGTGACAGGAGTGGATGTGGGCAAAGATATGAAGGCGGAAAAACTGCTGAAGGATTTTGACAGAGTAGTGCTTGCCTGCGGCGCTTCCAATCCCCGTGACATCAATGCACCGGGAAGGGATGCAAAGGGAATCTATTTTGCAGTGGATTTCTTAAAAGCAAATACCAAGAGCTTCCTTGACTCTAATTTTGAGGATGGAAACTTTATCAATACCAAGGATAAAAATGTAGTGATTATCGGAGGAGGAGACACCGGAAATGACTGCGTCGGCACCAGCATCCGTCATGGCTGCAAGTCCGTGACCCAGATCGAGATGATGCCTAAGGCGCCGGATACAAGAGCGGAGAACAATCCCTGGCCAGAGTGGCCTAAAATCTGCAAGACAGATTACGGTCAGGAAGAATCCATTGCCGTTTTTGGTCACGACCCGAGAATTTACGAATCTACGGTAAAAGAATTTGTGAAAGATAAAAACGGGAATTTAAAGGCAGTCAAGATTGTGAAACTTTCATGGGAAAAGAATCCCGATACGGGACGCATGGATATGAAAGAGGTTCCCGGATCCGAGCAGACGCTTCCTGCTGAAATCGTGCTCATTGCGGCAGGGTTCCTTGGAAGCCAGAAGTATGTAACGGATGCATTTAAGGTAGAACTGAACCAGCGCTCCAATGTAAATACGGCGCCAGGGCAGTATGAAACTTCCGTTAAAAATGTTTTCACTGCAGGCGACATGCACAGAGGGCAGTCCCTTGTGGTATGGGCAATCAGGGAAGGAAGAGAAGCAGCGAGAGCTGTGGATGAAAGCCTGATGGGGTATACGAATTTAGTGACACAGTGAGAGAAGAAGGCAGAAACCTTGCAGTTGTTTTGGCAATTGCAAGGTTTTCTATCCAAATCGAGAAACGATATATTAAAAAAGAACTCTGGCTTGTCAGAGGATTTTATTCTTTTACCGTATAAGCAATGTAGGTCAGATGATCGCCGAGCCGCTCAAGGTTGGATACGAGATTGATGAAAACGCCGCTGCATTCCGGTTTGCATTTCCCCAGATTCAATCGTTCAATGTGATTGTCAATCAGTTTTTGGCGGAAGGAATCGATTTTATTCTCTATCTGGTCGATTGGTGAAAGCATTCCGGGATCCTTTTCGATTATAATCTGTCTGGTCAGCAAATATAGTTTTTCAATACACTGTACCATTTCGCTTATTTCTTTCTCGCCGCTTTCAGAGAAGCAAAGGTTCTCATCGATGGAAGTCTGGGTGTATTTCGTGAAATTATCTGCAATTTCAGCGATTCTCATGACATCACCGACATTGTTGTGAATATTTGAAATACTCCGCTCCTCAGAGAGTTTACTTTGGGCAGAAAGCCGGATCAGATAGTTTACAATAGAATGATAAGTAAAGTTGGCATGGCGGATTTGTTCCTTGGTGGGGGCAATCAGAGATTTGTCTTTTGTTTTAAAGGATTGATAGGCAGTACGGAATGCCGCCATTGCAATATCGGATAATAAAAGCATCTCCTTTTCCAGTTGTGAAATCGCAAGGGAAGCGGAGGAGAGCATTCTCTCATCAAGATAAGTTTCAGGCATGTCAGATTTCTTCTCCTTGATCAATATTTCGGAGACTTTGACGAATACATTGCATAACGGCAGGAAAAGTAGGGTACATGTGACATTAAAGAATGTATGGAACATTGCAATCTGTGTCGCGGCAGCAGAAAACCATCTGCGGAAAGTGAAATCCATAAAGGACGGCATGCATATCAGCAGGATAAAGAAAATAACGGAACCAAAGGTGTTGAAGAGCAGATGGATAAGCCCTGCTCTTTTGGCGTTTGTGCCTGCCGTTATGGAAGACATCAGGGCAGTAACGCAAGAGCCGATGTTCGTGCCGAGAATGATAAATAAAATTTCGTTTCTGCCTGTGCCGATTCTGAGACCGGCAACTGACATGGCAATCAAAACAGAAGTGGTTGCGGAACTTGACTGAACCAAAGCGGTGAGGAGGATTCCAATTAGGAACAGTAAAAGTGGATTGGTTACGGTTTCAAAAATATTCTGGATTGCATTGCGGTTTACTTTCATAGCGTCTGACATAAGCGAAAGACCAATGAATATAAGACCCAGACCGGCTAAAATAAGACCGGTCTTTTTTGAATTTTCGCTTTTGCAGGCAATATTCATCATGATCCCTATGAAAATCAGAATCTGAATATAAGTTGTGATGGGAAACGCGCTGAGCGCAGCAATCTGAGCGGTGACAGTGGTACCGATATTTGCCCCCATGATCATTGCCGTCGCCTGGTAGAGGTTCATGATTCCCACATTGACGAAGCCGACTATGAGCACAGTAGTCACACCGGAGCTTTGAATCAAAGCGGTGGATGCGGCTCCGATTCCGACATTGACAAATCGTTTGCCGGCAGTTTTGCCGAACAACTCTTTTATTTTTCCTGTAGCAAGCTGCTCAATATTGGAGGTCAGCAGGTGTACGCCGACCAAAAACACGCCTGTCCCGGCAAGCAGCCGGACTGCAAACATAATGAAATCAGCAAAAGTCATATCTTTCCCTCGTAAACAAAATTTTTCTGTTATATACATTTTTGCCAGAATTCTTCTTTCAAATTCCGGTAGAAAAGAGAACTTGTTGATCACATAACAGTAAAGCCTCGTTAGTTGATTGCGAAGACTGTTGCGTTTGCAAAAAATTCTTATAGATACAGGAAGAACTGATGAATTAATCAAGGTTATAGATGACCAGGCATATCGGGAGCAACTGTATCAGGTTTTAGTTGAAAGTCAATGCAGACAGCAGTGACGTATATCTTTCTGTTCTGCGGTCAATATCCTCCTTCGAAACACCAAAGTACAAATAAATATCTTTTAGGATTGACTGCATGATTTTATGGTCTCCAGAATACGAAATGGAGAGAGTCGGGTGAAGGGTATCCATCTCGACCTCCAGTGAGCCCAGATTCCCCTTGTTAATGATAAATAGGTGGTAATCAGTGGGAAATACTTCGTAAGACACCGCATCAGTTTTTTCCTGACATTCTTTAATCCATGCATCAATCTGTTGCTGCCATTCCGAAACAGCCTGCCGGTCATTGAAGTCGGCGGGAGGGAGAATTTGTTTCTCTTCCCCCAATAGTTTTGGATTAAGGCGTTTGATTAAATTATATTTCATGCTTCGTTTTTTGCTAAGGTAGTATGGGTAGGGGCAGTCTGCTTCAACAGCATCGTAACGCTGCTGTATATAGTGTATGACTTCTTCTAATGTATGCGCATCCGGAATAATGGATTTTTCAGCGAGTGCACGCTTCCTTTTGTATTGCCTGTTTAAAAATGCTATTTTAATGCGTTTTAAAAGATTCTTTTCTTTGCGGCCTGCAACAAATATGGCGGTAGGACCATCGGCACCGCCGATAATAGAAACATTCTTTTTCATTTGCATACCTCTATGTTGATTAGACATTTAAAAGAGGCTTTTAGACGTCTGCCTTTTCTGGTTATTGATTTTCGCTAAGATGAATTATAGCATATTTTTGATGAGTAATACGATTTTTTGTATCAAACTTGACAGTGTTTAGATTTAATGCGTATAAATGTGGTACCGCGGGGAAGAACATTCTCTGCGGTTTTTATTAACATAAGAATGTCTCGCGAAGCGGGGCATTCGTTGTTTAGGAACCATTGCATACGGAATTGATCGTTTCCACGATTTTGCTTTTCGTCAGTTCTGCAATCTCCTTTGAAGTCAATTCTTTGTAATCCTCATAATGGATGGGAGGCAGAAAATAAACCTGTGTGGTAACTGGTCTTAGCGAGTTGATTTCAAAAGGTTTATAAGAATCAATCAGTGCTACCGGAACAATCGGGCTTTGCGCCTTGATAGCGCACTTAAAGGCACCGGGCAGAAAATCCTGTACTTCATTTCGATTGTGGTAATAACCGCCCTCCGGAAAAATGATGATTCTGCGTCCTGCTTTTACTTCCCCGATGACTTTCATGATTGTTTTCATCTGCTCTTTCATATTGGTTTTATCCAGCCGGGTTCCTTTGAGCAGGGTGATAAACTGTGTAGTGACCAGTTTGTGGGAACGCTTGTCATCAATCATCACGGTGCAGGGAGCTTCATGACCCGATATGATGCCAAGGGCATCATACTTCCCCTGATGATTGGCATACATAACATACCCGCCTTCATTGGGGAGATTTTCTGTCCCGAACACGTCTGTATGTATAAAACCGTTGCGCTGCAAAATTGCAACGGCGCGTTTGGCAATTACGTAGCGGTCCGCTTCTGTATATTTGTCATCATGTTTTTCGATATAAAGGGCTTTCCCAAGATAAAAAAGTATAAAGGGTAATGAAATTATGATTACATAACAAAATCTCAACATAAAAATTAACCTCACATCCTAACATAAAGAATATACCATATTAAGACATTCTTTTCAAACTGTAAATCTTTTATGTTTTTATATTTTACAAAGGGTTGACAAATGTAACACGGATTGCTATGATGGGCAAAAGGGTTACAAGTGTAAACCGGGAAGCGGAGATTGTTTCACCGGAGGAAAGGCTCAAACGGGAAAAGGATAGGTATGAATATGGATGGAAATATCAGTTTGAATAATTCGGAATGGTGCACCATGGAGACATTATGGCATAAGCAGCCGAAGACATTAATGCAGTTGGTGCATGAAATGAAGGAAAAGCAGGGGTGGAGCAAGAGCACTACCAACACCATGCTACGCAGAATGCAGGAGAAGGGATATATCCGTTATGAGGAGGGGGAAAAGGCAAGGCTATACTATACAGAGCTACAGAGAGAAGAGGTGGTTTTAAAAGAAACGAAATCTTTTTTAAAACGAACCTATGGCGGAAGCATTGGAATGCTTGTAAATACTTTTGCAGAGAACAATCAGTTGTCAGAAGATGATATGGAACAGCTGCGGAAAATCTTACATAAAGCAGAAGAAAATAAGGATCTTTTGACAGATAAGAAAAGCGGAAGGCGGTGAAGGCTGAGATGACAAAAATAATAGTATCATCGCTGTTAATTATTGGGATTCTGATTATAAGGGCAGTTTTCCAGAAGAAAATCAGTCCAATTTTCATTTATGCAATCTGGCTGCTGGCGGCATTCCGGTTACTTATGCCAGGAATGCTCCTTTTCAGTCCAATCAGTGTGATGAACACAAGGTTGTGGAACATGGGAAGCGCTCTGATTACAGAAGAAGAAAACAGGCAGGATATGGAATACAAAAGGCAGATGTATCAGGAATATTGTGAGAAGAAACTGGCAGCTGCATATGAAAAGGAAGTGGAATTGGATCATACTGGAGAGAAAGGAGAATTGAGTATTGCCAGGTCAGAGGAAGAAGTGGCGACGACGGCAGGCATTGTCAAGGAACTGAGTACAGATATCAGAATGGGGACAGAAGAAACAGTCCGGGAAACTGAGGACTATGCCATATCACAATTGCTGTGGTCGGGCACTTTTTTTGGAAGAATCAGACAAGCAGCCCGGATGATATGGGTGATGGGAATGCTGGTGATCGCCTTATCTTTTCTTTGGCAGAATCTTTCTTTTTACCGTTACCTTCTGTCTACAAGAAGAAAAATTGCTGAATCCGCCGTGGGAGGCAGAAAACTCCCTGTCTTCCAGGCAGGAGACAAATTGACATCTCCCTGTCTGTTCGGACTTTATCCGGCAATCTATATTCCGGAAGGAAGTATAGATATAAAAGATACGGAGCAGCTTGGTTTTGCTTTGGAGCATGAACTGACCCATTACAGACATGGGGATCATATATGGGCGCTGATAAGAATCCTGTGTCTGGTTATTAACTGGTACAACCCTTTGGCATGGATTGCTGCAAAATTATCCTTGCGCGACGGCGAACTTGCCTGTGATGCCGGTTGTATCCGTAGGCTTGGAGAGGAAAAACGCTGCGCTTATGGTGAGGCGCTTCTTGCGGCAATTGGGCAGTCAAGAGAGAGGGAACGAGTATTGAAGACGGCGACTATGATGACAGCTGGAGGAAAGTTTATGAAAAGGCGAATGGAAAATATTGCAAGAAAAAGAGAGAACAGCGTAATTGCTGTGGCGGTTATGATGATTTCCATGCTGCTTGTAGCAGGATGTACTTATACCGGCGGAACGAAACCGGAAGAAAGCAGGAGCGACACAGCAGAAACAACAAGCACGAATACAAATTCCGTGCAGGAAGAAGAGGGCGGAGAAAAAGAATCTGAAACTGCAAATGAAGAATCTTATGACGGAAGGGCAGTGGTGCTGAGAGGGGAGGGAGAAGGGCTTAACGGGAACCTGCAGGGAATGGTTTTTCTTCTTCTGCCGGGTCCGGTGAAAGAGCGAAGTGAGGAAAAGTATGTGGTATTGCTTCCGGATGATTTATGGCTCTTAGACCTTGAAGGAAACGGGAAAAAGATGGAAACAATCTTTCAGGAATATGCAGATAAAGAAATTCTTGAGGTCATAAACCGCAATCTGGACCTTGATTTGGATGAGATTGAAGTATGGGGATATGATACTCTGATTAACAAGGTAGAAGAAGCGGGCGGAATTTTGGTAGATGTGAAGGAAGCAGAGATTCAGCATATAAATAATTATCAGCTGATGATGACCGGGAAGGGCGAACTTGCAGAAAGTCAGGTGACAGAAAGCGGAGAACAGATGCTTGACGGAATACAGACGGCGGCTTATCTGCAGATTAGATATTTCCAGGGAGGTTACTTTGGGATGATGGACAGATGGGAGCAGGTCACCCGCACACTTCTTAAAAAGGAAGGTCAGGAGATCATTGACTATGATTGCGGCTATTTTGCAGGGGATAAGTCCGTTTACGTGGAGGATGATTTGAATTATCTGCTGTGTCTGTGCTTTGAGGAAGAATTAGAGCGTTTTCATGAAATTTACTATCCGGACAGAACCTATCAGACTTCTGACTATGTAAAAGAAGCGGATCAAATGATGAAAGAGCAGGCAGAAAAAGTCATTGAGGAGGGCAGAAGTGAAGCAAATGAAGTCGTAGGGTTCTTTAATCAGTATATTGGAAAAAGTTCTTTTATAATCTCACTTCTTTCGGGAGCTTCTTTAGATCCGGAAGCGGAAGATGCGTGGCGGACGGTAAAGGTATATGTATCTAGCAAAGGTCTTATTGTGGATGAAGAAGCCGGTAAAGCTGTTTTTTCGATAGGTCTGGTATTTAAGGATAGCGGTGTTTTAAGTTTGCCGGAGTACACGGATGAAAATCCGTTATTAGTGGAGAGGTTTCTTTATCTGACGGAAAAGGAAGATGGCTGGTATGTAGATGGACTGCTGCATAATAATCTCCCGCCAAAGGAATGGTGGGACGGCGCGCAGATGCAATGGGAAGTATATGACTTTGGATTTAGCGATGAAGATGCAGTGGGAAAAACAACAAGTTCCCAGACAGAATACGATGCATTTGCGAAGGAGGTGCAAAACGCAGCTGATAACAAGGAGCAAATTGACTTGTAAAGCAGAAGATGATAAAATAAAACAAATGTTCGAATTAGGGAGGCGCAGTATGGAACAGTTATCGCTTTTTACACAGGACGTAAACTTAAGTGCACCTTTAGCCAGCCGTCTTAGACCGCAGACACTTGATGACTATATTGGTCAGGAGCATCTGGTAGGGAAAGGGAAGGTACTGCGTCAGATGCTTGAGAAGGACATGATATCTTCTATGGTATTCTGGGGACCTCCAGGAGTGGGAAAGACCACGCTGGCGCGAATTATTGCGCATACGACACGTTCGTCATTTATTGATTTCAGTGCTGTCACAAGCGGTATCAAAGAAATCAAGGAAGTGATGAAGCAGGCAGAGAATGACCGTATGATGGGGCTTAAGACGATTGTCTTCGTGGATGAAATCCACCGCTTCAACAAGGCACAACAGGATGCCTTTCTCCCCTATGTCGAAAAGGGAAGCATCATCTTAATCGGTGCAACTACAGAGAATCCCTCTTTTGAGATTAATTCCGCTCTTTTGTCAAGATGTAAGGTCTTCGTACTACAGGCGTTGACCGAGCAGGACATGCTAAAACTTCTCCACAACGCGCTAAGTGATAAGCGTGGACTTGGAAATAGTACTATACATATAGAAGAAAGATTGTTAAAAGCAATTGCGGTTTTTGCGAACGGAGATGCGAGGACTGCACTCAATACATTAGATATGGCAGTATTAAACGGCAGGATAGAATCGGATGGATCCATTACGGTGCAGGAGGAAATTCTGGAGCAGTGTACCGGTAAAAAGATGCTCTTGTATGACCGGAACGGCGAGGAACACTATAATCTGATATCTGCGCTGCATAAGTCAATGCGAAACAGTGACCCGGACGCTGCCATTTACTGGCTGGCAAGAATGCTGGAAGCGGGGGAAGACCCGCTTTACGTGGCGAGACGCCTGATACGGTTTGCAAGTGAAGATATAGGAATGGCAGATTCACAGGCATTGCAGGTGGCAGTAGCCGCCTATCAGGCATGCCATTTCAACGGAATGCCGGAATGCAATGTGAACCTGACCCACGCCGTGGTCTATCTGTCCATGGCGCCCAAGTCCAATGCACTGTATCTGGGATATGGCAAAGCCAAAAAGGATGCGGAGAAAATGTTGACCGAACCGGTACCACTCCAAATCCGAAACGGCGTGACCGGTCTGATGCAGGAGCTTCACTACGGCGAAGGATACCAATATGCCCACGACACCAAGGAAAAGTTAACCGACATGAAATGCCTGCCGGATTCCCTGGAAGGACGGGAGTACTATACACCTACCGATCAGGGAAAAGAAGCAAAAGTCAAAGAACAGCTTCAAAAAATTAAGGAGTTCAAGAACTCAAAATAGTTATTTATTATGCAATTTCCTTTTCCGAGAAATAATCAATACAAAAATTAATGATAAAACATTTGATAAAGTTATCCTGATTATCATCATTTCATCTGCCCCTGTTTCTGTTACTGTATGCAAGGAATTGCTTATAAAATTATTGAATAAATGTTCTGATGCACCTGTCCAAAGCGTTCCTGTCAACGCTGCACACATGCCCCATTCATAGGCTAAAATTTCGGATAATAGTACATATCCTATGCCCATGAAAACAGCTGTAACGATATTCATAGAACCGTCAAGCACTGGAATTATTATATTAGTAATATGCCATATTCCAAAAAGCAGAGCTTGTATTATATTAGCTGTTTTTGGGGAATAACATTGTATACCAATTATCCGAAACAGTCCTCTGAAAAGTCCTTCCTCTGCCCAGACATTTACTATGTTACCAATAAGGCACACTACTACTGCTAACAAGGAACTTCCATTTGTATGTATCTGCGAAAGAGAAAAATTTGTGATATAGAATTGCAAAGCTGGGTGCTTCCCCATTACAGACAGCACAATAAATTCTGCAACATAAGAAAGAAAAAAAGTGCTTATACCGAGAGCAAGACCATATTTCAAACCACTACTGACCCCTTTTTTTGAAAATCCTAAATCACTCCAACGAAGCTTGAGCATATCTAGTGCAATCCATATCAGCAGAATGCAACAGATTTTGTGTATAATATTTTCGCTGATCCATGTTTGATCAGTCTTTACAAAAACAATTTCTATCACTCTAATAATCATCAACAGGATAAACATCATGCTGATAACATTTATTGCTTTTCTTTTTTCCATTTTATCTTTTCCTCCAAGGAATTTTGCTTGCTGACTGTCTTAGTCTTGATGTTTATTTCTTCTCTTAATAAGTAAATTGATTTCTTTTGCTTCCTGCTTCATTTGTAGCAGATTCAAAAAAAGTGATACGATATATATCATAACACCCATAACAACGAGCAGCCCAATTGATATACTTGTAAACCAATTAAACAGTCGTCCAAAAACAAAGAGTTCGCCTATTATAAATATAATTTCTAGTATCATTTCAATAAAAAAATTTCTAAATTCAATTTTATGAGTGAGAAATATTCCCAAATGACTCATGGCATTTACAATAAAAACTTGAAACACTGTTTCTAAGTAAATACACTTTGCATGAAAAGACAATGCAACGAATGAAAGTAGTAGCAAGGAAATTCCTGTTGTAGCCAAAATGTTTACAATAATTTTCTTCATGCTTTTTTATCTCCTTCCAATGCTTTTTTTACCCCATTTAAATAGTTGCGATTGACAGTAACTTTTTCGCCATTCTTCAATGTTGCTTCCATTCTGCTATTGAAAAGAGGTTTCATACTTTCCAAAGCATTGATATTTAAGATACATGACTTGCTGATTTGGACAAAACCATATTCCTGCAATTTGTCTTTTAGCTGATATAGTCGAAAGTTTGTATGATATACTGTATTTTCAAGATATACATAGGTCTTTTTATCAACGCTCTCTATGTAGTAAATATCCAAAATATTTATCATTCGTTCTGCATCGTTGCTATCACATTTTATTTGCATATCAAATGACTGCAAAAAATCAATAATACGATCAACTTGCTTGTCTTTTTTGGGATATTTGATTATCACTTCTATTTCGTTACAGGACAAATCCTGTTCTGTTTTTATTTTCATTGTGTCACCCTCATAAAAGTTATATCACAGTCTTTCATTAAAGAGAATATCCTTATGACTAAGATACATGTTCCCCTTACCGAGATGCAAATTATCTTGACATCCATTTTTTTATATGAAACAATAGTTGTGCAACATGCGTAACATAACGAGAACTTGCTAGGAGTGAGATTATATGCCACCTAAAGCCAAAATAACAAAAGATATGATTATGAACACTGTATTGGAGATTACAAGAAAAACAGGGTTTGAAGCTGTAAATGCGAGGAGTATTGCAAATAAATTACAATGTTCTACACGACCGATTTTTACTTGCTATAAAAATATGGATGAATTAAAAAATGAATTTCTTGAGTTTGCATTTGATTACTATAATAAGTATGTTGCTGATTATAGTAATTCTGTAAATATAAGCTCCGTTTTAGTTCTTCCTCTTTCATACATTGAATTTGCGAGAGAAGAAATACATTTGTTCAAACTTTTATTTATAAACGATATGGATTTGAACATGGAGGAGCCAATGGATTTTTACAAAGAGATTGGAAATGAGGAAAAAGCAAGGATTTTTTCGGATGCGATTGGAGTTGAGTTTGAACGTGCAAAAGTGATTTTTTTAGATTTATTCCTTTATACACACGGTATAGCAGTCTTAACAGCGACAGAGAAAATGTCATTAGATAGAAATAGCGCTGAAAAAATGATGACAAATATGTTATCGGCTCTTGTAAAACAGGAAAATCCGAATTGGAATCTATCTGTTTAATGTTTATATTTTCTGATTAGTTATTAGTAGAAAGACAGGTGGAAAAAATGGGAACAAATCAATATTTAATTGACTTTTATAATAATTATGACGAGGACAGTCGTCTGGTATTAAAATATGGAACAGTCGAATTCCTTACCACTATGCATTATATAGAGAAATATATAAAGACAGGTGACCATGTGCTTGAAATAGGGGCGGGAACTGGTCGGTATTCTCATACGTTGGCACGTCAGGGATATGTTGTTGATGCAGTGGAACTGGTTGAACATAATATAGAGATTTTCAATAAAAATATTTTACCAGACGAAAACATAACGATTGTGCAAGGTAACGCTCTGAATTTATCTGATTTTCCAGATAATGAATATGACGTTACTTTGTTGCTAGGTCCACTATATCATCTTTATAACAAGGAAGATAAGCGGCAGGCACTGAGGGAAGCAATTCGTGTTACAAAACCGAGGGGTGTAATTTTCGCTGCTTATGTTATATCCGATGGGTGTTTGCTCGACGAGGGATTCAATCGGGGCAATATCAATGTTGCTGAATATATTGAAAATGGTTTGCTTGACTCCCAGACGTTTGCGGCTAAGTCCGAGCCAAAAGATTTGTTTGAACTTGTTCGCAAAGAAGATATTGATGATTTGATGTCTGTATTTTCTACAACTAGACTACATTATGTTGCAACAGACGGTTGTGCTTTGCTTATGCGTGAAGCAATCAATGAAATGGATAATGAAACATTTAATCTATATTTGAAATATCACTTTGCCACTTGTGAACGTGGAGATTTAGCAGGCATTACGAGCCATGCTGTTGATATATTTAGAAAATAAATAATTTTATAAACGGCGTAGTCTGTAAACTATGCCGTTTTCTTATTCCCAGCCGTCCGCCGCGCCACTCTTTTTCAAAGACTATTGACAGTATCAAATGAATTGACTATAATGTACTTATTCAATAAGTACATTAAGAAGAGCGAGATGGTGATCCGTGGAAATTATTATCAGCAACAATGCAAATAAACCGATTTATGAGCAAATTACATCTCAAATCAAGGCTATGATTATGAGCGGCGAACTACAGGCAGGGGATGCGATTCCATCCATGCGGGCGTTGGCGAAATCCATCCATGTGAGTGTCATTACTGTTCAGAAGGCTTATGAGGATCTGCAAAGAGACGGATTTATTGAAACGACTGTTGGGCGTGGGAGTTTTGTGTCGGCACAGAATAAGGAATTTTATCAGGAAGAGCAGCAGCGTATCGCAGAGGAACATTTACAGGCAGCTGCCGAAATTGGGCGTACAAGTAACATTTCCCTTGAAAAATTGACGGAACTTCTTTCTTTATTTTATCAGGAGGGTGAATAGCATGGAGAATATTTTAGAATTGCAGCAGGTTTCCAAGACATTTTCAAAGTCGGGTTTTTCGTTAGACCATGTGACATTTTCTTTGCCGTACGGTTCCATTTTAGGATTTGTCGGGGAAAATGGGGCAGGCAAAACGACGACAATCGGTTGTATTCTCAATACGGTCATAAAAGACAGCGGAACAGTAAAATTGTTTGGAAGGGAAATGTTGGATGCAGATACGGACATGCGGGAGAAAATCGGTGTTGTCTATGACGGTGATAATTTTCCGCCTTACTGGACTGCAAAGCAATTATCGAAAATCATGGATGGGTTCTATACCAGATGGGATCATTCTTTGTTCCAAAAGTATTTGGAGGATTTCCATTTGCCTCCCGGGCAGAAAATCAAGCATTATTCCAGAGGAATGACGATGAAATTGGCAATTGCTGCGGCATTATCACACCACCCACAGTTACTGATTTTAGACGAAGCAACCAGTGGACTTGACCCTATTATGCGTGATGAAATGCTGGATGTCTTTCTTGAATTTGTGCAGGAAGAAGAACATTCAATTTTATTATCCTCCCATATCACAAGCGATTTGGAAAAGATTGCGGACTATATTACATTTATCCATAATGGAAAACTCATTATGACTGCGTCAAAAAATGATCTGGTATATCATTATGCTGTCATGCGATGCAGGGAGAGTCAATTTCGCACGTTAGACCCTGGAGATATCCTTGCATATCGCAAACGCGATTTTCAGATTGACGTGCTGGTCCGAAATGGGAAAGAAGCAGAGCGGAAATACAAAGATGTCGTTGTAGACCATGTTTCGGTTGACGAAATCATGCTACTGTTGGTAAAGGGGGAACGAGTATGAAAGGACTTCTTAAAAACAATTTTTATGCTGTGTGCACAAATGCAAAAGTATTCGCTGCCTTTATGCTTTTACTAGGAATCTTCGTTGTTGCCGTCATCAGCCAGTCCGCACAGATTGCTTATGTAATGACAGGAATAATCGGTTTCTCCGTAAATGCGATTGCCGTTGTCAAGAACGAGTTCGCTTCAAAATGGGGAAAATATAAACTGACCTTACCAGTAAAGCGGACAGATATCATAAAAAGCATGTTCCTAAACCAGCTCATCTGGCTGTTCATAGGTACATTTTTTGCCGGAATCGGAATGAGCCTGTCATGGCTCCTGCACGGCTGCTCCTTTGACCAGCCAATCGACGCCCTCACCATGCTTGCCCTAGGAATCAGCATCAGCCTTTTTTTGGGAGCAATATTCTTTCCCCTGTTCTATTTAGGCGGCGAAGAAAGAAGCGAGGTATTCATGATTATTTCCCTGCTCAGCGCCATCGGCATAGATTTAGTGATTATTAACATACTCAATGACATATTAGAGCCAGGCCCCACCACCCCCCTGCTAGGAGCCATTACTTTATTGGCAAGCTCGCTATTAATTTTCACCCTATCCTATCCATTAACAGTAGCTATCTTCAAACAAAAAGATTACTAAAACAAAAAGAATTATGAACAAATGACAAATCCAGCTAGAAGTAGAAATTTCTAATTACATTATGCCGATAACGTTGAAAGAGAGTCAGCAGCGCCCAGGCGGTAGGGCAGTTCCTACGATATGGCGAGTGAAAAAGCATTGCAGGACTTTATGGAAAGTGGTTAGAAGGACTTAGTATTCCATACAATACCCAGCAATGGGCGGACAGGACGTCCGACCAAGGCGTAACTTGGTCCATGGATGGACCAATACGCCGTTTGCGTCCTCATTGACAAACCCATCAAAGGAATACTTAGTCCTTCTTCCCACTGCACATAAGACCTGCAATGCTTTTTCACTTGCCATAGCGTAGGAACTGCCCTCCCGCCTGGGCGCTGCTGACTCTCCACCACTATCCTCTATTCCGCTCACATCCTATATAGAAAATACTGATTGCAAATGTCACCCCTTCCGTCACCGGTGCCGCCATCCATACCCCCGTCATTCCCAGATAAGCGGGAAGCACAAAAATACAAACGAGAAGCACTAAAAGTCCCCTTGACAGGGAAATCACTGCGGATGGAAGAGCTCTTCCGATAGACGTAAAGTAAAAAGAAGTAATAGCATTGATTCCCGAAAAGAAAAAGGAAACCATAAAGATTACCATACCAGAGCGAACCATCGCAGAAACTGCGGCATCTTCCACGAACAGCTGACTGTACCAGCCGGAGAGTGCGGTCAGCAGCAAAAATATCATTACGCCGATTGCCAATACGAGTACGTTTGTCCTTCGCCGTATCTTTCGGGCAAGCATAACCTCCTTTGCGCCAAAGCCAAAGCTTATGAGAGGACTTGCACCCTGTCCGAATCCCACCACAATCATACTGAACACGTAGGATACATACCCCACAATCGTAAACGCAGTCACGCCGTCAACTCCAATCCGTTTCATGATTACAAAGTTATATGCGAACATGGCGATACCTATTGACATCTCACCGATAAATTCGGAACTGCCGTTTGCCAGAGTCCCTTTTAATATTTGCGGGCTGAAAGTGAATGTCCCCAGATGATAAATGCATGCTTTTTTACAGAAAAAATACAGAATCAATATGAGAGAGACCAATGCAGAAAGCAAAGAAGCAATTGCGATTCCGGCAATTCCAAAGCGCAGGATGCCCGCAAAAACATAGTCCAGAATTAAATTCATTACAACACTTATGATATTGATTTTCATGTAAAATGCCGGGTTGCCTTCTCCTCTGATGAACATGCCGAAAGAAGAATTGACCACCATGATGATCAGTTCCGGCAGTAAAATACCATAGTAGGTTTTGAAATATTCCCGCACCTGCCCTTCAGCGCCCAGAAGATCCAGCATTGGCGTAAAAAATGCCAGTACCAGCAGACCGGTCAATACGGAGAATGCAATAGTGGTTGCAAGTGTCTGTCGAAAGACCAGATTGCACTCTGACAGATTTCCCCCGCCAAAAGATATTCCTGCAATTGCGGCGCCGCCCACCGATATCATCAATCCGATGGACAAAAACAAATAAATAATCGGGAGACCTAAATTGACCGCAGCAATGCCATCTGCCCCAATATAATTCCCAATAAAAAATCCATCAACAACGGTAATCAAAGAAGTCAGCACCATTGCAATTATGGAAGGAATCGAAAACCGCAGAATCGTTCCAAGTGTGTTTTCTCTAATTTTCTCTAAGTTCATAAACAACTCCTCCTATGATAATATTCTTTTCACATGTATCATAGCAGGAGCATAAAATATAAACTTCTGAATTCGTGCTTTGTGTTAGCTGTTCACTGTCATTTGGATAAGGGGCTGGACCGGCAGATGCGGTATCTTCTTGTACCGGGCTGAACAAAAAACTGTGCGGAAACCTTATGGGAAGTGGTTAGAAGGATTTGGCATCCCTTTTGATGCACAGCAATCGACGGACAGGAGGTCCGGCGAAGGCATAATTTGACCCATGGATGGGTCAATATGCCGCTTGCGTCCGGTATCTATATCTAAAAAAGGGATGCTTAATCCTTCTTACCACTGTACATAGGTTCCTGCACAGTTTTTTGTTCAGCCCGGTACAAGAAGATACCGCATTTGCCGGTCCAGTCCCTTATTCAAATGACAGTGGACAGCCTATTTTAAAGGGAGGCAGATATCTAATTCCATATAGCCGGAATCACTGTCTACTTTGCGGTAAATGTCAAATCCGCTGCGGTTGTCCAGGCATAGACCTGTCTGGGGCAGCCATACGGTAAAGAGGGTCTGGTAGGCAGCATAGATGTGTTTGCCCAGCCCCTTATAGGGATAAACCGCACATTTCCCGCCTTCTATGACACAGGTATTCGTAAGCGGGCAGTCCGAGTTTACGCTCATGCAGATATCATACAGGCAGCCGTCTATATCTGTTATAGCCGGATCATCGAAGGTGCGCTCAAAAAACAGAGTTTCTTTTGTAACATATTCCTGATATCGTCTGATAAAATCCTCCCATTGCCCGCTTAAGCTGCGGTAGCTTCCGATTCTGCGTTCATATAATACAAAATAGTCAGGCAGGGTCTTTATTGCAACTTTCTGATTGCACGTCTCAAAGGTTTCCATGGAAATCCGGGTATCATGATAAAAAGGATGCTGAATGGACGCCTGATGGATCCTCTTTCTGAAATGAACCGGGCTGGTCTGATATTGCTGTCTGAAAACCCAGCTATAGTTTGAGGGGCTATATCCGAAATCGTAACCGATATCCGTAACGGTTTTGCCTGGTTCAACTTTTAGCCGGAAAGCGCTCTGCTCCAGCTTCAGCCTTTTGATGAACGCGTAAACGCTTTCACCGGTTTCTTCCTTGAACATCCGATTAAAATAATATTTGGAAAAATGGCACTCGGCTGCCACGTCATCTACTGACAAATCTTCGCCAAGGTGCTGTAAAATGTAGTCGATAGCATGATTGATAACTTCATTTGTAATCATAAAAGACGCTCCCTTAAGTGATAGCCATGTTTAGCGCGATGAATCCGCAGAATGGAATAATAACTCATTGGTTTTAAGAAAACGGTTATAGGACAGATATATTTACAGAACGCACGATTGTTCTTAAATGCAAAGGCAAGTATGATCCCAACCATATAATATAGCATATTGCCGCCAATGAAAAGCCAAAACAGAACTTTTTCATACATGCTATGCTTTGGCGGCACATTTCCTGAAAACAGCCGTTTGTTGGGACGCTCTGAGAGAATAAATAATCCAACGTCGCCTAAATATTTACCTATTCTGTGCGGACTACTGGCTCCCCCACGCATGAAAAGTAACTAAACGACAAAACAAATGTTCGAAAAAGGATTGCATTTTATAATCAGCTATGCTAGTATAATACAAACAGATGTTCTGCGAGGCGCGATTATGGAAAACAATCTTATTGTTCAAACAACTGAAAATCAGTCCATTATGGAAAAACTGGGCATCCTTTCAGATGCGGCAAAATATGATGTTTCCTGTTCTTCAAGCGGCGTGGGGCGAAGGGGGGACGGCACAGGAATCGGTAATACTTTGGCAGCAGGTATCTGTCACAGTTTTGGGGCGGACGGAAGATGCATTTCTCTTTTAAAGATCCTTTTTACCAATGAATGCATTTATGACTGCAAATACTGTATCAACCGGAAATCAAATGACGTTCCAAGGGCGACCTTCACACCGGATGAAATCTGTGAGCTGACAATTCAGTTTTACCGGCGCAATTATATAGAAGGTTTATTTTTGAGTTCGGGGATTGTATATAGTCCCACTTACACCATGGAATTGATTTATGAAGCTGTGCATAAGCTGCGTACCCTGTATCGTTTTCAAGGGTATATCCATGTGAAGGCGATTCCGGGGGCAGACCCGCTGATTGTACAGAGACTGGGGCTGTTAGCAGATCGAATGAGCGTCAATTTAGAACTTCCTACAGCGGAGGGACTTAAGAAGCTGGCGCCCAACAAGCACCGCAAGAATATTTTGTCTCCTATGCGCCAGATACAGCAGGGAATCACTCAGAATAAAAATGAGATTACGTTATATAAACATGCGCCTTCCTTTGTGCCCGCCGGACAATCTACCCAGATGATTGTAGGCGCCACGCCGGAAAGTGATTATCAGGTTATGATGGTGGCGGAGAATCTGTACAAAAAGTTTGATTTGAAACGGGTGTATTATTCGGCATTCGTCAGCGTGAATGAGGACAAGGATCTGCCGGCGTTGCCGGGAGGTCCCCCGCTTTTGCGGGAGCACAGATTATATCAGGCGGACTGGCTTTTACGCTTTTATGGATTTGAAGCACAGGAACTCCTTAGTGAAAGCAGACCCAATTTCAATGTACTGCTTGATCCCAAGGCAGACTGGGCGTTGCGGCATCTGGAAGTGTTTCCGGTTGAAATCAACCGGGCGGACTATCAGACCATTTTGCGGGTGCCTGGAATCGGCGTTAAAAGTGCCCAGAGAATAGTAAGGGCAAGGCGAAGCGGTAATCTTAATTTCGATGATTTAAAGAAAATAGGAGTCACCTTGAAGAGGGCGCTGTATTTCATTACTTGCAACGGAAAGATGATGTATCCCACCAAGATAGAGGAGGATTATATCACGCGCAATCTGATTAATCCTAAAGAAAAACTTCCGTTTGACAAGGACGGTATGACTTACAGGCAGTTGTCCCTGTTTGATGATAATAATGAGTTGCTTTGGCATCAGGCGGCGGGCGGCTGAATGGGGGAAAGGTTTTGATGTAAATATTTAGGAATGGAGGAGAGGATGGAGGAATACTATCTGGTCTGTGAAGACTCCTTAGAGGGAATCTTTACGGGAATATACGACGCTTACCTTAAGAAAAAGCCCCATGAACAGATTCACATCTGTCTCGGGGAAGATGAAAATTATCGCCTGTTTGCAAGTTATGAAACATGTCTTCCAGATGAAAAGAAAGCAGCCAGTGTTGCAAGGACGGTAATAAAACAGTTTGGAGAAGAGGCTTACCTCGCTATCTGCAGGGCGCTTGCATCCGAACAGCCGGATAAAGGAGAGGCTGTGTATAAGGCGGTGGCAGCGGGCTTATCTATGAGAGATAAGAGAGATCTTATGGGAAATCTTTCCAATCCCTACATTCACAGAGTGTTTGAGCTGGCGCGTTTTACAGCAAATGAAGCGCATTACCATGTGGAATTTCTGCGGTTTAAGGAATTGGAGAATGGAATCCTATATGCCGTTATTGGTCCGAAAAATAATGTGATCACATTCATAACTCCGCATTTTGCGGACAGGCTGCCTCTTGAGAATTTTGTGATTCATGACGAAATAAGAGGTATATTTGCTATGCACCCTGCAAGAGGAGAATGGTATCTGGTATCCGGAAAGGAAGGTATGCAGCAGGCAGAGCACACTTTTTCAGAGGGAGAAAAAAAGTACAGTGAACTGTTTAGCAGCTTTTTTCATACTATAGCAATAAAGGAACGCAATAACTATGGGCTTCAGCGCAATATGCTGCCTTTAAGATACCGCAGGTATATGACTGAATTTCAGGGAAAACAGCAGTATATTAATTAAATTGTTTGTCAATAATAGGTTTATGCAGGAAAGAAATGTGCCAACTGCCAGTATATAGCGGAGTTTGGAAAATTGTACTAGAAAAAAAACTTTACAAAACCCCAAAGGGGTGGTAATCTTTCTTCAAGTACCGGAAAACGTTTTCATAGCCTGCATTGAGGAGAAAGAAAGGTGATAATATGATGCAGCGAAGAATAAAATTAAACTTGGATGAGGTGAAGGACTTTGTAGCCGCCGCTTCAAAATGTGATTTTGACATTGATATTTTTTACAACAGATATACAGTGGATGCAAAATCAATCGTTGGAGTACTCGGACTTGATTTGAGACAGGTGCTGACGGTGGCCTATGATGGATATAATCCAGAATTTGAAAAAGTAGTCAATCGCTTTGCATTAGCAAGCTGATTGGCGTTCCGATGTGAAAATCTAGGATTTCCATATCGTGGATGGTTATACGATCTGCTGTTTTGGCAGCGATTACATGATGAACTTTATAAGCACGTCTACGATTACACAATAAAATAGTATCTTATTGACTCCCTGAAAAAGATAGCTTACTATCTCTTTAGGGAGTTTTCTTCTGTCTGTGGGGAATGTGCCCTATCAGGCAAAATTTAGGCAGGATGCACAGCCTGGGAAGAAAAGATTTGCCGTAAACGACATTGCCCTTAGGCTGAGCCGGCAATTACTCTCTTTGCTTAAACATATCGCAAAAAGGAAGACAAAGCATGGAAATACATGTATCTGTCAGGAATCTGGTAGAATTTATTCTCCGTTCCGGCAATATTGACAACAGAAGAGCTTCATCTCCTGAAAATGCCATGCAGGAGGGCGGAAGGATTCACCGCATGATACAGCGGAGTATGGGCTCGGATTATCACGCGGAGGTTCTTTTGCGCTATGTTTACGCCACAACCGATTATGAAATACATGTGGAAGGGCGTGCTGATGGTATTATCATCAAACAGGGAGGAGATTTGACACAGGTGCCGGAGATTACGGAAACAGAAATTTGTGCCGCATACCGGGATCTGGTGACGATTACCATCGATGAGATCAAGGGAACTTATAAAGATATCCACAAGATGAAAGAAGCAGTTCCGGTACATCTTGCCCAAGCACAGTGCTATGCCTATATTTATGGAAAACAGAATGAATTAAAACATATCAGAGTGCGGCTCACCTACTGTAATATTGATACGGAAGAGATAAAATACTTTCATTTTGAGTATGAGATGACTGAACTGGAAGAGTGGTTTGAGGGACTGATGAAAGAGTATAGGAAGTGGGCAGACTTCCAATTTGCATGGCAGAAGAAGCGTACAGAGTCTATCAAGGAACTTCCCTTTCCTTTTTCATACAGAGAAGGGCAGAAAGAGCTTGCTTCTTATGTTTATCAGACCGTTTATCATAAAAGAAAATTATTCATTGAAGCTCCTACGGGTGTAGGAAAAACTATATCGACTTTATTTCCGGCAGTGAAAGCCATGGGGGAGGGAAGAGGCGAAAGGATTTTTTACCTGACAGCGAAGACCATTACAAGGACGGTGGCGGATGATACCATTGAACTGATGCGCAAAAAGGGATTGCAGCTTAAATCTGTTATATTGACTGCCAAAGACAAGATATGTTTTATGGAAGAAACAGAGTGTAATCCGGAATATTGCCCCTATGCCAAGGGACACTTTGACAGGATCAACGATGCGATTTATGATTTGTTGACTCATATGGACAATTTTAATCGGGAAGTGATTGAGGACTACGCGAAGAAGCACAAAGTCTGTCCCTTTGAGATGAGTCTTGACATGAGCCTTTTTGCAGACGTTATTATAGGCGATTATAATTACTTGTTTGATCCACACGTATATTTAAAGCGATTTTTCCAGGAGGGAGTAAGAGGAGACTATCTGTTTTTGATAGATGAAGCACATAATTTGGTGGACAGAGGAAGGGAGATGTACAGTGCGCTTCTTAGAAAAGAAGACTTTCTTGCACTTAAGAGAATCGTAAAAGAGTACGATGGAAAGATGTACCGGCAGCTGGAAAAGTGCAACAGGGAACTTCTGGAGCTGAAAAGAGAATGTGAGGATTATGCATATCTGGATGACGTGGATGCAGCGCCTTTTATGAAAGCGCTTATAAGGCTTTCTTCTGTTATGGAGACTTATCTGGAGGAGCATGAGGAAAGTCCGGTGAGAGCGGATATTCTGGATTTTTATTTTGAGATTTCTCATTTCCTTCTGATTAATGACAAGCTGGATCAAAATTATGTAATCTACACGCAGTTGGAATCAGACGGAGGTTTTATTATAAAACTATTCTGTGTGAATCCTTCTAAAAACCTAAGGGAATGTATGATGAGGGGGAGGAGCACAATTTTATTTTCAGCAACTTTGCTTCCGATTCAATATTATAAACAACTGCTCGGTGCAGAGGAAGGCGATTATGAAGTTTATGCACATTCTGTTTTTGACGCAAGACGTAAGGGGCTGTTTGTTGCAAGTGATGTAACAAGCAAATATACCAGACGCTCGGATACGGAATACTACCATATTGCTGCTTATATCCACAAGATTATATGCAGGAGGGAAGGAAATTATATGGCATTCTTTCCATCCCATGTATTCCTACAGAATATATATGATGCGTATAGCCGTTATTTTCTGAATGGCAGTATAGAATGCATCTTGCAGGAAGAACATATGGATGAGGAAAGCAGGGAGGCGTTTTTGACAAAATTTGAGGCGGACAGAGAAGCGGGAAGTACCCTTTTGGGGTTTTGCGTGCTTGGGGGGATTTTCAGTGAAGGTATTGACCTTAAAAATGAACGGCTGATTGGTGCAGTTATTGTCGGAACCGGACTTCCCCAGGTCTGCACCGAACGGGAGATATTGAAGAGGTACTTTGACAGCAGGGGAGACAACGGTTTTGATTTTGCTTATAAATATCCGGGCATGAATAAAGTCTTGCAGGCAGCCGGCAGGGTAATCAGGACAGCGGAGGATATTGGTATTATTGCACTTTTAGATGAGCGATTCTTAAATACCTCTTATTTAAGGATGTTTCCAAGAGAATGGAAGGAATATGAAAAAGTATCGCTGGAACAAATTGAGAACAGAGTGGAGCGGTTCTGGGATGAATGGTTATAACTTTTGGCATGTGGATAACTTCACATGCCTTTTTTTTACATATATGAACTTTTTTGTGGAAATTTGACTCAAAAAAAGTATAAAAAGCGCAAAAAATGCAGGATTCAAAAAAAATGACGTCGAATATTTAAAGAAAAGATACCTAGTTTTAATAAAATGACATAAATGTCATTGTGGATAACTCTGTGGAAATTGGGGATTTCTCTATTTTTTGCTCTTTTTTTGGAAAAAATTATGTAACTGATTTTTAGTTAAAAATTGCAGGTAACAAATTTCAAATTTGAAAAAATACTTATCTGGTCAATAAAAATGGCTCCAAAATTGACCAAATGCGTACCAAAGCTCCAAAATGGTTTCAATCTGCCACCTGAACAAATTGATCTTTCTCTAGAAGAAAATGAACCATGTACATCAAAATGAAAATGTGGTAAACTGATAAAAGGTCAAAATACATAAGTCACAATCAGTATGAGGTGGCTGAGGACTGACTACGAGAGAAATCAGGAGGCGTTAGATATGTGGGCATATGAAAGTGTTTTTTATCAGATTTATCCCTTGGGATTTTGCGGAGCACCGTTTGAGAATGACGGTGTTTTGACAAACCGGATCAAGAAGGTGGAGGAGTGGATTCCTCATATTAAGAAGGTGGGAGCAGATGCGATTTACTTCTCACCGGTATTTGAATCTGATACGCATGGTTATAATACAAGGGACTATAAAAAAATTGATACCCGTCTTGGAACTAATGAGGATTTTAAGAAGGTTTGCCAGAAACTTCATGAAAATGGAATCAAGGTAGTATTGGATGGTGTATTTAATCATGTGGGCAGAGGATTTTATCAATTTCAGGACGTGGTGAAGAACAGAGAAAACTCTCCGTACCTTCACTGGTTTAAGATCAGTCTGGATGGCAATTCTAATTATAATGATGGTCTGTGGTATGAAGGATGGGAAGGAAATTACGATCTTGTCAAACTGAACCTTCAAAATGGTGAAGTGGTTGATCATATCCTGGATGCGGTCAAGTATTGGGTAGATGAATTCGACATTGACGGTCTGCGTTTGGATGTGGCTTATTGTCTGGATGAGAATTTTGTAAGAAGACTCAGAAGCTTTACAGAAGGGCTTAAGCCTGATTTTTATCTGCTTGGAGAGATGCTTCACGGAGATTATAACAGGCTGGTGAATGACAGTATGCTTCATTCCGCCACTAACTATGAGTGTTACAAGGGATTGTACTCCAGCTTCAATAGTATGAATATGTTTGAAATTGTCCATTCCCTGTTAAGACAGTTCGGACCGGAGAACTGGACCTTGTATAGAGGAAAGCATATGTTGTCCTTTGTGGATAATCATGATGTGACCAGGGTGGCAAGTATCCTCAGCAATGAGAAACACCTTCCGCTGATTTACGCATTGTGCTTTGGAATGCCCGGCATTCCATGTGTATATTATGGAAGTGAATGGGGAGCAAGGGCAAACAAGAGTGAAGGAGATCCTGCACTTCGTGCCTGCTTTGAGGAACCGATATTTAATGAGTTGTCTGAATGGATCAGTAAACTGGCAAAGGCAAAGAAAGAATCTCCTGCTTTGAACTACGGAGATTTCAGGTCAGTGGTCTTGACAAATAAGCAATGTATTTTTGAGAGGAAGACAGAAGATGAAAGGGTATTGGTTGCCATCAACGCAGACAGTGAACCTTTCACGGCACATTTTGATGCAGGATGTGGACAGGCAGTAGATTTGATCAGCGGTACGACGCATGATTTCGGTGGAGGAAGTGAATTACCACCCTATAGTGCTTATTTCTGGAAAATGGAACGATAACTTCAATAGGAAAGGCGTGTATCAATAAATGATATGCGCTTTTTTTGTGAGACGAAAAAAAATATGTAAAGTTAGCTTGACAAATAATGTAAAGCTGGCTATACTAAAAATGTAAAGCATGCTAGACAATATAAAATGACATCTGATAAAAAATAAATAGGCAGATGGAAGAAAGGAATGAAATGATGCAGACAAAGATTATGCAGTATAGGAAAGAAAAAAAAGTCACCCAAGAAGAACTTGCTGAAGCAGTCAATGTTACAAGGCAGACCATCATTTCGCTGGAGAATGGAAAATATAAGGCATCGCTGGTATTGGCTCACAAAATTTCCCAGTTTTTTGGCGTGACAATTGAAGAAATGTTTCTGTTTGATAAGGAGGATGAAAATTTATGAAAATCAAAGGTTTTTTATGTGGAACTACAGCAACGACAAATGAAGAATACAGAAAAGAATTAAAGAGAAGAAATATCTGGATGATGGTGCTTATCCTGGCAGGGATCTTGATATCGGGGACAGCAATCTATGCAGAGCAATTGCAAAAAACGGCGCTTTCGGAAGAGATTCTTGCTGTATATACTGGATTTGGTGTGGGGATTGCAGTGGCAGGAATCATACTTTTGATTAAAAGCATGATTTTGATGGGAAATGAAGAAAAACTGAAGCTGGATCGCTTGGAAAATGCAGATGAGAGACTGAAAGAAATCAGAGGCAAGGCTGTCCATGTAACACTTGTAGTCATGCTGCTTGTGATTGTTGTGGGGGGAATGATATACAGTATGTTCGAACCGGTTATGATTAAGGCGATGATATTTTTGCTTGATGTAATTGCTTTTTCTTATATAGTTGCATTTTCTTATTATAAAAGAAAAATGTAAGCTATCTTAATAGTTTAGATATCTGTTGTTTTTGCTATACCATGGTAATTGTTTGACTACAAAGGAGGAAGACGATTATCATGGTATATTTTTTATGAAATCTCTTTTTCCTTTTTTAGGAATGCAAAAGAGGATGGAACAGAGGGCACGGTTATGTGGTGATAGATTTTTTGAATATATATTGACAAATAATATTATATGTCATATAGTATGTATAACAAAAATAATACTATATGACATATAATATTATAAAATGAAAGGCTACTGAAGTAAAGTATACTGGTGCGATGTCGCAGACATGGTCTGAGTATACGGGAACAGAGAGGGCTTGAGTCATTCTGTAACCGGGTTTCAGTTTGTCTGGTTGGCAATCTGTGATCTGGAGGGAATAGAAAGGAGATGCGGTTATGGTTTTTAATACGGGAGCGGCGCTTTTAGATGCTATTGTGTTAGCGGTGGTATCCAGGGAGCCGGAGGGGGCTTATGGATATAAGATTACTCAGGACGTAAGGCAGGTTATTGAACTTTCGGAATCCACTTTATATCCGGTGCTTCGGAGGCTGCAGAAGGATGAATGTCTTGAAGTCTATGATATGGAATGTGCAGGCAGGAACAGGAGATATTATAAGGCAACGGAAAAGGGACGGCTGCAGCTGAATTTGTATGAAGGCGAATGGAAAAAATATTCTGCAAGGATTAACAGTATATTTGAGGGAGGAATGAAGATATGAGCAGATGGGAATTTATGAGACAGCTGGAAGAATTGCTCTTCGACATCTCACCTAATGAGAGGGAGGAAGCGCTTCAATATTATAATGATTATTTCAATGATGCGGGAAGGGAAAATGAAAAGGAAGTTATAAAGGCGCTTGGTTCGCCCCAGCAGGTTGCCAGGATTGTAAAGGATGGTTTAAATGAAAATGCATGTCAGGGGGAATTCACGGAAACCGGATTTACAAGCACGAAGGCATCCTCGCAGAATGCCATTATCAAGAGGCAGCAAGAGACTTCAGGTAAAGAAAACCGCGCCGAAAGAGAAGCACATGATGGAAGAGTAAATTCAGGAGAGGCGAATGAAGTGGGCAGTGAGCACAACAGCACGGTGTCAGAAAAAAAGGAAACCATGCCTACTTGGGCAGTTGTTCTGATTGTAATAGCTTGTATATTACTGTCACCGGCGATTGTAGCAGCCGTGTTCGCCGCGGGCGGGACGCTGCTTGGAATCATTTCCGCAATTTTTGGAGTCATTCTGGGATTTGGAGTGGCGACAATAATCTTTTACGTAGTGGCTGCGGCGCTTTTTGTAGCGGGGGTTGGATGTATTCTGGTACATCCTGCCGCAGGAATCGGACTTTTAGGAGGCGGTTGTATCTGCATGGCGCTTGGTATTTTATCTATGCTGCTGGTAGGTTTTCTTGCAGGAAAATGTGTTCCGGGCATTTGCCAGGGAATCGCTTATATATTTAGGAAGTTATTTGGGGGTAAAGGAGGTGCTAATGTATGAGTAAATTTGTAAAATCCAGCCTTATTGTAGCCGGTGTTTTTGCAGCACTGGGGGTGGTATTTTGTCTGGTCAGTGCCATCTTAGGAGGAAAAAGCTTGATTTATTATGCCAGGAATGTGGAAGGAAAGAGCCGATATGTAGAGGACGTTCTGGAGGACTTTGTATACAGAATCGATGGATGGCATATTTCATGGAGGGATAGAAACCCTGAGGAACTTACCGTTAATGACCATATGGAAACGACAGCGGAACAGGTGGAGCATCAGCCCATAGAAGGAATTAAAAATCTCAATCTGATGCTGGGAGCAGGGAGCTTCGTCATCAGGGAGAAGGATACGGACGACGGAATGATTGATATCTATATACAAGGAAAGGGCGGATGTGATTACGCGAAAAAAGGCGATACCCTGTATGTGGAGGGATTTAAAGGCATTAAGACGATAGAAACGGATCTTTCTGAAAATGTCATCACTCTGGTCATTCCGGCAGGAACAAGTATGGAAGAAGTAGACATAGAGGTAGGGGCAGGTGTAATGGAGATCGTCTCTTTAAAAGCAAAGGAGATAGATGCGCTCATTGGTGCAGGCGAATTACGCATAGACCAGGCACAGGCACAAGACTTATCGGCAGAGATCGGAGTGGGAAGATTTGAGGCGAATAACATGGATGTAGAAGAAGCTTCTCTCACGCTCAGCTTGGGAGAATGTATCTATGAAGGAGCGATTTCTGGCAATCTGGATATTGAATGTGATATGGGAAATATGGAGATTTCCTTAAGTGGCCATGAGGATGATTATAATTACGAGATTGAATGCGGAGCCGGCAATATTGAAATTGGAGGAGTAAGTTACGCCGCCCTTGCATCAGAAAGACACATCAATAACGGCTGCCACAGAGATATTGAGATAGAATGCAACATGGGAAACATTGAAATTCAATTTAAAGAATAGGGGGATAAATTATGATTACATTGACGTTGCTGGCAGTATTTTTCATCATTTTCCTGATAATAGGTTTGAGCTTCCATTTAGTGGGCGGAATACTAAAACTTGCCTTCAAGCTGATATTCTGCCTTCCCTGCGCAATCCTATGCGCCGTCATTGGAGCCGTCCTGTGCTGTACATTGATTTTCATTCCTCTTGGCATAGGCTGCTTTAAATTAGTAGGTTTTCTTCTGAATCCATTCAAACTATGTATGGTGTAAATACAGAGTGGATAATATTTTTAACCTTCAGACTCTTGTGATTAAAGGTATAGAGGAGTTTGACATGGATAAGCAAGCAAACGCATAGATTAAAATTTTGGAGATACATATGGATTTGTATGGTAGTAAAGGGAATGATAGAAAAAATGGAAATAAAAGAAAAAATGCTATTACACCTATCAATATTGTTATAATGATATTAACGGCAATTCTGGTGATATCTGCTGGAATTTATTTGAATGGCAGATGGACTCAAATGTTATTGCAGAAGGAAGAGGCAAGAATGGCAGCAAGTAATAATGCCGGTTATTTTTCTGTTGGTGGATTTGTCCAGATAATCCTTGGTTGTATATTGTTTTATGCCTTTTGCAAGGGACTAAAATATAAAAAAGCAAAAGAAAAAGAATATGATGAGAAGGTGATAAAGAGGGCAGTCGCAGAAGTGCTTCCCAATGCTGAGTTTATTCGAAATGAATGTATTGATGCAGACATATTATATAAATATGGAATCATACCCACTTATGATCGACGCGAAAAGAGGGGAATGATTCGTTATCAAAAAGATAAAAAAGACTATTGTTTTTCTAATATACACCTCCTTGGAAGACGGACAGATAAAGACGACCGTACATATTATGAAACGATTTATATGGGGCAGGCGTATACAGGATATTATAAAACAAGATTATCGGGAACTGTACGAATATTTGCGACTAAAATAATGGCAGTGATTAAAAAGGAAACAAATGCGGGATATGCATCAAAAAGACCGGAAGAAACCAAGATTGAAACAGAAAATATAAAATTTAATGATAATTTCGACGTTTATGCTACAAGCGAGCAAGATGCTTTCTTTTTACTTAGTCCTTTGGTAATGGAACAGCTGCTTGAAATGAAGAAAAAGTATAAGCAGATAGGTGTGTATATTAGCGGAAATCAAGTAGTAATAGCTTTAAGTACCAATGAGATTATGTTTCCTGAAAGTATATATACTAAGCA
The DNA here is from genome assembly GCA_014804785.1 of Lachnospiraceae bacterium. Taxonomy (GTDB): domain Bacteria; phylum Bacillota; class Clostridia; order Lachnospirales; family Lachnospiraceae; genus Suilimivivens. The sequence goes on from JAAUZD010000030.1 coordinate 85,299, forward strand.
GGGTGAAGCAGACTCTCTGGCGATTTCTAAAGCGGAAGTAAGAAAAATGCTTAGAATGGCGGAACTCTTAGAAGATTCCATAAATGGGAGCATTCAAAATAATTTTACACAATTACGGAGGGAAATATGGGATTCATAATAATACTAATTGTAATACTCGTTCTTTTCATCATATGGGCGGTTTCTACCAGAAACAGAATTAAAATGATGGAAGTGAAAATTGATGAGGCAAAATCAGGAATTGATATAGCTTTAGTAAAAAGATATGATATTTTGACGGAATCCTTGAACGTTGCAAAAGGCTATGCAGCGCATGAAAAGCAATTAATGATTCAGCTGAGTGAAGCCCGTACCGGAATGAGCCTGAAACAGACGCAGGAAGTCATGGAAAATCAGGAAAAGGTTTTGGAAAGGCTTAAGATTGTAGCAGAGGCATATCCACAGTTATATTCCAATGGATTATTTAAAGAGCTTCAAGACCAAATTGCGGTTACCAATGAACATTTAAGTGCTGCAAAACGTGTTCTGAATTCGAATATTGCACTTTATAACCAAAAGATCGTTGCTTTTCCCTCCAGCATTATTGCAGGCATCATTGGGTGCAAAAAAATAGCATTTTTTATAGAAACGGATAAAAAGAAGAAACAGGATGTACATATGACTTTTTAAAAATTGGGAAAGTTGTTTTTATAATGTGTTATCTTCTTACAATTATTATTGAAATAGACGGGGAATTAATATGGTTATGATATCTTGGGATTTAAGTGAATTTTTCAGATTAAACTATACAAAGATATCATAACCGTATTTTTTGTAATTATTACCAGGCTTCCCACATCAAATCAATTGACATCCTTTTTACCCCCTATGGTGAAAAACAGTCCCGCTTTTTTTAGTGCAGGCCGCAGGGCGAGATAAACAAGGACAGAAACAATGGAAGATGTAACTGCATTGATGGAGGTGGAAGCAATATTCCATGCCAGTGTCACATCAGCGGCAGGTTTGCCCAGAATGATGCGTTTATAGAAATAGCCGCTTAGCGGATCGAAAATCACATTGAACAAAAGTCCGCCAATGGCAGCAAAGGAAGTCCAGAAAACGATTTTAGAGTGATTCGTTTCTGATGTGATTTTACCGATTTTATGGGCAATCAGACCGGTAATAAGACCAATGCATAATTTTAGGAAAAAGGTCTTGGGAGCATATATTACATAGACAGGATCAAGCAGATCTCCGATGGTCATGCCCACGGCGCCGCCAAGTCCTCCATAAAAACCGCCTAAAATCAGGGCGCCCAGCACGCAGACGGCATTTCCCAAGTGGATGGAAGTCGCATCGCCTCCGGGCAGAGGTATTTTAATCTGCAGAAAGGTAAATACCACATAGGATAAGGCTGCCATCAGACCGGTGATAGCGATTTTTTGTACATTTTGATTTTTCATAAGTAATGTCCTCCTCATATGATTGTTGTATCTTATTATATGCATATGTGGCATTATAAAAAGTGCCAAATTAAAACTTTATAACCATACCAGTTGAAAGGAAGAGGATGATGGTGTACAATGTGTAGAATGCAGAGGAGGAAGATATAGAATGAAGACCGACGTACAGAACATAAGAGGAATAAGTGGGAGTACATTGAAAATCATAGCGGTACTGTCCATGCTGACTGACCATATAGCAGCAGCTTTGCTTGTACAGGAGTTGAGGTTTCACTACACGGAGCAGCTTTATCAGATTTTCTATATTATGCGTTACATTATCGGAAGACTGGCTTTCCCAATTTATTGTTTTCTTTTAGTGGAAGGATTTGGCAGGACGAAAAGCAGGATGCGCTATGTGGGACGGATTTTTCTTTTTGCGCTTATATCTGAGATTCCATTTGATTTGGCATTTAGCGGCAGCATGGTGGATGCTGCACATCAGAATGTGTTCTTTACGCTTTTGATAGGGCTATTGATGATGTGGGTGATGGCAGAAATTGAAAAAAGGAATATCCCACTGGGACTTAAACTGGCAGGCTATCTGGCGGCAGCTGTCCTATTTGCAGCCGTAGCAGAAATATTTTCCGTCGATTATGGGGCGAGAGGCATTGCTGCCATCGCACTGCTGTACCTTTTCAGAAAAAACAAGGTGGAACAGATGATAGCCGGATGCATAGCATTTTTATGGGAAGTCACTGCGCCGCTGGCATTTCTCTTTACTATCTTTTATAATGGAAAGAGAGGGCTTAAGATGAAATATGTTTTTTATGTTTTTTATCCTCTCCACTTGTTGATCTTATACTTGCTGTCTATTGTGATCTTTTATAAAAAATGAAATCCCTGTTGACATATCCTGGCAGGGAATCATATAATACAGATTGTTAACTAGTTAAATATTAATTATTTAATAATTGTAACACGATACAGGGGGCGTGGAAATGGAAAAGGAGATACAGCACCAGATTATTGATCTTTTTCGTCAGATGGATCAAGCCTTAAAGCGCGTGATCAGCAGGAAGGTTGCGGACACAGGAATCTATAGAAGTCAGCACAGGCTTCTGATGTTTCTAGGGAAGCATCTTGAATGTTCCCAGACGGAACTTGCGGAAAAAATGGACATTTCACCCGCTGCCGTGGCAGTTTCACTGAAAAAACTGGAAAAAGGAGGATATATCAACAGGCAGTGTAATGCTGATGATAACCGTGCTAATCAGGTGGAGGTGACGGATAAGGGGAAAAGGGCGATTGATGTCAGTATTTGTTATTTTCAAGAGATAGAAGCTGCCATGTTCAAAAATTTTTCCTCATTGGAGATGGAGGAACTCAGGCATTATTTAGAAAGGATCATTCAAAATGGCGAGGATTATTATCAAAGCCTTTTAAGTGAGCCAAAGGAATGATGGAACAGGAGGAGAGTATGAAAAGATATTGGAAGTATATAAAGCCATATTTGCCAGCGTTTATCATTGGACCGATTCTCATGATTGTGGAAGTGGTGGGGGAAGTGGTACTGCCCAAATTGATGGCAAATATTATTAATGTGGGAGCCGCCCAACATAATGTTCCATATATAATAGGTATGGGAGTCGTCATGGTTATTACGGCATTTCTGATGATGGCAGGCGGAATTGGAGGCGCGTATTTTGCGGCAAAGGCAGCGATCAGCTTTGCATCGGATTTACGAAGCGATGTGTTTGACAAGGTACAGAAGTTTTCTTTTTCCAATCTGGATCAGTTCAGCACAGGCTCGCTTGTAACCAGGCTGACGAATGACATTACGCAGGTGCAGAATGTAATCAATATGGCGCTCCGTATGATGCTCCGGGCACCGGGAATGCTGATCGGAGCCTTGATCATGGCATTTTTGATGAATGCCCAGCTAGCTTTAGTGGTGCTGGTGGTCATTCCGATTCTGATCCTTCTCATTGTACTTGTCATAAGAACTGCTTTTCCCAGATTTGACTATATGCAGAAGAAGCTGGATGCCTTAAATTCAACGATTCAGGAAATGCTCACCAATGTGAGGGTTATTAAATCCTTTGTAAGAGGGGAATATGAGGAGGAAAGATTTGCCAGGGCAAATGAAGAATTGAGAAAGTCAAGCATGGATGCTTTTAAGGTGGTCATCCTTAACATGCCGATTATGATGTTTTTGATGAATGCAACTACCTTGGGGGTTGTGTGGTTTGGCGGAAGACAGATCCTTGCAGGAGCAATGCCGGTGGGAGACCTGACGGCATTTACAACTTATATCGTGCAGATATTGATGTCTCTTATGATGCTGGCAATGGTCTTGCTTCAAAGTTCCAGAGCACTGGCGTCCATTCATCGTATCACGGAGGTGTTGGACACGAAAGTGAATCTGACAGATGACGGATGTGCGTTCCCCGAGAAAACTGTGGACAGCGGCGAGGTAGAATTTAAGGATGTGACTTTCCGGTATTATAAAGATAATAAAGAAGCGGTTCTTTCCAATATCAGCTTCCGCGCCAGGAGCGGTCAGGTAATTGGAATCATTGGCGCTACGGGCAGCGGAAAGACGACGCTGGTGCAGATGATTCCGAGGCTCTATGACGTAGATCAGGGAGAAATCCTTGTGGATGGGGTGAATGTCAAGGAGTACTCTCTTAAGCATCTGCGGGATGGAGTAGGTATGGTTCTGCAAAAGAATGTGCTTTTCTCAGGAACGATTATGGAGAATTTGATGTGGGGAGATGGGCAGGCTACTGAAGAAGAAATTCTTGAGGTATCGAAGGCTGCCCAGGCAGATCCTTTTGTCAGTTCCTTTACAGAGGGATATATGACGGAGCTGGGGCAGGGAGGCGTGAATGTATCTGGTGGACAGAAGCAGAGACTTTGTATTGCAAGAGCGCTCTTGAAGAAACCTAAAATATTGATACTGGACGATTCAACCAGTGCAGTAGATACAGCAACTGAGGCAAAAATCAGAGAGAGTTTTAACAGTACATTAAAAGATACTACGAAGATCATCATTGCCCAGAGAATTACATCGGTGATGGATGCAGATCAGATTCTGGTATTGGATGAAGGACAGATTGTTGGAATGGGCAGTCATGAAAAACTCCTTAAAGAGTGTGAATCCTATCAGGAAATTTATTATTCTCAGATGGATAAGGAGGTGAGTGCGTCATGAAGCAGGAAAAACTTGCGTATTTGCAGAAAAAATATGAAAGCAGGCTGAATCCGGCAGAGGATGCGCTGATGCCCGCAGGAAGAAAAGCAGCTATGCCGAGAGGTCCCCGTCATGGAGGTAAGCAGAATATGGCAGGGGGAAAGCCTAAAAATGTGAAAAAAACTGTAGGACGCCTGTTAAGTTATATTTCCCATGAAAAATGGAAGCTTGGAATTGTGTTTATCTGTGTAATAGGCGGTACGATTGCCAATCTGACAGGCTCATATATGTTACGTCCCATCATCAATGGATTGACGTCAGAGAATGGAAGCGTTGCTTTACTGTTTAAAGGTATTCTCACAATGGCGTCTATTTATCTGATTGCCGTGCTCGCCCAGTATTTGCAGCAGAGGATTATGATAGGAATCTCCCAGAATGCGATTATGAATCTGCGCAATGAATTGTTTGGGAAGCTTCAAAAACTTCCAGTCAGGTATTATGACACTAATAATCACGGAGATGTTATGAGCCGTTTTACGAATGATGTGGATGCGGTGGGAGAAATGCTCAACAATACCGTTGTACAGTTGATTTCGGGAATGATCAACATTGTGGGTACCTTTGTGCTCATGATTTATACCAATGTATGGCTGACTCTGATCACAATCTTCATGATACCAGTCATGCTGAAGGCGGTGCAGATAGTAGGCGGAAGAAGCCGAAAGTATTATCGTGCCCAGCAGGCGGCAATCGGTACCTTAAATGGATATATCGAGGAGACGGTAACGGGGCAGAAGGTGGTGAAGGTCTTCAATCATGAGGAAGACGCCAGGGAAGAATTTGAATATTTGAATCAGGATCTTCGGGGCAAGCAGATCAAAGCCCAGTTTTTTGGCGGTATTATGGGACCGGTGATGGGAAACTTAAGTCAGGTAAGTTACTCCCTGACTGCCTGTATCGGAGGAATCTTATGTGTGCTTCGTGGGTTTGACTTAGGCGGTCTTACGGTGTTCGTGAATTACTCCAGACAATTTTCCCGTCCCATTAATGAAGTGGCAATGCAGGTGAATACAATTTTCTCCGCACTGGCAGGTGCGGAAAGGGTGTTTGCAGTGATGGATGAAGAGCCGGAGAGAGAAGATGCAGAGAATGCAATCCGCATTGTAGAGGATAAAGAGCGGGAAAAGAGTTTTTATATCATTCCCAAAGCCAGCCCGGTTACGGAAATGGAAGGCTTTATGGAAGATGTGGCAAAGGAGGATGAATCATACTATTATAAGGAAATGAAAGGTGCGGTCACGTTAAACGATGTTACCTTTGGTTACAATCCTGATAAGACGATCCTGAAACACGTTTCTCTGTATGCTAAACCGGGACAAAAGATTGCATTTGTTGGTTCTACAGGTGCCGGGAAGACGACGATCACCAACCTGATCAACAGATTTTATGATATTGATGCGGGCAGCATTACGATAGATCAGATTCCGGTTGCGGAACTGGAACGGGATTCTCTTAGAAGAAATATAGCCATGGTACTGCAGGATACGCATTTGTTTACAGGAACGGTCAGAGAGAACATCCGCTATGGAAGACTGGATGCGACAGATGATGAAGTTGAGCAGGCAGCAAGGACAGCCAGCGCTCATTCCTTTATTATGCGTCTGGAACATGGTTATGATACGATGCTGGAAGGGGATGGTGCAAATTTAAGCCAGGGGCAGAGACAGTTGATCAATATTGCCAGGGCAGCAATCTCCAAAGCGCCGATTCTGATTCTGGATGAAGCTACCAGCTCTGTAGATACCAGAACCGAAAAGCATATTGAAAAAGGAATGGACCGTCTGATGGCAAGCAGAACCACATTGGTAATCGCCCACAGGCTTTCCACCGTGCGAAATGCAAATGCAATCATGGTCCTTGAAAATGGAGAGATCATTGAGCGGGGCGATCATGATGATCTGCTTTTGCAAAAAGGGCGGTACTATGAATTGTACACGGGCTTAAGTGAACTGGATTAAGACGGGATTTAGAACAGGAGGGCTGCTATGAGCAGCTGGAAGCTGTGAATAGTAACACAGGAGGATGCTATGCAGAAAATATTAGTCGTAATTGACATGCAGAATGATTTTATTGATGGCGCGCTGGGAACGGAGGAAGCACAGGCGATTGTTTCTAATGTGGTCTTAAAGATTAAAAGTTATGCAGGTCAGAAGGTTTTTGCAACCAGAGACACTCACGGGGAGAATTATCTGGAAACACAGGAGGGAAAGCATCTGCCGGTTACCCATTGTATCAAGGGGACGGAGGGCTGGAAAATCCGGGAGGAAGTAGCAGATGCGCTTTTGGAAACAGGTGCAGAGCTGATTGACAAACCCACTTTCGGTTCGGAAACACTTGCAGAGCTTTTATCCGAAATGGTGCAAGAGGAAGAGGCGGAGATTGAGTTGGTTGGGGTGTGTACGGACATCTGTGTGGTGTCCAATGCGCTGCTCTTGAAGGCAAAAATGCCGGAGACGGTGATAAAGGTGGATGCTTCCTGCTGCGCAGGCGTAACGCCGGAAAGCCATGAGGCAGCATTACTCACCATGAAGATGTGCCAAATTGAGATATAGGTATTACATATAGGCGCAGCCTATAACCAGCAAAATTTTTTCCATATTGTACAAATGAGGAAAGGAATGATATACTCTGTCTATCGATTAAAGATAAGACAAACGAGGAGGAAAGTATTATGAAAAAGTTTTTAGCATTGTTATTGACAGGTGCATTCGTAGCGGGAGCGCTTACTGGATGCGGAGGAAAGAAAGATGCAGATGATAAGGTGATTAAGGTGGCGGCATCTGCTACACCCCATGCGGAGATTCTTGAGCAGGCAAAGCCTATCTTGGCAGAGCAGGGGTATGATCTTCAAGTAACGATTTTTGATGACTATGTGCAGCCCAACGAAGTAGTGGAGAGCGGTGATTTTGATGCGAACTATTTCCAGCATATTCCTTATCTTAACAGCTTTAATGCAGAAAAAGGCACTCATCTTGTAAATGTAGGAGGCATTCACTATGAACCCTTCGGAATTTACCCCGGCACAAAGACCAGCCTGGGAGATGTAGCGGAAGGTGACAGCATTGCGGTTCCCAACGATACTACTAATGAAGCAAGAGCGCTTCTTCTGTTGCAGGACAATGGGCTGATCACTTTAAAAGACGGCGCAGGCCTTGAGGCTACTGTAAATGATATTGCAGAGAATCCTTATCAGCTTGACATCGTAGAGCTTGAAGCAGCTCAGGTTCCAAGAGTTGTGGATGAAGTTGCTTTTGTGGTATTAAACGGTAACTACGCACTTGAAGCAGGTTATTCCGTAGCGAAAGATGCGCTGGCTTACGAAAGTTCAGACTCTGAAGCAGCTAAGACTTATGTAAACGTAATTGCTGTAAAAGAAGGCAATGAAAATGCAGACAAAGTGAAAGCGCTTGTGGATGTACTTAAGTCTGATGAAATTAAGAGTTACATAGAAGAAACTTATGACGGAGCGGTAATACCCTTTGAATAATAAGTGATAATCGTTTATAATGATTTTGTGCAGCCCTGGAATTGCGGTTCCAGGGCTGTTTTGACAAATGAAAGGCAGGGGGAGAAAGATGACACTGACACAGTTAAAATATGTGATTGCAATTGCAGATACCCACTCCATGAACGAGGCGGCAAGAACGCTTTTCATTGCGCAGCCCAGTTTGTCGCAGGCTGTGAAGGAACTGGAAGAAGAAATCGGCATTTCTTTATTTAACAGGAGCAATCGGGGCGTTAAAATAACGCCGGAGGGAGAAGAATTTCTGGGATATGCCAGGCAGGTAGTGGAGCAGTATCGGCTTGTGGAGGATAGGTATATTGAAAAAAAGAACAGTAAGAAGCGGTTCGGTGTTTCCATGCAGCACTATACTTTTGCAGTGAAGGCATTTGTGGAGATGGTAAAGCAGTTCGGTATGGATGAATACGAGTTTGCTGTGCATGAAACCAAAACCTATGAAGTGATAGAGGATGTAAAGAATTTCCGAAGTGAGATAGGGATTCTGTATCTGAATGATTTTAACCGTGCGGTGCTCACCAAACTGTTTCAGGAGTCGGGGCTGGAATTCCGTGAAATCTTAAAGTGCGGAATTTATGTGTATATGTGGAAAGGACATCCCCTTGCAGACAGAGAAGAAATAACTTTGGGAGAACTGGATGAGTATCCCTGCCTGTCCTTTGAGCAGGGAGTAAATAACTCCTTTTATTTTGCTGAGGAGGTACTTAGTACCTACGCCTATAAGCGGCTGATCAAAGCCAACGACAGGGCGACTTTGCTTAATCTGATGGTAGGACTGAATGCCTATACCCTGTGCTCGGGCATCATCTGTGAAAATCTGAATGGGTCTGATTATTGTGCAGTAAAATTAAAGTCTGATGAGATCATGACCATTGGATATCTGAAACGGAAAGGCGCAGCAATCAGCCCTTTGGGGCAGAAATATCTTGAAGAATTGAAAAAATTCAGGGAAAGTGTTCTATAGTTGCGACGATTCGTGAATTGTAGTAATAATGATTGGAAAATTCTGACAAATATAGTAAAATGAAATTAAGTGTTTGATTTACCTATTAAAGGAGGGGAAATAGAATGAAACTGCGTGCAAGATTGCTGATTATGGCATTGATGCCGGTGATTGCTTTGGGGGTGCTTGTCTACATAGCGGTATCGGTCCAGCTTCGGAATGGGATTGAGAAGGAGGCATTCGAGGGGATGCAGGCCACAACACGGGTTGTCAGGGGAATATTTGATTCCTCATCGGAAGGCGAATATTACATGGACGAAGAGGGACAGATGTGGAAGGGAGAAGAACTGAATATTTCGACAGCAACAGATATCGTGGATGGCATTAAGGAAGAGACAGGATGTGATGTGACTGTATTCTATGGAGATGTGCGGATGCTCACGACGTTTGCGGATGCGGGCGGAAATCGTCAGACGGGCACTAAGGCTATGGAAGAAGTAAGCAGTCAGGTTTTAAATAAAGGACAGAATTACGGAAATACGAACACGGAAATTTTCGGGAAGCGTTATATTTGTTACTACATTCCGCTTTATCAGGATAATACGAATACACCTATTGGAATGATCTTTTTGGGGAAAGAGTATGCACAAATCCAAGCTGCTGTCACGAGTTCACAGATTATTATGTTGTTTATTATATTGGCAGTTCTCATTATCGTGAGTATCACTTCTGTGCTCGGTGCAACCAGCATTGCAGCAGCAATTAAAAGGGCAATTGCCTATGTGGAGCAGATGCGTCAGGGAAAGCTCGGTATGGAAGCATCGCCTAAGATGATTGAGCGTAAAGATGAAATAGGCGATATGTGCAGAGGAATGAAGCAGCTGGATGATAATCTGTCTGCCATTGTAAGGGAAATCCAGATCCAGTCACATATCCTTGGAGAAACTTCAGTTACATGTAACAGCAATGTCCATAAAATACTGGAATCTGCGGAACAGGTAAATGCCGCGACGGAAGAGGTTGCATCAGCTACTACGACCCAGGCTCAGGGAGCTTCGGCAGCGGAAGACAACGTGAATATAATCGGCAGGACGATTGAAGAGGCAAATGGACAGATACAGGAATTTTCCGATATGTCCCGGGAAATGGCACAGGCTTCGGGCAGTGCGGCAAAGACGATGACAGAACTGAATCGGAGCATGAAGCAGGTGAAAGAAGCGGTAGATACCATTCATCATCAAACCAATGAAACACATGTTTCTGTAGAGAAGATTGGTGAAATGACAGAGGTGATTACTTCGATTGCAACGCAGACAAACCTTTTATCCTTAAATGCAAGCATTGAAGCGGCACGTGCCGGCGAAATGGGAAAAGGATTTGCAGTGGTGGCAGAGGAAATCAGAAAACTGGCAGAGCAATGTAATGTATCAGCGGTTGAAATTCAGGAAGTACTCTTACAGCTTAGAAGCAATTCGGATGAATCTGTGAAGACCATGGAAGGAGTACAGAAAATCATACAGATCCAGGCAGACAAGCTGGAAGAGGCGAATCGTGAATTTGATATGGTTGAAAATGGAATCAATCAGTCCGTGAGCGGACTTGATAAAATCATGGAAGAGATGAATGGTTTGAACAAAGAAAGAGCGCATACCGTAGAAGAAGTGCAGAGTGTTGCAATCCTTGCACAGCAGAATGCTGCAAGCATAGAGGAAACAGCAGCTTCTGTGGACGAGATGGTACAATCGCTCTCAGCTATGACAGAGCGCATTGAGAATCTGCAGCAGATTGCGGATACTTTGGAGGAGAAAGCTTCGGTATTCCAGTTTTCGTAAAGCATTGCTAAAAATCAAAAAAGGATGACTGCGGTCATCCTTTTTTTACGAAGAGGTAACAATCATGGAAAAAAGTTTTGCGAAACTAAAAATTCAATGATTTCTTCACTTATTTTTTCGTACTCATAATCATGAACATAGTGTGGGCAATCCAATTCTATATATTTGCCGTTTTCCGTTTGGGAAATATATTCTATTGGTATCCTGCGCCATGTTTCTTTGTCAAATCCGGTTCCGCCGGAACCATCAGAAATAAACAGCAGCATCGGAATCTGCGGAATTCCGGCGGCTGCAACTTTTTCTGCATTTTCTTTAACCGCCTGCGTTTCATTGATCATTGTTACAGTTGCAGTGCGATTATAAAAAACGGCCCTGTAAATTTCTTTTTCTTCATCAGATAACAGACCATGCTGTATCGCATCGCTTTCTGAAAGTCCGGGTAGCAACCGGGTAACGCCAATCCCTGCTGCCCAACTTGCAGTACGCATAAGGGGCATGTTGATGTTCATACTGTCATAATACTGTGGCACTGCCATGTCAAGCCCTATAATTGCTGATACTTCATCAGGATATTTCTGTGCCCAATATAATGCTTCCAATCCAGACATAGAGTGTGGACATAAAACGTATGGTCCATTTAATCCGGCTGCTTTAAGCGCCGTTCTGGTGTCTTCAAGTATCGAATCAATGTCCCGGCTTTAATCAACAACATCGCTAAATCCATATCCAAATTTTTCTACTACCACAATCTTATAATCGTCACTCAAAAGAGAATAGAGTGATTTGAAATCTAGTATTGGCGAACAAGTACCTCCGCCAGACATGAATACAAGTGTTTCTTCTCCATCACCCTCAGTGTAAACACTCATATTATGACCATCAACTTCCACGATCTGCCCAATGGGGGTAAGCAATTGGAGCTCCCTGTGTAAATGTATTTTGTGGTTTATATAGATTGCCAAAAGTAAAATAATTACTATGGCAAGAATGATTAAAATGACCTTCATCGCTTTTTTACCTTTTCTCATAGTTGTATTCCAATCCCAGTTCTTTGAGTTATTTAACGTAATTATTTTACTACAGGCAAATAGAAAATTCCATTATATTTTATTTACGCTAATCTTTTGACTTTTACCTTGTGCAAGAGGTGGCAACTTGGCTCACTATGAAAAAAGTGGAATGGATGTTTACAGATACGGTCAAGGCGACTCTTTTATTTTAGGGGAATTTTCTATTAAAAGCTTATTTAGCATTTTACGTGGATAAGGCAAGGATGCATTGATTTTAGGAAAGGAAACGGATAAACTGTAAATGAGGGAAAATTAACCAAGTGTAAAGCAGTGCAGGAGGAAATATAGCCCATGACGAGAGTAGTAGGGATTGGTCATCAGGATTTTGAAAAAATCAGAGTGAATAACAATTTCTATATAGATAAAACAGGCTTTATCAAAGAATGGTGGGAAGCCAATGACGATGTAACCCTGATTACACGTCCGAGGCGTTTTGGAAAGACTTTGAACATGAGTATGGTAGAGAAGTTTTTTTCTGTAAATTATGCGGACAGGGGCGACTTGTTTGAGGGGCTAAACATATGGCAGGATGAAAAGTACCGAAAATTGCAGGGAACATATCCGGTTCTTTTTATCAGTTTTGCAGGGATTAAGGAAAATTCTTATGCAAATGCCAGAGAGAACATCTGTCGAATCATAGAGGAGCAGTATAATAAGCATGATTATCTGCTGAATGGGAGTCTGCTTAATGATAAAGAGAAAGCATTTTATCAAAAAGTGTCTGCGGATATGTCGGACAGTACTGCAGCAGTAGCTTTAAGGTCTTTGTCGGACTTCCTTGAAAGATATTATGGAAAAAAGGTGATTATACTTTTGGATGAGTATGATACTCCTATACAGGAGGCCTATATAAATGGATATTGGAAGGAATTAGCAGCTTTTACAAGAAGCCTGTTTAATTCTGCTTTTAAAACAAATCCATACATGGAACGCGCCATTATGACAGGAATTACAAGAATCAGTATAGAGTCGATATTTTCTGATTTGAATAATCTTGAAGTGGTGACAACGACTTCAAAAAAAATATGCAGACTGTTTTGGCTTTACGGAGAAAGAAGTGTTTGCAGCACTCGGGGAATATGGATTATCGGGTGACACACAACAGGTAAAAGATTGGTATGATGGTTTTTCCTTTGGAGGAAAAGGGGATATTTATAATCCATGGTCTATCATTAATTTTCTTGATAAGCGGGAAGTGGACACTTACTGGGCGAATACCAGTTCTAACAGTCTTGTGGGAAAATTAATTAGGGAAGGCAGTCCGGATGTCAAGAGAACCTTTGAATCTCTGATGCAGGGAGAGAGCATCAGGGTGGAAATTGATGAGCAGATTGTTTATAACCAGTTGGATGATGATGAGCAGTCTGTGTGGAGTCTTTTGCTTGCCAGCGGATATCTGAAAGTGAAGAATTTTAAGGCATATATGACTGATTTTAAGGAATGGAAACAGGAGTATGAATTAGAACTGACTAATTTTGAAGTGAAGATGATGTTCAGAGGTATGATACGGAAATGATTTTCTGGAACTGCTTCTGGTTACAATGACTTTGTTAAAGCACTTTTGCTTGGAGATTTGAAGGCGATGAACACATATATGAACAAGGTGACAGCAGAGATGTTCAGTTATTTTGACACAGGCAGAAAAACGTCAGAAGGAGAGCCGGAACGTTTCTATCATGGATTTGTGCTTGGGCTGATGGTGGAACTGACTGACAGATATATAATTACATCAAATCGTGAGAGCGGATTTGGACGGTATGATGTGATGCTGGAACCGAGATCAGTGTCTGTAGCACGGGAAAATGGTGTAGAGGCAAGCAGCGGGGCATGTGATGCTATCATTATAGAATTTAAAGTGCAGGATTCGGAGGAAAAAGAGTTGTCAGATACAGTGCAGGAGGCATTGCGGCAGATTGAGGAGAAAAATTACCAGATGTCTCTTGTTGCGAGAGGAATTTCCAAAGAGCATATACGGAAGTATGGATTTGCTTTTTGCGGTAAAAAAGTACTCGTTGGTTGCGCTTCGTAAAGAGGCGCAAAACACATACAAGTTGATAGGGTAGGACGAGGTATCTAAGACCTATTCCGTTCCGAAATCACGTGTCAGTTACCGCAAGACGAGGGCAGTCAGTGAAGAACAGAGAGAATGGGAAAGATAGATGATGATTGAACGGAATAGAGAAAAAATGTACGTAAAAGTTGATTGATTTTTTTGCGTGGTGTAATAGGATAATGACGCTAGACAATTCAACAAAATTGGAAAAGGTATTGGAGATATAGAATATAGGAAGGATGACAAATTAGTAATGAAGAAACACATATGTGTAGCAATATCTGTTCTGTTTATTTTGTCGCTGCAGGGATGTGGGAATAGTGGTGATTCCCACGTTACTCCTTATGAGGATGCGATGGCGGAAACGGAGAGGGATTTCAATGATGAGGCTGAAATGAACACCGAGGAAACAGCAGATGCGATATCCATTAAATCGGATTCTGCTGAAGTTTCAGAGGAAATCGTAGTAACGCAGTCGGAAGAAACGACAGAAGCTTCCGTACAAGATGGGAAAGTGAAAGAAAAGAAAAGGTTACAAAAGTGGGAATCATATTATGCCGATGGAAGATTGGCTGACTATGGTATTTATAGTTATGACAGCGAAGGAAATGCCAAAGAGCAAGTGTATGATAGTGGTAGTTCTTTCGGTGATTCTCTCAAATGGACTCATACTTATAGTTACGACAACGAAGGAAATGTGACACAAGAGCAACATTTTGTTAACGAAGACGACATTCCTTTGTGGTATATAATTTATAGTTATGACAATCACGGAAACCTGAGTAAAGAACAGCAGTTTAATGCTGATGGAAGTCCTAGCGATTATTATTACATTTATAATTATGACAATCAAGGAAACTTGATTGAAAGACAGGACTTTGCACTTGATGGAACTCTATTTTCTTGTTGCATTTATAGTTATGATGAACAGGGGAATAGAATCCTTGAACAGTGCTATGTAAAGATTGGCGATGACGAGCAGGCATCGATTTATTACATTTATAGTTATGATGATGAAGGAAATATGACTAAAAGTGAGTTTTATGATGCGTTCGGAAACCTCGATATGTATACAATATATACATATTAACAGCAAACAAATTTTTATAATATAATTGCAGTATATATTATCATCCAAGTTTTTTATATCAGTGACATTATGATAAAAATTTATGGTGTAAATTAAAATTGCAGTTTGTCGGGAGAAGTAGTACTTAATAATTAGGAAAAGTCTAGGTCTTTTCTTATACTATATTTACAACGTCAAGGCATACAGGGATTATTAAATTAAAATAGTTTTATTTTTGGTAGCTAATTATCTTAACAGACAATCAGCTACCTTTTTTCATAAACTGCCAACACAGCACCGAAAGAACGAGGTATCAGAAATAATTGAAAGTAAGAATGACACAAGCGAAAAATGGGATTTTAAAACGTGGGGAGGACAGAGAAAACCGCCCTTTGTACATTGGCGAGTGTCGGGGCGGTTTTCGTGTGAGACAAAATAAAAATATATCCTGTTTTGGACTGTTGCCATTTATAGCGATTGTACTTTGTCAGTAGGGTATTCTGCAATACCTTTGAAAAGTTGATGCTTTTTTCCTCACAAAGAGTATTCAGCCACATGGGGATGCTTAAAGTTTTTTTCTGCCTTATTGTCTGCCGGACATAGGTATTTGCAGATAATCAATCAGGGCAGTTTCCAAAAGCCGGGAATAGTTTACCTTTTGTTCCTCTGCAATTCTTTTCAACCATGCCGGAAGAGTGATGTTTGTTTTGATACGTTCATTATCTTTTTTCATGCGGAATAAATCAGGATGAATAGTAACTGGCATTATAACATTCCCCTCTGTATCTTCTTTGGACAGATTCACGGATGGAGTAGGAATTTCCTCATTGTCACATTCCATACTGTACACATGAAGGCTTGCGGCTTCTGCTGCCATGCGTGAAGCTTCTTCCAGATTGTTCCCAAAGCTGATACATCCGGGTAAATCAGGGAAGTAAATGCTATATGCGCCGTCTGCTGATGGTTCAAAAACTGCAAGATAAGTTAAATTCTGCATAAATAACGCTCCTTTCTATGAGAACAGCAGGCAGTAGGGCTATTTAAGCCCTGCCTGCTTGTAAATGCTGTTTAGCGTTCCCGGCTTCAGATCGCTACTGTGACCTTTCCGGGCTTTGTTGGGTGCTTCAGGCTTATGTGTGAACCTTCTTGATTGGTAATGTACCATCCATCTTTACGAAGCATCTTTAGTATTTCCCGAACTGTCATTTTGTTTTCTCCTTATATTATGTATTATGCGCCTTTTTTATGCGCACGTCAATGAGCTTACGTATAAAATGTGCGTATAGATACAAAATGTCATTTTTTAGAAATAGTTTATAAAATTTTTGTACTCACCTCTTTTTAGTACATGATTGATTTTATCATTGTTTGTCATGTTTCAAGATTAGATTAAAAACGGCATTTTCACAATTTGAATATGTTTTTTCTTTTTATCTTTCTTTTTCTTATTTTATAAAAAAAGTACAGAAAGAGGTACAGAAAAGATATAAATAATATTAGCGAAGAAACTGTAAAAGGTGACTTTGCTTTTTTAATACTTATTGTATGGCTTATATGATGTAAAAATGGTACGTTCTACCTTCCCAAGTGTTAGATAATAGAATCAAGGAAAGGAAGAAAGGGAAAGGATTGGGAAACCATAGGGTTGGACAAACAAATGTTGAAGCTCCTGCTAGGCTTATTAGGGATATGGTAAGGGAGGGTATCAGGGAAGAGTTAGTAATTTGCAGATTGGCGGTGGACAAATAAAAGTGGCTGTGCAGGTAAATGGCGCTGATCTGGCACAAGTAACCCTTGATGATTTCCATTCTGAAATGAACCGTCAGGGCTATAATGTGGATTTGTTGGGATATACATAATGGATAGGGGATTTTCTCAGTGATAGAAATTCAGAAAGACATTCAATATTAAAGTAAAGAGAACTGTCGTGCTGTTATAAAGTTATAAGGACCGTAAAGAAAGGGGGAGTTTACAAAAATCATATATTTGATTACTTAGAGGGGGCTCAGGCACTCTCTTTTTATTCCCTTTTCCAATAATAGCTGCTATGATGTAGGTATTTAGGAAAGGTAGAAGATGTATGAATATTAATGAAGAATACGCAATGGAATTGTTACTTGCTAATCATTCTCATGGTTCTGAAATAGGCGGTGGATATGGCACTTGTTTTATGTATGAGTGCCAAATAACAAACCCAGAAAGGCTTGATAAGTGGCTTTTAAATAACGGATATTTGAGAGAACCGACTATTGAGGAAACATTATCGCGCTATAAAGTTCCAGAATTAAAAGAATTTCTATCTAAAAATGATATGAAAGTTACTGGAAAGAAAGCAGAACTCGTAGAAAGGCTTGTGTCCGCATTGTCGGAAAATGATATAGAAACACTTATGAAATCTGATAAACGATATTTTCTATCAGAAAAAGGAATGGAACATTACCGAGAAAATATTGATTTATATGAATTGCATCGAAATTGGAAATATAGATTACGCCTTGATGAATATTTTAAGTATAGAAAATCAAATGGAGTTATAAGAGATTTTTACGAAATAGCATACTTAGCATTAAAAGAACGCATGGAAAAAGGCGATATGGATATGAAAAATCCGTATAGGCTGACAAGTTTTGATTTTGCGAACTTCTCTGAAATATGTGAGAGATTAGAGGTAAATAATGATGCAGTTAAAGCTATCTTGATAAAGTTATATTTTGATTCTAACCTTTTAAACACTTCTCTATTTCCATTTGATAAGGATATGCTTGAAATGCACGGTGTTGAGGATATATGTAGCAGAATACAAGCCAATTCTTTGTTTAATCCATATACCACACAAAGAATTGTGTCATTGTCAGAATTTTATTCTGAATATATGGTAGATGATATATACAATTTTTATTGGAAGGTAAACAGAATGCCACTGCTTCACAGACACTCGCTGATTTGGCAGGATGCAAGAGTGTTCGTGAACTGCAAGAGGTTATTGCAGAGGAACGGGCAGCCGGAGCAGTGATTCTTTCAACATGTAGACGTGGAGGCGGATATTTTTTGCCAATTCCAGGGAATAAGTGCGAAGTTGTGGAGTATATCCAAACATTAAAGAACCGCGCAAAGAATACACTGGTAGCCATAGAGTCAGCAAAGGCTTATCTAAGGCAGTTGGATGGTGAGGAAAACGAATAATCATTTTGAGATTAGCCTAGAGAGAATCGGGGTGTGGTGACGAAGCAAAAAACTTGCACACTTTCATGTAAAATCAAACAATGGAAACAAGCCGCAATGTATATGTCCGACACACAAAGATGATTAGGCATCTTTGACCATCGCAGAAGGAAATGTTTCTGCCATGCTTTGTTGTCCTGCTATCGAGATGGCGGTTTTATCTCAAATTTATCTTAATTCAACAGAATTTCTAAAAAGCACTCAATGCCTTAATCGGTATCGGGTGCTTTTTGCTGCTTAAAATTAGTAATTGCGAAATCTTTTCAGTTGCAGCAATATCTTTCATTTCTTTAGCCCCTAAAAGATATTGCAGATTCCGCAGCCTCTAAAAGGTATTCGGAGTTTTTTGAGTCCATAAAAAGCATTTAGAGATAAAGAGCATGGCGAGATTTCCAAGACCTTAAAAAGTAACCTGTCATTTCTGACACCCTAAAAGAGCGCATCCTGTTGCAACTTGTCAAGTACATATTCATCATTTTTCATCACTTTTTCTTGGTCTGCACTGTTTTCCATGCTCTAAATCATGGAGTATAACACGCTTTAGCTTATCCTCTACTCTTTGGGTACTTGTAGCAGAAAAATGTACCTCGACTAAATATCTTTTTTTTTCAATCTTCTGTTGTAAACAGGGCGTTAATCGCCCTGTGGTGTTAGTTTGAATGTTGTCACCCATTGTTCCTCCTTAATGGCAAAAAAATAGAGCATATAGATTCAGTTTTCTATATGCTCTAACGCTGTTACTGTATTTGATTTTGATTGATAGGATTGATTATGCTAACTGCATTGATTGACCTGCTAATTCTTTTATTGTATCAAGGGATAACTCTGTATAGTCAGCTATATCTTCTAATGACATCTTACCTGCTTTGATCATGCGAATAGCCATTTTTTTTGCCTTATTCAACTCAGCTTCATTCCTCATATCCTCCATAATCTTACACATAGTCGCCACTCCTTTCTCGTCCTGCTTGAAGTATCTCGCTTTTTTAGCAAGTACCTCATAATTCATATCATCGGGATTAGTACATGAAAAATCGTGCATTAGCTTTCCGATTTCATCGTTGCCCCTATACTTCCCATTAACATATAGAATATGCGAACCGTCACCAAACAATACCTTATTTTCCCCGATAGTAACAAATCTTTCTACTGGATATATCGGCTGATTTCCTTTCATCACATCATTTTCTGTAATAAAAATAACATAACTGTCGGGGATGTCCTCCGTATCATCTCCAGACTTTAATATATGTGCGTCTAGCAAACTGCTGTTGTGTCTTGCTCTTTTTGCTCCTGCTCCTACATCTGACCTTTGGATTTCTACATCAAATTCCTTGTCGGTGCTGTCAACTGCATGAACATCTAAAATGGCAGAACGTCCATGTAAATTTTTCAAAAGTTCCTGTGTCTGAACCGATTTAATTTTTATGTCCTCTCGTCTTAAATCAATCCGAAGTATCAGTTCCACGCCTTCAAAATTATCTGCAAGGCAGACAGTCATAAAATCATCGTCCATATATCGGAGTGATTTCAAACGCTCTAAATCCTGCTCGTGTGTCTGCTCCGTTGTATTCAAAATATCACCTTCTTTCGCTGTTTTCATTATATATCAGACAATGCCCTTTGGAAACTGATTTTTTCGTGAAATTTTCTTAGTTTTCTATACATTCTAACGCTGTGCTACTTATTCTGTTGTGATTATGGTAATGGTTATTTAGACAAACACAAATTTTATCATTTTACTTTCCTGGCAACAATTTTGTTTGATGCGTGCAAATGTTTCGGCACATTTGGATGTTCATCTTCAAACACATACGATTTAAACTGCAATATTTCCCAATCAGCATACAATTCTTTGACTTCCTCATCTTTTGCTAGACCAATTGCAAATGGCGCAATATCTTTAGATGCTGGTACAGTATCTGTGAATATTTGAATGATATGAATACCACCTATATTTGTATATTCTTTCGCATTATTTATAAATCTTTTCCACCCATTCTTGGTTACAAAATGTAATGTTCCGAAACAGGTAATCATATCATAACACTGTTCAAATTGATATGTAGTTAAATCTGCTACAAATGCGTTTACTTGCACATTGGATAATTCACATATATGTTTTAACTTCGCAATCGCATGTTCAGACAGGTCAAACGCATCAACATGATGTCCCTGTTTGGCTAAATATATGGCATTTTGCCCCTCTCCACACCCTACATCCAATACCTTTGACGGATTGCCAATTAAGTGTTCAAATTCAGCAATGGTTGAATTAGGTTTATTGGAAAATGTAATGGTATCATATTCCTGATACGATTTTTCCCAAAAGGGAACTAAATTATCACTCATATTTTCCCTCCATCAATTACCGATTTGTATTTTGAATAGGATAGCACAATCACGCTCATATTTCTATCACATTTTTATCAAATTTCTTCCTCCCTCTGTTTCGCGCCTTACTCTGTTGTTTATTATGCTGTCGGCTCTCGTTGTGAAGCTCCCGTTCAAAGTTCTTCTTGTTATAGCTGATTACTTCAGCATACGCCAATTCTGTTGCGGTCTTTGACTTCTCCTTGCTGATACTGTCATACTCTGATTGCAAAGACTGTATCTCTGCTTTCCATTGTTTCGGCGTTATTTTTTCACCCTGCTGTAAAAGGCTCTGCATGCGTGCCTTTAATTCGGGGTACTTCGATAAGCTGTCCTTATGCTCCTTATCGTATTTTATTTTGGTAAGTCCTTTGAGTGATTCGCTTTCTTTATAGGCGGCTTGGACTGGCGCATAGAGGGCATACATTTTTGACAGTTCCTTTAATCGGTTTAGTTTCTGCCCCTTTGATAAATGTACCGTATCAAGCTGTTGGTATTTCTGTTCTTTATCCACTGTGAATTTCATAAGGCTCTCAAAGCTGTCAATCCTCCTTGCAGTGATGAATTTCTCCGCATTGTCGACTGACTGCAGGGCAGTTCTGTCGGATATTTTTCTTAGGTGTTTTCCGTTGACAATCGGTAAATCTAACCTGCCTTTCCTTTCTGCAACCTTTGCAATTATTTCAAGGACTTCATTCTTCACGCTGACTGCCGCATTTCTAATCTTGGCGTACTGTACGCTGTGTACTTTCTGCTCGGCAAGTTCAAGTGTTGCCTTTGCCTGCTCCAATCTCATGTTGCGCTCCATGATTTCCCGATTGATGTTTCCCCTCTCGGTCTGTATGCCCTTGCGCTCTAAAGCGTTGGCAGTCGCCCCGATATGGATTGTCGGCTCCTTGTCAATCCCCTGCTCCTTAAAGGAGCGATGTTCCCAATGAACCGCAATCCCTAACTGCTCATTGGTTGCATTGATTGTATCAGCTAAATCCTTGCGCCACATTTTGGCGTTCTCCATGCTGTTCCAGTCGGTGCTTTCTACGGTCTGGCATTTCCACTGTTTGCGGTTTCGCTTATTCACTTTCTGCTGTCCTGTCTTTTTGTCAATGAGGGGAACACGCTCCCCGTTTTCATCAAGGACATAAACCTTTTTTGTCTTTGCTCCCCACTCCCCATTTTCAGTGAGAGGGCGCATGGTAAGCAAAACATGGATATGGAGATTGCGCTGTCCTTTGTCATTCTCGCTGTCATGGATTGCCCAGTCCGCACACATTCCCTTGTCAACAAAATTTCTCTGCACATAATCCCTCACGACTTCCTCTGCAAGTTCATAACTCCATTCGTTGGGGAGCGACGCTTTCAACATTCTCGCAAGCTGTGACTTCTGCCCTTTCTCTGACAGTTCAACGGTGTTCCATAAAGTGGCTCGGTCTGCATATTCTTTAGGCGCATTGGGCGGGAGCGTGATTTCACTGTGAACTAAATCTTCGTGGTATTTGGGGCGGTAAGTCTGTCCGTCATACCCGCTCACAAGAACGCTCCTGCTGATATAGGACGCTTTTTCAACTGCCGACTGTCCTTTGCTCCTCTTGACTATGGAAAAACGTGTGCTTGCCTGTTTAAAATGTGTGCTATGGTAGAACTTCCCCATTTGTAAGTGTTTTTAATTTCCCTGTTCTGCCACAATCCCACACCTAACTGCGCTTGGTGGTAGCAGGTACGGGGATATGTTCATCTGATAGCTATGCCGTAATCTGATACGGTCCGTAGCCTTCAAGCGTCATTCGGAATATCCGTCTGACAATAGGCGCTGCCACTTCATCAATTACCCATTTGTTTTTATCTTCGCTGTCTTTCAGATAATCATATGGCGGACTGCTCGCAACGTGCTTTCCGCTTTCGCCTTTTGCCTTAAATGTGGACTTGATTTTTTTGCTGATGTCCTTAGCATAGTATTCATTGATTACATCTCGGAACGGAAGGAAATCGTCATCAAATCCCGAACCTGTGTCAACGCCCTCGTTGACTGCAATCAGTCTTACATTCGCCCTGCGCAACTGTTCCCGCAACATTCCCATTTGCACATAATTCCTTCCCAGACGGCTCATATCTTTCACAATGATAGTTCCGATATTTCCCCTTTCCACTTCAGCAAGCATGGCTTGCAATCCTTCCCGCTCAAAGGTCGTGCCCGATATTCCGTCATCGGTAAAGTAGCGTATGCCCGTAAAACCGTTCTTTTCCGCATAATCCTCAAGCATTGCCTTTGGGTTGGATATGCTGTTGCTCTCGCCCTGCAACTCGTCATCATGGCTCAATCTCTCGTATAGTGCTGTTAATTCGTGACTCATAACCAATTCCCTCCTTTCCGCCAGTACCGCATAAATAGCATATATGATAGCAGGATTCAAGAGTCAAACGCACGTTTATTGTAAGGCGATTGCAAAAGTTGCCGTCTAGCTTCTGGCTATGGTTTAAAAGGGTCAAAAATCTTGAAATTTAATTTTTTTAAATTTTAACATTGACCTAAATACAAATTTTAAGGAAGGGTCATTACTTAGGAAAAGAGTATTTTTAAACGCATGTTGGTTTTTTTTGCAAGCCATTAAGGAACTAGAACATATTCTTTCTTATGATGTAAGAACTATGCTTATAAATCTTTCTTGTTCTTTAAATGCCCAATTGAATTCATGGAGAATAGAGCCATCGGATAATTTCCTTGCTCCATTATATGTGTATTGAAAAGAATTACCATTCAGTAAAATTTTATTTTCAATATCGCAGGAATCACTTAGATACCCTGACATAGATATCACTTCCTTTTAGGGATATTAAATTCGTTTTTCAACCGGAACGTCCTCCATTAAATCCCCTGGCTGGCAGTTGAGAATACGGCATAAATCGTAAATACGTAAATAGGTTAAACCGCCTTGTTTGTTAATGTGAGAAATTTCTTGAATGATTTTTGCAGGTGCTAGTTGGTATTTCTCTACTCGGGCTCTACAATCTGACCTTTTAGGAGGAGCAGGAGCAATATTATATCCCTGTATGTCAGATTTGTACTTTTTGATGTATGCGTGTTCTTTTCCATTTAGAAATTCCTTAGTCGTCCACGGTGGGAAATATTCAAGGGCTTTTATTTCAAATACATCACCAGAATTAAAATCTTCCTGCATTTTTTTGTTAGGGTGCCTTCCTTTGATTAAGGCTTGTCGGTGGGATTCTCTGCGGAATGTAATATTCACAGACTGCCCAATATATTTTTTGTTTTTTGAAATATTCTCAATACAATAAATGCAACGTCCAGAACGATGTGCTTTGTTAATAAACTGTTTTTTCATCAATCTGTCACTCTGCCTCCATTTGGTAAAATAAATGAACCCTCGTATTTACACCCTGCCGCTTCAGCCACTTTCTTTAAATCGGCAGGAGTAAAGCCCTCACGTTTCATTTTTTGGCTGAACGCTTGTGGACTAGTATTACATAAACGTGCCAGTTCCGAAACGCTGATATTCAGTTTTATGCATAGTATTTTGATTTGTTCTGATACTGCCAAAGTAATCACCTCTCTTTCATTTTATCTGTATAATAAATAAAAATATTTAAAAATACAATAATAATATAAATAAATGAAAAAGTTCAAACAAGGACATTGGATATTTAAACGAAAACATTTATGATATAAATATCAAATGAAAATTGGAAAACAAAAGCAGCCGGGAGAGCCGAAAGCACCCAATACCGAAAGCCATATACCTGTGAGTGAGCAATGGGGCAATACCAATAGTCAGGAAGATTCTTTCGGGGCTGTAAATTTCTTGATAGGTAATTGCGAAACAAGTTCGCAATCTTGATTCCAAACAAGGGAGAAATCCTGCAAGCACTACGGTTATTAACTGTGTAATGCCTGCCAGAATCAGATCCGTATGTAATGTTTTTTCGTTCCGCGTACGCCGGTCGGCAAGACAGAGACTCTCTTTGATATAGCAGATGTCTCTTTCGACAACGGTTCGTATTTTGTAAGCATTGTCCCATTCTTCGGTGCCCCGGATGACACAGGGATAAGCACGGAGATTCTTTTCCGGGTAGATATAAACCATCCGCCCGCATTTAGAAGAAGTACAGGGATCATCACAATTACACTGCCGGAAAGACTTGCGGGTATCAGGGCTATAGACCCAGTTCATTTTCGGACATACAAACTTGAAAGTCGGCAGTCCGCTTCTTAAGTTTGATTTGCTGCCTTCCGGTTTCATGGGAAGGGAAGCATCATGGGGACAGCAGGGAATACCATTTTCATTGATGGTATAATCCTGATTTTCAAGACCGGACCTTGCATTTAGCGGGATATATGCTTTCGTGAAATGTCTATCATCACCAAAAGTGCTGCCGGTAAGAAGATCTTTGTAGAGCCGTACGGTATCGAAAGCAGCGTCTCCAAGGAATGTTTTGGGATTGAGCAGCGGGTGTTTTGAAAAGAAATCTTTCAGTGTTGGAATCAAAAGTTTTGAATCATGAACACACTTATCTTCGTCAGGAGAATCCGACTTCTTTTCGACAACGATATCAGGATGAGACATCATAAAGTCTTTATTATAAAAAGAAATATGACGGATGATGCCAAGCCCATTGGTAACAATACCAAACTTGAAGACATAGCAAAAATGCCCGTTGATATATAGCTGCTTGATCTCAGGATTAGCAGAGGCATGAGAAGGCATAGAGCCGTAAGCGGCTTTATAGGGGTCATAAGATTTATCAAAACCATGAGCTTTAGCGTATGCCCTGAGCTGTTTAATGATTCTGTTTGCATACTTCGGATTATTTTCGGCAACGAAAGCTTCAATACCAGAAAAATCAAAGATAGTCATATCAGCCTTAGCAGAATCAATAGCCTGGCAGACAGGTTCAGTAACATCAACAAGGTTATCGAAAACGATCTGCAGGTCATCTAAAAAATCCTGTTTAAAGCGGGTGATTTTAGAAGTATCAGGAACCTTAGAAAAACCACAGAAGTCACGGAGCGGTTTGGAGTAAGCGAGAAATGTCAGAAGAAGCTGGTCTGTAGGAATGGAAAAAATACGCTGGATAATTAACGCCCAAAGGAAAGCCTTTAAAGGGTATTTACGGGTTCTGCCCGTTAATGCATAGAAATGGTTATAAAAAGTAACAGGAATAATTTCATCAAGGTCGATATGATTTTCTAAAAGAGAGAGAAACGCGGGTCTGTCATTATTAAACTTTTCCTGACAATCCTGAAAAAAATCTGCCAAAGAAAGCTGCTTATATGGTATCATAGGTATCAGAATAACTCCTTTCTTGGGTGCATGGTTTATAGTTTTTAGGCAACTCTATTATACCATATCCGGTGAGGAGTTATTTGTATTTTAGAAACAAAAAATGCTGTATTTATGCGGATTGTGGCGTTTCGCAAATGCCTAGTAAATTTCTTGAAAGTGAAAGGAGGAGTCACCATGACAGAGAGAATGACTGAGAACCGCATCAAAAAATTATCCACACTGGAAGAACAGATTGCACAGCTTCAGGAGCAGGCGGAGGAAATCAAGACGGAACTGAAAGCAGACCTGGAAGAAAAGGGACTGAATGAACTGAAGGCATACTGCTTGTACAAGACTGGCAGAGTCGGGGCTTGAACCTAAAGGACTGCAGTATATCATGGGACATGCCAATGTGTCCGTAACGCTGGATGTATATACCCATTTGGATTTTACGCATATTCAGGAGAAGATGGAAACGGTACAAGAGAATATGAAAATCGGATAGGATATAGAATACACCTGCTATCATTCGTTACAAAATACCATGTGATAGCAGGATTTTTTTGCAAAAGATACAAAAAAGGTACAAAATGCAGTACCGCAAGAGAAATAATACTCGACAAATCCACATTTTATCAGCTTTTTACAAATTGTTTATAAATTTTAGCACTCACCTCTTTACAGTGCTAACAATTAGTGTTATACTCCAACTAGAACAAGAAAAGAGCATAATAAGTGATTGCTTAGCCGGATATACTGTAAGTCAAAGACCCCGCCGTATGCAACAGAGTATCAAACTTGAAATGCCCCAAGGGCGGGGTATTTGACCCGCGCGGCAGTCGCCAAATGTCTGCAAGCAGCCCCTTGGCTCGTTGCTCGCGGGAATAAATGGATTCATACCAGACAGGGGTTGTTTACAGCAATGGCAGAGAGGAGTACATTATGAACATATCAAAATTCACACAAAAGTCCATGCAGGCGGTGGAAGGCTGTGAGAAGCTTGCATATGAGTATGGAAATCAGGAAATCGAGCAGGAGCATCTGCTGTATAGCCTGCTGACCCTGGATGACAGCCTGATTTTAAAATTAATTGAAAAGATGGAGATCCATCCCCAGTACTTTGTGAATAAAGTAGAAGAAGCCTTAAACAAAAGAGTAAAAGTACAGGGCGGACAGATTCATGTGGGACAGGATTTGAACAAGGTCCTGATATCGTCGGAGGAAGAGGCGAAAGCACTCTCTGACGAATATGTTTCCGTAGAGCACCTGTTCCTTGCCATGATCAAGCATCCCAACAGAGCCATTAAAGAACTGTTCAAGGAATTTGGTATTACCAGAGAACGATTCCTGCAGGTGTTGTCCACGGTAAGAGGAAATCAGCGTGTCACTTCGGATAATCCCGAGGCTACTTATGATACCCTTGCCAAGTACGGGCAGGATCTGGTAGAGAAAGCAAGAGACCAGAAACTTGATCCCGTAATCGGCAGGGACAATGAAATAAGAAATATCATCCGTATCCTTTCCCGGAAAACAAAGAATAACCCGGTTTTAATCGGAGAGCCCGGGGTAGGCAAGACAGCGGTTGTAGAAGGACTTGCACAGCGTATCGTAAGGGGAGATGTACCTCAGGGACTGAAAGATAAAAAGATATTTGCGCTGGATATGGGAGCATTGATAGCAGGAGCCAAATACCGGGGCGAATTTGAAGAACGTCTCAAAGCTGTTCTGGAGGATGTGAAGAACAGCGACGGGCAGATCATTCTTTTTATAGATGAGCTTCATACCATCGTAGGCGCAGGCAAGACAGACGGAGCGCTGGATGCCGGCAATATGCTAAAGCCTATGTTGGCAAGAGGAGAACTGCACTGTATTGGGGCGACTACGCTGGACGAATACAGACAGTACATTGAAAAGGATGCGGCGCTGGAGAGGAGATTCCAGCCGGTTATGGTGGAAGAGCCCACGGTGGAAGATACCATTTCCATTTTAAGGGGACTTAAGGAACGTTATGAGGTCTATCACGGTGTAAAGATTATGGACAATGCCTTAGTAAGCGCGGCGGTCCTTTCCAATCGATATATTTCAGACCGGTTCCTGCCGGATAAGGCCATTGACCTGGTGGACGAAGCCTGCGCGCTTATAAAGACAGAATTGGATTCTATGCCTACAGAGCTGGATGAATTACAGCGGAAGGTCATGCAGATGGAAATAGAAGAAACTGCTCTGAAAAAGGAAGATGACCGAATTAGTCAAGAACGTCTGGGAGACTTGCAGAGAGAACTGGCTGAGTTAAAAGAGGAACTGAACAATCGTAAAGCACAATGGGAAAATGAAAAAGCATCCGTTGAGAAGCTTTCCAAGCTGCGGGAAGAAATTGATACCATCGGCGGTCAGATTGAAATTGCCCAGAGAGAGGGAGATTATGAGAAAGCAGCCGAATTAAGCTATAGTAAACTTCCATCCCTGAAAAAACAGTTGGAAATTGAGGAAGATCAGGTTAAGAATAAAGAATTATCTCTGGTACATGAAAGTGTATCTGAAGAGGAAATTGCCAGAATCATATCCAGATGGACAGGAATTCCTGTGGTCAAACTGACGGAAAGCGAGCGCAACAAGACGCTACATCTAGATGAAGAATTGCATAAACGTGTGGTCGGACAGAATGAAGGTGTCACGAAAGTGACGGAAGCCATTATCCGTTCCAAGGCAGGAATCAAAGACCCTGCCAAGCCAATCGGCTCCTTCCTGTTCTTGGGACCTACCGGGGTAGGTAAGACAGAACTTGCAAAGTCTCTTGCAGCAGCCTTGTTTGATGACGAGAACAATATGGTACGTATTGACATGAGTGAATACATGGAGAAGTATTCTGTATCCAGACTGATTGGAGCGCCTCCGGGATATGTAGGATATGAGGAAGGCGGACAACTGACTGAAGCGGTCAGAAGAAAGCCATACTCGGTAGTCCTCTTTGATGAGATTGAAAAGGCCCACCCGGATGTGTTCAATGTATTGTTGCAGGTATTGGATGATGGGCGAATTACAGATTCACAGGGGCGCACCGTGGATTTTAAGAATACCATATTGATTATGACTTCTAATATCGGAGCTTCTTACTTGCTGGGTGGTATTGACCAGAACGGTACAATTAATGCAGACGCAGAAAAAATGGTCATGAATGACTTGCGCGCTCATTTCAGACCGGAATTTTTGAACCGTCTGGATGAAACCATTTTGTTTAAACCATTATCCAAAGATAATATCAGCGGTATCATAAAGCTGATTATTGCAGATTTGAACAGGAGACTTTCAGATAAAGAACTTACAGTGGAACTGTCCCCGGAGGCAGAAAGCTTTATCGTGGAGAGCGCTTATGATCCGGTATATGGAGCCAGACCTTTAAAACGCTACATTCAGAAACATGTGGAGACCCTTTCTGCCAAATTGATTCTTGCAGATCAGGTGGAGCAGGGAGATACCATCTTTATTACAATAGAAAATGGCGAACTTACAGCGCAGATAAAGCAATAATAGATTCCATTGGAAAAGGAGGAAGAAGTAATGCAGATGCCGAGTGATCCCAATATGCTTTTGAGTTATGTAAATTTAAAACTTCGTGATTATTATGCAAGTCTGGATGAGATGTGTGATGACATGGATGTCAGTAAGACAGAGATAGAAGAGAAGCTTCAGAAGATAGGATATAACTACGACAGTCAACGGAATCAGTTTCTTATGATCCAATAGTAAAAACGATTTAAAGTAACTATTTGAAAATTGGAATTCATTTGACTGTTTTATTACAAGCATTTCTCCTTTCCGTAGACCAATATATCAAGGAAGTCTTCGGATAAGGAGAAAATGCAAAAGAAGCAAAAGTATTCACTATTCCTTACTTGTTTGTTCTTTAGGTTTATTTGATGTGGAGGTTTGGGGACTTTCCGAAACGGAATTCGTCATCGTACATCTTCCATCGAAGCATGCACCCTCATCTATCACAAGAGAACTGGCTGTAATATTGCCGCAAATGTTGGCTGTGGA
This sequence comes from Lachnospiraceae bacterium, assembly GCA_014804785.1. GTDB lineage: Bacteria > Bacillota > Clostridia > Lachnospirales > Lachnospiraceae > Suilimivivens. Next base: position 115,372 of record JAAUZD010000030.1, read on the forward strand.
TAACAAAACTAATTTGGAGAGGGTCGTAATGTCACCGTCTACTTTCCCGGAGATAATGACACTTTGAGCAGAGATGTTTCCTTTAATGTGGCCCTTGGGACCGAGAATCAGCTTCATTTCACAGGAGCAGTTCCCGTTTATAGTGCCATCTATACGAATTGCTTCAGGAGAGGTCAGATCACCGTCAAAGATAGTTCCTTCTCCGATAAGAGTGGTGATTTTAGTGTGTGTATCATCCGTATAAGGCATATTTTTGTTTTTTGTTAACATGATTTTATCCTCCTTTTATCCTTTGGCATCTAGTACCATCAGCGGATCTATTGGTTGTTCCTCATAAATAACCTGATAATCCAATTGTGTATCTATGCTAATGGCAACTAAAATATCGCCAATTTGAACTTGTGAACCTTCTTCCAGAAGCGGCTCTGTACCCTGCTGGCACATGTAACGTGTTATGTAGCCGTTTCCATGATTTATCTCAATGATGAGTGGGTAGGTGTCATCAGAAGTAACTGCAGTTATAGTTCCGTCCCCTGCCGCAATAATGTTGCCCTCTGCCTGCGTGTTGATAGAGAGGTAGGGATGTTCATCTGAGTATGTGGCGGTTAGAATTCCTGACTCTGAACAGGGGTAACGGCTGGGAAATGAGGAATCTGACTCGGGTTCAGATTCTGCTGCATGTTCCATTTCAACTTCTTCTGTATTTACTTGCACTGCATGGCGCAGAGAGTCATTTTCTGTTGCAAGTGCAAGATTTTCATTATTCAAAGATTCCTTTTCCGCTTCTAACTGCTGTATTAATTGTGCCTGAGAAGCAATTTGCTCATGTAAAGCAGCTTCATTTCTGTTAGTAGTTAAAACCCAATAGGTGTACCATCCCAAAGCGGCACAGATAAGGAACAGTAAAAAGACAAGCAGACGAATAGAAAAAAGTGAAAGATGAAACTGCTTGCTGCTCTGTCCCGTATTGGAAATCAGAAGAATGGAAAAGGATTTCTTATGTTTGTGTTTTTGTTGAAGCATAAGGACCTCCTTTCTGCTGTTGATGATAAGGGCATAATTAATGGCAAAATATGTGCGTCCTTTCATAAAATATGCACTACTAAGTCTAATAAGACCATTCGTAAAAGGGACGAACATTTATATAGACATTTTTAAATTGTACCACAAAATGAATAAATGTCAATTCAACCAGTAATTCTCGTCATAGTGAGCGAAGAACTAATGTGATTTATGCATGACAATGATTTTAAGGCATATAAATAGAATAAGAGCCGGAGAAAAGAAAGTTCTTTGCATGAATCTGAAAAAAAGAATCTTGTCCTGCATTATCGTGCTTGTCCTATTGGCGATTATATGCATCATTGGTTTATTACAGCGGGAGAAAATTCCGACCATGGGAAGGGCATTTGAAAGTAAGGACAGTAAGAAGATAGCGCTGACTTTTGATGATGGTCCTCACCCCTACTACACAGAGCAGCTGCTGAAGGGATTAAAGGAGCGGGATGTCAAGGTGACTTTTTTCATTACGGGGAAAAGTGCGGAAGCTTACCCTGAAATCGTAAAGGAAATTTATGAGAATGGACATCTGATTGGGAATCATACTTACAATCATACGCAGCTCAGCAGCAGGAACAGGGAAGCGTTTAAGGAAGAAATCATAAGGACCAATGAAGTGATAAAGGAAATAACCGGGGAGGACACGATTTATATACGTCCTCCCTATGGCAGTTGGAACAAAGAATTTGAAAAGGAACTGAACATGTTTCCGGTACTCTGGACAATCGATCCGCTGGACTGGTGCAGCAGCAATGTTTCCTGCATTGTAAGTGCAGTCTGCGCCAAGGCGGAGGAAAATGCCATTATCCTTATGCATGACCAGTACAAAACCACGGTAACAGCAGCCCTTGAAATTGTAGACCGGCTTCAGAAAGAAGGATATGAATTTGTTACAGTAGACGAGCTGTTGTTTGACTGAATGTTTTTTTAATATTTTCCAGCAGAATTCGATGGAATACAATCGCCAGACATGGTATAATATTTTTCTGGCTACGCGGATTCGGGAGTCGAGGGTGGAAATGACAGATTTAAAGGAGTATTGGTAAGTGATTGAGCAGTTATATGACGAGGAGGCACGCAGAGCAAGGCACAGGCTGCGGGTAGAGGAAATGCGGCGGAATAAAGAAAAGCAGATGATGTACCGCAGCTATTTCAAAAAGTATGCACCTCTGGCAGCAGGCGGCGTTGTTATCGTTCTTCTTATTTTGGCAGGAATGAAGTTTTTTCATAAATCTTCAGATGAAAAGATGACAGAAATAGACAGTAGTGTAACGGCAGAAACAGATGCTTTACCTGACAGACAGGCGGCAGGTACCTTAAATTATAATGAAGGCATCGTCAAAGCGATGGACATAGGTTCTGCAATGGAGCAGCTGAAGGAGGACAGGCGTCCTAAAGTCTATACAGCTGACAGTACAGCCGACACTGTGCAGTTGGGAAGCATGTTGGCCTCGGGTGATGAATTTTACAGCGATTATGCGATTTTGATAGATATGGATAATGACAGTATCCTTGCGGAAAAGTATGCCAGGACAAGGATCAATCCGGCATCTATGACGAAGATTCTTACGGTGCTGGTTGCTGCGGAGCATATTGAGGATTTAGACGATACTTTTACGATGACGCTTGAGATTACTGACTATGGTTATATCCATGACTGTAGCAGTGCAGGTTTTGAAAAAGGCGAGGAGGTCAGTATAAAGGATTTGTTTTACGGAACGGTATTGCCTTCCGGCGCGGATGCGGCAGTGGGGTTGGCGACCTATGTGGCGGGAAGCCAGGAGGCATTTGTGGAACTGATGAATGAAAAGCTGGACGAGCTGGGACTGTCACAGACAACGCATTTTACAAATTGCGTGGGAGTTTATGACGAAAATCATTACTGTACGGTGTATGATATGGCAATGATTATGGAGGCAGCCATGGATAATGAACTTTGCAGGGAAGTCATGTCTGCCCACACCTACACTACATCTAAGACGGTTCAGCATCCGGAGGGGATAAGCCTATCCAACTTGTTTTTGCGTCGCATTGAGGACAGGGATTGCGGCGGAGAGGTGGTTTGCGGAAAGACCGGCTATGTGGCGCAGTCAGGAAATTGTGCGGCGAGTTATGCTGTGGATCACAACGGAAAGTACTATATCTGTGTGAGCGCTAAGGCAAACAGTCCGTTGAGATGTATTTCGGATCATGCCAAGCTTTACAAGCAGTTCATGGAGGAAGCGGAATTATAATGGAAGAACTTCAGAATGGAGAAAATCATGGATTTATTTACATATATGCGGTCAGCTAATCTTGAAAAGGAATCCCCGCTGGCGGCAAGAATCCGTCCTTCCACGCTGGATGAAGTGGTTGGGCAGCAGCATATTATTGGAAAGGACAAGCTGTTATACCGTGCCATAAAGGCGGATAAGATCAGTTCCATTATTTTTTACGGACCTCCCGGTACTGGAAAGACCACCATTGCCAAGGTGATTGCAAATACCACCAGCGCGGAGTTTACCCAGATTAATGCTACATCTGCTGGTAAAAAGGACATGGAAGAGGTGGTAAAGGCAGCAAAAGACACCTTAGGCATGTATGGCAGGAAAACGATTCTTTTTATCGATGAAATACATCGTTTCAATAAGGGGCAGCAGGATTATCTGCTGCCGTTTGTGGAGGACGGAACGCTCATTCTCATTGGCGCTACTACAGAAAATCCCTATTTTGAGGTGAACAGCGCTCTTATATCCCGTTCTATCATTTTTGAATTAAAACCTCTTTCAAGAGAAGATATCAAAGATCTTCTTCAAAGGGCGGTATATGATGAGGAAAAGGGAATGGGCTCTTATGATGCGGTGATAGATGAGGATGCCATGGAATTTCTGGCGGATGTTTCAGGCGGAGATGCAAGGCATGCGCTAAATGCCATCGAGCTTGCCATTATGACTACCAATCGTGCCGAAGATGGGAAGATACATATCACGCTGGAAGTAGCACAGGAATGCATCCAGAAACGTGCGGTGCGCTATGATAAGACCGGAGATAATCATTATGATACTATCTCAGCTTTTATCAAGAGCATGAGAGGATCGGATCCGGACGCAGCAGTCTACTATCTGGCGCGGATGCTTTACGCAGGGGAAAGCGTCACCTTTATCGCAAGAAGAATCATGATCTGCGCATCGGAGGATGTAGGGATTGCAGATCCCCAGGCGATTGTGGTGGCGGCAAATGCTTCTCTGGCAGTGGAGAGAGTAGGAATGCCGGAAGCACAGATTATTCTGGCAGAGGCTGCCATGTATGTGGCATGTGCGCCTAAGAGCAATGCCTGCGTAAGAGCAATAAGTGAGGCGATGAAGATAGTGGAAGAAACAGGAAATCTGCCTATTCCCACGCATTTGCAGGATGCCCATTACAAAGGTGCGGCAAAGCTGGGACATGGCACGGGATATTTATATGCCCACGATTATCCGAATCATTATGTGGAGCAGCAATATCTGCCCTACGAGCTGAATGGAAAAGAATTCTATCATCCGTCGGGTAATGGATATGAGGTAAAAGTAAAAGAGCATATGAAGAGAATCAAAAATCAGAAGGAAACAAGAAAAAATGAATTGGAAAACCGTAAGGAATAAGGAACCGGCAGGAAATAAGCCTGTTAAAACCAGAAAAGTCAGAAAACGAGCCTTGAAAAAAATGCAAAAAGCAGGCATGAAGAAGATGATGATAGGGCTTATCATCTTTCTTGCACTTATGATGGTATCGGCTGCGGCGGCAGTGATTTTCTTTCTTGCTCCAGAGGAGGATTACGACGGAACAGTTCCGCATATGGATTTATCTGAACTTACAGAGAATGTTGCGGAGGAGATGACGAAAGAAGACATTGGGGAGGGCGTGGTAGATCACATCATAACGGCAGGGAGCGCCGTATGGGAATCCTTTCATAAACGTCCAAAGAGTTATGACCTGAAAGAAGAGGATGCAGCGGGCTTTGCTTCCATTACACAGTGCATCATCAATCCTGATACGAAGAGAATATCTATAACGGTAGAGGGAGACGGCATTCCTAAAAGCGACGATAAATACTACTATCTTTTTGCACTCAATACCTATGACAGCGGAATCTCGGAAGGAAGTGACTACATTGCAAGGGATTATAAAGATAATGTGGCAAGTTTCAGCGCAGCGCTCAACTACAATCTTGCAGGCAGCCGTCTTTATAAGAAATTTGTAATCGCAGTAAAGAAGGACGGAAAATATATACAGGTAAGCGGCCCTAAGTATATCACCAATCCGGAGGCGATTGCCAGATACACTTCTGTGTATCAGGAACCGGCATCCAAAAAAGGTCTTCTAGTGGATCCTAACAGATTGCGTGGGAATGAACTGGATGATCTGGGAGTAAAGCAGGCAGCCTACAATATACCGGTTGCCAGATTGCTGGGACCTACTACGAGTGCGGCTTATCCCACCATTTATTACACCTATAACGGTAAGACCTATGCCTTTAACGGACAGGTAGTGGCGGAATATGATATTGTCTTCAGCACGCTTACCGCAAAAGGAATTACGACCACGGCTATCATTTTAAATAACTATTCTTCGTCCTATACACAGCTGATTCACCCCAGGGCACGGGGCGGAGGATCGGCGCCTTATTATATGTTCAACGGAGCGGAGGAATCCGGAGTGGAATATATGGCAGCGATTGGTTCTTTTCTTGCGGAACGTTATTCGGACAACAAACACGGAAGGATTTCCAATTGGGTCATAGCTAATGAAATCAATGCGCGTAAAGAGTGGAATCATATGGAATACACGGACATTGAAACTTATGTGGAGGAATATGCCAAAGCATTCCGCGTGTTCTACACAGCCATCAAGAGTGTGAGCAGCAGTGCAAGAGTCTATATTTCCCTGGATCAGCAGTGGGATAGAAATATCAAGAATAATACCAATTATGATGGCAGAGACATTCTGGATGAGTTCAATCAGAACATCACTGCCAAGGGCAATATTGACTGGGGATTGGCGCAGCATCCATATAATGTGCCGCTGACAGAAGCGAGGACATGGAAGGCATCCAAATATGTGGAACATAATGCAGGGACTTCCATGATTACCATGGCGAATATAGAAGTGCTGGTCAATTATATGAAGCAGGAGCAGTTCCTGACTGATGACGGGCAGGTACGAAGCATCCTGATCAGCGAGCTGGGATACACTTCTCATGCAGGAGAGGCATATCAGGCAGCGGCATACGCTTACGCATATTATAAAATAGCGGCATATGATGAGATTGACGGATTCCTTTTAAACCGCGAAACAGATGCGGCAGAAGAAGTGGCGCAGGGGCTGGCATTTGGACTTACCACTTCAGGAGGAGGACATAAGCAGATTTACAATGTATTTAAATATATAGATACCCCGGAACATGCTGCGTATACGGAGTTTGCAAAGGATGTGATAGGGATTTCCAATTGGAGCGAAATTATTAGATAGCGGGCAACAAATACCTTGTTTGGATGAAAACGCCGACACGTGAGATGTGTCGGCGTTTGAAATTTTAAATTTCAGAAAAGCTGGGCAATCAGGTATTGATAGATATCCTGATTTTTCCGCTGCCAGTTGTCGCAGATGGAAGATGCTGTTTCCTCTGAGGGTACAGAAATTGTTATGTCAACCAGAGTGATGCCCTTTTCTTTGGCAGTCAGATGGGCTTCATATTCACCGGAAGTGGATTTATAGTAGTCTGAGAGAATAGATACTTCATTCCGCATGTCAATTTCGTTTTCCATGAAAAAAGCGTTGATGTCAGCCTTGATGCTGTCTCCAATCTGATTTTCAAAAAATTTCAGCGTTTCCAGTCCTTCCTTTGTGATGCTCAAGTGTGTACGATTTCGGATAACTTGTGCCGTAATGAGACCGGTTTCGGTGAGTTCTCCAATCACTTGCTGAAGGGTGAGGAAATTCGTATATTCTTTTCCTAATATGAAGTCGCTGATTTGCGCCTTGGTTAACGGAAAGTCAACTCGTTTCAGCATATAAAGTACGATTAATTTGTATAGCATAAAAGGGTCGTGCATTTTTATCCATCCTTTTTTTCAAAATATCTGCCTTGGTAGGAACCTTGCTCTTTCATTTGCCTGTGCAGGGTATTAAGAACGAGGCGTTTGTTACTGCTCCAGAGAGGAAACAGAAGTGAAGCTTTGGGGGCATCTCCTGTGAGACGGTGAATGACCATGTCAGGGCGAAGGTGCTCCAAAGCCTTCGTCAGAACATCAAGATAAAGTTCTAAAGTAGGAAAAGAACCGCAGGATTCTGGGGCTTTTTCCCATAATAGCCCTAAATCGGTTCCCGCTAATATATGAAGAAGCTGGAGCTTGATTCCCCAGACGGGCTGTTCGTTTAAATAATGAATGGTAGAGAGCATATCTTCCCGGCCTTCTCCCGGCAGTCCCAGTATAACGTGCACGATTACCGGTATTCCGGCTTCCTTCAGCCTCTCTACACTTTCTTTAAAGCATGATAAAGGATACCCCCGTCTGATGAAAGCTGCGGTGTCTTCGTGAATGGTCTGAAGGCCCAGTTCTATCCAGATGAATTTAGAGGCATATTCTCTTTTGAGCTGCATCAGAAGCTCCAAGACCGGAATGGCAAGACAGTCCGGTCTTGTGGCGATGGAAATACCAGCCGATAAAGGCAGATCAAGGGCGAGACGGTAAATCATTTCCAGATATGCGATGGAACCATAGGTGTTAGTGTATGCCTGGAAATATATGATGAAGCGCTGTCCGGTCTTTTTCCCTGATAAAGAAGAAAGTCCCTCTTGACAAGCGGCATCAAATCTTCTGGCAGTATCGTATGCCGGAAGTGTGCCGAAAACGTCTTCTGGTCTTCCTATAGCAGCGGCAAAATCGCCACTGCCGCCTGCGCTGCAGAAGATGCATCCTTTTTCACCTAAAGTGCCGTCTCTGTTAGGGCAGGTCATGCCTGCATTTAGGGATATTTTGTAAAGCTTTTCACCGTAAGTGTTCTTGCAGTAAGCATCCAGAGAATAGTAGGGTTTTCCATGCCAGCTTTTGTGTATATGGTTAAAAAACTGATTGGAATGGCTGTCCATATCTGGCTATCTGATATGGGATTTTACAGCCTCGGAAACAAGCTGGGCAACCTTGGGGTTGAAAGCCTCGGGGAGGATGTTATCTTCATTTAACTCGTTATCAGGAACCAAGGAAGCAATTGCGTTGGCAGCAGCCAGCTTCATTTCTTCCGTAATCTGGGTGGCGCGTCCCTCTAGAGCACCTTTGAAAATACCAGGAAAAGCAATCACATTGTTGACCTGATTTGGGAAATCGCTTCGTCCTGTACCAACCACTTTAGCACCGGCTGCTTTTGCAAGATCGGGCATGATTTCAGGAACGGGATTTGCCATGGCAAAGAGAATGGCATCCTGATTCATGGATGATACCATCTCCGGGGTGACGATATTGGGGGCGGAAACACCCACAAAAATATCCGCGCCCTTTAGGGCGTCGGCTAAGGAGCCTGTCTCATTGCCGGGATTAGTGACTTGAGTCATTTTCTGCTGCATCCAGTTAAGACCTTCTGTATCCCTTGAGACAATACCCACCTTGTCGCACATTAAGATATTGGGGAATCCATAGGTTAAGAGCAGCTTTGTGATGGCAACGCCGGCGCTTCCGGCACCGTTTACTACTACCTTACAATTCTCTTTCTTTTTGCCTACGACCTTAAGAGCATTGATAATACCTGCTAAAACTACGATGGCAGTTCCATGCTGGTCATCGTGGAAAACAGGAATGTCAAGGATTTCTTTTAAACGCTCTTCAATTTCAAAACAGCGGGGTGCGCTGATATCCTCCAGATTGATTCCGCCAAATCCGGGAGCAAGATAGGTGACTGCTTTGATGATTTCCTCCGTATCCTGGGTATCCAGACAGATGGGGACCGCATTGACACCTCCAAATTCTTTAAAAAGTACAGCCTTGCCTTCCATAACGGGCATTGCAGCATAAGGACCGATGTTTCCAAGTCCCAGAACAGCGCTGCCGTCAGAGACAACGGCAACCGTGTTGGCTTTCATGGTGTATTTGTAGGCGGCTTCCTTATCCTGCGCGATTACTTTGCAAGGCTCTGCAACGCCGGGGGTGTAGGCGAGGGATAAATCTTCTCTGGATTTAACAGGGGTCTTGGATATGGTTTCAAGCTTGCCGTTCCACTTTTCATGGAGCATCAGTGCTTTTTCGTTTGTGGTCATAATGATACCTCACTTTTATTTAATCATGTGTTTTTTGACATCTGCATCTATCATATAATATTTTTTTTCACGGTGCAAGGAAGAAAAGGAAAGACGAATGATTAGTAATGAAGATGGATATTCTATGAATTAGGCTTTACATGATTCGAACTCTATGTTATCATAAGTAGTAATAAAAACCACATACAGCGGTTTTGAATGATTATATGAAATGGTTCTGGAGGTTGTTATGAGTTATAAAATTGTGGCGGACAGTTGTTGTGAATTTCCCGGGGAATATGAAAATGATTCCCGATATGAGCGTATTCCATTGGGATTGGAAGTAGAAAATGAATTGATTATGGATGATGACAGCTTTGATCAGGCGCAATTTTTAAGGAAAGTGGCAGCTGCCTCTAAATGTCCCAAATCCTCCTGTCCTTCTCCGGAAAGATATAAGGAATCTTATCAGACAGATGCCGAGAATGTGTTCGTCTTTACTTTATCATCAAAGCTGAGCGGGAGCTATAACAGTGCAGAACTTGGTAAAAAGCTTTATCATGAGGAGCAAGGAAAGAAAAATATCTTTGTGTGTGATTCGGAATCTGCAAGCTGCGGGGAGACCCAGCTTGTAAAGAAGGCTGCCGAATGGTCTGAGGCTGGGCTTCCTTTTGACGAAATCTGCAGAAAACTAAATGAGTATAGGGATAAGATGAAAACCTATTTTGTGCTTGATAATCTTGAAACGTTACGAAAGAATGGACGACTTAGTAAAGTAAAGGCATTGGTGGCATCTACATTAAGCATTAAGCCTGTGATGGGTTCCAATAAGGGAGAGATTATTCAGCTCGGTCAGGCAATCGGAATTAAGAAAGCACTTGCTAAGATGGCGGATACTGTCGCTGCGCAGGCAGTTCATCCAGAGGAAAGAACCTTGATGATTACCCACTGCAACTGTCTGGAACGTGCAGAAAGTGTCCGGCAGATGATTCTTTCCAAAATAAAGGTAAAGGGCACCCTCATTATGGATACCAGAGGTGTCAGCAGNATGTATGCCAATGATGGCGGGGTAATCGTNACATTATAGTANAGANATTTCAATCGGTGCATTTAAGATTGCNNCAATAAGGGCTATCTGCAAAATAAGAATAAAAGGCATTCCGTACACGAAAGAGCGGTGCCTTGTCTTATGACGAAAAGCATACATTCCAATAATGGAACCTATGCTTCCGCCGATAATCGCAATGATAAAAAGGGTTGCTTCCGGAATCCGGAAGGCCCTTTTTTTTGCTTTATATTTGTCGATGCCCATCAGGGCAAAACCAATTAAATTGATTCCTATAAAATAGGATGATAAAAGTGTGATCACATCCATAAAACAAGTCCTTTATTTGAGATCTCCGCGTTCCTGCATCTTGAGGGCACGAACTTTGGTGGAAAGACCAAACAGATTGATAAAGCCTTCAGCGTCATGGTGGTCATAGAGGTCACCGGTGGTAAAGGAAGCGATGCTTTCATTATACAGGGAGTAGGGAGAAGTGGTGCCGGCTTTGATGATATTGCCCTTGTAAAGCTTGAACTTTACTTCGCCTGTTACATACTGCTGTGTTGATTCAATGAAAGCCTGAACAGCTTCGCGAAGAGGTGAGAACCATTTGCCNTCGTATACGATCTGTGCCAGTTTNTTTCCCATATCCATCTTGGCNGCGTAGGTATCGCGGTCAAGAATCAGTTCCTCCANCTGNTGGTGTGCTTCNTAAAGAATGGTNCCGCCGGGGGTTTCATANACGCCTCTGGACTTCATGCCGACAACNCGGTTCTCTACAATGTCAACAATACCGATGCCATGTTTGCCGCCCAGTGCATTCAGTTCGCGGATNATGTCGGAAACTTTCATCTTTTTNCCATTTACAGAGGTAGGAANNCCTTTTTCAAAAGTCATTGTNACATATTCGCCCTCTTCGGGAGCCTTTTCAGGAGTNGTGCCGAGCACNAGNAGATGTTCAAANTTCGGCTCATTTGCAGGATCTTCCAGTTCCAGTCCNTCATGGCTGATATGCCACANATTNCGGTCACGGCTGTAGCTTGAATCAGCAGAGAAAGGAAGATCAATGCCGTGGGCTTTACAGTATTCGATTTCTGACTCACGGGAATCTAAGGTCCACTTGTCATTTCTCCAAGCNGCAATGATCTTGATATCAGGTGCAAGCGCTTTGATGCCGAGTTCGAAACGAATCTGGTCATTTCCCTTGCCGGTAGCACCGTGGCAGATGGCAGTTGCGCCCTCTTTGCGGGCGATTTCAACCAGCTTCTTTGCAATAAGCGGTCTTGCCATAGAGGTTCCAAGGAGATATTTGTTCTCATATACAGCATGAGCCTGTACACAGGGAACAATATATTCGTCACAGAATTCGTCTGTTACATCCAGTATGTATAATTTTTCAGCGCCGCAGAATTTNGCTCTCTCTTCAAGCCCGTCTAATTCNTCNGCCTGTCCGCAGTCNATGCAGACGCANACNACTTCATAATTAAAATTTTCCTTTAGCCAGGGGATGATGGCTGTGGTGTCAAGTCCGCCTGAATACGCTAAAATGACTTTTTCTTTCATAATTAAATGCCTCCATAATTGTTTTTATATTTAGTGTAAAATAAACACTGCCACGCTTCGCGGCTTTCCTTTGACAATATACAACAGATTGATTAGAAATGCAATACCTATTTATGCATAAAATTAAAATGGATTTTCAATTTTATGCATAAAAAATAAAGGGTGTTGAATATTATGCATAAAATGTGTATAATAATTCAATAAAGCAAACCTCAGCGCCCTCATTTCATGCTGACTTCCGCCGCGCCCTATACCTTGAGTCAAGGCTGGACTGTTACTTCAGGTAAGGCTATGTATGTGAAAAATGTTGAGATTTCAGTGAAGAAAGAGTATAGTTATTTTGTGTCTTATGCGGTTCGATGACGAAAGAATAATGTGGGAAAGAGGAGAAATGGATAAGGAATGTAATAAAGGCGGTTGGTACGCAAAATATAGGATGAAAATCGAGAGGAGAGAGTTATGAGCGCGAAAACAAAAATTTTTATTGACGGAAGCGAAGGAACTACGGGACTTCGGATATATGAGCGATTTGAGGGGCGGAATGATATCGAACTGTTGCATATTGATTCTGAACTTAGAAAAGATGTGGGAGAGAGAAAAAGGCTGATTAATGAATCAGATATTACGTTCCTGTGTCTTCCTGATGATGCGGCGAGGGAATCGGTAAGTCTTGTGGAGAACGAAAATGTGAAAATTATAGATACATCGACGGCACATAGGACGCAGGATGGCTGGGCATATGGGTTCCCGGAATTGTCTGAGGTACATAGACAAAAAATCAGGGAAGGAAAGCGGATTGCGGTGCCGGGATGTTATGCTACCGGATTTATCACAATTATTTATCCGTTGATTGCGGGAGGAATCCTGCCGGCGGATTATCCGGTTTCGGCGTTTGCACTGTCGGGTTACAGCGGAGCCGGTAAGAAGACGATTGCCGTCTATGAGGCAAAGGAACGAGATAGAGAACTTGACGCGCCAAGGGAGTATGCCCTTACTCAGAATCACAAGCATTTAAAGGAAATGCAGAAGATTACCGGGCTTTTAAAAGCACCGCTGTTTTCTCCTATTATATGTGATTATTATAGCGGAATGCTGCTCACCACTCCTTTTTATGCGGATATGCTTTCAAAAGCACAACGACCTGAGGAAATTCATGCATTTTTAAGTGAGTACTATTCCGGTGGGAAATTTGTAAAGGTAATGCCTTTTGGCAAGGAGGCAGATTACAATGGGTTCCTTTCAGGCAATGCCTGTGCAGGATGGGACGGTATCGAAATCTATGTGACGGGAAATGAGGACAGAGTACTGGTGAGCACAAGGTTTGATAATTTAGGAAAGGGTGCATCCGGTGCGGCAATCCAATGCCTTAATATTATGCTTGGGTGTGAGGAGGATAAGGGGCTTGCATTGGAGGCGCAGGCATGAAGAAGAAGGAAATTTAGAACGATATAATATTTTTTTGACAAGAATGCTTGTAAGGTGTGATGAAGATGGAAAACAATATTTGTATGACCTTGTGAGAACAAAAAAAAGAAACGAGCAAGCCGCATGAGCAATAGCTGTACGGTGGTAAACTTCGTCTCTCTTTTGTAAGTAAGAATAACAGGTGAAAATGATTTTGTCAAGAGAATATAGGGAGAGGGCAGCATGGAGATAAGGAAAAGCATTCGTTATAAAAAAATTTTAGCCATAATTACTGGAATAGCAGTGATTGCTGCTCTGGGAGTTTTCAATACAGAAAAAGTTGCGGCGCAGGGAAAGCGCGCTGCGGATCAAAAAGCCGTGCAGTCTAATATTAGTTCGATTATATGGTCTTCTTATGAGAAGGTAGATGATTTCGTATATATGCATGACTTCATGGCATCACGAGATGGGCAGGGATACCATTGGTGGATTTATTCGGAGATAACTTATATTTTATGCGATTATGGCAGGAGGGTAGGATATGACTTTACTTTAGATCCTTGGACGGCGGAGAGAATCTATCCTATAGACGGAGGATATTACAATGCTGTAATTTCCCAGAACAATCATGATGTTTCGATGGATTTGTTGTTTCACCCTGAAGAGGAAAAATATGTGATTTTGTATGCACAGTATGAAGAGGGAGACAGGGGAGCCGGTGTTAATCAGATTCCCTATGCATCGCAATTGGAGTGGCAGGAGTTTGATTTTCATGAAGACTATCACATTTATTCTGTCCAAAATCCTTTTAGTGAGATTTGTGAAACGTCAGTTTCTCAAGCTTTATACATATCATTGTATCATTTCGAACAGGAGACAGGATATAATGAAAAATGGAGCGTCAGGGAGTTATTTGGGCGCAGCCCGTTTTTTGATTATTTGATGGAATCAGAAAGTGGTTTCCTTTGGGTTTGTGTAGATATTGGTCAGCACACTTATACATGCGTGTCTTTTGAATAAAAGTTATAAAGGATTATTGGGTAGATTGTGTTATTTGAACGTTTTAATTCCTGAAAAGAAAAATATAGTATCAATATGGAGATGCAGATATGAAAAAATTATTTCAAGCAATAAGGAAGGGTGATATTGGAGCTGTTAAGGAATTATTAGAAAAAAAGCCAAATCTAATATCATCTACTGCAAAGCAGCCGCCCAAGAAAGATGATGGGCAATCTCCATTGCAGGTAGCGCTTAAAACGGGTAATTTTGAAATTGCAGATTATTTTCTCAATCTGCATGCAGATGTTAATTTTATGGAATCGGAAGATTGCTGCAATGAATGGCGTACGCCCGTAATTCATGACGCGATAAATGCTGCAATTATGAATAGCAGATGGAATGTAAATTCAGAAATCATGTATGGCGGAGTAAAGGTTTTCCACAGTAAGGAAGAAGCTGATAGCGCCTACAAAATTTTAAAGAGAATAACTGAAATGGGGGCGGATGTAAATGCAGTTGATTCATATGGAAATTCATGTGTGTGGAGAGCCTGTCTGCAGGCAAGGCAGATTTTGCCTTCCTATAATCATAGTGAGCAAAAAGTAGGAACAGATCGAATACTTACATCTGAATTAGAAGAAGATCTGAAAAGAATATTTAGCTTGTTACATGATAATGGAATGGATATTGATTATGTTAAACAAGGGGAAGAGAAGACTGTTAGAGAGGTTTTTAGAAATGAGCCTGTTATTCAGTTCCTAAAATTTGATTGAGGATGTAATTATGATAAAGAAAGTTAGTTTGCCAATAATCATTTTAATTCTGGCATTATCAGCAGGCTGCGGAAAAGCAGAAGACAGCCAGATATCGTATCCGGTAATTGAAAAAATTCCTGAGGGTAATTCTGCAGATGACCTGTCCACAGAGGAACATTTTCAGGAAGAACAGCATAATGAGCAGCGGCCGGAGGCACAGAAGTCTGAAACACAACTGGAAGAGGGTACAGAAGCTGAATTTAGTTTTGCAGATGTATCTGACAGACTTTTCATTTTCAGCAGCGGCGCGGGTGCTTGGGATACGGAGCTTTTTATAAACAATGATGGGTCTTTTGAGGGGCTTTTTCATGATTCTGACATGGGGGACAGTGGAGAGGGTTATCCGGGCGGCACCAGATATATCTGTAGCTTTAGAGGAAGGTTTGAAAGTTTAGAAAGAGTAGATGAATTTACTTTTAAAATGAAGCTGGTATCTCTTGAATTTGAGAAGAAGCCGGGAGAAGAAGAACTGGCAGATGATGTCCGGTATATTTACTCGACTGCCTATGGGCTGGACGGCGGCGAGGAATTTTATCTGTATCTTCCGGGCGCAAAGCTGGCACAGCTGCCGGAAGAATATTGTAGATGGGTAGGGTATTATGATTTGGAAAGTACTGCAGAAACAGAACTTCCGTTTTATGGGCTTTATAATATAAATGAAGGAAATGGGTTCTCAAGCTGTGAGTATGAGAAGCCAAGTCTTTCTGAAAGAATTGCAGAGGAAATTTCTTATGCAGAGGAGCGGGGAGCAGAGCTGGAGACAAAACTGCAGGAGGCTTCCACGCAGCTGGACATGAATACGACCAGTGCAGAACTGCTTAAGACATGGGATGATGCATTAAATACTGTGTGGAAAATGCTGGAATCCGAACTTGATGATGCAAAGATGGAAGTCTTGAGAACAGAGGAAAGAAACTGGATTGCACACAAAGATGAGCAGGTGAAGGCTGCCGGGCAGGAATATGAAGGCGGAAGCATGAAGCCTATGGTAGAATCCATGAAGGCAGTTGAATTGACGAAAGAGCGAGTATACGAGTTGGCAGAGTATGCAAAGTGAGATGGCAATGCTGGAAGTTGGAAATCTTAACGCAGTGCAGCGGATGTGGTCTGTTGTAGGAAGGGATGCATTTAAATGGACGATTATATGTCATATTTAATGGAACTGATACCTGAAAGAGACAGCTTGAAACTGGTTAAAACAGAAGCAAAAAAATATTATCAATCTCATTCGATTGATGATTGTTATGCCATTGGGATCGAATTATATCAGTCAGATAATTTTCAAATACAGGAAGTAGGTGTTTTTCTCCTGGGTTATACTGGACATCATTATCCAGAGGCATTGACATTTCTGAAAGATACTGTAAGCAAGCATGATAGCTGGAAAGTGCAGGAAATTTTAGCCATGGCATTTGATGTTCATTGTAAAACCATTGGTTATCAGAATGCCCTGCCGCTTATCAGGGAATGGTTAAGCAGTGATTGTGCAAATGTCCGAAGAGCCGTTTCGGAAGGTTTGAGGGTCTGGACAAGCCGTCCTTACTTCAAGGAAAATCCATTAGAAGCCATTGAATTATTAGCTGCACATAAAGAAGATGACAGCGAATACGTGAGAAAGTCGATAGGAAATGCACTGCGGGATATCAGTAAAAAATTTCCGGATTTAGTTCAGAAGGAATTGGATACATGGGACTTAGATTCAAAAAAAATGAATCAGGTTTATAAACTGGCAAGTAGATATTTAAAGGAGGTAAAAGATTTATGAATATGAATGATGTTTTAACTGACCCTCAGAAATTAGTCCGGCTTGAATTAAAAAATGCGGGGTTTGATATTGATCAGATAAAGGTTCCCAAAAGAGTGTACCTTCTGGCGGACAGTCTTTATGATACTATGGTTTCGAGAAACTGCGGAACATACAAATATCCGTTAGGCGGGAAGCTTTTCGTGTTCGATACAAATGAGGATATTGGATTTATAAAAGGTCACATGTGCTCTCCGGCGATTGCGACGCAGGCTGAAGATTTGATAGCCGGAGGGGTGCAGGAACTGATTCATGTGGGGTTTGCGGGAGGATTGCAGCCGGATATGAAAGCGGGAGATATTGTCCTCACAGATGGCGCTTATAATGATACGGCTGTTGCAAGATTGTATGGATTTGACTATGATGTGATAGAATCAACAAAACATTTAACAGATGAATTAAGCGAACTCCTATCAAAGAATGGGGTCGAATTCAGAAGAGGAAAACATTGGACAACCGATGCAGGATATAGAGAGACCTGGGGACAGACCATTGAACATAGAGAGAAGGGAGCCTTGTGCGTGGAAATGGAAGGAGTAGGCCTTTTCACGATAGCGAACTACAGAAAATGTGCCGCCTCAGCAATCTATGTGATTTCGGACGTACATGTTGAGAACGGCTGGGATTTAGGCTGGGGTAATAATAAACTTGATGCTACAATTGACAGAATAATAGATATGATTATTGCAGGATAAGAACTTTATGCCGTATAAGTTGTGGACACTTTGTGGTATGGGAGGAATTTGACATGAATGAATTGATACACGATGCCACTTTATATGAAGATATTCCAGCTAGCGAGGGAAGACGTGAAAGGGAGATGGAAGTGTACAGACTGCTTAATAGTCTGGAAATTCCTTTTCAGAGAATGGATCACGAGTCTATGGCTACTATAGAGGCATGCAGGGGAGTGGATGAGATTTTAGGAATACATATGTGCAAGAATCTGTTTTTGTGCAACAGTCAGAAAACTGTTTTTTATCTGCTCCTGATGCCGGGAGAAAAGAAATTTAAGACGAAGGAATTATCAAAACAGATTGGCAGCGCCAGGCTTTCCTTTGCACCGGAGGAATTTATGGAGGAATATCTTCATATTTCACCGGGTGCAGTGAGCGTTATGGGACTGATGAATGATAAAGAAAATCATGTGAATCTTCTGATTGATGAGGACGTTTTAAAAGAAGAATTTTTAGGCTGTCATCCTTGTGTGAATACTGCCAGTTTAAGGATAAGAACGAAGGACGTGTTGTCAAAGTTTCTGCCTTTTGTAGGGCATGCTTATCGGACAGTGCATTTAGATGGGGATGACAGCATGAGTGTAAGCGCATAGGAAACACTGATTTAATCGGCGCTTCCCTAGAAAAAAAGCGAAAGGCAATGGGAGATTGATATGGAAATCAGAACGATGACAATAGAAGATTATGAGGGTGTGCACGATTTATGGATGAGTATTAAGGGATTTGCGATAAGAAGCGTTGATGATGCAAAGGAAGGTGTAGAGCGGTTCTTAAAACGCAATCCAACTTCCAGCGTGGTAGCGGTGGAGGACGGAAAAATCGTGGGAAGCATTTTATGCGGTCATGATGGCAGACGCGGGTGTCTGTATCATGTATGCGTTCATGAGGATTACCGTATGAGAGGCATTGGAAAGCGCATGGTGGTTCATTGCATGAAGGAACTGGAAAAGGAGCAGATCAGCAAAGTTTCCCTGATTGCCTTTACGGCAAATGACATTGGGAATGCTTTTTGGAATGAAATAGGGTGGACAAGAAGGGAAGATTTGAATTATTATGATTTTACTTTAAATAAAGAAAATATAGTGAATTATAATAAATGATAAATGATTCTGGAGGAAAAAGGATGAGGGAAGGTTCGTTTGAAGAATATTTAAGAGAATCAGAACCTGAAAAAAGAGATAAAGGCTATGCGTGGCATACTGCGATTGGACTGCAGGCAGTGGATGGACTGGAAGCTTCAGAATATTTAATAAAAACGGCTAAAAGAAATATCGAAGGAGAAATCTCGATTGAGCAGGCGAAAGAGCTGATTGAGCGCTATTATGAGGAAAACCCTGCGGAGCCGGAAGAACGCACGGAAGAGGCGGACAAGGTTTCTGCCAGGATTGCCCAGATTCTCTCAGAAAAGGCATTTACTTTTTCACCCACATATTATCTGGCAATTCATGGCAGATTGTTTGAGGGAATATATCCCCATGCAGGAAAATTCAGGGATTATAATATTACAAAAAAGGAATGGATATTGGATGGAGATACGGTAATATACGGCGGCGCAGGCGAATTGAAGGCAACTTTAGAATATGATTTTGAGGTAGAGCGGGCGTTTAGCTACAGAGGCTTATCTATAGCGCAGATGATAGAGCATCTGGCAGTCTTTGTGTCAAGGCTGTGGCAGATTCACATTTTCGCAGAGGGTAATACGCGTTCGACGGCAGTTTTCTTTATAAAATATCTGCGCACGCTGGGATTTGACGTTACGAATGATATTTTTGCGGAAAATGCATGGTACTTCAGAAATGCATTAGTGCGTGCCAACTACAATAATTTGAAAGCAGGCATTCATGAGACAAGGGAATATTTGGAATTATTTTTGAGGAATCTGCTTTTAAATGAAAAAAATGAACTTCGCAATAGATATATGCACATCAGCGGATTTTTTGAAATCGTGCAAAAACAGGACATTCAGGCACGAAAACAGGACATTGAGGCGCAAAAACAGGACATTGAAACACAGAAACAGGACATTGATGCCCGCAGTATGTTTGAAAGTAATCTGCAGTCAGCAGGATTTTCTGGAAAGACGTTGATGAACATAGAAAAAATATATAGAGAATATGGAGTCAATGAGGTATTTGGCAGGGGAGATATCATGAGTATTCTTGGCATTTCCAAATCTCCAGCGTCTGCATTGTTAAAGAAATTATTATCAGCAGAGTTGATTGAACCTGTCAGGGGAATGGGAAAAGGCAAATACAGATTCAAATAATTTTTTTAGTGCCCGGGGGCACGGAAAGAGGAGAACATGAAGATAAGGACAGGCGGCGTGACCGCAGCAAAAGGATTTGAGGCAGCAGGTGTTGAGGCTGGGATTAAGTATAAGGATAGAAAGGACATGGCGCTTATTTACAGTCAGAAGCCCTGCGTGCTGGCAGGAACCTTTACCAGCAATGTGGTGAAAGCTGCTCCGGTTTTGTGGGACAAAAAAGTGGTGGAGGAATCACCCTTCGGGCAGGCTGTGATTGTGAATGCAGGAATTGCAAATGCCTGCACAGGCAAAGAAGGCTATGAATATTGCAAGAGAACGGCATTGCGGGCATCCGCAGTGCTTCATATACCGGAGGAGTCAATATTGGTTGCATCTACCGGTGTGATTGGAATGCAGCTGCCTATAGACAGGATAGAGGCAGGGGTCGAGAAACTCGCCAAGACCAAGAACGATACCATAGATGCGGGGAGGCAGGCGGCGGAGGCAATCATGACGACTGATACACGTTCTAAGCAGGTTGCTGTAGAGATTGACCTTAATGGTATCAAAGTGACATTAGGCGGTATGAGTAAAGGTTCCGGCATGATTCATCCGAATATGTGCACGATGCTTGCCTTTATAACAACTGATGCAGTCATCTCAAAAGAGGCTTTGACTAAAGTGGTCAAAGAGGATGTAGCCGACACATTTAACATGATTTCTGTGGATGGTGACACCTCCACCAATGATACGCTTCTGGTGATGGCAAACGGCATGGCTGAAAATGAGGAAATTAAGGAAGGCACGCCGGAATATGAAGCATTTAAGGAAGCGCTTCATTACATAAACGAAACCCTTGCTAAGATGATGGCTGGTGACGGCGAAGGAGCTACCGCTCTTTTGGAAGCAAAGGTGATTGGTGCAGCTACCAAGGAAGATGCAAGGAGATTAAGCAGATCCGTTGTATGCTCCAACTTAACCAAGGCAGCAATCTATGGACATGACGCAAACTTTGGGCGGATGATCTGTGCGCTGGGATATTCGGGAGTTTCCTTTGACCCGGACAAAATAGAACTTTTCTTTGAGAGCAAAGCCGGGCGGATACAGGTTTGCAAAGATGGGATATCTACTAATTACAGTGAGGAAGAAGCAAGCAGGATTTTGTCAGAACCGGAGGTGACTATTTTAGCTGACATGAAGATGGGAAATGAGACAGCAACCGCATGGGGATGTGATCTTACCTATGATTATGTAAAAATCAATGCGGATTATAGAAGCTAGGGCTGTTGGATGATTTAGAGTAGAAAAGGGAGGAAAAAATGAGCAAAGATATACAGGAAGTATTAAAAAAAGCGGAGGTACTGATTGAAGCGCTTCCATATATACAAAAATTCAACCGTAAGATCATTGTGGTCAAGTACGGCGGTTCAGCCATGAGCAATGAAGAACTGCAGAAAAATGTCATCAAGGATGTGACGTTGCTTAAGCTGGTAGGATTCAAACCTATTATCGTTCATGGCGGCGGCAAGGAAATCAGCCGCTGGGTAGGCAAGGTAGGTAAGGAAGCAAAATTCGTGAACGGGCTTCGGGTGACGGATGAGGAGACCATGGAAATTGCAGAGATGGTGCTTGGCAGGGTAAACAAGAGGCTGGTCACTATGGTACAGGAACTTGGTGTAAGAGCAGTGGGAATCAGCGGCAAGGACGGCGGTTTTATCAGTGTGGAGAAAAAATATTCGGATGGCGAGGACATTGGTTTTGTAGGGAATATCAAAAATGTCAATCCAAAAATCCTGTATGACCTTCTGGAAAAGGACTTTCTTCCCATTGTCGCACCCATAGGGCTGGATGATGAATTTGCCACTTATAACATCAATGCAGATGATGCGGCATGCGCCATTGCAAAGGCGGTAGGAGCGGATAAGCTGGTATTTCTTACTGATATCGAGGGGCTTTATAGGGACATTAATGATAAAAGCTCCTTTATTCCCAGAATCACGGTATCCGATGCGGATGCTCTTATTGAAGGCGGGCTGATTGGCGGCGGTATGCTTCCGAAGCTGGGAAATTGTACTTCCGCAGTGAAAAACGGTGTCAACAGAGTGCATATTCTGGATGGGCGTATTCTGCATTGTCTGCTCCTTGAGATCTTTACCAATGAAGGTGTGGGAACTATGATTCTCAGGGATGAAGACAGGCAGCTTTGTGAACAGAACGATTAAAAGAGAGGTTTGAAAAGAAAGATGGAAACGATGAAACAGTATATTGATGACGCTGAAAAGGCGCTGCTGCATACTTACAACCGCTATCAGGTGGTTTTGGATAAGGGAGACGGCGTATACCTTTATGATATTGAGGGAAAAAAATACCTGGACTTTTGTGCAGGGATTGCGGTATTTGCATTAGGCTATAATAATAAAAAATATAATGATGCTTTGAAAGCACAGATTGACAAGTTGATTCATACTTCCAACTACTATTACAATGTTCCTGCTATCGAGGCGGCAAAAAAGATAAAAGAGGTTTCCGGCATGGAACGGGTCTTTTTTACCAACAGCGGCGCCGAGGCTGTAGAGGGAGCCATAAAGGCAGCCCGTAAGTATGCTTATTTAAAGGACGGAAGGAAGGATCATGAGATCATTGCAATGGAGCATTCCTTTCATGGACGGACCTTTGGAGCCTTGTCGGTAACAGGTAATGCCAAGTACCGGGAAGCTTTTGAGCCGATGATTGGAAATGTCCGGTTTGCCCAAATGAATGATTTTGATAGCGTGCTTAACCAGGTGAATGACAAAACCTGTGCGATTCTGTTTGAGACGGTGCAGGGAGAGGGCGGCATTCATCCTGCGCAGGAAAATTTTATGAAGCAGGTGAAAGCGCTCTGTGAGGAAAAGGATATCCTGCTTATTCTGGATGAAATCCAGTGCGGCATGGGGCGTACCGGTTATATGTATGCATGGCAGAGATATGGAATTAAGCCGGATATCATGACCACAGCCAAGGCATTAGGATGCGGCATTCCAGTGGGAGCATTCCTGATGACGGAAAAGGTGGGGGCAAATTCCCTTACAAGCGGCGATCACGGCACCACCTACGGCGGAAATCCACTGGCAGGCGCTGCTATAAATATTGTACTTGATTTATTTGAGGAGAACCATATAATAGATAATGTGATTAAGACAGGGGCTTATCTGGAGAAAAAGCTGGATGAACTTGTCAGGGAATATGATTGTATAGAAACCAGACGCGGCATTGGGCTGATGCAGGGACTTGTATTTAACAGACCGGTAGGGGATATCATCACGAAAGCGCTTGAGAGAGGATTGATTCTCATCAATGCAGGAACAGATATCATCCGTTTTGTGCCTCCCCTTATCATCACAAAGGAACATGTAGATGAAATGACAGCAATTTTAAAGGCCTGTCTGGATGCAGAATAGAAATGGAGTAAAAAATGAGTCTGAAAAAACGACTTACAGCAGTTGGTGCAATTGCCATAGCCGCAGTAATTACCATCGCCGTTGCCGGATCAGGCAGGCAAGTGAGTGAAAAGCAGAAGGATACGGTGTTTACAGGGGGAAAAGAGACTCTTTATCTGTGGTATACAGATGAAACGCTTACTTCTTACCTAAGCAGTGCAGCAGTTACTTATAATGAGACCCATGATGTGCGTATTGTACCGGTTTTGGAATCCGGTTTGGAATATCTTGAGAGAATCAACCAGACCTCATTAGAAAACGGCGCACCGGATTTATATATTATCAGTCATGATTCACTTGAAAAGGCATGCCTTGCAGGTCTGGCAAGTGAGGTGAAACCGAAGGATGATGTTATGTTGGATGAGGCTTATATAGGAACAGGGCTGCAGGCAGCATCCTATAAAGATAAGGTTGTCGGATATCCTTTTTACTTTGAGACCAGCTCGCTGCTGTACAATAAAACTTATCTGGAAGATATGGCAAAGAGCCAGCTGGAAGCGGAAGCCGATCAGGCGGAGGGGGAAGCAGCGCAGGAGAGAATCGAGGAAGCCGGGGAAGAAGGGCAGACACAAGAGACAGAGACCGCGCAGGATGCAGTGTTTACGGAAGAACAGATTGCAGCAAGAGTACAGCAGCTACTCCCTGCTACGATTCAGGATATCGAATCCTTTGCAGATAATTATGATGCACCCGAGCAGGTAGAAGGCGTTTTTAAGTGGGATGTCACAGACATTTTCTACAATTATTTTTTTGTAGGAAATTCCATCAAAATGGGCGGAGAAGCTGGATGGGATACTTCACAGATCGATATCTACAATTTGGATGCGATTGCAAGTCTGCGCGTTTATCAGGAATTGAATCAGTTCTTTTCCATTGATACCAGTGATAGTGAATATGAAGCGATACTGGATGAATTTATGGCCGGAAAGATGGTATTTACGATGGCTACCACAGATGCGATATTCAAGCTGGAGCAGGCGAAGGAAGATGGCTTGTTTGAATATGATTATGATATTACGCTGACGCCGGACATAGATGAAAACAGGCAGACACGCTCACTGTCCATGACAAGCTGCGTGGTCATAAACGGCTATTCGGAAAACAAGGAGGCAGCCAACGACTTTGCTTACTTCCTGACCGCCGAGTATAATGATATTCTGTATGCAAGGACGGGAAAGGTTTCGGCAGCGAAGGGAGTAGATTATGGATATGAACCGCTTGACAAATTTGCTGAGGAGTATGAAAAATCCATATCAATGCCTAAGATGATCGAAACCAGCAATTTCTGGGTAAAGCTGGAAGTTGTATTTTCACAGATTTGGAACGGAGCGGATGCCAACGAAAAGCTGAAGGAGTTGTCAGAGCAGATTATGTCACAGGTGACTGGCGCAGCCTACCAGGAAGAATATTTGGAAGAATCTGGGGAGCAGGAGGAAGAGGCAGAGGCAGAGTATCTGGATGGAGAAGCCGATACGCAGGAAGAGACAGAAGAGTAAAAAATGGCATCCAATTAACTTTATGAATAATTTTCCAATCATATGGGCATCATGAATTAACGAAAAGTGTTAAGGAGGCTCATATGATTGGATTTTTTATTGCACTTATTTCGGGTGCCCTGATGAGCATTCAGGGCGTGTTCAATACGCAGGTGACCAAGACTTCCGGAATCTGGGTTGCCAACGCCTTTGTTCAGTTTACGGCGCTTTTAGTCTGCCTGGGCGCATGGCTTCTTACAGACCGGTCCTCCTTTGGAACATTGTTTAAGGTGGAACCAAAGTATATGCTGTTGGGAGGCGCCATAGGGGCGTTCATCACATATACCGTGATCAAAAGCATGGAGATGCTAGGACCTGCAAGGGCAGTTATGCTGATTGTGATTGCCCAGCTTATCATAGCTTATATAATTGAACTGCTGGGGTTGTTCGGCGTGGAAAAACAGCCTCTCGAATGGAGAAAAATCATTGGGATGGTGGTAGCGATAGCGGGAATCGTGATTTTCAAATGGGAATAAAAATCATGAATATTTGGCTTGTCAATCCCTCCGATTTATTTTACAATAAAATGGTATCGTTATAAGGGGCTTTCTGTATGACAAAATATTGTGTAACAGAAAGGAGATAACGATGAAAAGAAATTATGGACTGGCAGCAGGAATTTTACTGGTATTTTTCTGTATGGTCTTAGGTTGTGAAAAGAAGGAAAAGGAGCAGGAGAATTTGCTGCTCCTTCCTGTCACTGATAGGGAATCAGATGCAGCATCACAGGAGACTGGAATGGAAATAGACGGGATGCCGGAAGGAACAGAAAAGCCGTCTAATGCAGTTGATGACAGCGTCAGGGAAACTGATGCTATGAAATACTGTGTGGTACATATCTGCGGTGCAGTAAAAGAACCGGGCGTTTATACGCTTGAAGGGGTAAGCCGCATTTATCAGGCGGTTGAAAAGGCAGGAGGGTTTCGTGAAGATGCGGCCCGGGATTACTTGAATCAGGCGGATTTGATTACGGATGGTATGAAAATTTATATACCGACTGAGGCAGAGGTAGAAGAAACGGGCATGATGAACAATTGGGATACTTCCGGCAGTGACAGTGCGGATGAAAAAAATCTTCTGGTAAATATCAATACTGCAGGAGAAGAACTTTTGTGCACGCTTCCGGGTGTTGGGAGCACCAAAGCAAAAAGCATTATTTCTTATAGGGAGAAGAATGGACCGTTTGAAGCGAAAGAAGATATCATGAACGTTGAGGGGATAAAGGATGGGCTGTTTGAAAAGATAAAAGACAGCATTACCGTGTAGTCATGCAAAATAAGGTGGGTTGATAATATGGCAAAAAAAGTGCTGGTTGTAGATGACGAAAAGCTGATTGTAAAGGGAATACGTTTCAGCTTAGAGCAGGATGGAATGGAAGTGGACTGTGCGTATGACGGCGAGGAGGCGCTGGAGATGATCAGAAGCAAGGAGTATGATATTATTTTGCTGGATGTCATGCTTCCCAAACTTACGGGATTTGAGGTCTGTCAGCAGACCAGGGAATTTTCAAGTGTCCCGATTGTCATGTTAACTGCAAAAGGAGAAGATATGGATAAGATTCTGGGTCTGGAATACGGCGCAGATGATTATATTACAAAACCTTTTAATATCTTAGAAGTCAAGGCAAGAATCAAAGCCATAATAAGGCGTACTTCGCCTAAACCAAAGGAAAAGGCAAAGGTGATTGAGAGCGGAGACATGAGACTTGATTGTGATGGCAGAAGAGTTTATGTGGCAGGAAAGGAAATCAATCTGACTGCAAAGGAATTTGAATTATTAGAACTGCTCGTCGTTAATGTCAATAAGGTATATAGCAGGGAGAACCTGCTGAAGCTGGTATGGGGAAATGATTATCCGGGGGATGTCCGAACCGTGGATGTACATATCAGAAGACTGAGAGAGAAGATTGAACAGAATCCCTCAGAGCCTAAATATGTGCATACAAAATGGGGCGTGGGGTATTATTTCGCGTAGCCCATTAAAAGCTGATTTGAAAGGCAGTGCCGATTATGGCTGATATAAAAGCAATTCTTAAAAATTTGAAAATATGGCGGAGCCTTAAGGTCCGCCTGTTTATCATTATGTTTCTTATGGGAAGTATTCCCAGTATCTTTGTGCGTGTGGGCATTTTGGAAAATTATGAAAGCCGTGCGGTGGATGTACGGACCTCTGATGTACAGACGCAGCTTAGAATCATTGCAAATCACCTGATTACATACAATTATCTGCAGGATGCCTCGTCGGAGGTGATAGGTGCAGAGCTTGAACAGATTTCGAATCTGTACAATGGACGGGTCCTTATCATCAATGGGAATCTGAAAGTGGTGAAGGACACTTATGGAATCAGTGAAGGCAAAACGATTGTATCCGAAGAAGTCATCCGATGCATGAAAGGCATTAATACGGTGAATTATGATGCAGTCAATGGATTCATTGAGATTACGGTTCCAATCGTGGAAACGGTGTCTGCACAGATGGCAACTGCAGAAGTGCCGGAAAGAACGGAAGTGGTAAGAGGGGTGATGCTTACCAGTGTCTCTACGGACAGTATTGTAAATACTATGGAGTTATTGAACCGGAAGGCACTTATCGTTGAGATTATTATGGTTTTCTGTATTTTTGCCATTGCCCTTGTTCTGGCGCAGATCCTGATCAAGCCTTTTGACCGGATCTCAAAGGCAATCAGCGAAGTGAAGGAGGGATATACCAATGACCCTGTTTCCGTGCCGGATTATCTGGAAACAGAGCACATTGTGGATTCCTTTAACAGCCTTCTTGAAAGGATGAAAGCGCTGGATGATTCCAGAAAGGAATTTGTAGCAAATGTGTCCCATGAGTTAAAGACGCCGATTACTTCTGTCAAAGTACTGGCTGACTCCCTGTTGGCACAGCAGGATGTTTCGGCAGAACTTTATCATGAATTCATGGTGGATATCGCAGAAGAAATCGAGAGAGAAGACAAAATCATCAACGACCTGCTTGCACTGGTAAAGCTGGACAAGTCTGCGGCAGAATTAAATATAGGCGTAATCAACATCAATGATTTGGCTGAAATCATTTTAAAGAGGCTTCGTCCTATTGCAAGGAAAAATAACATTGAGGTGACTTTGATCAGTAAGCGCGTGATCATAGCAGAAGTGGACGAGGTAAAGATGTCGCTGATATTGACTAATTTAGTCGAAAATGCAATTAAGTATAACCGGGAGCAGGGGAAAGTGGATGTGACGCTGGACGCAGATCATCAGTTCTTTACGGTAGAAGTGGCGGATACCGGAATTGGTATTCCGGCGGAGTCAATAAACCAGATTTATGAACGTTTCTACAGAGTGGATAAGTCGCATTCAAGGGAAATCGGTGGTACAGGATTAGGACTTGCCATTACCAGAAGTGCGGTGATGCTCCACAGAGGGTCGATCAAGGTAGACAGCGTGGAGGGAGAAGGAACGACATTTACGGTAAAGATACCGCTTACAAGGGCTTTGTTATAAGGAGAGTGGAATGATATTGAAAAAAAGGGGAAAGGTTATTCTCTTATTTTGGCTGTTGCTCATAGTGGTTTGTGCCTGTGGACGGCAGAATAAGCCGGATCTGGGGCGGACGTACAGAGTATACTATGAAAATAACGATGAAACGGGAATTTACCCTCAGGAATATGAAACAGAGACTACTGATAAGGAAGCATTGATTTTGGAACTTTTAGAGCAGTTGGGTACTGTTTCAGGAAAGCTGGAATATAAAGCACCGTTATCCGGCGATTTCAATTTATTGGATTATAGCATTGCAGAGGATCAGCTGACGCTTATTTTTGACGAAAATTACAAGCGACAGCCAGTTACCACGGAGGTGCTGGTACGTGCGGCAATCGTAAGAACCTTGACGCAGATTGAGGGAATACAGTATGTTACTTTCCAAATCAAGTCAGAACCATTGACGGATGCATCCGGTACAGTTATTGGAATCATGAATGCAGATATGTTCATCGACAACGCAGGTAATGAAATCAATACCTATGAAAAGGTAAAGCTGACTTTGTATTTTGCAAATGAAGATGGAGATGGGCTTAAGGCAGTAAGCAGAACGGTGGTCTACAATAGTAATATTGCAATGGAAAGACTTGTGGTGGAACAACTGATTGCAGGACCTGATAAGGAAGAAAAGGTATTTCCGGTCATCAATCCGGATACCAAGATTGTCAGCGTCAATGTGAAGGACGGCATCTGCTATGTGAATCTGGACAGCGCATTTCTGACGCAGATTTATAATGTGACTTCGGATGTGGCAATTTATTCTCTTACAAATTCGTTGGTGGAGCTTTCTAATGTGAATAAAGTTCAGATATCCATAAACGGTGATACCAATGTAAATTATAAAGAAAATATCAGTTTTTCCACGGTGTTCGAGAGAAACCTGGAGCTGGTGGAATAGTAACCTTAATATAATTTAAATACATTTTTGAGCCTGTTCCTGTGCGGGAAGCATGGGAAAGGTTCATGTGGGAAAGGTATAAGTATGGTAAAACGCCCGCTTGGGTTTGCCTGCCTGGTGGTTTCCCTTATCATATATCTTATCGTGAGTATGAAACCTGCGCCATATCTGGATTACAGTGCATATGCAGGGAAAATGATTACTGTGGAGGGAAAGGTATATAAGAAGGAAATCGTCAGGCAGACCAACGGACCAGTGACGGTGCTGTATTTAAAGCTTATTTCCGATAATGGCAGGGAGCAAAAAGAGGTGCGTGATGAACCCGGCGCGCAAAAGGTAATCTGCTATTTGAAATCCGGACAAAAAGAGCCGGAGATGGGAAGTGTCATAAGAATTACAGGAAAGTTTACAAGCTTTGAACGCGCATCTAATCCTGGACAATTTGATGCATATTCTTATTATCAGATCTTGGGAATCTCTTATCGCCTGAATCAGGCGGTTATTTCAGCAAAATCACAAAATTATAATGGATTTACACAAACAGCATACCAAATCAGAAGCTTCCTGTCTGAAAAACTTTTCGAGAGTCTTCCCGAGAGGGAGGCGACGGTGATGCAGACAATGCTGCTTGGGGAAAAAGGAGGAATGGATAAGGAGCTTAAGGCACTTTATCAAAGAAATGGAATTGCACATATTCTGGCTATTTCAGGGCTTCATATCTCCATGCTTGGAATGGTGTTGTACCGTATGTTAAGAAAATGCACAGTTCCAATGAAGACTGCCGCCGCCTTGTCAGTGATTGCAATGCTTTTTTATTGCGTGATGACCGGGTTTTCCGTATCGGCAGTCCGCGCTGTTATTATGTTTTCCTTACAGATGGGAGCTGTCATGTTGGAACGCACGTATGATATGCTGACAGCGGTTGCGGTGGCTGCGGTTCTGATTCTCGTAAGTCAGCCTCTTTACCTGAGGCACAGCGGATTTATATTTTCTTTCGGGTGTGTATTAGGAATTGGGCTGATTCTTCCCGCGCTTACAGAAGGAAAAAGGATGAAGAATCCGGCAGTAAAAAAAGTGTTTGGCGGCTTGGGCATGATGGTCATCACATTGCCGGTTTATTTGTGGTTTTATTATCAATTTCCGGTCTACTCCGTGTTACTGAATCTGCTGGTGATTCCTTTAATGAGTTTTTTGATGGCAGCAGGTCTGCTTCTTTTGGCGTGCGGTATTTTATACCCGCCGGCTGTGCTGCCCTTTGCATTGCTGATTAAGGGAATTCTTGGAATATATGAAACAGCCTGCGGAATCTGCGATACACTTCCGGGGAATCTTCTCACATGTGGCAGACCGGAAAAATGGCAGATTGCGATTTACCTCCTAGTATTTCTCTTACTTATTGTTTTAAGGAAAAAGGGAAATCTTCTCATTAGATGGGGGATAGCGGCGACGGCGGTGTTCCTGATTATGGTTCCAACGAGGGCAGGAATCAATATAACTTTTCTGGATGTAGGACAGGGAGACTGTATCTGCATTGAAAATGGCTATGGAAAAAATTATTTGGTTGATGGAGGCAGTTCCTCTGTCAATCATGTTGGAGAATATCGGATTATTCCTTTCTTAAAGTCACAGGGAATTTCCTGTCTGGAGGCAGTGTTTGTGACCCATCCGGATGAAGACCATTGCAATGGCATCAAGGAATTAATGGAAAGCGGCGAATTACAGGGAATTGCAGTTAAACATCTTGTGCTGCCTGATATTGCGGTGGATGGAAAGGAAGAGGCATATCTGGAACTGGAGCAGATTGCAGCTAAGGCAGGCATTCCTGTTTCCTATATCAGCAGAGGTCAGAAAATTGAAGATGACGGGCTGACAATCACCTGCCTACATCCTGAGAAGGGATATCTGACGAAGGATGCCAATGAATATTCTACGGTACTTGCGCTTACCAGCGGCAATTTCAGTGTGATGCTTACAGGAGATGTAGAAGGAGAAGGGGAACATAAACTGACGCAGTTGCTACAGAAAGAAGAAAAAGAAGGCAGGACAACAGTTCTGAAAGTGGCACACCACGGTTCGAAATATTCTACAGGAGAAGAATTCCTTGAGACAGTATCACCCGATATCGCGCTGATTTCTGTGGGAGAAAACAACTCTTACGGTCATCCCCATGAAGAATTACTTGAGCGTCTTACGGAGGCAGGCTGCCATATCTATCAAACCAAGGAAAGTGGAGCGATTACCATAAGATATAGAAAGGGCAAGGTGATTGTAGAGTCTTTTACATCATGAGGAAGAATTTATCCAGTTTGGTGCCGGAGGGTGGGGGTCCCTTCCGGTCAGGAATTCAGTGATATAGTTTAGCGATGGATAGAAGCAGCCATCCGGTGATAGGTATGACGCAGCCCCCGTATGGCAATGGAATATGCCTGGATATTCTCTGGCAGGGACATTCCGGTGTAGCCGGTGTCACCTAAATGGTGGATATCTGTTCCGGTCATCTTGCACATCAGAGCAATCTGACGGATGGTGTTTACATCGGCACCTTCCTGTGAAGTGCCGATTGCTGTCATTGCCAGAGCACCCAGGGAGTGAGAATAAGTGACAAGTTCTCTTATATATTCCACAGTGATGCCCGGGACAGTGGCAGGAGCAGGGAAAAGCAGGATGTCAGCGCCAGCCTTCCGAAACCGTTTTACATCCTCTTTGGTTATAATATGCTCCCCGGATTCCTCAAGAATACCGGCAGCATGCATTTTTCCGGCAGCCAGTATCATCTTGTCACCAAGTTTTTCCCGATATAGGGACAGTGTCTTTTCAATCCCTTCATTGCTGACACCCATCCCCGGATTGCCCGTTAAAAGAATCATATCCACGCCCATTTCATAGGCGCGCCGCGCATTTTCCAAAGTAGCCCGCCGCCCCTCCGACATTTTCCAAAGAGAAGAAGTCTCCCCTTCTTTCCCGGCATCTACCGGCTCCAGATTAATCCCCACAGGACGTCCTGTCAACTGTTTGATCAGTCGTACAGTATCCTCAGGATTTACCTCCGGCAATCCCTGAATTTTTGGATTTTTCACATCAAACATATTCAGAAGCAGAATATCAGCCCCCATTGCCGATACAAACTCTGCATTTGTCACATCACCCAGCATTGGCTGTATTGACCCTATCGTCTCACAGGCAATCACCCGCCCCTCACTTTTCGCAATAGATTCCAATAAATCCACCTTTGTATACTTCTCAAAATCTGAAGCGTAACAGTCCAACATCCTTTTAGCCATGATATACCTTCTTTCTATTTTTTTAGAATAAATTTTCATAGAATTGTTTTCATTTTATCATCATACACCAGTGATATCAACAATGTTCAAGGAGAGGGGAAGGAAATTTTCAATGTAATATGCAATCATTTGTGATATACTTATAATGATTATTGCACAGAAGCAGGGAAGATTATGCAGCGTTTAACCCAGGATATAAAATCAGGACAATTTAATCAGATTTACCTTCTCTACGGTGCGGAAGCATACTTGAGAAAGCAATACAGAGACAGACTTAAAGATGCCATTATAGGTGATGATAATATGAACTATCATTACTATGAGGGAAAGGATATTTCCATAGGCGAAGTCATAGATCAGGCAGAAACACTTCCTTTTTTTGCTGAGAGGCGGCTGATCATATTGGAAAACAGCGGGTTTTTCAAAAGTGGAGGAGAACAGCTTGCAGAGTATCTGGCAGCTCCGGCATCCACCACATTTTTTATATTTGTTGAGGCAGAGGTGGACAAAAGGAGCCGTTTATTTAAAGCTGCTTCCTCTAAAGGCTGCGCGGTAGAATTTGCCATCCAGGATGAAAGCACTTTGAAGAAGTGGATACTGGGAATGGTGAAGAAGGAAAATAAGAGAATATCAGAAAGCGCCCTACAGTTCCTTTTGGAAAAAACCAGCACAGACATGGAAAATATCCGGAAAGAAACAGAGAAGCTTTTCTGTTATTGTATGGATAAGGAAGCCATTACAGAGAAAGATATTGAGGAAATCTGTACAAAAAGAATCGGCAATCACATTTTCGATATGGTAAATGCGATAGCCGATAAAAAGCAAAAGCAGGCATTGGAGCTTTATTATGAGTTGCTGGCACAAAAGGAGCCGCCTATGCGGATCCTGTTTTTGATTGCCAGACAATTCAACCTCCTGTTGCAGGTAAAGGAACTAAAGGGAAAAGGGTATCAAAATAAGGCAATTGGGGAAAAAGTTGGACTGCCGGGATTCATTGCAGGGAAATATGTGATTCAGGCTTCACGTTTTAAGACCCAGGAAATACGGGAGGCAGTGGAAGATTGTGTGGCGGCGGAAGAGGCAATCAAGATGGGAAGGCTCAATGATTATATGAGTGTGGAGATGCTGATTATTCAATATAGCAGCATGGGAGATTGAGAAAAATAAAATGCATATAAAGAAAGGATGGAATGACAATGAGCATGATCGATGAAGTACGCTCTCAGATGATGGAGGCAATGAAAAACAAGAATAAGGACAGAAAGGATGCACTTTCCATGCTGCTTTCAGCGCTTAAGAACAAAGCGATTGATAAGCGCGCGGACTTGACACAGGCTGAAGAATACGAAGTGGTCAAGAAAGAAATCAAACAAACCAGGGAAACCATGGAACTGGCTCCGGCAGAACGGACAGATATCAAAGAAGCCTGTGAAATCAGGCTTGCGGTTTATCAGGAATTTGCGCCTGAGGAGATGAGCGAGGAAAACATTCGCGCACAGGTAAAGGAAGTCTTTGAGGTGCTTGGAATTACAGAGCCGTCAGGCAAAGACAAGGGTAAAGTGATGAAAGAACTTATGCCTAGGGTAAAGGGCAGGGCAGACGGAAGTCTTGTAAATAAAATTGTAGGAGAAATGCTTGGTTGATGGTGCAAAGCAGATTTTCAGCAGGGCGGTAAGAAAACAAGCGCCGACTTAGCTGTAGGCTTTAGGATGCCAGAACATGTGGATTTCCAGAGGCTCCCCATGGAAGTTCATTAAATGTTTCAGGTGTTTTTCCATTATGGAATTGGCACAGTAAACAGGGGACTTATGCCTGAAGGAGTGTGCCCACCACCGATACTGCATGGAATGAAAGCAGGCAACGAAGGAATTTGTAAAAACGGCGGTTACCTATGGGGGATGTGGTAATCTTAGATTATTACAGAGTGCGTGGGCGGCACATTTTTTCAAAAGGACATATTGAGAACGATGCGGTTATTACTCGTATGAAATATGCGGAATATATGATGAAAGCGCCTGCAAACTTTTATTTTGGCGTATTATGGAATAAATTTTTTAAAGCGGATATCATAAGAAAGTTTGGATTATTCTGTTCCCCGGAACTGAATACTGTAATTGATCTTTATAAAGATAACAGAATACGTATACAGATGTTTTATTTGTCATTTGCACACGATAAAATTAAAAAAAATCAGCTTGAGTGTGTGGATGAATTTGAATGTATTATGGATATTGAATTGGCAGATGAAGAATAATGCATAGCTGGAGTGTTCAAAAAAACATTAAATTATGGAACAAAAAACAGGTTGACACAGATGCTTTTTTCCAGTAGTATGGAATTACACTTCTTTTTGTTCGAACCGCAATTTTACGAACAAAGGGGTAATTACTTGGAGAAAGGAGGAGATGCTATGACGGATACTGAATTGATACTTAACCGCCTGGATTGTATGCAGGAAGAAATCACTAAAATGCATACCGAAATGAATGACATGCGCACCGAAATGAATGACATGCATACCGAAATGAATGATATGCATACCGAAATGAATGACATGCATACCGAAATGAATGATATGCATGCCGAAATGAATGGCATGCGCACCGAAATGAATGACATGCATACCGAAATGAATGGCATGCGCACCGAAATGAATGACATGCATACCGAAATGAATGATATGCATACCGAAATGAATGATATGCATGCCGAAA
>JAAUZD010000031.1 GCA_014804785.1 Lachnospiraceae bacterium
ACTACGTTTGACGGAATCAATTTGCCCCGTTTTGCCCCGATTTGGCATTTTTGTTACATTTTTAACAAACTTGACGGAAATTTCAAACCTCGCAAATCGTGCCAAAACACGGCAAATCAGAGCTTTTTAGGAGGAAAAATTAACATGATTAAGATATTATTTGTGTGCCACGGCAACATCTGCCGCAGCACCATGGCCGAGAGCGTCATGACCCACCTGGTTTCCCGCCGTGGATTATCCAACCAATTCCAAATCGCCTCCGCCGCAACAAGCAGAGAAGAAATCGGCAACCCGCCTCACCACGGAACAGTCAGAAAACTCCGTGAGGCAGGCATCCCGCTAGTGCCGCATCATGCCGTTCAGATGACCAAAAAAGATTACGAGAATTACGATTATCTCATCGGCATGGACGATTGGAACACCCGCAATATGCAGAGAATCACAGGCGGAGATCCTGAGCACAAAATTTACAAACTCCTTGAGTTTGCAGACAGCACCAGAGATATTGCCGACCCTTGGTACACAGGAAATTTTGATGTGACTTACAACGACATTGTGGAAGGCTGCGAAGCCCTTCTTGATAAATTATTCTAAATGACACTGAAGTCAAAACTACTGAAATGGCAGATAGGAAAGCCCTGAACATTGCTTCCCTATCTGCCATCACTACCTTCACATATTTGTCATATTATCCTACAAATCCCCCTGTACAGCCTTTACAGCCTGTTTCATAGCCCGCGCCACCTTATCGCACCAATCGTCAAAGTCAGGGTCTTCCCTCTGGCATTCGGGGTGTGAGAGGACATAAGCGACGGTATCTCTGATTCCCTGATCTGCCCGGACTGTGGCGGTAAATCCGGGAACAAGTCTTTTTAGTTTACTGTTGTCAAATACAACGGTATTTGCCTTATCGCCAATTAAACTCCCTGTAAAATCATAGGGACCGCAGGCAGCTAAGAATTCCGAGGAAACGTGGATTGCATTCAGTTTAACGCCAAGTGCATCCGCGATAATCTGGTAAATCTGATTCCAGGTCAATGATTCATCAGAGGTAATCTGTACCGCTTCTCCGATGGCATGTATATTNCCAATCAGCCCNGCAAATCCTTTNGCAAAATCGGAATTATGNGTCANGGTCCAGAGAGANGTGCCGTCNCCGTGGATGATGACGGGNTTGCCTTNCAGCATTCGTTTTAGNANGGAATAGCTGCCATTTGCCCCNTGAACGCCAAGGGGNACAGAGCGCTCGGAATANGTGTGGCTTGGACGGACGATNGTAACCGGAAAGCCNGTTTCGCGATAAAGACGCATTAAATANTCTTCNCCTGCGATTTTGTTTCTGGAATATTCCCAATAAGGGTTNGCAAGAGGCGTGCCNTCCGTGATGCGGAAATCCGAAAGNGGTTTCTGATAGGCGGATGCCGAACTGATGTAGATAAATTGTTTTGTTCTGCATNCNAACAGCCTGTAATCCCGTTCNAGCTGCTGGGGATGAAAGGCAATAAAATCTGCCACTGCGTCGAAGGTCAGATNATGAATCAGTTNGCTGACGGCAGCTTCGTCATTGATATCTGCCTTTAANTCNACNAGGTTTCCCGAAAGNNCGNTATTNNGNTTGCCGCGGTTTAAAAGATACAGAGTATGTCCCTGNGATAAAAGTAATTTGGAAATTGCCATGCTTATGGTGCCTGTTCCGCCGATAAAAAGTATCTTCATCTTCTCCTCCATTCCGAAGCGTTTTGCGCTTCTAAATCTATTTTCATTATACGTTCATTCGCGCAAAAAGAACAGAAAAAATGATTGTAAAATGTTACAGGAAAAGATATAATAAAATCACGGTTGTCATTTTGAAAAAATATGATATGCAGGAGGGTTTTTATGAAGGAGCAACAGAGTTTTAAGGAGAAGATCAAACGTTTGTTTATCATTATGTGTGCCATTTTTGCAGTGTCGGAATTGACTGCGATTTTTGGGATTGTTGGTATTGGAAATAAATTTTTGCAGATAGGCTTACGTGTGATCATATTGGCTATTATTATCGTGATTTCCACGAAAGGATATCAATTCCTTGCAGTGAATCTGATTGACCCTTTGATTGAAATGGATCATGCAGTGAAGGATCTTGCAAAAGGAAATTTGAGCGTAGAAGTTACATATGAATCGGATAATGAACTGGGAACACTGGCGGACAGCCTCAGGCAGACGTCAGGTATGCTGAAAGCGCTGCTGACCGATTTGACAGTGATTTTAGCTGAGTTCCGTAAGGGAAACTTTAATGTGAAAAGCGAGCATCCAGAAGCGTATATCGGTGATTTCGAGATTCTTTTGACGGAATTGCTGGCTCTGATTCAGGGATTCAGCGATACCATGAGAAACATTGACAATGCTGCCGATCAGGTAGCGAAAGGCTCCAGTGACATGGCGATGAGTTCACAGGATCTGGCACAGGGAGCAACTGACCAGGCAGCATCTATTCAGGAATTACTTGCGACAGTAACAGAAGTCACTAACCAGGTTCAGGAAAACACAGCAACCACAGAAAAGGCACATAACAATGCGAAGATAATCGGTGAACAGGCAAAGATCAGTCAGGGCAAGATGAAAGAACTGACAGCAGCCATGGAGACCATCAATGTTACTTCCAGTGAAATCAGTAACATTATTGTAGATATCGAAGAAATTGCATCCCAGACCAATCTGCTTTCTTTAAATGCAGCAATTGAAGCGGCAAGAGCGGGAGAAGCAGGCAAAGGTTTTGCAGTAGTTGCAGACCAGATTAGAAAGTTGGCTGAGGATAGTGCTAATTCTGCTGTTACCACCAAGGAATTGATTGACAAATCAATCCGCGAGGTACAAAGAGGCAATGAAATTACAGAACAGACTGCCGAATCCTTAAACAGCGTGATTGCTGAGATGGACAACATTGTTTCGGCAGTTGCTAATATCCGCACAGCTTCAGAGAAGCAGGCTTTTTCTGTAAGAGAAATTGAAAAAGGATTTGAAGCTATCAGTGCAGTGGTTGAGACCAACTCGGCGGCAGCGGAAGAAACTTCCGCAACCAGCGAAGAATTATCTGCACAGTCAGTCGCCCTCAAGGGAATGGTAGAACATTTCCAGCTTCGTGAAAATTGATAGGAACAGCTTCATACCAGACTTCAACGGTATTTCCGGACGGCGAACATACACAGCAGTGTCTGGACGGTCTGGCTTACCAGCAGCCCCCACAGGTATCCGTGAATTCCAAGAAGGGGAACGCCAAAGAAAACAAAACCGAGGCGTACCAGAAGGCTAAGCATGCTGTAGAAAAAGGTAAGTCCTGTTTTCCCAAGCCCGTTCAGAATACTGCCCAGTGTACTGGCGATGTACATAAGAGGGCATAGGAAGCTGAGCACGATGATGAAGTTTCCGGCAAGGCTGTTTTGATAGAGCAGTTTTCCCAAGAATTTACCGGAACACAGGAAAAACAAAGTAAATGAAATTCCAAGAAGAAAGCCGTAGCGTATGGATTTATGTACGGCTTTTTTTATTGTCCCTACATTGTCGGAAGCGTCAGCCTCTGAGACGATAGGGAGAAGAAGCACGCAGATTGAATTGGTGATTGCACTTGGAAATAATATTAGTGGCAGGGACATTCCTGTCAGAACGCCGTAAATACTGAGGGCAGTAGCATTATCATAGCCGTATAGCATTAACTTGTTAGGAATGAATATTGCTTCAATGCTTTGTAAAAAATTTATTATAACCCTGTTTAAAGACAAGGGTATGGCAAGTTTCATCAATCGGTTGCCGGCTTCGTAGTATGACGGAAAATCAATCGGCAGAAGGGAGCCATAATTTTTGGGTACTGCGTGGGAAAAATGTGCACGCACGGCAATCAGGGAAACCAGCATCGAAGCGCTTTCACCGATTACCATACCAACGACTGCAAAACTGATTGTAGGGGTCATATGATATTTTAGGCAGAAATAGTATATGACATAGACGCTTCCAACGCGAATGACCTGTTCTGAAAGCTGACACAGGGCGGGCACGGAGGTCTTGCGTATACCATAAAAGTATCCGTTGATACAGGAATGGACGGTCGCCATTGGAATTGACAGGGCAATAATCCGCAGTAAGGGAGCGGTCCGCGGTTCCAATAAAAAATGAACGGCGATTTCGTCCGCGCAGCAATAAATTAAAATAGTGCAGAGGATGGATGCCGTCATGGAAAGGACAAAACCGCAAAACAGATGAATAGCAGAGGAGCGATAGTCCTTAGAAATGGTTTCCCCTGCCACATATTTTGAGATTGCAGTCTGCATTCCGGCAACAGTCAAGGAAAAGGAAAGTGCCAGGACGGGCGAGATTAACTGGTAAATGCCCATTCCTTCCGCACCGAAAAGCCGGGATAGGAAAATACGATAGAAAAATCCGATAAAACGGCTCACAAAACCGGTAGCCGTCAGAATGAGGGTTCCTGTTATAAGGGGGTTGTTTTTACGTGAGGTGAACATATATATACCGCCGTGAATGATTGATGTAACATGATTTATTGATAAATATATGCCATTCCCCGCATTGACAGAACATGCAGAGGATGCTATAGTTAAAAAGATTAATGCCTAGTAATGCGATAGGAATAGTGAAAGGAGCCGGTTATGGATAAGATTATATATTTAGATAATGCAGCGACGACGAAAACATCTCCACAGGTGGTAAATGCAATGCTTCCATATTTTACAGAAAAATATGGGAATGCCAGCAGTATTTATCAAATGGGAGCAGAAAGCAAACAGGCGATTACGAGATCACGTGATATCATAGCAGAAAGCCTTCATGCGAAACCGGAGGAAATTTATTTTACAGCAGGCGGTTCTGAATCTGATAACTGGGCGCTGATTGCAACGGCGGAAAGTTATGAAGAAAAAGGAAAACATATCATTACCTCTAAAATTGAGCATCATGCAATTTTGCACACTTGTCAGTACCTGGAAAAGAGGGGATACGAAATCACCTATCTTGACGTGGATGAAAATGGTATAATCAAGCTGGAAGATTTGAAGAAAGCAATCCGTACAGATACAATTTTGATTTCCATTATGTATGCCAATAATGAGATAGGAACCATACAGCCGATTGCTGAAATTGGCAGGATTGCCAGAGAACATGGAATTTTATTTCATACAGATGCGGTACAGGCATACGGTCATGTGCCAATTGATGTGGATGCGCTTTCTATTGATATGCTCAGTGCCAGTGGGCATAAATTTAACGGTCCCAAGGGCGTTGGTTTTTTGTATATCCGAAAAGGGATAAAAATCCGCGCTTTTATTCATGGCGGAGCCCAGGAGAGGAGCAGAAGGGCTGGTACGGAAAATGTACCGGGCATTGTGGGACTTGGAGCGGCAGTGGAGCACGCATTTGCACAGTTGGATGAACGTACAGAAAAAATATCAAGACTCAGGGATTATCTGATTGGGAAAATCGAAAAAGAAATTCCTTACTGTAGACTGAACGGAGATAGAATAAACCGGCTTCCCAATAATGTGAACTTTAGCTTCAGATTCATTGAAGGAGAATCTCTTTTAATTATGCTGGATATGAAAGGAATCTGTGCCTCCAGCGGTTCTGCGTGTACATCGGGGTCGCTTGATCCCTCTCACGTACTTTTAGCAATTGGTCTGCCTCATGAAATCGCCCATGGATCTCTGCGGCTGACTTTGAGCGAAGAAAATACCATGGAAGAAATGGATTATGTGGTTGATGCAGTCAAAGAAGTGGTAGACAGGTTACGGCAAATGTCGCCTCTTTATGAGGATTTTGTAAAACAGGAATCAAAGCAATAGAAAGCATAGAGGAGAAAAGATTATGTATAGTGAAAAAGTAATGGATCATTTTACCAATCCCAGAAATATGGGAGAAATAGAAAATCCCAGCGGTGTAGGAACTGTAGGGAATGCAAAGTGCGGAGATATCATGCGGATTTATCTGGATATCGATGAAAATCATGTAATAAAGGATTGTAAATTTAAAACCTTTGGATGCGGGGCAGCTGTTGCTACTAGCAGCATGGCAACGGAGCTCGTCAAAGGAAAGACCATAGAAGAGGCGCTTACAGTGACCAATAAAGCAGTCATGGAAGCCCTTGACGGANTNCCGCCNGTAAANGTNCANTGTTCTNTNNTGGCGGANGANGCCATNCATGCNGCANTGTGGGATTATGCNCAGAAGAANATGGTATTGAGATAGAAGGACTGGCGGAGCCTAAAAAGGATATTCACGAGGATGATGAGGAAGAAGAGTATTGACATATGAAGAAGGTAGTGGTAGGCATGTCGGGAGGAGTGGATTCCTCTGTGGCGGCATTTCTTTTAAAGGAACAGGGATATGATGTGATTGGTGTCACAATGCAGATTTGGCAGGATAAAGATCCCATTTTTGATGAGGAAAACGGAGGATGCTGTGGATTGTCTGCGGTGGAGGATGCGCGAAGAGTTGCACAGATACTTGGCATTCCCCACTATGTAATGAACTTTAAAAGAGAATTTCAAAAAAACGTGGTGGATTATTTTGTTTCTGAATATCTTGCCGGCAGGACTCCCAATCCCTGTATTGCATGCAACAGATATGTGAAGTGGGAATCCCTTCTTGCGCGCAGCATAGAAATCGGAGCGGATTATATAGCAACCGGGCATTATGCCAGAGTAGAAGAATTGAAAAATGGCAGATATGCTGTCCGCAATTCCGTAACGGCAAAAAAGGACCAGACCTATGCACTCTATAATCTGACACAGTATCAGTTGTCCCACACTTTGATGCCGGCGGGAGAATATACGAAAGAAGAAATCAGGGAAATTGCCAGACAGAATCATCTTCCAGTGGCAGCTAAGCCCGACAGTCAGGATATTTGTTTTGTGCCGGACGGTGATTATGCGGCTTTCATTACAGACGAGGCGCCGGATAAGGTGCCCGGAGAGGGAAATTTTGTATCTGAAAATGGAGATGTTCTTGGTGTTCATAAAGGTATTATCCACTATACAGTAGGGCAGAGGAAAGGTCTGGGACTTTCCATGGGACACCCGGTTTTCGTATCGGAGCTTCGTCCAGAGACGAATGAGGTGGTAATCAGCAATTGTGATGTGTTCAGGACGGAACTTGACTGCAATTGCATCAATTATATGGGGATAGAAGATTTAAAAGTTCCGCATAGAATGTGGGCAAAAGTCCGCTATGCTCATAAAGGGGAGTGGTGCATTGCTTATCAGACGAAAGAGGATGAGGTTCACGTAGAATTTGAAAAGCCTGTCCGTGCCATAACGCCGGGACAGGCAGTGGTTTTCTATGATGGTGAATATGTTATGGGAGGTGGAACCATCCTGTAATATGTTAGACATAGATTTAAATGCGGTGAAATTCGGGGGTCCTTTTTTCAAAAGTAGTGTAATACCGAAAACCACAGGCAGTAAGGATTTCAGCAGCCCGTGCAAACCCGCTGGAAATTGCCCCCGGCTCATGGGCATCAGAGCCTACCGTGATGATTTCACCGCCAAGTTCCCTGTAGTGCTTCAAAATTCCGGTGCAGGGGTTCAAATCATGGAGCCCATATGAAATGGCGCCGGTGTTGATTTCCAGCCCCTTTTCCTTCTCGATCAGTGTTTTTAAAATTTTATCCAGGATATCCTTGTATTGATCATAACTGTAATCCGTATCCTTGTTTTTTCCATAGCGGACTACGTAATCCAAATGTCCGTAAACGTCAAAGTTGTTAAAGGCTTTTAAATTGTCCAGGATAGAGGAAAAGTACTCCCTATAGGCATCCTCATCCGTGCGGTTCTCATAAAAATAAGGGTAATAGGGATCCTTTCTGTTGCATAAATGGGAGGAGGCTATAATAAAATCAAACTCAAAGCTTTTGGCGTAGATGGCAAGTTCTCGACGAAGATGGGGCTGAACGCCAAGTTCTACTCCGAAAAGAAGCTGGATTTTCCCGGAATATTTTTCTTTCAATTTAGCCAGTTCATATAAGTAGGAATCTGTGTTCAACTCAAACATGCCCGTTTCCTCAGGCTTTATGTACACGTAATCCATGTCCATATGTTCTGTAAAGCACATACTGGTAAGCCCCAGCTCAATTCCTTTTAAAATCATATCTTCCATTGGAGCAGTTGAATCCCCTGAAAATGAAGTGTGCAGATGATAATCGCTTTTGATAGCCATAGACAGCCTCCTTGTATAATGATCATTTAAAATGCGTCAGATAAAAA
The DNA here is from genome assembly GCA_014804785.1 of Lachnospiraceae bacterium. Classification (GTDB taxonomy): domain Bacteria; phylum Bacillota; class Clostridia; order Lachnospirales; family Lachnospiraceae; genus Suilimivivens. The sequence continues at coordinate 8,247 of JAAUZD010000031.1, forward strand.
ATTAATAGCTAACCCGGTTTTTAGTTTATCGAATTTGAATAAAAAATACAATGGATTGTAAAATAAATAAGATAAATATAAAAAGAAAATTAAAATTTCCAGTAAAATACAATTATTTTTCAATTACATCTTGAACTTTTGGGACAAATTAGGTAAAATAATCCTGCTGATAAAATTTTGTCAATCTTAAAAGATTGCAAAATAATATAAAATAATTATTCAATTTTAGGAGGAAACTAAAATGGCAGTAAGAGTAGCAATTAATGGTTTTGGCCGTATTGGTCGTCTTGCATTCAGACAGATGTTTGATGCAGAAGGTTATGAAGTAGTAGCAATCAACGATTTGACAAGTCCTGAAATGCTTGCACACTTATTAAAGTATGATACCGCACAGGGCAAATACAAATATGCAGACAGCGTATCTTACGGAGATGATTCCATCACCGTTAACGGAAAGACTATCACAATCTACAAAGAAGCAGACGCTAAGAATCTTCCTTGGGGAGAATTAAAGGTAGATGTTGTTCTTGAATGTACAGGTTTCTATACCTCCAAGGACAAAGCAAGCGCACACATTACAGCAGGCGCTCGTAAGGTAGTTATCTCCGCACCTGCCGGAAATGATCTTCCTACAATCGTTTATAATGTAAACCATGAAACATTAAAGCCTGAAGATACAGTTATTTCTGCAGCTTCCTGTACAACAAACTGCTTAGCTCCTATGGCTAAAGCTTTAAATGACCTGGCTCCTATCATGAGCGGTATCATGACAACAGTTCATGCTTACACAGGCGATCAGATGATTCTTGACGGACCTCAGAGAAAGGGCGATAAGAGAAGAAGCCGTGCAGGCGCTCAGAACATCGTTCCTAACTCAACAGGCGCTGCTAAGGCAATCGGACTTGTTATTCCTGAACTGAACGGCAAGCTGATCGGTTCCGCTCAGCGTGTTCCTACTCCTACAGGTTCTACAACAATCTTAGTTGCAGTTGTTAAGGGACAGGTTACAAAGGATCAGATCAATGATGCTATGAAGGCTGCTGCTACAGAATCCTTCGGATATAACACAGATGAAATCGTATCTTCCGATATCATCGGCAGCACATTTGGTTCCATCTTCGATGCTACACAGACAATGGTAGCTCCTATGGAAGACGGAAATACACAGGTACAGGTTGTATCCTGGTATGACAATGAGAATTCTTACACAAGCCAGATGGTAAGAACAATCAAATACTTCTCTGAATTAGCATAATAACAAAGGCCTTAAGGGTCCGGTCTTATGGGACCGGGCCCTTGTTTACAATAAGCTGGCTCGCGGAGCGTGGCAGTGTTTGTTAATAAAAATAAATGGAGGAAATAATCATGGGATTAAATAAGAAATCAGTTGATGATATCAACGTTGCTGGAAAGCGCGTACTTGTAAGATGCGATTTTAATGTACCTCTTAAAAATGGTGAGATTACAGATGAGACCCGTATCGTTGCAGCGCTTCCCACAATCAATAAATTGTTATCAGACGGCGGCAAGGTAATCCTTTGCTCCCATCTTGGAAAAGTTAAGAATGGTCCGAATGAGGGAGAATCTTTAGCGCCTGTTGCGAAGAGACTTTCCGAAAAGCTTGGCAAAGAAGTCAACTTTGTTTCCGACTATAACGTAACCGGTGAAGCTGCAACCAAGGCAGTGGAAGAAATGAAAGAAGGAGATGTGGTACTGCTTCAGAATACACGTTTCCGCGGAAAAGAAGAGACAAAGAACGGCGAAGAATTCAGCAAAGAACTGGCTGACCTTGCAGACGTTTATGTATGCGATGCTTTTGGTTCTTCCCATAGAGCACATGCGTCTGTAGCAGGCGTTACAGAATTTATCCGTGCAAAAGGCGGCGAATGTGCAGTTGGATATCTGATGCAGAAAGAAATCGATTTCCTCGGCAATGCCGTAGAAAACCCTGTAAGACCTTTCGTTGCAATCTTAGGCGGCGCTAAAGTTGCAGATAAATTGAATGTAATCAACAACCTCCTTGAAAAGTGTGATACACTGATCATCGGCGGCGGTATGGCATTTACTTTCTTAAAAGCACAGGGTTATGAAATCGGAAAATCCTTAGTGGATGACGAAAAACTTGATTACTGTAAGGAAATGATGGAAAAGGCAGAAAAGCTTGGAAAGAAACTGCTTCTTCCTATCGATACTACAATCGCAACATCTTTCCCGGATCCTATTGATGGACCCATTGATGTGGAAGTAGTGGATGCTGATAAGATTCCTGCTGATATGGAAGGTCTCGATATCGGAACCAAGACGGCAGAACTTTATGCAGATGCTGTTAAATCAGCTAAGACGGTTGTATGGAACGGACCTATGGGTGTATTCGAGAATCCGACTCTTGCAGCGGGAACGATTGCAGTAGCAAAGTCTCTTGCAGAGACAGATGCAACAACTATTATCGGCGGCGGCGATTCCGCAGCAGCTGTCAATCAGTTAGGATTTGCTGATAAGATGAGCCATATTTCTACAGGCGGCGGCGCTTCCCTTGAATTCTTAGAGGGCAAGGAACTTCCGGGTGTAGTTGCAGCAGACGATAAGTAATTGCTTAAAATGAATGAAGGAGAAAAGAAAATGGCAAGAAGAAAAATTGTAGCCGGTAACTGGAAGATGAACATGACTCCCAGCCAGGCAGTCGCTTTATGTGAAGAACTGAAGGATTTAGTTAAATCTGATGATGTAGATGTTGTTTACTGTGTTCCTGCAATCGACATTGTTCCTGTAGTGGAAGCTGTCAAAGGAACCAATGTTGAGGTTGGCGCTGAAAATATGTACTTTGAAGAAAAGGGCGCTTACACCGGAGAAATCGCTGCACCCATGCTGGTAGATGCAGGCGTTAAGTATGTCATCATCGGACATTCAGAGAGACGTGATTACTTTAAAGAAGACGATGCTCTCTTAAATAAAAAAGTAAAGAAAGCATTCGAGGCAGGTCTTACACCTATTCTTTGCTGTGGCGAGACGCTGGAACAGAGAGAAATGGGTATCACCCTTGACTGGATCCGTATGCAGATCAAATCTGATCTGGTAGATGTTACAGCAGATCAGGTTGCTTCCATGGTAATCGCTTATGAGCCGATCTGGGCAATCGGAACAGGAAAGACAGCTACTACAGAGCAGGCACAGGAAGTATGTAAAGCAATCCGTGACTGTATCGCAGAAGTTTATGATGCAGCTACTGCAGATGCTGTTCGTATTCAGTACGGCGGTTCTGTAAATGCAGCTAATGCAGCTGAACTTTTTGCACAGCCTGATATTGACGGCGGTCTTGTAGGCGGCGCTTCTCTGAAAGCTGATTTCGGCAAGATCGTAAATTATAAATAAAAGTGTTCAAAACATGTATAGTGAGTTATAAAGTAAAATAATGCACATTTGATGAAATCAGCAGTGGTGTTATGCCGCTGCTGATTTCCATGCTGGAAGCAGGCAAGGAGAGTCTTCATGGAAAATGTTTTGTATCTGGTAATTCCTTGTTATAACGAGGAGGAGGTATTACCTGAAACGTCAGCACGCCTTCGGGAAAAAATAAATGAATTAATTGGGAAAAAAAAGATTGATGCAAGAAGCCGTGTGATTTTTGTGAATGATGGTTCAAAAGACAGAACGTGGGAGTTAATTGAAGAACTGCATCAGAAGGATAAGATTTTTGGAGGTATCAATCTGAGCAGGAACAGGGGGCACCAGAATGCGCTGCTTGCCGGTCTGATGACGGTGAAAGACCATGCAGATATGGTGATTTCCATGGATGCAGACTTACAGGATGACATAAACGCCATTAATGAAATGGTGGATAAATATTTGGATGGAACAGATATTGTGTATGGTGTGCGGAGCAACCGGCAGAAAGACACCTTTTTTAAGAAGATAACTGCAGAGGGATTTTATAAGCTGATGAATGGGATGGGAGCAAACACCGTGTTCAATCATGCAGATTATCGCCTTATGAGCAAGCGGGCGCTGGAAGGACTGGCACAATACGGCGAGGTGAATCTGTTCCTGCGGGGCATCGTACCTATGATTGGCTATTCGACGGATGTAGTTTACTATGAACGTGGAGAGCGGTTTGCGGGGGAAAGTAAATATCCCTTGGGAAAAATGTTATCTTTTGCAGTGGAAGGCGTGACATCTCTTAGTACAAGACCAATCAGAATGATAACAGGGCTTGGGTTTTTCATTTTTCTGATCAGCATCGGTATGCTGATTTACAGTTTGGTCCGCCATTTTACGGGAGAGACGATTGTAGGCTGGACAACACTAATGGTTTCGGTATGGGCAATTGGAGGATTGATTTTACTTTCCCTTGGCGTGGTGGGAGAATATATTGGAAAGATTTATTTAGAGACAAAAGCACGTCCAAGGTTTATAATAGAACAGTTTTTAAATGATGAGAATGAATGAATGGATGGTAAATAGTTTGGAAGAAAGAAAAGAAGAAATAGAAAATAAATTACGATATAGGGATTCCGGTATTCATCCGGATATTTTAAAAGCAGTGGAAGAGATGGGATTTGAAACCATGACGCCAATTCAGGAGAAAGCGATCCCAGTGCTGCTTGAAGGAAAGGATATTATTGGACAGGCACAGACCGGTACAGGTAAGACGGCGGCATTTGCAATTCCGATGATTCAGAGTGTAGATTCCCAGCTGAAAAAACCCCAGGGAATCATTCTTTGCCCTACCAGGGAACTGGCAATGCAGGCGGCGGAAGAAATTCGGAAGCTGACAAAGTATATGAATGGAATTAAAGTATTGCCGGTTTATGGCGGTCAGGATATAGGAAGGCAGATCAGAGCCCTCAGCCAGGGGGTACAGATTATTGTGGGTACGCCGGGGCGCGTCATGGATCATTTAAGACGCCATACGATTAAGACTGCCTATATTAAAATGATCGTGCTTGATGAAGCAGATGAGATGCTGAATATGGGATTCCGTGAGGATATCGAGACAGTGCTTAAGGATATGCCTGAGCAGCATCAGATGGCGCTTTTTTCCGCAACTATGCCTCAGGCAATTCTGGATATTACAGGAACTTACCAGAAAAATGCGGTTTACATCAAGGTGACGCCTAAAGAAATTACGGTGTCTGCCATCAAACAAGCCTATTACCGGGTAGCCAAAAAGGATAAGGCTGAGGCATTGATCAGGCTGATTGATTACTATCAGCCGGCAAGGAGTCTTGTTTTCTGCAATACAAAGCGGATGGTGGATGAGATTGCCGGAAAATTGAAGGAAAGAGGATACGAGGCGGAAGGACTTCACGGCGATTTGTCCCAGAATCAGAGAGATACAGTTATGAATCTCTTTAGGAATGGCAGATGTGCGATTTTGATTGCTACTGATGTGGCGGCAAGAGGGATTGATGTATGTGGAGTGGATGCGGTATTTAATTATGACGTTCCTGAAGATATAGAATACTATGTGCATAGAATCGGACGTACTGGAAGGGCGGGTAGAAAGGGCAGATCCTTTACTTTAATCTCAGGAAGAGAGATTTTTAAGATACGCGATATTGAAAGAATCTGTCATACGACCATCAGGGAGAGAAAAATCCCAACACCGGCTGATATTACAAAAGTAAAAACAGGTAAATTGTTCTTAGAAGCGATGGAAGTCATGGAGCAGAAGGATTTATCTGGTGCCAGGAAGTCTATTCAACAGGCAGTGGAAAAAAATGGATTTTCGCTGCTTGATCTTGCAGCAGCCTTCATGCAGATGAATATTGGAGATGAGCCGGAAGAGATAAAGGAAGAAAAACCTTACTTTGAAAGAAATCGAAGAGCAGGCAGAGGCGACAGAGCCGGAAGAAATGAAAGAGGCGGAAGAGCCGGCAGAGCAGATAGAACGGGAAGAAGCGAAAAAAACGTAAGAAATGACAGAGTCAGGCGAAAGGAAAAGCCGGAGAGAAATACCAGGACAGGACGAGGAAACAGGGGAGAAAAAAGTGAGAGAGGTTTCTTGTCAAAAAAGAGCAGGTAAGGCATCAATGTTACTGTAAAGCTGGGGGATAAACTGTAATAATAAGACGATGAATTAGCCAGAAATTGTTTGTCAACTGACTATTCTTGTGTTAGTATGAAAAAGGCAGTGCAGAAGCACTGCCTGTGCATGAGGAAGTTAAGAGTTGGGGTTTTTCGGACATGATAGAAAAAGAAATCAGAAGAAAGAAAATAAGCGAAGCGTCAAGAGAGAGAAGAAGAAAACGTAGAAAAAGAGTTGTAATGGTGGAGATGATTACAGTTTTTTTCTTCATAGTAGCAGGCCTTGCAGGGGGAATTGTGTTTCTCTGGAATATGATGCCTGAAATAAAGATAGCGAAGCAGCTTGAAGCAGCGGGAGAATATGTACAGACAGAGGATTACGAGGGGGCTATTGCATCCTGCGAGGAAGCCCTGAGAATAGATTCAAAATCCATTAAGGCATATAGAGCTATGGCAGGTGTTTACTTGACCCAGGAGGATTGGGAATCGGCGGAACAGGTATTATACAGAGGATGGGAAACGACTCAGGATGAAAGTCTTCTGCAGGAATATTGTGTACATCTTTTAAATGATGCCGTTGCGGATATCAATGCACAGAACTGCACTTTGCAGACACTTGAGAAATGTGTGATGGCCCTTGAAGAGGATCAGGTGAATGCCGACGGATACAAACTGCTTGATGCCTGTTACGGACGACTGTTCATGAGTGAAGATACAGAACTGTTTTGTAATGGGGAAGATAGTGATTTATGCGCTTTTAATCAGTATCTGGAAATCATGAACAGGATGCTTGCCATTTATCAGGCAAATCCGGTAGAGGAACTGAAAGCGGAAATCATCAAGTTTGCAGTGCCGGCAAATCCTGTGTTGTGGCTGGATGTAAGACATATAACTGATTATCAGAATCTCCTTTCCCAGATAGCGGCAATGGATGAGGAAGGGCAGAGCGCACAGCTTGCCGCCTGTCTTGCAAAAGCAGCGTGGGCACAGGATACTTTTGAAGAAGCATTTGCAATTTTTGATTCTGGTGAATTTGCGCCTATCAAAGAATTTATGCAGTCAGAAGAATATATATCTATCAGAGATCAGTTTATTGATGGAACTATGGAGTATTGGGATGGAAAGACATACATACCTGTCAGCCGGGAGAAAATGAAGCTGATGCAGGAAGACGGACACTGGACATTTTCCTTTGCAGATTTTGATGATTGCCCGCATAGCGCCGGTGTCATCAAAGTATGGGGAGCAAAGCAAGAGGATGCAGGTGTGCAAAGGTTGTGCATTTCTTATGAACCGGCGGCTGAAAATGGAGAATATTATCCTCACACGACATATGAATTTGTATATCTTTACAGTAATGTAAAAATTGGTGGAGAATACGTACCACAGATGAATTACCGGTTTGAAACAAGGGTGTCGATGCCGGAAGGCACTACTTCCTATCTCATCGGTGACTGGGGCGGAGAACATGAGTGGGTGACAGAATATTGATAAGGACGGAGCCGGCGCTGTATACTTCGCCGGCAGACTGATTGGACACAAGCAGCCTCCTCAAACTGAGGAGGCTGTCACTATCTTGGAAAAATAAGGTCAGGTATAAAAGTGATTTCGGTTTTATCTAAGCTATTCATTAAAAATCATACGAATACATCAGATGCCAGGGTGCGCCGGTTATATGGGATGCTTTGCGGCGCGGTGGGAATTGCGTTGAATGTTTTTTTGTTTCTGATAAAATTTTTTGCAGGTCAGTTTTCAGGTTCCATTGCCATAACGGCGGATGCTTTTAACAATCTTTCAGACGCAGGTTCTTCCATCATTACGCTGGTCGGATTTAAAATGGCAGGCCAGAAGCCGGATAGTCATCATCCTTTTGGACATGGAAGAATAGAATATATATCGGGGCTTTTGGTATCTGTTATTATTTTACTGATGGGAGTTGAACTTCTCAAATCCTCAATTGGTAAGATGCTCCATCCGGAAGTAATAGATACAAGTGCGTTGGTACTGATAATCCTTGTGATTTCCATATGTGTGAAATTATATATGTTTTTTTATAACAGCCGGATTAGTAAGAAAATTGACAGTGCAGCAATGATGGCGGCTGCAAAAGACAGTATCAGCGATAGTGTTTCTACGATTGTGGTTTTATTCACCACGCTGCTTGCTCATTTTCTGAACATACAGGCGGATGGCTGGTGCGGTATATTGGTGGCGGTGTTTGTTCTCTGGACAGGAATCGGCGCTATGAGAGATACAGTTGGACCGCTTCTTGGACAGCCGCCGGAACCGGAATTTGTAAAACAGGTAGAAGATATTATCATGGAGTATACAAAACAGGGAGTACTGGGGCTCCATGATTTGGTAGTACATAATTATGGACCTGGCAGAGTGATGCTGTCGGTTCACGTTGAAGTACCCTCCACGGGAGACCTGCTGGTTTTACATGATATGATTGATATGATAGAGCACAGGCTTGCGCATGAACTTAATTGTAACGCAGTGATTCACATGGATCCTGTCTGTGTAGATGATGAGTTGACGAATCATATTAAGCATAAGCTGGAGAAAGTAGTTGCAGGGATGGAAGGAAATGTAAGGTTCCATGATTTCCGCATCGTGCATGGTGCGACGCATACGAATCTGATTTTTGATATCGTTGTTCCCTATGATTACATTATGTCTGATGAAGAAGTAGTGTCGTACATGAAGAATCAGATAGCAAAAATGGGTGAAAACTATATGGCTGTGATAGATGTGGATAAGGCTTATGGGTAAAAATGTAAAAGATGAGATAAGATGAATATGATTGGGGAAGATAAAATGCGTCAGATAAAAAAGCATAATTACTATTTTATATTCAGTCTGGCAGAACTGATTTTGCTGCTTGTATTTAGTATAAACGTTTTGTCAAAAGCTGTTTTGGAATATGATTTTTGTGAATATCCGGTGGATATGTCAGGTGATGCAGTAAGAATCTATACAGAAAAAATTGGCGTGCCTGAAGGAATTTATAAGGTGACAGTTCAATATGAAAAGGACAGGGGAAATGGTCTATGTTATGCACAGGCGAGCGAAAAAGGAGTACATAGCCTATACTCAGACCGTGTAAGGCTTTCTTATCTTCAGTCGGAGAGAAGCTTTGATATTTATGTAAATGATGATGTAGATGATCTGCAGCTTGTTGTTGAAGCAGAAGTAAACAGTGACTTCTGGATTAACAGAATCTATATTGAAACGGCGTCAAATTCAAAGATCTATCAGATTTTCTGCATGGCTGTAAAATTACTTATTTTAAATGCCATAGTTGCGGTTATTTACTATAGAAATAAAAAGTTCAAAAAAGGTACAGAAGTAGTCTGCATATTTGTGATTGGCATGATAGCATCGCTTGGTCTGATGGAAGAGTATATTTTGTACGGACATGATCTGATGTTTCATCTGATGAGGATAGAAGGGCTGAAGGACGGTCTGCTTGCAGGCGGATATCCGGTAAGACTGCAGCCAAACTGGTTTAACGGATGGGGGTATCCGGTATCCATTATGTATGGTGATCAGTTGTTGTATTTTCCCGCATTTTTGCGTCTTGCGGGAGTGAGCCTTCATAATGCATACAAATGCTATATTGCTGCTGTAAATATTGGGACAGCAGCAGTGGCTTACTATGCTTTTTTTAAAATCTCCAAAGACAAAAAAACAGCGCTGTTTGGAAGCTGCCTTTATACATTATCACCCTATCGGCTGAGCTGCATTTATGTGCGTGCAGCGCTTGGAGAGTATTCCGCAATGCTGTTTCTGCCTCTTGTAATCCTGTGCTTCTGGTATGCATTTGAAGCAAAAGAGGATGAAAAAATCACGTATGATAAATTAGCTGCACCCGTAGTAGGATTTACCGGTCTGATTCAGACCCATGTGCTGTCCTGTTTCCTGACAGCCTTTATGATTATTATTTTCTGCATCCTTTGTTTCAAAAGAATATTCAGAAAAAACGTGTTGACTTATCTATTTCAGACGGCATTCATAACAATACTTGTCAATCTCTGGTTCATCGTACCTTTTTTTCAGTATATGGGAGAAGCATTCGTGGTAAATGCCGAGGCGGAGATGACGCCGGCTTTTCAGAGATGGGGAGCAAATTTTGCGGAATTGTTTGCTGTTTATTGGAATGGAACTTTAAATTCTACGTGGGGGGAAATCGCTTCTATTTCGCAAAAGTTTCCTAAGCCAATCGGAACGGCATATCTTATGATATTGATAATAGTATTATGTATGTATGCGCAGGGAAAGATAAAATTGCTGGAGAAAAAGATATTTATATGCAGCCTATTTTTTCTTCTTTCAGGTTTCATGGCATCTACCGCATTCCCTTATTATGCCATAAATAAAATATTGCCTGCATTAGGAAGTCTCTTTTTACACATACAGTTTTCCTACCGTTTTTTGACAATGGCAGGTCTTTTTGGAAGTGTACTGGCAGTATTTGTCATGATGGAGATTGCAGGAACATATGGAAAAAAGGCAGCCATGGCAGCCGCAGCGCTGGTGGGACTGATATCTGTTCTGCAGGGCGCCCAGTTCATTTACAGTGCAATGTACAGAGGAGACGTTTTCCTTGCATATGACATTGCCGCGCTGGATAACAATGCAGTTTCAACCGGTGAATATCTTTATGAAGGATCCAATGGTCCTGCGACAGAAGGACAGCAGTTCCCAGTGGGAGAAGGGGCTGTGATAGAGGGATTTCAAAAGCGATATAATGAAATAACGCTGACTTGTAAAAGCGAAAAGGAAGATGCTTGTATTTTGATGCCTTTGTTTTATTACATTGGCTATGAAGCGCGTGATGTTGCGACAAATCGGAAATTGGAACTTGTCAGAAGTACGGATAATAACAGAATAAGGGTCAATCTGCCGCAAGGATATGAGGGAACGTTTCAAGTACGCTTTAAAGAGCTTCCGGTATGGCGCGCGGCAAAGCTTACTTCTCTTCTGGTAATCCTGTTTATTTTTTGCAATTGGATTATTAGGAAAAAGAAGAGTTGCACAGCCTATTTAAAACGTGTATAATTCGTATGTGGCAAGATTGTTATTAAAGTAACAAATAAAGCATAGATGAAGTAGAAAAGAAAGAAGGAGAATAGCGATGAAAAAACCTACAGTATTAATGATTTTAGACGGATATGGTCTGAATGAACGTCAGGATGGCAATGCCGTAGCAGAAGCAAAAACCCCTGTTATGGACAAGCTGATGGCAGAATGTCCCTTTGTAAAGGGCAATGCAAGCGGTATGGCGGTAGGACTTCCGGAAGGTCAGATGGGCAACTCTGAAGTTGGGCACTTAAATATGGGAGCCGGACGTATTGTGTATCAGGAACTGACAAGGATCACGAAGGAAATTCAGGATGGAACCTTCTTTGAAAATCCGGCACTTTTAAAGGCAGTGGAAAACTGCAAAAAAAATGATTCTGCACTCCATATGTTCGGGCTTCTTTCAGATGGCGGCGTTCACAGTCACAATACCCATCTGTATGGTCTGCTTGAACTGGCAAAGAGAAACGGACTTACCAAGGTTTATGTGCATTGCTTCTTAGACGGACGTGATACGCCTCCTGCAAGCGGAAAAGGTTATGCAGAGGAACTTGAGGCGGAGATGAAGAAGATCGGTGTGGGAGAAATCGCATCTGTCACTGGACGCTACTATGCAATGGATAGGGACAATAACTATGACAGAGTTCATCTCGCATACGATGCCCTTACCAAGGGAGAGGGACTTACAGCATCAAGCGGTCCGGAGGGAATTCAGGCTTCCTACGACAGAGAAGAGACGGATGAGTTTGTAAAACCTACGGTAGTTGTGAAGGACGGCGCACCGGTTGCCACCATCAAAGATGGAGATTCCGTTATCTTCTTTAATTTCAGACCTGACCGTGCAAGGGAAATTACCAGAAGCTTCTGTGACGATGACTTTAAGGGATTTGAGAGAGGCAAAAGACTGGATATCACTTATGTATGCTTCTCCGATTATGATCCTACGATTCCAAACAAAGAGATTGCTTTCCATAAGATTTCTGTGACCAATACCTTTGGAGAATGGCTGGCAGCAAACCATATGAAACAGGCGAGAATTGCAGAGACCGAAAAATATGCTCACGTAACCTTCTTCTTCAATGGAGGCGTAGAGGAGCCAAACGAAGGAGAAGACAGGATTTTGGTAAACTCTCCGAAAGATGTTGCAACTTATGATCTTAAGCCCCAGATGAGCGCTTATGAGGTTTGCGATAAGCTGGTAGAGGCAATTAAATCAAATCAATATGATGTAATCATCATTAACTTTGCCAACCCGGATATGGTTGGTCATACAGGTGTGGAGAACGCTGCAATTAAAGCTGTGGAAGCTGTGGATGAATGCGTAGGGAAAGCAGTTGATGCAATCAAAGAAGTAAACGGACAGATGTTCATCTGCGCAGATCACGGCAATGCAGAGCAGCTTGTGGATTATGAGACGGGAGCTCCTTTTACTGCTCACACCACTAATCCCGTTCCTTTTATTATCGTAAATGCAGATCCCGCATATACGTTAAGAGAAGGCGGTTGCCTGGCAGATATCGTTCCTACCATGATTGAGATGATGGGAATGGAGCAGCCGGAAGAAATGACAGGAAAATCTCTGTTGATCAAAAAATAATTTAAGAGATAATATAGAAGCCCGCAGGTTAAGATTTTATTAATCTGCGGGCTTTTTCTTGACAGCGTATTACATGTAACGTATTATAAGTGTATTAATAATGTTAGTACACTATATACGATGTGTGGCAGAGAAAGGAGAGTGTGCATGATACTCATAGATTACAGAGATGCAAGACCTATCTATGAACAAGTGGTAGAAAGATTTAAGATGCTGATACTGCGCGGTGTGCTGAGCCCGGATGATAAGATTCCGTCTGTGCGGAATCTGGCGGTTGATCTGTCTATCAATCCCAATACGATCCAGCGCGCCTATTCGGAACTGGAGCGGCAGGGATATATTTTTACCGTAAAGGGTAAGGGGAATTTTGTTTCAGACAGCAGACAGCTGCTTGCCAACTACAGAAAAGAAATATTTGATGAGCTTCATAGAATCTGCAGTACTGCTTTTGAGATTGGCATTACGGAAGAGGAACTTGTTCAAAGCATAAGAGGGGAGAGAGGCCTATGATTGAAATTAGGAATGTGACGAAATCATATGATAAGATAAAAGCGGTCGATAATGTCAGCGTGACGATTAAGGAAAATACCGTGTTTGGTCTGATTGGAACCAATGGGGCAGGCAAGAGCACGGTGCTTAGGATGCTTGCCGGCGTATTGGAACCTGAACAGGGAGAAATCGCAATAGATGGTCTGCCTGTGTTTGACAATATGGAGGCGAAAAAGAACATTTATTTCATCGCTGATGAACCTTATTTTTTTGCCAACAGCAATGCCGTGGATATGCAGAAATATTTGTGCAGCATCTACCCGGAATTTGCGGTGGAGGATTTTTATAATTATCTGGTGAATTTCGGACTGGATAAAAAGCGCAAGATCAACACTTATTCAAAGGGCATGAAAAAACAGCTGGCGCTGATATGCGGTGTATGCAGCAACGCAAAGTATCTGCTGTGCGATGAGACCTTTGACGGTCTAGACCCGGTTATGCGTCAGGGAATCAAGAGTATTTTTGCCAGCGAAATGGAACGGCGGGGAATGACGCCTGTGATTGCCTCCCATAATTTGAGGGAACTTGAGGATATCTGCGATCATGTAGGACTGTTGCATAAAGGAGGCGTTCTTTTATCCAAAGACCTTGAGGATATGAAGTGCAATATCCAGAAAGTGCAGTGTGTATTTAAGACCATTGAAGATGAAGCTAAGGTCATTTCAGCCCTTGATATTATGAAAAATGAAAAGAGAGGCTCTTTAAATGTGCTTACAGTGCGGGGAAATAAGGCGGAAATACATGCTATTTTTGCAACCGTCAACACCATTTTCTTTGAGGCGCTGCCTCTTTCCCTGGAAGAAATATTCATAAGCGAAACGGAGGTAGTAGGATATGACATCAAAAAGCTCATTCTTGGTTAGTATGAAAGAGAATAATAAGAGGCGTTTGTGGGTATGGATCATATCAGCGTTAGCATTTATGCTGGCACTTCCGGCGCTTGCTGCACTTACGCTCAACACGATTTCCCGGCAGTATCAATGGGTAGCGGAGAATTATGGAAGTACGGTAGCCGGACAGATTATTCATGAAAAATTAGTCAACAGCATGTGCGGCATATTGGGATTGAACGTTGGATTCGTTTTTTTGACAGCGGCAATTGCCCTGCTCAGTGCAGTTCAGGGTTTTTCGTACCTATACAGCAGAAAAAAGATTGATTTTTATATGGGAATGCCGGTTAAAAGAAAAAAGAGATTTCTGGTAATCTGGATAAATGGAATCCTGCTGTATTTCCTGCCTTATCTTGCAGGGCTTGTAATCACCATGCTCATTGCGGCAGGAAACGGCGCAATGGACAAAACAGTATTGCAAAGCGCTGTCGCAGCCTTGCTGGCAAACGTTTTGTTATATCTGGGGGTATATCACATGGCTATACTGGCAGTGATGCTGACCGGAAATATTGTAGTTACCGGATTTGCATTTCTGACCTTTTGCCTGTATGAGTTTATGCTCAGAGTTGTGGCGGAAGGATATAAGGAAATATTTTTTAAATATTATACTTATTTTGGTTCTGACAGGACACCGAAGCTTTCGCCCTTTAGCATGTATTATCGGCTGGCGGAGACCTTTAGTTATTTAAACCGGATGGATGTGAAGTATCTGATTGAATTATTGGTATTTGCAGTGATTACAGGGGCAGTTTCTTATTTTTGCTATTTGAAGCGCCCGGCGGAAGCCGCAGGGAGGGCAATGACCTTTGAGATCACTAAGCCCTTTGTCAAAATCCTTCTGGTCATTCCCGCAGCGCTTTTGATGGGCGCAGTCATTTCAGATGTCATCAACTTTAATCCGGAGGAATCTATGGACGGAATAGGCTGGATGATTTTTGCCATGACTCTTACCGTGATTATCGGAAGTGCACTGATACAGGTGATTTATGAATTTGATATCAAGGGATGCCTCCATAAAAAGTCGCATATTGTGATAAATGCCGTTTGTGTGGCGCTGATTTTTATCGCATTCAGATATGATTTGTTTGGATATGATGGTTATATTCCAAAACAGAATCAGATTAAAAGCATTGCTTTTGTTCCGGACTATTATGGGGAGGCATATGGGGGAACTTATTTTGACGGTGAGGGCGGTTATATGTCCAGTAAGCAATATGCCCGAAAATATATGTATCTTGGCAATATAGAAGAAATTTGTGATATGGCAGAGCGCTCTATGGAAGAGTACGATAAGATCGACTGGTATGAGAAAGATGCATTAACTGATGAACTGGGAACATGGGCTTATATGACCATTATTTACCGGCTGCAAAATGGACGCGAGGTAAACCGGTGTCTGTGGGTGAATTTAGATGATGCTCAGACAGTGAAAGCGCTCGATCAGATCATCGGTTCGGAGGAATTTAAAAAAGGTTTTTCGATGGGAGCATCCGACACGCTGAGTGCAATGATTGATAATAAAGACGGTAAATATAAGGTAGGTACATCCTATGGAAATATGATCTATCAGCAGAAAATGAGTGATGCCCAGGCGAAGGAATTTTTAGAGATTTATCGGAAGGATCTTGCTTTAGTAAATTTCAGCAATGTAAGAGACAATGCACCTGTTGGCACATTGAGTTTTGACATTTTGGAAGAACTTTCAGGGAGTATCTATATGGGCATGAATGGCAGTGTATCAAGAGCCACTAGAGGATGGAACTTGAGATTGTATATTTATCCATTCTTTGAAGACAGCATTGCCTATTTGAAAGAACATGGATACTATATGGATGTTCAGGCGGATTTAGAAGATATAGCAAAAATACAGATTATAAACTATAATTCTGAAATAGCGAGGGAACTACAGGAAGAGCGGTCTACGTCTGTCGGAGCAGCTGGGATAGTAACGGATGATCCTGCTGTGCTGCTGGAATTAGGAGCATCAGAAGAGGACTATGACTATGATATAGATACCCGTGTCTATGCAGATTATGTGGAAGAGGAACAACTAAAGGAAATTGTACAATATATTTATCCCTATGATTTGATCGTTGATGATTGGGATCATGGGAAAAAATTAGATAGAGATTATGAAGTGGTAATCTATTTCAAGACGGACAGCGAGATGACCAAGGATTTCGGAACCAATGCGATGTACGGATTTTTGGAAGGACAGGTACCGGATTTTGTAAAAGAGGATACTGTTTACAAAGAATAAGATACCTGATGTAGAATTTTAATGGCGATAATGATATAATATGATAGGATAAAATCAGCAGTGGATCTATCCACTGCTGATTTTAATAGTCCGACAAGCCGGTTCATAAAGCGCATTGGCGTTTGGTTGTTTCAAATAAAAAAGTTGCAGAGGTTGAAAATGGAAGAGCGTATTATAGACAAGGTAATGACGATAAAGGTCAGAACTGGAAAAATTGAATGGAAAGTAGTGGATCTGTTGTTTATCATGTGTCTGTTCGTATTTGCATTTATGATCAGATGGAAGCTGATGCCGATTGAATCAGCAGATTATTGGGGATTTCTGGAGGACTGGATGAAGCAGATACGTGCTGGAGGAGGATTCCTTTCCCTGGAAAAGCAGATTTCAAATTATACATCGCCATATATGTATATTATGTGCCTGATTTCTTATATAACCGATAATAATCTGTATGGATTGAAGATGGCGTCCATTTTGTTTGATTATCTGGCATCGATAGCAGTTTTTCTGATTTTATATCAGCTTACGGCAAATGTTAAAAGATCCATTCTGGGTATGGCGGCACTTCTGCTTTCTCCTACGGTGATATTGGACAGCGCTTACTGGTGTCAGTGCGACATCATTTATACCACCTTTATTCTGTTTGCACTGTATTTCTTTTTTAAAGATGACAGCAGGTGGTGCCTTGTTTTGGTGGGAATTTCATTTGCATTTAAGCTGCAGGCAGTTTTTATCATGCCATTTCTTTTGATTATGTGGCTGAAGAGAAAGACCATCAGGATTAGAGATTTTTTGTGGATACCGGTGGTTTATGTGCTGAGTGCTCTGCCGGCATGGATGATGGGGCGTAATTTTAAAGAGTTAATGCTTATTTATTTTGAACAGACGAATACCTATCCCTGGGGAACCTTGGAATATCCCAATATTTATGCACTTATCGGCGAGGCTATGCCGGATATGCGGCATGCGGATGAGGTTAGCGGTGCGGGAAGTTTCATGGCAATCATACTGCTGGGATGCATTGCATATTATGTTTACACCAAAAAAATCAAGCTGACGGGAGAACTGATGATTACGCTGGCTTTGCTTACGGTGGCTGTTACAGTATATTGTCTGCCGCATATGCATGACAGATATGGATTTTTAATCGATCTTCTTGCAATTATATATGGTATGCTCCAGGTGAAAAAATTGCCTGTCACCTGCGGTTTTACGGTGATATCGATACTGACATTTATGCCATATCTGATTGCAGTGCACATTGTACCTCTGCAATATGTTTCAATTGCATTGTTGGGACTGATTGTCTATGTAGGAGTGGATTTTTATATGCAGGTTCAGAAGAATGCAGTTTGTGAATAGATAAGTGGGAGAAAATCGGAAAGTGAAAAAGATACTGACGCTGTTTGTCTTTGTATTAGGAATAGAACTGTTTTTTTTCAATTTCAGGCATTGGGAATCTATTGGAAAGGCTGATGAATCGGGCAATGCATCCTTTATATTGGGAAACGGATATATGCAGTGCGGAGACGGTACATATACAATAGGGGAAGGGAACCTGGATATTTATGTTACAGGGCTTGATTGTGAGCTGGATACTGCTTGTATCGAGATTTCCGTTTTGAATCGTACAGAAGATGAAATCAGACCGGTTATAATCAGACAGTATGTGACAGATGAATCACATAGTCTCTACTATGAACTGCCGGAAAGAGAAATATGGGAAAATGAAAAAAGAAGCAATTACATGACTTACCACATGTATGGGAAATGCACAGGGTTAAAAATCGTGCCGAATCTTTCGGCAGGGCAGGACGTGTCCATGAATATCACGCTGAATCCGGTCATTCCGCTGTTCTTTTCCATAGAGCGTGTAATGGTATTGCTTTTGCTGGCGGCTTTGGTATTTGCGCTTAGACCAGCCTCCCTATTACACCGGATACCTTATATTAGGCTGGGAGGAAAAAAGAAAGCGGTATGGATGACGGCTTTTTTTCTGATTCATTTGTTTTTATTTTGGAATCTGACAAACGTAAATCCTTATTTCAAGGAAGAGCGGGGGGACAATCAAAAGCAATATCAGGAGTTGGCAAAGGCACTAAAGAAGGGAAGCTTCTCTTTGCTGGATGCGCCTCCCGAAGCACTTCAAAATATGGAAAATCCCTATGATTATGATTACCGCACACAGGTTATGAATGAGGCTGGCACATGGTATAAATGGGACCACGTATATTATGGCGGAAAGTATTATGTGTACTTTGGGGTGGTTCCGGCAGCTTTGTTTTATCTTCCCTATCATTTGATAACGGGCGGGGATCTGCACAATAATATATTGATTTTTGCACTTGCGCTATTGTATCTGACGGGCATTTTGGGATCCGTGGACGAGATAATCAAAAAATGGTTTCCTAAAATCTCTCTGGCGGTATGGTTCCTGATTGTGGAACTGATACTGACCGGCAGTGGTATTTTGTATATGACGAAAAGACCTGATCTGTACACGGTACCAATCCTTGCAGGACTTGCCTTTGGAATGCTTGGATTATGGTGTTTTCTGCTGGCAGATCAAAAAGAAAAAATATCGCGAGGATATCTTGCCGCTGGTTCTTTCTTCACAGCGCTTGTTGCAGGATGCAGACCGCAGCTTTTCCTTTTTGTGATATTTTCATTTATCTTATTTGGAAGGCATGCGGTTCCTTTTCAAAAGATGAAAAAAGAAGGAACAGCCCTTCTTGCCTATATTCTTCCGATGATTGCTGTGGCGGGGGTATTGATGTATTATAATCATAGTCGTTTTGGGTCGGTGTTCGACTTTGGAGCAAATTATAATCTAACCTTTAACGATATGAGAAGAAGAGGATGGGAGTGGGATAGAATCCCTCTTGGCATAGTAGCCTATCTGCTGTGGCCTGCAAGGCTGGCTTTAACATTTCCTTTCATGGAAGCGAATTATTTCGGGAGTCAGTATATGGGAATTACCATACAGGAAGCGACTTATGGAGGAGTATATTCGACGCATCTTTTTGCATGGTTTAGCCTTCTCCCAATATTTTTTCACAAGCATTTGAAAAAACACGGAAGAACACCATGGATGTTTGCGATAGCAGGGCTTTTGACAGCAGGAATAGTGATTGCGGCAGATACAAATATGTCGGGGATTCTGCAAAGATATTTCAATGATTTTTCCATTTTCATCATGCTTTCTGCGGCTATTGCGGTCATGCTTGTGATCTGTCATGAAAATATGCCCGGAAGTATTTGGGGAAAAATGATGATTTGGGGACTGGTAATATGTCTGGGGACAGAAATCGTATATCAGGGCATGACATTCTTTTTAGACACTGGGGAAGCGCTGCGCGATTTGAGACCTGATTTATATTCTCACTTTAAATATCTGACAGCCTTTTGGTTGTAGGAGAAATAGAGGATCAAGTAATGTTGATAATAAAGAGATTGGAATCGAAAATAAATTGGAAAACGGCGTTCTTGTTTTTGATTGCCTATGGGTTAATTGCCGTCCGGTTAATTGGCTTTCCACAGATTCCCGGAGGGATAAATCAGGACGGCGTGATGGGAGCAGTGGATGCAAAGGCGCTTGCCGAATATGGTACAGACCGTTTCGGAACTTTTATGCCGGCACATTTTGAAGCATGGGGCTATGGTCAGATGAGTGTCCTGCTTTCTTATCTTACGGTGCCTTTTATCAAAATATTCGGTTTGACCAAACTGGCAATGCGACTGCCGATGTTGATTGCAAGTCTGGCAGGGGTGGCAGGGATTTATGGAGTGGTTAAAAAGCTGTTTGGAGAAAAAACAGCAATGACGGTGCTTTTATTTCTTGCCATTAATCCATGGCATTTTATGCAGAGCAGATGGGCGCTTGACTGTAATCTGTTTCCTCATATGTTTGTGTTGGGCCTCTATTTCCTGATAAGCGGTTTTAACAAAAAAAGAAATTTATATTTATCCATGATTTTCTTTGGACTATGTATGTATTGCTATGGGGTTTCCTTTTACATGGTTCCCTTTTTTCTGCTGGTATCCTGTATTCTTCTTCTGGTTCAGAAAAAGGTGGCATGGAAAGAGGTGCTCCTTTGTCTGCTTGTTTATTTTTGTATTTCCTGGCCGATTTATGGAACCATGCTGATTAATTTCATGAAATGGGAGACGGTGAAACTTCCGTTTGTTACGATGCAGTTTTTTGCAGGAAATGTCCGTTCTGCCGATATATTATTCTTCTCTGAAAATATTGGACAGCAGCTTGTCAACAATTTTAAGTCGCTGCTCAATGTGGTATTTTTGCAGAAGGATGACTTACTTTGGAATTCCATCCATGGATTTGGGACGATGTATAAATGTTCCATGCCTTTTGTGATCCTGGGAGCAGTCAGTGTGCTCATTGGCGCAATAAAGGAAAAGGACAGTAACAAGAAAGTCGGATGTCAGCTCTTGATTTGTTTCTGGATTTTCAGCCTGCTTGTGGGATTGATGATCAACTATGTAAATGTAAACAGGATCAATATCATTTTTTATATTCATATTATATTTGCAGCGGTGGGCATTTATTTCGTGGTAAGGAAGTGGAGGATCACGCTTTACATCATTGTGGCAGCATACAGTATTCAGAGCGTGCTGTTTTTTAACCAATATTTTACTACATGGGCGGAAAATATAGAAACGGCATTTTATGCAGATTTTGTGGATGCGCTTACATATGCGGAAGGATATGACGGCGATTGCTATTACATTACCCCTGATACACAGTATGAAGGGGCTTGGAATGTATCGGAAATACTTACATTGTTCGTGTTTGATGTAGATGCAAAGTATTATCAGGGAATAGATGGTCTTGCGGAGAATAGGAATATTACCTATAGAGACAGATTCCGGTACAGCAATCCTCCGGAAAACCTGTATACATCCCCTGAAAATACGGTGTATGTGGTTAGGAGTAATATACAGGATCATTTTCCGAAAGAACAGTTCTGTGTGACATTATTCGGAGATTATGCCGTGGCAATCCCGTGGTCGATGACCTATCAGTAAATTTTTAGACAACCAATACCCAGTCCTTCAGCCATTTCAAAGATATCCCGTATTCTGGGGAGATGGGCAGACCGGATATGACAGGAAAGAATAGGAAAAAACAAAGTATGGCTATTACCGTGTAAGCGGTAATGGCCTTTTTTCCCCATGAAAAATGTTCTTTTATATGCAGCATCGCATAGCCCATCATCAGAATCATGAACAAAGAAGCCGGAAAATAGTGATAGATGAAGGTGATACGGCTGATGGACATCCATGGAATATATTGAGCAAGATAAGAAATACATAAAAATCCTGCTTTTTTATCTCTTTTGAAGATCCAACGGAAAAGTACATAAAGCTGGCAGGGAATTCCAATCCACCAGATGGCAGGATTCCCCATGGTGCTGATAGCGCTTATCCGGGAAGCTCCCACAGCGTCACTTGCATCCAGAAGCGGCATCCAGATGACTGGCCATTCATAAAATGGTGAGCTGTAATAATGTTCGGCAACTAGATTTGAGTGATAATCAAACATATATTTTGTCCCCTGAATGGCTTTATCGATTAAACCGTTATATTCCACATATCCCACAACAGGAATAAAGCAAAGCGTATATACGATTAAAGGAACCACAACAAAAAATAGACAGCAGAAGACGAAAAGCCGCAGAGTCTGCTTTCCGGGAAAGTGTGTGATGGTATACCAGATAAAGAGGATGGCAAGTCCCACGCCGGCGTAGACGCCCGTCCATTTGGTGGCAATACCGAGCGCCATGCTGATGCCGCAGAGTGCAAGCGGAACATAGACGTTTTTTGGCGGAAACTTATCCTGCAGGGAAAGCTTTGCACTTCGGTAGAGAGAATCATTAACAAAATACTGATACATAAAGAAATACATCAGCAGTATGAAAAAGGCTGCAAAAATATCAATAGTTGAAATCCGCGAAAGGGTATAATGCATACAGTCAAATGTTAAAAGGCTGGTAGTGATTGTAGCGATAAAAGTATTTTTAAATAGTTTCCTGGCAAACATATACATAACAGGGATGATTAATATGCCGAAGATCACAGACATAAAACGCCATCCGAAGGGATTCATGCCGAACAGGAGAATACCGAGAGAAATCAGAATCTTCCCAAGATGCGGATGAGTTGTTTCATAGGTAGTAAGTCCGTGAATAAATTCGTAGGCGGTACGTCCATGATAGACCTCATCAAACATAGTTCCTGTCATATAAGTTCTTGAGATGGGAAACATTTCCTGTTCATCAAAAAGAGCGGGATAGTCGGCTGCATTGACTGGCATAATGGAAGTACCGTCTGTACCGGTGACCACCATTTCATTTATGACTGCTGTATCGTCTGTTGCAACAATGCCGAGATACCGCAGCCTGTAATTGATATCTATTTTATTCCATGCAAATACAGATTCTGCAATGGCGTCCCCGTTGAACACTTCCCAGGAATTTGTCACCTCATTAAATGCGGAGATGGAAAAATGTCTGGTATTCAGATTCCCTAAAAACAGGGAGATAGAAGCAATATCGGTATATTCACCGAAATCAAGTACAACATCATGATTCTGGGAGTTAGTCGTGTGATAAGAGGAGGGCGCATAAAGATTGCCCAGTCTGAAAAATGCCAATATCGAAAACAGGAAAACCAGAATGGACATGCAGATATAATCCGTCCTGGTGAGCCGGTCAGAATCTGATGGTATTTCTTTTTTAGATGTAAATATTCGTTTCATTTAGCAGGTTACCTCCCAAAGTTTCAATTTGCTGTATCATAATATGGTACAGCTGCAAATCAATCTATTTCATGCCACTTGACAGTCACAATAGGGGACCGTCTGGTCAAATCCGGCACAATCATACCAGAATAGTATAACAAGTTATAAAAATGGTTACAATAGTTATAAAATTTTTTGTTACAGGAGGATTGAAATGAAAACATATATGCAGATTACAAATATTCATGGAAGAGAGATTTTGGATTCCAGGGGTAATCCCACCGTTGAGGCGGAAATAACATTGACAGACACTATGACAGGAAAACGGTATGCGGGAAAGGCTTCTGTGCCGTCAGGAGCAAGTACAGGACGTTTTGAAGCAGTGGAATTGAGGGATGCAGAAACAAGATATTTTGGTCTTGGCGTAAAAAAAGCAGTTAATAATATCAACACTAAGATCAAAGAAGCGATTGCCGGGAGAAATGGATTAAACCAGATTGAAATAGACCGTATTTTGATAGAGACAGACGGAACAGATAACAAGGGAAATCTGGGAGCTAATGCTACGCTGGCGGTGTCCATGGCTGTTGCCAGGGCTGGCGCTAAAGCGCTCAATATTCCGCTTTATCAGTATCTGGGCGGAGCATATACAAGGTTGATGCCGGTTCCCATGATGAATATCTTAAATGGAGGAAGGCATGCCGCCAATACCGTTGACTTTCAGGAGTTTATGATTATGCCGGTGCAGGCGGAGAGTTTTGCGGACGGACTGCGCATCTGCGCCGAAATATATCATTTCCTCAAAAAAATATTAGAGGAAAAGGGACTTGCAACCAGTGTAGGCGACGAGGGCGGATTTGCACCTGACCTTCCGGACGCGGAAGCGGTTCTGGATCTGATTGTGGCAGCAATTGAAAAAAGTAATTATTTTCCAGGGCAGGATATCAAAATTGCCCTTGACGTGGCATCCAGCGAATTATACAATGAGAAAACAGGCATGTATCATTTCCCGGGGGAGAGTTCTCTTAAAGGAAGTGAGGTAGTGCGTGATACGTCTGAAATGATTGCCTATTATGAAGACCTGGTTTCCAAATATCCTATCCTGTCTATCGAGGATGGACTGGCGGAAGATGACTGGGATGGATGGAAGCACCTGACAGAAAGACTTGGTGACAAGATTCAGCTGGTCGGAGACGATCTCTTTGTGACCAACACCAAGAGATTGGACGCAGGAATCAAGCTTCATGTGGCAAATGCGATTCTAGTAAAAGTCAATCAGATTGGTACGGTTTCAGAGGCCATGGAAGCAATTGAAATGGCACAGAAAAACGGATATAAGGCAGTTATATCTCATCGTTCAGGAGAAACAGAGGATACCTTTATTGCAGATCTTGCTGTGGCGGTCAATGCCGGTCAGATTAAGACGGGTGCGCCTTGCAGAAGTGATCGCGTCGCAAAATATAACCAGTTACTGCGGATTGAAGAAGAGCTTGGCAGCGTTGCGGCTTATAAGGAACCGTTCAATAAAATTTAATTTCGGTTCCTGGTAATTATGCGGGAATGTGATGATATCAGAATTACGGATCATGTCTGGAACACATAAGAAGAGAGGAAAAGAAACAAATGATAAGAAAATGCAGAACAATGATGCAAAAAATCTGTGCTGCACTGGTTGCAATTGCAGTGCTGGGCATTATGCCTGCTGACAAGGTCATGGCAGTGACCTCAAGCGGAGCGATAGCAAAAGGAATTGACGTGTCCATGCATAATGGAGCAGTCAATTGGGGACAGGTGGCAAATTCAGGAATTTCATTCACATTCATTAAAGTGGGAAGTACCAAAAGCGGAGTTGACCCGCAATTTGTAGCCAACATCACGGGAGCGCAGGCGGCGGGATTGAAAACAGGAGTTTATATTTACTCTTATGCAACCACACCGGAGCAGGCAGCAAACGAAGCAAATCTTGTGCTGCAGTGGATAGAACCTTACACGGTAAATTATCCGATTGTTTTTGATATTGAAGATAGTTGTCATAAGAACCTCTCTAATCAGCAATTGATTGACATTATTAATGCTTTTTGCACGATAATAGATGCAGCGGGTTATTATCCGATGGTGTATTCTAACAAGAATATGTTTGTCCAGAAGTTGAGCATTACAGGATGGGATAAATGGGTGGCACAGTATAATGATAGCTGTGAGTACAATAACAACGTCTGCTTCTGGCAATACTCCAGTCACGGAAGCGTGAACGGAGTAGGCGGAAGGGTAGACGTCAATTATCAATATAAGGATT
The DNA here is from genome assembly GCA_014804785.1 of Lachnospiraceae bacterium. Taxonomy (GTDB): domain Bacteria; phylum Bacillota; class Clostridia; order Lachnospirales; family Lachnospiraceae; genus Suilimivivens. The sequence goes on from JAAUZD010000031.1 coordinate 33,708, forward strand.
ACAGCCAACTGATTATTCCGGAAGGCTTTATCGAGCATAATGGTAATGTACGTTTTTACCGCAACTGGAAAATGCAGAAAGGCTGGACGGAATATAATGATACAAAATACTATCTGGACGGAGCGGGAAATCTGGTAAGAGGATGGTTTACAGACGCATCTGGGACCTACTACCTTTCTCCGACAGACGGAAGTATTGCAAGGGGACAATGCCGCATAGACGGGGCAGATCATTATTTTACGGCGGATGGTGTAAAAATGACAGGATGGGTAATCCTGAATGATATGAAGTATTTTTACGACCCTGCTAACAATGGAACCATGAAACGGGAATGGCTCAGTGATGAAAAAGGGAATTTTTATTATTTTGATAAGAATGACGGACACATGCTGACAGGTGATCAGGTAATCGATGGAAAGAAGTATCTGTTTAACGGAGAAGGCATCAGAATGACAGGAATGACAGCAAGGGAAGACGGAAGCTATTATTATGATCCTGCCACCGGAGCGATGGTAACAGGCTGGTTTGCGGCAGCAGATAAGACTTATTATGCAGATGCGGCAGGACATATTGTGACAGGTATCTATGAAATTGATAAGCAGCCTTACTATTTTGATGAAACAGGGGCGCTTGTAAGAAATCAGGATTTGGAACTTAATGGGATTTCCTACCATACAACTCCGGAAGGGGTGCTGACAGAAGTAGAAGCAGCTATGGCTGATGAAGGCGAACCCGCAGCATAATTATTACTGTACCGATAATGATACAAAAGAAAATAAAATACTTGAAATCTGCTGATTTATGTGTTACACTAACTCTTGCTTGACATTAGGAGGTGTAAGGATGGGAGCATTGAGAATCGTCATTCAGATTATATTTATCATATTATGTATTGCACTTACAGTGCTGGTATTGATGCAGGAAGGCAAGTCAGCAGGATTAGGAGCCATAAGCGGCGCGGCTGAAACATACTGGGGGAAGAACAAAGGGCGTTCCATGGAAGGAAAACTCGTAAAGTTTACCAAGTATTTGGCCATTGGCTTTATGGTGCTGACTATTATTTTAAATCTTAATGTATTTTGAGACTTAAGGCATTCTTGTAAAAGGATGCCTTTTTGATTACAATAAGCTGCCTTGCAAAGCACGGCGGCGTTTGCGAGGCAGTAAAATGTATCCTGTAAGATAAAAATTTTGTGAGCAGGATGCGCACGTTTAATGGAAGGATTATGGGGAACAGCAAATTGGAAATGCGGGAAGAACGTAAAAAGAAAATATGTGAGTTGGTAGAAACAGATTTTTATGTTCCCATGAAGGAAAAAGAATTGGCTGATTTTATGCAGGCAAATCCGGAAGAACGTGGAGAACTGAAAGATATACTTGCTGAATTGGTAAAGGAAGGCAAGCTTAAGACGACCAAACGGGGAAAGTATATCAAAGGAGACGGTATGCCGGCGAATCTTTCGGGAACTTTTATCAGTAATGCCAGAGGATTTGGCTTCGTGGAAATAGAAGGACAAAATCAGGATCTTTTTATACCGGAAAGCGAAGTAAATGGTGCATTCCATAAGGACAAGGTTTTGGTGGAACTTTTGCCAGGGCAGCATGGAAAAAGACCGGAGGCGAAGATTACCGCCATATTATCTCATGAACTTACGAGGATTGTGGGAACCTTCGACAAGGCAGGAAAATTCGGTTTTGTTATTCCCGATAACGATAAGCTGCTTTCGGATGTTTTTGTTCCTATAGAGCGTTCTAAAGGGGCGGTTACAGGGCATAAGGTAGTAGTGGAATTGACAGATTATGGTGATGAAAAGCACAAGCCGGAGGGAAAGGTGGTTGAAATTCTTGGACATGTCAATGATCCCGGAGTAGATATCCTTTCTATCGTGAAAGGCTTCGACCTTCCTATGGAGTTTCCCGAAAAAGTCTTAAACCAGGCGCAGCGTGTGGCAAAGGAAGTAAGCCTTAAGGATATGGATGGACGAAAAGATCTGCGTTCCCTTCAAATGGTGACCATTGACGGGGAGGATGCGAAGGATTTGGATGATGCCGTCAGCCTGTCAAAAGATGGAGATAGATATTATTTAGGTGTGCACATTGCCGATGTGACAAATTATGTGCAGGAAAATTCCGCCTTAGACCGCGAGGCGGTAAAGCGGGGAACCAGCGTATATCTGGTGGACAGAGTGATTCCTATGCTTCCACACGTACTCTCCAACGGCATGTGCTCTTTGAACATGAAGGAAGAGAGACTGGCGCTCAGCTGTCTTATGACTTTGAATGAAAAAGGAGAAGTCATCGATCATGAAATTGCAGAGACAGTCATATGTGTGGATCAGAGAATGTCTTATACAGATGTAAATAAAATTCTGGAAGGGGATATCGATACCCAGAAGAAGTTCGAGACGCTTGTCCCTATGTTTTTTTTGATGAAAGAACTGGCGGATGTTGTAAGGGAAAAAAGAAAGAAACGTGGTTCCATTGACTTTGATTTTCCGGAAAGCAAGATTATTTTAGATAAAGAGGGCGTACCCATTTCCATCAAACCATATGAAAGAAATGCGGCGACAAAGATCATAGAGGATTTCATGCTTCTTGCAAATGAGACGGTAGCACAGCACTTTTACTGGATGGAGATTCCCTTTGTATACAGAACCCACGATTATCCCGATCCGGAGAAAATCTTAAAACTGGGCACCTTTATCAATAACTTCGGATATCATATAAAAGTAAAAAGCGGTGATAATGAAATACACCCTAAGGAAATCCAAAAACTTCTTGGAAAAATAGAAGGCACTCAGGAGGAAGCGCTGATCAGTAGGCTTACCCTGCGGAGCATGAAGCGGGCACAGTATGCGGCGGAATGCACCGGTCATTTTGGACTGGCATGCCAGTTTTACTGCCATTTCACCTCGCCAATAAGGAGATATCCAGATCTGCAGATACACCGCATCATAAAGGATCAGCTGCGCGGGCGGATGGATGGAAACCGGATAGACCATTATCGGGGAATCCTGCCGGAAGTGGCAAAGCATTCCTCTGAAATGGAGCGAAGAGCAGATGAAGCAGAGCGGGAAACAGATAAGCTGAAAAAAGTTCAGTACATGGAACAGAGGATAGGTGAAGTCTTTGAAGGTGTCATCTCGGGAATTACTGCATGGGGAATTTATGTAGAGCTTTCTAATACCGTAGAGGGACTGATCCATGTGTCCAGACTTGCCGGAGACTATTATTACTATAGTGAAGAGACCTACGAAATGATAGGCAGAGATACGGGCAGAAGTTACAAGCTGGGACAGAGGATCAGAATCATGGTAGACGGCGTGGATTATTTCCAGAAGAGCATTGATTTTGTGCTGGCGCCGGAGGATGATTTTGATGAGGATTGATTTCCTAGGCTGCATACAGAAAGAAAGGATGCGTGGATGATATGGCGAAAGAAGAAATGAAGCTGGTTGCAAATAACAAAAAAGCGTATCACGATTACTTTATAGAAGAAAAATATGAGGCAGGTCTGGTGCTCCATGGGACAGAAGTAAAATCTCTGCGCATGGGCAAATGCAGTATCAAGGAGGCTTTTATCCGGATTGAAAATGGAGAAGTGTTTATTTACGGCATGCATATAAGTCCTTATGAAAAGGGCAATATCTTCAACAAGGATCCCCTGCGGGTAAAGAAACTTCTCCTGCACAAGCAGCAGATTCGCAAGCTGATTGGAAACAGCTCCGAGAAAGGATATACAATTGTACCCCTGCAGGTATATTTTAAAGATGGCAGAGCAAAAATAGAGATTGGTCTTGCAAAAGGCAAGAAATTGTACGATAAACGTCAGGATATTGCAAAAAAAGATCAGAGAAGAGAGGCTGAGAAGGAACTAAAGGTAAGACTCCGGGCATAAAATAAAGTGTGGAGGTTGCATTTTAACAATCATTTTATTATAATTAAATTATTCAGGGATAGTAAAGGTTTCGACAGGGGTCTTGCAGCTGGAGAAGCTATCCGCAGGCGATGCGTCAAATCGCAAAAATAAATATAAACGCTGAAGATAATTTAGCATACGCTGCCTAAAGGCAGCTGTCCGACCTAGTGCACCTACACATTAGGAACCGGGCATCGACTATGTAGGAAACGACACAGGCTAAGCTTTGCACCTGTGGGCGTATCATGAAGCTACTGAATAAACCGGGGTGTCGGTTTCCTGGTTTAGGAGGGAATGAGGGTTTCCCGAAATAATCGACTATGATAGTAGAAGGACAGGGAATGGGTCTTTGGACGCGGGTTCGACTCCCGCCTATTCCATCTTATCATCGTAAAAACAGTTGACAGAATCAGCAAAAGTGAGTATATTATTAACAGATTAAAGAAAATAAATGAAACCGATGAGGAAGAGGAGTAACCGGTCGGAACTTTCAAAGAGAGCTGCAGGCGGTGGGATTGCAGTAAAGGGATGTGTGGTGAATGGACTTTCGAGGACAGCCTGAAAGAATAGTAGGCGCTGGCGGGAAACCGGATCCGTTATCAAACCGGCATGTATGACAGTACATGAATGAGTGGACATTGAGTCAATTTGAGTGGCACCGCGATAATAAGATATATTACCGTCTCAAGCATATATGCTTGAGGCGGTTTTTATATGTAAAGAAGAGCAAGAGGAGGAAAAAATTATGAAGAAAAAAGTATTATCTATTATGATGGCGATTGCAATGACAATGGCTATGACTGCCTGCGGCGGTACCAGTGAGCCAAAGGCGGAGGAAGCATCTACAACAGCGGAAGTATCAGCGGAGGAAAATTTCACGATTGGCATTTCCCAGTTTGCGGAGCATGGATCTCTGGATAACTGCAGGGAAGGTTTCCTTGCTGGTCTTGCAGAGGAAGGTATTGTTGAAGGAGAAAACCTGACAGTACTGTTTGACAATTCACAGGCCGATATGGGTACGGCAAGCACGATTGCGGATAATTTTGTATCCCAGAAAGTAGATTTGATCTGTGCAATTGCAACGCCCAGCGCAATGAGTGCATATAATTCCTGCATGAAGACAGAAATTCCCGTAATCTACACGGCAGTATCGGATCCTGTAGCGGCAGGACTGGCAAATGATGACGGTACAAGTGTTGGGAATGTGACAGGTACCTCAGATGCACTGCCAGTGACCAATCAGCTTGAAATGATCCGTGAAATTTTACCGGAAGCTGAGAAAATCGGTATTTTATATACCACCAGCGAAACAAACTCTGAAAGCACGATTGCGGAATATAAAAAATATGCCGCTGATTATGGATTTGAAATTGTAGACAGCGGTATCAATACCATTGCAGATGTGCCTATGGCAGCTGCTGATCTTTCTTCCAGAGTGGACTGCATTACAAATCTGACAGATAATACGGTGGTATCTGCATTACAAACCGTCCTTGATGCGGCAGATAAAGAAGGAATACCTGTATTTGGATCAGAAGTGGAACAGGTAAAAAATGGCTGTGTCGCTTCTATGGGATTGGAATACTATGAATTGGGCAAACAGACAGGCGTTATGGCAGCAAAGGTGTTAAAAGGTGAAGCGAAGGCTTCAGAACTGGATTATGAGGTTATCACGGAAGCAAGTCTTTACGTGAACACAGCTGCAGCGGATAAAGCGGGACTTGTACTGGATGAAGAATTTGTTAATGGCGCTTATGAGAAATTTGATGAGATTATCGTAGAATAGTGCTGGGAGTGATTTAAGGAAGGCAGGTAAGAAAAGTGGCTTTGATTTTAAGCGTTTTAGAACAGGGAATGATATACGCCATCATGGCACTTGGTGTTTATATTACGTATAAAATACTGGATTTCCCGGATTTGACGGTGGATGGAAGTTTCCCGATGGGAGCAGCCATTGCCTGTATTCTGATTTCGAAAGGAATGAATCCGTATGTGACACTGCCTATTTCTTTTGCGGCAGGGGCGCTTGTGGGGATGATTACGGGAATGATTCATGTGAAATTAAAAGTGCGCGACCTGCTTTCCGGCATCATTATGATGACGGCATTGTACACGGTTAATCTTCGCATAGCGGGAAGAGCCAATCTTCCTATTTACAATCAGGATAATATCTTTGATAATCAATTTATAAATGTGATTTTTCCGCCTGCGTTGGAAAAATACAAGACAGTTATTATTATTTTTGTTATTATGATTTTAACCAAGTATGTTCTGGACTGGTATATGAACAGCCAGTCGGGATTTATGCTTCGGGCAGTAGGTGACAATGAAGTAATCGTTACCTCTCTCGGTGTAGACAAGGGGATGGTCAAGATTATTGGTCTTTCCATCGCAAATGGACTTGTAAGCTTGAGCGGATGTATATTTGCCAATCAGCAGCGGTTTTTTGATATATCCAGCGGTACGGGAACGGTAGTCATTGGGCTTGCAAGCGTCATCATTGGAACCAGCATCTTTAAGAAGGTAACGTTCCTGCGTGTGACCAGCAGCGTCATAATAGGTTCCCTGATCTACAAAGCATGTGTGGCGGTTGCCATCCGTGTGATACCGGCATCCAGTGATCTTAAACTGGTAACAGCCGTTTTGTTCCTCGTAATATTGGTAATTGGGACAGACAGAAAGAAGAAGGTGAAGAAAAATGCTTGAGCTCAAGAAGATATATAAAAACTATAATCCGGGCCGGGTCAATGAACTTTGCCTTTTTGAAGGATTTGATTTGGCAATCGAAGATGGTCAGTTTGTTTCCGTGGTAGGAAGCAACGGTTCTGGCAAGACCTCCATGTTAAACATCATCTGCGGCAGCATTGATGCGGATGCGGGGCAGATATTGGTGAATGGAGAAGATATAACGAGGAAAAAGGATTATCTGCGCCAACGTAAGATTGGCCGTGTTTATCAGGATCCGGCAAAAGGAACCTGCCCGGGGATGACAATTTTAGAAAATATGTCCATTGCAGATCATAAAGGAAGAACTTATGGCTTAGGGCGCGGTGTGAAAAAACAACGAATGGAGACATACCGGGAAATGCTAAGACCTCTTGGTCTGGGACTGGAGGATAAGATGCATACAAAGGTAGGCTCTCTATCCGGCGGACAGCGTCAGGCGCTTGCTCTTTTGATGTCAACCATGACACCGATTGAATTTTTGATTCTGGATGAACACACAGCGGCACTTGACCCTAAAACGGCTGAAATTATTATGGAATTGACAGACAAGATTGTAAAAGAAAAGAAAGTAACGACAATCATGGTGACCCATAACCTCAGATATGCTGTAGAATATGGGAATCGTCTCATCATGATGCATGAAGGAAAAGCAATTTTAGATAAGTGTGGTAAAGAGAAGAAGCAAATTCATACAGAGGAAATTATGCGGATTTTCAATGAAATCAGTGTAGAATGCGGCAACTAAAAGGAAAGGGTGAATCTTTTGGCTGATAAAACAGATTATTTTGCAGAAGGATATCGTTTTGCAACGGAAGATGATGCAAAACAGGCACAGCTGGAACGGAAGAAAGCAGCATATTTTGAATCAAAGCTTGTCAATAGAAATGCACAGAATATTTTGTCGGTATATGACACCATTTTGGATGAAAAGGTTTTTTTCACACCGACAGGCTGGGAATACCTAAAAAAATTGCAGGAGAAATTACGCAATTTAGGGATATCGGAGGAAGAAATCAGACCGATTCCTATGTATGTAACATTTGTCCATAATAATGATGAAGAAACAGTTGTAAAGCAAAGAGTCAAACCAACTAAGAAGAAGGATAAAGAAATAGGGAAATTCAAAATTTCTGTCTTTATCAATGTGATTCTTGTCATCATGGTAGCGGCAATGTTTGCCATTTCGTTAAACAGCAATAATCCAAACATTTTAAATTACAAGAAGAATATAGAAAATGAATATGCAGCATGGGAACAGGAACTTACTCAGAGGGAAAAAGAAGTACGGATGAAAGAAGCGCAGCTGGAAACTAGTACAGAGATAGTACCGTCAGAAGAAGAATAACGTAGAAAAATCATTTATTTATGTAAAATTTCACAGATTCAACATAAATTTGCAATATACTGATAAGGAGCATGAGCAGCATAGCTTGTATTACGCTTATGACTATAAGATCAAGAGGCAGATAATATGGAAAGAATGAAAGTTCTTGTAGTGGATGATGAGTCCAGAATGAGAAAACTGGTAAAAGATTTTCTGGTAAAGAATAACTATGAGGTCTTGGAAGCAGAGGATGGCAGTCACGCACTGGACATTTTTTATGAGCAGAAAGATATCGCGCTTATTATTCTGGATGTCATGATGCCTAAAATGGATGGGTGGGAAGTCTGCCGTGAAATCAGGCAGTATTCCAAAGTGCCTGTCATAATGCTGACAGCCAAGTCGGATGAGAGGGACGAACTGCAGGGGTTCGCACTTGGAGTTGATGAATATATCACAAAGCCTTTTAGCCCAAAGATATTGGTGGCAAGGGTAGAGGCTATCCTGCGTAGAACCAGCCAGCTCGGAAAAGAAGAAATGTTGGAAGCTGGAGGAATTGTGCTTGACAAGGCTGCACATAATGTAATCATTGACGGAAAATCCATTGATTTAAGCTACAAGGAATTTGAACTTTTAAATTATTTTATGGAAAATAAAGGAATTGCGCTGTCTCGTGAAAAAATATTGAATAATGTTTGGAATTATGATTATTTCGGAGATGCCCGGACCATTGACACGCATGTAAAAAAGTTGCGGAGCAAAATGGGAGAAAAAGGTGACTTTATTAAAACAATCTGGGGGATGGGATACAAATTCGAAACGGAGAACTGAACTTTATGAAATATTCAATCAGAAAACAGTTCGCACTTGTGTTTTGTCTGCTTATGGCGGGGACAATTCTTCTTTGCTGGTTTATTAATAATACATTTCTTGAAAGATATTATCTGGAAAATAAACAAAAAGCAATGCTCAGCGTTTATACTATCATAAACAGAGCATCTAATGAGGGAACAATAGGAACAGACGCGTTTGATATTGAATTCCAGAAAATTTGCGGCAGAAATAGTATCAATATTATCCTCCTTGATGCGGAAACCAGAACTATCAAGACTTCTATTAACGATTATGAAATATTGAGCAGGCAGCTGATGGATTATTTGTTTAAGAAGGATGAGTATGCTTCTGGCAAAATGCTTGTGGAAGAAAAAAATTATACGATGCTGATCAAGTTGGATACGAAAACCCAGCTTGAATATGTGGATATGTGGGGAGTGTTGGATAATGGAAATCTTTTTCTGTTCAGAAGTTCCCTGGAAGGAATTCGGGAAGGGGTTGAACTTGCCAATAGATTTCTTGCCTATGTGGGAACCGGGGCAGCAATACTGAGTGCATTGATCATCCTTCTGGTTTCCCGTAAAATAACAGAACCGATTATGGAACTTACCCAAATTTCTGAAAGGATGAGGCATTTGGATTTTGATGCCAAATATGAAGGAAACAGCAAAACGGAAATTGCATTGTTAGGACAGAATATCAATGAATTATCGGAAACTCTGGAAAGCACTATATTAGAACTGAAAAGTGCAAACAATGAATTGCAAAGGGATATAGAAAAGAAAAATAAAATTGATGAGATGCGGAAAGAATTTTTATCCAATGTATCTCATGAACTGAAAACACCCATCGCGTTGATACAAGGATACGCGGAAGGGCTTAAGGAAGGCATTAATGATGACGAAGAAAACAGAAATTTTTACTGTGAAGTTATAATGGATGAAGCTGCTAAAATGAACGATATGGTCAAAAAGCTTCTTTCGTTGAACCAGTTGGAGTTTGGCAATAACACAGTTACTATGGAGCGTTTTGATATAACGGCGCTGATTAAAAATTACCTTCAATCAGCAGAAATACTGTGCAGGCAGAAAGAGGTTACAGTGCAGATGGAAGATTATCCGCCTATCCATGTCTGGGCAGATGAATTTATGGTAGAAGAGATTTTTAATAATTATTTTAGTAATGCAATGAATCATGTTGCAGAAAATAGGGTAATTGATGTAAAATTAACTTTAAAAGAGAATGTAGTACGCATTTCTGTATTTAATACAGGAGTGCCCATCCCAGAGGAAAGCATTCCGCATATATGGGAAAAATTCTATAAAGTAGATAAAGCCAGGACCAGAGAGTATGGTGGAAGCGGAGTTGGTCTTTCCATTGTAAAGGCAATGATGGATTCCATGAATCAAAAATATGGCGTGGTCAATTTTGATAATGGAGTTGAATTCTGGTTTGAATTGGAAATGACTGAGAAAAGGGAATGTTGAAGTCTCCACATGGGAAAGGCTCATACGGGAAAGGTATAGGGATAAGAATGAAAAGACAAGTAATTGGCAGTGCAGCCGCATTATTAACAGCCGCGCTTGCAACAGGCTGTGGCAATACGATACCCAATTTAAGTGATCAGCAGCAGGAACTAGTAGTGGAATATGCAGCAGGAATAGTGCTTAAATATGATCAGAATTATGAAAGTAAGCTGGTCGAACTGACATTGGAGCAGGAGACTGAAATGACAGCGCCAGAGGAGGAAGTATCTGAAAATCCAGTGACAGACGAAAAGGAAAGTGCAGATGCGCAACAACAGGAAGATGCATTGGAGGATGTGACAGTAATTGATAACACCCAGGAACAAGAGGATGTATCTATAGAATCCTTTTTAAACCTGGATTCCGTGAAAATTACTTATGCTGGTTGTGAAGCTTATGATTTCTATCCGGAGCAGGGAGAAGAAGAGGAGTTTTACTTTGTAATGAATGCAACGGAGGGAAATAAGCTGTTGGTCTTGAAATTTCTGACAGAAAATATATCAGGAGCAGAAACTTCTCTTGATATTGGACAAAGTGAGACCAGATTTACACTTATGGTGAATGGAGAAAGAAAAAATGCATTGACAACGATGCTGCTAAATGAATTGGCGTATTATCAGGGAACGCTTGCCCCTGGTGAAAGCACGGAATTGGTTCTGATTTGTGAGATACCGGATGAGCAGGCAGATGCGACGCCGACTTTGGAACTGACTATGAAAAGTGTAGATGATATTGCTACAATTTCATTGAATTAAAGTGCTAAACTACTTTTTGGCTATCAGAAAAGGCCCATAAAATGGGTCTTTTTTCATGAATTTTAAACTGTGTAAAAAAATTCTACAAATTTTTTAAAATTAGTGTTGACATTATGGGAAAGGGGTGATATAGTAAGATTCGTTGCGGGTGATACATCACAGAAAGCAACGAACAGAACCTTGACAAATGAACAGCAATGCAACCCTGAAAATTCTATAAAAGAAAATTCAGAAACGAACGGAGCAGGTCGGAAGACCGGCTCGAACCAAGAACAGTAATAACGGTTA
>JAAUZD010000032.1 GCA_014804785.1 Lachnospiraceae bacterium
CAGGTCGAAGCATTTACTGCTGAGACCGTAAGAATATGATTCAGGCATGCAAAATCCCATTGCCGTAGGCAATTTAGGATGGATTTTGCATTGTAACTGTGAAGGTACTGAACAGTTACGAAGAAAGGCAGATAATGCCGAACGCATAAGGGAGAAAGAGCAATGACAAAAGTAATAGAAAATTTTTTAGAGTATGTAAAAATTGATACGCAGTCCTCAGAAGAGAGCACAGATACGCCTTCCACACCAAAGCAGCATGATTTGGCAAAGATTCTGGTAAGGCAGCTTCAGGAGATGGGAGCGGAAGAAATCACGTATGATGAGGAGCGTTGCTACGTATATGCCACGGTTCCGGCTTCTGCCGGGTGCGAGGATGCTCCGGTCATTGGTTTTATTGCGCATATGGATACTTCACCAGCAGTGACAGGTGCGGGGGTAAAACCAAGAATCGTGGAGGATTATGATGGAAAGGATCTTGTGTTAAATGAGGACAAGCAGATTGTGATGAAGGTGGCAGACTTTCCGGAACTGGCTTCCTATCAGGGGAAAAGATTGATTGTGACGGATGGAACGACGCTTTTAGGTGCGGATGACAAAGCCGGAGTTGCAGAAATTATGGCAATGGCAGAATACTTGTTAAAGCATTCTGAAATCTCACATGGAAAGATACGGATTGGATTTACACCCGACGAGGAGATTGGTTCCGGTGCAGATTATTTTGACATAAAACTTTTTGGGGCGGACTTTGCTTACACGGTAGACGGCGGAAGACTCGGTGAACTGGAATATGAGAATTTCAATGCGGCGGGAGCAAAAGTAGTCGTGCATGGCAGGAGTGTGCATCCGGGAGAGGCAAAGGATAAGATGCGCAATGCGATTCTGATGGCGCAGGAGTTTCAGTCCATGCTTCCGGCAGCGGAAAATCCTATGTACACTTGTGAATACGAAGGATTTTATCATTTGGACCAGCTGAATGGTACAGTGGAGGAAGCGAAAGCAGAATATATTATCAGAGATCATGACAGGGATAAATTTGAAAAGAAGAAAGAACTCTTTTTACGTGTTGGAGAGTTTCTGAACAGGAAATATGGGGAGGGAACTTTTGAAATTGATTTGAAGGATTCCTACTATAACATGAAAGAAATTATTGAGAAGAATATGCACTTAGTGGTCAATGCAAAAGAGGCTATGGAGGAATTGGGAATTTCTCCGGTGGTGGTTCCAATCAGGGGCGGAACGGACGGAGCAAGGCTTTCTTTTATGGGACTGCCATGTCCGAATCTTTGCACAGGGGGAGCCAACTTCCACGGGCGGTTTGAATATGCCTGCGCGGATGAAATGGAAATGATTGTAGAGCTGCTAGTCAAGATAGCGGGAAAGGCATGGGTACAAAAATGAAGACGGAACGTCTTTATGCTATTACGGTATATCTTCTGAATCATGGGAGAACATCTGCAAGTGAACTGGCGAAGCATTTTGAAGTCTCGCTGCGGACCATACAGAGGGATATAGATTCGCTTTGTCTGGCAGGAATCCCGATTATTTCAATTGCCGGAGTGGCGGGAGGCTATGAAATATCCGATAGGTTTGAGTTGGATAAAGCATTTGCCACTAAAGAAGACTACTCTTATATCCAGACAGCTCTTAGGGGATTGGTGTCGGCAACCCGGGATCCGAAAGCAAATCATACATTAGAAAAGATAACCCGTGTGTCAAATCCGGATGACAACGGTATTATTCTGGACTTTTCTGTCCTGCGTGAAAAAGATCAATCTCTCCTGCAACTTTTGCAGACCGCAGTGGCTTTGAAACACGTGGTGACCTTTACATATACGAATAATGATAATGAGACCCGCAGGCACAGCGTAGAGCCGATTGCGGTCATATACAGGTGGTACGCATGGTATCTTCTTGCGTATTCAAAGGTAAAAGAAGATTATCGAACTTATAAGCTTGTGCGGATGTGCGACTTGAAAATTACGGACATGCCCTTTGAAAAAGAGCATGAGACTGCAGACGCTATCTTAAAAAAGAATGATAAGACGGATTCCAGACGATATCTAGAAATACTAATAAAATGCAAGGAAACTGCCAAATCTCGAATCATAGAGTACCTCAAAGGAACGGTGATCCAGGAATTTCCAGATGGCGATGCCATGATAAAAGCAACGGTGGTTGAAAATGAACAATTCTGGATTGGGACACTTTTATCATTAGGAGATAAGGCGGAGATAATTGCACCGGAAGAGATCCGCGGACGATTACTTAAATCAGCCGAAGAAATTGTTTCTTTATATAAAAAACTATGACACACTGTTGTCGCATATGCCATGATATACTGCTGAAAAATGAATTTGGAGGTATAGCAATGACGAACCCATATGAAAAATGTCCTGTCTTTGAAAATGAAAACTATCTTATCAGGTATATTGACGCTTCGGATGCTCCTGATCTGCTGTTGGTGTATTCTGATGAAAAAGCGGTGCCTTTTTTCAACAGTGACAATTGTGGCGGTGATGATTTTCACATGACGCAGCTTGAGCATGTACAGGGAGCAATCAAGGCATGGCATGAGGAATATGAAAGAAAAGGCTTTGTGCGCTGGTCAGTTATCGACAAAAACATCCGCCAGGTAATTGGGACAATTGAGTTATTCAATCGCCGGGCAGAGGACTATTTTAATGATTGTGGTCTGCTCAGATTGGATCTTGGAAGCGATTATGAGCGCGAAGAAATTATTTTTGAGATATTGTCCCTGATTACGCAGCCAACATTTACGATGTTTGACTGCCGGATGATTGCAACAAAGGTCCCGCCTTTTGCCTCTCAGCGAAAAATGGCAGTAGAACAGCTGGGATTTACGGTTTCCCAGGAAAAGCTGATAGGTGGGCATGACGGAAAGGCTTATACAGATTATTATGTTTTGACTCAAATGTAATCCGAGGTTCAAGAACTTCTGAAAAAACGACACCAGACTTACCAGCCTGATGTCGTTTCATGTTATCGCTCATTTTTAAAGAGCCACGCCTGATTGTTGGGAAAGGTATTCCATCCATTTTTTTCTTCCCAGCAAAGACAGCTTGTGTTTCTTATTTTTCCCTTTTTCTTCGTCAAACACTGTAACCTTGACACCTGTAGGGATAAATGGACCTACTAAGCATTTTTTGATTTCCTTTATATTGCGGTAAGGTAAAACGGCAACCGTACCGCCTAATCCGCTTATGAAAATCAGAGACTCATTGGTAAAAAAATATCTTCCTCTATTTTGTCCGAAGGAATAATAATCACCTTTTACATATTCTACAATAGAGTCTCCTTCATTCATTAACTCTCTTTCCATCAATAACTCTTCCCATTCTTTTTTGTCTTTTTCACTTAAGTTCATATCTTACGCTCCTTTAAATCTCCGGTGACTAAACCAACATAAGCGCTATGCCAAGTACTGCAAGCACTGCCAACACAAGTATTACAAGATCGAGAAGCACCCTTATAAACACGTTTATCTTTCTGTTAGAAGAAACAGATGCCGTCAACGTAATGCCGATAACTGCCAAGAAGGCTCCTAGCGCCCCGTTTATAAAGTTCACACAGTGCAGAACAATAAATATGTATGCCCATCCCGGTATCTTTACCGGCACATATTCTTCACCGGTAGCGCAATCTTTATTGTCAATTACCAAGACAGTTCCACCCATGTTTCTCAATACTAATAATGCATTTTTGGAACCGACAGGAATTTCATACTCTTCGTGAACCAAACCTGTCTTTTTTCTATATTTTCTTAATTTAATGTTTTCTCCATCGACTTTCAGCTTCCTGCCTTTCAGTTCGATGTTATGCATTCGGTCATCGATTTTTACATTCCATTCTTTACTCACTATTTCTTCCTCCCTTTTTAATAACTCAACTTTTCAACACGCAACGTGATTATTATAAATAATACATATTCGAGTGCAAGACTCATAGCGCGAATAGCAGATTTATAGCATAAACGGCGCACTCAAATCTCAGACTTCATGAAGTTGGTGATTCCTATGCTATGAGAGGCTTTAAAGTTCGGAGGTATTCACAATGACTGATCTTATCTGCGAGAACAACAGTATGGAGCAGCGTGAACTGGTAGATTTTGCAGTGGATTGGGTTCAAAAAAACGGTAGTGAAAAGAAAATTAAGAATCATGATATTGATTTTTCAGTGCGGTAAGACGATATATATTTAAGATACAGGGATGTGTCCACAAATATACAAGGATGTGATGGAATGAAAATCGGAGAAGCACAGCAAATCTACAGGGAACAGGTAAAGGAATATCAGACGCAGAAGGTTGCCCTATCAAAGCAATTAAAGGATATCCAATCCAAGATGAAGTATTCGCCGGATCAGCAGGCAGAATATGCATCCCAGGCAGCTACATTAGAATTGACTTTAAATGCACTAGATGAAAAGCAGAAGGAATATCAGGATTACTTAAGCAAACTGGCGGATCAGTATTGTGCGTACTGGAATGCAACTGTAGCGGATCAGCAGGCAGATGCAGCAGCAGAATATGCCGAGGATATGGCGAAAATGATGGAAGTAGCTCGCCGTATCATGAAAGGCGGAATTGTGCCTGCGTCGGATGAAAAGAAACTGATGGAATTCAACTTTGAAATGTATCAGACAGCAAAGAACATTGGTGCATTGGTTCAGCGCGAGAAGAGAGAAAAATATGATTCCCTCTGGGAGGATGAGGAAGAAAAGGAATATGATGACCCCAGGGAAGTCGCTGAGAATGGAGCTGCTCCTGCGGGGGCGCCGGATGTGGTGGAAGTCGCAGATACAATGGCATCGATAGCTCCGGCTGAATGAGGAATAATACAGAAAATGAGGCAGGGCAGGTAGCCGATGATTGCCTGTCTTATTTTTCTTAAAATTCGTCTGCTGAAATTAGAGAAACGCTGATTAAAGCGCTTCCTTTGCAAAGATTAATATTGGGGAGCAGAAAAAATAGACAACGGAAAAGATTGGTGGTAAACTAATATAGGAATGTGAAATTTTTGTTGAAACTTCCAAATACAGAACAATAAAATGATAAATTAGGAATCGAGGGGTATGGGTATGAAAAGTAATCAGTACAAACGAGCAAACAAGGCAGTCTTTCCGGTGTTAATTGCAATTATGGTATATATCATATTCACGCTGGCAGTGTACATTTTACAGGGTAAGGCAGATTGGAGGACCTGGCCGCAGGTCGTTGTCACGATAGCGGCATTCATCGTGTGTGTGGTTTTGTTTATAGCGAAACGGGAAACAAAATTATGTGGTGTGGGAATGTTTGGGGCAGCAATTGCAGTTTATATGGTAATGAGACTGCTAGGAAACACGGAGGATTCTTATACATATGTATATCCAATGATATTAGTAGCAATGGCGTATCTGGATAGAAAAATGATATTAATTGGCAGCAGTGTTGCACTGGCGGTTAATATCATCAGGGTGTTTCTTAGAGCGGAACTGCTTGCAGGGGACGGCGGAATAAGCATGGTAGTAGCGGTATTAATCACTGCTCTTGTCTTTTTTGCTTCCACCAAGGCTTTGAGGCTTTTGATTGATTTCAATCAGGAGAATGTGAATGTAATTATGGAGGCAGCAAATCATCAGGAAGAATCAAACAGAAAGATGACATCCACTGCTGAAAGTATTATGAATCATTTTGAAGATGCAATGGAAAGGCTTGGCAAATTAAAGACAAGCCTGCACAACAGCGATTTTTCAATGAAAAATATAGCAGACAGCACAGAAAGCACTGCGGAAGCAATCCAGAGACAGGCAGTGATGTGCCAGAAAATCAGCAGTGAGATAGATACAGCGAAGAGGGTTTCCGCTCAGATGATAGAGTCCTCTGCAAAGGTAGAACATACAATAGAAACCCTTGTTAAATCTGTCCAGGAATTGAAAGGGCAGGCTAGCAATGTGGAAGATGCAAGCAAGGTTACTGTGGAAGTGGTAGAAAAGCTGACGGACAAGGTGCAGGAAGTGGAAAGCTTTGTGGGATCCATCCTCAGCATTTCCAATCAGACAAATCTTCTGGCGTTAAATGCATCAATTGAGGCAGCAAGAGCAGGAGAGGCAGGAAAAGGATTTGCTGTAGTAGCGGACGAAATCAGAATGTTGTCAGAGCAGACCAAGGATGCTTCCAATAACATCACAAAGATTATAAAGGAACTGAATAATGATACTGCAAGAGCAAATGAGAGTATCAATTACTCTGTTCGTTCAGTTGAGAAACAGAATGAGTTGATTGAAGAATCAAGGGAGAGATTTGAGAAAATCGTCGGTGAGGTAGATGAGCTGATTGAGGGCATCAAAACTACAGAAAATGCAATGAAAGAAATTTTGCAGGATTCCGATGTGATAGCAGATAATATTACTCAATTATCTGCAAGCAGCCAGGAAGTGGCAGCATCTTCCAGTGAGGGACTTGCAAATACAAACTCCACTGTAGAAGAAATTAAGAACTGTGGTGAGATATTTGAATCTATTTATGAGTTGGCAAAAAATTTGCAGGTGAGTGAATCATAGAATTATAGGTGAAACATCTGGAGAATGATTGGCTGAACAAGGGGCGCCGTTGTATGCGGCGCCCCTTGCACTGTCTTATTGCTGTTGTTATACCATTAAATCCAGGTTCTCTCCTGCTACGGGAATTGGAGCTTCCATTGGTTCTATCGGTATCTCCATTCCGCCAAGTTCCAGTGATACTCCGTTGGAATGAGAGGAAGCTTCCTGCTTTTCTTTTGCCAATTTTTCAAACATTGCCTTGAGGTATTTCATGTCTGCTTCCATGATGTCGCGAAGTTCTTCCGCCCTGTGTTTCTTTTTCAAAAGTTCCAGATCTTCAGGATCCAGATTGCGTTCCTCGACGGGCATTAATTCATCCGACAGCGAGCTCAAGCCATTTGCGTCTTCCATTGCGCGCTCTAATTCCTGAAGCTTTTCCTCAAGTTCGCACATGATTTCTTTGAGCTCCTCTTCACTGATTCCTTGTTCCCCGATGTCTTTCAGATTTTCTTCTTCTTCCAGATCGATTTCAAGGGTCTCATCTTCCAAGTCACCTTCACACACGCCGCCGTGCTTCTTGGCACTCTCCTCCTCGCGCAGATGTTTCATCCGTTTGCGGGCAACTCTTGTCAGCTGCTCTGCGTGAAGGATGGCGCTTTGCACTTCTTTGTCATCATACTGACCGGTTCTTAGCTTTGAACGGAGGCTCATGACCTTGATGAATGCCTTTGACATTACCTGTCTGGCATTGGAAGAGGTTTTCGTCCGCATAATCATAGTGGATATTTCCTTAAAATTATATTGCAGGCGCTTCAGCTTCTTCTGAGTTGGTTTTCTGATTGTCAATGTCCCGGAAACGGAACCATCCGGTTTTTTAAAAGTATATTTTGTTACATTAGAATTGCGATTGCCGACCATCATATTCATAGGCATACCTTATTCCGTTATATTCAAGGGATTTTCAGCGATAATTTATAAGAAAGATCAATATGAACAAAAATCCTTATAGTCAGTCCTATCCTTGAACATAGTTGGGAAATCCTTTTCCTTTTACTATAAGTTTCTATAAGTTATTTATTATATCGGCAGATTTGAGACATACCGCTAGCGTATGAAAGATGATTTCGTTGCATTTTTCCTGCATTTTGTGCACGTGGGGATGGCGTGAAAGGTTGTTTACAGCCGGTTCTGTTAATGCATCATGGTAGTGACAAATGATTGGCTTATGTGTTAAACTGAAATTTAGGGCTATTCCCGCATGGGAAAGGCTCATGCGGGAAAGGCATGGGTATAAAAATGGAAAAAAAGAAAAAGCGCATTTTTGATATTATACAAATCGGAAAACGAGAGGATTTTATCAGCAGGGCATTTGATATTTTCATTGTGACAGTGATACTGACCAACATAGCAGTTCTATTTCTGGGGACATTTGATGAACTGCATTATTATGCGCCGCTGTTCAAGTGGGTAGAAGCGATTACGGTTCTCATATTCAGTATAGAGTATGTATTGCGGATCTGGACCGCGGAATATTTGTATCCGGACAAAAGCAGGGCAAAGGCAGTCAGGCGGTTTTTGGTTTCCTTTGATGGAATCGTCGATCTGCTGACGATTCTGCCATTTTTCTTCCTGTCGGGTTTTGTTGCGTTCAGGATGCTCCGGGTAGTGCGGATCTTTCATCTGTTCAGGATCAATGCATATTACGATTCATTTAATGTCATCACCTCGGTCCTGTATGAAAAGAGAAACCAGATCATTTCATCAATATTCATTATTCTGGTACTGATGATGGCATCCTCGCTGTGCATGTATAGTGCAGAACATGAGGTACAGCCGGAAGTGTTCAACAATGCATTTTCCGGAATGTGGTGGAGCATATCGACCATACTTACGGTGGGGTATGGAGATATTTATCCAGTAACAGTTCTGGGAAGAGTGATGGCGATTTTCATATCTTTTCTGGGAGTTGGAGCGGTGGCAATTCCTACAGGAATCATTTCAGCGGGATTTGTAGAACAGTACACACGGATGCAGAATAAAAATAGGTCCGGCGGCAATGTGCGTGGAACAGTCAGCGTCACTGTGGACGATTCCAGTCCTTTTGCAGGGCAATTGGTGAAGGAAATCGAGAATGGATACGGTGTTGATGTGATTGCTTTTGTGCGGAATGGGGCGGTGGTCCTGCCTTCCGATAACAATGAGATAAGAAAGGGAGATATTCTTCTTTATCAGGATTTAGGAACCACAAGGGGATGAAATAATGATTTACTTAGCACAATTTCAATTCCCTCATAAAGAGAGGGAATATGATTTCTTTTTGGAGCAGAAAAGGACCTGCTATGATACCTACTACCCTTTTCAGATTCTGTCCAGACATGATCTTAATGTGCTGGATTTTGAACCAGTTACAATCTTGTACGGCGGAAATGGTTCGGGAAAAACTACGGCGTTAAACATTATGGCGGAAAAGCTGGGACTTGAGCGCGATACTTTATATAACCGCTCTAATTTTTTTGAAGACTACACCAAGATGTGCGACTATGAGATACAAGAAAAAATACCGGCAGGGAGCAGAATCATCACCAGCGATGACGTGTTTGACTTTATGCTGAACTTAAGGAGCATTAATGAGGGAATCGACCGGAGAAGAGAGGAACTTCTGGAGGATTATCTGGATGCGAAATATTCTCATTTTCAAATGAAGTCATTGGATGACTATGAACAGCTAAAGAAAGTCACTATGGCAAGGAGCAATACCCAGTCTAAGTTTGTCAGAAAAAGGCTGGCAGGCAATGTACGTGAGCATTCTAACGGAGAAAGCGCATTCCTTTATTTTGCGGATAAAATTAAAGAAAACGGACTGTATCTTCTGGATGAGCCGGAGAATTCCCTGTCGCCGGAAAAGCAGCAGGAACTGCTTAAGTTTCTGGAGGATTCGGCACGGTTTTTCGGATGCCAGTTCATTATTGCGACGCACTCGCCCTTTTTGCTCTCCATGAAAGGAGCAAAGATTTATGACATGGATGAGGAAGTGGTTGATGTAAAGCGCTGGAGTGAACTTGAAAACGTAAGGGCGTACTACTCCTTTTTTAAAAAGCATGAAAGGGAGTTCTTATAAAATGACAGGAGCATCAGCGAGGGTGCAGCTGATGCTCAAATTAAATTGCATGGAATAAAGCAGTTTTTCTGGTCGATAGGTATTACTTCTTCGCACATGCAGATGATGCCACCGTCACCCCGTGTCAGCATTGCCTTGTCAAGCAGCTCATACTTCTTAATTTCGCGTCTGTCCGGAAGGGCAGATTTCTTGATTTCTAAAGGATGGATATTGTCATTTTCTTCCACAAAAACATCAATCTCTTTGGTATTTGAGTCTCGGTAATATGTCAGATTGGCTTTTGACTTGGCATAGGCAAAGTGTTTTACCAACTCCATGACAACGTGATTTTCAAAGTAATGACCATTTACGGCTCCATTCATCAAAGTGTCACGTGAAAGCCACATGGAAAGATAAGCACAAAGTCCTGTATCACAAAAATAGAGTTTTGGTGTTTTGGTAAGGCGTTTTAGGGCATTGTTGGAATAAGGCTGCAAAAGGTAAACAATCCCAAGCCCCTGCAGCACTTGTACCCATTCCTTGGCAGTTGGTTGAGAAATATCAGATGATTCAGCAAGAGTTTTATAGTTAACCTGTTCTGAGACAAGAGCAGCGCAGGCTTTTAAAAACTTCAAAAAGCGAACTGCGTCTGTGATGCCTCCAGCCTCGGCTACATCCCGCATCAAGTACGTATCTATATAAGAACTGTAGTATTCCTGCCGTTGCTCAGAGTCGGCATCAAGTACCTGTGGCATGCCCCCACGCCAGATATGTTCGAATACATCAAGAATATTATTCTTTTTTGCATATTTTTGACGTTCCGCCAGGCAAGAGAATGAAAAGTCCAGTTCATTGGTGAAAAAGACCCCATCTATTTCGTTCTTGGAAAGACTGTAAAGATTTAGAATAGCAATTCTGCCCGCCAGCGTCTCACGTATATTTTTCATCATGTGATATTGTTGTGATCCTGTGAGCCAGAAGAGTCCGGCTTCCTCTCTTTCATCGCATATAATTTTAATCTGTTCAAAAAGCTGAGGCGCTTTTTGAACTTCATCAATAATAATTGGAGGCTTATAGGTTTGAAAAAAAAGGACAGGATCTGTCTGGGCAAGGTTCCGTGCCATCAAATTATCAAGGGTAACATAGGTTCGTGTCTGCCCTTCGGATAAATGTTTCAGCATAGTTGTTTTTCCAACCTGTCTGGCACCGGTTACTAAAATTGCTTTAAAAAAGGAATTCATATGCCAGAATTTCCGCTCTAATGCACGCTTGATGTATTCCATAAAAACGCCCCCCCAAGTTTAGGATAAAATAAAGTATATCTTATTTTATCCTAAATTATTCATTGCGTCAATTACAATCAAATATGAATCAAGAAAGGAAAACTGGCTATATACGCATGATAGTAGATGAATTTTGGCATAATCTGTGATATACTTCTATATAATAAATGAGTCGTTACAATCCGGTACGGCGTAGCAACGGGCTGTATCACCAGTCATTGCGGTTATGCTGTGAGAACGGAATGAAAGACGGAAATGGAGGAAAGTATGCACAAAGAAAATTTATCCGCAGCAGAGGCACTTGGAAAATTAAAAGAGGGAAATCAGCGCTATCTGACTGCCGCTACAAATCCGGGTGATGTTTCACCGCAGATTAGACAGACTACCTGCGATGAGGGGCAGACTCCTTATGCAATTGTTGTGACCTGTTCAGATTCAAGAGTGATTCCCGAAAGTATTTTTTCAGCCGGAATCGGTGAATTGTTTGTAATCCGTGTGGCAGGTAATGTCATGGATAAGCATCAGCTTGGAAGTGTTGAATATGCAGCAGATCACCTTGGCTGTAAATTGGTCGTTGTATTAGGGCACGAGCATTGCGGCGCAGTGGGAGCGGCAATCAGCAGTGCGCCGGAAGGCTTTGTCAAGTACATAACGGATGAGATTCTGAAAGCCGTCGGAGAAGAAAAGGATGAGCTTCGTGCATGCCGTTTGAATGTAGAGCGAAGCGTTGCTGTGATTAAGGAAAGCCTGGGAATGCCTGAGGATAAACTGAAGGTGTACGGTGCGGTTTATAAGATCGACAGCGGGGCTGTTGAATTTTTGGATGAATAGGTGAAGGGGCTCCCGGTTCTGGAGGATAGTGGTCAGGGCTGGGAGTTTTTCTTATATAGGGGGCAAAAGGGAGTGGGCAGCGTGCCCCAGGGATTATGAAGAAAAAGTCTTCGCTGCTCCTATGTGCAGGGATAAGAAATTCTAAGAATCCTTTGCCTGGGGGATGGGTGGCGGACGCAAGCGGCACCATTGGTCATCCATGACCAAGAGGTGCCTTGAGCGGACGTCCTGTCCGCTCATTGCTGGGTATGGTAAGGATTCTAAGAATTTCTAATCCCTTTCCATAAGGAGCAGTGAAGATTTTTTCTTCATAATCCCTGGGGCACGCTGCCCACTCCCTTTTGCCTTCTAAGCCGGTAGGTAGTGGATTTTGAAATGTTGGAGGTTAATTCTTGACAAGAAATCGAACTAGGAGTATGATTAATGAAATTAGAGTGCGAAAAATGAGCGGAGTAAAAAGGACAGTAAGGGAGTTGGAATAGGGGGAGAAGGATGATGGGGAAGTGTGAGACGATGGGAGGATTGGGATGACGGGGAGAAAGAAAGAAAAGCTGATTGAGTTTAATAAGAAAAATATTTTGGATGCGGCGGAGGGGCTCTTTGCGGAGAAGGGGATTGTCCAGACGACTATGGATGATATTGCGAAGACAGCGGATTATAGTAAATCTACTATTTATGTTTATTTTAAAAGCAAAGAGGAGATTTATCATCATATTATCTATGAGCATATGTGTCGGTTGAGGGAAGTGGCTAAGTTATGTCTTGAGGGAGAGGGCGGTTTTGAAACACGTTATTATAATCTTTGTGACAGGCTGACGGTGTTTTATGAGCAGTATCCGTTATATTTTGTCAGTACGATGGGAAATATCAGTGTCGATGAAAAGGATTTGGAAGAGAGTAGGATTTTAAGGCAGATTTATGATGTGGGAGAAGAAATCAACACCGCAATGATTTCGTTTTATCATCAGGGAATTGAGGAAAATTATCTGCGCAGTGATATCAATATTGTACCTGCGGTTTTTACTATGTGGGCATCTTTGGGGAGTCTGATTACCGTAGCGCATGAAAAGGAAGCTTATATTTTACAGCGTATGAACATGAAAAGAGATGAATTTCTTCATCAGGGATTTGAAATGTTGTTGAACTCGGTGAGAAAGGAACAGGTGTAGAATGGGAATTTTACTGGGGTGGTTGTGCTTTTTCTGCTTTCTTGGTCTGGCTGCAAAGGGGATTGCAAGAAAGGCAGGAATGAAAAGAGCAGATATGATTTTTATGAAGCTGCATAAACCGCTGTCCCGAGGGTTCCTTCTTCTTGGGGGAGGGCATATTCTGGCAGTGATGCCTGTTTTTAGGACAAGAGCAGGCGGATTGTATATTTCCGGCGTTGTTGTTCTTTTGCTGGCGATAGTGCTTATCCTGCTTTGTCACATGATGCACAGGGATAAGGGAGGATGGCTTAGATGGCATCAGGTTTTGACGGCGGCTATGCTGTTAGGGATACTTTTTCATATAGTGATTTATTGGATGGATTTTCAGGCATACAGGAGAAAGATTGTCTGTATTCATCTGCAGGAAATTACAATTTCCAGTCTGGCGGACGGAGAGTACGTTGGAGAATATGATGCCGGATATATTTATGCCAAGGTAAAGGTTACAATTAGAAATGGCAGAATACAGGAACTTTCTTTGCTGGAACACAGAAATGAACGGGGGCAGGCAGCAGAGCAGGTCTTGGCTGATATCGAGTTGACACAGGAGTTCCCGGTGGATGCTGTCAGCGGGGCGACGAATTCCAGTAAAGTGATTCAAAAAGCGGTAGAAAATGCATTGATGGGAGGACAATAGAATTGATTGGAATATATTTCAGCGGAACAGGAAACTCCAGATACTGTGTTGAACAGTTTTTAGGGAAGTATGATGGAGAGGCAAAGGCATTTTCCATAGAAGATAAGGAGGCATTGGTGCAGATTGACCAAAATGATGAACTTGTTTTTGGTTATCCGGTACAATATAGTGCGATTCCTAAGATTCTATACGATTACATATGTGACCATAAAGAACTGTGGAAAGGCAAGCGAATCTTCGTGATTGCGACCATGGGTGCATTCAGCGGGGATGGCGCAGGTATGCTGGCGCGGCTCCTTAAACGGTATGGAGCTACCATAACGGGAGGACTGCATCTTAAAATGCCGGACAGCATCTGTGATGAAAAAGTGTTAAAGAAATCATTAGAAAAAAATAAAAAGATGGTAGCAGAAGCAGAGCAGAAAATAAAGCGGGCTGTAGAAAAATGTAAAAACGGCAAGCCGCCCAAGGAAGGATTAGGAATCTGGTGCGAGTTGGCAGGACTGCTGGGTCAGAGGCTATATTTTGGAGGCAAAACAAAGCGATATTCGGATAAGCTCAAAGTAAATGCAGAAAAATGCGTTGGATGCGGGAAATGCGTAAAGCTCTGTCCTACGCAGAATCTTGCCTTGGAGGATCACATTGCCAAGCCGGGCAACAGATGCACGATGTGCTACCGATGCGCAAACTACTGCCCCGCACAGGCGATAACCCTCCTTGGAAAAAATGTGGTGGAGCAGAGCGTTATAGAAAAATACTTATAAAGTGTCTCGAATAGCGTTACCTTCAGAGAAAATTTGAAATTTTTTGTCACCAAAAGCCCCCTTTTTGCGTCTAATATATAGGACATGAAAAGGAGGCAGACTTTTTTATGCAGGAACAATTGAATGAACCAAGTACCAACTATGCCTGGATGATGGGATGTATTGCGGCGGTGATTGTTATGGTGCTGATGTTTATGGCGGGCGGTATGGTCCGGAATTATGCAGAAAACATTCCGGCAGTATATAGAAATGGAAGGCTTTATTTCACAGCAAATGGAGAAAATGTAGATATAACGGATAAAATTTCCAACACCAAAGCTTTTACTTATACATATAGGGATGAGCGGGCAATCACCCATTATCTGCTTGTGGGCGGAAGCAGAGAACGTTATGGTTATGCTGAATTCATGCGGGAAGATTCGGGGTGCTGGATTGGTGAATATGTATATGGAAGTGCAATAGGGAAACAGGGGAGTCCGATCTGGCTTAAGAATGGAAAAAAAGAATTGGGGATTCCATGGGGCTAGCCTTTTATATAAAAAGAAAGCGTCTTAAATGTCAGAAAAAAGTAACTGGCATTTAAGGCGCTTTTAGTGTCAATATATCTGGCGATGATTCTAGAACCGGTGCCCACCGCCTCCGCCGCTGCGGTGACTACTGCCGCTGCTACGGTGACTGCTGCCGCCGCTGCGGTGACTGCCTCCGCCGCTGCTGGTACGGTAAGTTCTGACGCTGGTACGGTAACTGCGACCGCTGCTGCTGCGGTGACTACTTTCGCTGCTGCTTGATGGCGGACGGTAAACTTTGTCTTGTTTCGTCAGTATCCTCTGTAGATTGTTAAAGGCAAAACGGCTGGAAATGGAATTAAGTATTTCTCTGGAAGATGCCTTTGCCGAACCTGCCGTACGCATTGCCAGAAAATAATTGATGAGCGCGGCAAGAATCAAAGCAAGCAGGATATTGCTGATGTACTTCATGGGCTGTGCGATCTTTTGACCGGCTAAAAGAGTGTGTATCTGCTCAAAAGCCTCGGAAGCACAGCTGTAATAATTACCTTTGGAAGCATACCGGTATACATTGTCGGTAATGCTTTCCGCATAGGATTTAGTAACCGTCCTGTACATGGCGCCATCGCTGAAAAGATAGAGTTCCCTGTTATCCATATCAATCAGAAAAAGAGTACCGCTGCTTTGCCCATATAAATCGTGATAGAAATCCCTTGCATAGGAAGAAGCGGAATAGGAATTATAGGAAATTGTTTTGAAAACTGCATTTCCATAAGAAGTAATTACCTTCATTTCTTCTGCAAGCTGTACTCTTTCTTCTGAATCGAGCAACGCCGCATCGTCTTCCAAAAGTACCTGATAGCCCGTATCCGGATTTTCCCAGTAAATGGAATCAGGTGCGGAAGAATCTGCATCAGATTCCGCATGTACTGTCAGTGAAAAAGAAAGACAGCCGATCAATAAAAGTATAAGGACAATTGATTTCATTTTCTTTTGTGTACAACACTTATGCACGGTCATTCCCTCCCGTTCTGTCAAATTGCGGCAGTTTTCTGGTGGCAAGTATATTGTATTTATGATGATTTGTAACTATTCAGTACAGGTCGAAGCATTTACTGCCAAGACCTAAGAATATGATTCAGACATGCAAAATCCCATTGCCGTAGGCAATTTAGGATGGATTTTGCATTGTAACTGTGAAGGTACTGAACAGTTACAATGATTTCGTCTGGCAGTCGTGCTAGAATCGATGCCCACCGCCGCCGCCACTGCTGTGACCGCCGCCACCGCCGCCGCTATGCCCACCGCCGCTGCTGCCGCTTGAAGGCGGGCTGTAAACTTTATCCTGCTTCGTCAGCCATTTTTGCGTATTCCTAAAGGCAAAATGGGTGGAAATGGAATTCAGTATCTCCTTGGAGGATGCCTTTGCCGAACCTGCCGTACGCATTGCCAGGAAGTAATTGATGAGTGAGGCAAGAATCAAAGCAAGCAGGACATTGCTAATGTACTTCATAGGCTGTGCAATCTTCTGACCGGCTAAGAGAGTATGTATCTGTTCAAAAGCTTCGGAAGCACAGCGATAATAATTACCTTTGGAAGCATAACTATATACATTGTCTGTAATACTTTCCGCATAGGATTTGGTGACCGTCCTATATACGGCACCATCACTGAAAATATAAATTTCCCTATTATCCATATCAATCAGAAAAAGCGTACCGCTGTCGTGACCGAATAAAGCGGAATAGAAATCTCTTGCATAGGAAGAGGCTGAATAGGAATTATAGGTGGTCGTTAGGAAAACTGCATTTCCGTAAGTAGTAATTCCCTGCATTTCTTCTGCGAGCTGCGCTCGTTCTTCCGAATCAAGCAGCGCTGCATCGTCTTCCAAAAGTACCTGATATCCTGTTTCCGGGTTCTCCCAGAAGATGGGTTCAGGTTGGGAAGAATCTGTATCAGACTCAGCATGAGCCGTCAGCGAAAAGGTTAAACAGCTGATCAGCAAAAGTATAATCGCAAAATGCTTATGCACGGTCATCCCCTCCCGTTCTGTCAAACTGAGGTAGCTTTCTGGTGGCAAGGATATTGTATTTCCGAATAATTGCTATAATGGTAAAAAGAATTCCGATAAAAGCAATAATCGTACCTCCATAGTACCAGAAATCCGCTACTGGATTTATGATAAAAATTAAAGCGGCAATAATGACGGCAACAAGCGAGCCAAAAGATCCGCCGCGGGCAGCAGATGATGTCTTTCTCTTCTGGGAAGAGCCTGGCTTTTCAGATTGCTGAAACAAATATCCGCGGTCATCCGCCCGTTGGTCTCTCTGATTGATTTTGCTGACCTCGCTCATATGTATCACAAAAGTAAGAATTGCCAGAACAACAGATACGCCAAGGGTAAATGTTGGTTTAAATGTAAAGAAAAGGTTCAGCAGCAAAAAAATGGGGAGTGCAAGCAGCAGGGAGCCAAGAATATATTTTTTGGAATCCACTGGAATATCTGCCGCTACTTTTCCAGTCTGTCCGTTGACTGTAGCATAGGCGACACGATTGCCTTTACGATAGGACATGAACCAGACTGGGTAGAGCGTACGCTCCGGCACATCGCAGTGAGTGTGGAGCAAGGTGTTTAAGTCCGAATTGCTGCTCCCGGAAGATATGGTTAAATCCTTGAAATCCGGCAGATTCTTTAATTTACTGTAACTGGAATCATTGGCAATCTTAATGGCATCATCTTTATAAATATCACTTGCTACATCTGCGGTATCTGCGTAAAATCCACTTAAAAAGGAAGGTGTGAACTGCTTGGTCTGCTTTACATCAAAAGGAGCAATCTGTTCACTGATTGCGTCAGAAAATGAGGAGGATGCATCATAAGACAGATCGCTATAGCAGGCATCAATGTCACCGCTTAAGCCATAGTGGTCTGTATAGTGATAGTTCCCGCGTTGATAGGACTTCTTTCCTGTCATATGGATATGGCCTTTGTGTGAAATCGTATATGCCCAATAGGGGATATAGATGCTGCGGAAACTGTCAATATACTTTTTATCTTTTAACTCATTCGGAGCAAAAATGGCGCGCTTCATCTTTGCGAGATAGATTTCCTTGCAGGCATCCTTGGTCTGCTGAAACGGTATGATATATGCCGGACGCTTTTCTTTGCTGATTCGGCTGTCAAGAATGGTGGAAGCGCCGCAGAAACTGCAGAATTCCGCAACGGAAGTGTCCGTGCTTAGAATTTCGCCGCCGCATTGAGGACAGGTAAAAACAGTAACGTCAAAGGCATTGCTTTCCTCGGCGTCTTTGTCTTTGGTTACTTCGTAAGGGTCTTTCATAGTGAGACAGTAATCGCATTTGAGCTGCTGGGATGCAATGTCAAATTTCAGATTACCGCCGCAGTTTGGACATTCGTACAAGAAATTATCCTCCTTTTTCGTTTGATATTTTTATTGTATAGAGGGAAAAAAGAAAAGTAAAGAGTGTTTTAGTTGCGGAGGGGAGCAGTTCAGACCGCAATGTCATTTTGATTAGGGGCGGCACCGTCGGGACAGCGTTCCTCCTGTATTCAATTGGGCATAAGTCTATATCGAATTATATGTACAGCGATAAGAAGTGCTAAACAGCCCTTATTCAGAAATTGGTAGCGGACGCAAACGGCGTATTGACCCATCCGTGGGTCAAATTACGCCTTCGCCGGACTTCCTGTCCGGCGATTGCTGGGTGTTCTGAGGGCTGTTAAGAACTTCTAATCGCTTCCCATAAGGCTTCGATATAGATTTATGCCCAATTGAATACAGGAGGAACGCTGTCCCGACGATGCCGCCCCTAATCAAAATGACATTGCGGTCTGAACTGTTACAGAGGTAGAGGCAATCTTATTACAATAAGCTGACTTGTGAGGTGGGGAGTATTAGTGGTTGTTATGATAAGGCTGGCTGGTGAAGTGGAGTGATGTTTGGGATAATATGACATACTGTTGTCAGGTTAAGGGGATTATAATAAAATTGAGGGATAGGAAAGGATGGGGAAGATGCATTTTGTGGAGGTGAAGGGAATTTTATCGGCGAAAAATGGGATGAATCTTTATCGGGGGTGCACGCATGGCTGTATTTATTGTGACAGCCGCAGCAAGTGTTACCAGATGGATCATGATTTTGAGGACATAGAGGTAAAGCAGAATGCGCCGGAGTTGCTTGAAAGGGCGCTGCGTTCTAAGCGGAAGAGGTGTATGATCGGGACGGGCGCTATGTGTGATCCTTATATGCACTGTGAGGAAAAGATTCAGATGACACGGAAGTGTCTTGAGATTATTGAGAGATATGGATTCGGACTTGCCATCCAGACTAAGTCGGACAGGATTCTTAGGGATCTGGATCTTTTAAATAGTATTAACAAGAAAGCAAAATGTGTGGTGCAGATGACACTGACTACTTATGATGAAGAATTGTGCAAAATATTAGAGCCCAATGTGTGTACCACAAAGAGGCGTTTTGAGGTTCTTCAGATCTTCCGGGAGAACGGGATTCCTACCGTTGTGTGGATGTCTCCTTTTCTGCCCTTTATTAATGCCACAAGAGAGAATGTGGAAGGGATTCTGGATTACTGCATCCGGGCTGGGGTGTATGGGATTATATGCTATGGCATCGGGATGACCCTCAGGGAAGGGAACCGGGAGTATTTTTATGCGAAGCTGGATCGGCATTTTCCGGGGGTGAAGGAAATGTATCAGCGAAGGTATGGGCATGCTTATGAGATTACCAGCAGTAAAAATGCTGAGCTGATGAAGCTGCTCCACGATACTTGCAAAAAGCACAAGATTGTAAGTAATATGGGTGAGGTATTTGATTATCTTCATAAGTTTCCAGAGGAGGATTATGAGCAGCTTAGTTTATTCTCATAATGATTTCTTTTGTATTCGCTGGGAGAGATTCCATATTTATCGATAAAAGAACGAGTGAAGTATGAGTGATTGTTAAAGCCGGTGTTTTCTGCCACTTCAATAATTTTCTGCGTGCCGTCTGCAAGCAGACCGGCAGCCATTTCCAGACGGAAATCCTTTAAATACTGTGCGAAAGTTCTGCCAGTCAATTCTTTAAACAACTTCATAAAGTGACTTGCCGAAAAGCCGCAGATATCAGCGGCACTGGCAATGGAAACAGGCTTATCATAATTTGCCTGCACATAAGAGAGCAGCTTTTTCAACTTATCATAAGTGCTCTGAAGGGAAAGTTCCCCTTCACTGACCTGCACAGAATGCAGGTTCAGATAATGCATGATGGCGAGAAGATTGGATTTTATCATTAATGCATAGCCGTCCACATCCTGCTTTCTGTTTTCAATCAGATTGCAGACGTAGGGCAGCAAAAGATTGTTTAACTGACTGGAGGCGGGGAGGTNAGGAGGTAATCGTTCTGGTGTGCTCATACAGGGGCTTAAAATATTTTTCATAGCAGCCGTCACCTGCAATGCCGCCAAGGAGTGAAAACTGNAATAAAATNTTAAAATANTCCATNTGNNNGTTCTCAAGCTGTTCNATNGAGTGGACCNTTTGAGGGAGTAAAATAATCATATCGCCNNNTTCCANAATGTGCTTGCTTGTCTGNACGGTTACGATTCCCCTGCCTGATTTTACATAGATGATTTCCANTTCNTCGTGCCAATGAAGAGGATAAGAGCGGATNTATTCGGGGATGATTCCGCGGTAAACGGTATAAGGAAAAGAAAGCTTTCCNTGGGTTTTGGTTTCGTGCATGATGGGAGCNGTCATGGTTTTCTCCTGNAATTTATCATAATAGTTTTATGTTAGAAANGTGAGCGTATTATGTGAGAATTATATATAAAAAAATAATATAATGCAAGTNTGCGGAATGNTTANCTGNGTATACACGTAATNGATGGTTGATTTTNACNNGTTGGTNNGAGTGACGCTCTGAGAGGATAAATAATCCAACGTCGCCGCGCTNCCGCTCCGTAAAAAGCGTAGCAGGCACTAAGCTCGTNANNNACCGCATGCTTTTAAGCATGTGCTGAGTGCTGACGCTTTTTAAGGGGCTCCTTATGGATTATTTATCCTCTCAGAGCTGTGCATTGGCTACCTAGTGAAAAAGAAAAATAGTGAACATTACGTTACACTTTGCAGGTTAACCAGTAACGTAGCACAGGATAGGTAAATATACCATAAGGAGTCCCTATAAAAACGTCAGCGCTTGACGAGGTTCCTTTCGAGTCTAGCGTCTGTTACGTTTTTATGGAGCGGGAGCGCGACGACGTTGGTATATTTACCTGCCCTGTGCGGACTAATGGATATTTCACGCAAAGTAACTAACAGCCCAGCATTGATTCTGGGTATAGGGAGGATTACAGATGAAGATGGATTGCATTATTCACAGAAGTGCATTTACGGATTGTTATGCACTAAATGAGGAAGAGGTTGTAGTTAATATCAGGACGGGGAAGGATATTACAGGGGTTAATGTGATTTATGAAGATCCGTATATAGCCGGATGTTCAGGACAGAGCCCGTGGAAGGGGAAGCCCTTTAAAATGCGGATGGAAAGGGAACTGGAGTATGCATATATCTGGAGTGCAAGGCTTAGACCTGAGTTTAAGAGGGTGCAGTATTACTTTGAAATCTGGGAAGGGGAGGAGAAGAGGTATTTTCTGGAGGATGGGTTTTATTCGGAAAAGCAGCTGAATGCCCCTGGAAGAATGCATCAGTATTTTAAGTTTCCATGGCTGAACAGCGCAGATGTATGCAGGCCTCCCTTATGGGTGGAGGATACAATCTGGTATCAGATTATGCCGGACAGATTTTGCAGAGGGGATAAGAAGGAGAAGCGGGTAAAAGTAAGAGGATGGAATGACAGGAAGAATATGTCCTATAGAGATTTTTACGGAGGAGATCTACAGGGAATAACGGATAAGTTGGAATATTTGAAGGACCTTGGCATTTCTGGAATTTACTTTACCCCAATTTTTGAATCCAATAGCAATCATAAATATAATACCTTTGATTATAAAAAAATCGATCCGGATTTTGGGGATGAGGAAGATATGAAGGCGCTGATACGCAAAGCCCACGGGCTGGGTATCAAAGTCATGTTAGATGCGGTTTTTAATCACTGTGGGACAGAATTTTTTGCATGGCAGGATGTGCTTAAGAGGGGGAAAGAAAGCGCATACTTTGATTGGTTTTTTGTAAATAAGCCGCTTGCAGAAGGTGATTTTTCTAACACGAAGGATGGAAGATATTATTCCTTTGCATTTGAAGGCTATATGCCAAAACTCAATACCAATAATCCTGAGGTTATGGACTATTTTATTGACATCTGTGAGTATTGGGTAGAAGAGTGGGGGATTGATGGAATTCGCTTTGATGTTGGAAATGAAATATCCCATGCGTTCATAAAGAGACTGCATTATGAATTGAAGCGGCTGAATCCGGAACTGTTCTTGCTGGGAGAAATCTGGCATGATTCAATCGGGTGGCTGCTTGGGGATGAGTATGACTCTGTGATGAATTATCCTTTTGTGGAAAGTCTGAATGATTTCTGGGTGGACAACGGTGAGGGCGGCAGCATGGAGATGGACTCCAAAGGNTTGATGTATCGGATGAATCGCTGTTATTCCATGTATCAGGAGCAGACGAACCGGGTGTTGTTCAACTTTCTGGACAGTCATGATATTGGAAGGGCATACAGCCGATGTGGGAGCCTGGATATTTTGATGCAGCAGCTTGTTATTCTGATGTCGATGCCTGGAACCCCCTGTATTTACTACGGAACTGAAATTGCCATGTCGGGTGCGGATGGGCTTTACAATAGAAAGACTATGCCGTGGGATGAGATTGAAGGCGGGAAGCATAATAAAAGAATAGAAGAGGTGAAGAGAATCATTGCGCTTAGAAACGACTATCCTCCGATGAGGAGCGGTGAAATCATGTGGAAGCATGACCCGGATCAAAGACGTATGATTCATTATGTTAAATCTGCAGCCGGCAGCAGATATGGGATAGAAGTGTATCTGAACGGGATGACGGAAGGCAAAGATGTGGAGAGCGCTGGAGAGGTGCTCTATTCCAGAAATTATGTAAACGGATGCTTGCGTAAAAACGGTATTTTGATTTTGAAAAGGGAGAATCAGTGAGGGAGTGTTACGATGGAAGTGATGACAGTAAATGGCAAGGAATATGAAATAAGGAAACTGCTGGGACATGGAAAGGGCGGCTACTCTTATCTTGCCGTCCGCGAGGGAAAGAAATATGTATTAAAACAAATCCATCATGAGCCCTGTGATTATTACCAGTTCGGAAATAAGATGGAGGCTGAAAAGAGGGACTACGAGCGGCTGAAAAAAACAGGGATACGAATGCCGGAAATGATTGATTTTGATGAAGATGCGGAAAGAATCGTAAAAGAGTATATAGAGGGACCGACCATCTACGAACTGGTGCAGAAGGATCAGATGGAAGAGAAGTTCTTTGCCCAAATAAAAGATGTGTGCGGCAAGGTGTACCGGGCGGAGCTTAATATTGATTATTTTCCGACGAACTTTGTGGTGCAGGATGGAGANATNTACTATGTGGATTATGAATGCAATGAATATATGAAGGAATGGGATTTTGAAAATTGGGGAGTGAAATATTGGACGAAGACNGAGGAGTTCTTGAAGTATGTGGAGGAGCATGGATAAAAGAAATGTAAAACATGTCAGCTTATAAAACACAAGAATTGAAATTCGTGGTATACTGTACGTGGGTTTCATGAACGGTTCCCATGTGAGGAATGAGTAAAATAAATGATCTCAGGCGAGGAAATCATAATGGATTATTCAGCTATTCTTAAAAGACAGGAATACAAGTTCATAGACACGGATGAGCATTTAGGGAAGCATGTTATTCTGTTGGGACTTTCCGGCAGTTATTCTTATGGGACCAATAATGAAAACAGTGATATTGATGTAAGGGGAGTAACGCTGAACCGGAAATCCGATTTGATTGGAATGACAGAATTTGAGCAGTATGTGGATCAAAATACAGATACGACTATTTACAGTTTTAACAAGATGATAAACCTTTTGATTAATTGCAACCCTAATACGTTAGAGTTGTTAGGGTTAAATCAGGAACATTATCTTTTTTTAAATGATATAGGCAGGGAGCTTCTTTCAAACAAAGGTTTATTCCTCTCCAAAAGAGCAATCCAGTCGTTTGGCGGATATGCAGATGCGCAGCTTCGCAGGTTACAGAATGCTTCGGCAAGGGATGCTTATCCGCAGAGCGAAAGAGAACAACACATATTCAATTCCGTAAAAAATGCAATGTATGATTTAAAAAAGCGATATGAAAGATTTGAAAACGGTGCAATTCACATTTACATAGATCAATCGCAAAATCCTGAATTTGATACGGAAATATTCATGGATGTAAATCTTAGTCACTATCCGCTACGGGATTATAAAAACATCTGGAATGAGATGAACAACATTGTAAAAGATTATGACAAGTTGGGTAAGCGCAACAAAAAGAAGGATGATAATCACCTTAATAAACATGCAATGCATCTGGTNCGGCTTTTCATGATGGCAATTGATATTNTNGAGAAAGGGGAAATCAATACCTACAGGAGCAAAGAGCATGAACTGCTTTTGCGCATTCGGGGAGGGGAATATCAAAAAGAGGATGGCACATTTGATGAAGCGTTTTATGAAATTGTTTCGGATTATGAGAGAAAATTAGATTATGCAGCAGCACATACACATCTTCCCGATGAACCGGATATGGAAAAGGTGCAGGAGTTTGTCATGTCAGTAAATGAAAAGGTGGTCAGGGATGAAATATAAAGATTACAACGGACCCGTAGAAAAGCTAATAAATATAAAATTAAATGAGATACAGCAGCAGGAAAACGTAAGGATTTTGCATGCGGTTGAATCCGGCAGCAGGGCATGGGGATTTGCTTCGCCTGATAGTGACTATGATGTGAGATTTGTATACATAAGACCAATGGAATATTATCTGGGCTTGCAAAAGAAGAAGGATTTTATTGATTGGGAACTGGACGAAACGTTAGACATCAATGGATGGGATATTTCAAAGGCATTACAGCATTTTTATAAATCAAATGCAACCTTATTTGAATGGAGCAATTCGCCTGTTGTATACCGGACCACCTCTGATTGGGCAAAGGTAAAAGAGATTGCAGAAAAGTATTTTTCCTGCAAGTCCGCCCTGTATCATTATTATGGAACCGCCAATAAAAATTATCATGAGTATCTTTTGGACGATATGGTCAAATATAAGAAATATTTTTATGTCCTCCGTCCGATTCTGGCATGCAAATGGATAGAAAAGAAGAAGTGCCCGCCGCCGGTACTTTTTGACCAATTGGCACAAGAAGTACTTGAGGAGAATATGAAGCCGATTGTCGATAGACTGCTGCAGGAGAAAACGCAAATGATCGAAGCGGAAAAAGGACCGAGAATCGACGAACTTAACGCGTATATCTTAGAGAACCTGGCGGATTTTAAAGTGAAATCGGAAATGATGGATGATGACAGGAATGGGGATTGGGAGGAAATAAATAAGTTGTTTTTGATACTTTTGCAGGAATAGGGGGAAGCATGGAAATTCATGATATAATGTACGCGAATACAATGAACAGTGCTCCAATATAAGTTGATAGGAATGGCGATTGAAGAAAAATGGAAAAAACACTAATGCATCAAATTGAAGAGGGTATATCGACAGCATTTATTGATATGACCCGCACCTCTAATTTGGCTTATAAGCCACAGTTTGTCTCTAACAATTATAAAGAAGGGCGAAAGGTTTTATCTTCTATTGAAGACGAACTTTTGTCGTGTGATGAATTTTTTATTAGTGTTGCATTTATTACCATGAGCGGTATCACACCGCTTTTGCAGACATTAAAAGAATTGGAAAAGCGAAATGTTCATGGAAAAATTATGACAACGGATTATTTGATGTTTAGTGAACCTAAAGCATTGGATAAACTTGCCGAGTTGGAGAACATTGAGTTAAAGATGTATTGTTCTGAGAAGTCGGGAGAAGGTTTTCATACAAAAGGATATATTTTTAGAGAGAAAGAGATTTACCGTATTGTTGTAGGAAGTTCGAACATGACCTTGAATGCTCTGACAAGGAATAAGGAATGGAATACACGATTAATTTCTACAAACCAGGGTGAATATACTCAGCAGATTATAGAAGAATATAATGAACTTTGGAATTCTATACATACAATAAGTTATGAAAATTTTATTGAAAATTATAGAACGAAATATTTGCTGATTAAAAAGCAAAAAGCCATAGCAAAGCAGGCGGACATTCCTGTTTTTGAACAATACCGATTGCAGCCCAATAAAATGCAGGTAGAGTTTATCAATAATTTACAAAAAATAAAAAATGCCGGGGCAAAAAGGGCACTTCTCATTTCAGCGACAGGAACAGGGAAGACGTATGCGTCAGCCTTTGCAGTGAGAGAAGATAATCCCCATAAAATACTGTTTATTGTGCATAGGGAACAAATTGCAAAACAGGCCGTTGCAAGCTATAAAAGAGTGTTTGGTACGTCAAAAAAGTTTGGACTTTTATCAGGGAATGCCAAAGATTATGATGCAGACTATCTGTTTTCTACTATGCAGATGATGGCAAAAACAGAGACGTTAGAGCATTTTAAACAGGATGAATTTGAGACAATTGTTATTGATGAAGTACATCGTGTTGGCGCAGAAAGCTATCAGAAGATTTTGAACTATTTTCTGCCTCAATTTTGGCTTGGGATGACAGCTAGTCCAGAGCGTACGGATGGCTTTGATATTTACACTTTATTTGACCATAATATTGCATATGAAATTCGATTGCAGCAGGCATTGGAAGAAAATCTGCTTTGTCCATTCCATTATTTTGGCATTACTGATTTGGAAATAGATGGAGAAATATTTGATGATAACAGTGGTGTGAGGAATTTTGCAAGACTTGTATCGGATGAACGTGTAGACTATGTACTTGAACAGGCAAAGTACTATGGACATAGCGGTGATAAAGTAAAAGGGCTGGTTTTTTGCAGCAGCAAAAAAGAAGCGGTGGAGTTGTCTGACAAATTTAATAAACGCGGATATCGTACTGTAGCTTTGTGTGGGGAGGATTCGCAAGAAAAACGAGAAGAATGTATCGAAAGAATATCAAGTGACTCCCAAGAAAATTGCTTAGATTATATTTTTACGATTGATATATTTAATGAAGGGGTTGATATTCCGGCGATTAATCAGGTTATTATGCTTAGACCAACAAAAAGCCCAATTGTATTTGTGCAGCAATTAGGCAGAGGGTTAAGAAAAGCAGATAATAAAGAGTATGTGGTGATTCTTGATTTTATTGGAAACTATATGAATAATTTCATGATTCCAATCGCCTTATCAGGGGATAGGTCATATAATAAAGACACTATTAGAAGATATGTGCGGGAAGGTGCGAAAATTATTCCGGGGAGTTCTACGATTCATTTTGATGAAATATCGAAAAAAAGAATCTTTCAATCCATTGATGGGGCAAATTTTAATGATATACGATTGATAAAAGAGAGTTATCAGGAATTAAAATATAAATTGGGGAGAATACCTAATTTGATGGACTTTGAGAAGTATGGTTCAATTGACCCTATCCGAATGTTTGATAATAAATCGCTTGGTTCTTACCATAAGTTTTTATCTAAATATGAGAAAGAGTATACAATTGAATTTAGTACAAAACAAGAGAATGTCCTTGAATATATTTCTAAGAAATTTGCTTCTGGGAAACGAGTACATGAGTTGTTAGCAATTAAAAGGCTAATGGCATATCAGCATGAGCTGATGAAGTATTTGAAGAAAGATTTAAAAGAAGAGTATTGTCTAGAAGTGACGGGAAAAACAGAGATTAACATTGTAAATATATTGACGAATGAATTTACAACGGGCTCCGCCAAAGATACTTATTCGGATTGTGTGTTGATAGAGCCAGAAGACAATGATTATAAAATCTCAGGCTCATTTGAAGAAATGCTGCGGGATGAACATTTTTACCAGGCAGTCAATGAGTTAGTTGAATTTGGGTTATACAGAAATCGAAAGGATTATGGGAAGCCGTATAAAGATACTGTATTTCAATTATATGCAAAGTACACTTACGAAGATGTATGTCGCTTACTTGAGTGGGAAAAGGGGGAGGTTGCATTAAATATTGGCGGGTATAAATATGATAAAAGAACAAAAACCTACCCGGTATTTATCAATTATGACAAAACAGAAGATATAGCAGACACGATTAAATACGAAGACAGGCTGGAAACCCCAAGTGTGCTGGTTGCAATTTCAAAATCTGGACGCAGCTTAGAATCGGAAGATGTGTATACTGCATTACATGCAAAAGAGTTAGGTGTCAGAATGGAACTGTTTATTCGTAAAAATAAAGATGATAAGATATCAAAGGAATTTTATTATTTAGGAAAAATATTTGCAACGGGAAAAGCGCATGAATTTATTATGCCCAATACAAACAAAAAAGCCGTTGAAATCCAATATATGTTGGAAACACCGGTAAGAGAAGATTTGTATGACTATATTGTCAGTTAAAGTTTTAGACACACCAGCTAATTTTGCAACAGGAGGTAATATACGTGTCCCAGAACCAAGAAAGAAAAACAATCAATGTAGCGGCCGCTATCATTAAAAACAAAAACCAAATTTTCGCCACTCAAAGAGGCTACGGAGCCTTCAAAGACGGATGGGAGTTCCCAGGAGGAAAAATAGAGAAGGGAGAAACCCCCAAGCAGGCGCTGATCCGTGAAATCAGAGAAGAGTTGGACACGGAAATAGAGATAGGAGAGTTAGTGGATATTGTGGAATATGATTATCCGGACTTCCATTTGACGATGCACTGCTTTTTATGTACAGTGAAATCCGGTGATTTGGTGTTAAAGGAGCATGAAGCGGCAAAGTGGCTTACCAAAGAAACGCTGCACAGTGTAGACTGGCTTCCGGCAGATAAGGATTTAATAGATAAGATACACGATAAATTCATGTAAGAGGGAGATTTTCATGAAATCAGAAAGCAATGAAAACTCAAACACTATTTTAAATATCATAGAGTCTGTACAAAAACGGAATGGAAAAGACGATGTATGCTTATCGGAGATAGTTCTTTTCGCGAAAGAGCATCAAGATATTAAAGCTGCGTTGATATGCGCTAATAATGATATCAGTGACATAGTCATTGTTGTTGATGATACAACGAAAGATGCTGTACTCAGTTATAATGATTTTCTCTTTGATATACGTGATAGTTATAGTGAAGTACATGATTTCATGATTGTAGACGAAGACATGCTTGAAGCAGTAAATGTTATGTACGAATCACAAAGGTGGATATACCAAAGGGATATAACAAGTAGGTTTTGTCAATTTATCTGACGAGAATGCAGCATCAAAAATGAGAGGATATTGTTCCTTGTTGGGACTGATTTTAGTTGATGAGTAGTTGACAGAAACCTTATCTTGGATAAATCCTTATGAAGTAGAGGATTAGGATAAAGTTTTAAACGAAACTATATTATACATAAGCAATAATTTCACGGTGAGAGTTATGTATGCATAAAATAGTTCTTAGTACATAGTGGTGTAGCCTTACAGTGATTGCAAAGCGGGGACCATACCCTTCCATCGTATTATTTTGAGCAATTAGAATCATAACTTCAAAAATGTATTCGTCACACCCTTGACACGAGCGAGAACAGGAAGGGCATATGCATTGGTCTTTGCAGCGAGAGAAGATAAGGATTTAATTGATAAGATACACGATAATTTCATGTAGAGGAATCTATTATGAAATGAGAAACAGCAGTTACATTTGTCCAACGACTGGAGGAAAACTATGGTAAAGATTATTGCAGACAGTACCTGCGACCTGTCAAAAGATTTAGTGGAGAAATATGATATTTCGATTTTGCCGCTGCACATATTGCTGGGCGAAGAGGAATATCTGGATGGCGTTAATATTACGCCGCAGGAAATCTATAGCTGGTCAGATCAGAAAAAGACGACACCCAAGACCTCAGCACCCTCATTGGAGGATGCTATGGAGCTGATGAAACCTTATGTAGAAGAGGGAAGAGAGTTGGTCTGCTTTTCTATATCTGATGATATGTCTACATCCGGAAATGTGATGCGGCTGGCAGCAGAAGAACTACAGGCCGAGGGGCTTGTTTGGGTCATAAATTCTGAAAATCTTTCCACCGGCATTGGACTGCAGGTCATAGAAGCGGCAATTATGGCCAAGGAGGGAAAGGATGCGGAGACAATTGTCCGTTATATAGAAAGCCTTAGACCTTTTGTGAGAGCAAGCTTTGTGGTAGATACGCTGACTTATCTTCACAGAGGCGGAAGATGCAGCGGGCTGGCGGCAATGGCGGGAGGTGCATTAAAATTACATCCCAGAATTGTTGTTGAGGAAGGCAAAATGAAGCCGGGCAGGAAATATCGCGGCGGCATGAATAAAGTCATTATGTCTTATGTGACGGATATGGAAGAGGATTTAAAGCGTGCCAAAAAGGACAGAGTCTTTATCACGCATTCAGGCTGTGAAAAAGAACTGGTGGATGAAGTAAAGGCATATCTGCATTCGCTTGGAGTGTTTGATGAAATTTTGGAAACGATAGCCGGAGGAGTTATCTCCAGTCACTGTGGCCCAGGGACTTTGGGCGTTTTATTTATTGAAGGTCAATGAGTTGTAGAAAATGACCCTTCTAGTTGTTGAATTTAGACATACGTGTTCCCTTAAAAATTGGTATAATAAAAGAAGTAGCGGATAATAGGAGAAGGGAATAAATTTGAAAGTCCCTTCCATGCTACTTATTAATGCAGTGCTGTGGACACAGTCTGCGGTAGGAAGGGGAATACGAATGAAAAAACTGAAAAATTTTCTACTCCACGCTTTATCTATCTTTCTAATTATTTTGTCGCTGGGCGCTTTTTCTTTTTCTGCATTCTCAGGAATTTTGGTGCTCTTGTCGGGAATGCTGTGCAGTCCGTTGCTACGAAGAGTTATAGAAAAAAGGCTTGGCAAAAGGTTAAAGGGAATCGTGCTGTATGTAGGTGCAGCAGTGCTTTTTTTGGCAGGAATTATGAGTACACCGACTTCTGGTTCGTCTGATTTTGAGAAAGAGGTGATTGCTGAGAGTATGGTTGAATTGTCTGAGACGCAAGAGCTCATGGCATCGCCTACTCCGACACCTACATGGAAGCCCACGGCATCTCCTGCCTTGTCACCGACTATGGAACCGACGGCATTGCCTACCCAAGCGCCTACCAAGGATCCCATAGCAACACCTATGTTGTCGCCCACCAAGGCGCCTGTCAAGGAACTGACAGTAAAGCCCACCGAGGAGCCCACGACAGAGCCTACATTGGCGCCCACCAAGGAGCCTTCTGCACCGCCGACGCAGGCACCCGTCGAGCAGCCAGCGGAGCCCATAGTACAGAACTCGGCAGACTTACAGACACAAACGATGACGAATGATGCAGGCATTTCGGCGCAGCAAGAGCCCGCAGGAGCATCGCAAGGCGAAATTTCATCCGGAAGNACCACAGGTGNANCAGGGGGAAGTAATTTTGGAGATGCAATTGCCCAAGGAGGATATATAGGAAATAGAAATAATCANAAGCTGCACAGGTCTACATGCAAAACCTTGCCNAAAGAAAGCAATCAGGTNTATTTTAGCACGAGAGAAGAGGCAGTGAATGCAGGCTATTCGGANCCNTGCAAAAATTGTAACCCGTGATGTGATANAAATNCATGAGATNAGGTAATCAATGAGAATTTTAATTACAGGTGCAAAAGGATATTTAGGAAAAAGGNTGGTAAGCGCATATAAGGANAAGCATACAGTTTATGCAGCCTCACATGAAAACATGGATTTTACGGANGAACNTAAGNTTCAGACGGTCTTTGCCGANTTNAGACCGGAAATCGTCCTTCACTGCGGTGCGNTTTCTGATGTTGAAGCATGCAGNAGGGAGCCNCAGAAATCNTTAAAGATAAATGTNTTGGGCACCCAGAATATTGCNAGGGCGTGCCGGCAGTCTGGNGCAAAAATGATTTTNTGCAGTTCGGATCAGGTTTANATTGAANCTCCGACGGAAAAGAACAGGGCGGAATTTTATCTGCCGCACCGAGAAGAGGAAANNCNGAAACCNNTGCCGATTTATGGACAGCACAAGNTATTGGCGGAACAGAGCAGCATGAATGAAAATNCTGATACAGTNNTTTTGCGNCTTACCNTGNTNTACGATGTGCCNGATGAANCAGACAAAGAAANAGGAAAAGGGATGTTTGCGGAAAATNTGAGAATAGNTTTGGAGAATAACCTGCCGCAGNNGGTCTATAAACATACCAGCAGGGGCATAACNGATTGCAGGGAAGTNGTCTCGAATATGGAAAAGACATGGAACTTGCCGCCNGGNATCTANAANTTCGGAAGNNCAAANANCGATACNCTTTATGANACTNTCAGGAAAGTGTTNGCTCACTTTGGCAANGANNNANTTGTAAGCNGNAGGGAAGACGGAGATATGCGNAATCTGCTGATTGACACACAGAAAANAGAAAAAGCCGGANTNNTTTTTAGCGACACNGNATCAGGACTCTGNCNCTANATNNAGTCNGNNCCTAAATGAATGCAAGTAANGANATNGAGAGACCTTCATCTGNTTTTGGAGTAGATGGAGGTCTTTTTGGCATTTCAGGTCGTGCTTTTGGCAACATATGTTTCGGTATCTTGCTGCCCNGNCCAGGGTATGCTATGTTGTTGAAAAGAGGATGGAGGGATAATTTGAAAATATCAATTAATGTAGACGAAGCNGTAAAGGATATCGAAATTACAATTTCCTGCAACCGGCTGACACCGGAAATTGAAAAGATGCTGGCAACCCTTCGGATATTAGACAGNCAGTTGATGGCAANGAANGGGGAAGAGACCTATCTTNTGGATGTATCAAAGGTGATTTATCTTGAATCNGTGGACAGAAAGACTTTTGTATACACAGGGGAAAATGTATATGAATCCAGCTTAAAGCTGTACGAACTGGAGCAGCAGCTTGATGAATGCGGATTTTTNAGGGCAAGCAAGTCCTGTNTGGTGCA
The DNA here is from genome assembly GCA_014804785.1 of Lachnospiraceae bacterium. Lineage (GTDB taxonomy): Bacteria > Bacillota > Clostridia > Lachnospirales > Lachnospiraceae > Suilimivivens. Next base: position 33,069 of record JAAUZD010000032.1, read on the forward strand.
GCTTAAATACATCAAATCTTTGAAGGCGGATATNAACAGGAGAATCCGGGTCACGCTGGAAAATGGGGAACAAATCATCGTTTCCAGGCAATATGCAGAAGAACTGAAAAAGAAGCTGGGGGTGAAGTAAATGGAAGAAAGAAAGACGATCATTGATTATATAGAGCAGGTGATGGAAATTTTTGGATTTTCCATNTTTATGCTTAANATTTTCTGNCTNTTATTCGGAGAGGATGCCAGAGAATTTTCGAGNATGTTTGTTATGGGAAAAGAAGGACTTCGTATCGCTACCATGATGCAGTTTTTATCCATGGCAGTATGGATTGTATTGTTCAGGTTCCTGTTTTTTACNGATGTGGTCATNAAGAACATGCGGGTGGTGTACAGAGCCTGTGGGATGATAACTTCCATATTGGTCATCATGGTAATTTATGTTTCGATTTTTCGATGGTTTCCGGCAAATGACTGGCTTCCGTGGGTGATGTTTTTTATCTGCTTTTTGATTAGCTTTGCTGTCAGNCTGGCAGTNACAGGCTTTAAAGAGANGATGGAGAACAAACGGATGGAAGANGCTTTGCAGAAACTTAAGNAAAAAGAACCGGCAGCAAAANGCGAGTAGGCAGNNGNCTTNCAATGTNAAGACATGAAGGATTGGATAGCAATAATNGNTGAAAGGAAAAAGGAAGATGGAATATGCAATTGAAATGAATCATATTGTGCAGCGATTTGCAGAGAANGANGTNCTTAAGGGAATTGATTTAAAGATTCAAAGAGGCGAGATNTTTGGACTNCTGGGNCCTTCCGGNGCAGGGAAAACGACNCTGATTAAAATCCTCACCGGGCANCTTCGNCAGACGGAAGGAGAAGCANTGCTTTTAGGCAGTAATACGAGACATGCGCAGNATGTACACCGAAAACTTGGAATGATGATGGATAATTTCGGACTGTATGAACGGCTGTCCTGCTATGACAATTTAAAAGTGTTTGCCGGAATCTATAATGTCTCAGGGAAAAAGGTGGATGAAGCGCTGAAAAAAGTGGGGTTGTTTGGGGATAAAAAGAGTCCCGTTATAAAACTGTCTAAGGGAATGCGCAGTAGATTGTCACTGGCAAGAGCAGTTATGGCGCAGCCGGAGGTGCTTTTCTTAGATGAGCCTACCAGCGGACTTGACCCGGTAACCGCAGCGGAAATTCATAAATTGATACAGGATGAACAAAGGAGAGGAGCAACCGTATTTCTGACTACCCACAATATGGAGGAGGCGCATAAATTGTGTAATCATGTGGCGCTGCTTAATGAAGGGAAGATTGTGGAGTACGGTGAGCCGGAGGAAGTATGCAGAAGATATAATCACCAGAACAAACTACATATACGCTTATATGACGGAAAGCAGATAGAGCTTCCCAATAATAAGATGGCGGCGGATCAGATAAGGGAATATCTGGAGGGAGAAATGGTGGAGACCATTCATTCTACGGAGCCCAGCTTAGAAACCGTATTCATGGAACTGACAGGAAGGAGTTTTGAATAAATAATGAGAAATATAACAGTGATTTTTCAAAAGCAGATAAAAGAAACATTTAAAAATAAGGAGGTCCTTATCCAGTTCGTCATGTTTCCGATTATGGCGCTTATCATGGAAAAACTGGTTAAAGTGGAAGAATTGCCGCAGAATTATTTTGTAAATCTTTTTTCTTCCATGTATGTGGGAATGGCACCGCTTGTCAGTGTTGCAGCGGTGATTTCGGAGGAGAAAGAAAAGAATACGCTTAGGGTACTGATGATGTCAGGAGTGAAGCCGTCAGAATATCTATTGGGCATAGGAATCTATATCTGGACGGTCTGCATGGCAGGCGCGTTGTTTCTCGGAATGACCGGAAGCTATAGAGGACGTGAACTGGCAGTGTTCTTAGGAATCATGGCGGTGGGCATTTTAGCATCTATGCTGATCGGGGCGGCAATTGGAACATTGAGTCGGAACCAGATGATGGCGACTTCCCTGACAGTGCCTGTGATGCTGGTTTTTGCATTCCTGCCCATGATTGCCACCTTCAATGAAAATATAAAAAAAATCGCAAAGATTGCATATTCGGAGCAGATTAACATTTTAATTGGGAGAATAGGAACATTCAGCGTCAGCTTCGAGAGTGTTTTTGTGATTGGTATAAATATGCTGATTGCCCTTTTGATTTTTAGATATGCATATCAGAAATGCGGGTTTACAGAAGGTAATTCCTAAATATAAGGATAAATCTATCAGATAGATGATAGATTTTTCCTTACCACAAAACCTTAACATTATACAGCGGTATTGTTCCGTCTTTTGTAATAAGTACCAAGTTTTCTGAAATGGCCTGTGAAATAATTAATCGGTCAAATGGATCACCATGAATCGCGGGAAGCCGCCCGATTTCGTCAAGGTGGAACGGTTTTATAGAAAGAATTTCAAATTGCTCTTTTTCACAAGTTTCAGCAATCTTGGAAATGGAACTTTTAATTTCCAGTTTCCCAATGCTTGACTTAATCGCAATTTCCCACATGGAAACAATACTTACACTGATTTTTGCATTATTATGGTAAATTATGTCTGATGCTTTTTTCGAAAGCTTTTCACTATCGTATAGGAAATATAATAGAGCATTTGTGTCCAATAGATACATTATATATACTCCTTAAAACATTCTGGTGTTTCGTCAAAATCCTCTGAAATAGAAATAAAATCATCCGCTAACGGATTTATCGACCTGTGAAATGTAATACTATTATTTATAGAATGAGTTGTCTGTTCCTTTTTCGATGCGTATTTCAAAAATCTCATAAATTCGATTACCTGCTCTATCATATCTTCGGGAAGGTCTTTCGCTTCTCTGATTAACGTATCATATGCCATAAAAACACATCCTTTCATTTATATCAGTATTTATGAACTTTAAAAGTGATATGGAAATATTTAAACCGTACACAAAATATTTTTTCTGTCATTTTATAATTCTATGCAATCTCAATTAGAGTATAACAAACTAATACTCGAAAAACAATAAATTTATAATTCCAGAAAAGATTTCTTGGAATATCAAGTGTCTTTCTGCGAAGATTACTTGTATCCATTTTGGAAAGGTGACAAAAGCGGTATTTGTACAATCTGTCACTTTTTTTGACCGCACTAATATTGACAATGTGACAAATGCGTTGTATATTAAGATAACAAAAGATGATTAGAAAATCGGAGGAAATTCATATGGCAGACAAAGAGAAGAATGAAATGCTGATAAATGCTGGAAAGCGTTTTAAAGAAATTAGGAAGCAAAATGATTTCACTCAAGAGCAGATTGCACAATTTCTTCAGGTAGACCGCTCTTTGATTGCAAAATTTGAAGTTGGAGAAAGAAGCCTTGGAATGGCATTGATTGAAAAGGCATGCAGGCTATTCGGGTGTGAGGCAAATGCTGTTTTGGGAGAACAGGAATACCGGCCTCTTGCAGTAGCTTATCGGGCAAAAGATTTAACACTGGATGATATTGAAGCAGTCTCAAAGGTACAGCAGATTGCATTGAATTTGAGACGAATTAAAGTTAGTTTAGAGAGTGAGTGATATTGTAATGAAAGATGATTTGCAACTACAGACGGAAGCCGTCAAACAGAGAAGAATAAATGGTTATGGGAGCACAGGACCGATTGATGTGATTGGTCTGTTAATGGCACAGGAATGCTATACTTTTATCAGACTGCCTATGACGGACAATATTAGTGGGATGTGTGTGATTGACGGGGATTCTAAAATAATTGCTGTAAATTCTATGATGTCTTTGGGGAGACAGCGATTTACTGTTGCTCATGAAATGTATCATATTGAGATTGAGCATCGAGGACAGGGAGTTATATGCAAAAAGGGAACTGTAACGGATTCTGAAAAAGAGGCGGACCGTTTTGCATCCTACTTTCTGCTTCCTTGTGACGCATTAGAATGGTTTGTTGAAAAATATAAGGTGGAAGAATGGACCTTAGAACAGATTGTAAGATTGAGTCAGCTTTTCCGTATGAGTTTTCAGGCAGTTGTATACAGACTGCATCAGGAAGGGAGAATTAATGACGTTTGTTATCATAAATTAATAAAATCAAATATTTTAGATATTATTAAGGATACGGGAATAGATATGTCCTTGTATATGAAATCTCCCGAGGAAGAAATGGAGAAGTCATATGGACAATATAGTCAGCTTCTCGAACGTGCTCATAAAGAAGCACGGATTTCGGACAGCCTTTATAAACAATTTGCTCTTGAAGGATTTTGCGATGAGCGATGGAGTAAAATGGTTAAGGAGGCGCTTATATATGACTGATCAGAGTGGGAAAATAAATGACACTGCTAAGGAAAATAAAATTGTCATTTCTGATACAGATTTTTTGTCAAGTTTTCTATGGAGAGATCAATTTGGAATTGTGACAAAATTATTCGCAAAATTGGGAATGGATATAGTAATTCCGCAAGCAGTAATTGAGGAACTGGGATACAGTATTAGGACAAGGGAACGCTTGCAAATACCGCTTATTCGGTTAAACAATAAGAAAGAAAAAATGAGGGGCGCTGGAGACATATATATTAGAGATATCGACCCGTTTTCCGATATGGGAATAAAGTATAATGAATTAAAGGAAAGTATGGGGCAAGGAGAGTCGGCGGCTATAAGCATGCTGCTATATTCGGAAGAAAAGTCTGCTTGTCTTGCAAGTAATAATTTAAAGGATATTAGTAAATATGTAGAAGACTATGGAATTACTTTATGGACTACGGCAGATGTAGTGGTAAAAGCGGAAGAACTGGGAATAATTACTCATGAATATGCAATAAACTTGTGGGACAAGATGTTGAAAGATAATTTGTATTTACCAGAAAACTCATATGAAGAATATAGCAAACGCAAAAAAGCAGTAGTATAAAAATTTGATGTAATAGAATTTATTCTTTACATAAATAGAACCAGATAAAATATCTGGTTCTGATGTCAAAAGATTATCTTTCGACATTTAAATATAAGCAATTTAAATATAACAGACAAGATAATCTTTTGCAAGAGTTGTTAAAAAATTGCAAAGGAGGGAAATGCTATGGCAGTGCATCATGGCGGAAAAGTTGGCAAAGCAGGTAAAACTCTTGCTTCCAGCACATCAAGTAAGGGTGCTAAGAGCAAAGCGGGTAAGACATTGGCTAACCACAAAGCGGCAAAACATTAAAAAATGGCGGAGGAAACTCCGCCGTTTTTTTAGAAAATTATACCCATTATTTGATAATATCGCATAAAGTCTATGTGCTACATTCTATCCTTTATGTTAAGGCAGAACCTATTATCCCTTTGCATCTAAATGACATTGGTACAGATTTGTGATATGATAATTTGTGATGCTGAATGTAGTAAGCTTTATGTGTAATAGGTGGATTTTTCTAATTGTCTGATTTCAGATTCGGGTGAGAGTGGATGGATAAGGGTAGAAAGAGCAGAATTTTACTTTTAGAAGATGATATAAGTCTTGCAGACGGTCTGTGTTATTCTCTGGAGAAAAATGAATATANGGTAGAAACGGCGGAAAGTGTGCNGGAGGCNAAGGAACTTTTGNNGCGGAGTCAATATGATTTGCTGCTTTTGGATGTGACNCTGCCCGACGGTACAGGNTTTGAGGTGTGCGANGCGGTGAGAGGNCAAGGNAATCAGGTNCCAATTATTTTTCTGACTGCNTCAGATGAGGAGATGAATGTGATCCGGGGGCTTGACAGCGGCGGTGATGATTATATCGGGAAACCNTTTAAGTTNGGAGAGTTGCTCTCCAGAATACGTGCGTTGCTGCGCAGGGCAGGGGTGACACGGGAAGAAGATGTGCTGACCCGGCAGAGAAGTCTTGTCTGNGGGGATATTGAAATNGATCTTGCGGGGAGCAGGGTGNTTTTGCAGGGAAAAAAGCTGGAGCTTACGCAGGTGGAGTACAGGCTGCTTTGTCTTCTGGTGCGGTCCTGCGGCAGAGTGGTCACTAGGGAAATCATTTTTGAGGAATTGTGGGACAACTCCGGTAATTTTGTGGATGATAACACGCTTTCCGTATATATCAGGCGGCTGCGGGAAAAGGTAGAAACAGACCCGTCCAGGCCGGAGCATTTAATCACAGCCAGAGGGTTTGGGTACTGCTGGCAGGAGGTACAGGTATGATGGGTTTTTTGAGGGATGAGGAACAGAAAAGATTTTTCTATTGTCTGGCGGTCATACTGGCGGCAGCAGCGGTTTTTGCCATGGCAATATGGTGTGTAAACGGATNTCAAATCAAGCAAACNGCCCTGAAACATGATAGATGTGTCGTTTCTTCCCTTATAGAGCAGGGAGNAAGCGAGGNNGTAATCGCAAAAGCNTTTGCAGAAGAAGAGNTTACAGAAANAGGNGNTGACCTGCTTACACNCATAGGAATCAGTGAGGAAACGGAAATATTTTTTATGCCGNATATTTTTAAGGTACAGAAGGGAACGGGGATGCTGCTTGCCGGGCTCTTTTTATTTTTGTGGATAAGTATTCTGGCTCTGGCAGGCTCATTTCTTTCTGCAAGGGAAAGAATTTATCACCAGGCAATCAGNATNATAGAGCAGTTTATGCAAGGAGACTTTACGGAGCATCTTCCCCGGATGGANGAGGGCTGTCTTTACAGNCTTTTTGGGAAGATTGATGGTCTTGCCAATGCATTGGCCGCCGGAAATGAAGAGGCTGTACGGGNAAAGGATTTCTTAAANGACACTATTTCNGATATTTCCCACCAGCTCAAAACACCGCTTTCTGCCCTTACTATGTATAATGAGATTATAGAGTCAGATGCGGAAAACAAAGAGGCTGTGCTTGCATTTTCAAAGAAAACTTCGACTGCCCTTGAGCGGGTGGAAGAGCTGATTCAAGTCTTGCTCAAGGTTACAAGGCTGGATGCTGGGGCAGTTGTTTTTGAAAAGCAAAGCTGGCTTTTGGCGGACGTGGTTTCAAGGGCAGTGTCGGAGCTTTGGGTGAGAGCNGAAGAAGAGGGGAAAGAAATTGTACTTTCGGGTGAGGATGGAGCNTTCGTGAATTGTGATNTNCAGTGGACCAGTGAGGCAATGGGAAATCTGGTGAAAAATGCGTTGGACTATACGGAAAAGGGAGGACGGATCCTCGTGTCATGGGAACAGTTNCCNGAAATGACAAGNGTGTCATTTNAGGACNATGGAAAAGGAATTGANGAGAAAGACATTTACCATATTTTTAAGCGCTTTTATCGTACCTCGANGGGAAAAGGAAGCGGAACCGGAATCGGTNTGGGACTTCCTTTGGCANAGTCTATTGTAGANGGNCAAGGCGGAGTATTGTCGGTNCAAAGCAGAGCNGGGGAAGGAACNGTGTTCACGATGACGCTGCCGGCATGAGAAATNAGGAATATCTTACGAAATTGTAAGNTGCCTTTCACCTGCTTGTAAGNTGAGCNCGNTATACTTATAGCNAACGGCAAATAATTTATGCTGTTTCCTATAAAAAATGCAAAACNGGAGGTGCCGGGGAANATGGAAGTATTGAAGGTACAGAATTTAAGTAAGATTTANGGGCAGGGAGAAGGACAGGTGAAGGCGCTGCAGAATGTGAGTTTTTCCATGGANAAGGGAGAGTTNGCTGCGGTGGTGGGNGAATCCGGCTCNGGAAAGAGCACNCTGCTTAATTGTGTCGGNGGACTGGATACACCTACTTTGGGTAAGGTTCTTTTAGACGGAATGGATTTGTTTGCGCTTAATGAGAAAGAGAGGACGGTTTTCAGGAGGAGNAATATCGGTTTTATTTTTCAGGCATTTCATNTGATTGAAGAGCTTAATGTAGAGCAGAATATTGCATTTCCGCTATTGCTTGANCATCAGANNCCNGATAAGGGNAAAATAGAGGAATTGCTTGGGATGCTGGGGTTGNGCGAAAGAAGGAAGCATTTGCCAAGTCAGTTATCCGGCGGTCAGCAGCAGAGGGTGGCAATCGGAAGAGCNCTGATCATGCAGCCNATGCTGATTNTGGCGGATGAGCCTACCGGNAATCTGGATTCNAAAAGCAGCCGGGACGTTATGGACTTNTTGATTAGGGCGGCGCGCCATTANAGGCAGACGATTTTGATGATCACTCATAACGACAATCTGGCATCGGATGCNGACAGGGTATTGCGCGTGACGGATGGCTGTCTTAAGGATATGGGAGGTAAGGCACATGAAAAATTATCTTGACCTNGTACCAATCTNCCAGAAGGTTCACAAAAGNCAGAGCCGNATGGTACGGCTGTGTATTATTTTAAGNGTATTTCTGGTAACGGCGATTTTCGGAATGGCNGATATGGAGATACGCAGTCAGAACACACAGGCAAAAATAAACTATGGGGAGTGGCATGCGGGATTTCGCAGCATGAGNGATGAAGAGACNGNNNTAATNAGTCAAAGACCCAAAGTACTTGCCTGTACCCGNTATAATACACTGAATTACAGNCTCNGCATGCATTATCAGGTGGAAGGCACAGAAACNGTNNTTATNGGAATGGATGAAAGTGCGTTGAGGATTTTCCCNACGGCTCAGCTTGTGGAGGGGAGTTTCCCNACNGAGGAAGGCGNTGNGGTAATAGATCAAAATATGAAAGACAGACTTTCCTTAAGTCTGGGAGATGANATTTCGCTCATGGCGCCTGANGGNTCNCAAACGGTTTATCACNTCACCGGATTTTTTGGTCAGATTCCNATGTTGGCACAGAATGATGTTTATGGTCTGGTGCTGAAAACAGAGGATTTCAGGAAATTANCGCTGACAGGGGCGGAGGATAATCATGATTCTTTTCTCTATGTAAAGTTTTCTCCGTGGTGCAACATTCAAAAGGAGATTNGCGAAATACAAAAGCAGTTTCAGATATCGGATGAAAGAATAGGTAAAAACGAATTGCTGCTTGCCACTATAGGACAGAGTCAGGATGTAAGCATGATGGCAATTTATGGGNTTGCCCTGATTTTGGCATTTTTNGTTTCCGTTGCAGGGATANTGATGATAACCGGNAGNTTAAACAGCANCNTTGCNCAACGTACCGCNTTTTTNGGNATGCTCCGTTGNCTGGGGGCTTCTCCAAAGCAGGTNGTCNGCTTTGTAAGNAGNGAAGCGTTGTGTTGGTGTAAATCAGCNGTACCGACNGGGGCTNTGCTTGGNANGGTGATTGTATGGATNCTTAGTGCNNTGCTCAGAGTTTTNAGTCCNAGNTATTTTGGNGGGATGCCNTACTTTGGAATCAGTTTTATTGGGCTGATTATGGGAAGTATGATCGGCGTTATTACTGTTTGCCTGGCAGCNGGCAGNCCNGCNAAGAAAGCTGCAGGGGTATCGCCCCTTATGGCTGTGTCCGGNAATGCTTCACAGCNNAGGCAGATTAAAAAAGCNGCNNATACACNCTTTTACAGGATAGAAACTGCACTGGGNNTTCATCATGCGCTGGGCANCCGAAAAAACTTTATTCTGATGAGCTGNTCTTTTGCNTTTAGCATNATCCTTTTTTTGACNTTCNCGGTAGCGGTTGANTTTATGAANCATGCNGTGAANCCGCTGAAACCCTCAGCACCGGATGTTTCTATTNTAAGTNNTGANAACACCTGCTCCATAGACAGAGGATTGACCAATGAANTGATGGCGATGGANGNTGTGAAACGTGCATANGGAAGAAGCTTTGCCTATGATGTGCCGATNCGGACACAGACTGATTCTAAACAGGCATGTTTGATATCCTACGAAACTTACCAGTTGGCATGGGCAAAGGATCTGCTGATTGANGGTTCNTTTNCCGGNGTGNAGGAAGGGGAAAGTGTTCTGGCGGTTTACCATGGAGAAAATTCCNTGACGGTAGGTGAAANTGTGACGGTAAGCCNGGAAGAGGGAGAAGCNCAGNTGATTGTTTCAGGGATATTAAGNTATTGTCCGTTTGATTCATCTGATGGAGAGGAAATATTAATCTGTTCAGAGGAAACCTTTACAAATCTGACNGGGAAGAAAGANTATACCATTATTGACGTTCAGCTGACGNGNAANGCCGGTGATGATATTGCTCANANAATCCGTGANATGGGAGGGGAAAATACGAATTTNTCCGACCGCCGTCTCAGCAATGAGGAGGTGAAAGGAGCCACTTGGTCATTNAGGCTTTTTATCTATGGATTNCTTGGNGTGATATCCNTGATTTCNGCTTTTCACATCATGAACAGCATTGCNATGAGCGTTTCCGCCCGNCTNCGCCAATACGGNGCTATGCGCGCAGTNGGGATGGACAGTGCGCAGATGCTTAAAATGGTAGCGGCGGAAGCGATAACTTATGGAGCATGGGGTGTGCTGATTGGCTGCGGGGCAGGACTTCCTTTAAATAGGTTTTGCTTTGAAAAACTGGTCACGTTCAGATGGGGAACGGAATGGTATTTTCCGGTAATTCCCCTGTGCATAATTGTGGTAGTGGTGCTGGGTTCCATGGTGCTTGCAATTTACAGCCCGGCAAAGAGGATTTGGAATATGTCCGTTGTGGATACAATCTCTGGCAGATAAGGAAGGAGGATGCCTTCGTGTTCTATTATAGGAAAGTCCTTCTGCTTGAGAAATAATTTTAATCTAACAATTGACTATTTTTTTATGTATGGTAAAATACTATCAAAGGAGAGTCCTGCCAACAAGTGGACGTTCAAAAAGCGTTAGCGTCGCTGCGGTGACACTACATTCAAGGGCTATGGCAACACATAGTCCTTGAAATATTTTATGGGAGAATTTTGCGGCCAGAAAACAGTGCTTGGATTTTAAAAGAATGGAATTGGAATGTGAAAAATATAATTCAAAAATATAGCTGTAAAAAAATATAGATGAGTTTAAAAAAGGAGAAATCTAGGGCGGTGCCAAGTTCCTATAATCTTCGTCTTTACAAGAATAACTCGGGACATCCTTCTTCGTGAATCTGCAGTACCCTCTGGTTGCGGCTTCCACGGAATTTTAAACTTACATCATACAAATCCTGATTAAATTCTCCATCCACCAAGATATCAACATAGCTTAAAAACTCATCTGTCACCTCACAGCGGGCGCGCCCGTCCGGATCCAGCAAATCGGTCTCATAGGTATAGCCGGTATAACACCAAATATCTTTTTGGGGAAACTGTGCCTTAAACTGGCGAAGCAAGGGAAGCAAAGCCCGCTGATTTGAAAGCTCCATAGGCTCTCCCCCTAAAAGTGACAGCCCCCTGATATACTTAGGTTCAATGGACTTCAAAATTTCTGCAATCGTATCCTCAGTAAATTCTTTCCCATAATTAAAATCCCAAGTAATCTCGTTAAAACACCCCTTGCAGCGATGCGTACACCCGGACACAAATAAACTAGTCCGCACCCCCAGACCGTTTGCAACATCATAAAATTTAATATCTGAGTACTTCATACATTCTCCTCAATTCAACGTCATTTAGATAGGGACATCACCGACAGAACTAGTTATCTTTCAGCACCAAGTAAAACAAAAGACTATTTATATTTGTAACAGTTCAGCCTTGACTCTGGGGATAGGGAGCGGCATCAGGCTTTATCAAATGAGGGAACGGGGGCTGCATCTGGTTTTAGGGCTATGGCGAAAAATCGGCAATTTCACTTATGGAATGGTAAATACCCAGGGGAAAATCGCCATGGATGGCGATTTTAGGAGCCACAAGGCAGGATGCCGCCCGGCTCCGCCCTGTCCGCCTTAGAACACTTGTCCCCATTCCCTTAGTGAAATCCGATTTGAAGACCAGACCTGAAACCAGATGCAGCCCCCGTTCCCTCATTTGATAAAGCCTGATGTCGCTCCCTATCCCCAGAGTCAAGGCTGAACGCTCCCCCTAAACTACAGATGCATCACCCGCTCCTTTATTTCCTGTGTCCGTCCCTGGTTCCAGAACTGGGTCCCAATATACCCGCAGGTCCGCCGTGCCACATTCATCTTATTCTGGTCCCGGTTTCCGCACTTAGGACATTCCCAAATCAGCTTATGGCTTTCATCTTCTATAATCTTAATTTCACCGTCATACCCACATTCCTGACAATAGTCGCTCTTGGTATTGAGCTCCGCGTACATGATATGGTCATAAATGTGCTGCATGACAGCCAGCACAGCTTCGATATTGTTCTGCATATTAGGCACTTCCACATAGCTGATGGCGCCTCCCGGTGAAAGTTCCTGGAACTGGGCTTCAAAGGTCAGTTTGTCGAAGGCATTGATAGGCTCCGTCACATGAACATGATAACTGTTAGTGATGTAGTTTTTGTCAGTTACGTCAGCAATGATTCCAAAGCGTTTCTGCAGGCACTTGGAAAACTTGTAGGTGGTGGATTCCAAAGGAGTTCCGTAAAGGCTGAAAGCAATGGTGGTCTCGTTTTCCCATTTTTTGCAGGCAGCATTTAAATATCTCATGATTTCTAAAGCAAAAGGCGTCGCATCAGGGTCGGTATGGGATTTTCCGGTCATGTAGCGGACACACTCGCAAAGCCCGGCATACCCCAGGGAGATGGTGGAGTAGCCGCCATAGAGAAGCTTATCGATGGTTTCACCTTTTTTTAACCGTGCCAATGCGCCGTTCTGCCACAGGATAGGAGCCACGTCGGAAGGAGTTCCTTTCAGACGTTCGTGACGGCACATCAGGGCACGCCGGCACAAATCAAGGCGTTCATCCATAATCTTCCAGAATTTATTCAAATCGCCGCCGGAAGAGCAGGCGACATCCACCAGATTTAAAGTGACCACACCTTGGTTAAACCTTCCATAGAATTTGTATTGGTCACTTTCATCTTTATAGACAGTCAGGAAGGAACGGCAGCCCATGCACGGATAGCAATTGCCGCCTTTTAATTTTTTGATGATTTTTTCGGAAATATAGTCGGGAACCAGACGTTTAGCGGTGCACTGTGCGGCAAGCCGGGTAAGTTCCCAATATTTGGAGCCTTCGGAAATGTTGTTTTCCTCCAGCACATAAATCAGCTTGGGAAAAGCAGGTGTGATATAGACACCTTGCTCATTCTTGACACCCTGAATGCGCTGCAGAAGCATTTCTTTTATAATCAGTGCCAGATCCTCTCGTGTCTGTCCCTCGGGGACCTCATTTAAGTACATAAATACAGTGACAAAGGGAGCCTGACCGTTGGTAGTCATCAGCGTGATGACCTGATACTGAATCATCTGGACCCCCTGCTTGATTTCCCTTGCCACGCGCATTTCCGCCATTTTTGCCACCAGTTCTTCTGGTGCGTCCATATCTTGTGCTTCCAGTTCTTCCCGCACTTCCCTGCGGAACTTTTCGCGGCTTACCTGTACAAAAGGCGCAAGATGAGATAAAGTGATGCTCTGTCCGCCGTATTGAGAACTTGCAATCTGGGCGATTGCCTGAGTGGCAACATTGCATGCTGTTGAAAAACTGCGCGGTCTTTCGATCATGGTCTCGCTGATAATCGTGCCGTTCTGAAGCATATCCTCCAGATTCACCAGGCAGCAGTTGTGCATATGCTGGGCAAAGTAGTCAGCGTCATGGAAGTGAATCAGTCCTTTTTCATGCGCTTCCACGATATCAGGCGGAAGAAGAAAACGACGGGTAATGTCCTTGCTCACTTCCCCTGCCATATAATCCCGCTGCACACTGTTGACAATTGGATTCTTATTAGAATTCTCCTGTAATACTTCTTCATTATTGCACTCCAGCAAAGAAAGAATCTGCTCATCAGTAGAATTAGATTTCCGCACAAGTTCCCTTTTATAACGGTAAGTAATATAATTAGAAGCCAGCTTATAAGTTTGCTGCTTCATAATTTCCTCTTCCACCATATCCTGAATCTCTTCCACATTAGGACTGTGCGTCATCTTACTGCAAAGCCCCGTCACATTCCCCACAACCCGTCTAATCTGCGCTTCCGAAAGCCGCTCCCCCTCTTCCACACTGCCATTCGCTTTCCTCACAGCATCCTCTATCTTAACAGCATCAAAACGAACCTCCATGCCGCTCCTCTTAATAATCTTCATTCCCGTCACTCCTATATCTTGTATATTACGCATCTCGAAATGGGCACATTTAGTATTATACCGCCCCCACCAAAATAATCAAGTAGCCACGGTTACATATGCAAATAAAATAATAAATAAAATTCCCCTTCCCAATTTGTGCAACATTTTATAACATTTCAAAAGCGATAAAAACAATCCTCATCCCGCCGCATCCACTCCAAACCGTCCTCCCCAAAAATCTTCTCGAATCTATAAGCATGAAAATAGAAAATTTTGGCAAGTGATTTTCTGAAAAAATAAACCCCGATATGATAAAATAAAAAGTTGAAAGAAGGGATATAAATGCTACGAATAGCAGTATGCGATGATGTTCCGATGTATGTGGAAATATTGACAGAAGAGATTGGAGCATGGGCGGATCAGAGGCACTTTAATGTACAGATTGAAAAGTTTGCAAGCGGAGAGGAGGTTTTGTTTGAGCAGGAGACGGCAGGCGATTTTGCAGCCGTATTTATGGATATTGAACTGGATGGGATAGATGGCATGGAAACGGCAATGAAGTTAAGGGAGAGGAACAGAATGGTCAGCATCGTCTTTGTTTCCCAGTATGAACAGTATTTTAAACAGATGTTTCAGGTATATCCTTTCCAGTATATTGAAAAACCGGTATCCAGGCAGAAAGTCAGTGAGGTGCTGGATCAGATTGTGGAGGAACACAGGCTTTTTTATGAGAGTTTTTTCTTTAAATATAATCGGAGAAGTTTCAATATTGCACTGGGAGAGGTACTTTACTTTGCCAGTGAAAAACGGGTGATTAAGATATTGATGGAAAAAAATAAACAATATGTTTTTTATGAAAAACTGGATGATCTTGAAAAGATGCTTGCCGATTACAACAATCGTTTTATTCGGATCCACAAGTCTTACCTGGTGAATGGGAGGCAGATTGAGCAGTATCTTCCGGGACATGTTATGATGCGCAATGGGGATATGCTGCCCGTCAGCAGGGACAAAAAAGGGAAAATTACGGAATTTTATATGGACTTTCTTGCAGAAGGATGCTAAAAGTTACATTTAAATGTGCTAATTATTACATTAACAGAAAAAATGACAAATTTCATTTATAATAGAAAAAGTATTCAGAGCGCTCAAAAGCAAATCTGCACTTCTTTGGAGGCAGGGTTCATCCCCTGCCACATGTCTGGGGTGAAACAGGAACTATAGTTCCTAGTGCCTTCGGTTTGTTCTGGTTTATTTTTAAAATAATCGTTAAAATTATAACTGTATAAATAGAATATTTATTCACTTGATTTCACGATAAACCATATTCTTATAAAATATCTCTTGAGTTATATATTTGATTACAGGAGGAAACAGGTGAGCGTAAATTATATTGACCTGGGAGCTAGAATAAAAAGAAGAAGAGAAGAACTTAAAATGTCTCAGGCAGAACTGGCTTCTCAGGCTGAATTGTCCACTCAACATATCAGCAATGTTGAAAACGCAAGGAGTAAAATAGGGCTAGATAAGCTGGTCACGATTTCTAATGTGCTCGACTGCTCGGTAGATGAACTTTTGTGCGGCAGCATGAAGACCGGAAGCAGATTGGTCTACAGCGACGAGATTGCAGATATTATTGAGGACTTTTCCGACACAGAGATGCGGACCCTGCCGGAATTGCTTCGGTATTACAATTATATTTATAAATTACTTAAACAGAATCTGGATGAGAAAGGAAAGGAGTAGAAAAGACAGGTTCGTGAGAACTATTATTCCCTTCACCGCCTATGGAAGGTGCTTTACAGGATTAAAGCGAAGAATTACATTAAAAGTTATATTTAAAATAATTCTTCTACGACAAGGATAAGGGGTGAATGGGATGCTGAAGATAGCGATATGTGAAGATGAACGGAGGTATGCAGAGGATTTAGAATGGGGAATTAAGGTCTGGGCAGCCAATGAAGGAATCAATGTCGGGATTAAAAAGTATAAAGACAGCACCCAACTCTTTGACGGTCTTATTAGGGAGGGAATGTTTGACATCTTTTTCCTGGATATTGAAATTGATGAGATGAACGGTATTGAGATAGCGGAACTGGTGCGGGAGGAGGATGTTCTCACGACGATTATATTTGTTTCGCAGTACGAGGACTACTATAAAGAAGCCTACAATGTTCACCCTTTTCATTTTTTGAGCAAACCGATTAATCCCCAAAAGCTGGAAAAAACAATGGATGCGTATATGGCTATGCGTGGGCGTGGCATCGAAACCTTTACATTCCATATCAGGAGGACACGGTATAGCGTCCGGGTTAATGAAATAATTTATTTTTTCAGTGAGAACCGGCATATAACGGTAGTGTGCGAGAATCGTAAATATACCTTTTATGGAAAGCTGGGAGTGATACAGAAAGAGATGGAAGAAGGAAACAGCTGCTTTCTGCGTATCCATCAGTCGTATCTGGTAAACATGGATTATGTGAAGGAATTTCACTATAAAGAACTGATCTTATTCAACGGGCAGTCATTGCATATCAGCAGAGAAAACAGGAAGAAAATTCGGGAACTACAGATGCTGCTTTTGGATGAAGAGTTTTAAAGTTATGAAAGATTATAATTGACAGATATTAAAGCAGTATCGCAGGCAAACCCGGAATATGCAGAGGAATAAATATGGAAGCACAGATTTTTGCATGGATGATGGATATTTTCTTTATATTCACATTACATATATTATCCAGGCAGATTTTGGGGGTAAAATATCAAAGCAGACTGCCCTTGGTTTTAGGGTGGAATATCTGCTTTGTGCTATGGAATATAAGCAGCTATCTATCCATGGGCAATGCGCTAGTCAGTAATATAAGTACCAGTGTGATTTACTTCCTGGTACTTTATTTTTTATATAACGGAAATGTCAGAAATAAGTTGATTCTAACAAGCGTGGTGGTGACGCTGAGAATTGTCGCCGAGGGAATCGCAGCGTTTGTTCTGACGATATCCGGAACATTCAGTAATGAGTATCCGGTGCAGAGAATCGTTCTTGGAGTGTTGCTGATTATTAACATATTTACCCATTATATCTTTCAAAGGATTCAGGAGCACGCAGCGGAGCGGATAGAAAATGAACTGCTGAAACAGCAGAATGAGCTTCTTTGTCTGCACTACGAGGAATTTGAGGATCAATGGCTGAAATTGCGCAGGATGCATCATGACATGGCAAACAGCTGTGCTCTGGAAATGAGCTATCTTGAAAAAGGGCAATATGAGCAGCTGATGGATCATTACCATGAAAAACTGGGACAAATCAAGCAGTGGGGTGATGTGATTCATACAGGAAACATTGGAATTGACTCTATCTTAAACTATAAACTGGAAATTGCCAGAGAGTACGAAATTGAAGTGGATAGGAAAATCAGAATTGAAAGTGAGATTACAATCAGCAATATGGATTTGAATATTCTCATTGGCAATCTGTTTGACAATGCGATTGAGGCGGTCAAAGAGTTATCACCCAATAAGAGAAAAATACGTTTCTTTATCAGGACGAATGCGGCGAGGCTTCTTTTTACAATCTGCAATCCATATGAAGGAGAGATTAAGCGGGACAAAGCCGGCAATTTTCTGACCGGCAAAGAGGATGATTTTTATCACGGTTTGGGATTAAAGGAAGTGGAAGAAATTGTAAAAAAGTATGATGGTGAAATGAATATCAATGATGCAGACGGCGAATTTTCCGTCAAAGTTTTTCTTTACATCAATCAGTAGCGTTGCTTTCAACAACCGGAGGTACAAATAGGTTTTATTATGACCATTCTTTTTTACCCAAAGGTTTTAAGTAGTTTTTCTTCAAATCACGAATACTTCCAAAAAAGGTTTTCTCTGATTTGGAGAACATATTGTTTTCCAATTTGAGTTTGATTAATTCCAGTGAGCATAGAAGATCAGATGCTTGAAAAAGCTTATATTCTGAAGGCATAACTTTGCGGAAAATTGGATTTGGAAGCAAGGCATTAAAAACGGAGGAAAGTATCTTGCTGACCTCTACCTGACCATTGTCATGGTAGATTTTTACATCGTCAAAAGCAAGAAAATCTTCATAGTGTTCGCGGATGAACCTGGAAATTTGTTTGGACAATTTACCTGTGGCTTCCACAGCATCAGAGAAATGCTTTTTTTCTATGTAGAAGCACTTGTAGCGAATATCAATTTGGCGGATGAAAGCAACCATTTTGTTGAAGATGCGGCGGCGCTCATCAACCGACATATTTATGTAGATTTCTTCTTTGCGAATGATGGGACCTGTATGTATGCAAAGGTTATCCAGATTAAGGTATGAAAGTTCTTGATTCAGCTTTGAAATGGCAGGCTGAACGTCTTCCTGCTGATTATGAAAAACCATTGTGATTATGTAATAAGGTGAATGATGGTCGTATTCACCAAAATCACCAGATTCGTCTATGAAAATGCTAAGCTCTTTCAATATTTTGTCACCTCTGTAGCGTTTGTAAAAAAATGGCGGGGAACTTCCCCGCCCTAGATGGACCTGGGTCTTATGACCAGCCCAAATGAAATCATTGATTTCGTTGCTAATAGTATATGCCAAAATTGCTGAAACTACAATAGAAATTTATGATAATTGAAGAAGAAAATATTAATTGTGTATATAGAGGAGGTTCCGGAAAAGAATAATATGAACTCAGAAATGATGTAGGAGTGTAGTAGCGCATAGCTTTGGGATGCTGTTCCGAAGTTATGCGTTTTATGATGCAAAAATGATGCAAGCTTGTAGTAAAATGCAATTAAAGAGATTATGGTCGAACTGGAAGAAATAAGGGAATATGATGGCATATAGATTTCTAAATATGAATCTGACCTTACGTGTAAACAGAGTAATGTGTCAAGGAGAAGTTTAATGAATAGGAAGATTGCAGTAAGTCTGGCGGTTGTTTTGATTAGCGTTGTGGTGATCATCACTCTAAGACTGTCGCATCATAATACATATAGTTTTGAAACAGCGGAATCATATGATGAGAATTGCTCTGGTTCCTATAAGCTTGCGCCGGCAGAAGCATGGAATCAATTTATTCTTAAAAGCATAGAGGACGCATGTGATAAAATGATTGCAGGCAAACGGGTTGAAATTATTGAAAAAAAGCCTGCTGGTGAAGAGAAACTTCTATCCATAACACAAGCAGCTGCCGGGCAGCAATTGGAGGTTTATGTGTATGTGGATATGGATCATGATGGTCAGAAGGAGTTGATAGGTTCCTATCCTAACGAGAATAATGTGTATCAAACATGGTATTGCAGCAGTGATGGAGAGACCTGCTGTTTGATTCATCAAAATAATCAATTGTGGGATCATTGTAAAATAGAATTACTTGAGTTTGAGAATGAAACACATGTTGTAATAAACGCTGCCGCCCTGATGGGTATATGGAAGAACTATTCCATTATAGCCCTTGAAGACAAAGAAATTTCCATTTTAGTCAGCAATGAATATGGTTATGTATATAGGAATGAAGACGGCGATATCGTTCTTGATGTGGAAGCATATGACGGTATGTATGATCCGGATTTTGGAATGTGCTGTCATACATGGAAAGATACCTATCTGTATTTTGACGGGAAAAACTACAAAGAATATGGTGCGACAAAAATAACAGAAGCTGAGTATTTATCTTATGAGAATGCACAGGTCATAAAAGATGCGATTGAAAATGAATTAAGGCAGCCTGATACAGCAGAACTGGAATACATATATTTTAGAAGAAAAAACAATATTCTCCATATTCAATGTAATGTGTACAGCGATTCAGGTATGATAACATATGGACATTATACGGTTGCAATTACTGATAATGCTTTAGACGAGGAATTAGGGCAATATAACTGGGGGAGTATGGGAACTCATTTTTCAAATTTAGAAGTGACATATTAATGGCGGTGGCTGTTTCTATGAAAGAATTTTTACAGTGTGAGTAGGATGGGGAAAGCATCAATGATAAATCGTGTAAAAAAAGGATTTTTGATAGGCATTGCAATATTGATTTTAACCGTTGTGAGTATATTCGTGTATTGCTTATCGTACCGCAATTATTTTGATTCTATTTCTACAAAAGCAATGAACATGATAGAAATAAGAAGCGAGCAATATTTATTAGAAAGAAACAAAGAAGATGGAAGTTTCTGGTATCGGATAGAAGTTAATTATCCCCAGATAGCTAATGCATCAGAAGCTTGCAGTATGGAAAAGATAAATATGCACTTAAGAGATGCAGCATTTTCTTTATATGAAAAAACTTATGAGGAAGCAATAACGTACTTAAAGGAAAACACAGAATATGAAGCCTCAACAGAGATTGAATATGATATTTTGCAATTATCGGATGTGTATATAAGTCTGATTTTCAATGTAGTATCAGTTACTGGAGGCCCTTCATACATGCAGCATTATCTAATGACAATTAATGTAAGTGATGGCGAATATATATTATTAAAAGATTTAGAGAATAGTGATAAATTAATCAGTTTAGTTGAGTCAGGTACATTTGAAGTGTTTGAAGGAACATATAGTGAACTTCACGAGGACTATTTCCATGAGCCGGAGGCTATTAAGAGACTTGTAGAAATGTTAGAAAATGAATTGGAAAATCACACATTGAATGGCGGTTTTGATAGATACAGCAGTCAAAATATTGGAATGGATGAAGAGAATTTGTATTTTTATTTTCCTTTTGAAGAAGCATTTCATGGATATGTGATATTAAGAGTGCCGTGGGAAAATGAGAAAATGGATAATATCAGGAAATCAATGGATGAAGCAGTGTATGATAAGGTGATAGCTGATTATATCATTATGGAATTAAATGAAACGCCCCAAAATATAGTTTCGCATGCAGATTATGGAATAGGCATAGATTATGACTTTATTAATGAAAATCATGTGATTTTAGCGCACAATATCTGTGAATCGCCTAACTATGACTATGAGAATACACCTTTGGCAGAGTATTTGAGGGAAGATGTAGAAGATGATCGGGAAATGGAAAAGGCAGGTCTGGTTGCAACTTTGGAAATTGACTATTTTACATATGATTTTAATGCAGATGGTCTGGAGGATTATCTTGTATGCATGCATGGATTTCTTTGGGGAGGAAGTGGGGGAAATACTGTCAGGATATATATACAGGACAAAGATGAATCATTAAGACAAGTCCTGGACATTACAGTGCGGCTGCATGAGCCGAACATTCCAAATGAACATGATGCGATAGCAGTTTTGGATGAGATGACAGGAGGGTATTATGCAATTGTTCTTCCAGGGACTAATCGCATCTTAAGGTATGACGAGAATACAGGCGGATATGAGTTTCAAGAAGGTGAGTAACGGTAATCTTATGAAAAAGAAGTGGAAAAGGATTGGCAGTATTTTGTTTGTTGTGTTGGCGGTAGTGATGCTTATGGAAAAATGGAGCAGTCATTTGGAACGTGAAGACGAAATGACCGTTGAAATGTCAGAAAACGAGAAGGGATATGCAGATGCATTTTATCAGCGCCTGTGCAGCCGGATGGAGAGCCGGTATATGGCGGATCTTTCTGAAATGCGGAAGGAATGTGGCAGGTTGGAAACAAGGAATCAGGAGATTGATGATATATTTTTAAGTCTCTATAGTGATAAAGCGAAAGGAGTCCTAACAGAGCAGCGTTTTATGAAGCTGACTGTCGCTATGGAGCAGGAACAGGAAGTATAATCAAAACCGTTTGCAGGAATTACGGCTGATAATGCACCATACGGACGAACAAGGAAACTGATGTGCAGGCATTTATTAAGGAAATCCGGAAATATGCCATGATTAAAGAACCGGACGAAGCTGTGCTGAACCGGCTGATCAGCAAGATTGTGGTGGGAGAAGTTACGAAGGTGGATGGAAAGAAGCACCAGAAGGTAAGGATTGTTTACGATTTTGTCGGAGAGATACCGGAGATGGCAGAATAGGTACTATTAAGATAACTCTTCTCTTTTTGGGAGGGTTATCTAAAAAATATATAGATTTTGCATCTTGACAAAGGTGTCTGACCAGCATAAAATAAAAGCCAAAGAGAAGCGGGTTTTGTGTCGTGTACAGCTTTTATAGCTCAAGCGGGTTGCCTGTTTCTTTTTTTATGTCCATAACGTCATACAAGTACATCTTCCCGTTTTCGTCATGACGCACAAGCATAGAGGCATGGAATACATTATACCGCTCAAGTGCCCCATTTTCACCATAAACAGGCAGGGCAAATCTAGAATCATACCGATACCAGCCTAAAGCTGCATTTCTGTAGAGCTTTTCGTTGTTATTTTCGCGGAAGTGTCTGCCAACAGCTATCTTTAGCATTTCCGGCAGTCCCTGTGTGGCATTTGCTTTCGCTTTTGCGGTTGCTCCCTTAAGTCTGTAAGTATAGACTGAACCGGTATATTCATTTGGCAGGTCATTCCCTATGTAGATAATATCATCTGTAGATTCTATCCTATAACTTTTATCCACAAAAGTCTTTAAGTAATTCCTGACATCATCCCAGTTTACTGAACGTTTTCCGGCAAAGCGGATATTGTTTATCACTGCAATTTTTTTGCCTTTTGTATCTTTTGCAATAGTTACATTCCTGTCCATTTGTTTTCTCCTAAAACCTGTCCGAGCTTATATTGCCAGCCCGTCTTTGATGATGTGATTATACTATAATCCAATTCCCTTGTCATCAGCATTGCAAACTATATTTTTTACCCAGACGGCGGCGCAGAACTACCAGAAGAGATAGCGCATACGACGGCGCAGAACTGAAAGAGCGGGCATTAAATTTGCAGAAAGCGGAAAGGCAGGATTTATGGAAATGCGGTCCCCGCCTTTTTTGTTTGTTGTGATATTTGTCTTTGTGTGATAGAATATAGGTTAACATAGACATATTATGGAAATGTGTATTGAAACAAGAGGTAATGGAACATCATGAAATTACTCAGTGCAGTTGTGCCCTGTTACAATGAAGAAGAAAATGTGGCTGATTTTTATCAGGAATTTATAAAAAATGAATCCTTTTTCCGGGAAAAGGAAGTAGAGCTGGAGCTTTGGTATATCAATGACGGCTCCAAGGATCATACCGCCCGGGAGGTAAAGAAACTGATAGAAAAGGACAAGCGTGTGCATTTACTTTCTTTTTCCAGAAATTTCGGAAAGGAAGCTGCTCTCTATGCAGGTATGGAAAAGGCAAATGGTGATTTTGTAGTGTTTCTGGATGCCGATTTACAGGATCCGCCATCGCTCCTGCCGGAAATGTACGGCTATCTGGAGCAGGGCTATGATTCTGTGGCAACAAGGCGCGTTACCCGTAAAGGAGAACCGCCTATACGTTCTTTTTTTGCAAGANTGTTCTATCGTCTCATGAAAAAATTNTCCAAAACCGAAATCATGGATGGNGCAAGGGATTATCGTCTGATGACCAGNCAGGTAGTGGATGCTATTCTTTCCATGCCAGANTACAACCGGTTCAGCAAAGGGATATTCGGCTGGGTNGGATTTGAGACCAAATGGCTNGAATTTG
Source organism: Lachnospiraceae bacterium (assembly GCA_014804785.1). Lineage (GTDB taxonomy): Bacteria > Bacillota > Clostridia > Lachnospirales > Lachnospiraceae > Suilimivivens. Next base: position 56,698 of record JAAUZD010000032.1, read on the forward strand.
AAAATATCGAGCGGAANAAGGGAGAGACCAANTGGTCCTTCTGGAAGCTGTTTATTTATTCGCTGGAAGGGATAACTGCGTTTTCCACAGCGCCGTTGGCGNTTGCCGCTTTTATGGGGGTGCTGTTCTGTGTGGCGGCGTTNGTGTTTATTNTNTTTATTATTGTAAGGAAACTTTTGTTTGGAGACCCCACTTCCGGCTGGCCNTCATTGGTNTGTATTATTTCNCTGATCAGCGGAGTACAGCTCTTCTGTCTGGGAATTGTGGGACAATATCTTGCAAAAACGTATATGGAAGTGAAAAGAAGACCAATCTATCTTGTAAAAGAGGAAATTTAGATGGGAAATCAGGACAAGCTGGTCAGCATTATCGTTCCGGTCTATAATGCCGGNGCTTATATAGAAGAAACCATAGCCATGGTNCGTGCCCAGAGTTATAAGAATTGGGAATTGATTCTGGTGGACGACTGTTCACANGATGANNGCAGGGNAAAGATTGAAGGCTGCATGGCAAAGGCGGACGGAAAAGTCAGGCTGATTGCAAAGTCTGTGAATGAAGGAGCNGCAAGGGCAAGAAANACCGGANTTGCACNGGCGAAAGGGAGATATATCGCATTTCTTGACGCAGATGATGTNTGGATGCCGGACAAGCTGGAAAAAGAACTGGCATTTATGGAAGANAAGCAGGCAGCGTTTGTATTTACTGCCTATGAGTTCGGGGACGAAAATGCGAAAAGGACAGGAAAGGTAGTNCATGTTCCGGAAGTNCTTGTTTATCGGCAGGCGCTTTCCAGAACCGTGNTTTTTACCAGCACGGTTTTAATTGATACAGAAAAGACCGGCAGGGAATTGATTCAGATGCCGGATGTCAAAAGNGAAGATACNGCGACNTGGTGGAAGATCCTGCGCAGCTTTAATGGCTATGGACTTNNNGAGGTATTGACCATTTACCGCAGACCGCCGAAATCCTTATCTTCCAATAAANTNGNGGCAGTCAGAAGAATCTGGAATCTGTATCGGAAGGAAGAAAAGCTTTCTNTGTGGTACAGTGTTTACAANCTGTTTTTCTGGGCACTGCGCGCTACGCTNAGAAGACTGTAGTTTGTATGCATGAGGTGTATANGTGAAACGTTTGGAATCTCTGAAAAAAATAATCGTCTTATGGCTGAGTTATGTGATTCTGCTCGTGCAGACNGGAATTTACGCATATATCTGGCTGGAATATTATTATCCTATTCTCAATGACTTCAACCGNCGTCTGAAATATTATCGGAATGGTCATATTCTGATTNTTGCGATTTATTTNGTACTGCTGTTTTTCTTNACTAATACTTATGGCGGGCTGAAAATTGGTTATTTGAAATCNATGGATATCTTTTTATCCCAGATTTTTGCNTTATTGTTTGTAAATGTAATTACATATTTCCAGCTGTCCCTGATGCACAACTGGCTGGTTCCGGCAGACTGGTTTGNGTGGGCAACGATTTTNCAGATNATGATTGCAGCNGCGTGGTCNTGGATCTGCAACGCTATTTANCGGAGAGTATTTCCGCCCAGAGATATGCTGCTTGTGCATGGAGAGNGGGATATCAAGGATATTCTTTTAAAATTCGCGTCCAGGAAGGACAAATATAATATTGTAAAATGCATAGATATTAAAGAAGGGCTTATGAAGCTGGAAATGGAAATAANTAAAGGGTATGGAGCAGTGGTGTTGTGGGATATTCCCACTAANGAGNGGAACCGGCTGATGAAATATTGTTACAGCAGGTCCATCNGGGTTTATCTGATGCCCAAGATACCGGATGTNCTGATTAAAGGTTCTGACCAGATGCATCTTTTTGACACGCCGATTTTNGTTACCAGAGAGTATGCACTGACGGTAGAACAGAGGNTGGCAAAGCGGNTCATTGATATTGTGTGNGCGTTGCTTCTTCTGGTGATTGCATCGCCCTTTATGCTGATTACTGCNGTTTTNATTAAATGTTATGACGGCGGACCAGTGTTNTATAAGCANATNCGATGTACCATCGGCGGCAGGCNGTTTNCCATCATGAAATTCAGAAGCATGCGGGTGGACGCGGAAAAGGACGGTGTGGCAAGGCTGGCAGCCAAAAATGACAGCAGNATCACACCAATCGGAAAATTCATCCGGGCGGTGCGGATTGATGAACTTCCCCAACTTTTCAATATCTTAAAAGGCGATATGTCCTTTATCGGTCCCAGACCGGAGAGACCGGAAATTATTGAGCAGTATGTGGAGGAAATGCCGGAATTTGTATTCCGGATGAAGGTGAAGGCAGGACTTGCAGGTTATGCGCAGGTCTATGGAAAGTACAACACCACACCCTATGACAAATTAAAGCTTGACTTATCCTATATTGAAAATTATTCTATATGGCTGGATTTGAAACTGATGCTTCTGACACTTAAGATTCTGATTAAACCGGAAAGTACAGAAGGGGTCGATAAGACGCAGGTAACAGCCATGAAGGCTATAAAAGCAGGAGAACCTTTAAACAATGAAAATGGAAAAGAATGAAGAATATTTAAACAGGGGAATGGACTTGAAGCGGCTGATGCTGTATCTGCAAAAGAGGATATGGCTGGCTGTGGTATTGACGGTTTTAGGGGCTACCTGCGGCGGAGTCATTTATCAGGTGGCGCGTTCTGTGAAGATGCCGGTGGAATATGAGGCAGTGTCAAAGCTGTATATCAGTTTCGGACATGATGAAAACGGCGAAGTATATCAATATTATAATGGATACACATGGAATGATTTGTTAGATACGGATCCGATTCTGGATCTTGTCATGCAGGAACTTCCCGGTTATGAGCGGGAGGAGGTCATGGAAGCAACGACTGCCGAAATCTTGTCGGATATAAGGCTTCTTACCGTTAGGGTGAGAGGGGAAGATGAAAAATTCGTCCGCGAAATCAGGAGTGCGCTGGAAAGCGGATTGCGGGAATATGCCAGAGACAGCGAGGAACTGGATCAAATCAAAGTCCTCCGCTCCGGTGTGCCGGAGAGGGTATACTGGGATGACAGAACGACCTCTGCCTGTGTGGCAGGAGGGGTGCTTCTTGGAGTANTGTCGCTTATCGTCATTGGTTTTCACTATGTTCTGGATGAATCCATCTATGTGCAGGAAGATATCGAGAAAAGGTATCACTGCAAAGCCCTTGGAATCCTGACCCGGAATCAGAAGGGGCTGCAGCCGTATGCAAGGGAGTTGAAGGCAAACATCCATTATACATTGGGAGATAAGAGAACCTTTGCTATTTTGGATATGGCGGATCATGCGGATACCCGCAGGCTGGAGATTGAAAGACTCTTAGACAGAGAAGGACTGGAGGCTTATAGCAGCAGCGGCTATGAGGAAGTCGGTCTTAACTGGAGCGTGCCGAAGGAAGAAGATGAATCCGGAAAAAGCAGTGAGTGGGATGTGCTTGCCTTCAACGCGAATGTCTTATCAGAAGATGAGTGCCGCCAGATCAGAGAAGCAGGCGGGGTAATGCTTTTGCTTCCGTTTGGAACAGACACGGGAAGAAAAACGGCGCGGATTTTAAGTTTCCTCAAAAATCAGGACTGTAAGGTGCTTGGTATGATCATTGCACAGGCTGATGAGGAATTTTTGAACCGCTACTATGCATAGAGGAGCGTTAGCATATAGGGAATGAGTGAGAAGAAGAAGCTGCAGGTACTTGCAGCAGCGGTAAAGCAGGAAGTGAATATGCTGGCGGAAAAGATGAATCTGGAGACGGATGCCATCATAGTGAATCAATGTGATCATTATGCTTATCAGGAATATCGGCATAAGGGCAGGTTGATTCGCTGTTTTTCCATGGCTGAGAGAGGCGTGGGACTAAGCCGGAATACGGCGCTTGCCCGTGCAGATTCAGAGTTATGCCTTTTTTCGGATGAGGATATTGTTTTTTATCCGGGATATGAGGAAATCGTGTGCCGGGCTTTTGAAAAAAACAAAGATGCGGATGTGATTACCTTTAATTTTAAGGTGGATCCGTCACGGGCTACTTATTATAATCAGTCGGAAAAGAGGATACGTTGGTACAATTACGGCAGATATCCCACCTTTGCGGTGGCGGCGCGCACAGAAGCTCTGCGCCGGGCGAATGTAAGCTTTTCCCTTCTTTTCGGAGGGGGCGCTAAGTACAGCAACGGGGAGGACAGCCTGTTCTTACATGATTGTCTGAAAAAGGGACTTCATTTATATGCGCACACAGAGGAATTGGGCGAGGAGGTTTACCGGGAATCCACATGGTTCAAGGGTTATAACCAAAAGTTTTTTATAGACAGAGGCGTGCTGTACCATCATTTGTACGGCGTTCTGGCGAAGGTCTTTTCCCTGCGTTTTTTGTATGCACACAGAGGTGAGATGTTAAAAGAGATGTCCCTTGGGGAAGCGTACCGGCTGATGAAGCAGGGAATCAAAGAAGGAAAGAACAGAAACGGACTTACCAAAGGGGTATAAATATGGTTTTATATATTATGGTGGCGGTGCTGACAGTCCTGCTTGGACTGATGGTGGATAACCGCTGTAAAAAACAGCAGAATATCGTCAGCAGGCAGCAGATACTGAACGGACTTTGTCTGGTATCTGTTTTTCTGCTTTTGTTCGGCACAGCGGCATGCCGGCTGAATGTGGGCAATGATTATGCCAAATATGTAGAGTTCATGCATCTTATTAACTGTGATGCCTTTGTGCCCACAGAGTTTGGCTTTAACCTGGTGGTGAAGATCCTTTACGGCATCAGCGGTTTTGAGAATTATTTGCTGGTCTTTGCCTTTTTTGCTTTCTTTACGATTCTTCTGTTCTTGATTGCCATATATAGGCAGGCAGATTCCTTTGCGTTTAGTTTTTTCCTGTTCATGGCTTTTGGGTATTATTTTCAGTCTTTCAACACGGTGCGTTATTATCTTGCCCTTGCCATAGCGGTGATTGCCATTCCTTATGTACTTCGCAGGGAATGGGTCAAATTCCTTCTTCTGGTGCTGATTGGGGCAACGCTCCACAAGTCGGTTCTGGTAGTGATACCGCTATATGTTTTGGCATCTTTGTCTTGGAAAAAGTGGCAGCTTGCCATAGCGGCGGTGTTCTGTTCCACCTTCTTTTTCATGCAGGACTTTTATCTGAAAGCAGTTGTGTTTCTTTATCCGACCTATGAGGACACGGAATATCTGGAAGGGGGAACCAGCCTGGTAAATATTGCCCGCTGTCTGGCGGTGCTGGTGCTGGCTTTAATCTGTTATAAAAAGACGGTGAAGGACGACAGTCGGAATCGTTTTTACTTTTATTGCAACTTAGGAGCGCTGGTGATGTACGTGTGCTGTTCCTTTTTGCCAATCATATCCAGAATCGGGTATTATCTGACCATAACCCATATCTTTTTCCTGCCGGCGCTGCTTTCCGGCATAGAAAATGAAAAGGTGAGAAAATTCTTCACTGCAGGCGTGATTGGAGCGGCAATCTTGTATTTTGGAATTTTCATCTTGATGAAGGCAGGGAACGATGGATTGAGGATCTTGCCCTACGAGACCTTCCTGTTCCACGATATGGTGCCCATTCTCTCAGATGTGAATTGAGGCAGGGAGGAGAGCGATTATGAAGGAACCATTTTTTTCAATTATTGTGGTGTGTTTAAATCCCGGCGAAAAACTGCAAAGTACCCTTGAAAGTATTAAGAGTCAGACATTCCACGATTTTGAAGTGATCGTGAAGGATGGAGGCTCCGTGGATGGCTCACTGGCGGATGCAGAGGAACTGGCAAAAGCCTGGGAACTGGATGGGCGGAGGCTGCGGCTTGTCATAAAGAAGGATAAAGGAATTTATGATGCAATGAATCAGGCGGCGAAGGAAGCGGCGGGAAGATTTCTCTATTTCCTAAATTGCGGAGACTTATTCTATTCTGCGGATGTGCTTAAGAAGATGTGGAAGTTCATGGGTGCAGAAAAAGCGGAAAAAGGGATTTATTATGGAGATATTTATGAGAGAAAGACGGGTCAGAGGGTTCCTTCAAATCCTCATATAGATGCCTTTGCATGCTACCGGAATGTACCCTGCCATCAGGCATGCTTCTATTCCAGAGAGATTTTGGACAGGCATTGCTTTGACATAAGTTATCGTGTAAGAGCGGATTATGAGCAATTTTTGTGGTGTTTTCTTGACGATGATAATAAGGAAGAGTTTAATTTTGCTTATAATAATGAAGTGATTGTGGATTACGAGGGAGGCGGTTTTTCGGAGACAAAGGAAAACCGCAGGATTTCAGCGAAGGAGCATAAAGAGATTACGAAAAAGTACCTCTCCCGTGGGCAGCTTTTCCGGTTCCGCCTGATCATGTGGCTGACGCTGGCGCCCCTTAGGACGAAAATTGCAGAAAATGAAAAGACGGCGAAGCTATATAATTGTTTGAAGGAAGCTATATATGCCAGAAAAGGATAAAAATGAAAAGAGTTTTATGGATTTGTAATATCATGCTGCCTGCAATCGGGCAGGAACTGAATCTGCCTTACAGCAACCGGGAAGGATGGCTTTCCGGTATTTTTGAGAGGGTTCAGAAAAAGGAGGTCCCCTTTGTATTGGGAATCTGTTTTCCTCTAGGCGATGCGGTGGGAGTAAAGCGCCTTCTGGTCCAAAATGTGACCTGCTATGCCTTTGCAGAAGACCTGAACAGACCAGAGATTTATGACGCCCGGATGGAGGGAGATTTCAAACAGATCATAGAGGATTTCGAACCGGATCTGATTCATATTTTTGGAACAGAGTTTCCGCATACACTGGCGGCGGTGCGGGCTTTTAACCGCCCTGATAAAGTGCTGATTGGAATTCAGGGACTTTGCAGTGAGATTGCCAAAGTCTATATGGCGGGACTGCCCGAGCAAGTGCAAAAGGATATAACTTTCCGGGATTTCATCCGCCGGGATTCCATACGCCAGCAGCAGGAGAAATTTACCCGCCGGGGTGAAAATGAGATCAAGGCACTTAAGGGCTGTAGAAATATTACCGGCAGAACCCGTTTCGACCAAGAAGGAACCGCCAAAATCAACCCAGATGCCCGCTACTATCCCATGAACGAAACCATGCGTTCAGAATTCTACACGGGAAAATGGACGATGGAAGACTGCCAGAAGCACAGCATCTTTCTGGGACAAGGAGACTATCCCCTAAAGGGAATGCACTTTGCATTGGAAGCCCTGGCACTCCTTACCCCCAAATACCCTGACATCAAGTTATACGTATCAGGAAACAGTATCTTAAAACATGACACACTAAAAGAAAAACTAAAACTTCCTGCCTACGGAAAATACCTGCTTTCCCTGATAAAAAAGCACCGCTTAGAAGATAAAGTAATTCNATTGGGAAAACTGAATGCCCGGGAAATGAAACAGCAGTTCCTAAACAGCAGCGTCTTNATNTGCCCCTCGGTATTGGAAAATTCNCCCAACACCGTAGCNGAAGCCCAGCTCCTAGGNNTCCCNGTCNTNGCATCCAGGNCAGGAGGCATCCCCGATATGATTACCCANGGAAAAGACGGNCTNCTATTTCCCATCGGCGATGCCGCTCAAATGGCTAAGCAGATAGAANCNCTNTGGGACCGAACCAAAGANGAAAACGGTNTCTGCCTNGCNGAGCGAATCTCCGAAGGTGCCAGAAGAAGAGCCCGTNNAGNNCANGANGGAGAANCNAANTANCNAAGACTNNTNGAAATATANNANNCAATAGNGTAAATANCATTGACATANAGTAGCGAGGGTACAAATATGACCATAACCTTCATATCCAACTACATCAACCACCACCAAATCCCNTTCTCCAANGCCTGTTANACCNTTCTGGGCGAAGGNTACCACTTTGTNCAGACNCAGCCNATGNAGCAGGAGCGTTTATCTATGGGNTGGAACACAGAAGGAGANGGGCTCCCTTANGTGTGCCGNCTATACGAGGAAGAAGAGCAGGCNCTTCAATTGATNATGGAAAGTGATGTACTGCTGGCAGGGTGGAGNAANCGGGANGANCTGGTNCAGAAGCGTCTGAACGCNGGCAAGCTGACCATACGGATNAGCGAGCGTCTATATAGGGAAGGACAGTGGAAAGCAATTTCNCCNAANGGACTCATGCATAAATTTAAAGAGCACACCAGATATCGGAAGAGTCCGGCATATCTTCTGTGTGCCGGNGCCTATGTGCCTTCCGATTTCCACATCATACATGCTTACCCGGAGAAAATGTTCAAGTGGGGATATTTCCCGGAAACCAGANATTACNCGGAAGANGAGTATGAGCAGATGAANCCGGAGGANGGAAAGANNGTGGATATCNTCTGGGCGGGACGTTTTATACCNCTGAAACACCCGGAATATATGATCCGNCTTGCAAAGTCGCTNAAGACGAAGAAAGACGGAAAAGGGGNAGTGCGCATCCACATGGTGGGCGGCGGTGAGATGGAGGAAGAACTGAAGGCNCTTGCCATGGAATACGGTGTGGAGGAAATGNTTACTTTTTACGGATTCAGGACGCCGGATCAGGTGCGCAGCATCATGGAAAAAAGCCATATTCACATTTTTACCAGCAATCATTTAGAAGGCTGGGGGGCNGTGGTAAACGAGGCGATGAACAGCGGCTGCGCCGTGGTCGCCAATGTACAGGCAGGGGCAGTACCTTATTTGATACAACACGGGAAAAATGGAATGGTCTACCCTGACGGCAGCTATGAAAAGATGGAGGANGCAGTGTGCNATCTGCTGGCACATCCCGAAGAGAGAAGAAAGATGGGAAGGGAAGCTTACCTGACNATNACCTCTAANTGGAATGCACAGCATGCGNCGAANGAGCTGCTTCGTATGATAGAAGGATTAAGAGAAGGCAGGATAGAACCGGCAAAGGAGGGTCCTTTAAGCCCNGCGCCGGTNATNTCACCGNGGAAAATGTACGACTGGATGATGAAAGGAGAAGGAAGANAATGGAACAGTCACAAAGACCTGCGTTGATTAGNGTTATTGTACCGGTTTATAATACCTATGATTTNCTTTCNAGGTGNGTGAATTCTATACGCAGACAGACNTATCGGAATCTGGAGATTATATTGGTGGANGATGGCTCCACGGACAACAGCGGCGCTCTTGCAGAAAAGATGGCGATGGAGGATAAAAGAGTACGGGTCTTCCACAAGGAAAACGGAGGTTCTTCCTCTGCAAGAAATCTGGGAATAGAGAAAGCGCGGGGAGATTTTATCGGATTTGTGGACAGTGACGACTACATAGAGCCTGAAATGTATGAAAGACTTCTTGCGGTGGCNATAGAAGAAAATCTTCTTATGGTGCAGATATCCCGGGATGAGATTGANGAGCAGGGAAACCGGATGCCTGACGTATGTGTTCCNCCCGAGCAGCCGGAACTTTGGGAATGCGAAAATTTCATGCGGGAACTTTTACTTCACAGGGGAGACTGTTCCTTNTGTACAAAGCTGTTTCATGCCTCCTTATTGAAAGAAGAGCGCTTCCCGGAGGGGGAGCTGAACGAGGATTTTTATCTTCTGGTCAGACTTCTTCCCAAAATACCGGCGGTAGCAATTTTGCCGGANCAGGAATATCATGTTTTTTACAGATATGGCAGNAACACCAGGACCCGAAATCAAGATGAATTCCCCCAGGTTTTTACAGATATNGTGAAAAATGCAGACAGGGTCTATGAAATCGTAGGCAGGGAATATCCGGCGCTTTTGCCGGAAGCAATGCGGTTTGGGCTGTTTCAGCGTTTAGATTANATGCTTCATATTCCCATTTCGCTTATGAATAAGAAGAATGAATTTTACTGTCAGGTGAAGAAATACCTNAAAAAACACAGAAAAGANGTCCTTCATTCTGCGTACCTTNCCAGAAGAAACAAGNTGTATCTTCTGCTGCTTGGTACGGCNCCCAGGTTTGTGCGGAGAGTNCATAAGATTTTAAAAGGAAAAAANTGAGGATAGGAATGAAAAAGAAGATAAATTATAGNTTTATAGGAATCATGGCAGCNATGCTTTTNCTNCAGNTGCTTGTGCTTCTTTATTTCGGAAACAGAAAAGCGGGATTCCATGAAGATGAGATGTACACATATTATTCCAGCAACAAGACGGCAGGACTGTTTGTAAATGACAGGCAGTGGATGGAGCGGGATCAGCTTCGAAATGATTTTGTGGTGCTTCCGGGAGAAGGATTCCGTTATAATGTGGTAAAACAGATGCAGTCATGGGATGTACATCCGCCTCTTTATTACTATATTTTTCACACGGCATGTTCTCTGTTCCCCGGGGTTTTCAGTAAATGGCTGGGAATCGGGGTAAATATGATTGCCTATGTATTCTCTTATTTATTGCTGGCTTATGCGGCATATACTGCGGCAACGCAGAAAGGCAAAAGCAGGGAGGAAAGCCAGCACGGCGCAGCGTGGGACGCGGCAGACACGGAGAGAGAAAAGAGAAGAGGAGAAGCGCTCTCGTTCCTCACCTGTCTTTCGTGGGGCTTTAGCAGTGCGGTTATTTCGGGCGTGATGTTCATCAGAATGTACCAGTGGCTGACTTTGTTTATCCTTCTTTGCCTTATGTTGCACCTGCGTGCAGTGAAAACACAGGACTTTAGGATAAGAACTTTTCTTCTCCCGCTGGCGATTACTGTGTTTTTNGGATTTCTGACCCAATATTACTATATCATTTTCCATTTCTTCCTAGGGCTTGGATTCTGCCTGTTTCTCTTAAGAAGCAGGAAAATAAAGGAAATGTTTGCTTACGCAGCCGCCTGCGCAGCAGGACTTCTGGGCGCTGTCTGCTATTATCCTTCAAGTATGTCCCATATATTCAGAGGCTACCGGGGGACAGAGGCAGTCAGCGAATTTGGAGATGTGTCCAACACATGGGGAAGACTGCGCTTTTTTTACGGATTATTTGATGACTATGTGATGAACGGCACCCTAAGCTGGTGGCTTCTTGCTATCTGTCTTTTGGCAGTGACGACGGGATATCTGCGGAAAAAAGGAAAAATCCAGATCGACTTTTGGAGTCCTTCCATAGGGCTGATTCTTTTTGCATCCGTTGGATACTTTTTTACCATATCCAAAACCGCCCTTCTCCTGGGAGAAACCTCCAACCGATACCAGCTCCCCATTTANGGNCTTTTGCTNTTNCTTATTNTCTACAGCGNATGGACCCTTCTTTCAGAACTGACGGCGCCTGTTGCCCGANGGATAGGACAGCAGAAAANTTATTGGATTATGACCGCAGCATTTGCNCTGNTGNTGNNACTGACGAATTTCTTCTCCGTNAGNAATGANAAAGTTTTTTTCCTTTACGAAGAAGAAANAGAAATCATGGANTTTGTACAATCCCANAAAGACGNCACCGTAGTCGTACTGTACAATGAAGCTTCNCCNGACAACATNTGGCGNTTNTCCGANGANCTGATGCANTANGAAAAGACNTATCTGGCAAGCCAGGCAGACACCACCCAGGTCACCGACCAGANGATCACNACATCCCCAACCNTGCTCGTCTATGCNGCAGANCACGAAAANCAAGAGGAAGCCTTAGAGAACCTCCTAAAATCNAACNANAACCTTAATTCCTACCNAANNATCGCCCAAAANNGNTTATGGACNCTNTACTTATTTGAATGAACATNCNGGCACAACCNTACTNGTGNCANTAGNNTAGCAATAGAGGAAAGCATNNAGGAAGGGCANGGGAAGCAGCACNGAGGGCATGGCATTTNGAGNGGGATAACTGTCCCGACAGCGCTGCCCACTCAAAATGCCATGCCTCCGTGCTGCTTCCCCTGCCCTTCCTTCATGCCCCCATTCCCTCTAAAAATCCCTCATGCAACCCCAAATATACAAGGAAAAACTCAAACGCAACATAGAATTGATTGAGGTTGACCTCATGCAACTGTAAACTGAAATGCATAAAACACAAAAACACAGTGAAACGAGGAGGAAGCAATATGAGCTTTGCAGAAAATTTACAGTATTTAAGGAAACAGAAAAATATTACTCAGGAGCAGCTTGCGGAACAATTAGAGGTTTCCAGGCAATCGGTTTCTAAATGGGAGTCAGGACAAAGCTATCCTGAGATGGAAAAGCTGTTGCAGATATGCAGTATGTTCCAATGCAATCTGGACACAATGATGCAGGGAGATATCAGCAAAGAGTTTGCGGAGGATGTGCATGGCTACGATCAGTTTAAGAACCAGTTTTCCAAGTGGATATCTGCAGGAGTAGGGCTGATTCTGTTTGGTATCAGCGCCATGTTGATACTGACCGGTATCGGAATCGATGAGGTGGTGAGTGAGGCAGTATTCTTTGGCTTTATGATTATAGCAGTCCTGATTTTTATTGTTATGGGTATGCAGAATGAGAGGTTTAGCAAAAAGCATTCTCAGATTGAAGATTTTTATACAGAAGATGAAAAAGAAAATGCCTACAGAAAGTTTACAGTAAGGATTGCAGTGGGTGTTGGAATGATTTTGATGGGGCTTCTTCTTTTGATTGTCATGGATGGCAGATTGGAAAATGTGCTGGAAAGTCATGGAATGGAAAGTGCGGCACAGGCAGAGGGATTGGTGTATGGCGTTTTTATGCTGGTGGTCACAGCTGCAGTTACCACTCTTGTCTACGGAGGTATGCAGAAGAGCAAGTATAATATTGAACAGTATAATAAGGAAATAAATCCATCTCCTGAAAAGAGAAAGACAGATGCACTGATTTCGAAGATATGCGGCTGTATCATGCTTCTTGCAACCATTGTCTTTTTAGTGTGGAGTCTCACGACTACTGCCTGGAATATAACCTGGATTGTTTATGCGATAGCTGGTATTTTATGTGGTATTGTAAAGGTTGCGTTGTCAAAAGAAGGTTCCTGATTTTGGTTCTTGCATCTGGTTTGCTTGCTGTTTTTTAAATTATTTATAAAATGTTTCACGTTGCGTTGACGTTGTTAACACAAATGGATATACTATAAGTGAAACCGCAAGGGAGGTAAATCACATGGCAAAAACCGCAAATATTAATGTCCGCATCGATCCAGAAACAAAATCAAGCGCAGAAAAATTATTTTCCAGTTTTGGAATCACGATTACAGATGCAATCAACATTTTCCTCCGCAAATCCATTATGGAGGGAGGCCTGCCTTTTGAGATGAAGCAGCCTCGGTATAATGCAGAGACAGAAATTGCTATGAAAGAGACCAGAGCCATTATGGATGGGCAGGTACAAGCGAAGCGTTATTCTAGTGCACATGCTCTTTTTGAAGAATTAGATGCAGAAAAGGGCGGTGAATGATGTTAGAATTAGTAACTACCGGGCAATTCCGTAAGGACTATAAGCGTGTAAAGAAGAGGGGCTATGACATGGGAATGTTGGAAGAAGTCATTGATTTGCTCCTGAAAGAGCAGCCACTTGATGAACGATATTGGGACCATGGGCTTATTGGAAATTATGAAGGATTTTGCGAATGTCATATTTTGCCAGATTGGCTTCTGATTTATGCTAAGGATAAAGAACAATTGATATTGACGGCTTCACGGACCGGAACGCATGCAGACTTGTTCGCAAGATAGCGTCTCTTATTTTAGCTGTTTTTTAGATATTGTATTAAAAAATTTGCTGTAATCCCTGATTTATGGTATGATGTTCGGAAAGGGTGGAAACCGTGATATTTAGGGGATTCGCACAGGGCATTCACCCTGCAAATCACAAAATCAGTGGAGGAATTTTCATGTTGTTGGATAACAAAACGATTCTTATAACCGGTGGAACTGGTTCTTTCGGCAAATGTTTTACAAAATATGTACTTACAAATTATGACCCGAAGAAGATCATTATCTATTCCAGAGACGAGTTCAAGCAGTTTATGATGGAGAACGAGTTTAAGGAATATAAGGACAAAATCAGATTTTTTATCGGTGATGTGAGAGATAAAGAAAGATTAAGAAGAGCCTTTGAGGGAGTAGATTATGTCATTCATGCAGCGGCATTGAAACAGGTGCCGGCTTGTGAGTACAATCCCAATGAGGCAATCAAGACCAATATTCACGGCGCTCAGAACGTGATTGACGCAGCGCTGGATACGGGTGTGAAGAAGGTGGTGGCGCTTTCCACAGATAAGGCGGTAAATCCAGTCAATCTTTACGGCGGCACGAAACTTGTATCGGATAAATTGTTTATTGCAGCCAATGCATATGCGGGTGCCAAGGACATCAATTTTTCCATTGTCCGTTACGGCAATGTGGCAGGGAGCCGGGGGTCTATTATTCCCGTGTTCCAGAACATCATCAAAAATGGCGGGACAGAACTTCCGATTACCGATTACCGTATGACCCGTTTCTGGATCAGCCTGACCCAGGGTGTGGAACTAGTTATCAAGGCGTTAGAAGAGGCAACTGGGGGAGAGACCTTTATCAGCAAGATACCTTCCTTTAAGGTGACGGATTTGGCGCAGGCGATGCTGCCCGGATGCAAGATGCCGGAAATCGGCATCCGTCCTGGTGAAAAGCTGCATGAAATTATGGTGACAGTGGAAGACTCCGCAACTACCTATGAATATGACAAGCATTTTATCGTATATCCGCAGGTAGTGTGGAATGAGAAGCAAAAGATCAACTTAAGCGGCAGCAAGGTTGAAGACGGATTTTCTTACAGTTCCGGCAACAACAAAGAATGGCTCAGCGTGGAGGAAATCAGGGAACTGCTTAAGAATGTTGAGCTTGAGAAATAAAAAGCCGTGCTTCGGTGAGGCTTAATAGTAACGAAATGACAGGTTACTGTATATAGTGAAGTAAGGAGAGAATAAGGTGTGCCGGGACTCCCGGTGCACCTTTTCTGAATGCTGTCCTTAAAGGGACAGCATGTAACAGAGCGTATCTTTAGGAGGCAGCATGGATATCAGAATATCAGAACAGTACATAAGGCAGGCAATGGAACTACACAAGGAAAACCCGGTGGTAGATGCACATTTGGATCTGGCAGGCGAAATTCTTTTAAGGAATCAGGCAGGGGAAAGAGATATCGTAAAACGTTATTATCTGCCTCACTTTCAAACGGCGGGAATAAGGCTCGTGATTTCTTCTGTTTATGTGGAAAACGGAAATCTGGAATGGGGATGGGAAAATGCGCTTCGGCAGATTGAGGCGCTAACGGAGGATGTAAAGGAATTAAAGGAAGTCCTGCTGGTTAGGAGCGGAGAGGACATAGCAAGGGCGCTGGAGGAAAAGAAGATCGCGGTACTGCTTTACATGGAAGGGCTGGACTGTATAGGGGAAGAACTTGAAAAAATAGATGAATTGTATCGTCTGGGTGTGAGAGGGGCATCCCTTACATGGAGTAGACCAAATGCGCTGGCAGTGGGATGCTGCAAGGCATTGGAACACAGGCAGATACCCGGAGGACTGACGAGGGCAGGAAAGGAAGCAGTGAGGAAACTGGAGGAATTGTCCATGTTTCTTGACATAAGTCATTTGAATGATGAGGGATTCAAGGATGTGTGCCAGACGGCGCGCAGAAGTTTTATTGCAACCCATTCCGGCAGCCGGCACGTTTATGATAGTTTTCGTAATCTGACCGATGAGCAGATGGATGCCCTTGCACGGCAGGGAGGAATCATGGGCATGAACGGATGTAAATATATTGCAGGTTCCCTTGACGGCAACTATCTGGAAATGCTCTGCCGGCATATAGAGTATGAAGTGGAAAGAGTAGGATCAGAGCATGTGGGATATGGATTTGACCTGTGCGATTCCTACGACCAGGCAAGAGCGGTGCTGAAAGGCGAATGCTATACGGACAGGGATGACTGCCTTCTGCATCATGGGCAGGTACCTTTGGTGAGTGCCGCCCTGCTTCAGAGGGGGATGGATGGCGAGGATGTTAAACGTATTATGGGTGGGAATTTTATCCGTTATTTTATAAATATTCTGGCAAAAAGATGAAAATGGGGAAATAAAAACCTCCCCATTTATTTCTTGTTTACGGGAATCCATACTTCGCTCTGATAATCAGCATCTGTCATGTTTCCTGAATTTGAGTACCATTCAATATTATATTTGCCTGCCAATTCATATTCTGCGTTTCCCGGAAGCCACTCTTTCCAGATCTGCGCATTAACCGTCTGAATTGCGTCAGGCATTGCGCCCACACATTTAAATTTTGCCCATTCTGAATCAGGTAAATCATATATTTCCAGTCCGGGAGGAATCTCTCCTCCCATATACCTTCCGGCAATCATGTAGAGAAAATTTCCGTCTTTGCCAATATCATCAATGCATACACCAAATTCACCAATACGATTGTCGTATACGGCTTGCTCAATTTCATTTGCAGGTGTATTTCCTGTGAAAAGACCTTGACAGTACTTTTCGTAAATTTCATCCCAGAACTTGGGAATTTCCTCTTGGGGGTTCTCAAAGGAAAACTCCTTTGAAAATCCAATGATTTTAAAACCTGCCATTTTGTCAACTGTAAAATCCATTCTTTCTCCTCCTTGAATCACAATACTTATTCTTAGTGGGTGAAAGGGTTTCATGAGGTGCCGGTTTTTACGGACCTCGGATGGGGTGGCGCCATGAAAACGGGTGAATGCTTTCGTAAAACTTTCAGGAGTTTCATATCCGTATTTATATGCGATATCGATTATTTTCTCTTTGTTCTCTGCAAGCTCCAGTGCCGAATGATAGAGTCTTCGGTTTCTGATATATTCACTAATAGAATATCCGGTCATGATTTGAAATCCTCTTTGCAGATACATAGGGGAGATATAGACATGATCCGCTACTTCTTTAGGGGTTTGGATATCAAGCAGATGATTCTCCATATAGTTTATTGCACCCTTAATACAAGTGGTCCACTCCATTGTGATCTCCTTTCGCTTCATGTGATATTGTGATTTTAGCAGGTGTATGGCAGCTGTTCCTGACATTTTAGAAAATGATTTGTCTGATTTAATAAATTTATATTTGTAGACTATTACTTCGGCTTATGACTAAAATTATATCATGATATTTGCGGCAGTGAGATTATAAATAAAATATTAAAAGTGTTCCAGATGGTTTACACAGCCCGCATAAGTTGTGTTATAATTCTTAAAGAGTCTGTAAAAATCAAAGATGAGAGGGAAAAATGAACAAAGGAAAACAAAGAATTGGAATATGCTTTATGACTGCAATAATGCTTGTTGCTGTCTCTATATTAGTTCTTAAATTGGATGTAAGGGCAGGATTTGGTGATTTTAATGATTATGGAGGTAGTGATTCTGGCAGTGATTACAGTAGCGATTACAGCAGTGACTACAGCGATTGGGACAGTGATTGGGGTAGTGACTGGGAGGTTGACTTTGACGGGGACGGAATTACTGTCAGCGCGCATCATAATGGTAATGTGGGCACGATTTTTATAGTTACGGAAGTTATTTTCTTTATGTTTGCTATTTTGATGATCACTATACGAATTATGGCTGTGAAGTCCAGACCCCGGCGGTCGTCCACTGTGGGCGGATCTCAAAAGACCTTGCCAAATCGTACGGATGAAATCAGCAGAATCATTCAGGAAAGAGACACCCTTTTTACAGCGCCGGATTTCCTCTCCTTTGCAAGACAGGTATATATGGACATCCAGGAGGCATGGGAGAAGCGTAATCTTGACCCTGTAAGAGGTGTGCTGCATCAAAATCTATATCAGCAGACGAACCGCCAGATTCAAGAAAAGATTGAGGAGGGTATTGTAAACCATCTTGAAAGAATCAGTATCAATACAGCATACCTGACCTCATACAGAAGGGATAGAGAGTACGAATATCTTACGATTTATCTGGCGGCGAGCATGATTGACTATCAGGTCAAGGAAGCTACCGGAGAGATTATCTTAGGTGATAAGACGACCAGATGGAATCTACAGTATAAGATGACCTTTATGCGCTCTACGGACGCTAAGACCAGAAGCGCTAAAGAAGCAGACAGAGGATTTGTATGTCCTAACTGTGGTGCGCCGCTTAAGGGCACGTCCTTTGGGGAATGCGAATACTGCGGAAGTGTTGTCACAACAGGCGCATATGACTGGGTATTATCCAGCTTTGGTGTGGTAAAAAATGATACGGTTGATGAAGGAATCAAAGTGAATTAAAGAATAGACAAAAGCCGGGCGATGTGTCCCGGCTTTTTATTATAATAAACTGACAGCGTTTGTATTGTGGAATTTATACCTTCCTTATTTGAAAGGTGTCCTCAAGGAGCAGCCAGTTGGGGCGGAAAAACCGCATAATCTGCCAATAACCCATACCGCGGAGAGAGTAAATTGGAAGAAGTGAGAACTTTTCACGATAGCTCCTCACATCCTCAAACCATACTTCATGAAGCAGCCCATTCTTTTCATATTGAAAATGGGGGGACATGGCGGTTTCATCAAATTGAATGGCGACGCCTGCGTCTATGGCAATCTGAACAGCTTCCAGATTACTGATGGTCTGTGCCTTGGAGGTACCCCTTACATAAGGCAGGGTCCAATCATAGCCATAGTTGGGAATGCCAAGATCGATTTTGGATGGATCAATGCGAGTGACGGCATAATCGACGACTTCCCGGACTTTATTGATGGGGGCAACGGCCATGGGTGGTCCGTAGGTATAACCCCACTCGTATGTCATTAGCAGAACACTGTCTGCCGCCTCGCCGAGCAGTCTATAATCCTTTCCGGCATAGAGCAGCCCGTTCTGTGTATCGGAAGTTTTAGGGGCAAGGGCGACTGATACGTGATATCCATAGGGCGCAAGATAATCTCGAGTATCTGCCACAAAGTCGGCGAAGGGAATTCGGTCTTCGGGCAGAATGTATTCAAAGTCGATGTCCACACCTTGAAATCCCTTTTCTGAAAGGATAGAAAGAAGATTGGAGAGAAGATTGCTTTTCACCTCTTCACTGTTCACCAGAGTAGAAATCAAAAAATTGTTAAAGTTGCCGTCCGGACCGAAGGGCGTGAGCGTGAGGACGGGGCGGACACCTTCCGTCAGAGCAGAACGAATCATAAAAGTGTCGTCAATTTCCGGCGGAACCAGTTCACCTTCGGTTGTAAATCCATAAGAAAATACAGACAGCGATGTAAGGTAGGGAAGAGTCTCATCGAGGACATCCTGGCTGATGAAAGGATAAGCATACCCATTGACATAGGCTGAATAGGAACGGGACGATGTCCTCCCAACAGATAAAAGCAATGCCTGACCAATGGCAAGCGCATAGGGATAGACCAGTTGATTGTTAAATATAATGGATGCTGCCGAAATTCCATAGTTGTCCGCTATGGTATCTACGGTATCACCCTCTTTTACTACATATATTTCCATATAAAATCCTGCCGTAGTTTTATTTATTATATGCAGAGAATCTGTATTTGATTTTTGGCTGCTGGAATATGGTGTATGATACGGTTTGCAAGGAGATTTTGAACTGTAATAGGGTCTGAACGCACATGTTGCGGTTGCATATTATGGGAAAAAAAATTATAATGAAGCTAATAGCAGAATGTAGAAGCAATAAACTGCATATGACATCAAGCGAATCGATAGAAAGCTTGCGAGGTACGGCACATGGAAGAGATTGTATATGAAAAACGCATTAAAGAACTTGAGGAGCAGGTCAGACTTATAAAAGAGCGCTATCAGATATTGGCGGAGACAACATCGGCACTGCTTTTTGAGTATAAGCCAAGTAAGGATATGATGATATTCAATTATAATTTCCCTGATAACAAAAGCAGAAGTGTAATTGAAAACTACCACGAATATGTAGAGGTTTCCCCGCTGGTGCATCCGGACCATCTTAAAAAGTTTATGGATGCACTGGATGAAGCATCGGTTATACCGGTGCGCGGAGAAATTGAATATCTTAGCAAGGTTTCAAGCGGAGAATTCCAATGGCATAAGACTTACTATTCCAGTATTGCCAATAAGGAGGGAGAAGTCCTAAGCGTGCTTGGCAGAATCCATAATGTACATGAAACTGCGTCTGAAATGCGGGAAATGATGCACAAAGTTGAGACGGATTTTCTAACCGGATTGTATAATAAGAAAGCAGCAACGGATAAAATAACGAAGTGGCTTAAAGATAACCCAACCAGAGAAGCGGAATTGATCATGCTTGACCTGGATGATTTCAAGGGCATCAATGATATTTACGGTCATGCATTTGGGGATGAGATTTTAAAGGAAGCAGCACGGATAATGGAAGCGAGCTTTTCAGACGATGATATTCTTTCCCGGTTTGGAGGAGATGAATTTATTATATTTATAAAAGATAAACCGCTTAGAAGCGCAGAGAGCATGGTCGATCATCTGATGCAGAAGATGATAAAAGAAATAACCAGCATGGAACAGCCTTTGCACTGCAGTGTGGGAATAGCTGTACGGGAATCGAAATATGATGATTATGAAGCATTGTTTAATCGGGCGGATAATGCTATGTACATGGCAAAGAAGGCAGGAAAGAATTGTTATTTTGTGGACCGGAGATAGTAGAATTTGATGGAGGGATTACACCATGCACTATGCTGCAGGGCATCGGTGCTGTGTGAATAATAATGCTGCATGTAAGCAGCGGAATGGAGAAGGGATGGATTATACACAGGCGTTTGAAAAGCTTTCTGCTGCAGGGCAGGAGCATGTAATGCAGTATTATGAGGAGTTGACGAAAGAGCAGCAGGAACTTCTGCTTGCCCAGATTGAAGCTACAGATTTTTCTGTCCTTGCTTCCATAAAGGATAGAAAAGAAGAAAATACCAGAGGAAGAATAACACCTCTGGCAGCAATGCAGCAGGCTCAAATCTGCAAAAGGGAAGAAGAATTTCATGCAATAGGACTTGATGCCATAAAGAAAGGAAAAGTAGGTGCCGTACTTCTCGCTGGTGGTATGGGGACCAGGCTGGGATCGGATAATCCTAAGGGAATGTATAATATCGGACTGACCAAAGAGGTGTACATTTTTCAGCGGCTCATTGAAAATCTGATGGATGTTGTAAAGGAAGCAGATACATGGGTTCCGCTTTATGTTATGACCAGCGATAAGAACCATGAGGCAACTGTAAGGTTTTTGAGGGAGCATGATTTTTTTGGCTATCGGGAAGAGTATGTCACCTTTTTTATGCAGGAGATGGCTCCGGCATGTGATTACCAGGGAAAGGTCTATCTGGAAGAAAAATGGAAGATTTCTACATCTCCCAATGGAAATGGCGGCTGGTATTCCTCTATGTATAAGTGGGGCGTGGCTAAGAAAGCGATGGAAGATGGGGTGGAATGGCTGAATGTTTTTGCCGTGGACAATGTGCTGCAGAGGATAGCCGATCCCTGTTTTGTCGGGGCTGTGATTTCCGGTCAGTGTGCGGCGGGAGCCAAGGTGGTGCGCAAGTGTGCGCCGGATGAGAAAATTGGTGTCATGTGTTTAGAAGATGGAAGACCCTCTATTGTGGAATATTATGAACTGACGGAAGAGCTGATGAATGCAAAGGATGAAAACGGAGATCCTGCATATTATTTTGGCGTGATATTGAATTATCTGTTCCGCATAGCTGATCTTGAAAAGATTCGTGAAAAGAATCTGCCTCTTCATATTGTGGAAAAGAAAATCCCGTATCTGGATGCAGAGGGCGAAAAAGTGAAGCCAGAAGAACCTAACGGCTATAAATTTGAACAGCTTGTGCTGGATATGATTTATGAACTGGATAGCTGCCTTCCCTTTGAGGTTGTGAGAAATAAGGAATTTGCACCGATTAAAAATGCGACAGGGATAGATTCAGTAGAGAGTGCAAGAGAACTATGCAAAGAAAATAGCATAGAATTGTGAGGATGAGTAAGAACAAAGGATTTTAAAGGAGGTAGTAAGATGGCAGTATTGGTTACAGGGGGCGCCGGTTATATCGGCAGCCATACTGTAGTAGAATTACAAAATGCTGGGTATGATGTGGTAGTAGTGGATAATTTGAGTAATTCCAGTGAAAAGAGCTTGCAGCGAGTTGAAAAGCTTACCGGCAAATCAGTTCCTTTTTACAAAGCAGATATTCTTGATAGAGGAGCTTTAAACTCCATATTTGATAAGGAAAGGATTGACGCATGCATTCACTTTGCAGGGTTAAAGGCGGTTGGTGAATCGGTACAAAAGCCTTGGGAATATTACGAAAATAATATTTCCGGCACGCTGACGCTGGTGGATGTGATGAGGAAGCATGGAGTTAAGAACTTGATCTTCTCATCTTCCGCAACTGTTTATGGCAATCCCGCCATTATTCCGATTACCGAAGAGTGCCCGAAAGGACAGTGCACCAATCCTTACGGATGGACCAAGTCTATGCTGGAGCAGATTTTGATGGATATACAGAAGGCGGATTCTGAATGGAATATTATCCTTCTACGCTATTTTAACCCTATTGGCGCACATAAGAGCGGAACCATAGGAGAAAACCCCAATGGTATTCCCAACAATCTGATGCCCTATATCACGCAGGTTGCAGTTGGGAAGCTGAAAGAGTTAGGAGTGTTTGGCGATGATTATGATACTCCAGATGGGACCGGTGTCAGGGATTATATTCATGTAGTGGACTTAGCGGCAGGGCATGTGAAGGCACTTAAGAAGATTGAAGCCAAAGCAGGTTTTTGCATTTACAACCTGGGAACAGGCACCGGATACAGCGTTTTGGATATTGTAAAGAATTTTGAAGCCGCTACCGGAGTTAAAATTCCCTATGTGATTAAGGACAGGCGTGCAGGAGATATTGCCGCATGTTATGCTGATGCATCCAAGGCCAAGAAAGAATTGGGATGGGAAGCGCAGTATGGCATTGAGGAGATGTGTGCAGACTCATGGAGATGGCAGAGTAATAATCCTAATGGATATGACGATTAAATTAAAGCGAAGGATGCCGCAAATAACGGCATCCTTTTACTATGTGTGCAAGTCAGCCTTCAGACATTCTTGTGGGATAACTTTTAAGCCACATACAAGTACATAAAGATAAAATGACAGATACTTCCGCCCATGACGAACAGGTGGAAGATTTCGTGGGAACCGAAGAATTCATGTTTCCCGTTAAAGACCGGGAGCTTTAGGGCATAAATCACACCGCCGATGGTATAGATGATGCCGCCAGCTAAGAGCCATCCAAATGCGGCGTGGGGCAGTACATGCCATAAAGGACCAAATACGGCAAGGCAGACCCAGCCCATGGCAATATAAATGATGGAAGAAAACCATTTTGGACAGGTAATCCATAAGGCTTTCAGCGTCATGCCAAGCAGTGCAATTCCCCAGACCACTGCAAGCAGGGTATAGCCGACCTTACCGCCAAGCACAATTAGGCAGACCGGCGTATAAGAACCTGCAATTAGTACAAAAATCATCATATGATCCAGCTTCCGGAAAATGCGGAGCGCTTTTCCGCCAATATTCAGTGAATGATAAGTAGCGCTGGCTCCATATAATAAAATCATACTGAGGCAGAAAATGCTAAGCGCAAGCAGACTCTTTCCTCCGGAAAGAAGAGCGGATTTTATTAAAAGGGGAGTTGCGGCAAAAACCGCCATCATCATACCAATGAAGTGGGTAATGGCACTTCCGGGTTCGCGTATTGTTATTTGCATTATAAATCCTCCTTTTATATTACAAGTTGCGACATGTAGTTTTAAAAACTACATTTGATATAATGTAATACTACTATATATTATTGCTGATGTCAAACAAAAATATCCGGACTTTCTCATGAGAAGTCTTCTCATAAATAAAAAGTCCGGACATATACTTGAATGAATTGGTGTTTTCTTTTTTGGTTTCATGACTGCAATGAATCAGTCTTCCTCAATCACATGAATTTCAAGATAATCGAAATCGATGCTTTCAATAAAATTATCCTGTGTAAATCTGACTTTATCATGGCGTTTGAACTCGTGGACGGTAGAATCCAGCCAGATGGGCTTTTCTAAGTCGAATTGATAACAAATTTCATCGATTGCATGAAAGACTTTATGCGTGCGGGTGTCTGTGCTGTCATCATAGATTACGGTATCTTTCAGCATACGATTGTCTTTAAAAATTTTTGCCCATAAACGAAACATGATTATCCTCACTTTTATATGATCACTGGCCGTAGTAAAACTTGTGTCTGTTTTTTTGACAGCAGTTTATTGATTACTATCAGCTCATTATAACAGAGGAAGAGAAACTTCTCAACATCATTATTATTCACAATAAAAGTGAAAAAAAAATAAATTTTTTGTGAATAATGTATATTGATTTGCAAAAGTGTGGTAAAATAGTAACGAGGTCGTAAAAGACGATGAATAAGGAAGATATTTGACAGACCGAAGAAGAAATACATAAGTAAGGCGGTAACAAAATGGAATTAAGAGCAGGGCGGGATAGCGACATTGACAGCTGGAAAGAAGTTACATTGATTTACAATTCTGCACTGAAGCAGATTTCAACCAAACTGGAAATATTGAATGATGAGTTTCAACATGTACACAGGTATAATCCCATCGAACATATTAAATCTAGAATTAAAACATCCGAGAGCATTGTTAAAAAGCTGAAAAAGCATGGTTATGAATCTACCATTCAGAATATGATTGAGCATGTAAATGATATTGCAGGGATTCGTGTCATATGTTCATTTACATCCGATATTTATCGGATTGCAGAAATGATTACCAATCAAAGTGATATTAAGGTGATTTCTGTGAAGGACTATATCGTGAATCCCAAGAGCAGTGGGTATAAGAGTTACCATATGTTGGTTACGGTTCCGGTATACTTATCTGACAGGATAGTGGATACCAAAGTCGAGATACAGATCCGTACCGTTGCCATGGACTTCTGGGCAAGTCTGGAGCATAAGATTCATTATAAATTTGAAGGAAATGCACCGGAGCATATAAGAAGTGAACTGGTAGATTGTGCAAGAATGGTGTCAGAGCTGGATGCAAAGATGCTTACCTTGAATGAAGAGGTGCTCAATCTCGGTAAAAAAGCATATGAATAACAGCAGAGCATTAGTGCAGCCCTTTATGTGATACATAGAGTTGCACTGATGCTCTGCATCATGTTTTGGGAAATGCTGATTAAAGCGTTTCTTTAGAGGAGAAAGGTTGTCTTAAAATGAGGAGTGCCCAGACACATCGCTGCGCCTGGGCTATTATGAAAAAATTTATCTATTTGTGTAATGAAAAATGTTGTTTAACTGTTTGCTTGATTTACATATAATATACCTCATAAATATGAATAAAATATGAACGTGATATGAAATTACAGTTAATTATTACAATGAGTTAAAAAATGCACAAAAAAAAATATGCAAAATGCACAAAAGCAAAAAAAGAATCATGATGAACCGAGAAAGGACAACAGGAGTTTGTTGAAAATACTCCGTAAAAGTGATAAGATAAAAAGTAGATGCGTAATGGCAGGCATGTTCATTTGGCTTGTTGCTCGCGGAATAAAATCAGTATACACCTGGAGGAAAAATAATGGACAATTTTATGGATAAGGTGGCAGAGAAGCTGAATTCACAGGAAATTATCAGAGCAAATGCAGCAGCAGATGCAGCAGCGCTTGAAAATCTGGAAAAGCAGTTGGCATTGTTTAAGGATCAGATGGGAAAATATGATGACTGCCTGCAGGAAATGCGTAAGTTGAACCTGAAAAATATAGAGAGCGCCCAGGGAGTACATGAGTTGGCTGTAAAGGCAAATGAAAAGCTGGGACAGTCACTTGGGGAAGTGGAGGCGGCATCCGTATCCAGGATTAAGGAAACTTCCGACCTTTCAATTGCCGGCATTAATCAGACATTAAATGAAAGCCTTGCAAAGATTGCTGAAATCAAAGAAAACGCTGACAACCTTGAGCGGATTACTGAAGATATGTCCGGGCTGCAGACAAAGATTGAAGAACGCTTCCAGAATATGGAAGACTTTTTACATATAGATAATATTAAAGTCTATCGGAACGTGCAGGCAGCGATGATGGAAGAACTGGAGAAACAGGCAACAGTGCTTAAGGAGGAACAGGATAAGCTTGCTAAGAGCAATAAGATCATCCTTCCTTTTGTCATCGTTTCAATGATGATGACGATAGCAAACCTGGCTGTCACAATTGCCAGAATTCTGGGATTATTTTAGGGGGATGCTATGGGAAAACAAAAATGGAAGCCAGGCAACATGCTGTATCCGGTTCCTGCCGTGCTGATTACAGTTGCTGACGGGAAGGGCAATCCAAATATTTTTACGGTTGCCTGGACTGGAACAATATGCAGTGACCCTCCGATGGTATCCATATCGGTGCGTCCTGAGAGATATTCCCATCAGATGATAGAAGAAACCGGAGAATTTGTCATAAATCTGACCACCAGGGAGTTGGCGTTTGCGACGGACTATTGTGGTGTCAAAAGTGGAAGGGAAACGGATAAGATTAAGGATATGAATCTGACACTTTGCAAAGGAGATGAGGTGAAGGCGCCGCTTCTTAAAGAGAGTCCGGTCAATATTGAATGTCGTGTGAAACAGACGCTGCGTCTGGGAACTCATGATATGTATCTGGCAGAGGTGGTAGCAGTGCATGCCGATGAAGCGTATATGGATGAAAGCGGACGCTTCACATTGGAAAAAGCAGATCCTCTAGCCTACTCCCACGGAAGCTATTTTACGTTGGGAGAAAAGCTGGGAACTTTCGGCTATAGTGTGAAAAAGCATAAATCATAAATTATTTGTCTCTGGAATCCGTCAAGAAGCTGCCTTGCGTGACGGCAAGGTTACTATATTTCTGGCGCATCGTATCCAGACTTTTATCAAGCGCAGCCAGCTTTTCCCGGGAAGGGGGAAGCAGAGCTGTGCTTTTGCATGGTGCCGGAAGCGGGAGAGAGGGGGTCAGCCTGGGGCAAATCAAACAAAGAAAGCTGGATGGGCGCCGTTTCATATCGCCGCCTATGTCAGAATATTTGGAAATAACATACCCTTTACAACTAAAATGATAACTGTTAGAATAAATCTGGTTGTATTTTCAGCAAATGTCAGTTTTCAATTTTTAGCAGATAGTCTGTTTTGGAGTAAATATAGATGAAACGAATTACAAGTCATTATAAAAGAGTAAACGTAAGAGGAATTAAAATTGCAGTACTGGCAGTTTTTGTCAGTATATTTTTTCTGCCTTCTTTTGTACCCTTTGAAAAAACGGGTAATAATATCTTTACAGTGATTTTGAACAATCAAGAGATCGGTATGGTTTCAGCGCCGGAGGAAGCGGAAAAGTATGTTATAGAGGCGAGAAGGCAGCTGGCATCGGAAAGTGAAGAACTGGTACTTGTGGAAACCAATCTGGAAACGATTGGAAGTGAAGTGCTTTTTGGAAAAACAGATGATCCGGATCAGCTTGTGGAGAAGATGCAGCAGGTACTTTCTGCGGATGTGGTGGAGACCTTGCATCGGTCCTATGTTGTCAAAATCAATGAATATATGGTAAATCTTTCCAGCCAGAATGCGGTTAATGAACTTTTGCAGGCAGCGCTTGATAAATATGACAGTGAAGGGAGATATCAGGTTGAACTGCTCCTTGACCCTGACAGAGAATTGTCGGTTCTCACTACCTCCATCAGGACAGAAGAAGAGGTCGTGGAGGAAGCGAAGGAGGTCGTTCATCTTGAGGCAGGTATCCACGCGGATCTGACGGCGGTCTTTGAAGAAGTGGAGCCTACAGGAGAAAAAGACTTTGAGGATTATGACTTGGGGCTTATTTCCATGGAATATGGAGATACAGTTGAAGTGGTAGAAGCTTACCTTAAAGAAGATGAACTGACTGATTTAAATTCGGCAATTCGTGAAGTGACTCAGGATGAAGAAAAGAGCGATGTATATGAGGTGGTGTCTGGTGATACCCTTTCTGAGATTGCCATAAAAACCAATATCCCCATGGACAAGCTGATTGGGATGAATGATTCCCTTGAGGATGAAAATTCCATGATTAGGGCTGGGGATGAGCTGATTATCACTGTGCCGGAGCCGAAACTGGCAGTGGTGCGTCAGGAGGAAATGTATTATGAAGAAGACTATGAGGAAGACGTCATCTATATAGATAATGATGACTGGTATACTACGGAAACAAAAACGCTGCAGGAGCCTTCTGCCGGTCATAGAAGGGTAATTGCGGTGGTCACTTTCGAAAACGATAAGGAATCAGCGACGGAAATCATCAAGGAAGAGGTTACTTACGAGGCAGTTCCTAAGATTGTTGAGAGGGGAACCAAGATACCTCCCACTTATATCAAACCGATTTCCGGTGGGCGTTTATCCTCCGGATTTGGTCCCCGAAGCAGACCTACAAAAGGCGCCAGCACATATCATAAAGGTGTCGATTGGGCTACCCCTACGGGAACCGCGGTGTTTGCATCCTGCGGCGGTACAGTGGTAAAGGCCGGATGGGGAAGCGGATATGGATATGTGGTCTACATTAATCATCCGGACGGAAGACAGACAAGATATGGGCATCTCAGCAAGGTATTGGTATCTGTCGGACAGACTGTTTCACAGGGACAAAAGATCGCTCTTAGCGGAAATACAGGTGTCAGTACGGGACCTCACCTGCACTTTGAAATACTGATTAATGGATCACAGGTGAACCCCCTTAAATATCTGAACTGATGTTTGATGTTTACAAATAATCACAATATGGTATAATGTACGGTAGCGAGAAAAAATTACTTGTTATGTAATGTGATGAATATGTGTCAAGAAAATTTGATTTAGAATATATAGAGGTATACTATGGAACAGTATGCAATAAAAGGTGGCAATCCGCTGGTGGGAGAAGTGGAGATAGGCGGAGCTAAGAATGCAGCGCTTGCAATTCTGGCAGCTTCCATCATGACGGATGAAAGCGTATTGATAGAGAACGTACCGGATGTTCGTGATACCAATGTAATGATGCAGGCCATTGAGAGTATTGGCGGTAATGTTGAGCACATTGACAGACATACGGTTAGAATATCCGGAAAATCCATTATGGATTTGGTCATTGAGGATGATTTTATTAAGAAGATACGGGCTTCTTATTATTTACTGGGCGCTCTGCTGGGAAAATACAAGAAAGCCCAGGTAACGTTACCGGGAGGCTGCAATATTGGGCTGCGCCCGATTGACCAGCATATTAAAGGGTTTCGTGCGTTAGGCGCGGATGTAAGAATTGAGCATGGTCTTATCATAGCTGAGGCAGAAAAACTCCGGGGCAGTCATATTTATATGGATGTAGTGACGGTAGGCGCTACCATTGACGTGATGATGGCGGCGGTTATGGCAGAGGGACAGACCATCATCGAAAATGCAGCCAAGGAACCTCATGTGGTGGACGTGGCGAACTTCCTAAACAGCATGGGGGCAGTGATTAAAGGTGCAGGTACAGACGTGATCAGAATAAAAGGAGTGCCTAAGCTTCACGGAACAGAGTATACAATTATACCTGATCAGATTGAAGCAGGGACGTTCATGTTTGCAGCGGCAGTAACTAAGGGTGATGTGACAGTCAAGAATGTAATTCCCAAGCATTTAGAATCCATCAGTGCCAAACTCACTGAGATTGGCTGTGAGGTGGAGGAGTCGGACGATGCCGTAAGAGTGGTATCGGCAAAGCCTTTATCCCATACTCATGTTAAGACCCTTCCCTACCCGGGCTTCCCGACGGACATGCAGCCTCAGATTACCGTGGCGCTGGGATTGTCGAGAGGAACCAGCATCGTTACGGAGAGCATATTTGAAAACCGCTTTAAATATGTAGACGAACTGACGAGGATGGGCGCAAGCATTAAAGTGGAAGGCAATACGGCTATCATTGATGGTGTGCCGAAGTATACGGGGGCAAGTATCAGCGCGCCTGATTTGCGCGCAGGCGCAGCCTTGGTGATTGCAGGTCTTTCGGCAGAAGGCACAACAGTGATTGATGACATTAAGTTCATTGAAAGAGGTTATGAAGACTTTCATATTAAATTGAAAAATCTCGGTGCGCAGATAGAAAAAGTAAATTCAGAAAGAGAACTGCAGAAGTTCCGTCTAAAGACGGGTTGAGACAATCTTTATCCCAATGATAAAAAAGAAGCTCTGATTTATATCAGAGCTTCTATTACTATATCTGGATGAATACTTAAATCAAGAAATCCATGTTCTGTCTGAACGGTGGGAGCGGAAAGTTTTTCTCTGTGAACAAAGACAATCTTTCCGATAAGTCCGTTGCTTAGACGAACACTATTAAGAAGGTAAGTGTTGACCACATTTTCAAGGAAGGTCATAATGAGACCGACATCATACCGCTGGAGGCCTTCACTTTCAAAAAGTGCAATTGCCTTGAATGGACATAAAGGACCGCGGTAAATCCGGGCACTGGTCATGGCATCATATACATCCGCTATTGCTACCATTTTTGCATAGATTCCAATTTTATCTCCACGAAGTCCATAGGGATAACCGGTTCCGTCACATCTTTCGTGGTGCATCAGCACGGCATCGAGGACGGCTGGGTCAAGTGAGGAGTTCTGCAGAACGCGGTATCCTTCCTGAGGGTGCTTCTTGACGATGTCATACTCGTCATTGGTAAGCTTGCCGGGTTTTTTGATGATTGCGTCGGGAATCTGTGTCTTGCCGATATCGTGAAGCAGCCCGCTCATGGTAGCCAGCCGGATTTCTTCTTCGCTCATGCGCATCCATCTTGCAAAAACATTGCATATAAGAGCCACATTCATGCAGTGAGCATAGGTGGCATCATCATATTCCCGCATGTTATGCAGGATATCGAACAGATCCGTGGTGGTGCCTAATTCCAGAATATTCAACGTGTGATCCATAAGTTCATCTACATCCAGCGGAGCGCCTTTGTCAACCACGTCATTCATTACCGACTTGAAGTTATCAACATCAGCTTCGAAGTCTTTACGGAATTTGATAAATTCCGGACTTTTCTGGAGACGCTCGGCGTAGGAAGATTCAACGGGAGTACTAACAAGTGTTTCCTCAGCACTATCCTCCACTTTTACATAGAAGATGGAATAATAGGCAAGCTTCGTGATTGTCCGGTCATTTAGGATCAGTCCTTTGGGTAAAATAAGCTGGTTGTTGTGAGTATAGACATCCTCGGCAGTAATCATGCCTGGAATAAGTTCAGAAGTCTTGATTCGTCTCATGTGCGTCCCCCCCAATGTCAGTCATTTGGAAAATATTTTATTACACAAATTTATTATAATAATGTCATAAAACAATGTCAATGAAACAAAAGTCCCTAAATTCTTTTTAACAATAAAAAGTAACGGAATTGTTGTATTTAATAATGAAAGAAATGCGTTGACAAAACAGTGTACATGGTGTACCCTATTTCTAGATATGAAAATTCAATATTGTGAAGAATCTCTTATTCAGAGTGGTGGAGGTACATAGGACCTGTGAAGCCACGGCAACCCCAAATGTGGAAGGTGCCTACCTGAGCGAATAAGCAGCCAAATGGCAAATCGAACAATAAGAGGATTTGATTATCGAAAGTCGGATCCGCTTATAGTTTATAAGTGGATTTTTTTGCAAGTAAATTTCAACAAACAGGAGGAAAAGAAATGGAAAAACGTTTATTTACTTCAGAATCTGTAACCGAAGGACATCCCGACAAAGTCTGTGATGCCATATCTGATGCGATTCTGGATGCATGCATGGAAAAAGACCCGATGAGCCGTGTAGCGTGTGAGACTGCTACATGTACAGGATTCGTGCTCGTAACAGGGGAAATCACAACCAACGCTTATGTGGATATTCAGAAAATCGTACGTGAAACAGTTAAGGAAATCGGTTATACCAAATCCGAATATGGATTTGACGGAAATACCTGTGCAGTATTGGTTGCCATTGATGAACAGTCCGCAGATATCGCTATGGGTGTTGACAAGGCACTGGAAGCTAAGGAAAACAAAATGTCAGATGCTGAGATTGAAGCCATCGGCGCAGGCGATCAGGGTATGATGTTCGGTTATGCAACCAATGAGACAGAGGAATATATGCCTTATTCCATCGCTCTTGCTCATAAGCTGGCACTTCAGCTTACCAAGGTTCGTAAGGATGGAACCCTTCCTTATTTAAGACCCGATGGTAAGAGCCAGGTGTCTGTAGAGTATGATGAAGCTGGTAAGCCGGTTCGTCTGGAAGCAGTCGTTCTTTCTACCCAGCATGATGCTGATGTGACTCAGGAACAGATTCACGAAGATATCAAGAAATATGTATTTGATCCCATTCTTCCCAAGGAACTGCTGGATGAAGATACCAAGTATTTCATCAACCCTACAGGTCGTTTCGTAATCGGCGGACCTCACGGTGATGCCGGTCTTACAGGACGTAAAATTATTGTAGACACTTACGGCGGATATGCTCGTCACGGCGGCGGTGCTTTCTCCGGTAAGGACTGCACTAAGGTAGACAGAAGTGCAGCTTATGCAGCGCGTTATGTTGCAAAGAATATTGTAGGAGCAGGTCTGGCTGATAAGTGTGAAATTCAGTTGTCTTATGCAATCGGTGTGGCACAGCCTACCTCTATTATGGTAGATACCTTCGGCACAGGAAAGATTTCCGATGAAAAGCTGGTAGAGGTTGTAAGAGAAAACTTTGACTTACGTCCTGCCGGAATCATCAAGATGCTGGATTTACGCCGTCCGATTTACAAGCAGACAGCTGCTTACGGTCACTTTGGACGCAACGATCTGGATCTGCCTTGGGAGAAGCTGGATAAGGTGGATGCGCTTAAAAAATATTTATAAATATTGTTTGATTGGAAGAGGCTGCTTTGGCAGCCTCTTAATTATTTGGATTTAAACCTATTGACATATAATGTCTACAGGTGTAAACTAAAATTGTCTACATGAGTAGACAAAATGTATGGGAATGCTAGAACAAGGAGGAGACAGATGAATAAGAAAGCAATAGTTTCCGATGCGGAACTTGAGATTCTGGAGGTTTTATGGTCGGCGGGCGCAGCGTTAAACTCCGCTGAAATCCGCACCCGGCTCAGTAAAAGCTGGGAGAGAACTACGGTTCTCACATTAATTCAAAGGCTCGTAAAAAAAGGCGTAATTAGTCAGGAAAAGAGAGACGTATATTATTATGCACCCTGCATTAGGCGTGAGGACTACGTCAAGGAAGAAACAAAGAATTTTGTGGATAAGTTTTTTAAGGGCAGTTCCCGGAACCTGGCGGCGGCACTGGTGAACAGTGAGGCTTTGACGAAAGAAGATATTGAAGAACTCCGTGATTATTTTAATCAGAATTGTTAGCCGGTATCAGGCAGATTGGAGCATGAGCATGAAACAGATTTTTTTATGTGTTCTTTCATTGTCCCTGTCAGGCGCTTTGACCGGGACTGTGATTTTAATGATACGTCCTCTTGCCAGAAAGTTTTTTTCTAAAAGTTGGAATTACTATATCTGGCTGCTGTTGGTGGCGAGACTGTTGATTCCGATTCATGTGGACATGGGTTTTTCAAGTTTCCTTACATCCGGTATGACACAGGAGCAGGAAAAGGAGACGCAGGATGATATGCCGGAAGTTGTAGATGCCGTACCTTTGACGGAAGGTCTGCAAGGGACGGAACCGGTTGTGGATATTTCGGAGTCTGGCTCCCTGCGGGAAGAGGGTCTGGAAAGGACGGTTCCTCCGTTGATGGATTGGGGAATTGTGGCAGGGACGGTGTGGATTTTAGGAGCCCTCATCAGTTTCTTTATAAAAATCAGAAATTACAGGCGTTTTACGGTCAGTATCAGAAAGGAATGTGAACCGGTTTCTGATCAGCGTGTGTATGCGGCAGCGGAGAATTTATGTACCATGCTTCATATAGATGATAAACCCCAGCTCTATGAAAGCAAGGCGGTTTCGGGACCGATTACTGTAGGGGTGTGGAAAACAGCAATCGTACTTCCCTTGGATAGGGGGGATTTAGAGAAGCTCCCGCTTATACTCCATCATGAGTTGGTTCATGTGAAGAGAAGAGATTTATGGTATAAATTGCTGTATCAGATTTTGCTTTGCATTCACTGGTTCAATCCCGTCCTTTATCTGATTGGCAGGAAACTGAATATTGACTGCGAACTTGCCTGCGACGAGGCTGTGCTTGGAGCGCTGACACAGGAAGGAAAAAGAGCTTACGGAAATATTCTTTTGGACGCGGCACAGCGAAATATCAGTGCAGGCTGGAATGTCCCTTCGGTGACGTTGCTTGAACGCAAAGAAGACCTAAAGGAACGTCTGAAAGGAATTCTTCAATACAAGAAGAAAAGCAGCATGAAGGTATTGCTTTCCTGCTGCATAGCAGCGATATTGCTGGTTTTGTCAGCATGCGGAAGCATACAGCTTTCCACGGATGCAATTGAAGATGATGCAAATGAGGAAGAGAGATCCTATTTCTGGGATAGGGTGGAGGAATGGATGAACTCAGGAATGGATAGTTTTCTGGACAGCACACCTGAGATTGATCATAATGGGGAAGTATGGCAGGTGTATGATGACGACAGGGCGATTGCAGGTGAAGATATCAGTGATCAGTGGCATATGTATAGTTATATGGGTGGAAAAAGGATAGAATGCGAGGGGATGTTCTTAAACGGCGCCGTCACGGTTTTGGTCATTAATACTGCCAAGGATATGGATATTGAGGTGGGTTCGGCTTTCGAGATACTGGATGGAAGATTCAAGCTGGTTTACGTTGATCCGGAAGGCGAAGTAACGGTTATCAATGATGCGGGTCAGCAAAACTCCATTCCAATCACGATGAAGACGGGAAGAAATGTGATTAAACTGGTGGGGCAGGGAGGAAAGATAGAATATCTGAAAGTCAGCTATTCCGGTCTACGGGAGAAAGAACTTGAAGGCATATACTATTCTGAGGAAGATGAAAAAGCTGCTTATGTAAAAGCGGATATACAGGCAGGAATCGCGGACAAGGATACGATCATGGAGTACCTGTATTATCTGGATGCTGAAGACATCAGCCAGGCACTTGCAGTACTTTTAAAGAAGGGAGAGGAACTGAGTTCAGATGAACTTTGTGTTCTGATTATCTATTCCGATTCGAAGTTATCCGGCAGATACCTGGTGGAAGCGGTAAGGAATGGAGAAATCAAGACGTTAAGTGAAACGGCAATATCTGAAATCAAATACTATCTGGAAGAAGAGAGCCTTTCAGGACTGCTTGAAGAAATGAACGGCAACCTGACATTTGACCTTTTGTACGACTGTGCGCCCTACCTGGATAACAGCAGTCTTGAAAAAATTACAAGACAATATCTGGAGGCAGGAGGGGAGTTCACGGAATTTCAGTGGAATAAACTATCGGCTTATCTGAAGGAAGATGAAATGCCTTAGTGATGGTCAAGGCAGTATTCTGGTAAGAATCACCTTGACGAAAAAAGCTATTTCCTGTAAGATGAAATAAATTTGTGTATGGAGGTTTCTATGAAAGTTTTTAATTGTATTCTTGGAGTTCTTGCAATTTTGGGCTCCGTGTACTGTATGTTTTATCCGGGGCTCACCTTTCTGAACAGTGGATGGATTGTAGCTGCGCTTCTAGGGGCGAGAGGAATCTGTGGAATATCCTATTTTGCGGCAAATCGCAATAAGCCTGGAAAGTCAAAGGGAGAAGTGGTTGCGGGTATAATCGGACTCATTATGGGTATTGTAGCGGCAGTGATTTCGGTGTGTGCACTATTTATGCCAGGCGTCCGCCTTATGCTTGATATTATTATCATTTGCATGTTCTCTGGTTGGCTGGTGGTAAGTGGAGCATCTTCTATAGCAGCAGCATTTCAGGTGAAAAAACTGGGGATTAAAACCTGGATTCTTACACTGATACTGGGAATTTTAGTGCTTCTTTCAGGTATTTACGGTATTTTCCACTTGATTTTTATGGCGCAGACCATAGGAATCCTGATAGGAGTCCTGCTGATGACTTACGGCTGCAGGTTGATTCTAACTGCATTCGAAAAATCATAAACGATCAAACCACAATAATCCTTATAAAAAGAAATGCCTTAGTACTGGTAAAGGCATTTCTTTTTTGTTAAAATAAATCTGTATGCGGCAGGTACATAAGAATGGAGGCTCACGATGGCATTTGCACATCTCCACGTCCACACAGAATACAGTCTGTTAGACGGTTCCAATAAAATAAAAGAATATGTAAAGCGGGTGAAGGAACTTGGTATGGACAGTGCCGCCATCACGGATCATGGCGTCATGTACGGAGTGATCGACTTTTACAAGGCATGTAAGGAAGAAGGAATAAAGCCCATCTTGGGCTGTGAGATTTATGTGGCGCCCAATTCCCGTTTGGATAAAGAACTGACAGGAGGAGAGGACCGATATTATCATCTTGTCCTTTTGGCTGAGAACAATACAGGATACGATAATCTGATGAAGATCGTAAGCCGTGGGTTCACGGAAGGGTATTATTACAAGCCCCGTGTAGATATGGAACTGCTTAGGGAGAACCACGAGGGAATCATTGCCCTGTCTGCCTGTCTGGCAGGAGAAGTACAGCGGTATATCCAGAAGGGACTTGTGGAGGAAGCCAAAAAAGCAGCATTGAAATACCTGGACTGCTTTGGGGAAGGCAATTTTTTTCTGGAACTGCAGGATCATGGTCTGCCGGAGCAGAGAATGGTAAACACCACCCTTCTTCAGATGAGTAAAGAACTGAATATCTCGTTGGTTGCAACCAACGATGTTCATTATACCTACGCTGACGATGTAAAGCCCCACGATATCCTGCTCTGCTTACAGACCGGCAAAAAGCTGGCGGATGAAGACAGGATGCGCTATGAGGGCGGTCAGTATTATGTCAAGAGTGAAGAGGAAATGAAAGGTCTTTTCCCCTATGCATGGGAAGCTGTGGAGAATACGCAGCGCATTGCGGACCGCTGTCATGTGGAGATTGAATTCGGAGTTACCAAACTCCCTCACTTTGAAGTGCCGGAAGGGTATGATTCCTGGACTTATTTAAATAAGCTTTGTTATGACGGATTAGTAGAGCGATACGGGGAGGACGAGAATGCGCCTGCCGGAGATACCGGGCAGACTTTGAAAGAGCGCCTTGATTATGAACTGAATGTAATCAAGACCATGGGATATGTGGATTATTTCTTGATAGTATGGGATTTTATCAATTATTCCAAAAATAATGGCATCATGGTAGGACCCGGAAGGGGGTCTGCGGCGGGGAGCATCGTATCTTATGTCCTGAAAATCACTAATATTGATCCCATCAAGTATAATTTGCTGTTCGAGCGTTTCCTGAACCCTGAACGTGTATCCATGCCGGATATCGATATTGACTTCTGCTTTGAAAGACGGCAGGAGGTCATTGATTATGTAAGCCGGAAATATGGTCCCGAAAAAGTGGTGCAGATTGTCACCTTTGGTACCTTGGCGGCAAAGGGAGTCATCAGGGATGTGGGAAGAGTTATGGACCTGCCCTATGCCTATGTAGATTCTCTGGCAAAGATGATACCTAATGAACTGAACATTACTATAGACAGAGCGCTTCAGATTAATCCGGAGCTTCGGAAAATGTATGAGAGCGACCTCCAGGTGAAGGAACTGATTGACATGAGCAAGCGTCTTGAGGGTCTTCCAAGGCATACCTCCATGCATGCTGCCGGTGTGGTAATCTGTTCAAGACCTGCGGAGGAACTGGTGCCTTTATCAAGGGGNGCGGACGGCTCCATNACCACCCAGTTTACGATGACAACCATTGAGGAANTGGGNCTTCTTAAAATGGACTTCCTTGGTCTNCGNACGCTGACGGTGCTTCGGGATGCGGTGGCNNTNGTGGAAAAGGGAAANGGCATNCANATTGACATTGATCACATTGATTTTGATGATAAAAANGTTTTNGCTTCCATCGGNACCGGGCGGACAGACGGNGTGTTCCAGCTTGAAAGCGGCGGNATGAAGANCTTTATGAAGGANCTGAAACCNAGNAATNTGGAGGATATCATTGCGGGGATTTCGCTGTACCGTCCGGGACCTATGGANTTTATTCCCAAATATATCAAAGGAAAAAGTAATTCNGATGCAATTACCTATTCCTGCCCGCAGTTAGAGCCGATTTTATCCGCTACCTATGGCTGTATCGTTTATCAGGAACAGGTTATGCAGATTGTCCGCGACTTAGGCGGCTATACCCTTGGGCGAAGCGATCTGGTGCGCCGAGCCATGAGCAAAAAAAAGCAGTCGGTGATGGAGAAGGAGCGTGCCAACTTCATTTATGGAAATAAAGAGGAAGGGGTTCCGGGCTGTGCGGCAAATGGAATTTCTGAGAAAGTAGCCTCTCAGATTTATGATGATATGATGGACTTTGCAAAGTATGCTTTTAACAAGTCCCATGCGGCATGTTATGCAGTGGTGGCATACCAGACAGCATATCTGAAATACTATTATCCGGTAGAGTTCATGGCGGCGCTTATGACCTCTGTCATCGATAATCCAAGTAAAGTGGCGGAATATATCATGGTCTGCCGGAATATGGGGATCACAATTCTCCCGCCGGATATCAATCAGGGAGAAAGCGGATTCTCCGTAAATGAGAATTCCATCCGTTATGCATTGACTGCCATTAAGAGCGTGGGAAGACCAGTGATCGAGGCAGTGGTTGAAGAGCGGAAGATGCGCGGACCCTACACGAATCTTAAGGATTTCATTACAAGAGTTTCGGATAAAGAAGTTAATAAAAAGGCAATTGAAAATTTTATCAAAGCAGGCGCATTTGACAGTCTCCCCGGAACAAGAAAGCAGTTTATGAGCGCTTATGTGCAGATTATGGACAGCATTGCCCATGATAAGAAAAACAACATGGCAGGGCAGATGAGTCTGTTTGATCTGGTGGACGAGGATCAGAAAGAGGAATACGATGTGAAACTCCCGGATGTAGGGGAGTATTCTAAGGAAATGATGCTCGCTTTTGAAAAAGAAGTGCTTGGAATCTATATCAGCGGTCATCCCTTAGAGGAGCAGGAGGAACTTTGGAAAAAGGGAATTACAAATACCACGGCAGATTTCCTTTTAAAAGAGGAGAGCAATGAGACCGTGGTAAAAGACAACGCTACGGCAGTGATTGGCGGCATGATTGCAGATAAAAGGATCAAGTACACCAAGAATGACAAGATTATGGCATTTCTGCAGGTGGAAGATCTTCTGGGCAGTGTGGAGGTCATTGTATTTCCAAGGGATTATGAGAGAAACAGCGAAAAACTGGTGGAGGACAACAAGGTTTTTATCAGAGGAAGGGTATCTCTTGAGGAAGATAAGGATGGGAAACTGATTTGCGAAAAAATCACGGCGTTTGATGAAATTCCAAAGAAATTATGGATTAAGTTCAAGACAAAAGAAGAATATGATCAAAGAGCGGAGGAACTGCTTGCTATGCTGGCGGATTCCGACGGGAATGACAGTGTTGTTATTTATATAGAAGAAATAAAAGCCATGAAAAAGCTTCCGCCAAACAGAAATGTATGCGCAGATGAGGCACTTTATTCACAATTAAGTGAAAAATACGGTAAAGAAAATATAAAAATAGTCTGGGACGTGAAAAGGGATTGAAAATGGCATAAAATGGGGGTAAAATAAACAACAAAGAAAGGATGGTACCTACTTATGGCAAAAGAAATTAGAACCATCGGTGTTCTGACCAGCGGCGGTGATGCACCGGGAATGAATGCGGCAATTCGTGCCGTTGTGCGTAAGGCAATTGGAAATGGTGTAAAGGTAAAGGGCATCAAAAAAGGCTACCAGGGTCTTTTAAATGAAGAAATCGTGGATATGGAAAAAAAGGATGTTTCCGATACCATCCAGCGAGGCGGTACCATATTGGGAACAGCGCGCTGTCCGGAATTCAAGAATGAGGAAGTTCAGGCGAGAGCGGCAGAAATCTGCCGGAAACATGGCATTGACGGTATGGTTGTTATTGGCGGCGACGGTTCCTACCGGGGAGCTCAGGCGCTTGCAAGACATGATATTAATACGATAGGTCTCCCGGGAACCATTGATCTGGATATCGCCTGTACAGAATATACCATTGGTTTTGACACTGCCATTAACACGGCGATGCAGGCAATCGATAAGGTAAGAGATACGTCATCCTCCCATGAACGCTGTAGTATTATTGAGGTCATGGGAAGAAATGCGGGATATATTGCATTGTGGTGCGGTGTGGCAAATGGTGCAGAAGATATTCTCCTTCCTGAAAAATATGATTTCAATGAGCAGAATATCATTAACAACATTATTAACAACCGTAAGAGGGGTAAGACGCATCATATTATCGTAAATGCAGAAGGAATTGGACACTCCACCTCTATGGCGAGAAGAATCGAAGCGGCAACCGGTATTGAGACGAGGGCTACGATTTTAGGTTACATGCAGCGGGGCGGTTCGCCTACTTGTAAGGATCGTTTCTATGCATCCATCATGGGCGCTTATGCGACGGATATTTTGTGCGCAGGTAAGAGCAACAGAGTTGTTGGATATAAAAAGGGAGAATTTGTGGATTTTGATATTGAGGAAGCCTTGAATATGCAAAAGGAAATTCCGGAATATCAGTATCAAGTCAGTAGATTGTTATCACAGTAATTGATGCGCCGGCACTTGCCGGCGTTTCTCATGATGGCAGGGGTGGGAGGAAGGAAATGATTAGTAGTGTGGGAAATGGGCGAATCAAGCGGGTGGTGATGCTGCGGGATAAGAGCCGGGCGAGGAACCGGGAAGGGCTTTTTCTGGCAGAAGGGGTGAAGATGTTTGAAGAAGCGCCGCTTGATAGACTGCGGGAAGTGTATTGTGGTGAAGGGTTCTGGGAACGGGTTCAGAGTGGGGACGGAATCTATAAAACGATAGGAGAGAAGCTGTGTGCATGTAAGGATCGGGGGACTTTGGTTGAGCAGGTGTCGGAGGAGGTCTTAAAGCATACATCGGATACGCAGACGCCTCAGGGAATCGTGTTTGTGATGGAACAGTTTCGGCACTCCTTGGAGGAGATTGTGGAAAAGGCGGTGAGGAGAGAAAGGGCGGAAGGAAGAGCACCTTTGTTTCTGGTTTTGGAAGATATTCAGGACCCGGGGAATTTGGGAACCATGATTAGGACAGGGGAAGGAGCAGGCGTGGATGGAATCATCATGAGCAAAGGGACGGTGGATATTTATAATCCTAAGACTATACGCTCTACTATGGGTTCTTTATACAGGGTTCCTTTTTTCTATGTGCAGGAGTTGGAGGAGGCGATTGATTTTCTGCAGGAAAATCATATTACAGTCTATGCAGCGCATTTGAAGGGCGAAAGGTATTTTGATGAGATTGTCTATGGAAATGGGAGCGCTTTTTTGATAGGAAATGAAGGAAAGGGACTTAAGGAGACGACGGCGGATCGGGCGGACTGTTATTTGAAGATACCGATGGAAGGAAGGCTTGAGTCCTTGAATGCGGCTGTGGCAGCAGCGCTTTTGATGTATCAGGCAGCAGGATATAGGAGGAAAATTAAATGAAAATTGGATTTATCGGACTTGGAAACATGGCAAAGGCAATGATTGGAGGGATGCTCTCAAAGGGCATCGCAAAGCCGGAGGATATACAGGGATCGGCAAGAACGGAAGGAACCTGTAAGGCTGTGAAAGAAACATATGGAATCGAGGTCTTTAAGGATAACGGAGCAGTTGCATCATGGGCGGATATGCTCATTCTGGCAGTAAAGCCCCAGATGTTTGGAGAGGTCATTCCCGAAATCAAAAACAAGGTAAAAGATGACACGATAGTCATAAGTATTGCCGCAGGAAAGACCCTTGCGCAGATAGAGGAAACATTTGGTAGAAGTCTAAAGCTGGTGCGGTGTATGCCGAACACTCCTGCCATGGTAGGGGAAGGATGCAGCGGCGTGTGCAGGAATGAAAGGGTAACGGACGAAGAGATGGAAAGCTGCATGGGCTTGATTGAAAGCTTCGGCATTGCTGAAGAAGTGCCGGAAAAACTGATGGATGCAGTTGTGGGCGTCAGCGGCAGTTCTCCGGCATTTGTGTTTATGTTCCTTGAAGCGATGGCAGATGGGGCGGTAAAGGCGGGCATGCCAAGAGGGCAGGCGTATCGTTTCGCCGCACAGACGGTACTTGGCTGTGCAAAGCTGATGCAGGAAACAGGAAAGCATCCGGGGGAACTTAAGGATATGGTGTGTTCACCAGCGGGAACGACCATTTGCGGGGTGCAGGTTCTGGAGGATATGGGATTTAGAAGTACAGTGATGAATGCAGTTGATGCATGTGCAGAAAAATCAAGAAACATGTAAAAAAAATGTAATATATTTGGATTATTTTGGAATAAAAAACACGTAAAGCCGCGGCGCAAATTGCACAAACTTGACAGAAATGGGTTTATTTGTTAATATAGTTCACATACCTATTGTAATAAAATTGTAACATATAGCATATGTATATGAGTGTGCATTGAAATACAATATATTGTGGAGGTAGTATGATGAACCGGAGAAATAAACTGCTGGCAGCGGCTACAGGTGTTTTAACAGTCCTGTTTTTCCTTTCAGCAGAGGAAATAACCGTTCAGGCAAGTGAAAAAGAAGGCTATAATTTTTTTAGTGTTGGTGTGGCAGAAATCCTGGATCCAAATGCATTCAGTAATGAGCAGCCGATCGAAGAGCAGGAGCAACTGAACATTGATCAAAAATTTGAGGCCGAAAAAGAAAGAATGGAGCAGGAGCTGACCATGGCGAACGTGCAGAATGCACTTAATATCAGAGCGCAGGCCAGTGAAGATTCTGAAAAGGTAGGGCTTTTATACAAGGATTGCGGCGGTACTATTTTAGAGCGCAAGGATGGCTGGACAAAGTT
This sequence comes from Lachnospiraceae bacterium, assembly GCA_014804785.1. Lineage (GTDB taxonomy): Bacteria > Bacillota > Clostridia > Lachnospirales > Lachnospiraceae > Suilimivivens. Next base: position 99,638 of record JAAUZD010000032.1, read on the forward strand.
GAAGTCCGGTAATGTAATTGGCTGGGCAAAGGATGAATACCTTCTGTTCGGGGAAGAGGCCAAGGATATGGCAGAGGATGTGGGAAACTGGATCGTGACCCTGGATACGTCAGCAGTCCGTGTGAGAATGGAGCCTAGTGAAGATTCTGATATATATGGACTTCTTGCATATGAGGATTCTGTGGATTTTATCGACACGGTGAAGGATGGATGGATCAGTGTCAATTATAATGATGAAATCGGGTATGTGAATTCAGAGTATGTCAATGTAAGGTATCACATTGATGAAGCTGAAAGTATAGAGGTCATAAAGGCAAGGGAACGTGAAGAGGCTGAGCGCAGGCGCAATGCCAATCGCGGAGCTGTTGCGGCGGATGCAGATGAACTGCGGCTGTTAGGAGCCTTGATTTACTGTGAAGCAGGTAACCAGTCCTATGAAGGAATGGTTGGTGTGGGGGCAGTAGTTATGAACCGTGTCAAGAGCGGAGCTTATCCTAATACCATTCATTCTGTTATTTATGCATCAGGGCAGTTCACGCCGGCTATGACAGGAAAAGTTGCAAGAGTATATGAAGGAAACGTGCCGGATGCATGTATGCAGGCAGCACAGGCGGCAATCAATGGCGAAACAACCGTTGGGGGAGCCACTCACTTCAGACGCGCCGGCAAGCGGGAAGGCTTTATTTTAGGAGATCATGTATTCTGGTAAGATAAAGGGATAAATTTGAGAGCATCACAATTTGGAAGTCGGTTCGTCCATTTCAGGTTGTGGTGCTTTTTTGAGCCAATGTCTTTTAGAATGCAGTTGTATCGTAACTTTTAAAACTTTGATTTTTCATTGTGGTTGCCTACTTTAATTTTGTGTAGTAAAATGTTTTTAATGGTCAGTTGGTGTAAAGTCATACCACTGTCCATAAAATAAGTATTAAGGGTATGATCAAGGAGGGTAAAATGAACTTAATGACAATCTGGCTTATCATTTTTGTCGCCTGCATTGTTATTGAAATCATCACCATGGGTCTTACGACAATCTGGTTTGCAGGGGGAGCATTGATCGCGGCGGTAGGAGCAGCCTTAGGCGCTCCGCTATGGCTGCAGATTGTCCTCTTTGTGGCAGTGTCGTTAGTGCTTTTGTATTTTACACGACCTGTTGCGGTGAAGTATTTCAATAAAGACAGAGTAAGAACCAATGCAGAGAGCCTTGTGGGAAAACAGGCGATTGTAATCAGCGAAATTGACAATCTTCAGGGCATTGGGCAGGTAACCGTAGGAGGGCAGGAGTGGAGTGCCAGAACTACGATAGAGGGAATTACGCTGCCGGTAGGAAGTGTTGTGGTTGTCAAAGCAATCAGCGGAGTAAAACTGATGGTTGAGGAAAAGGCAATGCAGTGAATGACTGCATCAGAAACAAATAATTAAAATAGGGATTTGGGGATACCCCGGAAAGAAGAGGAATCAAATGGGACTTTTAATGCTTGTATTATTTGTAATTATACTGATTCTGTTGGCATCATGCGTTAAGATTGTGCCGCAGGCAAATGCTTACGTAGTAGAAAGACTGGGAGCCTATCAGGGAACATGGTCGGTTGGACTTCATTTTAAACTCCCTCTTTTGGATAAAGTTGCCAAGAAAATCAATTTAAAGGAACAGGTGGTGGATTTTGCACCTCAGCCTGTTATCACGAAGGATAATGTTACCATGAGAATCGACACGGTTGTATTCTTCCAGATTACAGACCCTAAGATGTTTGCTTATGGTGTGGAAAATCCGATAATGGCTATTGAAAATCTGACAGCCACCACCCTTCGTAATATCATTGGTGATCTGGAACTGGATCAGACACTTACATCCAGAGAAACCATCAATACGAAGATGCGTGCTTCCCTTGACGAAGCTACGGATCCTTGGGGAATCAAGGTAAACAGAGTAGAGCTTAAGAATATCATTCCTCCTGCTGAAATCCAGAATGCCATGGAAAAACAGATGAAGGCAGAGCGTGAAAGAAGAGAGGCAGTTACCCGTGCGGAAGGTGAAAAGAAGGCAAGTGTAACGGTCGCAGAAGGTAAGAAGGCGGCAGCTATTCTGGAAGCAGAGGCAGAGAAGCAGTCCGCGATCCTCCGCGCAGAGGCACAGAAAGAAAAGATGATCCGTGAGGCAGAGGGTGAAGCTGAAGCAATCCTCAAGGTGCAGCAGGCGACAGCAGACGGTATCAGAATGATTCGCGAGGCAGGAGCAGACGAATCTGTTCTGCGCATCAAGAGCCTGGAAGCATTTGAAAAAGCGGCAGACGGCAAGGCTACCAAGATCATCATCCCTTCAGAAATCCAGGGGCTTGCCGGTTTGGCAGCATCTGTAAAGGAACTGGTAAGTGATAAATAAGAAAAGACAGGCATGAGAGGATATACAGATGAACTTAAAGGGCAGAAACTTTTTAAAACTTCTTGACTATACACCGGAGGAAATACTTTATCTGGTGGATCTGGCAGAAGAATTGAAGGATAAAAAGAAAAAGGGAATACTCACCACAGATATGCATAGAGGCAAGAATGTGGCGTTGATTTTTGAAAAGACCAGCACCAGAACCAGATGTTCTTTTGAAGTGGCTGCCCATGATTTAGGTATGGGAACGACTTATCTGGATCCTACGGGTTCCCAGATTGGAAAGAAAGAGAGCATTGCAGATACGGCACGGGTGCTGGGCAGGATGTATGAGGGAATTGAATACCGCGGATTTGAGCAGGAAATCGTAGAAGAACTTGCAAAGTATGCCGGTGTGCCGGTATGGAACGGGCTAACCAATGAATTTCATCCCACCCAGATGCTTGCCGATATTCTGACTATTAAGGAAAAACTTGGACGTATCAAGGGAGTAAGGCTGACTTACATGGGAGATGCCCGCTATAATATGGGAAATTCCCTGATGGTAGTCTGCGCAAAGCTGGGGATGCATTTTACTGCATGTACCAGTGCTAAGTATTTTCCGGATGAGGCACTGGTAGAAGAGTGCAAAGCGATTGCAGAAAAAACGGGAGCTTCTATCACATTGACAGAAGATGTTGCGGCAGGGACAAAGGATGCTGATGTGATTTATACGGATGTGTGGGTGTCCATGGGTGAACCGGAGGAAGTATGGGAGGAGAGAATTAGGGAATTGTCTCCTTATCAGGTAAATAGTAAGGTAATGGAGAATGCGGGAAAGGATGCTATTTTCATGCACTGCCTGCCAGCATTTCATGATCTTAAGACAAAGATCGGCAGGGAAATGAGCGAGCGGTTCGGTATTTCGGAAATGGAAGTCACGGATGAAGTGTTTGAATCCCCGGCATCTGTGGTGTTTGAGGAAGCTGAAAACAGGATGCACACCATCAAGGCAGTGATGGCGGCGACACTTTAAGCCCTATAAGACAGTGTGCATAGCGCGTCATCGTTTGGTCTTTTAAAATTGGAGGCATGGAAAATGAATCAGGATGCCAGAGAAGAAGCAATTGTGCTCTGCGGAGCCAATGCCTACGAAAAGAAATATTATTTTAACGAAAAGTTTGCAGGAATGCCCGATTCTGTTAAAGAAGAACTGCACATCATCTGCGTCCTTTTCACGGAGGAAATAGGCGGTGTATTTACCATTGAATTTGAGAAGGATGGAAGCGTGAACATGCGCACCGAATATGCGGAAGATGATTTCCTTTATGACGAGATTGGAAGCGGACTACTGGTCAATGAGGTGCGCATGAAGAGGCAGGAGTTGTTTGAGTCTTTAAGCCTTTATTACAGAATATTCATTCTCCATGAGGATGTGGGAGAATTGCTTAAAGACTATGAATAATAAGGGAAAATAACTCTGGTATAGATACGGAGCATGTGAAAGGCTGATTGAAATTATGGCAGATGCAGTGAAAAAACTGCAGATAGGTAATGTGGTTTTAGAAAATAATTTGATATTGGCTCCTATGGCAGGTGTGACAGACCTGCCATTTCGTTTGCTGTGCAGAGAACAGGGAGCTGGATTGGTGTGCATGGAGATGGTCAGCGCAAAGGCGATTTATTTCCGCAATAAGAATACGCAGGAACTTTTGGAGATACACCCAGATGAACAGCCGGTGTCTTTGCAACTGTTCGGATCCGACCCGGATATCATCAGTGAAATGGCGAAGCAAATCGAGGAAAGACCGTTTTCCATCTTGGATATTAATATGGGGTGTCCTGTCCCCAAGGTGGTGAATAATGGGGAGGGGTCTGCACTTATGAAAAATCCAAAGCTTGTGGAGGAAATTATATCAAAGACCGTCAAGGCAATCCATAAACCAGTCACTGTCAAGATCCGCAAGGGATTTAATGACAGCATGGTAAATGCGGTGGAGATTGCAAAGATTGCAGAAGGATGCGGCGCGTCAGCAGTGGCAGTCCACGGCAGGACTAGAGAACAGTACTATGCAGGGAAGGCGGACTGGGATATTATTGCGAAGGTGAAAGAAGCCGTTTCCATACCCGTTATTGGTAATGGGGATGTGACAGACGGTCCCACAGCGAAGGCGCTGCTTGACCAGACCGGATGTGATGGAATCATGGTGGGAAGAGCGGTAAGGGGCAATCCATGGATTTTTGAACAAATCCTGCATTTCCTGCGAACAGGAGAGGAGCTTCCCAGACATCTGGCATCAGAGGTGCGGGATACCATTCTGCGTCATGCCAGAATGGAACTCCAGGTAAAGGGGGAATATACAGCGGTCAGGGAAATGCGTAAGCATGTCGCATGGTATACCGCAGGATACCCAAATTCTGCGGCTCTTAGAAGGAGCATCAATGAAATGGAATCCTTTGAGGAACTTGAAATGGCAGTAAAAAATATTTTTTCGGAATAGGAAGAACAAAGATTACATATGCTTTTCTATGGAAAATAGGGAAACGAAAATCTTTTATGGCGGAATTGCATATGGCGCTTATCCGGAGGAGGATGGAAAGGTAAATGCCCGTAAAGTGGTAAAAGAAGGGCTTACCCTTAGAAAGCTGCGCAGGGAATTTCCTTATCTCTTAGGAGAAAATCATGCAGAGACGGGGAAGGTGCAGATTTATTATGCTCTGTTGCCGGAATATAGGAGAAAAGCGCTTTTTTCCGGGCACCCTAAAAGCTGGAAACCGGAATCAGCCTGGAGGCTGTTGGCGGAGGCAGAAAAAAGGGCAGCTGTGGCTTTAGGTTGCAGCGGGCAGTTATGGGGGACCGGGCTTAATAAGCAGTCTCAGCGGATCCCGATTGAACTTACGGCGGCTTTGTTGTATCGTCAAAGACCCTTTGATAAAATCTGTATTACATTGGCAGCTGAGGGAGGAGAATATAATCTTCGGCAGGTGATTGATCTGATCAGTCCCTACCTGCCAAGAACCCGGCAGGTGTTTTTTAAAGGGGAAGATAATCCGTCGTATGATGTGCTGGAGGATTATCTTTATGAACAGTTTGGTATGATTGTAACCAAAATAGATGTGCCGCCGCCTGATATTCCTTGGCTCGATTTGGAAGAGCAAGATTTCTGTGCCGGAAATGCGCCTTTTGAGAGTCAGAGACATATAAATAGTATGGGAACACTGAAATTCCTTGACACTACGGTAAAAAATGGGTATAATACCAAAGTTAATTAAGTACAAGTTTGGAAGTTCTTTTCAAGCGGCTTATTGAAGCAGTATCGCAGCCAAGCCTGCGACATGTAAAGGTATAGAAATAAATTGAAAATAAACATAAAGGATGGAAAGGAAATGGAAGAAAAAAAGAACATACTTACCTATGAGGGATTAAGAAAGTATGAAGACGAACTTCATGAACTCAAGGTGGTAAAGAGACAGGAAGTAGCACAGAAAATCAAGGAGGCAAGAGAGCAGGGGGATTTGTCCGAGAATGCAGAATATGATGCAGCGAAGGATGAACAGCGCGATATCGAGGCCAGAATTGAAGAACTTGAAAAAATCTTAAAGAATGTAGAAGTCGTAGTGGAGGATGAGATCGATCTTGACAAAATCAATATAGGATGCTGCGTCAAGATTCGTGATCTGGAATACAATGAAGATTTAGAATATAAGATTGTAGGCTCCACCGAAGCCAATAGCTTAAAGGGGAAAATTTCAAACGAATCTCCGGTCGGAAAAGCGCTTATTGGCAGCAAGATGGGTGATATTGTTGAAGTAGAAACTCAGGTTGGTGTTTTGAAATATCAGGTCCTTGAAATTCAGAGATCTAATTAAGCACCCATGAAATCTGACGATATATTTCGGAGAAAAACCTTTAAAAGGAGTGTTTAAAGTGGATAAACAGCAGAATAATCAACAAAATGTAAATAACCAGAAGCAGGAACAGGACATCAACCAGTTGTTGAAGATAAGAAGAGAGAAGCTTTCCGTGCTTCAGGAAGCCGGTAAGGATCCTTTTAAGATCACCAAATTTGATGTGACTGCACACAGCAGGGACATCAAAGAAAACTTCGAACAGATGGAAGGCAAAATTGTATCAGTTGCCGGACGCATCATGCAGAAGCGTGTTATGGGGAAGGCATCTTTCTGCAACGTACAGGATCTAAAAGGGAACATCCAGTCATACGTGGCAAGGGACAGCATTGGAGAAGAATCTTATGCAGATTTCAAAAAGTATGATGTGGGTGATATTGTAGGTATTACAGGAGAAGTGTTTAAGACCAAAACAGAGGAAATCTCTATTCATGCTTCCAGTGTGACTCTGCTTTCCAAGAGTCTTCAGATTCTTCCCGAAAAATATCACGGACTTACTAATACAGATATCCGCTACCGCCAGAGATACACAGATCTTATCATGAATGAGGAAGTAAAGGAAACCTTTGTGAAGCGTTCAAGGATTATTTCCTCCATCAGAAAGTATCTGGACGACCAGGGCTTTATGGAGGTGGAGACGCCTATGCTGGTATCCAACGCCGGAGGAGCCTCGGCAAGACCTTTCGAGACTCATTTCAATGCGCTGGACGAGGATGTGAAGCTTCGTATTTCTTTGGAACTATATCTTAAGAGGCTGATTGTAGGTGGACTTGAGCGTGTCTACGAGATTGGACGTGTATTTAGAAATGAAGGTCTTGATACAAGGCACAACCCGGAGTTTACCTTAATGGAACTTTATCAGGCATATACGGATTACAACGGTATGATGGATCTGACTGAGAACATGTTCCGCTATGTGGCACAGGAAGTCTGCGGCACAACCACTGTACCTTACGGTGAACATATGATTGATCTTGGCAAGCCTTTTGAAAGATTGACCATGATTGAAGCGGTAAAGAAATATACAGGAATTGATTTTGACGAAGTTCCGGACACTGCAGCTGCTAAAAAGCTGGCAGATGAGAAGGAAGTACATTATGAGGACAGGCATGCCAAGGGCGATATCCTGAATCTCTTTTTTGAAGAGTTTGTGGAAGAACATCTAGTGCAGCCTACCTTTGTGATGGACCATCCTGTGGAAATTTCCCCTCTCACCAAGAGAAAGCCGGACAAGCCGGATTATGTGGAGCGTTTCGAACTATTCATCACAGGGCGCGAGATGTGCAATGCCTACTCTGAATTGAATGATCCTATTGACCAGAGGGAACGCTTTAAGGCACAGGAAGAATTGTTTGCACAGGGAGATGAAGAAGCGAACCATACGGATGAAGATTTCTTGAATGCATTGGAAATCGGGATGCCTCCTACCGGGGGAATTGGATATGGAATTGACAGACTGGTTATGCTGCTGACGAATTCACCGGCGATTAGGGATGTTTTGCTGTTCCCGACAATGAAAAGCCTGGATAAGTAAAATAGCATAAATATAGGCTTTCTGGCACTTTTCGGAGTGTTGGAAAGCTTTTTTAACCCAATTTTAACCCATTTCACGAAAAAAGGAATGTTTGATAGTGGTTTAACTGCTGCCGAACATTCCTTTTGGTATTATTTGTCATCAACTCCATTTTGAAGTTTGTATTTACTTATAAAATCACATAGCGATTCAGATAATAATTCAGGATTTGTATAGTAATTTGAAAGTTGGTATAGGAAAAATTCATCTTCAAGTAAAAGCGATAATATTTTTATATATGATTTATTATGCTTTATAGCTAATGTTAAATTTTCAATAGCTTTATCAGATATTCCGGTATATTCATCTTTGCTTATTGCTATTTTGTATCGCAATTCCTGGCGTCCTAGCAGGTAATCCACATCACAATTGAGAAAATTTGCGATTTTTATAAGCATATCAATAGATGGGTAGTTATAGCATTGTTCCCAATTTTTTACAGTGTCTAACGATACATTCATAGCATCTGCCAGTTCTTGCTGAGTGAGTCCGTCTTTTGGATACTCAATAAAAATATTCCCATTTATCTCCTTTTCTTTTACAGTATGTTTATATTTTTTTCTCAGAGATTTGATTCTTTCTCCAATTGTATGTAATTTTACACGTTGTCTGCTCATATATCTTACCTCTAATCTATTAAAAATACGTCTATTATTACATAGTATATCATGCTATATTATAGAAAGCAACAGTAAGCAAGATGAAAGCACATGAAAGAAAGGAACAAAAGCATATGAATGCAACAAGAAAAACGGAAAATGTAAGGGAAAAAAGAACTGTTGATACAACAGGCTTGCAGGAAATGTTATCATCTGGAAGAAAAACAGCGGTGGAAATAGGAACTGCAGCAGGAGCCCGTATACAAGTTGGAAGGCGTGTATTGTGGAATGTGAAAAAAGTGCAACAGTACCTTGATGCTGTTAGTGAATAGCATAGCTGAGATTGAAAGGCGGTGGTGCTGATGGGGCAACGCAGAAAGCCCTACATTCCAAAGGCATTTGAAAGCACCGGCATTTCAAATGATACAAGCGCAAACATATATGGGAGTATGCTTGATTCTCCTGCATTTAAGGATCTGACAAAAAATCAGAGGCTTTTATATGTCTATATGAAAAAGCAATATTATGGAATTAGAAAACCGGAGCGAGATTTTCCGGATGTGGAACAACTGCAGGGAGCAGAACTGTTTTATTTTAATTTAGCATTGGCTGTGAAATATGGATTGTATAGCAGAGCAAATGACCGACAATTTTATAATGATATTGCAGCTATAGAACAGCACGGATTTATAAAAACCGTTAGTAGCGGTAGAGCAACAAAGTCTCGATCTATTTATAAATTTGTTGGAGACTGGAAATTTTGGAATGATAGTAGTTAAAAACCTACTGGGAAATTTCCTAGTAGATAATTTAATTACATCGTGGAATTTTCCCCGGAGATGTGAACGATACCAAAAAACATCGTGGAATTTTCCCGGTACTGTGCTTGAATTTTTTAAATGAGTCTACCGGGAATTTTCCCAGAGTTATATAAAGTTTACCATAACATATATGCCAATGGATGCAATACGTGCACCAACAGAAAGGAGGGGCAACGATGGCAAAGGGAAAAGCAAGCGAGTGGCTGGATGATGATAAATTGTTGCTCCTTCAGGGTTGGGCCAGAGATGGCTTATCTGATGAACAAATAGCTGAGAATATGGGTATAAGCGTGCGAACACTTTATCGATGGAAAAATGAATATTGTCAGTTATGTCATGCCTTAAAAAAGGGCAAGGATGTAGCTGACAGGGAAATTGAAAATGCTCTTTTCAAGAGAGCAAAAGGATATGATTTCACGGAAACGAGGATAAAAAAGAAGGCGGGCGTTGTTGTTGAGGAAACTGTGATAACAAGGCATGTACCAGGAGACACAACAGCGCAGATATTTTGGTTAAAGAATCGCAAGCCGGAATACTGGGGTGGCGGCGATAAGTTTACAAGCGAGACAGAAACGGAGGTGTGTATCTATGTCCCGGACAATGGGCGAGACAGAGGAAAAGCTGAAGAATGACAGATCAATGATGATTTTTGCAGATGTGCAGCAGGAAATCCCCCAATATTTGTGTATGGATGCCAGCGGTGAGCTTTATCTTTGTACGGTGGGGCAGCAGGATGGTAGTTTTGTGGAGAAGATTACTAAAAAGATGTCATATGTTGAGGCTCAAATTTTTGTCGCGAATGCCTGTAATAAAGCAAGAAAGATTATTTTTGAAAACGGAATCATAGAAGGCGACAATCATTAGGAATGAACAAACCAGAGAATTATTACAGACTTCACACGTATTTCTTTGAGAGTCGGGCAATTAAGAAAATCCGGAAAAATGCCGGGGAAGATACCTACACCCTCTGCTATCTGCGTATGCTTGCCCTGGCATCAAAGTGTAACGGCCGGATATACTCTGAGGAAATCGGATCCATGACCGAGGAAATATCACTGGAACTGAATAAGACAAGAGAGAATATCAGAGCTACTCTGTTCATTCTGGAAACCTGCGGGCTTATTGAATGAATCAGCGATACAGAGATATTCTTCCGACAGTGCTGGAATGATTCTGAAAAATGGGAAACGGGGGCGAGAGTCTGATATGTCACCCCCCTAAAAAGAGCCGGCAGGATTCCAGGAAGGAAAAGAAGGACGGGAACGTGAAACAGGGAAAACTAGGGTATTACATCGGCAAAAAACAGTATGTTCCGGACGAATCAGATTTGCTATGTGCATCTGAGAACGATAATTTTGGCAACATTGCCACCAGAAAACTCTACCAGACCGGGAAAGGCTCATACTTCCTTGCCAGTGAAAGCTAGGGAAACGAGACAAAGGTTCAGCTCATGGACGAGACACAGGCATTTGATTTCATGGATGAACATACTGCTTGCATTGATACAGATACATACGACAGGATTTTCGGAATACCAGAGAAAGGCTAAATCAAGCATATTTCCGCTTTTGAGTGTATATTTCCTCACACAATGGTATTTGAGCGCTCCCTGCCCCCCGTAACGAGTTCTCAGGCACAAAAAAAGACCGCCCCATTTACTGAGACGGTCACCGCTCCCTTGACGGAACCAGCTAAATCCTGTGAGAGAATATATCTCGGAATCCGGAAAAAGTCAAGAGCCGGACCGGGTAAGCCTGGCACCATCACCGAAACTCCTTTAGTCTGGTTCATTGACCACAAGCGTAGGAAATAGACTGCCGGGAGAGCCTGCTGTACCTGTTCAGATTGCCAAACGGTAATCAAAAGCACCCAGACTCCACACCTGAGTGCTATTTTTGCGCTCTGCTCCCATAAATGAATGTCAAATATGGGAACGGAACCCATGATTTCAGGAACGAACACAGCTTTTAAAGGTCCAGACTGGCAAAGTCAATCTGCAAGTCCAGATAGATACCCACCGGAATACGGTCATGAAACGTGTACGTCTCAACCTCGAAATGCTCCTGCTCCAAATGGTAAACGAAAATGCGTTCTTTGCGAGGATCCACAATCCAGTATTCCCGGACACCTGCGTTTGCGTACAGATTCAGCTTGAGAATATAGTCATGGCTTGAATTGCCGGGAGAGACAATCTCAATGATCCAGTCCGGCGCTCCGGTACAGCCACGGTCTGTAAGTTTGTTCTTGTCACAGATAACGCTTATGTCCGGCTCTACTATGGTTTTCCTGTCCTCCCTCAGCTTGACAGCGAACGGGGCGGGATATACACGGCAGGAACCACCCTTTGACTTGATATAATTGTTTATGACTGTGTGTAATTCACTCAGTATGGTCTGATGGATTCTGGAGGGCGCCGCCTGGTTATAGATCAGGTTCCCCTCAATCAGCTCCGCCCGGACATCCTCCGGCAAATTGTAATAGTCTGCTTCTGTGTAAAGTTTGGTTTGTGCTAATGGCATAATTAAAACCCCCTTTTCCGGTTATTATATAAGTTGAGAAATAGACTATTCTTTGGCACCTGGTAGAGGATTTCTCAAATCTGCGGTTGTGAGAAAGACTTTTTGTGTATCGTCCATTTCAAAAGCAAGTTGGCAACCGACAAAATCAGCTATCATTATGAGCTCATCTGCTGAGAAACTACCACGTACAAATTTATTTCTCATAGCCTGCTCACTGATTCCGAAAAGGCTTGCCAATTCTTTATACTTTTTTCCTCGCATACTGAGTAATCCTTTTATTTTGTCACTAACCATTGAAGCACCTTCTTTCGTTTTGATGAATTCATTATACAGCACAAATAAAACTATTGCAATCAAAAAAATATAAAATGTAATCAAAAAAGTGTATAAAGTAATTGACAAAGTAATGAAAAACGTTTATAATGTAATCATAAACAAAACAAAAAGCAGTCGAGCGAAGGTGGAGGGGAGTAGGGAAACCGAAAGCAAGAGTACCACATAACAGCGGGAAACAGGATAAGGGGATAATGAGACGGTCAGAGATACCCAAGATACTTTAAAGCCTGCCGGGGCTTGGCTGAATGAGAGGAGATTACATCATGACAGAGAGACAGATTGAAAACAGAATTAAAAAGCTACAGGCCATTGAAGCACAACAAAAAGTGCTTGAGGAACAGGCTGAGGCACTGAAAGCAGAGATTAAAGCTGATATGGAAAGCAAAGGTCTGGACGAGCTGGAAACAAAGAATTTCATCATCCGTTGGAAGGAGATTATCAGTAATCGCCTGGATGGAAAAGCATTAAAAGCAGCTCTTCCAGAGATTTACAATCAGTATTGTAGGGTCAGCGCAAGCCGCCGTTTTACAGTAGCATAAAAAATGCCTTGTCAGAGGTCGCAACTCTGGCAGGGGCGATACCTACAAAACCATAGCATCGGCAGCAGGTATATTTATTTTATTAAAAAAATACTCCTGCTGCAATCAATAATTTCGTAAAGGAGTATTTTTATCATGGAGATCATTGAAACGATATTTGAAAACTACAAAGCAAGCTATAATGAGGAGACGCCGCAGAATGAGGAGCAGATAGTAGGATTTGAAGCATTTAACAGAATTCTTGAAAAACTGTTTCCAAGTGACTCCAGCGAAAATTATCAGAAACAGCATCAGATTTTTGATAGTACGGTGAGCTACGCAAGAGCATCTGAAAAGGCGGGTTTTGTGGTAGGTTTTAAAATGGCCATGAATATAATGCGTGAATGCCGAGAATAACAATATAAAGGGCAGTGGTGGGGGCCTGCTGCTCTTTTTAAGAAAGGAGCAGCCGTGGAAGATAAGAAAGTATATGTTGAAATACCAGAGTTTACTGGCGAGAATGTTCCGGTTGCAGTAGCCGCTAGGGTAATGCGCAAGGATAAACAGTTTGTGAGGCAGGGAATCATACAAGGTTTGCTGGATTTTGGCATTGCATTCAAAAAGGAAGGGTGCGATCAGTACGACTACTACATATCTCCGCTGAAATTTTGGAAAGAAACAGGATATATTTATAAAGGTGAAAGCGTAGAACAGGAGGAACGGTATGGCGGAACGAAGAAAGGATGTAAAAGGACGTAATTTAAAAGATGGTGAAGACCAGATGCCAGATGGCCGGTACAGGTTCCGTTACATTGATAAAAACGGTCAGCGGCAGGCGGTCTATAGTTGGTGCCTTGTTCCTACGGATAAGGTGCCGACAGGAAAACGTAATGGCTTGAGCTTGCGTGAGAAAGAAGCAGAGATACAAAAGGATAGCCAAGACGGAATAGATGGAAGGAAAGCCGATAAAATAACACTGAATGATATGTTTAACTTATACATGGCCGGGAAACATGAATTGAAGCAGTCAACCAAGACGAACTACAATTATATGTATACAAATTATGTTTCTGAAAGTCTGGGATTGAAGAAAATCAGAAGCATAAAGTATTCAGACATAAAGGCGTTTTATAATTTCTTAATCCGTGAAAAGGGCTTTAAGCCCAACAGCATGGAGATTATAAACACTATTCTACACCCAACGTTTACGCTTGCTGTCCGTGATGGCTACATCAGAACCAATCCGACAGATGGAGCGATGGCAGAGATTAAAAAAAGCCATAACTGGGAGAAGCCGAAACGCCATGCCCTGACAATTGAGGAGCAGGAAGCTTTTATAAATTATATAGCAGGGTCAGACATATACCGCCACTGGTTGCCGTTGTTTACTGTATTCCTGGGAACCGGTTGTCGTGTGGGTGAGATTATCGGGCTACGCTGGAAAGATTGTGATTTTGAGGGCCAGACAATCAGCATAAATCATAATTTAGTATATAGGCAGCAGGACAGTGGGAAATGCGAAATGCACATAACAACGCCAAAGACTAGCGCCGGATGCCGCACCGTTCCTATGCTGGCAGAAGTAAGAGCGGCTTTATTGCAGGAGAGAAAGCGACAGATGAAAGAAGGCAGCAGCACGGCAGAAATTGACGGCTACACCGGTTTTGTATTTACAAACCGTTTCGGATATGTACATAATCCGCAGACTATAAACCGGGCAATAGAGCGCATATATACCGCTTGCAATGAGGAAGAAAAGGCAAAGGCTGAGAAGGAACACAGAAAGCCGGTTCTGATCCGTCATTTTTCCGTTCATAATCTCCGGCATACATTTTGTACCCGGTTTTGTGAGAATGAAACAAATATAAAGGTTATACAGGATATCATGGGGCATAGTGACATAAGCACCACAATGAACATTTACGCAGAAGCTACGGAGAGTAAGAAAAAAGAGTCTTTCGATAACCTAGAAGGCAAAATAAAAATTTCATAGTGGGGAGGTTGCACAATGGATCATGTTATAGATTTTATCCTGAATTATATGGATTTTGATAAAGAGGACTTTATAAACGAATGGAGAAGCGGAACATATAGGAAAATGAGCGATTGCCCTACATATTCATATGTGAAAGCCTATTGTGATGCTATAATGGTACTCAATCGGCTGGATGGAAGATACAGCGGCATCATTCATAGCAGATATTTAACCAGAAACCCCGGAGAAATCCGGGGTTATTTTAACCCATTATTTAACCCATTTCAAAAAGACAAGACAAAATTAGACGGAAGAAAGAAAAGTATTTTTTACCTGAAAAGCCTTGAAACATGGACATCAGAACACGAGACGAGAACAGACAAAAACTGTGCTAAACTAATCCCGACGATGAAGACCTTGGATAAATAAAATCAGTGTTTGCAAGGGTTTCAGAGAGCGGAAGACGAAATTTACGACCGATTTACGACCAAATGAAAGAGAACACGTTCAAAGAAAGTAAAAAAGAATGCGACAAAGGATAGAAGTTAAATCAATCCTTTTGTCGCATTTTTTATCTTTTGTGTGGTGGAGTTGTATCATTGGTTAAACCGCCAATATAATCTAATGAAACATCGTAAAATTTGGCAAGCGTAACTGCTAATTCAAATGGTATTTCTCTTTTTCCGGTTTCATAATTATGATAAGTTGTTCGTTGCATATGAAGAATATCTGCAAGTTTTCTTATTGATAAATCTTTATCTTCTCGTAAGTCTCTCAATCGCGGATAATATCCCATAAACATCACCTATATCCCTTTTCCTTGACAGTGTACAACAAATGATGTACAATTATTTATATTGTCCAACATATGACGGACAAGCAAAAAAGAACCTAAAACTCAAGGAGGAAAAGAAATGAACAAGAAACGATTAAAAATGCTTGTAGTAATTGGTGCTATGGTTAGTGTACTATCAACAGGCATGGTGGCTTTTGCCGCAGAAGAATACACCGTACAAAAAGGTGATTATCTCAAGAAAATTGCAAAACAGGTTTATGGAGATGAAGAAAAATGGGAAACCATTTATGAAGCCAACAATGCTTCTATTAAAAATCCCAATCTGATTTATGAAGGGCAAATATTTATTCTTCCAGACGCAGAAAATGTTGCAACTGCTCCCATCACAGAAGTTCCTGTAACTGATGAAACGCCCATTTCCACAGAAGCACCTACCATAACCGAAACATCCATTAATACAACTATGTCACTGGAAGAAGCAATGGAGGTTTGGAACAGCTTTTGGAATGATCCGAACCAGTGTTTAGCATACTTTGATGATGCTACTCTTTCTTTTTTTGATAAAAACAATGACCAAACAATCAATCAAGAAGAACATGATGCGTTAATGCGTTGGGTTATCTATGCAAATGATACAAATACCGACAATAATACCGCTGATATGCCTTTAGATGATGCTGAAACAATCGCTATGGCGACTAAACTAAAAGAAGGAAAGCTTATTGTTCCTGACAAATTATTTAATGTAGACTATGCATCAGGTCTTTGGATTAAATATTAATGTGGAGTAGTTATACAGAATCTTAAAGGAGGGGCGTCTATTTTCTGAAATAGCTGTCCTTCCTTATTTAATACTAAGGAGAGATTAAGATGAATTACAAAAAATGGTTATATGGAATTGGAACACTCACGATATGCTGTATACTTACAGGGTGTCACATGAATCACGAATGGCAAGAAGCCACCTGTACGATGCCAAAAACATGTAGTGTGGGAGGAGAAACAGAGGGGGAAGCTTTAGGACATACATGGGTAGAAGCTTCTTGTGCAGAACCAAAACATTGCAGTGTATGTGGGGAAACAGAGGGGGAAGCTTTAGAGCATACATGGGTAGAAGCTTCTTGTGCAGAACCAAAGCATTGTAGTGTATGTGGAAAAACAGAAGGAAATTCCTTAGAGCACACTTTGACTGAAGCAAATTATCAACAGCCAGCTATTTGTGAAGTCTGTGGAGAGACTGTCGGTGAGCAGTTAGAATCTTATTTTGAAAAGAATAATTTGTCCTGTACTATGCAACTAGATTCTTCTCGAGATTTGACCCTTCCATGTCGCGATAATCCCAATTACACAACTACCGGCAAAATTACGTTTTCCGACTATGATATTTTTACATCTGATGACGCTCATGAAGCATTGGAAGGGTATGAATGGAGAGCTTTGACAGGAACTATTATTTTTAACGATGAAAACTATCGTCGGTATGGATGGCGTAATCTACAACTAGCCATGGAGGATTATTACAAAGAACTTGATGATGATATTAGTGATTTTTTTACAGTTAATTTCAATGGAACTGATTTCACAGAATGTACCTTTGATGTTGAATATTTACAACAAGATTCGAATGATGAAGAAGAAATCGTAGTAGATCGTATATTTTTCCGTGTTCCAATTGGTTATGATGGTATAGTGTATTACGTTTATGATAGTTCGAGAGACTATGCAAATGGGACTGCATTGAAAGATACGAATACAGCATCTTTCCGATTAAACTGAAAAAATATTTTCTAATATTATTCTTCCAAATAACATATTGAAGATTTAATCAATACCTATGTCATATTTGTAGAAAAATTAAAGGGTACTGACCAATATCAAAAACTTCAAGGTCGCATAATAAAAAATAATCAAGGGATATTCTAAAATAGTGAATTGGAATATCCCTTTTGAGTTTATCTCTTGACATAGATAGGGGGATTGGAGAATATATTTTTCAATCCTTTTTATTTCTTTTAAAATAGCAATGTAATAGTTGCTTAAAATATTTGAATTTGGCAAGTTATGTAAGGTTTTGGTTATTTTTAGGTGTTAACTTAATTTTTTTTGCATTGCATTCATTTGGTAAATCTTTATATAATTCTGTATGAATTAATTCTGGAAATGGAGGTCTTTTTGGTGGTGGGTTTTTAACAATGTCGAACATATTTTTTTTGGGAAGTAAAACATATTCTTCATATTCATGTTTTGAATTTTTATATAATTCTTTAAGAATTTCAATGTTTTTATCTAAAGAGGGCATATTATTACTTTCATTTGCAATCATAAGAGTATCAAGGCTAATCAAGTAATCAAAGAAAGCTTTGTCCATGGTTATATGTAGATATTTTTCAGTTATTGAATTTCCACTTTCATCTTTGATTTCTCTGTTTGGATTCTCGGTTATTACAATTTCCTGTGCAAACAAAAAGGCATAGTTAAGAATAGTTTCTGGTATATCATACATATCGTTTGATTTCCCTTTTATGTATTTTGGATTAATAAAAAAATGCATTTTCAGACCATTAAGAACCTCATCTGTGATAATGCGTTTTCCGGTAACAAAATCTGACATTCTTTCTGGACTAATGCTAATAGAAGCATTGCTTTTTAGTGTTCTAACAATGTGAGCCTGTGTTACGTTTAGGTCTTTGAGGACGGATGTCAATCGTTCACTTTGCATTTTTTTCATTTTTTCCTTGTCTTGTATTCTACTCATATTGTACCTCTTGGTTAAGTTATTTTTATATTAATTATACCCTATCTATGTTAATTGGCAGTTGCCGATACAGTATATATGGCAATGTATTTAGAAAGATTGCAGTTGTACAATTGTTATAAGAAGCGATTCGCTAGAACATAAATGTGCATTAAAAAAAGAGTAAGCCCAAAGAGGGTTATTTGAGGAAAGGAAGAAACTATTATGCAAAGATAAGCAATACCAGTATTAAATACATGAGTTTTATTTTCTGAAAAACGAAAATAAAACGGTCATTTCCTCAGGTCCTGGATAAGAACCATTTGATTTTATCTGGAGAAATCAAAATCGCCCACAATACCACACGGCAGCATATAGCATCTTGACCAGGAGGGAATGAGATTATGAACCACTCGTAAAGCAAATACAGACCGGACAATGATAACAACCAGGTATATAGCAAAGTCCATTTTGACATAGCTCAGTCTTTGTAAAGGGATATTGCAATGAAAAAGTTTAATGATTATGTGACTCAGAAAGCCCGCATTTCTGATTTTGGAATTTACCCTAACGATTCCTCACAAAAGGCACATTAAAATGCTCCATGAGCCTATAACGGATTCACAGGCATAAAAATAGGGGTAAATTCAAGATATAGACGGAGTATTTGCCGGATAATACGGTTACTAAATGGTAATTCACATAGAAATACCCAGACGGTTAATCTGGGTAGTGTTTCATAATCCAAATAAATCAGAGTGTGTGCCGGTACGATAAAGCAAAAGCTCATTTTCTTCTTGTTTGTATATTAGTAACCAGTCCGGTTCTATATGACATTCACGATAACCGAAATAATTACCACTAAGTGCATGATCCTTATTTTTGACCGGGAGCGTGTCTGGAATTCGTAAGGTGTCAATCGCTTGCTGTAATAGAGGCATTTTGTTGTTGCGCTTTACACAGGTTTTGAAGTCCTTTTTGAATTTAGTGGAGTATCGTATATTGAGCATGGGCTATTCCTCCATCAATTCGGCAAATAGAGCATCTGTGCTGCCATTGAATAAGGTGCCGCCGCCATTTTCTAATTCAGCAAATGCTTCTAAGGTTTCAGCATTTGGTACTTCTTCCGGAACTGCTGCCCCCTGCAGGTAGGCAATAATATAATACATTTTACTTTCCGGTATTTGGTCAATAAGGCTTTTTGCAAATTCACGATTACTCATAACATACACTTCCTTTCACTGTTGCTATTATATGCTATTACATACATTTTATTTGTTGTTGTCAAATGGCAGCAGGGTTATATATTTTTAGTTGCTTCTGCGATTTTCTCCAATACACCTGGCTTGTCATGCTCAATTAGATCAAGCAAAGTGGAAATATCCTCAGTTAGCCTCCTTTCTACGATGTTATTCTGTTGTGGTATCAGCGGGAACATATTCAATAATATCACCGGGCTGGCAATTAAGAGCGTGGCATATTTTATCTATAACATCCAATGAAACAGCTTTGTGCGCTGAAATTTTAGACATTGTAGCTGAGGATATTCCAATTTGTTGACGAAGTTCCTCCTTTGTCATAGAGCGACGATTGAGGGTGTCTAATAATTTGTAGTACTTAATCATTTTATGCACCTCGTTTTCTGTTTTGATATTTATATTATATCACATTATCAAAGAATGTAAATAAAATCTTTAAGAAAATGAAGAAAAGGTATTGATAACTAAAGAAATATATAATAATATGAATTTAGGAAGTTAAAGAAATGAAAATAAAATTAAAGAAAAACTTTAAAAACGTAACAAGTCAAGCTATCATTAACCGTTTAAATAGCAAAGCGTTAAAGGTAGCGCTTCCGGATGTTTATAGTCAGTATTGCAGGGGATAGGTTTAGGTCTGCCGCTTGCGAAATCTATTATAGAGGGGCAGAATGGTTGAACTACTTTTACCCTTTCTTTCCTTATGAAATCGTAAGGTTAAATTCACCGGATTGTAAGCTGTCTCTGCTATCATGTGAAGCAAGGAGGGTATTACAATATGGAATTATTGAAAGTGGAAAATCTATGTAAGACTTACGGAAAAGGCGAAGCAAAAGTAGATGCCTTAAAAAATGTATTGTTTTGTCTTGAGAAGGGCGAATTTACTGCCGTTGTCGGAGAATCAGGCTCTGGCAAAAGTACCCTGCTAAACTGTGTAGGGGCATTGGATGTGCCTACTTCCGGCTCTGTTTTTATTGCAGGACAGAATCATTATCTTAAGCTTGTTCCCATATCTGCCAAAATTCATCACAAGCAAAGTAAAATGACTCGTATATGTATTACCCTTATAAGTGTATTATCAATATCAAACCTTATACTGCCATTGTCTGCTGTTTTCAGGTGGGCTTTGCCTTATATGGCAACGGGCCTGGTGCTTTCAAATTATGCACATAATGAAGAGGTTGTCTATTTACCATTATTAAGTCTGGGAATACTTATTGTTATTTTGATTTGATCTTTGATTCTACTCAAAATATTCGATGGAAAGCGGAATTTCTAGATTTCACACCAACTTCACACAGATTTCACATGGGCTTCAATTTGTTTTTCTATTCTTACTCCATCAAAAGGGAAGGAATAGGAAAAAGATGTGGATATTTATAAAAGTATAAGATATAAGGGAAATCCAAGATGAAAAGAATAATAAGAATTGCAGTTCTTGCTACATCTGTAATAATAGGACTCTATCTGACAGGTTGTCTGGGACAAACAGTAAGATATTCAGAATGTGTAGTCAGTAAGGCGCGGGCAGATGAAATTATTTTGGAGCGCGAAGAGGCAGTATGCTTAATAGAGAATCTTATTTTTGGTGAAGAAACGCTTTTTTATGATGATTCCGAAGGAACATTTTATTATTCCCTCATAGAAGGGGATGATGACGTTTATGACCCCTGTATCAAAATAGAAAGTGCAATAAACGATCTGAAAATAGCATTTTTAGAGGATGAGATTACCGCTCAGGGAATAAAAAGTAATGAGACGATATCATTTCTTGCCTATACCGATGAAGTTTACTGTACATATCATTTGAAATGTACAACTTTGCCGCTTATGAATATACAATGTTCAGAGGAAATTCTGCATGATTCCGTTCCTATGAAAATGACACTTTTTGATAACAGTGTAAATGCGGTGAGAAGGCTTGTATATTCGGGGGGAGAGATTCGCCTGAGGGGCGCCACGTCAATAGAATACGCCAAAAAAGGATTTCGTTTTTCCTTAAGGACAGAATCAGTTGGAGGCAGTGTACGCCCAAACCATATATCTCTTCTGAATATGCGTCAGGATGATGATTGGCTGTTGTATTCGGCCTATAATGACCAGGAAAAGATAAGAAATGTTTTTTCTTCCAATCTCTGGAAATATACTTGCGCAGCAGATAATGCACAAGGAATAGATTTTGGTATGGAATATAAATATCTGGAGCTTTTTATAAATGGCAGATATTGGGGGCTGTATGCATTAGGATATCCTATTGATGAAAAGCAGGTATGTATAGACGCAAACAGTAATGATGCTATTTTATATAAGCATGGTCTGCTTGGAAAGCAGGGACGTGAAAGTCTCCAATTCACAAAGGAAGGGAATATATTTAATTATTTAGAAGAATCACCGGATGAAAATATACGGAATCAGTCCTTTTTACAGCGTTATTATTATAACTTGTATGTTAATGCGGATAATAATGAAAAGCTGTATTCCGGTATTGATATGGATAATGCAACAGACTTTTACCTGTTTATCAATTTGGTACAGGGGGAGGATAATGTAGATCTTGTCAAGAATTACTTCATTTTGCTTCAAAATGAGAAAGAAGGTGCAAAAGCTTTTTATGCTCCCTGGGATTTGGATCTTACATGGGGAAATCAATATATCGGAGTACCATCTCATAATTATACTTATTCATATGCACATTCGGAGGATTTTAATTGTGTCATAAAAAGTGGATATATTAGCCAGTTAATAATAAATGGAGATGCCTCCACATGGGAAATGATATTTGAAAAATACCGCACCTTAAGAGAAGACAAATGGTCCAAAGACAATATCAATTCGCTGCTGGATAAATATGAAGCTGATATTTTCGCTTCCGGTGCCTATCTAAGAGATATGGAACGGTGGCCGGATGGAACATACGGAAGTGCTGCAGATGGTTTAGATCTCTTTCGCGCTTATGTCATGAACCGTTTGCAAGAAGCGGATTTATACTATGAACGTCTTGAAACTGCTTATTATGAAAATTCCAATATTTTTATCCGACGCAGCATGCAATATAAGGATCTTTTTGAACATAGTTTTATAATAGAAATAAACAACCATGATTTATTATTGGATTCTGACTATTCTGACTTTTTGGAATATATAGGGGTGGATGTTTCTGCTATTACGGAAGATATTCACTTTATACTGGTTAATCCGGCAGAAAAAAAAGCCGAATATCTACCGATGCTTTATGAAGAGGAGGAGCCAAGAGAAACCTGTATAGGCAAACTCTCTTTTACGAAACTGAGGGAAGGCTTATATGATGTAAAGGTAAATGGAGTTGAGAGTTATAATACATCAATTTTTTCGGTCCCTGAAATTGATATGGCAATCATAAAAGGCAAAGAGAGATACCGCTTTAATTTTACAAAGGGGTATGATATGCAAAAGCAGAGTAATAGTTTTGATGAACTTACCTTTTATGTAGAAGCGCTATCTGGCACAAATTACCGGGCCGTGATAGAAATCAATAATCTAATGTTATGGCAGAATGCTGGCTATATTGCATTGTTTGAAAGATTAGGGATAACACAAGAAAATTTCCACATGAATACAGATTTTATTGTATGGAATGGTTTAGAAAAGACGGCATTTACGCTGGACGATTTTCACACTTCCGGCAGCAGTTGTGATACACAGTACGGTTCCCTGAGTGTATTTGAAAATGAACTGGGTGAATATGGAGTTTATCTGGATGGCAGAGAATGCTTTGTCAGTTCTTCGGATAAAAATCATAATGTGGATATTCGTATTGTGTTATTAGATCCAGAATCGTATGAAATAGCTGATATGATAACTTTTTCAGATGATCTGTGGTAATAAAGGAGGTGGAAAGTTATAAAAAAATACAGAAATGAGTGGAAGTATTGTTGCAGTGCAAATGATATCAGTATAATAAGCAACCGTCTGTCTGCGATTCTTGCTCAAGATATTCACAGTGATGATAATGGGAAATATGAAATTCATACACTTTATTTTGATGATTATAAAAATTCCTGTGCAAAAGAAAATGATGCCGGCATATCAAAGCGTTTCAAGTATCGGATCCGGTACTATGGAAATCAGTATGAATATATGAAACTGGAATGCAAGGAGAAGATAAACGGTTACTGTCATAAAGAAAGTTGTCTGATTTCTTTGCGGGAATATCAGATGATAATGGAAGAAAAGACGAACGAATTGATCTGGGAGACAGAAAAACCTTTGTTAAAGCGTTTTTGCACCAGTTGTATGACGAGACGATTTACGCCTAAAGTGATTATTGATTATGAGAGAACCGCATATATTGAGGATATCACCAATATACGTATCACTTTGGATGGGAATATTTCTGTTTCTGATGATTTTTCTCATTTTCTGGATGGCAATTATATGCGATATCCAGTTCAGGAGAAAGGACAGTATATTCTGGAGGTTAAATTTGACTATATTATGCCGAGCTATATAAGGCATATTATCACAAACCGGAAGTTGGTTCTTTCTTCTTTTTCCAAGTATTGTGCTGGAAGAAAAAAAATACAGAGTATGAGGAGATAAAATGGATACTATTAAAACTGCTTTAGAAAATATATTGAATGCCTATAATAATTCTATACTAAATACATCGGTTATTATTGCCGTACTGTTCGCTGTGCTTATATTAAGTATATATGAATTTCTGGTTTACAGAATAGTTTCGCATCGGGCGTTTTATAATCGGTCATTTAATACGTGTATTGCAATTCTGCCGTTTTTTATTTCTACGATTATTTTGTGTCTGCAGTCCAATATCGTCATTACATTAGGGACAATAGGCGCACTGGCAATTATCCGTTTCAGAACAGCGGTGAAAGATCCAGTGGACATGTTATATCTCCTATGGTCGATCCATATAGGAATAACCTGTGGGTGTCAACTTTATGAGGTGGCAGTTCTGACATCTCTTATCGTAACGATCCTGTTGATTGTGCTGGAACATATTTCAATCGGAAAGAAACCCTTTGTGCTAGTGTTGAATTGCTCTCCGGAAGACGAGGAACAGGTTCTGGAAAAGATTGGCGAACAGACCAAAAAATTTAGGGTAAAGAGCAGGAATTTTACGGATAAAGGTTTAGATATGGTGGTGGAGTTGTCTGTCAAATATCCTAAAAAAACTTCAGAGTCTATCAGAATGGTAAAATCTGTGGAAAAACTTTCTATCATAGACTATGACTGTGATGATATTTAAGCACATATTTGAAAAATGGAGAAGTGTGAGTAATGAACAAAATTCTGATTATAGATAATGATAAATCTCTTTTGGATTTGCTGCAAAACTGCATGCATGACCCAGAACTTTTGATTTTGGACGAACCGATTAACGGTCTTGACCCGATCGGAATTGCAGAAGTACGTTCCTTTATCCGAGCTCTCTGCAATGAACGGGGAAAAACAATTTTGATTTCCAGCCATATCCTCTCCGAGATTGCACTTTTGGCAGATGATATAGGTATTATTGACCACGGAGTATTACTGGAAGAAGAAAGTCTTGCAGAACTGGAAGCAAAGAACAGCAAATATATCCGATTTATCGTTTCTGATACGGCACAGGCGGCAAGAATTTTAGAACGGATCTTCCATGAAAACCAATTTACCATACAGGACGATCACAATATACAAGTGCATAATCTTGATTTACCAATAGGAAAAATTATTACTGCATTTGTAGAAAATAGCTTGGAAGTATCGGAAGCCCATACATGTGAAGAAAGCCTTGAAGATTACTTCAAGCGTGTAACAGGGGGTGAGGGGATTGCTTGAACTGATAATTTGCGAATTTGCTAAATTAAAGCGGAAAAAGCTTATTTTACTCGTTATGCTTTCCGCATTTATATTTCCTATACCTGTTACAGTGATGATGACGACACCGCAAATGGCAGGGAGATTTGACAATGATATTGAAATTTTTAACGCTTGCTTCCAGTTTATTATGGGATATGGTGTGGAATTGCTTTTGCCCTGTGTGATTGGAGTTATAGCTGCTGTGTTGTTTTTTATGGAACGGGATAATGACACATTTAAAAATTTGCGCACAATTCCTGTGACAAGCTCACAAATGATTTTTGCGAAAATCATTGTTCTATTTATTATGGGTGTTATTTTCAGCCTGGTCTCGGCTTTGGCGGCGGTTTTATGCGGAAGTCTGGTATCCGAGGTAAACGGAGTTGCCTATAAACTGTTCGTAGCATTGGAAATGGGTATTTTTATCACTGCCGGGACGCTGCCTTTGGTCGTCCTTGTTGTTTTCTTTAGTAAGACCTACATTTTTTCCGTTCTGTTATGTGTTTTTTACAGCGTTTTAAGTCTGACAGCAGAATCTTCCTTTGGCGTATTGCCGAAAGCCTTATGCTGGCTCATGCCAATTCCTCTTACGACACTTTGGAGTGCGGGCGATATGGCGAGGCATGGGGTGATAGAGAGTGTGGGAATGCTTGAATATCTGCAGCCTACAACCTTTCAAACAATCGCCATCCTGGGTGTCTGGGCTATCGTTTCAGTCATAGTCATTGATCATCTGTATAAAAAGAGGGGGGAATAATATGTTTTGTATGGTTAGAACTGAAATTTGGAAACTGAAACGCTATCATATAATATGGGCAGGCGTTTTTCTGATGCTGCTTTCCGTTTTATTGACATTGTTTTCCACTACGGCATTGGACGGTACTATTTGGACATTCTCCCATTTTACGGAGCAGGTACTTAAAAATAATATTACAATGATTTTTCCTATGTGCATTACTTTACTTGCCGGATATATCATAGCAAGGGAAGAAAGGGATGATACACTGAAAAGTATTATGACGGTTCCTGTTTCTTACCGCAATTTATTATGGGGGAAATTATTTGTCTGTGCTTTGTTGTCCCTGTTTTTAGGATTTGTAAGTGCTGTATTTACAATTATTGCGAATTTGATAATGGGATTTCCGGGACTTTCTATAACATCAGTATTACAGACATTTATTCAGTTTATTTTGAACTGCCTGTTTCTATATATTGCTGTGATGCCGGTAATAGCAGTAACTACTCGCATAGCGGGCGGACATATGATAGGTACAATCATTGCATTTGCATATGGATATGGGGGAATGTTTGCTGCAGGGAATATGACACTTGCCAATATCTATCCAATTACAGCGAGCATGGGACTGATACAGTACCGAAGCTATGATGAAGCTGTTCACTGGAATGTTGGACTATGTGGGTTGAGCATGATTGCGGCTTTACTGGTTTCTGTGGTTATTGTGATAACAACAAAAAATGTTTTGCCAGCAAGAACAGTTAAGAAGCAGAAAAAAATCATTACAAAAAAGGTTGGTAGATAAGGAGTTTTTCACATGAAAAAAGGAATATTGTTTGGAATTGGTGCGGTTGCTTTAGTGGTTGTATGTGTTTGCATTTTCTTTCTTTCAGAAGCAGGCAGCACATACTATTATTCACAAATTGATAACAGTAAAATGGAACAGGCCGAATCAAGAGGGGGCGTAATTAACTTTAGCGGGAGTATGGATTACTCATACACTTTATTTTCTTACAACGAGAACGGAAAGGGAAAAGATATTACATTCGGAACATCAAGAGAATTGAAAGAGGGGGATTTTATCCGATTAACAGTAATGCCAATCCGTGGTGTCCTTGAATGGAGTGAAGTACAGTATGATGAACTTCCGACGGCTGTTAAAGAACAATATACCGCCCCAAAGTGATTTTCAATTTCGCCAACTTATACTATTTAGATATAAGGGGAAGTATCCTGTACAGATTGCTGTGTGTGTTGGTATACCGGATCAGGTATTGCAGTGTCAAGGTGAAAGGTAAGGAACTGGGCGAATTGAACGATGAGCAGCTTACCATTTTCCGCAGGCGCAACATCGGCTTTATCTTCCAGAATTACAACCTTGTCCCTGTCCTGAATGTCTATGAAAATATTGTCCTACCCATAGAACTGGACGGCGATACCGTAGACCAGAAATTCATGGATGAAGTCGTGCACATGCTGGCCCTGGGGGACAGGCTGAACAGTATGCCGGGTAACCTGTCCGGCGGACAGCAGCAGCGTGTCGCCATTGCCCGTGCCTTAATTACCAAGCCTGCCATCGTTTTGGCTGATGAACCAACCGGTAACCTAGACAGCCGGACGAGCAGTAATGTACTGGGGCTTCTGAAAGCCACCAGCAAAAAATTCCATCAAACGCTGGTAATGATTACCCACAACAACGAAGTCGCCCAACTTGCCGACCGCATTGTTCGGATTGAAGATGGTAAAATCACGCAGTAAAGGGGACAAGAACATGAGTGATATTCTCTTTGGAAACAACAATACAAAAGTAATAAAAAACCTCTCAAAAAAGTATTTCAAGAAAAACAAGGTACGAAATGTTACTGCAATCCTGGCTATTACACTGACAGCATTTCTATTTACCTCAATCATCTCGCTCACATTTAACATGGCTTCTTCCTTGCAGCTTTCCATGTATATGCAAAAAGGAAGCAAGGCGGATGGTACACTGGGCTATATGACGGAAGAACAATATAAGAAACTCGCCGGAAGCGATTTCATTCAGGAAGCGGGACACAGGCGCTTCCTTGCGTATGCCAGCAATTCAATTGGTCATTCGGTTGAAATCAACTATGCTGACAGCGTACAGCAGGAGTTAGCATTCTGCGCGCCAAGCCATGGAGCAGCGCCCCAAAAAGCGAATGAGATCACCACCACCGACCTTGCGCTCAGGGCGTTAGGTGTTGAAGCCTAAATTGGCGCTTCTGTTCCAGTAGAGTTTGAAGTGCGAGGCCAGACCTATCACTATGATATGGTGCTTTCCGGCTGGTGGGAGGCCAGCAACGATGCTGTCAGCCTGATGATTGTTTCAGAGCAGTTTGTAGAGGAAAATCCCGAATTATTCCAAAACACTTATGCAACGGACAGAGAAATGGCAGGAGTGACATTTTCTGATGTGGTGCTGAAAAACAAGGTGAAAATAAAAGGCCAGTTGGAAGATTTCGCACGCAGGGTCGGTGGCGACCCTGAAAACATGGAGGCAGATAATTTTATCCTTTGCAGCGCAAATCAATGCTGAAAAAGATGTCAGTTATATCCGCAGTTTGATGAGCGATAACTATTTTCTGGTAGATTATCGTGATAGGACTTCCGCTGAACAAGCTCATATTTGAAAGGTTTATCACTGCATATTTTGGTGAAGTATGGCGTGTACCAGTTGGAATGCTCATAATAATTCTTCTTGTTATGTTTGGCGCTGCGGCAGTTGCAGTTCATACACCCGCGAAGCGTATGCGGAATATGGCAGTAACGGAAACAATCAATGAACTATAAGAAATTGAAAAAAGAAAATCTGCGGTATGAAAACAAGAAAAATCAGACCGCAGAGATATTTTTACATCATTTTATTAGGAGGAGCTGTTATGCGGCACTTCTTTGGGACGTGACAGTGACAGCACACTGAAAGTGACTTATTCGCTCAGTATTCAATCGGGT
The DNA here is from genome assembly GCA_014804785.1 of Lachnospiraceae bacterium. GTDB lineage: Bacteria > Bacillota > Clostridia > Lachnospirales > Lachnospiraceae > Suilimivivens. Next base: position 128,586 of record JAAUZD010000032.1, read on the forward strand.
ACAGCAACATTATACTGGCTGGAAAGCGAAGAGGAACATGTTATTTCCGGGGAGAAAGTGAAATATGCTATTGCGGAAGTGACCGCTGCAGATGTCTGTGAATTTACAGTTGATGCCGGAGACAATTTTATTGTTCTTAAGGGGAATGATTTTACAGGGAGTCTGTCGTTAGAAATTGAATAGCGTACACTTCTGTTCGGAGTGCCTGAAGCGTGTATTCTTTCCTAGTTGATCTACAAAGGAATGGTAGCCAGTGAACAGCTTGAGGGATTTGCGCATTATTTCCCGTGGAAAGGCATGACGGTCAGTATACTTGGTATATTTTGCATAGTTTTCGTTACAATGCTGTATGCTATCTGTAAGGTCATGAAAGAAAATATTAATGATGCTCTAAGGGATGATATGGCTCAAAAAAATGTTAAGCAAGGGTAGGAAGTTGCCGTTTGGAGAAATTATTTTATCATCATCCAGACAACCTGATAGTTTGGCTACATGATGGAAGAAGGAGGCTGTTATGTGTCAATTTGCATTTCTTATATTTTTCATTTCATCCTGCATATTTGCAGGAATTATGCTGCATGACTCCAGAACATTATGGAGTGGAGCCTCTTTTTTGTTCATGATGATATGTCTGGCGGTCTATTTATTATTTACAGTATCCCAATATTCAGAATGGTTGGCGGCGCATGATTTAGTAATCGGAATACTGATTGTTATGTTTATTTTGGCAATAGGCAGTGTTATTGCGTTTCCGGCAGTTTTGATTCTCATATTCTTTGTGGAAGGAATAAGGGTAATCAGGCATGAGGGTATAAAACCGGCAAATCTGTTGTCGCTGCTGGCGATGTATTCAATTTCCGCGGTGCTCAATCTTTTCCATCTGAGAAAGAAAAGAAATGTAGACTATATTGTTGTACTGGGAGCCGGGATTATTGGAAGCAAGGTTACGCCATTACTTGCGGCGCGGATTGAAAAAGGGATAGAATTGTTGCACTACAATCCAAATGCTGTACTGATCATGTCCGGTGGGCAAGATCCCGGAGAGGATATACCGGAAAGCAAAGCTATGGCAAATTATGCGGTTGATAAGGGCGTGGATACGGAGAAAATCATTATGGAACAGAAATCTGTATCCACACTGGAAAATCTGCGGTTTTCAAGGGAACTGATGAACATACAGAAACCTAAAATTATTGACGTCACGACTGCTTATCATGTGTTCAGAGCTTTAATACTTGCAAAGCAGCAGGAAATAAAATGTGTAGGTTTTGGTGCAAAAACAAAATGGTATTTTACGTTAAATGCTTTTATCCGTGAATTTATTGGTTATTTGAGGTTGACATGGAAGAGACATGCCCTTGTGATTGGGATAGTAGTGGTCGTAATAATAAGTTTTAATCTTGGAGGGCAAAAATATTGAATACAAAGAGAAAATCATGTGCATTAATTTATTGTTATATGGAGTTTTGACCGTTTTGCTTCTTCTTTTAATCTTTTTCAGTATGCAAAAGTGAGCTTCAAGAACTGAAAGATGGTTTTAGAGAATAGATTAACGACTGGATAGGTTCTGTAAACCGGTAAGACCTATGAGACGTTTAAGGCGTGAAAGTTTGAAAGGAAAGCACTTATCCTGAATTATTCATATAGTAGTTGTTGCTGGTGCATAGCACCGCATTAGAAAGCAATAAGTACATGAAAATAAATTTTAACGGAGGAACACACTATGGCAAACATTCTGGTTGTTGAAGACGAAAAGAATATGCAGGAAATTATTGTTGAATATATGCAGCGGGGCGGCCATGTCTGTTATACGGCGGACGATGGCATGGATGCGCTGATGGTATTGAAGAGTCATCCGATGGATTTAATGATACTGGATATTATGATGCCTTTCCTCGATGGCTTTTCCGTCTGTAAAATGGCAAGGGAAATGAGCAATCTCCCTATTATCATGTTAACTTCTAAGGGAAGCGAGGATGATAAGCTGAAAGGCTATGATCTGGGGGCGGACGATTACATGACAAAACCATTCAGTCCTAAAGTGCTGCTCGCAAAAGCAAACGCCCTGCTGCGCCGTAATACTGCCATCTGGGCAGATACCGTAAGTACCGTTAACACTGTCAGCGGGGGAAAAATTTCGATTATTCCTGCTTTACATAAAGTGTTTCTGGACGGGCAGGAAATTACCCTGACCTATAAAGAGTATGAATTGCTTTATTTTCTTATGTCAAATCCCGGACAGATTTTTACCAGAGAGCAGCTGCTTAACAGGATATGGGGATATGATTTTGAAGGGACGACGAGAACAGTGGACACACATATCAAAACGATTCGCCAAAAGCTAGGTGATGAGGGGAAACATATCGTAACGCTGATTCGTTCCGGTTACAAATTCGAGGTGACAGTATGAAAATAAGTGATAATATGAATGTTTTTGGCATCCGGAAGAAAATACTGTTGGCTTCTAAAATGATGGGTATTATCTTGGTAGTATCTTATGTGTTTTCTACCAGACTGCCCTTGAGTGCAGATATTTCTTTTGTAATCTGGCTGGTCTTTGTTGCCGTATTGATCTGTGGAATCGACTTATGGATGGCAAAATTTATTACAAAGCCTGTATCGGAGCTGAACGATGCCGCCCGGAGCATGGCAGATTTGGATTTTTCCAGGCCCTGCGGGGTGACAGGCCATGATGAATTTGGTGAGCTTTCCCGCAGTCTGAATCTTATGGCTGAAAGCCTGCAGGAAGCGTTTTCCAAATTGGAAAATGTGAACAGGAAGCTGGAGCAGGATGTGGAACAGAAAAAGCGTCTGCTGGCGGAACGGAAGGAACTGGTAGACAACCTTTCCCATGAAATGAAGACCCCGTTGGGCGTGATCCGTGCTTATGCGGAAGGGGTGCAGGATGAAACAGACGATGCAAAAAAGCAAAATTACTACGAGGTCATCATAGCGGAAACGGAACGTATGAGCCGTCTGATCACTACCCTGCTTGATCTGTCCGCGCTGGAAAACGGAGCCACGCAGCTTCGCCCGGAACGTTTTGACTTTGTTGAATTTCTGGAAACCGTTGCTGGACGGCTGCTGATCGACAGCCCGGATGTCTGCTTTGATCTGCAATATGAATTGCCGGAGCAGCCTGTTTATGTCAATACGGACAAGAGCCGGATGGAGCAGGTACTGAATAACCTGATTGTCAATGCAAAGAGGAATGTCCGGCCGGGAGGTGTTTTGAAGCTGTTTTTAAAAGAGCGTGACGGTATGCTGGATTTTTCTATTTATAACCAAGGGCAGCCTATCCCACAGGAAAATCTTTCAAAAATCTGGACAAAATTTTATCGTGATAAAAATACAACATACAGCGGTTCTGGATTAGGGCTTGCGATCGTGGCGCAGATCCTTTCCATGCAGCATTTAGCGTATGGTGCTGCAAACCAGCAAGACGGAGTGGCATTCTATTTTTCCATTCCTGCTATAAAATAAAGATCAATCTCCCTAAAAGGCTTCCGTTTCTGAAAAGAAGAAAAATTTCACATCAACTTCATATGGACTTCACATGGATTTCACCGCACTTTTCTATTCTTACTTCATCAAGAGGGAAGGAATCTCTCTCAGAATAAGGAGGTATAGATTATGTTTTTAGGTTTGGAATGGTACTTGTGGCTTGTGATTGTGGTGGTACTTATCATCGCTATCCCGTTCAAGGTAAAGTTTATGAAATGGTGGAGCAAACGTGAACAGGAAAAGAAAAAAGGACAGCATGGGAAATGGGGGGATGATGAATGATTGAAGTAAAGAATCTGACTTTTTCCTATGGGAAAGACAAACAGGCATTACATGGTCTGAATTTCACTGTAGAAGATGGGGAAATCTTTGGATTCTTAGGGCCTAATGGTTCCGGGAAGTCTACAACCCAGAAAATATTGACCGGTATCCTGAAAGGGCATGGCGGTATGGTGTCCCTGTTCGGGAAAGAGTTAAGGAGCACACATACACAGGAGTTTTTTCAAAAGATCGGTGTCCTGTTTGAGTTCCCTTATCTGTATGCCAACTTGAGTGCCCTTGACAATCTGTATTATTTCTCATCGTTCTATCCGAAAGAACAACTGCGGGATGCGGAAGAAGTACTTGACGAACTGGAATTTAAGAAGGATTTCTTGCGGAAACCGGTATCCTCCTACTCAAAAGGGATGCGTCAGCGTGTCAGTATGGCGAGGGCTTTGATCAGCAACCCGAAGCTCCTGTTTCTGGATGAACCTACCAGCGGGCTTGACCCTACCGGAGCAGTCCTTTTCCGTAGAATCATAGAAAGCGAGCGGCGGAAGGGAACAACGGTATTCGTGACGACCCACAATATGCTGGATGCTGACCTGCTCTGCGACAGAGTGGCTTTTATTTCCAATGGAAATATAGTTGCCCTTGATACACCAAAGAATCTGAAAGAGCAAAACAGCAACCACAGAATTGTTGTTGATTATCTGTATCAGGGCAGGCGGGAGGAAAAGACACTGGAAGCTCCAGAGTTGAAATCCGGGATCCCTTTTGTGTATGATGAACTGATCAGTGTTCATTCCCAGGAACCGACTTTGGAGGATATATTCATCCAGTATGCAGGAAGGAGGTTGTCATGAGCTGGAAAAGCCTTTATTCTCTGTTTAAAAAAGATTGCCGGATGATGGCATCGGGGAAATTCTTTTTTGTGGCATTGGGGTCATTTCTGCTTTATACGTTGTTCATTAACTTTGGCTATGTGAAATTTATGGATGCTAACGCCAATATCTACAATGTATACCTTTATGACCCGGCAGAAACTTTAGGACAGGTTTCCCCTCTTGTATATCAGGTAGACTCTCTGGAAGAATTAAATGAGGCGGTTTCTATGGATACAGCAGGCAGTGGTGTAGGGATCAGCATGATTGATGGCAGGCCGGATGTAATGCTGTACAGGGGAGCGGAACAAGCCGACTGCCATAGAGTGGATTATGCACTGTCCCTGCTTCACTGGACCGGAGAATATACACCGGAGACAGTAGGCAGCAATACTCTGGAAATGAAGCAGCGCAGAGAAATAACCTGTGAACTGCTGTTTATTGAGATTGTTGCCGTGGGTTTTTTAGGGATTGCCTCTGTGCTGTTTAAAGAAAAACAGATGGGCGTGATCCGTGTCCATGCCATTATGCCACTTCCGGGGAACTTGTTCCTGTTTTCCAAGATTTTTCTCTTTTTACTGACGGACTTGATTTTTGCAGTACTGATGGCGTTGTTTAATGTTGGATTTGCCGGGGCAGGAAGCATTTTGCCTGCTGTACTGGTACAGACTGCGATCTTGTCCCTGATTATGGCACTTTCGGGTTTTGGATGTACGATGGTTTTTAAAGACTTTAAGCAATTTTCACTGGCCTACCTTGTGATCGCGCTTTTTGCGGCAACCCCTGTTTTTTTGTCAGCCAACACCTCAATTAAAATGGCATGGATTGACTATCATCCGTTTTACCATGTGTATATGGGACTGAAAAACGCATTTTTTGGTACGCCTGTTACAAG
>JAAUZD010000033.1 GCA_014804785.1 Lachnospiraceae bacterium
AAAGGGCTGACAGAAGCCGGGGAGTATGGGGAGATAGAGGAATACGTCCAGAGAATGGATGAGACTATGCAGGAGTTGGAATATAAGTATGTGACGGGAAATGCGGTGACGGATGTCATTATCAATGATAAGTGGCGCAGGGCGAAAAAGGCAGGAATCCAGTTTGACGCAGATTTCCGGTACAGTGGGGAAATCCCCGTATTTGATTTAGGGATTATCCTGAACAATCTTCTGGACAATGCCATAGAAGCCTGCGAGAAACTGGAACCGGGAAAAGGATTTATACGCCTTACATTAAAGCGCAAGAAGCAGTTTCTGTTGTTGAATGTAGAAAATAGCTTTGATGGGGCGGTTCCTATAAGGAAAGGTAGTCCGCTCCCAGCTACAACAAAACAGAGTATTTTACCAGATATTGTTACAGAGCATGGGATTGGCCTCGAAAATGTGCGAGATATGGCAGAGAGGTATTTCGGTGGGGTGAACATAAAAGTCAAAGGGGATGTTTTCCATGTGACAGTTATGTTGCAGCAAGGGGAGGTGAAAGAAAATAAGTAAAAGGCTTTGTATTGCCACTGAAATGAAACTAAAAAATTGATGAAAATGGAGGATTAGAAATGGCTATTAGTGGAGTAGGACAGAATTATTATCAGAACAGTGTGGTTTCAACAACGAATAAGAAGAACGTAAACAATACAGAAGAAACAAGCAGCTTTGTGGGCAAGGTTACAGAGAAAAGTTCGGTTTCCCCGGAAGATATGACTTTGGAGGAATACAAGGAGCATTTTAATGAAAAGATGAACAGCCTGTATATCCACCCTTCTCAGAAGAACAGGAATGAGGTGATTGATATTACGAACGCCGCTTATGAAAGGATGAAAACAGACCCTGAGTATGAACAGAAAGTATTAAATGCGATTGCAACAAATTGGGCTGTTAATTTTGGAAGTTATATTCCGTCATTTTCATATACGCACATAGATGATACATGGGAAAAGAGTTATGGATATACCCAAGGAATGGAGGACAATGTCGGTTATTCCGGAAGTTCTTCTGCAAAAGGCGGGAACGATGCAGTGCAGCAGAAAAAGGCAAGGCAGAAGGAACTATTGGAAGAATATCTGGAAAAGCGGGCGCGGATGAAGGAATTTCAGCAGGAAGCGTTGGAGGAAAAGATTGCAAAGCAGGAATTAGAGAGGAGCAGGCTGACAAAGGCATGGAGTAGTAATCGGCAGATGGCGAAGGCTTCCAGTGCTTATGATGCAAATATTATGACAGGAACTGCCGTAGGTGGCGATGCACTGCTTGGCTGATGAAGGGTATTATGCCCGGACTTACTATAAGGGGGCATGGGCGGCTCTGACCGACAGAGGGGTCGCTAATAAAATTTTATTGTGGAGGAAGTAAATTATGGCGATGGAGATTACAAATAATTATAGTAGCTATGCAGTGAGTTACACCGAAACTACAAAAAAATCAGACAGTAAGGCGGCAGCGGAGGTAAAGACAAACAGCAAGGACAAAGTGCAGGAATATTACGAGAAACTGTGTAAAAAATTCCCGGATATTACTTTTAATACGGGTAGCAGTCTTATGAGTGGAAATGAAAATAAAGTTGTATTAAACCTTTCCAGTAAATGCCTAGAGAAAATGGCAAATGATCCGGAATTTGCAAAAAAAGTGGAATTTAATTTGACTGGCGTAGTTCAGGGTCAGAATAATATGTTTGCACAAGCTAAGGCAGACAATGCGGTAATACATGGTGTCACGGCTGTAATGGATGCCGACGGAAATGTTTCTGTTACTTGTGGCGGTATGACAAGAACAAGTGGTTCAAAACAAAATTCAACTACACTGAATGCGGAAGAGAAACAAAAAGAAAGATTAGAGAAAAAGCGTGAGGAAAGAAAAATTTTAGAGGAAAAAGCAGCTAAGAAGCGGGCGGAGAAAAAGGCAGAAGAAAAGAGGATAGCTGAAAGGCAGGCAGAAAAGAAAGCAGCCGCAGAAGAAAAGTTCGAAACAGGGGAATATACCATAAATGTTACAGGCGCAGGTATAAAAGCTGTTTCCAGCACAACCGCAGTTCCAATGGCAAGTTTTGAGGCAAAAGCATAACTATGTATTTGCAGAGGTGTATAAAGTGTAACTCTGTAAACTATCTGGACTAATAGAGGGGAAGCAGGGAGGATATAAATGGTAAAAACAGATTTAACAGGCACAAATGGAGTGAGCCAGTCACTACTCCATTCCCAATCAGAAGTTAAAATAGCAAGGAAACAGCAGGCAATTAAGCTGTTATCAGCAACGGGCAGTAACAGGCGGGATAGCCTAAGTATTTCTAACAGTGCAAGAAGTTTTTCAAGGGAATCCATAGCTGCACTGATAGACAAAAGCGCAAATGTATCTGCAAGTGAATTATCCTATTATTTTGCAAACTATAATAATCCAAGTGCTATTCTTGATGCAATCAATTTTGGGGAGAATGTTTCCTGCGGATATAATCCTAATTTTAAAGAGTATGGTGTGATTTCTTTTGATTATAACGGAAGCAGCCAAGTAGTGCCAAATTATGCAGTGCCAAAGATTAACGCAAGCTCTCTATCAGGCATTCGTGCTGTAAACAATTCTCTGGTTCTGAATAATAAAAGTTATTATTCATGGACAACATCCAGCGGAAGCAGATACACATGGACTGTCAATAATGGAAAAATTGGATGGGCAGCTTCGGAGTCATTACTGGCAGAGAATACGAACCAAAAAGGGACAAATTATAAGTGGGAAATGCGAAAGGCGGGTAATATTCTGACGAATCTGGCACAAGGAAAGGATCTGTGGGGATATAGCAGGGAGGATGTTTTATCGACCTGTGAAAAAGTCGGAATTACACCGGGCTTCTTTTCCATAGATGCAGGAGCCGGAAAACATTCTTATATATTGCAGGAATCTGGTAGTGTCATAAATGTTGACGCAGAGATTAAAAATTTGAACAAAATAAACTGGATTGAAATCGGCTATAAAGAGGGGGATACATTTTCTGTTTATGGCAATGAGTATGCCATTGACAGCAGCGGACATATCAATGTTTCTGCTGATGATACATTCACATCAACAGAAATTATTTATCCAAGTCGTTAAAAAGATGAATAGGAGGATGATATTTATGGCAATTTCAGGAGTAACGGATTACACAAATACATATGCAGATTATACTAATTCTGCAAAGCAGGCGGGCAGTACAAAAGAAAGCAATGTGAAAACAAGCACGGTGGAACTGAAAACATCAACGCCCGGAGTAACCAGAACAGAGCAAATAAAAACGGGATATAGCAATGTAAATGATTATTCTAAATACTTGCAGAGCAAGTACAACTATATGAATACGGGGACTACCTCAATGCAGGGTGTTCCGACAACAGTATCGGTATCAAGTGCGTTTTTGAAAAAATGTATGAATGACCCGGAAAAGGCTAAATATTTGGAGGAAAATCTGGCGGCATTGCCGGATTGTGTTTCTTATGCTGTATCTCATGCACAAGGAACATTAACAAGTATTGAGTATCGAATTGATGCTAATGGTAATATAACCGGGATATCATCAGGGACAAATGACCCAGACGGAAAGATAGCCAAAGAAAATGCTGAAAGGAAAGCAAAAGAAAAGAAAGCGCAGGAAGAAAAGGCAGCTAAAAGACGGGCAGAGAAAAAGGAAGCGGAAGAAAAGGCGGCGGAAAGACGTGCAGAAAAGAATGCAGCCCGCAAAGAGCAGATGGAGGGATTGGCGGAAGGAGAGAAAGAGTTTACTGTAACTGCCACAGGTACAGATATAAAAGCTGTTACGCAGAAAGTAATAGCTGCTTCTGTGGGTACGACTGCGCCTGCAGTGGCAAGTTTTGATATAAAGGCATAAATATTTGTTCAATTTTGCATTACAAACGCAGAAATTGATATGATGGAGGATTAAAAAATGGCTATTAGCGGAGTAGGACAAAATTATTATCAGAACAATGTGGCAACAACGAAAAACACTAAAAATGTGAATGGTACAGAAAAGTTTGCATTGGAGAAAACAGAAAGCACAAAGGAACTATCGGAAGCAGAAGAAATGGAGATTTTTAAGAAAGAGTTTTATGAAGATCTTTCTAAAATTACCAATCATAAGACAGTAAGCAATGCGGCTGTCAATATTTCAGAAGCAGCATTTAAGGCTATGAAAGATGATCCTCAATACAGAGAGAAAATCCTTTCATTGATTCAGAGAGATTGGGGTGATTCCTATGCGCCGAGGAACTGTTCTGTGCTAATAACAGTTGGTGCAACTTTGAATGAGTACAGGGGAGATTCGTGGCCTGTGGGTTATGATTCAGAGTTTGATGTGCGTTCACAGAGCAGCTTTTATAAAAGAACGAGCGAGAAGAAAGACAAGCAGAAGGAATTGCTGGAAGAATATCTGGAAAAGCGGGCGCAGACTAAGAAACAGCAGCAGGAAATGTTGAATGAAAAGATTGCAAAACAGGAGCAGGAAAGAAACAGGCTATTGCAGTCATGGAACAACGAAAGGCAGTTAGCGAAAGCATCTAATGCTTATGAAGCTAATGTTATGGTAGAACCAGTGGAAAACGGCGTTTTTGATAATACGGCAGAGGTGACTAATGTGTAAAAGACGTGGCTGGTCGTTATCCTAGATATATTTGGACATAAAAATCAAAGGAAATGTATTTAAAGTACAGTCAGTAGAAGGAGGACTAAGAATATGATGAGAATCACAACACAGATGCTGAACGAATCAGCAAGGAAAGCAGGGCTGCCAGTCAATGGCACTTCGCTTTTAAATTACATCAATGGCAATTCCAACAACACTTTGCTCAATGCTCTGAACAAGAGCAGTGCTACAGATGCTGCCACCAAGACCAAGTATGAAAAGCTGGAAAAGGCAGCGGATCAGTTATCGGAGGCGGCATCTGTCTTTATGGCAACCGGGGAGGATTCCCTCTTTTCCAAAGCAAGTGAAAGCGGGGACAATCAGGACGTCTACAATGCAGTAGAGGACTTTGTAGGAAAGTACAACAGCACGCTTTCTGCACTAAAGAACACGTCCGGCACCTTGAATGACTATTATAGCCAGATGCTAAAATCTGCGGCTTCCGACAACAAGGAGGCGCTGGGGAACATTGGAATCACCATTGCAAAGGACGGTTCGTTGAGTGTTGACAAGGATAAGTTGAAGGAGGCGGATATCGACACTCTGGAGAAGGTGCTTGGGAACACTAAGGGCTTTACTCAAAAGGCGGCATATGTAGCAGACCGGGTCTCCGACAATGCTCATACCAACCAGAGTAGTCTGTCCAGCCAGTATTCTTCCACGGGATCGCTTTATTCTGCACTGGCAAGCAAGTATAACCTGTATGGCTAATGCCCAAAGCAAAAGCACGGAGGGAGAAAAATAAACATAATAAGATTTACATTTAAGGAGAACGAAATATGGCAATTTCAGGAGTAACAGATTACACAAATACATATGCAGGTTACACAAATTCTGCAAAAAAGGCAGAAAGCAATGTGACAACAAGTACGGTGGAACTGAAAACATCAACACCCGGCGTAACCAGAACAGAGCAGATCAAGACGGGATATAACAATGTAAATGACTATTCTAAATATTTGCAGAGCAAATACAGCTATATGAATACGGGTACTACCTCAATGCAGGGTGTTCCGACAACCGTATCGGTATCAAGTGCGTTTTTGAAAAAGTGCATGAATGACCCGGAAAAGGCTGCATATTTAGAGGAAAATTTAGCAGCGTTGCCGGATTGTGCGAAAAGTGCCGTTGCGGGCTGTCGGGGAACACTGACAAATCTTAGCTATAATGTTGATGCAAATGGAAATATTTCCGTAGCAATATCTGGTACAAGTGATCCCGATGGGAAAATAGCAAAAGAAAATGCGGAAAGGAAAGCAAAAGAAAAGAAAGAGCAGGAGGAAAAAGCAGCTAAAAGGCGAGAGGAGAAAAAGGCAGAGGAAGAAAAGGCTGCGGAAAGACGGGCAGAGAGAAAAGCAGCTAATGAAGCAGTGACTGATACAAATGAATATGCCATAAGTGCTACAGGTACGGATGTAAAAGTTGTTACGCAGAATCTCATAGCTGCGTCTTTGGGTACATCTGCGTCAACAAGAGCAAGTTTTGATTTAAAAGCATAAATATAATCTTTACACACTATTCCGCAGAGGCGCATAAACCTTTGCTTCTGCGGGCTGCCCGGACTTATTGCGAGGGGGCATGACGGCTCCGAGTGACAGAGGGGCTGCCAATAAAAATTTTATCTATCAGGGGGACGAAATTATGGCAATTTCAGGAGTAACAGATTACACAAATACATATGCAGGTTACACAAATTCTGCAAACAGTAAAAAACAGGTAACAGAGGGAACGGGTACAGCAAAGGAAACAGCCACCACAAAGACAGCAAAGGACGAATTATCCTATCTTTCCGAAAAGTACGAATGTTTGAAAAGTACCGATTATTCAGTAAATATAAATAGTTCGCTTTTGGCTAAAGCGACAAGTGATGAAAAAACATCTGAATGGTTGGAATACAACTTATCTTTGATACCTAAAGCAGTTGATAATTTGAAATCATCGATGGCAGCGCGTGGCGCAAAAATGATAAGCTGTAATATCACTATGAACGGATATGACAGCATGACGACAGAAGTTGTTAGTCAGGAGGAAGTTGATACAGGAGCGGAAAAAGCAAGGAAAGAACTGGAAGAAAAGATTAAGGAGCGTAGAGAAGAAAAGAAAGCGCAGGAAGAAAAAGCGGCTGAAAGACGTGCAGAGAAAAAGGCGGAGAAAGAAAAGGCGGCTGAAAGACAGGCAGAGAAAAAGGCAGCCGAAGAAGCAGGAAACGAAACGGGCGAATATACCATAAGTGTTACGGGTACAGATGTAAAAGCTGTTGCAGAGAAAGTTATAGCCGCTTCTTCTGGCACATCTGCGCCTACAGGGGCAAGTTTTGATATAAAGGCATAACAGGAAAAGGACTTCAAATTTTAAAGTAAAGGAATGATTTTATGTCGAATATTACTAATTACAGTTTTTTGTTTCAAAGTATGTTTGGGGGAACAAAGACAACTTGGGGAACAGGCGGGGCATTACCCGGAGTATTTCAGTTTTCACAATTAAACAGCGGTTCTATACAGTCGCAGTTAAAGGCGGCGGGTATTGATACAAGCAGTAAGCAGTATAAAGCCGTTATTCAGCAAATGACAAAGAACGGTTGTACTGGCAATATGTTTACGAATGTTCAAGCAATTAAGAACCTAATGAAACAATACAATTCTAACGGAGAGTATGTAAATCCTGTAAACGGTTTGACAGGGCTTGAGGTTACAGACGCAACAGGCGACAGTTACAAAAAGATTATTGATATTCCGGAAAGCAGCAAAGATGAAATGTTTGAACAGACGAAAAAAGAATTTCTGCAGGAAAATGGTGTTCATAATGGCGATACAACAAAGCGGTCAGATGTATATACCAATATGTATTGGAAAGTGTCAAAAAATGACAGGCTGTCAGCAGGATATACTATGCAGCAGTATGAACGGGCATATAGAAACGCATTTTATGCTGCTGCAAGGGAAGCTGATCCAAGTTGGGAAATTGGAAAGCCGGTTCCATCCGGGGCATTGGACGGTATTACAAGAGAAAGTGTAGAAAGTCAGCTTGTTAAAAGCGGCAATACCCTTGTGAAAAGGTCGTCTGTTTCGGGTGGTTCAATAGATTTACAGGTATAAAATTTACACTTTATTTCGCAGAGGTAATTAAATATGTGCTTCTGCGGTCTGCCCGGACTTATCATAAGGGGGCATGGGTGGCTCTGAATGACAGAGGAGCCGCCTTTATAAAAATGGAGAACTGGAAAAATGAGAAAAGAAAGGAAGTTGAGTAATGGATATAAATAATTTGCAAAGAACATCGTCATATTCGTATCGGATAGATACCGATAGAATAAAGCAACGCTTACAGCAGGCAGATAAAAACCATGTGTCAAATCAGCGGCAGAGTGACAGCGTGGACATTTCGGAGAAAGGACGCACGGCTTTAAGAGAAAAAATGTCCGCAATAGAAAGAACAGGGCAGAATGAGGACATAACAAAACTGTCAGCTATGAACTTTGGCAGCTCCGGTATAATGAATGATTTTGAAAAGATTATGTCAGAGTTGGGAGGGGGAACGGTTTCTAATGATTTAGTATCAAAAGATTATTCACAAGAAAGCGTAGATGTGCTGAAAGCGAAGTTTGAAAAAGAGGAAGGAACAAAAACAGATACGTTTGACAGCTATGTAAATAAAATGGCTTCTGCGTATCAGTTAATGAAAGACCGCATAGAAGAAAAGTATGCTGCAACTGATAGGCAGAAAGAATATTATACTGCGGCAGACGGAAGCACACAGGAACTGACTAAAGAAAAAGAGTTGGAAATGCTTGATACCGCCTATGAAACACACAGCAGATTCATGGCGAAAAATACGCAGATATGGAGCGAACTGCAAGATTTCAAAGTGCAGATAAACTATCATTCCAGTAAGTCGGAAACAGAAAAATCTGCAACAAAAAATCAAAATACAGGAATAAAAGAGCAAGCCTATAATGCGTTTATGTCCGCAATTAACAAGGAAAACAGTGGAATGTTAAAGCAGCAAACAGGCGGCTTGGATCATGTTCGTTTGAATTTGGGTATCTCATCTTCCGCAAGAAATGTCCTTAACAGCATTTGGGATTACTATGCGAACTTAAAACATTAAGATTTCACAGTAAAGAACATATTCCGCAGAGGCGCATAAAACTTTGCTTCTGCGGTCTGTCCATTCATAAATTTTAGGAGGATAAGAAAATGTCAATGAATGTTAATCAGGATTACAGCCAGTTTTATGCGGGGACGGAGCAGTTGAAAAGCTACGGATCTAATTCGGCGGCGAAGAAGGACACCTTAGTAAAATATCGGTTCAATACCACAGATGAACATGGTAACAAAGTCATGGATAAAATGTCAAAAGAGGAAACCATGAAAGCCATGAATGAGATTTCTGCACAGTATGGGGACAGCGTCATCGTGCAGTTTTCCGGTGATGGCCTTGCGGCGCTTGCAGAGGGCAAGAAATTTATGTCCGGCAGGGAAATGACAGAGGA
>JAAUZD010000034.1 GCA_014804785.1 Lachnospiraceae bacterium
AAGCAGGATGCAATAAAGGACGTGGGCGGTTTCGTCATGGGGAAGCTGAAAGGCGGCAGGAGGAAGAAGGACTGTGTGGAGTTCCGCTCCGCCTTAACTCTGGACATGGACCATGCCGTGCCGGACATCCCGGAGCAGGTGGAGATGTTCTTTGATTTCCGGTGCCTCATCTATTCCACCCATAAGCACACGGCAGAGAATCCGAGGCTCCGGCTCATCATCCCGCTTACAAGGAACGTGTCGCCGGATGAATATGTGGCGGTGGCAAGGAAGGTGGCGGAGGATATCGGGATTGAGATGTTCGATGATACCACCTACGAGCCGAGCCGCCTCATGTACTGGCCGTCCACTTCCGCTGACGGGGAGTTCCTTTTCCGGGATATCGAGGGAGAGCCGCTAAGCCCGGACGATGTGCTTTCCCGGTATAAGGACTGGCGGGATTCCTCTGAGTGGCCGGTGAGCAGCAGGCAGCAGAATATTGTGCAGAGGGAGATGCGAAAACAGGCAGACCCGCTTGCGAAGGACGGTGTTATCGGCGCATTCTGCCGGACGTATTCCATCGAGGATGCTATCTCAAACTTTCTTCCCGATGTGTATCAGCCAAGTGCCATGCCGGGGCGGTATGACTATATCCCGGCTGACTCACAGGCGGGCGTGGTGGTCTATGAAGGAAGATTCGCCTATTCCCACCATGCCACGGACCCTGCCTGCGGCAAGCTGATGAACGCCTTTGACATGGTGCGGATACACAGATTCGGTGAGATGGATGCAAAAGCGTCCGAGGATACGGAGCCTGCCAAGCTCCCTTCTTTTGGTGCCATGAGCGAGTTTGCGGTAAAGGATGGGAACGTAAAAACCACGCTGGCGCAGGAGCGGCAGAAAGCGGCGGGGGAGGAATTCGCCCCATCCGATGACTGGCAGGGTGCATTGGAACTTGACAAGCAGGGCGCGGTGAAGCCTACACTGGATAACCTTGTGCTGATCCTGCGCAATGATGAAAGGCTTCATTCCATCGCATTCAACCTCCACCGGGACGGGATAGATGCCGGGGAGGGGCTCCCGTGGAAGCAGATCAAGCAGGGGTGGAATGACTCTGACTTCGCGTCCCTCAAAGTATATCTGAGCAATGTGTACAATGTCTACTCACCGACCAAGACGAAGGACGCGGTGCTTGCGGTGGCGGCGAAACGGGCATACCACCCGGTGCGTGAATATCTGGAGAGCCTGCCGGAATGGGACGGGACGGAAAGGGTGGCGACCCTGCTGGTGGATTACTTCGCTGCGGAGGACACCAGCTACACGCGGGCGGTCACCCGCAAGACGATGGCGGCTGCTGTTGCGAGGATATACCAGCCGGGGATAAAGTTCGACTCCGTCCTTATCCTGAACGGGCCGCAGGGCATCGGGAAGTCCACGCTCTTTGCCAAGCTGGGCGGCGCATGGTTCTCCGACAGCCTGACCCTCACCGATATGCGCGACAAGTCCGGCCCGGAGAAACTGCAGGGCTACTGGATACTGGAACTTGGCGAGCTTGCCGGGATGCGCAAGACCGATGTGGAGACCGTGAAGTCCTTCCTCTCCCGCGTGGATGACAAGTACCGTGCAAGCTACGGCATGAACGTGGAGAGCCACCCGCGCCAGTGCATCATCGTGGGAAGCACCAACTCAGAGAACGGGTTCCTCCGTGACGTGACGGGCAACCGCCGCTTCTGGCCTGTCCGGGTGGGCAGGGAGAGCCGTAAGAAGCCGTGGCAGATCACCGAGGAGGAGATATGGCAGATATGGGCGGAGGCGGCCACCCTGTACCGTTCCGGGGAGAAACTCTACCTCGAAGGCGAGGAAGCACAGATCGCCATTGCGGAGCAGGCGGAGGCGATGGAGACGGATGACAGGGAGGGCCTGGTGCGGACGTACCTTGACACGCTGCTCCCGGAGAATTGGGATGAAATGAGTTTATATGACCGCAGGAACTTCCTGAACGGTAGTGAATTCGGGGAGCCGCAGCGGACGGGGACGGTGCGCCGGACGCTTGTCTGCAATATGGAGATATGGTGCGAGTGCTTCGGGCGGGAATCCTCTGCGCTGAAAAAGACGGATTCCTATGAGATCAATGCCATCATGCGAAAGATTGAGGGATGGGAGAAGTATGCCGGAACGAGGACAGGGATGTATGTTTTCCCCGTTTACGGGAAGCAGAGGGCGTACTGCCGGGAACAAACGGAACAATGCAGATGAATGTTCCGCAGATTGTTCTTCGAAAAAAGCCAGTAACTATGGGCGTTAGCAGGTTTTATGGAACAACGGAACAACCTTTACTATATGAAATATATAAAAATAAAAGAGAGAGAGAATGTGTGTATGTGTAATACACGCGTATAACAATATAGGGATTTTTTGTTCGTTCGTTCCGTTGTTCCTGAGATTGGAGGAAGCTATGTTTTTGGAAGAAGTCCTGAAAGACGGGTTCGTGGATTATAAAAAGGTGTATGGATTAGCAGAGGAAAACGGCATAAAAAAGGCAGAGGTCAGGCGGCAGAAGGCTCTGCTGGGCGTGAAGTCAGTCCATGTGGACGGAGAGGGAGGTGAGGCGTTATGGCTGTGGTTCATTCCGAAAAACGTGTGGAAAAGATATTCACAGACGCAGTGAAAAAGATGGGAGGCATGGCGGTGAAGTTCGTTTCCCCCGGTCTGGATGGGGTGCCGGACAGAATCGTCTTGCTGCCTGGGAGGAAAATCGCATTTGTGGAGTTAAAGGCTCCGGGGAAAAAGCCGCGGCCATTGCAGATAAAAAGAATGAGGCAGCTTAAAAGTTTAGGGTTTCCGGTCTATGTGGTTGACCGGGCAGAGCAGATAGGAGGTGTGCTGGATGAGATATGTGCCACATGAATATCAGGAGTATGCAAAGGAGTTTATTGTGAGCCATAAGGTGAGCGCGTTATTTTTGGATTGCGGCCTTGGCAAAACGGTGATCACGCTGACTGCCATATGGGAGCTGGCACTGGACTATTTTGATATCTGCAAGATACTTGTGATAGCTCCATTAAGGGTAGCAAGGGATACATGGCCTGCCGAACTGGAAAAATGGGATCACCTTTCCGGTGTTGGGATGTCAGCAGTGCTTGGCTCTGAGCGGGAGCGGCTTTCGGCGCTGGATAAAAAAGCGCAGGTGTATGTCATCAACAGGGAAAACGTGGAGTGGCTGGTGGAAAACCATAAATGGGATTTTGACATGGTGGTGATCGATGAACTTTCTTCCTTCAAGTCCCATAAGGCAAAGCGGTTCAAGGCATTAAAAAAGGTGCGCCCGATGGTAAGGCGCATCGTGGGGCTGACCGGGACGCCAGCACCGAATGGATTGATTGACCTTTGGGCGGAAATCGGCATCCTCGATATGGGGCAGAGGCTTGGGCGGTTCATCGGCGGTTACCGGGAGCGGTTTTTCGTGCCAGATAAGCGGAGCCGTGAGATGGTATTTTCCTATAAGCCAAGGGAGGGCGCAGAGGATGTGATCTATGGGCTGATCTCCGACATCTGCATCAGCATGAAGGCCGTGGATTATCTGGATATGCCGGAATGTGTTTATAACCGCGTGGAGGTTTCCATGAGTGAAAAGGAGATGGCACTGTATGAGCAGCTAGAGCGGGATATGCTCCTTCCCTTTTCGGACGGCGACATTGACGCGGTGAACGCGGCGGCATTAGCCAATAAACTTTTACAGATGGCGGACGGCGCGGTCTACGATGAGAACGGGAACGTGAAACACATCCATGACCGGAAGCTGGAAGCGCTGGAGGACTTGATAGAGGCGGCGAATGGGAAGCCTGCGCTGATCGCCTACTGGTATAAGCATGATTTACAGAGGATTGTGGAGCGCACCGGGGCAGTGGAGCTGGACACGGCGGAGGATATGAAAAAGTGGAATGCCGGGGAAATCCCGGTGGCGGCAATCCATCCCGCATCAGCCGGACACGGGCTGAACCTGCAGGCGGGCGGCTCAATGCTGATATGGTTCGGGCTGACATGGTGTTTGGAATTGTACCAGCAGATGAACAGGCGGCTGTGGCGGCAGGGACAGGAGGAAACAGTGGTGATCCACCATCTGATTTCCAAAGGCACACTGGATGAAAGGGTGATGATGGCTCTGGAAAAAAAGGACTGCGGGCAGTCAGCACTTGTGGATGCAGTAAAAGCGAGGATTGGAGGCTCTTAGGATGGATGTAGAGAAAATGTTTAAGGAATACCGGAACTGGAAGCGTGACATGGGGATTATGGAATTTGACCTTTCACGGTTTGAGGGTATGCCGTATGATGACGTCATCCGGGGCCTCTGCCTTTCAAGGCCGCAGGGAGAGAGGGTGCAGGAGAGCGGGATGTCTGACAGGACGGGAAAGGCGGCGGTCATATACAGGCAGGTGAAAGAACAGATGGATGATGAATGGTTTGAGCATCTGGTGAAAAAGTATGAGGCGACAAAAGAAGAGAAGGAATTCTTTGAATATGCCATCAGACAGTTGAGCGGCAGGCTCCCGGAGGTGATATGGGACATGGTGGTAAATGAAATGACATGGAGGGAGCTGACAGAAAAATATAATGTCAGCGAGACGATGATTGCAAAATACCGGAAAAAGGCTATAGCGGAGATGGATGCGCTTTACAGGATGAGGGCGGAAACAGCGGAAAGCTATTTCCTCGGATAACCCCGTTTCTGCCAAATGGTTTAGTAATGGTTTAGTAAAGGTGTAGTAAAGGTTTATTGAAAGTTTATTGGAACCTGTGATATTCTTAGAATGCGAAAAAGTGTAGGGAGCCTTGTGGGAGAGTCCACGGGGCTTTTTTCACGTCTTCCGCACAGGGGCAGCGGGCTTTATCCTTTCACCGCTGCCTTTTCTGTTGGGGAAAGGACAGAAAGGAGTTAGCAATGGATTGTTTTGCATTATGTGAAAATGGATACTGCAATGCTCTTAGTGGGAAATGCCGTGGGGAAAACTGCGGGTTCCACAAGACCCATGAGGAACAGGAGCAGTCGCTGGAGAAAGTAAGAGAGAGACTGCGGAGCCTGCCGGAGTACCAGCAGGAGGCAATCGCTGACAAATATTACGGTGGAGTGAGGAAGTGGTGACGCCATGCCGAGAAGACCGATGAAACCATGCAAGCATCCGGGATGTCCAAAGCTGACAGGTGGGATGTACTGCACCGAACACGCAAAGCTGCACACCGCTGACCGTGCCAGTGCTTCCGTCCGGGGATACGATGGCAGGTGGAAGAAAGCAAGGATACGTTTCTTAAAAGCACATCCTTTGTGCGTGGAGTGCAGGAAGCAAGGACGATTGGTGAAAGCAACCGTGGTTGATCACATTGTTCCCCACAGAGGGGATGCAAAGCTGTTCTGGGATGAGGCGAACTGGCAGGCACTTTGTAAGAGCTGCCACGACCACAAAACCATGACGGAAGACCGCTATCAGGAGTTCCGCTACTGACTTTCGTGGTGTTCCCCTTATTTCCGTCATGCTTTGACAAAGTGTACTATTTCCCGTGGAATTTTTACCGGGGGAGGGGCGGTTCTTATCTCTGTAATTCGACAAAATACTGACCGCCGCCCCCTCAAACGTAAATTTTCGCAGAATTGCATAGGGGGATAGGAAATCGCCCCTCCGACCTTACATAAACATTGATTTTTCAAGGCTTTCAGGCATTTTACTTTTGCCAAAAAGTACCGAAAAACCCATGTTTTTGGGCTTAAAAACCATCAAAAAACGCTGGTTTTTGGGCCTTTTTTGATTTGGAGGTGAAAGGATTATGACCGATGCACAGGCGGCGCAGATAAAGGAACTGCGCTTAAAAGGCATGGGCTACCGGGCGATTGCGGATGCCCTGGGGCTTTCCCGTGACATCGTCCGTAACCACTGCAAGGCAAAAGGGATGGGCGGCTATGTGGCGGCAACTGTAAAGAACCTGCAGGAGCGGGCAGAGCATAGCGGCATCTGTATCTGCTGCGGGAAGGAAATAGAACAGCAGGGGAACGGCAGGCCGAGGAAGTTCTGCTCAGAGAAATGCCGGAGGCAGTGGTGGAAGACGCACCCGGAGGAAGGGAACCAGAAAGCAATGTACACACAGGTGTGTGCCCAGTGCGGGAAAGAGTTCACTGCCTATGGAAATAACCACAGGAAATATTGCAGCCATGACTGCTACATCAAAGCAAGGTTCTGGAGGGATGAAGATGGAGTTTAGGAAAATCAAAATAGCGGATTTAATTCCGGCATCCTACAATCCGAGGAAAAAGCTGAAGCCCGGAGATAAGGAATACCAGAAGATAAAAAACTCCATTACGGAGTTTGGCTATGTGGAGCCGGTGATTGTCAACTCAGACATGACTATCATCGGGGGACACCAGCGCGTGAGTGTGCTTTCCGATTTGGGCTATGAGGAAATCGACTGTATCGTCATTGACATTGATAAGCAGAAGGAGAAGGCGCTCAACATTGCGCTCAATAAGATTACAGGCGAATGGAACAAGGAGTTGCTGGCTGACCTTATCGCAGATCTGCAGGATTCGGATTTTGATGTGTCTTTCACAGGCTTTGAGCCGCCAGAGATCGAGCAGCTTTTCAATTCCGTCCATGATAAAAAGGTGACGGAAGATGACTTTGATATAGATGCGGAGCTGGAGAAACCCGCTGTATCGAAGATGGGTGATGTGTGGACGCTTGGCAGACATAGGCTGGTGGTCGGGGATTCTACTTTGCCGGAAACATACGATGTGTTGATGGCGGGGGCGAAGGCAAACCTTGTAGTGACAGACCCACCGTACAATGTCGATTACGAGGGGAGCGCCGGGAAGATCAAGAATGACCACATGGAAAATGAGCAGTTCTATAATTTTCTCTTTGCGGCTTTCGTAAATATGGAGCAGCACATGGAGAGCGATGCCTCTATCTATGTATTCCATGCCGACACGGAAGGGCTGAATTTTAGGAAAGCGTTTCAAGCAGCAGGCTTTTACCTTTCCGGGTGCTGCATCTGGAAGAAACAGAGCCTTGTGCTTGGACGGAGTCCATACCAGTGGCAGCATGAGCCTGTGCTGTTTGGATGGAAGAAAGGCGGGAAGCACAACTGGTATTCCGACCGGAAGCAGACCACCATATGGGAGTTTGACCGCCCAAAGAAAAGTGAAAGTCATCCGACCTCAAAGCCAGTGGGCTTGGTGGCATATCCTATTAAGAATTCCTGCATGAGCAACTGTATCGTGCTTGATCCTTTCGGCGGTTCCGGCTCCACGCTGATTGCCTGCGAACAGACGAATCGTATCTGCTACACCATAGAGTTGGATGAGAAGTTTGCGGATGTCATCGTGAACCGCTATATCGAGCAGGTCGGCTCTGCGGAGAATGTATCTGTGGAGAGGGACGGAAAGAGGATTGCTTTCTCCGAACTGATGGGGTAAATTTCGCGCTTTCGGGCATTGTGTACTATGCACAGTTCCCGGATTTTTTATTGTGACATTTATTCTCACATTTAAGTTGCTTTTATCCCCGTTCAGAGTGATTAATGTAATACCGAAAGGGAAAACACGAAAACGGAGGAAAAAAGGATGAGGATTGAAACGAATGCAGCAAACAGGAAAGATGTAGTGAAAGCGGTCAGCGGGATTTTAGGACAGCCCGCAAAGTACATGGGAGTTCCCACCTGCGCCT
>JAAUZD010000035.1 GCA_014804785.1 Lachnospiraceae bacterium
CCCCTTGATTTCTTCTATATCCTCTTTGTAAGCGTTCCCCGTCGCGTTTACGCGACGTGCAATCTGATTGACATTGACCCCGATTTTCTGTATCTCCGCTGTCATTGCCTTTATGTCCGTGTGGTCTACTTGGATAATGTACCCGTCAATGGCGATCTTGCGCAGATACGCCGCCATGTTGCTTGTGGGTACGAGCTTCATTTTTTCAAGAATTAAATCCCGTTCCGCTTCCGTCACTCTGAATTTGACCTGTACCGTTCTTTTCCGTCCGTCCATGCTCTGACGCTCCTTTCCGTTCTCATAGAGGGTTTGGGACACTTCCCAACAAGCAATTTCTGACCGACAAGCTACAGGGCGCGGGCGGGCAGAAATACGGAAAGGGTACCCCTTTCCTATGCTTGCTATTCTACTCACTATCCCCTTGAAAAGAGCTTATTTGTTGCATTTTTCTCTGAATTTGGCGCAAAAAAATATTGCAGCACAAAAACGGCTGCAACTATCCTAAACAGTAACAGAAAGAGGGAACAGCGGTCTAATCGTCTGTCCCTTTGGCTTCCTGTATTCCTTTTGCCGTAGCGGTGATAATCGTTAAATCCTTTTTATCCATGCTGTCAAGAAGCGCGTCAAGCTGCCGCCGCTGCGTGGACTTTTCTGCTTCCCTTTCCGAAAAAAGGAACTGATCTACCGATATATCATAGCGGAGCATAAGCTCAAAGAATATCTGTACGCTGGGGTGCTGTCCCTTGTTCTCAATATTTGCAAGGTAGCGCGGAGAGATATACATTTCGTCGCACACTTTTTTCCTGCTTTCCTTACGTCCTTTACGCGCCGCTTTGATTGCTTCACCAAAAGCCTTAAAATCGAATCGTGGTACTGGTCTTTTTGCCATATTCATTCACCCTATTACATTTTACTGTTCATCTTTCTTTTTGTATATGTCTACACAGTTCTATCAATTAGACAAAATAATTCACAAACTTAGCAAAAAGTATCTTGAAGTTATTCGGTTGGACGCATATAATTATACTGATTGAGGTTAGAGAAAGGGTGAATGACGATGTTAGAGTTTATTTCTGCCCCGGAAGCGGCGAAAAAATGGGGCATTTCAGAAAGACGGGTACAAAAGCTATGTGAGGAAAAACGCATACCGAGTGTGGCAAAATTTAGTCGGCTATGGCTGATACCAAAGGACGCAGAAAAACCAACAGATGCCCGGTTGAAAGCAGAAAGGAAGAAAAAACATGAATAAAGTTTTAATTATTGATGATGATAAAGAGCTTTGCACACTTATGAAAAAATGCGTAGAGCAGGAAAACCTTACTGCGGTTGTTGCAGGCGGCGGTATAGAGGGCTTGCATATATTGGAGGAAAACAAAAATGCCTGTTCACTTATCATTCTTGATATTATGATGCCCGATTTAGACGGATTTCAAGTGTTGCAGCAAATACGGCAGACAAGCAATGTTCCCGTCCTTATGCTCACTGCCAAAAGCGACGAGGAAGATAAAGTGTCCGGCTTGCGAATGGGGGCAGACGATTATCTGACAAAACCATTTAGCATTAACGAGCTTATGGCGCGTGTAAATTCCCTTATCCGGCGTTATACCCTGCTCAATCCAACTTCCAGCACCGAAACGGATTGTATGACGTTTCAGGGAATGACGATTGATAATCTTAATCGTCTTGTTTTTATGAATGACATACAAGTGGAGCTTACAGGAAAAGAATTTGATCTGCTCTCTTTTCTTGCGGCGAACAAAGGGAAAGTATTTACGAAAAAGCAGATTTATACCCATGTATGGGAGGAAGAATATGCTTTTGATGATAGCAATATCATGTCTTTTATCAGCAAATTACGAAAAAAAATTGAACCAGACCCGGAACATCCTTTTTATATTTTAACCGTCCGTGGTGTTGGCTATCGTTTTAACATGGAGGCATAACATGAATGTTAATCTGTTTTTATTGATTGCGTTTTGTATCGCAATTCTATTTATCTTGTTTCTTGTCACAAAACTTAGGCGTGTACGGGGACAACTATCTATTATCGAAGAAGCCCTTGAAGATATAAAATCCGGGAATTTAAACCGCCGTATGTTGGCTAAAAGAAACGATATGACAAGAAAAATCTGCTATGGCATTAACGATATTGCAATGAACAGCCAAACGCAGCTCATCAAGCAAAAACAATCTGAACAGGCATATAAACGGTTAATGACAAGTATTTCCCATGATGTGAAAACTCCCCTTGCTTCTCTGGTTGGTTATTTGGAAGCAATAGAATGTAAGATCGTTGCAGGAGAAGAAAAAGACGAATATGTTCACGTTGCATTTGAGAAAGCTCACTACCTAAAGCATTTCGTGGAAAATCTCTTTGAGTGGGTAAAACTGGACTCCGGGGAACAGATTTTTCATTTTGAAACTTTAGACTTAAACGAATTATCCCGGAATATTATAGTTGACTGGATTTCTGTTTTAGAAAATAGTAATTTTGACTATGTGTTTGATATACCGGAAACAGAATATCTTATGCGTATAGATACAAATGCTTATAGCCGCATCCTCAACAATCTGTTGCAAAATGTCCTTATCCATAGCAAGGGAACTAAAATAATATTCCATGTTTTTGAAAATGACCTACAAGCTAAAATCACTATAACAGATAATGGAAAAGGAATATCCCCCGATCATCTTCCACATATTTTTGAAAGAATGTACCAATGCGATCAGTCACGGTCTGCTGGGGGAAATGGATTAGGCTTATCAATCGTAAAAGAACTTGTAGCTGCTCACAAAGGAACGATTACCGTTGACAGCACTCCCAACAGAGGGACTACATTTACCTTATTACTTCCAAAATCCCTGTAATAATACGGGGATTTTTCAGTTTTTTCAAACTTTGCCTAACTGTAAAAGCATGAAAAAAGCAAGGTTTCGGCAAGGTTTTGGCAAGGTTAGCGTGATAGAATAGCAAATATGAAAAGGAGGTTTCGCAATGAGTAAATATGTAATTGAAACAAAAAATCTTACCAAACAATATGGAACTCAAAAAAGCGTTGCGGATTTGAATATCCATGTCCAGCGAGGGCGTATCTATGGTCTGCTTGGCAGAAACGGAGCCGGAAAGACAACAACAATGAAAATGCTGCTTGGGCTGACACCGCCCACTTCCGGGGAAGTGACAATCTGGGGAAAGCCTTTACAGACGAATGAGAAAAAGCTGCTGCCCCGGATTGGCAGTCTAATTGAATCCCCCGGATTTTACCCAAATCTGACTGCCACAGAAAACCTGCGCATTTTTGCTACCCTGCGGGGGGTGCCGAACCGCAATGCAATTAAAAATGCACTTGATTTAGTGGGGCTTCCCTATAAAGACAAAAAGCTGTTCTCACAATATTCACTTGGAATGAAGCAGCGATTGGCGATTGCCCTTGCCATTATGCACGACCCGGAGCTTTTGATTTTAGACGAACCGATTAACGGTCTTGACCCGATTGGAATTGCAGAAGTGCGCTCTTTTATCCGTGATCTCTGCACGGAAAGAGGGAAAACGATATTGATTTCCAGCCATATTCTTTCCGAGATTGCATTGCTGGCTGATGATATAGGGATTATTGACCACGGCGCATTATTGGAGGAAGAAAGCCTTGCAGAGCTGGAAGCAAAGAGCAGCAGACATATCCGTTTTACCGTTTCCAGTACGTCACAGGCGGCAAGAATTTTAGAACGTAATTTCCATGAAACACAGTTTACCATACAGGACGACTGCAAGATGCGTCTGCATAATTTAGATATTTCTGTCGGGGAAATTGTAACCGCCTTTGTCGAAAACGGACTTACCGTATCAGAAGCTTATATCTGTGAAGAAAGCCTTGAAGATTATTTTAAGCGTGTAACAGGGGGTGAAGGGATTGCTTGATCTTATAAAGTGTGAATTTATGAAATTAAAGAGAAAGAAATTTATCCCTTTTGTGTTTTTGTCTGCCTTTTTATTCCCTATTCCTATCACATTCCTTATGGCAACACCGAGGATGCTGGAACGGTATCCGAACAAAACGGTTCTTTTTGACGGATTATTCAATATGGTTATGGGATATGGTGTTATCTTTCTTCTGCCATGTATTATTGGGGTCATTGCTGCTATGTTGTTTTTTATGGAGCGTGATAATGACACGTTCAAAAATTTACGCACAATCCCGGTAACAAGTACACAAATGATTATGGCAAAAATCATTGTCCTGTTTGCTTTTGGAATTATTTTTTGTCTTGCTTCCATGTTTGCTACTGTTATTTGTGGTAGTTTCTCAATGGAAATACATGGGATTGCCTATAAACTATTAGTTGCAATCGAGCTTGGTATTTTTATTACAGCAGGAACTTTGCCTATAATTGTACTTGTTGTTTTTTTTAGCAAGACATATATTTTTTCCATTTTATTATGTGTGTTTTACAGTGTGGCAAGCCTTACCGTTGAAACACTGTTCGGGACATTGCCTAAATGGTTATGTTGGCTTTTGCCGATCCCCATGACAACGCTCTGGGGTGCGGGAGATATGGTAAAACACGGGTTTCCATTAAACGTCACAGCTTTGGAAAAGATTATTCCGTCAACCTTTCAGACGGTTCTCATTTTAGGGCTAATGGCTGTTATATCAATCTATCTAATAGATTTCTTATACAAGAAAAGGGGGGAATAATGATGTGTCGGATTATCAAAACAGAATTATGGAAGCTAAAGAGATACCATGTCATTTGGGCAGGTGTTCTGTTAATGTTTCTTTCTGTCGGAATTACTCTTTTTAGTTCTACCGCATTAGACGGTACAGTTTGGACGTTTCCGCATTTGGCAGAGCGGGTCATTCAAAATAATACGACAACCATTTTTCCTATGTGTATTACTCTGATTGCAGGATACGTTATTGCGCGTGAGAAATCTGATGATACCTTAAAGAGCATTATGACAATACCTGTTTCCTATCCTGCGTTGATTGGAGGAAAACTGATTGTTTGCGGCTTCCTGTCCGTATTTTTGGGTATAGCGAGTACGGCTTTTACTGTCGCTGCGGAATTACTTGTTGGCTTTCCGGGATTTTCGGCAACAGCCGTAATACAGGCTTTGATACAGATTACTCTTAATACCTTATTTTTGTATATAGCCGTAACGCCGATTATAGCCTTTACCGCCCGTATCCCTAACGGACACATGATAGGTGTCATTCTTGCATTTGTCTATGGTTATGGAGGAATGTTTGCGGCAGGAAACATGACGCTTGCAAACATCTATCCTATAACAGCAAGTATGGGACTAATTCAGTATCGGAGCTATGACGCAGCCGTATATTGGAATATTGGATTATGTAGTATTAGCATGATTACTGTTTTATTGATTTCTGCGGCTATTGTAGCCACAACAAAAAATGCTTCGTCGGCAAAAATCGTAAAAAAGGTAAAAAAAACCGTTCCCAAAAAAGGTTGGTAACAGGAGGGCTTTCACATGAAGAAAAAATTATTATTTGGAATTGGTGTTGTCTTTTTAATTGTAATTTGTTTTGGCATTTTTCTGCTTTCAGGGGCAGGCAGCACCTACTATTATTCGCAGATTGACAACAGCAAGATCGAACAGACGGAATCTGCCGGAGGTGTAATTAACTTCGAAGGGAGCATGGATTTCTCCTATACGCTGCGTTGCTATGACGAGGACGGAAACGCAAAGGACATTACCTTTGGAACGTCAAGGGAATTGAAAGAGGACGCTTTCATTCGTCTGACGGTAATGCCTATTCGCGGTGTCCTCGAATGGAGCGAGATACAATATGACGAGCTTCCGATAGCTGTTCAAGAGCAATATACCTTACCAAAATAATTCAGTGAAGAATAACGTCTGCTAAGTTAATAGCAAATCTGCCGAACGACGGCAAAAGAAAAAAAGCCGTCGTCAAGCAGAGGTCTTTTCACACGCCTATTATTAAACGGCGGCTTTGGGAAAATCAAAGCCGCCGTTTCTTTTTTATCTTCTCAAGGAATGACGCGGTTTCACTGTTAAAAGCGGCGGCTAAAGGAGGTAGCCGCTATGAAGCACACACCCTATCGACAAAATCCGACGGTCATTGACATATCAAAAAAAGCCCGTCCACCACCGGGGAAAATTCCGCTTATCAATATGAACTGTCTAATCATCTTAATATGGTTATCAATGCCATTTTGCCTGTCCGCATTTTTTGTGGGCGGGCTTTTTTTGCGCTTTTTGGTTTTCTTAAAAAGCTGCTTGGAAAGCGCAACAAAAGAGCCTTTTCCATACGGATAGGGTGTGAAAGGGGACGGAAGGACAAGCCTTTTGTCTTTTACACCACGAAGGAAGGAGGTGAACTCTATGGAGCTATCTTCTTCTGAAATGAAAACTATCCAACATCAGTATGACGCACTTGCAAAAAAAGTCCTCAAAGGCGAAGCAAGAAGTTATTACCGGGAGCTTTCCAAACGCGCTGCCCTTGAAGTGAATTTTTCGGAAATGAGCGAAGCCGATCTCTTACAGCTTTATACGCTGGACGAGTACGAGAGCGATTATTACCGCTTTGAAGTGTCCGGCTATGATGTGCTTGTGAAAAATGAGCTGCTTGGCGAAGCCCTGCAAGCTCTGCCCGAAAAGAAGCGTGACATTATCCTCTTGTCATACTTTTTGGATATGAGCGACGAGGAAATAGGCGGTCTGCTGAATGTTGTGCGCAGTACGATTTTCCGGCACAGGAAAACCGCGCTTGAAAAAATCAAACTGTATATGGAGGGAAAAACAGATGAACAGAAGTAAAAAAATCCGTTGCCCTGTTGCCGTTCCCTGTTATTGCAGCAGCGGCGGGCGGCGACACGGAAGCCATGTGCGCAGTCTTAAAGCATTACGAGGGTTACATAGCGACGCTCTGCACCCGGACGCTGAAAGACGACGCGGGCAACACTTATTCCTACGTTGACGAGGAAATGAAGAACAGGCTGCAAGTGCGGCTCATTACCCGCACCCTCGCCTTTAACGTAGGCTAAACACAGGCTGCCCCCAGCGGGGCGCGTCCCCCTTTCCGCGTTTCCGCTTATGGGCTGCTTGTCGTTTCACCGGGGCATACCGCCCAGTGCGGTATGCTTCCGTGAGCCGACAAGCTCTTGATTTTGAACCTTGACAAAGAAAGCGGCGCAAGATAACGGCGGCGCAGCATAGGGCAGATCGGATACGTCCCTTTTGCGCCGAGCTATACGGCGGGTGCGCCATGACACTATCCCGGCGGGGTTTTCTTTCCCCGCCGGGACAGCCGAGCGACCAACACCGCGCCGGGGAGCAAGTTTAGCAGCTTGTGGGCGACGACAGCGCAGAATATATAATGATACTCCCTTACCGCCACAGTCCGAGCGTTAAAAGCGTCGCAGGCAATGGGTAGGGCTGCATGAGAACCATGCAGGGGTGAAACTCCCGTGAGGTTACGCTATTAACCGTCCGATCACAGCCCCTTTTTCACCATTAACCATTTACCCATTTTTGAAAGGGGGATTTATAGAAATGAACAATGCTGATGTGCCTATTTGGGAAAAGTACACGCTTACGATTGAGGAAGCGTCAAAATATTTCCGCATTGGGGAAAACAAACTGCGGAAACTTGCAGAGGAAAATCCCACGTCGGGCTGGGTGATCTTGAACGGCAACCGTATTCAGATCAAGAGGAAACAGTTTGAAAAAATCATTGACACACTGGACGCGATTTAGCGAAAAAGATAGTGAAAAAGAGCCTTGAATATGCTATAATAGATATAGGCATATCAAGGCTCTTTCCGACACGGAAAGGAGCAAAACAATGTCGGAGAAAAGACGGGATAATAAAAACCGCATTTTGCGTTCGGGAGAGAGCCAGAGAAAAGACGGGAGATATGCTTACAAATATACCGATACTTTTGGTAAAGTGCAATTTGTCTATGCTTGGAAGTTAGTGCCTACGGACAAGACCCCCGCCGGGAAGCGTGACGATATATCCCTTAGAGAAAAGGAAAAAGAGATACAGAAAGATCTTGACGACGGGATAGACACAATCGGAAAGAAAATGACTGTCTGCGAGCTTTACGCAAAGCAGAACCGCCACCGGGGGAATGTAAGGCATAACACCACAAAGGGGCGCGAACGGCTGATGAAGCTGCTGGAAGCGGATAAACTTGGTTCCTGCCCCATTGACAGTGTGAAGCTGTCCGACGCGAAAGAATGGGCGTTGCGCATGAAAGAAAAGGGAATATCCTATAAAACCATAAGCAACGACAAGCGTTCCTTAAAAGCCGCGTTCTATACGGCGATACAGGACGATTGTATAAGAAAGAACCCTTTTGACTTCCAGCTAAACACCGTGATCGAGGACGACACAGAGCCGAAAGTACCTCTCACAGCGGAACAGGAAGAAAGCCTTTTATCCTTTATGCAGGGTGATAGCGTCTATCAGAAATACTATGACGAGGTTATTATACTGTTGGGGACGGGGCTACGGATTTCCGAACTCTGCGGGCTGACTGAAACCGACCTTGACTTTGAAAACAGGATAATCAATGTAGACCACCAGCTTTTAAGGAGCGCAGAAACCGGGTACTACATAGAGAAGCCCAA
>JAAUZD010000036.1 GCA_014804785.1 Lachnospiraceae bacterium
AGAGGGCAACCATCGCCCTCCTTTTATATCATCTCATCTATACAATTATGTCATCATCATCAGGATTGAAATTGTCAAAGTACTCTTGGCGATTCCTTTTCAACTCATTAACTTCCTGACACATAAATACACAACACAAATCGTAACTTGGCTTATTTGTTCCAAGATTTGTAGGTTCCTCGAATTTAAGTGCCACATTATAGTAGTTTATTAGCACCCCATCTCGGGAAGCATCTGCCGCAAATAAATAAGCATATTGGCAACCAATACTTTTTT
Source organism: Lachnospiraceae bacterium (assembly GCA_014804785.1). Lineage (GTDB taxonomy): Bacteria > Bacillota > Clostridia > Lachnospirales > Lachnospiraceae > Suilimivivens. The sequence goes on from JAAUZD010000036.1 coordinate 277, forward strand.
GAGTTTCATAAATAATTGGTGCAATATATTTCCAAAACATAACTTCGCCCATTGGATGCTGAATACCATACGATTTCCACTTTTCCTTCATTAAATCGTTTGCGCAAAAATGAACCAAATCAATGCCTGGATATGTATGCCCAACTCTGATAATTTGCTCATTTTGTTCATGCCTCTTGTCATAATCGAGACTTTGCAAAAGTTCCTGAGCCTGTTGGGCATTGATCTTAATATTTCTTTTTATTTGTTCAATTGTAATATTCCGTCCAGATCTGAAATTCTCAAGTATTTGAATAGCAAGTTCTTTTTCTTTCCCATTTTTATTGATTTCCTGAACAGCCCGTAATAACTTCTGGAGTCTTTTAGCTCTTTCCTCAACACTTTCTTCATCCAATGGATCGAATAGAGCTCCACACTTTAGTGAAAAGAATAACGCAATCTCATTCTCCGGAGATTTGACTAAATAGTAAGCCGTTTTACACTCAACATCTTCATCCCATGCCAACTCATGAAGGTAATCAACCAGCAAACTACCCTTTTCGCTGACAAAATTTTTAATCAAATTTTTGTTTTCCGGATTACTTGATAAACGTTCACAAGAAAATTTTTCAATTATCCTCTTTTGTTCATCCGTTATTTTTCCCATACGCCTTTATACCTTATGCAAGCCCTAATCCATTCAGCATTTTTCTTCTGGATTTAATTCTTTCAGCATCAGCGATAATATCTTCAAGACTCATTGGATTATCACTATTTTCTTCTTCTGGTATGCCTATTCTGGAATTTTTCCAAGATATCTCTCCATGAGTCAATCTACTAAGACTCCATGAATCCTTTCCAGCATATTCCTCCAAAACTTTTTTCAAAATCTGAGAGCAATCTCTTATAAACTTTTTGGGCATAATTTTAATAAAAGATCCGTCTTTATACGCACTTCGGATTTCCTTCAAAATTGGGCCATATTTCCAGCCATAAAATGTTGCATTAAAAAGAGGCTCACCCGTCTGGATGATGGATTCTCTTTGTGCAAAATACATTAATTTGTGTAATTTCATTTCATCGATCTGTTGGCCGTATTCTGAAAAATATCCCTGTGCAATATGGGCAGCAATATTTAATACTTTTTCCATAGTACGCCTCCTTTTCTCATGTGCATTCTTCTCCACATATAGTATACCACACATTTATCGGAATGATAACTGGTTTTTTTAACAAATAAAAATCAAAAAATAGGTAAATATTTTAATATTCTACCGTCTTGTGCAAAACAATTATCCCAAACAAATCAAGGATGCAACATGGCTTCCCACCCCGTTGCATCCTTACTATTGCATCCTTTCCGAATCCCTGTATTTTTCAGTCTTTTACGCCTATTCTGCCTGCCAGCCGCAAAGCCTGTTGCAACCTTGCATTATTCTTCCGTCTCAATCTCCAGCTCCGTGCCGTCCAGAAAATAAAAATGCAGAAGCCCGCCATCGTGGACTTCCACACTCCCTAAGACCATATTCACTATCTCCGGACAGACCGTTTCAAGCGGCGGCTGTTCGGTCAGTTCCATCATCTGCCCCGCCCGCCATTTCTCCAAGGCATTTCCTTCTGCCCTCTGTTTCTCCCATGCGGGCAGGAAACTCTCCCTGTTCTCCACGATGCCGTTCCAAGCCATCAGGAAGGCTTTCTCCAAGTCCCTCTCGTAGAGGTTGCCGCTCTTACAGCCCACTTCGCCTTTCTTCTGGTAGCGTTTGCCGCACTGCCATACCCTGACCTTCCTGCCGTTCCGTGTCCATGTCCGCCGCCAGTACACCGCGCCGCATTTTGCGCACACCACCTTGCAGGTGAAGGGCTGCACGTCCGTGTACTGATCTCCTTCGACTTGCCCTCCTGGGTCTTCTGCGCCATCAGCGCACGGATGCCCTCCAGCGTGGCAGGCTTCTCCTGCTGTGCTTCCGGCTGTGCCTTTGCCGTAGGTGACGTCTGTGCCTTCTGTGTTTTCTCTGCCGTCTTACTTCCTCCCTCTGCTTTGGCAAGGCCGCGCAGACCTTCCGCAACGATGGAGAAACCTTCCGCAATCTTCAATAATTCACTTCCCATTTACATTCCCTCCGTTTCCTTGAATATGATTTCTTTTCCCTGCGCCGTGGCATGGGCGATCTCCACCTCCATCCCTTCTGTGGCTTCCCCGAACACCCACACCTCGTCACAGGTATTGAGCAGCTCCATCCCCATAGCGATGCCGAGCTGCCTCTCTTCCTCGATGCCCTCGTTTAAGAACTGAGGGAATAAAAGGTGTGGCGCGATGGGCAGGTACCCTTCCTCGCACGCCATGCGGCTATAGGCCGCCGCTTTCCTCGCATTCCCTTCCATGTCGCCACGGAAAGGGCTGCAGATAAAAACCTTCTTACGCATCCGTACCTACCTCCTTTACGGAAAGCTCCTCCACGCTGCCTCCGGGGACAATGATCGTCACCCGGCGCATCTCACCGAACAGGCGCCGGAGCAGGCGCTCGCGCAAAGGTACAGTCCTGCACCAGACGATGCCGCCGGAACCCGGCTCTTTTGTATAGCTGATCTTCAAGCTGTGTTTCATCTGCCTTTCACCTCTTTCTGAGGGCGCTCATTTTACTGCCCTCACTATTAGGTCACGGGAAAGGCAAAAGTTGACGGTCTAACTCAGAATTTTTTTAAGTTTTTTATGAATGCGCTCCAAACGATGGGAAACGGCAGATTTATCTACACCTTCCTCGGCGGCGATATCCGTAATCTTCCGTTCTTCAAAATAGACTTTCTCCACCAGCTCACGTTGTGTGGGGGATAAAGCCCCCATAGCGGAATACAGCCGCGCCATATCCTCCCGGTGCACCACCTCCCCTTCCGTATCCTCCGCCGAGGCAAACAGCTCCCCTTCGTAGTCCATGCCATTAAGAGAGCAGTGGCGGCGGGTCTCCTTCTGGTCATTGTTGTCCTGCTGGCGGTTTAAATCCAGCAGCATCCCTCCGAGGCGTTCGTCCACCTCCACCTCGGAGACTTCCCCTGTCACAAATTCATAGGTGATCTTCATTCAGACCTCCCGCCGGAATCCGGCAGGACGCAGAATGTTTTGATTTTTCCAGACATACAGCGTTCCTTTCTTTACGCCTTCGTAAAGCCAGAAACGCTATATTCTTTGATATGAAATTACCTAGAAACGTAAAAAAGGCCGGAGTAAGCTAAGGTATTGGTCTCTAGCTTTACTCCGGCCCTTCGCAGCTCGTCACTTGGTCGCTCGCACATTTGAGTAAACATTATTTCATTTTCAATGAGGTCTGTATCAGCCATTCCAGCCTGACTGTCCTACCGCAATGAGGGCATCTGATACGGACTACTGTCCTTCCCTCCACGGTGGCGATTATATCGCAGATCCTCTTCCGGCACAGCGGACACCTTACTTTGCACATCTCTCAATCCCTCCCACAGCCACTTCTGGATTTCTAACCGCGATCAGCGGAACGGTTCTGTGCAGATGTCCTTACAGTGATAATTTCCATAAATTACCATGTATACTGTAAGTATGCCCACAGAACGCATTCCTAATCACGGCCTATACAAAAAATGGCAGGGCTACCCCTGCCGCCTGTTCTTCTTATGTACTATCCTTGGGCTAAAGCCCACCTGCACCACCTCCCCGCAGTGCCTGCACTTTATTTCAAGCACAGACTTCCCCGGCGACATCACTTCAATGTCAAGGATGTGCCGCCCGCATTTAGGGTTCGGGCATCTGATCCTTTCCATTGACAACCGCCTCCCCGCACTGATATGTAACAAGGGAACCAGACAGGCGTATGGTTCTCTACCTCTGCTTGGTTCCCTTTTATCGTTTGTACATTATTGGTTTTCTTCCTGATCCCCCATCTGCCAGAAACCGGGGAAAACTTTCCGTCCTCTATACTTTATTGATGTTATGCTTCCGTCATTGATGTTTCTCTCTCTTTAATGAGCGCATCTAACTTATCCTTTACGGCTTGCTTAGCAATTGCGTCCATTTCATCTACCGTCTTTGTTCCACCGGATGCCGCTAAAGCATATGGATCATTCAATGCCACATTGGAGCCAGTTAGCATTGCCCAAAGTTGGTGATGCGTCCACTGCCGTTCTTGTTTCGGAATACTGGAATCAAAATAATCTGACCAATCACACAAATACTTTCCAGAAATAAATGCTAAACTGTTAATCGGAGCAGAAACAGCTTCTTTATAAGCATCAGCATAGTAACACTTGATGATATCCTCCTGCTCTATCAACTGTCCTAAGTAAGACTCAAAATAAGTCTTATTGGCAATTGAACCATCTGGATCAACTTTTCGGTAAGGATCAACCTCCAATTTGGTCTGGTTTTCACTTTCCCATTGTTTGAGCATATCCATGAAATCTTCTTTCGTCATAGCACTAAGTTGGTTCGCAACTTTATCAGCCAATACTTCCAAACTATCACGCCCCTCCTGAGATATTGTTACTTGATCTCTGTTAGAGGAATGAGCTGCCGATGTGTTTTTATCCTCTGCTGTTGCAAAATGAACAGTTCTCATAGAAGAGAATCTGTAATTATTAGAATTTAGCGTAACGTTCATAAAAACCTCCTATGTCATCTTATTTTTCTTTTTGTGACGCTTTCATGCCAATGCTCCCCGATTCCCCTATCTGCCGGAAATCGGGGAAGCCTGCCCTATCCAACTGTGCATTATTGGTGATATGTGTCCTATAATCTCCCCAATTTCTCCAGAAAGGCTACATAAAACTCTCTTTCTTTGATACGGGCATGTTCCGCCTCTATGGTTCTATACGCAGGTGCCCGAAGATGGTCTAAATCATAAAGTGCCTGCTCTGTTGCCCTGATTGCTGACTGCACTGTGTTTCCAAGAATATCAATATTCTCTGTTTCTCCCTTAAGCATTTTGTTGAGCCTCTGCACCATCATCTGCGATATATGGCTCATCATTCCGTTGCCCCGGATTCCCAAGCCATTCGCATTTACTTCTTTCGCTGCTCCCATCCATGCATCCTTTACATCCTGCGGGGCATTGGGGCCAACCATATCAAAGGCTTTTTCATCATAGTCCGTTGCTTTATCCTGCGCCGCCTTTTCCGCCACTATTTCCATAAATTCCGTAGCTCCGGATTCAGCACTTCTTTCTGCCTTCCTTGTCTGATACCCTGTCACTGGGTAGCCTGCTGCTCCTATTCCGTTAATACCCATTTTTCCATTCCTCCAAATTATATTTATATGGCGGCTCCTCTGTCAGTCAGAGCCGCCCCCGCTCTCCAATTCCCTAATCTACCGGAAACCATGGAATCTTTCTGCACCTTATTGGTGTTTTGCGTCCGGGCTTTATTTCCTACTATGCTTTGGCATCAAAGCTACTCTGCATATCTTCCACATTTACCGTTTCTGCGCTTGCCATCGGAATCCCTCTCTTGGCATTTCCCCACGCTTCATTATAGATCATGCACATTTCCGTCTGCCTCGCTGCCTCTGCATTAGTGGTATACATCGTCCATCCATTATTGGAATAGGTTGCTACCATCTCCCCATTCTTATCGTAAAACTCTATGTACTCACTATTGCCTGATGACAATTTCTGATATTTCACTTTACCTTCAAGCAGAGTTGCGACAAAATCTATCGGCTTTAGCACATTCTGCCTGTTCCTTGAAACAGCTTTTAACCTGGAAGTGATGATTCCCTTTCTATCCGGAGATACTTCTGATGTGTAGCTCTTCATCAATTTGTTAAAGCCTTCTGATTTATTCTGGAACTGCCCTTTCGCAAAATCCTTATATGCTTGTTCCACAATCTGTTTCCGATATTCTTCATCACTGACGCCGCTTTTCTTTTTGGAAAATACATACTTATCGTTAAAGTCAGGCAGATGGATACCACCTATACTTCCTGTTCCTGAAAAGGATCTTTCTATTAGTGAACCACTGGACGAATTAACCTGCATTATTCCACCCTCTCCTGTAAATACTAATTTGCTTCTGTGGGCTTTTATACCCATCCAATCTACAACTAAAATAATTTTTGTGTAATTGCTACAAAATTTGCATTCTCATTCAAAATATCTGAAAGTATACTTGTCGCTGCTCCTTTTTCATAACCAGAACTTTTGAAAGCTGTCAAAAACTTTTCTCTGGCCTGCTCCATTATTGATACTGCCGAATCCCTATATTCAGTATCAAAAAGTTGTGTCTTATCTTGTGTTTTACCTTCATTTTGATAACCATTTCTACGGAAATACCATGAACTGTCCGGATTTTCAAATGCTTTATTTGTCTGCTGACAGGTAATATACCCCGTCAGATTTGCCAGCCGCATCTTATAAGCCTCATCCAATCCGGCCAAATCCTCATCAAGTGTCAGCGACCTTTTCCCCATAAGTTCATAGGAAACTTCACGGTCTCCATTTTCATGTTCTTTTACGATTTCATTGTAACGGGTTTCATATGTATCCATTATAGATTTCATCACATCTTCCACATTATAATTTCCGTCTTTTAATGTCTGGCTGCTAACGCCACGCATTGCCGTATAATGTTCCCATGCAATCTCGTTTGTATTTTGTATTGTCAGTTCCCTTGCATTGGCATAATCTGAATCAGGTTCAAATTTGCTTACCATTTCCCGCAGCATATTTCTTCCTGCATCAGAAATAGAAAGATTTGCCGACTGCTTCACTGTCTTTGAAACTGCTTCCTTAACAGTTGTTTTTCCCTGCATATAATTTGCAGCCTTGCCTAAATAATCATAATTTTCTCCCACTCCACTAATAGCCATTTCTTAATATCCTCCGTTCTTTATTATCTCCCCCAACAAGCCTGCCCTGTCCGGCTGTGCTTTATCGGTGATATGCGTCCTATAATCTTCCCAGTTTCTCCAAAAAGGTTACATAGAACTGTCTTTCTTTGATGCGTGCCTGCTGTTCTTCAAGACTTCTTACTTTATTTGGTTCTAATGGATTATCAAAATCGTATAAAGCCTTTTGAGTTGCCTGTATTGCCGACTGTACTGAGTTACCCAAAATATTCGTATAGTCCCGACCATAATAATGAGCTATTACCTGCTGTATGTGCATTTGGGTTATACGTGTGCTTCCGTTGCTTGTCATGCCTAGCCCGTTGATTCCAACTTCTTTCACCGTCTCCATCCATGCGTCTTTTACAGACTGTGGAGCATTCGATCCAACCATATTAAAGGCTTCTTCATCATAATTTCTTGTTTTATCCTGTGCCGCCTTTTCCGCCACAGTTTCCATGAATCCCACGGTTCCAGAATCAGCACTTCTTTCTGCTTTCCTTGTCTGATACCCTGTCACCGGATATCCTGCTGCTCCTATTCCATTAACGCTCATTTTTCAAGCCCTCCATTAACGCTGTTTATAAAACTTTCTTGAACTGATATTTATACATATCAGAATACATATTGCCGGAATACTGTGGTGTCAGCCTTCCTTCCAATGCACCAATATTCACCGCAAAACCGCTGTCCGCCACGGAGAAAGCACCGTTACTGAACTGGAGCTCCGAAGAAAAATCGGGAATCCCCAAGTCACCACTGATCCTGATATTCCCTATGATATTTCTCAGCGCATCCTTCATCCGCTCTATCTTGGCATTATCCTTTGTCTCGTTGATCAGATTGGCCGCCTTGTCCGGCAGCCCTCCGATTTTCCCGTCAGGTGTCAGATAAAGGTTCTCCAAGGATATATCCTCTCCCGTAACCCCTTTCAGGTAGCGCCGTACTTCCTGCATGTCCGTAGCATACTGATACACATTAGAGGGCAGATTTCCTACGCTGTCCGCAATGCCTATGTAATACTGGTACATCTGGTCACTGTACTTTTTCTCTATCAGTTTCTGCACCTGCTCCCGGACGGTTTCATCCCCTATCCCGTCCACAGTCACATCCCCGTTGCTTTCAATCCTTACTCGCATCCCCTCTATGTCATCACTGGAGATGCCCATGCCTTCCAGATCTTTTACGAAATCCTCTGAAAAGCTGTCTTTCAGCTCCGCTTTCTGCTGTGCCTTCTCTATGTCTTTTAGGTTGGCGAAGATTTTGACATATTCTAACTCTGCATCGCTTAAATCCTTCCCTTCCGCCATATCCTGCAGCAATTCATCCACCGTGCGCCCGCCTTTGTACTTCTTTTCCTCCGGCAGGCTGTCAAACTGCTTCTGGTGGAGCTGTTCCAGCTCTTTTATGTAATTCTTCTCTGTCTCCTGCAGGACTTCGTTATATGTATCAAGATATTCCCGCCAGTTTTCATCTCCCCGGCTGTATGATTCTGTAAATCTCCAAACGCTTCCCTTATGGCATCGGTCTTTTCATGCTCCTTATTTTCGGAAACATGGAAACTGATCTTATAATAGTCATCCGGGGAAACTTCCTCCCCGTTTCCATTTTCAACCTTGATGCAGTATTTGTTGCTCTGGATATCCCAAGTAGGGATGTTCAGCTTCTTCCGGCCTTCTCCGTCCCACTCTGCCTTCCCCACCTGATTGCCATATTCATCATAAAGGGTGAGATCATAGTCACAGCCTTCTGGCATATCTATATAAACTTCAACGCCAAAGTAATTCCGCTGAATGTTCATAAACGGGATGGAAAAATTATAAAAATCCACATCCTTATCATCACTGAGGCTCCCTTTCAGGCTGCTGGTCTCGTCCTTGATCAGAAAGCTCAAATCCAGAAATGAGTTGCCTTTATCCTTATCGGAAACTTCATAAGTGGTATGCGCCCTGCGATAAGTATCATTGCTGCTGAGTGTACAGGTATCCTCCTGCAGTTCCATATTATTCTTCAATTTTCCTGCAAAAAAAGCTTCTGTCTCTTTTCCCGTCATGAAGAATATCGGTTTTTCCCGAAAAGCCGCTCCCCACGCAGAACTTTGGTCATTTACATTACTTATTCCCATTCCTTAATCTTCCTCCATTGTTGTCAATTATATTTATACGGCAGCCCCTCTGTCAGTCAAAGCCACCTCTGCTCCCTTGCAATAAGTCCGAGCAGTTTATTGCTTCATGCAGACATACCGCCTAACTTCCTCTGTCAAACTTCATGACAAACACCTCCCTTCGCTGAAAATCTGCCATCCGCTTATAACACGAATCAGCCTTCAAAAAAGTTTCATTTCGCTTATCTGTGGCGGCTCCTCTGTCGGTCAGAGCCACCCATGCCCCGGCAGTCCGCAGAGGCAAAGTTTTATGCGTCTCTGCGGAATAGGCTGTAAAGATTATACCTGTATATCCAATGTGCTGCCCGAAACAGATGACCTTTTCACAAGCGTATTGCCGCTTTTGGTAAGCTGACTTTCTACGGATTCCCTTGTAATGCCGTCCAGTGCCCCGGACGGTATGGCTTTACCGTATTCCCATGTCGGATCAACTGCCTTGACCGCTGATACAAACGCCTGTGCATACGCACTATGATACTGCTGCAATGTCCAGCCTGCTGACAGTCTATCATCTGACTTCATCTGCTTATACATATCCATATAAATTTCGGTCTTTCCTTTTCCATCCCCCATTCCATTATTGTTCAAAAAATTATTTTTCACAGCTTCAAACATTTTGTCTTTGCTGCTTTCGGGAATATCAATAATCTTTTTATAGCTGTCACCTGTTTCATCTGTTACAAGAAGACCTGTCAATCCCGTATCCGGGTCAACCCATTCTCCTCTTGAGTTGTAATTTTTCATTAGATTTTTAATTGCCTGGACACAAGTAAACATACTGCCAGTGCAACCATCCTTTGTCATCTGTTGAATAACAGCTTTATACTGCTTGCTGCTTGTATCAATACCCGCCGCTTTCAACTGTGACTGTATAGAACTGCTGTTTAATTGCGAAAACTGAAACATACCTGGTAAGGTTGCTCCTGTTCCCCATGTTGATTTTGTTGCCCCGAACATACTTTGGAACAAAAAACTGTAATTAGTAATATTCGACATAATATTGTCCTCCTCAAAATTTGAAGTCCTTTTCCCGTTATGCCTTTATATCAAAACTTGCTCCTGTTGGCGCAGATGTGCCGGAAACTTTAGATATAATGCTCTGTGTGACGCTTTTTACATCAGTGCCAGCAGCAGATACCGTGAACGTTCCATCTTCTTTGCCTTCCGCCAGCTTTTCTATCTGCTCTTTTCTTGCTGCACTTCTTTCCGCACGTCTTTCTGCCGCCTTTTCTTCCTCTGCCTGTTTTTCCTCCCGTCTTTTAGCCGCTTTTTCCTCCTGTTCCTTCTTTTCTTTTGCTTTCCTTTCCGCATTTTCTTTGGCAATCTTTCCATCCGGGTCATTTGTACCTGATGATATTCCAGTTATATTTCCATTCGCATCAATTCGATACTCAATACTTGTTAATGTTCCTTGTGCATGAGATACTGCATAAGAAGCACACTCCGGCAAAGCCGCCAAATTTTCCTCCAAATATTTAGCCTTTTCTGGATCATTCATGCACTGTTTCAAAAATGCGCTTGATACTGATACCGTTGTCGGAACACCCTGCATTGAAGTAGTCCCCGTATTCATATAGCTGTATTTGCTCTGTAAATATTGGGAATAATCATTTACATTACTATAGCCCGTTTTTATCTGCTCTGTTTTGGTTACACCGGGTGTTGATGTTTTAAATTCCACCGTGCTTGTTGTCACATTGCTTTCTTTTGTGCTTCCGCTGTTCTTTGCAGAATTTGTGCTGCTTGTTGCATAGTTACTGTAATTGTTTGTAATCTCCATTGACATAATTTTTGTCCTCCTTAATATGATTTTTTTATTGGCGGCCCCTCTGTCATTCGGAGCCGCCCATGCCCTCTTATGGTAAGTCCGGGCATATCCTGCTTTACTTCAAAATGCCCGTATGTTTTATATCTTCTGGCTTTCCATTACGCTCTTGCTGAATGTGCTTATACTTTCCTCGTAAGCAGTTGCCGCCAGCGCACTTACGCCTGCAGATTGGAGCGCTCCCGCACCAGTGCCATCCTGTATGCCTTCCGCAAGGAACGCCTGCTGCCTCTGCCTGCTTGCCATCTGGCTTTTCAGGTAATTCTCCTGTGCTTCCGCTCTCCGCGCCTGTGCCTTTTTCACTGCCTCTTTTTCCTGTTCCTCCATCAGTTCTTCCAGCTTCTTATGACGCTTCTCCCACCAGGATTCTCCATCGTCTGAAATATTTGAACCGCTTCCCCCTGCCGGCCCTGCATAACCATAGCACTGCTCCGGTGACGCTCCAATGACATCATAACTAACATGGTTTGAACCTACGGATAATCCTTGAGCAAATAATCCTGAACGCACACGGTTCAAAACATAGTTTTCATACTCAGGATCATTTTTCATTGCCTCAAAAGCTTCCTCCTTAATTACAATTGCTCCCGATGAAAATGTAGACCGAACCCACCCGCTCACAGGCATTTGGGATATTTCGTTCATAACCCACTGCTTATACTCATCCAGCGTCATTTCATCCTTTGATTTCGCAGAGATTGAACTGTCATATGAAATATTGCTTAAATTCGGCGGATAATTGATGGTCACATCCCCCGGATACTTTATGGTGCCTGAATCTGTACTGCCCGTCTGCACGGAAGCCGCCGTATTCCGGTCTTCTTCCGCTTTCTGCACCTCCTGTGCAAAATTTCCCGTACTTGTTGTCTTACTGCTGCTGTTCGTATAAGCATACGGATTAGCCCACACACTGCTTACATTACTGATACTCATGTCTGTCTCCTTTCCTGTAACAGCACTGTTACACTGAACTCATTTTTCTTTATTTTGATATCTACATCGCCCATATACTTCTCCGCCTCCCGCTTTACATTGGAAAGCCCCATGCCGTGCAGGAAGCCGGAAGTTCCGTCCCCCTTTGTGGAGACCGGGAGATCCGTATCTGTATCCATGACGATTTCCCCTTCATAGGAATTCCTGACCTCGATCAGGAAGAACTTTTTCTTCTGCCTGCTGGAAATGGAAACATACCTGTCCCCCGATGACATCCTCCCGCAGGCTTCCAGCGCATTCTGCAGCAGGTTGTTTATGATGATCCCGATATCATATGCGTTATACCGCTCCGATTTTGGGTAGATAAAGGCTGACCGGAACTGTACCCCCTGTTTCTCCGCAGCTTTCTGCCTGTCATTCACGATCACATCCGTAACCGGATTCCCTGTCCTGACGGCAAGCTCAAACACATCCATGCTCCCGTCCATTTTCTTTAGATACTGCTCCATCTCCCCAAAGCTGCCGCTTTCATAAAGGCCCCTGATGTTCGTCAGATGGTTCTTCATTTCATGCTTCATCCGGCGTATGCCGTCATAGAACTGTTCCACTTCCTCCATCCGCTCCTGGATGGCGTGGACCTGCTGCTGCTGCACAAAATACCTTTTCTTTTCTTCCTGAAGCCCCACCATTTTCCGGTAAGATACGATTGTGGCTAAAATCCCCGCATAGAACAAAGCGGCAACCACAGGCACGATGCCGACAAGCACCGGGTACTGCTCATAAAGCTGGATGACCCGGTCCTCCGAAACCATAACCAGGATACGGAATATGATATTCACAAACAAAAGGCCCGTCAGCGGCGTCAGGAGCAGATAGCATAATTCCCTTATATGCAGTTCCAGCCTGCATTTCTTTAGCTGGTATCCTGCAATATACAGCAGGGCAGAAAACAGGATAAGCTGCAGCAGTTCCACCAGACAGAAATTCAAAGCGGCATTCCGCAATATTTTTTCTATGCCTTCCTCTCCCTGCACAAGATGCCTGCCCGTATAGAAATTCACACTTGCCACCGCCAGTGAACCCAGGTTCCTTATACTGAAAAACAGCACCCCGAAAAGGAAAGTAGATTTCCTGTCTATCCCTAAATACCGGGCAGCCGCTGTCAGCAGGGCCGTAACAATTACCATGCACGCCCATCCGTCCAAACCCGCCGCTATGTTCATAAAATACACTGCCGCATAAGAGAAAAATACAATAAGCATCTTTACAGCTTTCTGCGGATTCCACCCCTTTTTCCCGTCCATAAACGGGCGGAAAAAGGCCGCCAGAATGCAGGCGTAGAGGATGACCTCAATCCCTTCTATCGAATTTTGAAACAATGTAAAGTCCGCTTCATTCACTAGCATCCCCTCCTATTGCATGAACCGCAGGTATGCTTTTACAAAATCCCCATACTTGTATTTTGAGATCAGCAGCTTATCCCCGTTTGTCAGTACCACCTCGGTTTTGTTGTACTCATCCACACAGGACAGGTTGATGAGGTATCCCTTGTGGACACGGCAGAACTGCCCCTGAAGCTCCTTTTCCAGATCGCTCATTTTTGCATAATATTCAAACACCCCGCCCTTCGTATGGACAGCGATCTTATGGTTCTGGCTTTCCAGGTAATAGATGTCACGAAGCGGTATGGTCTTGCCCGTGCTGCCGTACTGGATCATCAGCACCTTTTTATCCTGCTCTGCATCAGACGCAGCCTGCTCTGCCGCCCGCCTGAAAACCTCCGCAAATTTCTGTTCATCCACAGGCTTTAAAAGGTACTGGAAAGCCCCTACGTCAAAAGCGTCATACACATATTTCTCATAGCCTGTAACAAAGATGATGACGGGCTGTTTTATATCTTCCATGCCCCTGATCTGCCTTGCCATCTCCATGCCGTCCATATCCTCACCGGGACATTCCAGTTCGATGTCGAGGAACAGGATGTCATATTCCACCCCGCCTGCAAAATATTCCCCCGCAGTGGCGTATTCCGTGACCTCGCATTCCATCCCCTGCTTTTTTATGAGTGCAGACAGGTACGTCCTTATGTTCTTTTCATCATCACAGACCGCAATCTTCACCATTTCCACCTCCTTCTGCCCTCATCTCGTGTATCGGAAAAACAGGGATATTTTTAATGCCGATAGCGTGAATAGTCGATTTGAGAGCGTAACTGGACTGAAAATCCATAAAAATATCCCCCTATTATTTTTCATAGCCACCCCCCCCCGCTTTTATACCAGCCAGTCACTGTCTGGCAAAAATGACATCGGACGCTGAATCCGGAAGTATCAGTTATTCGCATATTACCTCTAACCTCCCTGCTTTCCAAGTAATTTCCGTTATCAGGCCGCCCGGCCTGCCTGGGAAAAAAGCAGACCGCCGCATATGGCAAATGAAGTCCATAGTGCGGCGGTCTTGCTTATTATCCTTTTATTCAGTTCAATATAATGCAGGCATAAACTTGGCAAACAGATATAACCCCTCTGAACCCGCATCGACTTCATGCGGCACGCCTGCCTGCATGATGGATATTGTACCGGGTTCATACGGAATAGTGCGGCCTGCATTTACACATCTCCCGCTCCCCTTTATCACCTCATGCGTTTCCAACTGCGTTTCATGGATATGGTTCCCAATACTGCACCCCGGAGCAATCCGCACCAAATGGTAGCTGAACTTCCCGTCTGTTTCCTTTGCCGTGATGATGTGCTTTAGTTCCACACCTTCAAATGTCGGATGCTTTGACCATTCGATCTCCGCAAAGCCAGCCTCCTTTTCCGGCAAAACTAATTTTCCATTATTAAACAATTCAAATGTATCCATTCTGCACCTCCGATAAAATATGTGATCTGTCTTACGTTTCAATCATATTCTCCGAAAGCTATCATGTCTTGTAAAAAATTGCCCTATGTACCCTGCGCTATCCGTTTTTTGGAATGGACATATTCTGATGGGGATATCCCGACAATCCTCTGGAAAGCCTTGTCAAAATGGCTCTGGTCATAAAACCCCATTTCCGCGGCAATCCTGCTGATCGTCTTTTCCTCATCCAGCATCCCTTGTGATTTCCTTATGCGGTTCTGAATACAGAACTGGTGCGGGGTCATTCCGATACTGCTTTTAAATTTCCTTATGAGATAATATTTGCTGACAAAAATATCCGCCGCCAATGTTTCTATGGGCAGTTCCTGTTCCGGGTGGCTTATCATTTTATCAGCCAGAATTTTTATGCCTGCATCCATCTCTTTACGTCCATTATCGCGGAGAAAGTAAACCGTCCGCACGGAAGTCAGCAGTTTTTCCCTTTGCTCCCATCCGAAAATGCCCTGCGTTGCTGCATCCCTTAATAAATCCTGAGCAATCGCCTCTGCCGTTTCCCTATCGGTCTCTTCTATGAAAGCAGTTCCGATACACATAGACAGCAGACGCGCATCCTTTCCCTGACACACGGAATGGATGGCATAAGGCGGGATGATAAACACATCCCCTCTGCAGCACGCCGCTTCCCTGTTCTCCAGGCAAACTGTCACCGTTCCCTGCATGACCACCGATATGACATAATGCCCTACATGGTTATGGGAGCCAAAGTGCTTATCAATATTCTCCGACAACACGAACTCGATTGGGTATTTATCACACTGATAATATCGCATACGGCTTTCACTCCTATCCTGTTAACGAATAATTATCTTTTCACATATTCTAACAGATAAGTGATGCTTTCTCAATAATTCTGACGTTATCCCATCTCCCTGAACGTACCGGCCATTCCTCCCACAAGGCTCCACTGGCACTGCATATAGGATTTCAGATTTTCCGTGCTTTTATGATATGCCTCACCAGCCATTAGCAAATTCCGTTATTTCCTATTACTTCGGCAGAAAGCCTTTCCCACTAAAGCAATAGCATCCTCTGAATTATACCGTAGAAATTTCCTGCCTTTTACCCGATGGCGTGAAACGACTATTTTTCGAGAATGAAAAGCAAAAAAGGAGACTGCACAGCCCCTATCACTTTCCCGTTTTTATTTCACCGTTTTACTCATATATCATTTGGCAAAACCTTATATAATTTGGCGAAACTACCGACTTTTGCCAGATTGTATGGGGGTTTTGCCAAAAGGTATCACTTTTGCCAAATCGTATAAGGTTTTGCCAAAAGGTATCACTTTCGCCAAATTGTATCCGACTTTCGCCAAAAGGTTTATACTTTTTGGCAAAAGAACCCCAGAACAGAAGTTCACCCACTCTTGAATGTAAAAATGCCCTTAAAAACACAAGAAAATAATGTAACTTTCAGACCTATGTAGTGGGAGAAATGCCGTATTTACGGGCTTTCTGGGCTTTCCGCAACTTTATCCACCGGAAACTAAGACACCCTGACACGATTCGATAATATCTCCCATTTTATGACAAAAACCAACAGAAAATATTGGCTTTTCTAACAGAATATCTTGTTTTTATGTCAAATCTAGCATAAAATAATTTTCGTAGAGAACGCTCCGCAGCGTTTGACAGGCGCATGGGAATCTGCTACAATAAAAATACAAAAAGAGGTACTGCCGATAGACGGTCAGTCCAAAGTTTAATTACTCAAATAAAAAGTAACCGTATCCTTGGCTGGGGCGGTTACTTTTTTGTATGATTTATGTATGCTATCAGAATCGACACGATAATCCCAAGGATCATCAGAACGATTGTCAGCAGTTCATAGTCACTCATAAGCAATCCCTCCTTTCCCGGTTTTACCCGTAATCAGAGGGATAGTCCCTCTGTTGAGAAGGACTGACCGCCTACCCGTTATGGCAGTACCCCATAGATGTATTCTAACAGAAAACACCAGATGCTACAAGGTATTCCGGCTTTTTCTTTTTCCACTTGATAACTCCCCAATTCAGAGGTAATATACGACACCACGGAAGGAGGGATTGGATGGAAACGGAATCTGCATTGTACCAGCTCATGGGTGTCCGTATGAATGGCGTTATGAATGGTATCACAAACAGTGATGGGCAGTATCAGGAGATCATCCGGAAGTCTGACGAATACTCCGGCAGGCTGGAAGAACTGGAACTGCCAGAAGAAGTCCGGCTGCTGATTGACCGCTATGTCAGCGAGCAGAACGCGCTTGGCTCCCGGTATGGGATGCTCGCCTACCTGCTTGGTTTTTCCGACTGCAGGGAGATGCTTTTAGAAAAACGGCTGTTTACGGAGCCGCCACAGATGTCCTAAAATCATGGGAAAAGGGCTTGAAATGCAGGCTCTTTTTTTCGTTTCCTCAATCGTAGTAAAACCGTAGTACCCCACCGTCTCAAATGCCAAGCTTTGCCCCGTTTTGCCCCACAAGTGCCGATAAATCCCGGCTATCCACTGTGGTGCCGTGGCACACAAAAAGTATTTTTATCATAACGCTAAAACTCCTTTATTTCCTGTATTTTCAAGGCTTGTTGCCATTTTCATTGTTCTTGATTCCAAACACTTTTTCTCAAATTGTCACGTATTTTCTTAT
>JAAUZD010000037.1 GCA_014804785.1 Lachnospiraceae bacterium
ATTTCGCCATAGTAACGAAACGAATACGAAATGATGCCGTAAAATACGCTGAAAACTATCGTCAAAAACTGCCCGATAGGATTGCCCTTTGAAACAAATATCAAAGCGGTTGCGCCGATTAACGAACCGACCAAATAGAGGTATTGCGTGTTTTTGAAAGCAAAGAAAGATACAATGATTGAAATTACGCTAATCCCCCAAATCAGCCATTCAACGAGAGTGATACTTTCTAGAAACTTTTTCATTGCACCTCAAAAAAAATGGCACTTTGCTTATATCTTCCAAGACCTGACGATATAAGTAAAATGCCGTTGCATTTGCAAGCACTCGGTAGCACCTGCCGATCAATATGATTTTCATTTAGTATATGTAAAATGGCGATTGGGGTCAAGTGCCTTTTGCTTTGCTATTGTCTGGCGAAAACATAGCCAAGTTCGCTTGCGACTACATTGAAATGTCTCCGAATGTTCTTTCAAGTTCGTGCTGAATTTCTTCGGCGCGGGCAATTTGTTCGTTGAGATTCCATTTGCCGATATTCTTTCCGTCCTTCAAAAACATCGAGCCGCATTGATGAAAATAAAATTCGATATTCCTTTCTTTGGCTTCAAGATACAAGTTCTTTACCCATTCAAACTCAATGGGGCGCACGTCCGCTTTTGGTGCCATTTCGCCGCCAACGTTGACGCACTTTATAAGCCCTGTGTCAAGGTACTTTCCCAAAGAAATAGGGCCGATAAGCGGCGAGCAAAAAACTTCCCTGTGCTTGACCGGCGCTTCCAGAAAATGTTTCAGCCTGAAATCCGCCATTTCCTGATTTTCAATGGAAATACTGATATAAACGTGTTCCCAGCCATCGCCCCAATCGGGAGGAACGCTATTTTTTATCCTTTCGGGGCGTTTGGTCGTGAGCACAAATTTGCAGTCTTTTCTTCTTCTGATAAAATCCCAACACCCGTCTCGCCACGCATCTGCCTCTTCGATAAAAAAATCGGAAGAAAAACAGAGCTTCACCAAAGAATTCGGCGGACAGTCCTTGTCCTTCAGCTCATAGGTGGTTTTGCCCTTTTCGATTTTTGCGGTGTCTCTGCCGTATCTTTTGTCCATTTTGTAAACAAAACAATTTTTACAGCCCGCACTTACTTTTTTGCATCCGTGCCACGGGTTCCACGGTATGGCTTTTTCAATTTCATTGTTTTGCATAATCACGCCTCTTAATCATTGCGCTCAATAATTTTGTTTGCTTTCTCCGCCAATGCTACCAAAGAGTTAAAGTCGTCTTGCCCAAGCCCATCTATCAGCCAATCGAGTTTATGTGTTAAGTCGGCTTTTGCTTTTTGGACAAGAGCTTGCGCTTTTTCAGTCGGCAGAATGTGGTAGGCGCGTTTGTCCTGCGGCGACGGACTTTTGATAATATATCCTTTGTTTTCAAGCGAAGTGATATGTGCCGTAATCATCGGTTTCGACACTTTCAACATTTCTGCAAGTTTAACAGGTGTATGTGGACCTTCCGTTTCAGAAATGATATTAAGCACACCCATTTCACTTGGACGGACGGGAAGTCCTTTTTTTAATCCCATATAGTTTTTACAGAAAACGGATAGCACCGCGTTCGCAAAAAAATACTTATCCATGTTATTTCCGCCAACTAATTCATATATATTAACTAGTTTAGTTCATCTGCATTAACTTGTCAAGCATATTTACGGAATTTAATATTATGGCATAAAAAAGGACGAGTATGTTCTCGTCCTGTATTCGTTAAATTACTGTTTATAATCGCAAGCTATTGCTTCGTAGCGTACGATCATTATAGCAAAAGCAAACTAAATTTACAAGCCATAACAACACAATATACCCTTATTCGCAATATTGTAATAATTTAAAACGCAAAAGAAAAAGAAACCGCGACTGCGATTTCTCTTTCGTCGGCGTGTTCTTATACGCCCGTAATGGTGCACCAATCACAACCTAATTCGAACTTTGAATAGGTTGTGATTTTTATTTACAATAAAACTGTATAGACAACTACTAATTTAATTTTTTATTGCTTTACACCTTAATCTAACATAATCAGCATACCATTTCCCATTTTGGAAAAGCACTAATTTGAGCGAATTTACAACCGCATTAATAATTTCATTTTCCGTTGTTATGTCTATATTCTTAAATGGAGTTTTTACAAACATTTTAATCCAATCGTATAATCCATTTTCCCCTTTCAATTCCGTTAGTCTATCAAAGAGTATGGCATTGCGGACAAGAAAACCCGCTTTTTCCAAAAGAGTGGTATATTCTCCAATCGTGGGAAAATAACACGGCATTACATAAGTTAATCCACGCTTTTCGAACTCTATTTTAAGTGCATTGTGAATTAATGCAGTATTACCATATCCACCAAATTCAAAAATAAACTGTCCATTTGTCTTTAATGAATTGTAAACATTTTGTAGCATTTTAAGTTGTTTATTACTATCAATCCAATGAAAAACAGCATTTGAGAAAACAACATCATATTTACAATCTATCGAAAAATTAGGTGCATCGGAAAGAATGAAATTAATCTCTGGGTATTTTGATTTTGCTATTTCAAGCATTTCATTCGAAGCATCCATTCCATCAACTTTATATCCTTGTTCATACAAGGACTTGGTTAAATTTCCATCTCCACACCCCAAGTCGAGAACTGAAAGATTCTCTCCCTCAATCATATCTAGTAAGGCGTTCCCATATTGATTTACGAAAGTAAAATCTTTATTGTATTTGTCAGCGTTCCATTTAATATTCATATATTTCTCCCATAAACTAATAATATCAATAGTATAGCATTACTTTGAAGTGATGTTAAACAGTATTGAGCCTGCATTTTGCGTAACATTCGAAGTCGATGTTACAAATTTTCTATCAAAGATTAAGGCTCAAAAAATGTCATTTACACTTGCAATGGTTTATGCTGTATGTAAGTGTGCAAATGAAATAGAAGAATTTAGGTATAGATTTTTAGATGACAAAATTGTTTTGTTTGATAAAATTGACACTGTATTTACATATCTTAACAAAGAAACTGAATTGTTCAAAGTAGTTAATGTACCTATGAAAGACAATATTGTGGAATATGTTGAGTTGGCTAGTAAAATTGCAAACGAGCAAAAAGTGTATTTTACAGGACCTTTGGGAAATGATATTTTTCAATGTTTTCCAATGCCGTGGATAGCGTATACGCATATTTCTCATACAAATTCTGGCAAAAAGGATAATGCAACGCCATTATTTGATTGGGGAAAGTATCAAGAGAAAAACGGACGAATTGTTATGCCATTACCAGTTCAAGCCCATCATTCGTTTATTGACGGCGTACACATAGGCAAATTCGCTGAAAGATTACAAAATTATTTGAATGAATTATAATAAAAAATCACAACCTATTCAAAGTTCGAATTAGGTTGTGATTGGTGCACCGCTTTGCCGCTAAAAAGAACATAGTAATATACAAGGTGAACCGACGGGAATATTATTGCAGTGTTGACTTGCCACTGTCGGGCTATCAGTGAGTCGGCAAACAGTCAGTTACAAATCAATCATAACTGTTTATATTTGTCTTGTATCGTGCAAATAGCTATCAATGAAATATATTCTTTGATAGCTTTTGTACTACACAAAATAATAATTATGTTAAACCAGTATAAACAATATTTCTATTTATGAGTATAGCTTATTAATTAAAGAATGCATATTCTGCACATTCTCGCTATTATTAGAACAATAAAAAGTGCCACTTTGCTTTAAAGGGTTAATTATTTCCTCAGCGTTTTTACTGCTTATAAATGCACCAGGCAATTCCACATATTGTGTTGTATTTCCTAATTGAAGTGAAAAAAGCATATTATGGTCTGCCACTACGCAAGGATTAAGAGTTTCTGATGTTCGCAAAGAGATATTTGCTTTTGTTTTTTGCATTATCGATAAAAGTTTCTCTTTTGCTTTATTTATTGAAGTATATTCATTATTTTTCAATTCTTTTAGTGTATATTTTTTCGAAAATATATGTATAAAATGCATTTTATTATCTGCTAACTCAACCCATTTAGTTAATTCGCTATAGCACCTTTCTTCAATATCGATATTTCTTGAACCTAATAATAGTGTCGAAGATTTCTGACATAAAACGACTAAATGCTTTGCTTGACATATCATGTTGGTAGTATAAGGATAAATTTCAGATCTAGATTTCAATAAATTAATTTTATTTTGCCGAAAAGTTTTATTATAATCCAATAAGCGATTTTTTAATGAAATATATAAACTCTCACAATCGCAAAAGGTGCTGCAATCCTTTTCATATATATATCGAGATATAGAGCAAAGATTATTTTTCACAGGAGTAGATATTATATTATCAGATTCAGTCTTAATTAATGTAATTATTGGCAATCCTAATTTTAGTGCGAGCTGATATTCATTTTTAACATTTTCCGTAAGTTTTTCTCCAATTAAAGCAATAAAAATAGGAAAATCGTTTTTCATACAATTTTCAAACTGTTGTTGCGTCGCGCCGGGTTTTTCACTATTACGTAAAACAGTAAAACCCAACGAATTTGCTACTTGCTCAGCAATAAATCTATAATCTTTAAAACCGTTTTCTTGATAAATTGTAGAGGAAATTACAGCATCAAATTCTTTTGTAATAGACATAATATCATCTCCTTATACTAACCTTTTGTTATCTTCATATTTTCACAAACGCCACATAATACTCCATTTCTATTTTTACATACAAATCGTTTGTAATTAAAAAACAATTTATCTATTTTCTCATACCTATTACGTAAAGGGGTTTCTTTTTGAATAAATATCATTTCTTTGTCTTGCCATAGCTTGGGCATATATTTAGTATTTTCGTTTTGCATTACACTAAAAAAATGCTCTTCGTTAGAATCAACATGTTCAATTTTCAATTCATATTTATCACAAACCCACTTTATTGTTCTTTCAATTCCATTACAACACTTCAAAGTAAAACAACATTTTGTTTTTTGGGGTTCTGAAATAACACACCAATTCCATTCTTTTAAAAAATCTTGAATTAACAAGTTCCCGTATTGTTTATCTTGATAAACTTTTGCATTTAATTTGTATTTAAAACCTTGAATACAAATCGAGCCTCTAAATTCGCCATCGGGTATAAGAACTTCCCATAATGACTGCTTGTTTTGTTCAGAATATAAAATTTCGCATATATTTTTTCTGTTTAAATTATAAAAAATGCCATTAAAAGAAATATCTTCAAATTCAAAGTTTATTTCTTTACTATCAATACAGAGAAAGGCATTATAAAGTTGATTAAATACATTTTCTGAAAGTACATAGCGTTTGTGCAAAATTCCATCAGAATTGTTATATATACAAAAAGATATATATGGAACATTACTGTCCCCAAACATACTCGTTCTATGTAGAATAATATTGACAAAGGTATCGTTGTCTATAAATTGAGTGTATAACCATTCAAAATACATTTCTATACCTCTAAATTATTTTATCATTATTTTATATTTTTTGCAAGCGATAAATGAAAAATGTAAAATGATTTTAAGTACTTTTTCTCTAAATAGTATAAAGCTATATGCAAATCTTCTAAAACCCATATCTGTTATTTGCACTAATTTTAGAAGCAAAACAAATACATATAAAACACTATTGTATAAATCTTATTGCACTTAAATATACTTATCGCGATCTTGGTTTGTAGAAATAGTTGTCATAATACTTTTATAGATACGCTTTGACAGCTTTTTTGCTTGCTCTT
Organism: Lachnospiraceae bacterium; assembly: GCA_014804785.1. Classification (GTDB taxonomy): domain Bacteria; phylum Bacillota; class Clostridia; order Lachnospirales; family Lachnospiraceae; genus Suilimivivens. The sequence goes on from JAAUZD010000037.1 coordinate 5,804, forward strand.
TATCGGGCGGCAGTTTGGCATAAATATTTTTGTTTTCGTCGTTGAAATAGATAACGCTTATTCCGAGCGGTATTTTCTTTTCCATATTTGATACTCCTTAAATTTTTGATAAGCCCACCCATACCCACCCTAAATGGTACAACAAGGCATAAAGAGTATTTTGTCATTTTTTATTGAATAATAGCCGATTTTACAATAGCGCACCCAAAAGTGTTACAGTGTTACGGGGTGGCGTGGTAATACTAATAATAGATTACTTTATGCGTTAGTCAAGTTTTATCGGCAACTTGTTTTTGTATAAGCACTTTGTCGTCGCTTATGCTTATAAGCAATTTTGCTTTACATTTCGGGCAATAGATTTCTATGTTAGAGCCGTTGCCAGCCTTTAACAGTTTATACCCACATTCGGGGCATACAACGTAATAATTCATAACTTATTTTCCGTTAATGCTTTGTTACGATAAATTGAAATTTATCTTACATCGGTTTTAGATTTTTATTAAGCCGCCCTACCATCCAAGCAATTCGCTTTTCGCGCCCTGCATCCGTTTTGGCATCCAAATAGGCTTTTACATACGTTTTCTTTACCGATAATGGCATTGCCGAAAAATTAGTATAGGCAGGTTCATAGGCTTTCAAAATTTCGGCAAGCTCGGCAATTTGTTCTTCCGTAACCGCTGCAGGTTTTTGGGCATCCCATTGTCCGTTTTGTTTGGCTTCTTCAATTTTATTCCTGCCGAAATCGGTCATAAGTCCACGTTCTTCAAGAACTTTTACCAATGCTTTATTTTTCTCCGACCACTTGCTATTCGCTCAGCGCATAGAAAAATACTTTTTATAAGTATTATCATCAATGCTTTGCATTTGCCCGTCTATCCAACCAAAGCAAAGAGCTTCTTCCAATGCTTCATCCGCTCTTATCGTTTTCGGATCACCGTGCTTACCGAACAAAAGCCAAACGCCGTCGGTAGAAAGACAATTTGCGGTTAGCCAATTTCGGAATTGCACTCTATCGGGAAATACCAATGTATCGTTCATTATTTTTACCTTGCTAAATTGAAATTTATCTTTACTTTTTGTTCGGCTTTCTTTTGATACTCAATAGCCTGATAAAGTCATCAAACAAGGAAGTGTCCGTCGGCTCAAACAATACCCACTTCCCATCGTGGTAAGTGTGGGCATTGTCATATATCTCTTGAACTACCTTTGAGTAGTTTTCTTTGTCGGCTTCAAACTTTAATCGCTCGTCTTTACCCAAGACAACCATAAACCCTACGCAATTTTCTCTTGCATATAAAG
>JAAUZD010000038.1 GCA_014804785.1 Lachnospiraceae bacterium
ACCGCCACGCTTCCGGAATATTTTACAAAAGGCATTGGGCAGCTTGCACTGCCCCGGCTACCTTTTTGTAAAGTGTTAAAGACCCGGCAGAGTGCCGGAGGAGGAGGGAACCTATGAGATATAAAAAGATATCACTTGAGGAACAGCTTGAAAAAGCAGGACGGCGCCGCATCCACCCGGAGCATGACGCATGTGCGGTGCGCACTTTTGCTGAAATGTCGTTATCAGACTATATGAAAGACGGCACTTTAAAACTTGGCATGGCGCTCGGCATACCGCCGGAACAGCTGGAAAAAATGACTGTCCGCGAAGCGGCAATAATGATAAGCAGGCGCAGGAGACCCGGACAGGGCGTGCTCCCACACAGGCAGCTGCTACGTCTGTTTGCGGCTCCCATGAATGAAGCTTACAGATTATGGAAGGAGGCACAACAGGATGCAAAAAAAGAAGAAGCTTGAAGACAGGCTTGCCGCCTGTGGCAACGGGGAGCATGTATACCCGGCTGTCTGCTGGCTTGACACACTCTGCTATTTCTATGCGCTGTCCGCCGATATGCGCGGCGATTTTTATTACTCAGACATTTACAACTGCATGGCGTCAGATGACAAATATGGAGAGGTCTCTGACAGTTTTATTGCGGAGGTTCTCTCAAAGGCGTACCGCGGTGAAATGCCAGAACTTGTCTGCGACGAGATAATCTACCGCATACTCATTGAGCCTTTCTGTGACAATCACATCAACTGGAAAAAAGGAGGAAGATAAGATGGAAATGTACCTTTTAGCGCCACACATTATCAAAGAAAGTTCCGAAGGAACTACATACTGTCCAATTCAGGACGAACTGTTCAACAGCCGCCGCTCCATTGAGGTTGTCGGCGAGATAACGAGGGAATCCGTCTATTCCCTTATCCTGCAACTGCGCTACTTACATTCCGCAGACCCAGAGAAAGAAATTACCATGTATATCAACAGTCCCGGTGGCTCCGTTATTGACGGTCTTGCCCTGTATGACGTAATGGCGGCGGTCTCATGCCCGATAAGGACTGTGTGCGTCGGCATGGCGGCGTCCATGGGCTCACTGCTGTTTGCCGCAGGCGACAGCCGGGACATCCTGCCACATGCGAAAGTCATGATACACGACCCGCTCACGACGGGCATTCAGGGCAGCGCATTGAGCGTGGAAGAAGCAAGCAGGCGGCTCATGGAGACAAGAAAGACCGTTGCCGAGATTCTTGCGGAGCATACCGGGCATACCATTGAGGAAGTCTATGAGAAGACGAAGACAGACAGCTATTTCAATGCACAGGAAGCGGTTGACTGGCACCTTGCCGACCGCATCATCCATGAGATATAAGGAGGTGGAAATATCATGGAGAATACTTACAGAATCCTTGCGGACGGGCATACCATCAGCAACGACACATGGCTTACCGGGCTCAATAACAACGACTTAATCATAGGCCCGAGCGGCGCAGGCAAGACAAGAGGATATGTTAAACCAAATATCATGCAGTGCAGTGGGAGCATGATTGTTACGGACACAAAGGGGGCGCTCCGTTCAGATGTCGGAACGCTCCTTGCGCAGGAGGGATATAAGGTGATTGAGCTGAACCTTGCCGACTGTGACTTATCCCCATATGGTTACAATCCCCTTGCTTATATCAGGCAGGACAATGACGGGCATTATCGAGAACAGGATATCCTGACCCTTGCCGCCTGCCTGATGCCAGTTGAGAGCCGGCATGACCCTTATTGGGAACTGACAGCAAGGATATATCTTGAATCTGCCATCAGCTACGTCCTTGAAGCCCTGCCGGAGGATGAGCGCCATCTTGGGAGCGTGGTGCGGCTTATCAGCGAGATGGGCAGGAACGGAAAATATAAAAAGCTTATGAACGAACTGGAAGTGATAGACCCTGACAGTTTCGCGCTCTCCCGTTACAGGCTATACCAGTCTGTCAATGATGCGGAAAAGACCGCTGCCTGTATTTTCAGCTTTTTGTCTACCAAGCTTGCTCCGCTCTCATTCGGCGGGGCAAGGAGGATTTTTGATAACCCAAGGAGAATCAACATAAAAGAACTTGGACGGAAAAAGGTGGCTGTGTTTTTAAACATATCCGATACAGACGACTCTCTGTACCGTCTGGCTAACGTCTTTTATGCACAAGCCCTGCATACTTTGTGTGACCTTGCGGACAAAAGCCCGGGGCACAGACTGAAAGTGCCTGTGAGGTTCTACTTGGATGATTTTGCGTCAAACGTGGTGATACCGGATTTTGACAGAATTATTTCCGTTATCCGTTCGCGCGAGATTTCCGTGAGTGTCATCATCCAGTCGCTTTCACAGTTAGAATCGCTCTACGGGCAGGCAAGGGCAATGACGATACTTAATAACTGCGATAACCTGCTCTGTCTTGGCGCGGGGCGTGACCTTGAGACAGCAAAATATATCAGCTATCAGGTCAATAAGCCCGTCAGTGCCATACTCAACACGCCGCTTGACAGTGCGTGGCTCCTCACAAGGGGCAGCAAAGCGGAACAGGTTGCTAAATTTGACCTGAGACAGCACAGCTTCTATGGGCGGCTCCCGGAGGCGGAGGCGCAGGCGCAGAAGAAGGACGCAGGAAAGGAATGGGGACCGGAAATCACAGCCTGACAGATGCCTCACCCCCTGCTCGTTTTCTATCGGGCAGGGGCTTTCTGCGCCTTGCGGCGCCGGTCTCTCTTACGAACAAGCCGGAGCGTCCGCACGTCTGAATGCTCTGGCAGAAAAGATAATGGAAACTACCGCAGCCATGCGTGAATTGGCAGAAAGGAGATATACGGTATGAGAAAATCAGAAAAGGAACTGAAGACAACAGATGCGGGGGCTCCTGTCCCGTTCAACAAAGACGGTGAAAAGAAGCCGAGAAGAGGCAGGAAGCCCAAGGCAGAAAAGGCGCAGGAGGAAACGGGAGCCGCCGTGGAGCCGGAAACGGTGGAAGAATCTTCTGCGGAACAGAAACAGGAAACCGCACCGGAGACGGCTGAAATGCCTGCCGCTGAAACGGAATCCCCTGTGCCTGAATCCGCTGATGCAGAACAGACCGCGGCACCCTCTGAGACAGTACAGGAGGCTGATACGGAGCCCCAAAATGACACAGTAGGAGAACCTGCCGCAGAGGGTGAAAATGCCCAGAAAGGGGCTACAGAGGAAGATAACGGCACGGAGGAATCCGGGGAAGAGCCTGAACCTGAGCAGGGTAACACGGCTGAAAACGTATCTGCTCCCGTCTCTGTCACTACGGCATCCGCGCAGATAGTGGAATCCCCTTTGAAGCAGATGAAAAAGGAGTTCCAGAGGCGCTCACAGGTCATCCGCGATGAAATGTTGAACATCCAGAACTCGTTCGTGACAATCGGCTTTCAACTGCACTGGATACACAGGAATAACATGTTCCGCGTGCTCAATTATAAGAGCATCTACGAGTATGCGGAAAAGGAGTGCAATATCAAGCGCACTACCTGCTGTAACCTTATCTGCATCATTGAGAATTATGCCGACAGGGATGAGCAGGGCGAGGTCATCGAGAGCATTGCCGACTGTTACCGCAACTATTCTGCATCACAGCTTGTAGCCATGCTGGGGATGCCCGAGGACTTGAAAGAGCAGGTATCGCCCGACATGTCTGTGAGGGCTATCAACAGGCTGAAAAAGGGCGAGCCGGAGCCGGGCACGGTGGTAACTTCTCCTGCCCCGTCGGAAAAGCCTGTGCCTGTAAAGGAGCCTGATAAAGAGCCTGCCGTGGAAAAGGCTGCGGAAAATCCTGCCCCGGAGGAAGAATCAGTTCCAGCTGATGCCGTCCGCGAGGAAGACACGGAAACAGAGGAAATGCAGGAGGCTGAAAGTTCTGAAACAGTGGCGGAGGACGATACTGCCCATGAAGAAGAACTGGAAGACACAGGGGCAACGCAGATGGATGATGATGTGCGGGAACTGCCGGAGGAATTAGTGCCTAACGAGAATATCGGCACCCTTGCGGAGATTGACAGCTACACTGATTACCAGAGTATGCAGGATGAACTTGACCTCATCATGAAGAACGTGTTCTCTGCGGATGCTCCTGTCAGGTGTAAAACAGCACATTGAGGCTAATCTAAACAACAGATAAAAGCTAATCTTTTTTGACCTGTTCGTTCACATTATTTCTACATATACATCTCTGCCGCCACATTATCCCTACGAATTGTTTACACAATTATAAATAGCCAGCCCGTCATCCTGCTTTAAGCGTATTCCGCTTATGTATATATAAAAAGCTGTCAGGCTTTTTCCGAAGGAGTGAAGAGACCGCCAGTGAACTATTGTGTCTCATTTAAGAACAATTCCCATATGTGGGTTCCACAGATGGCAGAAGAACCGGCCTCTAAGAGCCGGTTCCGGATAATTGTGCCATGCAGATGCACACTTCGTTAAACAATTATTTTACGAACAGTTGCCCTGTTCAGAGCAGGGCTATGTCATTGACGGCGGCTAAGACTATATCGGAGTCAATGTTCTGCTTATTGTTCTGTGCTCCTATGGTCAGAGATTTTGTCAGGATGAGGTTCAGCTGCCGCAGAGAGGCGTTACAGCTCCCATAAGCCGTCGTGACGGCGCTTTCGTCAAAAATTCCCGGCGATGCCCCGGCTAATGCCATGCGGTCTTTTATATAGTCTGCCGCTTCTTTCCCGGTAAGACCGGAGAAGTGGTAATTGACAGCGATGCGCTGCCTTAAGGCCTCATTTGGCTGCCTCATCATTATGGTCATCAGCACCGGCTGTCCTAAAAGGAGCAGAGAAAAGCAGTTTCTGGAATCCATACAGAAGTTGCAGAGCATTTTCAGGTCCTTAAGGATATCGCTGTTCAAATACTGTGCCTCATCCAGACAGACCATGCAGTGGACGTTTTTATTCGTACACATGGAGTACAGGTAGTCCTGGATCCGCTGGAACATAACGGTTTTCTTATAGGATACCTCCAGCCCGAGCTTTACGCACAGCTGCCGGTAAAACTCAGCAGTAGTTACAGTGGAAAGGCATATATAGTAAAGTTTCACAAGGTTAGGGTTAAGTCTGTCGGAGAAATGCCTCAGTGAAAAGGTCTTGCCCTGTCCCGGGGCGGCCGTGAACAGGCCTATTCCCGGATGGTCTTTTAAATGTTCAAGCCTTCCCTGCATCTGCTCCATGTCGAGGGTCATGTATGCATCCTTTGAGGGCAGCTCCTTTTCAAAGGGATTCATCCTCATGCCGTAAAAACTGGTAAAAGGTATCATGATGCACCTCCATACCGGACGCTGTAGCCGTTGTCCCGTTTTATTTTTGAATTGGCAGCCTTGTCAGTAGGCCGCACGGGGCAGCGTCTGCCGTTATCAAGTATAAAGGCGCTGTCCGGCTCTCCAGGCCTGTAGCGCACTTCCACGGTGGAGCGGATGAATTCCATGGGGACGTCATAAAGCTTTTTATCTATCATGACAGTGGAATCATTCCTTACCCTGCGTTTCACCCTGTGAAGGAAACAGTCGTCAAGCCATTCCCTGCTTTCTGGCATCCTGATATGGGATAGATCCTCCATGTACCGGCTGTACGGCGTCATGCCGGTGGCGGAATGGACTGATG
>JAAUZD010000039.1 GCA_014804785.1 Lachnospiraceae bacterium
CACCATTGCCATTTCCGGTACCTCCTTATGATGCAGATTTCTTCACGGACATGGTCTTTACTGCCTCTGAAAGGATCAGCTTGCCGTCCACACGCTGGCTTGCAAGGAATCCTACCTGCCCAGTTGCTGCAAACAGTTCATTCAGACGCTTGAAGGAGCGCCCCTGCCTGTCAGCGATCCAGTAATAGGAAAAGTCACCGAAGGCCATCACCTTGCTGCCCGCCGCCACTTCCGGCACATAGGAAGATGTGTGGTAAGGGCGGTTTAAGATCATGTCCGGCACTCCTGCCTGTACACTCGGCTGCCAGATATAGTTGCCGTTGTTGTCTTTCAGTTTCCGCAGTGCCTTTACCGTGGTGTCATTCAGTAACCACACAGCCTTTTTTCGTTAATGCGCTTTCAGGGAATAAAAGAGATCCATCACGTCATCAAAGGTGATGTTGGCGGTTGCTGTGGTCACGCCATCGGAAGCGCCGCCAGTGGCGTTCAGGATGCCTGTAGGCTTGCCCTTGCCGTCACCAATGAAAAAGGCTTCCTCCTCCTTGGTGCCGATCCTGCGCCCGAACTCCTTAGAGATGTAAGCCTCTAAGTTGAATACGTTATCATTTAACAGTTCATCCGATACCTTGATCATGGTCGCCACCTTGAATGCGCCGATGGAAACCTGCCCGAAGGAATCATCCGATTCCGGGTATGCCCCTTCCTCATCAATCCATGCCGCCTCGCCTTTGGATGCCACCACGGGAATCTTCCTGTCACCGCTGGACGTCTGGATCACTGTGGCAAGGCTGCGGAAACAGTTCTCTTCCTCCAGCGCCTCCACTAAGGTGTGTTCAAATTCATCCGGCACAAGGTAGCCGCCCTCGGAATCCGTCCCCACCTGCAGGGCGTTCTCCACATCGAAGAAATTCTTCCTCCGCATGGCGTTCCAGAACGTCCTCTTGTATTTATCCGTTGCCCTGCCCGTCTTTTCCTCACCGTCCGGGTTATTGCTGGGCTTGTTGGTGATCGGCTCGGAGGTGGGCTTGTTCAGTTCCGCGTCAATGGCGGCCTGCCGCTCCAGGCGCTCGATCTCTTTCCCCAAATCCACCACTTCTTTTTCCATCTTCTCATAGGCGGCGGTGTCCTCTGCGGAAAGCAACCCGTCCTCACCGCGCTTGCTGTCCAGGAACTTCTTTGCCGCCTCCCATGCCTTTGCACGTTTCTCCCTCAGTTCTAAAATCTTGCTCATAGCATTTCCCTCCATAAAATTAATGTGATAACAGTTGCAGTCTTTTTTCCAGTTGCTCAATGGGTATTTTTGCCTCCGGCTTTTTCGGAATCAGCTTGGTCAGCAGGGAATTGGTCACCGCTGTCCGGGAGAACATCAGCCCCTCCAGTTCCTTTTCGCCTGCCACATCTTCTGTATCTTCCCCTTCATGCAGGATGCCGTCCGCAAAGCCAAGCTCCACGGCTTTCTTTGCGTTAAACCAAGACTCCGCATCCATGAGGTGTGAAATCTTCTTCCTGTCCATCCCGGTCTTTATCTCGTAGGCGTTCATGATGCCCTCCTTCACTTCATTCAGCATCTCGCCCGCCTTCTGCATCTCTTTGGAATCACCGATTGCCACGGTAATGGGATTGTGTATCATCATCATGGCCACCGGGGACATCAGCACCGTGGTTCCCGCCATAGCGATGACGGACGCTGCCGATGCCGCCAGTGCGTCCACCTTCACGGTCACATCGCCTTTGTACTCCATGAGCAGGTTGTAAATCTGTGCCGCGGCGAACACATCGCCGCCCGGTGAATTGATCCACACCGTGATATTGCCGCTCCCAGCATTCAGCTCCTTTGCAAAAAGGGCAGGTGTCACCTCATCCCCATACCACGTTTCATCCGAAATCTCACCGTTCAGCACGAGGGTGCGCTCCTCCTCCCCTCCCACGTCATTTTTGATCCAGTTCCAGAATTTCCTCTTCACTCCTGCTACCTCTCTTTCCGAATTTCTGCATAGAAAAAACAGGCAGAATATCTCCCACCTGTCTTTATAAATTTATTCCTCCTGCATCTCATTTCCCTGCCCCTTCCCGGCAAATATTCCTGCGTCTTTAAGCCGACATAGATTCCCGTTGGTGAGGAAGTATTCACCACCCTCCTCCACGGGTATCAGGTCCATGCTTTCCAACCGCCGTATATCATTCGGACACATAAACCCATTCTGTATGCCGATGGAATAACCTTTCATCCGGCTCTCATAATCTCCGCGCAGCAGGCCGTCCACATTCATCTTCACAAAATACTGCTTCTTCTCCTGCGGAAGGAAGAGCGCCCTCTGTATGGACTGCTCCCACCGGATCACCCACGGGTCTAAGGTATATTTCACGAATTCCAGTGACTGCTGCTCGATGTTGGAAAAGCTGCTCTTATCCAAATCCCCGACCATGTGCGGCGGTATCCGGTACAGCCTTGCGATTTCATCAATCTGGAATTTCCTTGTTTCCAAGAACTGTGCTTCCTCCGGGGGAATCCCGATCTGCTGGTACTTCATGCCCTCTTCCAGTACAGCCACCTTTCCGGCATTCCTGGAGCCGCCGTAAACGGAATGCCAGCTCTCCCTTACCTTTGCCGGGTCCTTCAATACCCCCGGATGCTCCAGCACGCCTCCCGGTGTGGCCCCGTTCTCAAAAAAGGACGCACCGTATTCCTCGCAGGCAAGCGTCATGCCCACTGCATTCTTCGCCATAGCAATAGGGGAATATCCCACCAGCCCGTCAAAGCCAAGCCCTGGAATATGCAGCACATCCTCCTGCCGCAGGCGCACCCTGCCGTATTCGTTGAAGTTGGGGTTCTCATCCGTGTTCCGGGTATAGGTGTAGAAAAGCTGCCCATGCTCGTCACGGTCAACCTCCATCTTATCCGGCAATAGCGGGTATAAGGAAAGCACCCTGCCGTTCCCGTCACGGATGACCTGTGCGTAAGCATTGCCCCAGATCAGCAGGTGGCTCATGAGCGTCTCCCGGAACACGAAGGAAGTCATCTCCGGGTTCGGCTCGTCATGGAGCAGATAGTACAATGGGTGGTCATACACACGCTCCTTTCCCGTTTCCGTATAGCGGTAAACATGGATTGGCAGGGAAGCAACAGCTTCCGCCAATATCCTCACACAGGAATAAACCGCCGTGGTCTGCATGGCAGTCCTCTCATTCACATTCTTTCCGCTGGTGCTTCTCCCAAAGAAAAAGGAATAAGCCGAACCGCCGTAGCTGTCCTTTGGCTTATCCCTTGCACCACGATTTCCTAAAATAGATAATAACTTCATACACACCTCCCTAAAGATGGGCAAAAAGAAAGCACCTCCGAAGAGATGCTGACCTTAAATAAACTATATTTATTTCTTTTTACCGTTTTCGCTTAGCAAATAGTTAGTGCCTTCCAATTTTAAGAAAACAAATTCTTTAAATTCTTCCGGATAAGTATCTAATCCTGTCGTTAGAATGATTTGGTAAGACATGTTATTATCTTTTGTGTACTCTTCAGCTTTTTTCAAAAGAGCAATATTAGTTACCAAATTATCTTTATCTATTCCTTCCTTGTTCGGAGTATCCACCATTAAAAATTTAGGAAAGTTAACATCATTTTTTAGGCTTTCCACTAACAAAGTCAAAAAATACATTAATCGTTTAGGAACAGATGCGCTACGCTCACGATATGCACTCAAATTAATATTGGGCATATAGTCATCACCAATATAGGCAGAATAGCAATGCTCATCTGCCTGCTTCATTAAGTCGAGATATATTTCACTAAAATCATTCTTTTTTAAAAACATATCCTCCTTAGCAGAAGTCAGATAAGAATCAACTTTATTTTTTAATCCATCAACTTCATTTTTTAACTTAATCAATTGGCTGGCTATCTTTTCTCTCTTTTTCGCCAAGTCTTCCGCTTGTTGTAACTCTACAATTTTAGCATTAAGTTCTCGCTCTCGTGCATCTAGCTGCCTAACATATGCCGAATTATAATCTGATGTAATATCTTTTGTAAGTTCTCTAATGTATTCCTTCGTATTATTAATGTCTTTGCTAATTGCCTCTATCTTTTTTAAAGCGCCCTCCATTCTATCATTCTTTTTATCCAATAATTTTCCAAGTGACTGAATTGATTTTTTCTTCACTTTTAATATATCTAAATATTCCTGATCCGTATAAAAAAATTTTTCATACTGTTCTTCAGATATATCGTTTCCGCAAATACACTTGCCCTCTTTTCTTTCTACCTCTCGCAAACAGTATGGACATGTATTTGGCGTAAATAAATTTAATTTTTTATTAACAAGTCTTATTTTTTCTATTTCTTGCAATTCCTTTTCCGCTTCATCAATCAAAAACAACACTTTATCTATTGATTGACCAATGGACACTCTCGCCTGTATATAATTATCTTTTTCAGCCTGTTTTTGAACAAGAATATTTTTCTGTTCCTCAATCAAGTTTAATATCTCATCAGAATTACTTTTTTGGTTTGTTGCGATGTCTCTTTCGATTTTCACTTTTTCAAGCATTTCTTGGTTTTCTTTAATCATCGAATCGATATGAAGAACATTTGCCAAATCATAATCTAAAACTTCTCCTAAAAAATCATCATAGCTATCCATGACTGCCTGAACTTTTTCGTATTCTTTGAGTTTTATTTTATATTGTCCTAATGCAAAATAATAATCATTATAAACTCTTCCCAATAACACTTCAAAAATTGCTTTCCTAATCTCTAAAGAATCCGAAAGAAAATTAGAATTATCTGCTTCTTTATAAATCTTATCTACTTCTGTGGACTGGTCATGGTAAATCAAACGCATCAAATCAGAAAAATTGAGTTTGAAACTTTTTGTTCCTTGTACTATATCAAAAACTTCTATATGCAATTTAGATAAAATCCAATCAGAAAAAACCATTGTGTCTTCATCACTTTGGTTTCTAAACACACAAGTTTCAATTACCTCCTGGTCTTCTCCTACTATAAATATTGAATTATTACCTATATGGCGGGTAAGCTCATACCTTTTAGAATCTATTTCTATTTCTAATTCTACATAATTATTTTCATCATTATAGATTTCATTATGTTTGCTATTGGAATTTTCATCACTCTTATTAAAAGCTGATACTCTTCCCCCTAAACCATAATATATTAGATTCATAAATGTGCTTTTTCCATGCCCATTTACACCTTCCATAATTACGATTCCATCATTCAAATAAGGAGATTCAAAACTGTAGTTTTTGCCGCTATAAACCACCCTTCTTACAGCTAATCTTCCCATTTCTCCACCTCATTATATCCAAATATTTTTGTCTGTAATGTATCTAACTTTAAACTTCTAAGCCGTGGTATCAATCTTTTGACTGTCCTGCATCGCTCTAAATCATCATCTAAGATTCCTTCATTAACTAACTCATTGAATTTGTCTACCCTTTTAAGCATTACATTAATATTGCTATTTTTTATACTCCGGCTAAGTTCTAACATCTCTTGTTTTTCCAGAAAAAATAATACCCTTTTAATAACAGAAACATCTAATTTTGATTCACAAAATATCTTTATAGCTCTTTCGTTATCAAATAAATCAAGCTCCTTATTATTCAAAAGCTTTTGTAAAAAATTAAAATTTTTTTCATCCTTAATAAACTCAAAAATTATTCCTAATTTACGATGATCTTCAAATGGCTTTTCATCACATTCTAATGCAGTCAGGATAGAAAGGATTTTTATCGTTATAAAATAATAATCCTCTTCCAAAATGAACATCATTCTTTTTTTACTGTCCATCTTTTCCCTCCTAATCAAATGCCAAATAGCATTCTTGAAAAAGCAACAATATAGTTTTTCTTACCATATCCCTGTCCTCAAATGCCACACTATATGTTTTTGCCTTATCAAGAATCAATTTTTCTGCTTCATCTGTTAAATTTTCAATAATATTTTCAATTTGATTTTGTGATAACACATTTCCATTTTCTTTTATGACATGTTTAACAATCCTTTTACACACTCCATATACTCGATAATTATATGCCTTTACTTGTTTATGATTTTGATGCTGATTTTGTTCAAATGCACCTTCAATATATTCTTCCTCTAATTCTTCTAATAAATCCATATCAAAATCCGGACATACTCCTAAAAACTTATCATTAATATCCCTTATATCATCACACTTTATTGAATCCCATTTTGCATGAAGAGGATCCAATTTCTCTTGTATTTTCGATTCTTGTGCCAATTCCAAAAATAGAGATTTTATTTCTCCCACATGCACCATTCGATGCAAAAAATCTGTCTCACTTGTCCTAAATTCAACCATATCCAAAATCTGAGCAGTGATTTTGTCCGAATATTTTAATTCAACATTAAATTTACAACATAATTGTCTAACCAGTTCTTCAATTTCTCCTCTTACCTCTTTTTCATCTTTCTGCTCAAAATTCCATTCAATTAAATCAAAAAAAGATTTCCATTTTTCAAATGTCATGGATTCCCACAACTGTTCATAGATGCCTATATCCTGTGTATGCTTTTTATGTTGTTCTATATAATAATCTTTCATTATGGGAAGGACAAACGGAAAGGCACTTTCATACTCTTTTTCTATTAGTAACTGAATCAGTGCCTGCTCCGGAAGTTCCTCTTTGATATTTTTTAACACACCCACTTTTTTCTCTTTTAATATTGGAGCATTTGTATAAAAAACAAAACGCATACTTTCTGATGATTCGACCACACTACGCCAATTATCAAAGAAAATTCGCAATGAATTTTTAATTTCCTGACTATTCATAGAAAAACCAGACGTATACGATTTATTCTGTTCTGTTGTATATTCCGTCTTTTCTCCATCCACATCAATTTCTAAAACATCGTCAATATGCTCTATCGTACAAAACACTGCCCTTTTTCCATCAATTAAAGCTTTCAACAATCTCTCTGCTGCCCGTACCTTTTGTAAACCGATTCCTTTCAAGTTGGAATCGGCATCTGTATTTATTTTTTCGATTTCCAAGGCATCTTTAATCATTTTTTCACCTGTATATAATTATTTCTTTCCAAGATATGTGGCATTTTGTATATCATAATCATACCACATCTACTATAAAATTAGAATCCCTCTTTCATCATAAATACTACTTTTATTTCCCTCGTTCCTGATTGCCCGGTCAAGCCCCATGATGGCAGCCACAGCACCGTCAATCTTCTCCGTAGATTTTTCCTTATCTGGCTTGATGTTCCCTGCCGGGTCCGTGCGGACGAAAATATTATCCATCATCCACCGCAGTACCGGATGCCCGCCGTGGGCGATGCTCTTCTCCAGTACAAGCTCCATCAGCCGCTTGGAGGGCGGCGACATATCCTTAAACCCCTGCCCGAAGGGAACCACCGTAAAGCCAAGCCCCTCCAAGTTCTGCACCATCTGTACCGCACCCCACCTGTCGAAAGCAATCTCTTTGATGTGGAACTTCTTTCCCAAATCATCAATGAATTTCTCTATAAAAGCATAGTGGATCACGTCACCCTCCGTGGTCTGCAAAAATCCCTGCTTCGCCCACACGTCATAAGGCACATGGTCTCGGCGCACACGCAGACGCATATTTTCCTCCGGTATCCAGAAGTATGGCAGGAGGATGTACTTTTCTGTGTCGTTCCGGGGAGGGAATACCAGGACGAAAGCGGTGATGTCAATGGAGCTTGACAGGTCAAGCCCGCCATAGCACTCCCGTCCGAGCAGTTCCCGTTCATTTACGGGAAAGGCGCAGACATCCCATTTATCCATCTGCATCCATCTGGTGGACTGCTTCACCCACTGGTTTAGTCTAAGCTGCCGGAAGATATTTTCTTCTGCCGGATTGTCCCTTGCACTCAGATAGGCATTCCGCACTTTCTCAATGTCGATGGTATGCCCAAGCGAGGGATTGGCTTTCCTCCACACTTCCTCTGATGACCAGTCCGCATCATCGGACGCACCGTAGATAACGGGATAGAATGTGGGGTCTATCTTCCTCCCCTGCAGGATATCCTCCGCCTTCTGGTGCTGCTCAAAGCACACGGAATGGCGGTCTGTGCCTGCCGTGGTGATCAGGAAGAATAATGGCTGCGTCCTCGCATCGCCAGAGCCTTTGGTCATGACATCGAACAGCTCCCGGTTCGGCTGGCTGTGCAATTCATCAAAAATAACCGCATGGACATTCAGGCCATGCTTCGTATAAGCCTCCGCTGATAATACTTGGTAAAAGCTGTTTGTCGGCTTATAGACAATCCGCTTTACTGACATGACGGGTTTAATGCGCTTTTTCAGTGCGGGGCATTGCTCCACCATATCCACCGCCACATCAAAGACGATGGATGCCTGCTGACGGTCAGAGGCACAGCCATAAACCTCCGCGCCCCATTCATTATCGCCGCAGGTCATATACAGAGCAACGCCCGCCGCCAACTCTGATTTTCCATTCTTTTTGGGAATCTCCACATAGGCAGTGTTGTACTGCCTGTACCCGTTTTCTTTCACCGTGCCGAACACATCCCGGATGATGGCCTCCTGCCACGGAAGCAGTTCAAAGGGCTGCCCCCGCCACTGCCCCTTGGTATGTTTCAGGCAGTTAATGAAATCCACGGTACGCTTCGCCTTTTCCTCATCAAACACTATCCGCCGCCTCCCTTAAAGAGCAAAAGCTCCATCGTATCACTTTCCTTATCCTCGCCGTTATCAGCAACGATACGACTCCGGGAGGAAGGGGTAAGGCCGAACTGCTCACAGAAGCGGTTCATGATCTTAAGGTAAGTCTGCGCAATGGAGACCTGCGGCACCTGCTGCCAGTAGCCGGAAGGGGTCTTCACAATAGTGCCGTGCTGTGTGATGAATTCCTCGGCTTCCTTCCACCGCGCATAGGCTTGGCAGTATCCGGCAAAAGCCGCCATGTCGATTTCCGTAAGGATGCCCAGCTTTTCCATCTGCCCCGCCATACGCTTCCACTCTTTCTTTGCCTCGCCCTCCAGCCATGCCGGACAGCGGGGCGCTTTCTTTTCCGGCTTCGGCTCGCCCGTGTTAAGGCTCCGCTTGCCCGGATTGCCCTCTAACGCCTTTACCGCCGTAGGCTTTGGTTTCCTTCCGCTCTGCGCCACCTGTGCCGCCTCCTTCCCTTAAATTTGAGCAGCAAAAAAGGGCTTCCGAAAAAGCCCTTCCTAACTGCTATGTAAATATTCTATTTTAATCCCTATGCCGGAAACTATATTATTTCAAAAGTTCACGGACAACCACATAAGCGGATATAAGTGATCCGTAGTCTTCCTCAACGGCGGTGCTGGTACAAAGTTTATTAAGACCTTTTAACAGCCGCACGATATTTAAAAGCGTGACATTTTCTATATTGATCTGGCCGGATTCAAGTTTCTGTATCCAACGGACATTCAGGCCGGAAGCCTCTGCAAGCTGCTTCTGAGTTATACAGTGTTCTTTGCGTATTTTGGCTATCATTAACATGGTCTGTTCTCCCTCCACTGGTATATCGTATCCTCATGCC
>JAAUZD010000040.1 GCA_014804785.1 Lachnospiraceae bacterium
ATAACCCGAAGGTCATAGGTTCAAATCCTGTCCCCGCTACTCAATGCCCAGATAGCTCAGTTGGTAGAGCAGAGGACTGAAAATCCTCGTGTCGCTGGTTCGATTCCGGCTCTGGGCATTTTTATATAATAGAAATAGCTGTTTGCGGTTATACTAATTATATTATGGGCCACTAGCTCAGGTGGTAGAGCACTTGACTTTTAATCAAGTTGTCCGGGGTTCGAGTCCCCGGTGGCTCACTGGATAGTTTAAAGAAGGCGTTATGAAGCGCCTTTTTTTATTGAATGAGTTGCCATATGGATTATCACAAAAAATTTAAAGATAATATTAACTGTTCTTTTCGTGATATTTCTGTAGATATTTTTTGAATGTAAAATTGTTACGTACAGAAAGAGGGCAAATCAGTCCGTTTTTTAGTTGGACGCTGCGCGTCAATTTATTGATCTCTGAAACATAGTGCAAATTTACAATGCATGATTTGTGACATTGAAGGAAGCGTCTAGCCGTGTTTGCATATTTTGCAGAGTATCGTAAAATTCGTAAACAGAATAATCTGTGAGTAGTAAGAGTTTGTGTTTGTTGCCGCTGGATTTAATGCAATATATATCATCAATCGGAACATATAGATAGCGGATGCCTATTTTGAGAGACAGAGTCTTTTGGGTTTCATTTTTGATTGATGAATATAATCTTAAAGCTCTTTTCATGCATTCCTGGATTCGCGCAGGGAGCTGTCTAGGATAATCTTTTAAAATAAAATCCATGGCTTCTACATGTTTTTCAAATGACATATAAGAGAGTTCACTGTGGGTAGTAATAAAAACAATATATCCGCGGGGATCAAATTTCCGGATTTCTTTTGCAAGGTGAAAGCCATCCGTATCGGCATCCAACTCAATATCTAGGAAATATAGACCGGAATGATGGACTTCTTCTAATGATTTCAGTATTTCATTAGGGGTAGTGCAGGCACAGATAATTTCCATATCCAGCTCTTCAATTAAGATATAATTTTTAATTATTTTCTCTAAATGGGCTAATTGTTTTTTGTTGTCTTCGCATAAATAAATTGGAAGCATAAAAATCCTCCCTTGTATACGTTCAGGATAAAAATACTTACGAATAAGAAATAAAAGGCAGAAGATAACTTTTGTATGATATTATAACACATATAAAGAAGTGATGTTGCTAAAGAAGTGAAATTTTAGGGGGTATTAGTATGCATGGCAAAAAAAGGAAAAAAATAGTCATTTTTATTGCGCTGTTTATTGTATGTGTTGTATGTGTTGGCTACATGCTGTATTAGAGAAGAGAAATAGAGTGTAGAGGGGCAAATATAGATGTATATATTGATGATATAAGTGATGATGAAATAATCGTAAAAGGGATGCCTTATGTAACAGAATTTTTTGCTGATGAGTATCGTATTCAGATAAATGATGCCCTGATTATTATGGATAGCAAAGGAGGTGTTGTTGATATAAAGCAGTTAAAACGGGGCGATATCCTTTTATTTGATTACCATGGTCCATGGGAACTGAAAAGCGGGACAATATTAAACGGGAAAAGAGAGTACGCGTATAATTTCAGAATAAGTGATGAGAAACTGAATCTGAAATTCTGGCGGCTAGAGTAAAAGAAAGGAAAATGAAAATGAAGAAAATCAAAACAATAGTAACGTTCTTAATTTTAATGGTACTTTTTTCATCTTTACCAGTATCTGCAGCTGAAAATAGTATAAAAAAATGTTTCATTAGAAGGATGGCCCAGCAGCGTGAATGAAGGACAAGTTAGTCTGAGCAATGGCGAAATATGGGGTAATGAATATAGTAGCACTAACTTCTGATTAAACATAAAATTACTGTATTCTGTGTTTAAAAGAACGTTTGGGTATTTTTTAAGTATTTGGTGTGCCTCATATAATCCGATGCCTCGTTCGCTGCCCTTAGAGGATGTGCCTATCTGATATATCTTTTCTATATTGTCTATATTACAAGAGGAGTTTTGAATTTGAATATAAATACCTTCTGAATCTTTCAAAAAGCAGATAGAAAGTATTTTCTCGGCGGTAGCCGCGCTTGCTTCTATTGCGTTATCTAGTAAGATACCAAGAATCCGTATTAAATCTATTGTATTTATGGGGAAATTATTAATTGAATCTTTTATCTGAGTAGTTACGTTGATTTCCTGCTTAAGAGCAAGGAAAATTTTTAAATATAAAATGCTTTTAATCTCCGGTGTCTGGATATGAGCGAGGCGCCCATAAATAGAATCTTCGGAGGCTATTTTTGATCCGGCGGGTAATATTTCTTGATAAAAATATTCTTCAAGCCCTTTATAATCATGGTCATTGATGTAGGCATGGAGAGAGGATAAAATATTAATATAATCGTGCTTAAAAGAACGGATATCTAAATAAAGATTTTCCAAGTGCTTTGCATAATTTTCAATCGCGTTTGCCTGGGCCACCTGATTCTCAAGTTGCTCTTCCTTTAGAATATTTTTAAAAAAAGTATAGTTATACTATTTATTGTAATGAAGAGTAAAAGAAATATAAAAATATTATGTCTTATTACCTCTTTCAAATAGTTTTTTTGTATTTGAATTGTTTTAGCAATATCATGGTATCATGGAAAGCAAACGTTGTCACGCTTTGTGATTCAGGCTGTTGTAATAAAAGTGAATAATCGCATTTGTGGTACAAGCTATTGCTTTTTTAACTGTTTTATAGTATTTTTATAAAGGAATTTTGGATTTTGCGTAATAAGAGGAAGAGGATTATGAAAAAGATTATGAAACTGTTTTTGATTTGCGGTCTGTTTGTATGCTTTGCAGCAGGCTGTGCGGATGTTGCAGAAGATAGTTCCAGTAAAGAGAAGATTTCCGTGTGCAGTGCACAAATGCTTGAGACGCTGGATGTGACAGAAGAGGGTTATTACATAATGGAAGGGAATCTGTATGAAATTGGAAAACATACGATTGCCTTAGAAATGGAGGATGGTCAGCTCTGGTATTTCCAAATGGCACCCGAAACGATTGTATATGCAGGTGAAAATAGAGAGCTTGGTGCAGGTCAGGCAATTAAGATCGTGTTTGAGGGGAATCTGAATGGCACAGGGCTGGAAAATATTTCTGTGATTGCAGTTATGGCTTCGGAAGAGGAATTGTAAATTTTATCTTAAATTTCTTTTATTTTGTGCATATCTCATACATTAACTTCGTTATATGTGGTAAAATATATTATTGTGAGTGAAAAGATACATGATCATAAGGGATGTAGATTGAAAATGAAAAATTTATCAATTGTCTATTTGAGCAGTATCACAAGTAAAGCTTGCGATATGCGTGGGGTTTTAGTATGAAAAAAAAGCGGAAAAATGAAAAAAAAATTGAAAAGCTTCGAAAAAGATATGAGCAGAAGAGAGAATTTTATCGTTTGCTGAAGGAATATGCGCCGGATATTCTTGGGTCGCAGAATTTCCGTAGTACCAGAAATTTTATTCAGCATGGGACGATGCCGGTACACCGACATTGTCTGGATGTGGCAAGGCAGAGTATTGCAATCAGCAAATTTTTCCGAATTCCCTGCAGCGAAAGGGAATTGATCAGGGGCGCATTGCTTCACGATTATTTTTTATATGACTGGCACGATAAGACAAGGGAAAATTATCAGATGCTGCATGGTTTTTACCATCCGGGCATAGCGCTTAAAAATGCAAGCAGAGAATATAACCTTACGTCACGGGAAAAGGATATCATTAAAAAACATATGTGGCCGCTTACGGTAGTACCGCCGCTTTGCAGGGAAGCCTGGATCGTGACCACTGCCGATAAGTATTGTTCTTTGCTGGAGACATTAAAATTGCACAAAGGTGCGGGAAAAACGAAGGTAAAGGTAACAGGATGAAAAAAGGACTGCTGGAAAGTTTGCAAAGCTACAGTGAAAGTGATTTTTATCCTTTTCATATGCCTGGGCACAAAAGAAAACTGGAAAAGGAACCCTTCGCAAAGATATGCAGGTATGATATTACGGAAATAGATGGATTTGATAATCTTCACAAACCGGAATCTATTCTTAGAGAAGCCCAAGAGCGCGCAGCAAAGTTATATGATTCAGAAGAAACATATTATCTTGTCAACGGCAGTACATCCGGGATACTAAGTGCTGTCTCAACAGTTGCCAGCCGGGCGCATACGTTGATTATTGCCAGGAACTGCCATAGAGCCGTATATCATGCGGCTTTTTTAAATCATATGAAGTTACATTATGTATATCCAGAGATGATAAGTGAGTATGATATTGCTGGACCAGTCACAGGGGACAGTCTGGAAAGATCAATAAAGGATATTCTCAATATGGAAAAGGCAGAAAACCAGAAGGCGCGCGAATTGATAGCCGGTGTGGTCATTACATCACCAACGTATGACGGTATCACCTCAAATGTTAAAGAGATTGCAGATCTGGTTCATGCATATGGAATTCCCTTGATTGTAGATCAGGCCCATGGCGCTCACTTTGGGATGCATCCAGCATATCCCGAAAATGCAGTAAAAGAAGGCGCGGACATTGTAATCCACAGCGTCCATAAAACACTGCCGGCGCCCACGCAGACGGCTTTGCTCCACAGAAATGGGACATTGACAGATAAAGAAATCTTGAAAAAGTATCTTCAGATTTATCAGTCCAGTAGTCCTTCTTATGTTTTAATGGCGGGAATGGATGAGGCAGTCAGAATAGCGGTGGAAGAAGGATATCAAAGACTGGATATTCTTTTGGAACTGCGGGATTCTTTTTTGAAAGAAATGGAAAAATGCAGGCATATCAGAATATGCCAATTGACGGAGCCGGGAAAACTAATTATTTCTGTAAAGGGATCCTCCATGACAGGACAGATGCTTTATGATATTCTTCGTGACCGATATCACTTGCAGATGGAAATGGCTTCGGGGAGTTATGTGACGGCAATTTTGTCTATGATGGACAGCAAAGAGGGGATGCACCGGCTTACCGATGCACTAGTGCAGATTGATAAAGAAATCGTAAAGAGGGAAGGGCAGAACAGGGAATCTGAATTTGCATTTCGCCCGGACATAGCGCTCCCTATGTGGGATGCATATATGGCATCTTTTAAGGAAATAGAACTGAGCAAGGCAGATGGCGAAACAGCGGCAGAGTTCATCAACTTATATCCGCCAGGGATTCCGATTCTGGTACCGGGAGAAGTTTTGGATGGAGAAATCATAGAAGCCATTCAGTTTTATCTGGAAAGCGGTTATACCGTTCAAGGTATTTTTGATCATAGAATAAGGGTGGTACAATCATCGCAATTATATCAAATGGAGGAATCATAATGAGAAAAACAAAGATAATCTGTACAATAGGACCTGCAAGTGAGAGCGAGGATAAATTACGTGAACTGATGCTGGCTGGTATGAATGTTGCCCGCTTTAACTTTTCTCATGGGACCCATGAGGAACATAAGAAAAAATTTGACAGAGTAATCAAGGTCAGCAATGAGCTGGGGATGCAGGTGGCAACGATGTTGGACACCAAGGGACCGGAAATCAGACTTAAGGATATTGAAGGCGGCAGAGCGGAACTTGTTTCGGGACAGAAGTTTATACTGACTACAGAGGAAGTCCTTGGAAATAATGAAAAAGTTACAATTACTTATAAGAATTTGAAAGATGATATCAATATTGGAACAACGATTCTAATTGATGATGGATTGATTGAAATGGTTGTGGATGCCATTGAAGAGACCGATATAATATGTACAGTAGTAAATGGGGGACCTATTTCCAATCACAAGGGTGTGAATGTTCCAGGTGCAGTGTTGTCTATGCCTTACATCAGTGAAGTAGACAGGAGCGACATTATGTTTGGCTGTGATATGGGATTTGATTTTCTGGCAGCTTCTTTTGTAAGATGTAAGGAAGATATCCTGGAAGTCAGAAAGATTTTAGATGACAATGACAGTCATATGAAGATCATTGCAAAGATTGAAAACATGCAGGGAATTCACAATCTGGAAGATATTCTGACTGTTTCCGACGGTATTATGGTGGCAAGAGGGGATATGGGCGTGGAGATTCCAATGGAAGAAGTGCCTGTTATGCAGAAGCGCATGATTAAGCTGGCGGAAGCCCAGGGAAAACATGTCATTACAGCTACCCAGATGCTGGAATCCATGATCAAGAATCCTAGACCCACGAGAGCAGAGACAACGGACATTGCCAATGCCATTTATGATGGAACGACGGCAATCATGCTTTCAGGGGAAAGCGCTGCTGGATTGTACCCGGTGGAAGCTGTAAAGACTATGTCCAAAATTGCCGAGAGAACAGAGGAAGATATCGACTATAATGGAAGAATGAAGCGTAGAGAGAACATTGACGGTTTCGATGTAACGACAGCCATCTCTCATGCAACATGTACCACAGCGATGGATTTAAAGGCAGCTGCTATCATCACGGTGACGATTTCCGGCTTCACAGCGGGCATGATTGCCAGATATAAGCCGAAATGCCCTGTTATTGCATGCAGTGTCAGCCCCAAGGTCTGCAGGCAGCTTGCCCTGTCATGGGGAGTAACACCTGTCTGGATTGCCAGGGAAAGCACGGCAGATGATTTGTTTGACGAGGCTGTACATGCGGCAGAGGAAGCAGGTTACATTAAAAAAGGTGATAAGGTTGTCCTTACCGCGGGTGTTCCGCTGGGAGTTTCAGGAAAAACCAACATGATTCGTGTTGTAGAGGTTTAATTAATATGGGAAAAATGATATACTTAATGGGGAAAAGTTCCTCAGGAAAAGACACCATCTACAAAAGGTTACTGGGGTTAAAGAGTTTAGGTTTGAAAAAAATAGTGTCATATACAACACGTCCAATACGTATGAACGAAGTAGAAGGAGAAGAATATCATTTTACGGATGAGGCGGGCTTTATGGAGTTTGAGGCACAGGGCAAAATAATTGAAGCCCGTGCTTATCATACATATCATGGGCTATGGCGTTATTTTACAGTAGATGATGGCAGCATTGATTTAGATAATTATAATTATCTGATAATAGGAACGATAGAATCTTACATCAATACAGCAAAATATTTTGGACAGGATAAGGTTCTGCCGGCGCTACTTGAACTTAATGACGGCGTAAGGCTGAGACGTGCATTGAATCGGGAGATGCAGCAGGAGGATCCCAGATATGAGGAGATGTGCAGGCGTTTTCTGGCAGATGCTGAGGATTTTTCAGAGGAGAAAATTGAGGAAGCGGGTATAAAAATAAGATTTCGTAATGAAAATCTAAGCAGATGTCTTACGGATGTAAGGGAGTATATTCAGGAGAATCTGTAAAAGGAAGGGGTGATCAGAGGTGGACATAAAAGTAAATCAGGCGGCGCCGGTATCCCAGCCGGAGGCAACAGCACCGGTTCGTGAGTCGGATGGAGCGTTTAAGTTTACGCTGGTCAGTCACATTGAAGAACAGGAACTACAAGCCAGACTAAGCGCTTTGATGGAAGAGATCACTATGCAGGGAGATAAGCTTGCAAAGAAGCGTGACATTAGGGATATGAAGAAATACAGAGCACTGGTAAAAGATTTCATGAATGAAATCGTAAGCCGTTCCCATTCTTTTTCACGTGAGAATTTTCTAGACCGGAAAGGGCGCCACAGAGTTTATGGTATTATCAGGCTGGTAGATGAAAATTTGGATGAATTGGCAAAGGAACTTATGAAGGATGAGCAGGATCACCTTGCCATTCTCTCCAAAATCGGAGAAATCAGGGGATTACTTCTGGATATCCTGACCTAATGGGGAAGGTTTTCCAGATAAAATAACATGGGGATTAAGGTTGTGTTAAACAGCAGAAAGGGGAGGGTGTATGAGCAGATTTGTTGATATCGTGGGGCAGGAACAATTAAGAGAACATCTGGAAAATGCAATTAAATTGAATAAAGTGTCTCATGCTTATATTATTAACGGGGAGAGAAATGCAGGAAAGGAATTTATTGCAAAGACATTTGCCATGGCATTGCAATGTGAGAACAGACAGGATGCGGAGCCATGTCAGGAGTGTCATTCCTGCAGGCAGGCACAAAGTGGTAATCATCCGGATATTATCTTTATTTCACATGAAAAGCCGGGAACGATTGGTGTGGAGGACATTCGCAGACAAATTAACGGTGATGTGGCAATCAAGCCCTATAGTGGATCTAAGAAGATTTATATCATGAATGAGGGCGAAAAGATGACTGTGCAGGCGCAGAACGCGCTTTTGAAAACATTGGAGGAGCCGCCGGAGTATGCAGTCATATTGATCTTGACCACAAATATGGATTCCCTTCTTCCCACCATTTTGAGTAGATGCGTCGTCCTTAATATGAAACCGGTCAGAGATGCGCAGATTAAGAGTTTTCTGATGAAAACCATGGCGATTCCCGATTATAAAGCAGACATCTGCGTAGCATTTGCAAGGGGAAATGTGGGAAAGGCACGATTGCTGGCGAAAAGCGAGGAATTTGATAAAGTCAAAGAAGAAGCAATCACACTGTTGAAATATATCAACGAGATGGAGCTGAATGAAATTGTTGCTGCCATCAAGAAAATCAATGAGTATAAATTTGATGTCAACGATTACATGGATATCCTTGCCATATGGTACCGGGATGTGTTATTGTTTAAGGCAACCCATGATGCGAATCATTTGATTTTCAGAGAGGAAATACAGTATATTAGAAAAGTGGCGGATAAAAGTACCTATGAGGGCATTGAGAAAATCATTGATGCCCTGGAGAAGTCAAAGCAGAGGTTATCTGCCAATGTAAACTTTGATCTGACGATGGAACTTTTGATGCTGACGATTAAGGAAAATTAAAGTGAGGTTTATAGATTAATGACAAAAGTGATAGGCGTACGTTTTAGAACAGCAGGGAAAATTTATTTTTTTGATCCGGGCAAGATGAACATTAAACGCGGTGATCATGTAATTGTGGAAACGGCAAGGGGAATCGAATACGGGACGGTCGTGGGCGATCCCAGGGAAGTGGAAGATGATAAGGTCATACAGCCTTTAAAGCCGGTGATGCGAATAGCCACTCAAAGAGATGATGAGCAGGAGGCAGGCAATAAACTTAAAGAAAAAGAAGCTTTTAAGATCTGTCTGAACAAGATTCAAAAGCATGGACTGGAAATGAAGCTGATTGATGCGGAATATACCTTTGACAATAATAAAGTATTGTTTTACTTTACAGCTGACGGACGGATTGATTTCAGGGAATTGGTGAAAGATCTGGCAGCAGTATTCAAGACCAGAATCGAGCTTCGTCAGATAGGGGTCAGGGATGAGACTAAGATTTTAGGCGGTATCGGTATCTGTGGAAGGGAGCTATGCTGCCACAGGCATTTATCCGAGTTTGTTCCTGTATCCATCAAAATGGCAAAAGAACAGAATTTATCATTAAATCCCACCAAAATCTCCGGCGTATGCGGCAGATTGATGTGCTGTCTGAAGCATGAAGAGGAAACATACGAAGAGCTTAACCGGAGACTGCCCAATGTGGGAGATCACGTGACCACCGAAGATGGGTTAAAGGGAGAAGTACACAGTGTAAATGTGCTCCGTCAGCTGGTCAAGGTAGTGGTCGAGGTAGGGGATGAGAAAGAAATCCAGGAGTACCGGGTGGAACAGCTGAGGTTTAAGCGCAGGCATAAGCATAATAAAATAGATGTGCAGGATGAGGAATTGAAGGAGCTTGAAAAGCTGGAAAGAGAAGAAGGCAGATCGAAGCTGGATGATAATTAGATTTGCCGGAAGGTAGAAAGCATGATATCCTTAAAGGAAAATGAAAGAATTGATGATTTGCAGAGAAATAATTACAAAATCATCCAAGACCCTGACAGATTCTGCTTTGGTATGGACGCAGTGCTCCTTTCCGGTTTTGCAAAGGCAAAAGAGGGAGAAAAGGTTCTTGATTTAGGGACAGGAACAGGAATTATTCCGATTCTTATGACAGCAAAAACAAAGGCGGAGCACATAACCGGGCTGGAGATCCAGCCGGGCAGTGCAGACATGGCAGCACGCAGTGTCAAGCTGAATGGGCTTGAAGAAAAAATTAAAATTGTAACCGGTGATATCAAGGAAGCAGTCAGTCTCTTTGGCGCTGCTTCTTTTGATGTTGTGACCTGCAACCCGCCATATATGACAGAGCATCATGGACTTACCAACCCTGAGGCGCCGAAGGCCATTGCACGGCATGAGTTGCTTTGCTCACTGGAGGATGTGATCAGCCAGAGCAGTAAGCTGCTTAAGCCGGGCGGTAATTTCTATATGGTTCACAGACCATTTCGATTGGCTGATATTATTGTGCTTTTCCGTCAATATAAGCTTGAGCCGAAGCGCATGAAGCTGGTCTATCCTTTTGTGGATAAAGAGCCTAATATGGTGCTTTTGGAGGCGAACAGAGGAGGAAGAGCCCGCATGACGGTGGAAAGGCCGTTAATTGTCTACAAAGAGCCTGGTGTATACACGGATGAGATTTATGATATCTATGGATATTAGTTTTTTATTTAAGCAGCATTACAAATAAGTTTGCGATATGCATGGAATGTAGATTGGTTTTGTGCAGGAGATGTGAATATGGCAGAAATGATTTTAGGAAGGAAAATGAGGTCAGGGATAATAAGCCTGCTTTTGCCTATAATGATTTGCCTTTGGGGATGCGGACAAGAGAAGCAGCAGGCAGTTTCTGGTAGTGTTCAGCCTTATGAGACGGAAGAAGGGGAAGATGTCATAGCCGGTGAAAGCAATGATGAAGGTGAAGATCGTATGACACTGGCAGAAGCGGCAGAAAATCTTCTGGCACTAGAGGAGGAAGAGATTCAGGTGCAGGATTTGACGGTCAGACCCAAGGTGAAGGGTATTTTTGTGACTGGTCCTATGGCAGGAACGTCCAATATGGAAAATCTGATTGCACTTGTGGATGAAACGGAGTTGAATGCCATTGTCCTGGACGTGAAAAATGATGAGGGCAGAATTACATATGATATGCAGATTCCTACGGTTTTGGAGATTGGGGCAGGGATCCGTTATATACAGGATATGGAATCCCTGATAGCGGAATGTAAAGAGAAAGATATTTATCTGATTGCCAGAATCGTGACTTTTAAAGATCCTTTTTTGGCAGAGGCAAAACCGCAGTGGTGTATCCATAACGCAGACGGCAGTATTTTTCGGGATAAGGACGGGCTTGCATGGATCAATCCATATGACCGTGAGGTTTGGGAATATCTGTTGGATATTGCACAGGAATCTCTCAGAATGGGATTCGATGAAGTGCAGTTTGATTATATCAGATTTTCCACAGACAGCGGGATGAAGGATGTGGATTTTGGGCAGGAAGCAGCAGAAAAGGACAGAGAAGAGATTATAACCGAATTTGTAAAATACGTATCGGAAAAGGTTCACGAAGCGGGAGGAGCTATTTCGGCAGATGTATACGGCATGGTCATCGATAGCAGGACGGACCAGCAGATTGTGGGACAGAATTACATTGAAATGTCCAGATATCTGGACTATATTAGTCCAATGGTTTATCCTTCCCATTACGGACCTTATAATTATAATATTCCTGTGCCGGATGCAGAACCTTACAGACTGGTTCTCACAGCCTTGCAGTCATCCAGAAAGGTGTTGGCAGGTATTTCCGAAGAAACGGTTTCGGGGAATATGGAGCCTGAATACACGGTGGAGGAGATTGCAGCGCTTTCGCCCATGGAAGGTATCAGCGTACAGGTAAGACCGTGGCTTCAGGATTTTACCGCCACCTGGGTACAGGGGCATATCAGCTACGGTCCCGAAGAAATCCGGGCACAGATACAGGCTGTATATGATGCAGGTTATGAGGAATGGATTTTGTGGAATGCCGCAAATCGCTATACAGAAGAGGGATTGCTGAGGGAGGAGGAAAAAGAATGACAGGAACGTTGTATTTATGCGCAACGCCTATAGGAAATCTGAGAGATATGACTCCCCGCGTACTGGATACGCTAAAAGAAGTGGATATGATTGCGGCAGAGGATACGAGAAACAGTATCAAATTGCTTAATCATTTCGAAATCAGAACACCTATGACCAGCTATCATGAATATAATAAAATAGAAAAGGCCCGGCAGATTGTATCCTGGCTTCAGGAGGGAAAAAATATCGCACTGATTACAGATGCCGGAACACCAGCAATATCGGATCCAGGGGAAGTGTTGGTAGATCAATGTTTAAAGGCGGGTATTCCGGTCACTTCACTTCCAGGATGCTGCGCACTGATAACCGCACTCACACTTTCGGGCATTTCTGCCAGAAGATTTTGCTTTGAGGGATTTTTACCTGCGGATAAAAAGGAAAAAAGATTTATTCTAGATGAATTGCAAAAAGAAACACGCACAATCATTCTGTATGAGGCGCCCCATCATTTGAAAAGAACTCTAGCAGAATTATATCAGGTATTAGGGGAACGGCGCATTACGTTGTGTAGGGAATTGACCAAGCGGTTTGAAACGGTTTTTCCAACGACGCTTGAGAAGTCGCTTGATTTTTATGAGGATAATGAGCCTAAAGGAGAATATGTGATAGTGATAGAGGGGATTGACCGTAGCAGGTTGATACGGGATGAACAGATCGAGTGGGAGAAAATTTCTATTGAAGATCACATGGAGATCTATGAAAACCAGGGAATTGAAAGAAAAGAAGCTATGAAAAAAGTAGCATCGGATCGGGGGATAAGTAAACGTGACGTATATCAATTCCTTATTTCAAAGAATTTATAGTAAAAGTGACGAAAAAAAATTTTTCAATAAAAATGGTAAAAAAGTACTTGTTTTTTTCTTTTTTTGTAGTAGTATATAGTTAAGTAACTGAAAGCCCATTGAGGAAAAATAGAAGAAAGGAAGATTAAAGGTATGAGTAAAGCTAAAATTACTAAACTCTCCATCTGTTTAGTGCTTATACTGGCTCTAGTAGGAGGGGGCATCGTCTATTACAATGTAGCAGTTAAGGATGGCGGAGAAGTTACCGACCAGGCAGCATCCAGAGGTGAAGGCATTCCAGAGGACGGAGTTGTTCACATTGAACCTGAGATGGTCAGCCTCGCAGGTGCACTTTCAGGAAATGCAGATTCTCAGGCGGCTGCTAAAGCAGCATTTGATCTTGTAAATGCAAAGAGACAGGAAGCTGGTCTTGGCGCACTTACTTGGAATTCTGGTCTTGAACAGGCATCAGCAGTCAGAGCAGTAGAAGCATCTCAGTTTTTTTCCCATACCAGACCTGATGGTTCTGACTGGTGGACTGTAAACAGTAATCTGATGTATGGTGAAAACCTTGCAAAGGGATATGCATCTGCTGAAGAAGCAGTGACAGCATGGATGAATTCCCCTACACATAAGGCCAATATTATGGATACAGAATTTACTTCAGGCGCAATTGCAATTCATATCGGAAGCAATGGTCAGTGGTTCTGGGCACAGGAATTTGGTTTCTAAAAAGTTTACATTTGACGTCGGTGCGCTTTGCGTGCCGACGTTTAACGTTTCTGGAAAACAGGTAACGATTCGTCCAAATTAAGTGCTGTGGTATTTACAATCTGCCAGGACGTGATTTTGAGGAAATCTCCTGAGGCAGTTTCAGGGTAAAGGGGCGATACGCTTACTTGCAATGTCTGGTTTTCATTCATAGGACAGGAAAAAGAGAGAGAGTCTGCAAGGGACTCTTTTATTTTTTGATTGTATTCCTCTTCATCTTTGCTGTCCTCATAAATGGAGGATAAGCTGAAAGACAGATCCTTTAATGTAATTTGTGCTTTACCACAGGCTTCATAATAAGAGGTGGTGCGGTCAGCAAGTTTCTGGCTGAGACGTAAATCTGCGCTGGCGCTTGTTATGGAAAGAGCAGCAAAACAGACCAAGGCAAGCACGACGATAATAACAAGAAGAGAAGATGCACCTATGCTGAATCCCGATTTCTTTTTATTTTCCATGGGAAACCTCCTTTTCTGGGAAGAGATATACCTCCAGATCATAAATCAGGTCGGAGGACTTATGTGCAGAAATATTGCAGATTAACATGCTGTTTTTTTCGTGTACACTTACTGAGATAGTATAGGGGTGTTCATCCAGAAAAAAGGAAGATTCATCCGAAGAGTTCTGATAGCTGTTGTCAAACAAAAGCATCATTTCATCAATATTCCCATTCGTTCCATAAAAAGTCTCGGCAACGTTCTGGCACCATTCTACGGCAATATTTAAATCAACACTTTGCTGGCTGATCAAGTGCGACTTGACAAACAATTGCACACAGATTGCACTGGATAGTGAAAAGAACAGGATGGATAAAATAAGTTCCATTAAAAATAATCCGGATTTAGAAGATTTATTTTTCATTGGACAGTCCTCCGGAATGCACAGTGATGTATAAATTATAGTTTTGAGCGTCATCAATTGTAATTTTACAGTTCATAAGATGATTGTTTATCGGAACAAGGCTGAAGTCGGAAATGGCGATTATATTTTGCCCTATATCCGGATCCAGAGTCATTCCTTTGCGGAGCATGATTTCTTTTAAATACCCATTATATTCATATAAATAAGTGCAGTACTCAGTATTCTCAATTCTGGAGGTAATAATAAGAGCAGGACATTCGTGAAAAGTCCCGATAGATAAAGAATCTGCGTTGTCAGATTGCCGCACTTTTTGGGTAATATATGCCAGAGCAGTCCTGTTATTGAAATTGTCTTCCATATTATTCACTGTTCTCCCGTAGATACTTGCTCCTATTGTGATAAGGAAAATGGCGGAGAGAGCAAACAAGCAAAAGAGTGCGATTACAAATAAGGTATCAATAATATGTTTTGGCTGTTTTTCTTCCATGGCGGATCCTCATTATCTTACTAAAATCGTAACATCTGGTCTCATGTTAGAGCCAATCGGCTGATAGTCAACAAAAAATAAATCATGGTTGTAGGTAAGCCCGTAGTGTTCCTCTATATAGGCAAGGCTGGGAGGGTAGAATCCTTCTACTGCATAACAGTGTATGATATCCCGATTAAGGGCTGTCTCAAGGCTTTCTTTCTGCCGGCTGACAGTGGAGTCTCCGATAAATGTAAGGCACAGAATAAAAGCCACAAGTACAATGGGAATGATCAGATAAGTTAATCTGATATGGGGCAGGCGGATATGACTTTTTCCTGATTGAATGGTAAATCGATTCATAATATCCTCCTTTTTATCATCCAATACTGGACATGATTCCCATCAGCGGAAGCAGGACAGAGAGAAGTATGATGCCAACAACTACGGAAAGCAGGATGACCAAAGTGGGTTCAATAATGGAAATAATTTTGTTGATCTGTCGGTCTGCTGCTGCTTCGTAATCTTGTGAAATCTGTTTCATTACTGTATCAATAGATCCAGAGCGGAAGCCAATTGCAACCATTCGGGAATGAAGCTTGGAAAAGATTTCTGATTTAACTAATGCCTCTGACAGATTTGAGTCTTGATCAAGTTCCTTTTTGCAAAGATCGATTTTTGCCTGCATTTGTTCATTTTCAACAATTTCGGAAATCATATCAAGGCTTTGATATGTGTCCATGCCGCTTGTAAAAGTCAGATATAATCCGCTTGCAAAGCGTCCGGCAGCAATTTTCTCATAAAATCCTTTTGTTAATGGAAAATGGGAAAAGAAATGTTTTATCTTTTTTTTGCCTGTTTTTGTCTTGTAGAGAACGAAACAGATTCCGATGAGAACAAAAAGAAAAATAGTAATGCCGATGGCGTACTTACTTAAAGTATTTCCTACAGATAAGAGGCTGGAAGCAAGAGGAGTCATTTCTGTCCCCAATTGGACAAATACCTGCTGGAAAATAGGAAGGACTTTTATAATCAAAACCATGATTACCACAAACATCATAGCAATCATGATTAAAGGATACGTGACAGCAGATCTGATATTATCAGAAATGGATTGCTCTCGTTCGTAATATACGGCAAGAGATGCCAAAACATCATCAAGATTACCGGATTCTTCTCCGAGAGCAGTCAGCTTCACAACATAATTGGGGAAGACGCCGGTTGATTCTATTGCCCGGTAAAAGGGTTCTCCCTGTTTGCACACTTCACCAATATGATTAATCAAATCCTGCCCCTCGCTGCCATATGTATCATGGGCAAGGATATCCATACCTTCGGCAGGCGTGATACCGGCTTTTATGATCAGCGCGGTCTGCCGGCAGAAGGATGCAATCTCCACATTTGACAATACTTTTTGTTTTTCCATAATTAAGTCCTCCGATTAATAAACGTATTTTGTCACGTAGTTACCGCCTTCGCCAATAAAATGTTCTATTTCTTCTTCGCCGGCGTTAGCTGCAAAAGTGGGATCCATGATAGACCAATTTTGTCCGTCAAATTGTATCATGCCGTTGATCCAGCCCTGGTCTTCCACATAAGTACTGATCCATGCATGGTAAGCGTCTCCTGCATAACCGACCTCAAGGCGGGTGGGTATTCTCTGGGAACGGAGCATGCTTGCCATGACAGCAGCATAGTCAAGACAAATACCTGTTTTGATCTCCAGAATTTCATCTACATTAGGGATATAACCGCTTTGGACATTCTCTGCTTTGTCAAAATCATAAGTAATATTGGAAACCACAAAGCTATATATGAAGTTAATTGCCTCCAAATCATCATGTGCCTCAGCTACCAGTTCCTGTGCTTTGCTCACTACCTGGCTGGAAGCATCAAATTTGACATATTGATTTGGATAAAGAAAGGCATGCATTGGAGCAGAGATATTTGCTTCTATGGTTGTGGAAAAAATAGTGGCATACAAATCATCTATAATGTTTTCATAAACACCTATTGTGTAGTTTCCACTTCCTGCTGACAGGGGAAAGACTTCATATGTACTGCTTGTCATATCATAAGTATAGGTCATATGATCCGGTCCGATAAGCTGTAGCTTTACTTTTGGATTTGATCCCAGATAAGCAGCCATAATATAGCCGTCATCCATGTGGGAAGTGTCAAGAGCAACATAAGCATTGATAAAGTTACGAATACCATCTGCGGAAGGAACCAGACATTCGGGTGTATTATCCCGAATGGTAGTGGAAGTCGACACATAGGGTTCAGGTGTCTTATTACACCCTTGGAAGATTACCATAAGGCAAAAAAGAAATAGGGGAAATAAAATTTTCCAAATCAAGCTGCCGGTGCAAAACAGAGGACGTGGCTTGATTGATTTAAAATAATGTGACATAATAACAATTCCTACGCTTCGATTTCAAAATTTCGTAAATAATGCAATTCTATTTATCCATTATAATAGAAAAAACATAAATTTTCTATAAGTATTTAGGGCAATTGGCAATATTATAATTTAGAAATAGATGGAAATAATTCGAGGCAAAACTACATATGATGCTAAAAAGAAGAAAAGGAATTGCATATGTTAAACTATATATGGGCAGCAATGATCATAGTGGGCATTCTTTTTGGTGCCGTCAATGGAAATATGAAGGAAGTGACAGAGGCAGCTCTGGACAGTGCCGGGGAGGCAGTATCGCTTTGCATTGCCATGGCTGGAATCATGGCCCTTTGGGTGGGACTTATGGAAATTGCGGAAAGTTCCGGTCTGATCTTAAGGCTCACCAATGGATTGTCTCCGTTTATTTCCTTTATGTTTCCTAGTTTGCCAAAAAAGCATAAGGCGAGAGACTATATTTCCATGAACATTATTGCAAATGAATGATTTATAATGGGACTAAATAAATGCTCTTTAACTATAGGGGCTTTATTTAGTCCTATTTTCGAAATGATACTCTTTATTAATGCTCTATATCTTTTTTTTAAATTGTGTTATACTGTTTGTGTTTCCAATTTAAACATAAGGAGAGGGTACTCATGAAGAAAATGGAAGAATATGTGCGCAGTATTCCTGATTTTCCGGAGAAAGGTGTCATTTTCCGTGATGTGACGAGTGTGCTGCAGGATGCCGACGGGCTGGCGTTGGCAATTGATTCTATGAAAAAGATGTTGGACGGGATCGATTTTGATGTGGTCGTTGGAACAGAGTCGAGAGGATTTATGTTCGGTGTACCCATCGCATACTCCATGCATAAAGCGTTTGCACCGGTGCGTAAGAAAGGTAAATTACCACTGGAGACCATATCCAAAGAATATGATTTGGAATATGGCAGCGCTGTGGTGGAGATGCATAGGGATTCCATTAAGCCTGGTCAGAAAGTGGTCGTTGTGGACGACCTTATTGCAACAGGCGGTACAATTGAAGCAAGCATTCAGATGATTGAAGAGCTGGGCGGCGTGGTAGTGAAGGTTATTTTCTTGATGGAACTTGCCGGACTTAAGGGCAGAGATCGTCTTAAAAACTACGACGTTGACAGCGTCATCATCTATGAAGGCAAATAAATGCAGCATTTGCTGCCAACTTATGAGAAAAGGAGAGAAGTGATGTTAGAGAAATGGTTTAATCTAAAAGAGAACAACACAAATGTTAAGACGGAAGTGGTTGCCGGTGTCACAACTTTTATGACGATGGCATACATTTTAGCGGTTAATCCCTCAATCTTGTCTGCATCCGGTATGGATAGCAATGCAATTCTGATGGCCACGGCGCTTTCGGCATTTGTGGGAACACTTGCAATGGCGCTTCTTGCCAATTATCCCTTTGCATTGGCGCCGGGACTTGGTCTGAATGCGTATTTTGCATACACAGTATGCGGCGCTATGGGATATTCATGGCAGATCGCGCTGTTAGCGGTATTCGTGGAAGGACTCATTTTTATCGTCCTGTCAGTGACCAATGTGCGTGAGGCAATTTTCAATGCGATTCCGATGCAGTTAAAAAGAGGTGTTTCTGTAGGCATCGGATTGTTTATTGCTTTTATTGGATTCCAGAATGCGGGCATTGTAGTTAATTCTGATTCAACGTTGGTGACAATTATTGATTTTACATCAGATTTCCATACGGCAGGAATCAGTGCACTTTTAGCGGTTATCGGGACATTCCTTATTGCCATCCTGTATATTAAGGGTGTGAAAGGCTCTATACTGATTGGTATTTTTGTTACATGGATTCTTGGCATCATCTGTCAGTTGACAGGTTTATACACAGTGGTGCCGGAAGCGGGTTACTATTCACTGATTCCTTCATGGAGTAATTTCAGTCTCGGAGCGATTGGCTTGACTTTCGGACAGTGTTTTAAGGCTGATTTCGGTTCTATCAGAATCATGGATTTTATTGTCATTATATTAGCATTTTTATTCGTGGATGTTTTTGACACATTAGGAACACTGATTGGATGCGCAAATAAAGCGAATATGTTAGACAAAGACGGTAAACTGCCTCGTATCAAACAGGCACTTTTGGCAGATGCGATTGCCACAAGCGCGGGTGCTGTGCTGGGTACTTCCACCACCACGACTTTCGTAGAGAGTTCAGCAGGCGTTGCGGAAGGCGGCAGAACAGGTCTTTCTTCCGTGGTAACCGGATTCTTATTCCTGCTGGCAATCTTCTTCGCACCAATCTTCACGACAATTCCCGGATTTGCGACTGCTCCGGCACTGCTGTTTGTAGGATTCCTAATGATTACGGCAGTAACTCAGATTGATTTCAGTGATATGTCCGAGGCAATACCCGCATATCTCTGTCTCCTCGCGATGCCTCTTATGTACAGTATCTCCGAAGGTATTGCAGCAGGCGTTATCTCCTATGTGGTAATCAATGTAGTTTGCGGTAAAGCAAAGAAGATTACACCTCTTATGTATATACTGGCTATATTATTCGTTTGCAAATATATCTTCCTGTAAGAACTATACAGTTGGCGTAGCCTAAGGGCTACGCCATTTTTATAATATTGTGCGTCTGACGGCGCACATTTTTTTGGGCGAATATTGGACAAGCAGAGGGAAATATATTAAAGAAAGCAAAAAAGGGATCAATATGTAATGGACGTGCAGACATTAAAGGATATGGCAGATGTAGATATCTGTACGGTTTCAAAAGAATCACTGGTAGATATCCGGGATGTAAAGATAGATAGTTCAAAAGGCCAAAGTGAAAGGCTTTCCGATTATATCAGGCAGGTAAAAAATCCGTACTGTTTCCAGTGCAATGGCATTATCGTAAAGATGAATTTCAGCCAGTCGGAAGGAACGTTGGAAGAAAAGCTGGCAGGTTATTTTTCGTCAATATAGTTTATAAGGTCAATAAACTATTTGAGGTAATCATATGAATACAAATCTAAACAGTGTCTATACTGCTGACGCTTATTTCCGCCTGTCAAGGGAAGACGGTGACAAGGTGGAGAGTGACAGTATTGTAAATCAGAGGGCTCTTGTGAAAGAGTTTCTGAAGGTGCATCCAAACATTCAAATTTATCATGAGCGAGTAGACGACGGTTTTTCCGGAGTCAATTTTGAGCGTCCTGCATTTAAGGAAATGCTGGAAGACATTAAATCCGGCAAAGTGAATTGTGTGATCGTAAAAGATCTGTCCAGGTTTGGCAGGGATTATATCGAAGCAGGGCGTTACATTGAAAAGATATTTCCTTATCTAGGCGTAAGGTTTATTGCAATTAATGACAATGTAGATACAGCTTCTGGAATAAACGGCGCAGAAGAAATGCTCATTCCATTCAAGAACTTGATTAATGATGCCTATTGCAGGGATATTTCCATCAAAATCCGCAGTCATCTGGATATTAAGAGAAAGAACGGGCAGTATATCGGTTCCTTTGCACCGTATGGCTATCAGAAATCCCCTGACGATAAGAATAAACTTATCGTTGATGAAAAAGCGGCTTCGGTAGTGCGCCAGATTTTTAAATGGAAAATAGGAGGTATGAGCGGAGAGAGGATCGCTGAGAAGCTGAATAAATTGGGAATCCCCACGCCTATGGAGTACAAGCATAGGAATGGAGAAAATTTCCAGTGCGGTTTCCGCAGGAAAGCAGTCCCTAGGTGGCAGGCAAACGGTGTCAATTATATTTTGCGGAATGAGGTATATACAGGTGTGCTTTTACAGGGGAAGACGGCTTCTCCTAATTATAAAGTAAGGAAACGGACAAAGAAGGACGAGAAGGATTGGATACGGTGTGAGGACAGCCATGAGGCCATAGTTTCCAAGGAGGATTTCCAGATGGTACATAGTTTCTTTGGGAACGATACGAGAGTTGCGCCGGAGGAGGAAATATTGTATTTATTCTCGGGTTTTGTAAAATGTGGACATTGTAATGGGAACATGACAAGGAAGTCAGTTCCGGTAAAAGGCAAAAAATATGTTTATTTGGTCTGTATTGAAAACAAGAATAAATCGGGCTGTACAAATAATAAGGGAATTCCTCTGGAAAAATTTGAAAAGGTAATTTTGCAGGTAATCAATTTGTATATAGAGAGCGTTTTTGAATTAAGTCAGTTGCTGGAACTAGCTGATAAGGTTTCTTATCATGGATATTTCGTAGAAAAGATTCAGGAAAGCATCATGAATAAGGAATTAGAGATAGAAAAAAAATGCCAGTATGCTTCCTCTGTCTATCAGGATTATAAAGAAGGGATATTATCGAAAGAAGAATATCTGGAATTAAAGGATTACTACAAAACAAATATTGAGATTCTACAGGATGAGATTAAGTCACTGGAAACAGAACGTGAAGAAACTGCAAGGAACAGAAAAGACCAAACAGGGTGGATGCAGCAGTTTATTGAATATAAAGGGTTCAAAGAGCTTTCGCGGGAGCTGCTGGCAAGGCTGGTGAAAGAAATAAAAATATATGATAAGGATAGGATTGAAGTTACATTTAAATTCAAGTCAGAGTACGAGCAGGGGTGAGATTATATAAAAAAGATGGAACTGAATGGGATACTGGAAGGAGGGAGAGCAGGGGCAAGGAAAGGAAGTGGCAAGATTGTTAGGTGGATATGTTGCGAAGTATCTTAGGATATCGGATGATGATGCGGACGTTGGAAAAGGCAAGGATGAGAGCGGCAGTATCAGTAACCAGAGAAACGTGTTGCAGTATTTTATTAGTAACCATGAAGAACTGTCAAAATATCCGGTCAGAGAATTCCTGGATGATGGGTATTCCGGGGTGAATTTTAACCGCCCCGGAGTCCAGAAGCTGCT
This sequence comes from Lachnospiraceae bacterium, assembly GCA_014804785.1. Classification (GTDB taxonomy): domain Bacteria; phylum Bacillota; class Clostridia; order Lachnospirales; family Lachnospiraceae; genus Suilimivivens. Next base: position 22,196 of record JAAUZD010000040.1, read on the forward strand.
TAAGGAAGTAAAGGAAAATAAAGTTGCATGTATCGTAGTCAAGGACTTATCCCGTTTTGGAAGAAATTATATTGAAGTCGGCGATTACATAGAACAGATATTTCCATTTCTGGGAGTGCGTTTTATTGCTGTATCAGATAGCTATGACAGCTTTAAAAATTCAGGCGGAATAGAAATTGGTTTTAAGAACCTGATCCATGATATGTACAGCAGAGATTTGTCTAAAAAAATTAAATCTGTGAAGCGTATGTATCAGGAAAAGGGAACTTATATAGGAGGGGATGTTCCTTATGGGTATGTTTATAGTGGAAACAGGAAAGCAGAACAGGGCATAGGTATATATCAACCGGATCCAGATGCGGCGGAGGTGGTAAAAAAAATTTTTTTATTAGCGATGGGTGGTAATACGCCGGTTAATATTGCGAAATGTTTGAATGATGAAGGGATCCCTACGCCGGGAGTATATAAGAACCAGACAAAGAATTATGGTTATCAGGTGAAAAACGCAAAGAGCAATTTATGGGTGAGCGGTAAGATTAGGGATATTTTGCGGAATGAAGTTTATATCGGGACCTATATTTGCCATAAGATATCTACTGTCAGACCAAGAGAAGTATGTTGGAATGATGAAGCGGCGTACTTAAGGTTTGAGAATGCTCATGAAGCAATCGTTTCAAAAGATGTTTTTGAAATTGCCCAAAAAGCCGTACAAATTCGGGGAAAAAGAGGGAGATATAAAAGGGCAGAGAACAGTCATGCATTGCAGGGAAAGGTTAAATGTGGGTGCTGTGGATATTCCATGAACAGGAGCAGCAAGGGTGAAAATGCCAGTTATCTATGTAGAATGGGTGATAGCTGCGGCTCTCATTTGCGGATAAGAGTGCAGGACTTGGAGGATACTGTTCTGGAAATATTAGAGAAGCTGGTTTCCATCCAGAGGGAGGGTGAGCTTAAGAAAGAAGAGGGCAGGTACAGAGGGATTTCGGAGATTAGGAAGATTAAGGAAGAAAAGCGGATTCTGGAAATGAAGATGGAACATTGTAAGACCAGCCGTCTGAACCTGTATCGGCAGTGGAAAGAGCAGCAGATTACAAAGGATGAATATATAAGGAAGAGAGATGAATACACAGAGCAGGAGAAAAGACATCAGGCAGGGATGCAAAAGTTGGATAAACGATTGGAACAATCGACATCGGAACAGGAGGAGAGGTCTGTCTATAATTTGCAGGTTTATAGTGGTAATAAGTTGTTGACAAAGGAAATGGCTGATGAGCTGATAGAGAGGATTGATGTGTATGATAGGGACAGGATAGAAGTAACTTGGAAGTTTAAGGGAAAGCAATAGAGAAAATTCTGATGGATTGCGAATTGGTTTAGAGTTAAAAATTTTTTAGTCCTATCTTGATACCAGCTAATATTCTGGGATTGGGATGGGCATGCACGCCGGCTGGTCTTAAGGCGATGGAAGAGTTGGCGAAGCTGGAGGAGGAACGGGGGAATCCGGCGTATGGTGGCATAGGCGGTAAGGAGCGGGTTGCAAGTAATGAGATGTGCACGTTCTTGATACTCAATATTTCATCTCTGCAGCTTATTCCCGTTAATATGATTGCTTACCGGCAGCAGTATGGGAGCGTGAATCCGGCGGGGATTATTGCACCGGCAATTGCGGCGACGTTTGTGAGTACGATGGTGGCGGTGGTGTATTGTAAGGTGAAGGATAGGAAGAGAAAAGAAAAATATAATATATGATGATAGTAGCAGCCAGATGTATAATATGGCTGCTATTAACTTAAAGCTTGGAGAGTTGTATCTTGTCGTGTTGGAAAAAGTCTGATACAATAATGAACATGAAATAAATGGATATTATGGACAATGGAGAAAAATAGGAGGTATTAGCCCATGTTAAATGAAAATTTGACTCAGATAGTTGAATTTTTACCAGTAATCAGGCAGCTTTTTGAACAGGATGTATACATAACGGTATTAGACAGGGATGGGATCGTACAGGGGTATACCGTTCCAGACGGGGTAACCCCCGCGTTGAGTGTCGGTCAGACATTTCGAGATCCAAGCGGTGCATTTGATGAAGTGATAAGAAGCGGAAAGCGGAAGCATAACTACTTGCCGGAAGAGGTTATGGGTGAAGCATTTGAGGGAGAATTAGTACCAGTCAAGTACGGCGGGAAAGTCATCGGGTGTGTGGTTTGTACATACTCTGTTGATATAAAGAAGCAGATGTCAGAGATAGCGAATCAGTTTCAGGAGTCGGTTAAAGAAATTAGCGGCTCTATCCAGACAGTCATTAACGGAATTGAGAGTTTGTTTAATATGCTGACGGAAATGGACAGGATGGCAAATGTCGTAGAAGGTGATGTAAACAATGCAGTTGAGGTTGTAAACAAAGTCAGCAGCAATGCTTCACGTTCTAATATGCTTGCATTGAATGCGTCTATTGAGGCAGCACGCAGCGGAGAGTCTGGTCGCGGATTTGCTGTAGTTGCCAATGAAATGGGACGGTTGGCAAAGGACAGCGGCGGTTCTGCAACTGAGATTAAAGAAACTTTAAATAGCATTACAAATCATCTTGTCACAATTATTTCTTCAATAAAGGATGCAAATAATGTGGCAAAAGAGCATATGGAAAATGTCAGCCAAATCCAGAAGATTCTTGATCAGACGCTTGTGTTTGCCGATAAATTGGAGGAGGATATCAGTAAACAATAATCTTTTGATATAAAAAGTTCTTTTGAGATGGCATCATTGCGCACTATTATAGTGTTGAGAGAAGCATTTAAAGGTACAAGTGAATTTATGAGAAAATCAACTATTTTATTGCTGGGAGCATTCTTTCTTGCTCTGGTTGGATGCGACAGCCAAGGAAAAGGAACCGATCTTGTAGAAAAACAGTCCCAGATTATTTCAGATGTGGATGAAGCACAAGAAGTTGCTATAGCAGAAGATTTCAGCCCGGAATCTCCTGCACCGGAAATTATAACCGAGGAACCGGATAATACCAGTTTTGACTTCACGGTATGTTTTGCAGGCGATATCAATTTAGATGAAAACTGGTGTACTACCCAGTATATGTCAGCGCAGCCGAATGGCATCTATGACTGCATTTCTGAGAAATTAGTTGACTTCATGAAGGACGCAGACATTATGTGTCTGAACAATGAATTTTCCTACAGTACACAGGGAAAACCTCTGGCAGGAAAAGCCTACACCTTTCGCGCAAATCCAGAACGGGTAGAGGTACTGCAGCAGTTGGGCGTTGATGCAGTAACACTAGCAAACAATCATGTTTATGATTATGGAAAAGAAGCAATGATGGACACTTTTGCGGTTTTGGAAGATGCTGGAATACCTTACTTTGGCGCCGGGGATACCTTACAGAGAGCAATGAAGCCTTTGTATTTGGAAGTAGATGGAAAAACTATCGCACTGGTAGCGGCCTCCCGGGCAGAAAAGTATAAAATGACACCGCAGGCTACCGATGAGGAACCGGGGATCCTACGCTGTTATGATACAGAACTGTTTTTACAGGTAATCAAAGAGGCAAAGGAACATGCGGATTTTTGCATCGCTTTTGTGCATTGGGGAACCGAGTACAGTTATGACTTGGAGCAGGTGCAGTTGGACACAGGAAAAGAGTATCTGGATGCGGGAGCGGATGTAGTGATTGGCGCTCACTCCCATTGCTTGCAGGGCATGGAATATTACGACGGAAAACCGATTATATATAGTCTTGGGAATTACTGGTTCAATGAAAAAACATTGGACACCATGCTCTTACTGCTTCATTTTTCGGGAGATGATAGTGAGACACAGTTAACTGTTCAAGTCATTCCAGCGGTACAGTCGGGATGTCAGACAACCTACGCATCCGAATTTAACGAACAGCGAAGGATTTATGATTTTCTCGAAAGTATCTCTGTCAATGTGGAAATTTCGGACGAGGGGATTGTCACAATCTCAGATGATGGTATTTAATCTGAAATTAAAGATATAGTAGTTGTTAAAAAGCAGGAAGCCTTTATGAGACATATCCTGCTTTTTATATGAAGTGTTGCTGTAATTCCTATGAAAAAATACATTTTTATGCAAAAGTTCATATGAATAATTACATTTTACTTGTGATGAGTAATGAAATTATGATAAGATTTTATATACAGAGAACCAGCAGTATTCGGTTCAACATAGGAATTAAGAGGAAATTTATGGAACGGGATATTATGAAAAAACTGGTGGCATGGAAGGATTCGCCGGATCGGAAGCCGCTTTTGCTTACCGGTGTGCGTCAGTGTGGAAAAACATATGTGCTGAAAGAATTTGGAAACAGATATTTTGAAGATATGGCATATTTTTCTTTTGAAGGGAATAAGGGACTTGCGTCTGTCTTTGATTATGATCTTGATCCTGAGCGGATTCTGAGGGAACTTGGGAGTATTGTCAGGGGTCAGGAAATTGTACCGGGCAGGACGCTTCTTATTTTTGATGAGATTCAGGCATGTCCGAATGCTGTCACTTCCTTAAAATATTTTTGTGAGAGTAAGAGAGAACTGCATATCGCATGTGCGGGTTCGCTGCTGGGTGTTTCGGTGAAGCGGGATGGCATATCTTTTCCGGTCGGAAAAGTAGACCGCATGCAGATGTACCCTATGACTTTTTCGGAATTCTTATGTGCCGACGGAGGGAAGGCATTGTATGACGGAGCGGGACAGTTTGAATTGAAGAGTGAATTACCGGAACTTTACAGCATTCCGCTTGGGAAAAGTCTGAAATATTATTATATTGTGGGCGGCATGCCTGAAGTGGTAAAGAAGTGGGCGGATACGCATAATTTTGAGGAAATATCCAAACTGCAGGATAATATTTTAGCGGATTATGGCAGTGATTTTGCGAAGCATGCCCCTAAGACGGATATACCGAAGCTGGGGTGGATCTGGGATTCTATTCCGAAGCAGCTTGCAAGAGATAATAACAAATTTATTTTCTCTCATGTAAAGGAAGGAAAGCGATCCAGTGAATTGGAAGATGCGTTGGAGTGGCTGACAGATGCCGGACTTGTTCATCGTTTGGAAATGGTATCGAATCCGGAACTGCCGCTATCATTTAATGCTGACTCCACTTTTTTTAAGGTATATATGGCAGATGTAGGTTTGCTTAGGCGAAAATCAGGTTTGTCACATAAGACGATTCTGGAAGAGTCGGAATTGTATCACAATTTCAAAGGTGCATTGACGGAGAATTATGTTCTGAATGAGCTGTTGGCACAAGGGAGGCATCCTTATTTCTGGCGTTCAGGTAATACGGCGGAATTGGATTTTATATTTGAAAATGAAGACAGGGTCATTCCGGTAGAAGCGAAGGCTAGCATTAGTACCAGAGCAAAAAGCTATCTGCAGTTTTGTAGAAAATACAGACCATCACTGGGATTTAAATTTTCCATGAAGAATATAGGTGATAATAGGGTAGAGCAAACGCTCACATACAGTATACCATTATATATGATTTGGAAATTGGAGAGGTATCTTGAAGCTGACAGATGAACCATCAGCTTTCTTTTGGCAGAGATGCCGGAAGATTAATTCTTTTTTGATGAGGAGAGATGTTGATGAAAGATTTTGTGACACAGGAAGACAGATTGGATTATCTCTTGCAGGAATTTAAAGAAGATTCTGGTCAATATAAAGATCTGGAAGTAGAAGATGGCTATGAAAATAAACGGATGATGCTGCGCTCTTTGATGAATATCCGCATGCCAAGAAAGATGGCGGAGGAGATTGTAAAGGTGCAGGATGAATTTTTGATGTTGGAAGCAAAAGAAAAAGGAATCGAGACACTGTCAGATATTAAGACGATCAAAGAGCAGTATGGCAGCAGTCATCCTTATGGGGATAAGATTTCCATTTGGCAGGGAGATATTACAAGACTTGCTGTTGACGCTATTGTAAATGCGGCAAATTCACAGATGCTTGGCTGTTTTGTACCCTGCCACAGATGTATCGACAATGCGATACACAGCGCGGCGGGAATTGAGCTTCGGGCGGAATGCAGCCATAAGATGAACCAAAGACGAATCAAATTTGGACCTCGATATGAGGAACCAACGGGTCAGGCGATGCTGACGAAAGGTTATAATCTTCCGGCCAAGTATGTGATCCATACAGTGGGACCAATTGTAGGATATGAGCTGACACAGGAGCTCAGGCAGGATTTGAGAAATTGTTATGAAAATGTATTGAAATGCTGTATGGAACATAAAATCCGTTCCGTAGCATTTTGCTGCATTTCCACGGGAGAATTCCATTTTCCTAATGACGAGGCGGCGAAGATTGCTGTAGGGACGGTCACATCCGTGTTAAAAAAACATGAAAATGAATTTGACAGAATTGTTTTCAATGTTTTTAAGGATCTGGATAAGGAATATTATGAAAAGCAGCTTATACCATAATTTAAGAGTATTAGTCCTTATCGGGTTGTTGTCCGTCATGTGCTTTCCATTGACAGTCTGTTATCTGCATATGAGAGAATACTGCTTTAAAAGAAGAGTTTTCAGGGGAACAGGCATAAATGCCAAACTGTATTTTACCTTTTCCTTTGTGCATATGGCAGATACGCATTTGATTGAAGGTTATGCCGTCTGTTGAGCATTCGATACAATAATCGTCCGTCCTCCGGCTGAACCGATACCACATTGATTTTACAGAAGCGTCTATAACCGTTGTCGCCCAGTCTGAATAACCGTTATTTGTCACAACACTTCCTAGATGTTGGTATTTATCATTTTCATATTCAACAGAGCCTTTCAACCAGTTTTCACTATCCAAATACATTACAATGCCACACTGGTCAAATCTATGGTGGCTTTCTTCAAATTCTGTTTTTACCACAAAACTGAAATATTCTTCCTCTGTTTCCATTTGCAAGACAGGCGCATTATCATTCTGAAAATGATAGTATGTTCTCTGCCATAAATCCGTATATGGCTTGGTAGTTATTTCAATTCTGTCATTCTCTATTTTGTATTCCAGTGGTTCTCTTGTCCATTTAAATTCTTTTATGTTCATAAATGACTTCCTCATTAAACAGAAATTTATTTTTATCAGCGACATTGAAATTGTAGCACACAACCGACCGGAGCACAATGATATATCCTGCCCTTTCAACTTCCTCTTTCAGCCTGTGTACTTCCGATACAGCAGGATGGCATTGACAGACGGTTTGTCCAGCCCGGAGAATTGGCGGCAGGTTGGAAATCATATGCTAATTAATATTTCAGAAACAAATGTTAAACAGGGAAAAGAAAGTGGCTTGAAACCTTGAAAAATAGCGATTTTACAAGGGTTTAAGCCACTTTTGATTTTTGGGAGAAGTATCATAACTTATCGCAGAATGGTGTAGTTTGAAGAAAAATTGGTGTCAAAAATGGTGTACAAATCTGACAGATGAAATGATGTATTTGTGTGAAGAAACGAATTAAAATTGTTATTCACAGGAAGCACAATCTATGGAGAAGAATTATCTGATGTAGTGGCAGGCATACAAGTGTCTGTCATTTTTATTAGAAGCTATAAATTGGATAGCAGAAACGGAGGATGCGAAAATGAGCAGAGAAAAATCAATATTTGAACAGATGGGCGGCACTTACACAGAGATAGATGGCATCTTATATCCCAACATCCATATTGATGAAGAGCAAACAGAAACAATGCAGGATGTGTTTGCAGGAAAATACGGAGATTTATGGAAAAAGTATCTAAAAGAAAAACAGCCAGACAGATATTATCATCTGGTTCGTTTAGGGCAGTTGAAACAAAAAGCGGAAGAAATCAATGAGGAAGCAAATGAACTGTTGGACAGGATCATGCAGCAGAATTTACAGAAGCATAAACCGGAAAATCCGGACTCTACAATGGAAATATGGCAGCTTCGGGAACAGGCTAAGGCAATGGCAGAGGAAGTGGTTCTTCAGGATATTGTTTACTGCTATCACTAAAACAAAACGAAAAGAGAGGGAAAAATTATGGCGAATATAAGAGAATATAACATGAATGGAACATTGATATTAGGGATTGATCATGGATATGGAAATATCAAAACAGCACACAGGGTATTTCCAACAGCGCTGATCAAGAGTGAGAAAGCGCCAACTTTCAGTAAGGATTATCTGGAGTATGACGGATATTTCTACATTATCGGGGAAGGTCATAAGAGCTTTATCGCTGAAAAGCAGTCAGATGATGATAATTATATCCAAGAACTGCTTTAGCAGTTCTTTACGCTTTGCGGCAATCGCAAAAGAACTGAATGCAAGGGAATTAACCTCTGCCAGAGTACATCTCGCAGCAGGACTTCCGCTAAAGTGGGTGCAGGCGCAGAGAGAATCCTTCCGCCAATATCTGATGCAGAATAAGATTGTGCAGTTTCGCTATAAAGGCAGACAGTATGAGGTAGAGATTGCCGGATGTACGGTCATGCCGCAATGCTATTCTGCGGTGGCGGAAAACCTGAAAGATTTTAAAGGGATGAATTTACTTGCCGACATTGGCAACGGAACAATGAACATCATGTATTTAAACAATGGCAGGGCGATAGAGAGTAAATCATGGACAGAGAAACTCGGTGTTTTCCAGTGTATGCAACGTATCCGCAATAAGGTGTTGGACGAAACGGGGACAAACCTGATGAACGAGGTCATTGAAAATTATCTGAGAACAGG
>JAAUZD010000041.1 GCA_014804785.1 Lachnospiraceae bacterium
ACAATCCCTCCATTTTTTACATACCGCATATAAGTTTTGATGAAATCAGAATATTTCTTCCTTGCAAGGAGCAGGTTATCCCCGTTTGTAACCTGTATGTTATCCGCACTGTAAGCAGAGATTTTTTCCATGTTTACAAGATAGCACCTATGGCAGCGGTAAAAAGTGTTCCCTAACCCGTTTTCCAATTCTTCCATTTTCCCATAAACTTCCAGTGTCCCTTTCGTTGTATGGAAAATGACTTTTTTATTGCCGCTCTCTATATAGTAAATATCTTTCAACAATAGTTTCTGCTGCGTTCCAGAGCTTTTTACCATGATATGTTTTTTTGTCTGTTCTAGGGAAGCAGACACTTCTTTCCATGCCCGGCTGAATACCTCTGAAAACTTTTCTACGTCAATAGGCTTTATCAGATAATGGAACGCATTTACATCAAATGCCGCTTCCATGTATTCCCGATACCCTGTTACAAAAATAATAATACTCCTTTGCCTGCCGCTTTCTTCCTGTTCTCTAATACGTCTTGCTATATCCATGCCGGACACTTTACCCATTTCAATATCAAGAAAATAAATATCAAAGTTTCCTTTTGCATTTATCAATTCTTCTCCCGACTGATACTCAACAATATCCACTTCCGACACCTGCTTTTGTATCAGCCGGGAAAGTTCTTCCCGGATTGCCCGGTCATCATCACAAACTGCAATCCTCATAATATCCCGACTTCCTTTCATAAATAAAAATTTATTGTCTTTTATTATATCGTCATTTGCATTTTATTACTAATTGCAAGGGTGCGAACTACTCCATTTTGGGCGTGAAATACAAATCTATACTATGAGGGAAGAAATGAGGGGGATTCCGTAGTCGTCGGCATTCGTGGGAATGTGTATAACTGGCGGTCTTATGGAGTTGTGGGTAACTCTGTTTGCAGGACGTGGGAAAGCTGCTCTTTAGCTTTTCCATGTGCTGTGAACAGAGTTATCCATAACGGAATAGCCTGTTATGCACATTTCCACAATGCTTGTCTTTTGGTCTTTGGTTCGGAATAGTGTGGTGTTGGCTGTCTATCTCTTATTTTTGGTTACTTGCTTCTTTACCGTACATGAGCATATGCGGATGTACGCTTAATATCACTGCATCCCTGTACTTTAAATGTTTATGGATATATTCTATCTGACATGCAAACACATGAGGCATGGCAATCTGTACCGTTGTAGGAATATTGATGATTGCCTTATGCTTCTGGTCCGGCTGCCATACATCAAGCACCGCATTGCATACTTCCACTGCATAATCAACCTCCGTTCCCGGAAAACTTTCCGGGCTGTACTCAAAGGTAAAACTTCCCTCCGTTTCCTCTGCAATTTCCAACAGCATCTTTGCCCCATCCACAGCCAGCTGCTTTACTTCTTCCTTTGTCTTTCGGAAAACCTGCTCACGCTGTGCCACAGATGTGGAATTATAAAGATGGACAACAGCCGAAGGCGCTCCCTCTAATGCCTCAAAAGTTTTTCTGATAATATGCTCTCTTGCCTGCGTCAACACTTGAATGGTTACATCCTCCGGTATCATATGCCGTTCAATCAACGCACGCACAAATTGATATTCCGTATCAGATGACGCCGGAAATCCCACTTCGATTTCCTTAAATCCGATTTTCACAAGCATTCTGAAAAACTCCAGTTTTTCCTCAAGTCCCATAGGTTCGATCAATGCCTGATTCCCATCCCTCAAATCCACACTACACCAGATGGGCGGTGCGCTGATTGTATCCTTTTTCACCCAGTCATAAGTCACTTCCGGGGGCATAAAATAAGATTTTCCATACTTTTCTGCTGCATTCATAAACTTTCCTCCTATCAAATCAAAAGTCCCTATGAAACACCCATAAGGACGTTTCATAGGGACGTAAATTCTTTACGCGGTACCACCCTATTTCATGGCATATCTGCCATGCACTCTTAAGCACTGTCATGCCTTTCCTTTTTACGGCAGGAATCTCCGTCTGAGCCTACACAGCTATGGAATGGGAAATCGTATTTACAAATCCTGCATCCATTAACCTTCAGTCAGCTGCTCAAAGGCCAGTTCACTGTCCGCTTCTGACTGCCTTCCACCTCCCGGCAGTTCTCTGTTTTCCCGCTTTCAGCTACTACTCCTCTTCGTTGCATTTGGTAATTTGAATCTTACCATAGTCCCCGCCACTTCACAAGACACGTTTTTAATCAAATACATTGATTTATTTTATCCTGTTGTATTCTTTTATATATCCTCATGACATATCATGTTTTTTTATGTATAATGATGTTTGAGTTGGTCACATATAAAATATAAAAATCGGAGGTATAGACATGATTACAGATGACATTCTCTACATTGGCGTTAATGATAAGGATATCGACCTTTTTGAAGGGCAGTATATCGTTCCAAACGGCATGTCCTATAATTCTTATGTAATACTCGATAACAAGATTGCAGTGATGGATACAGTCGATCACAGAAAAAAAGAAGAATATCTTGCAAAGCTTGAAACGGCTCTTGATGGCAGATGCCCTGACTATCTGGTTGTTTCCCATGTAGAGCCTGACCATGCATCCAGTGTCAAAGCTTTCCTTGAAAAATATCCCTCCACCCAACTGGTGGGCAATGCCAAAACCTTTCAAATGCTTGCACAGTATTTTGACTTAAACTTTGACTCTGCCCTTACCGTAAAAGAAGGGGATGTTCTTTCACTTGGTAGACATGAACTTCATTTCATCATGACACCAATGGTTCACTGGCCGGAAGTCATGTTTACTTATGACAGTTTCAGCAAGGTCTTATTCAGCGCAGATGCTTTCGGCAAATTTGGATCTCTGGACGCAGAAGAAGATTGGATCTGCGAAGCAAGAAGGTATTATTTTAATATCGTGGGGAAGTTCGGTATGCCAGTCCAGACCGTTCTGAAAAAGGCTGCCGGCCTGGATATCCAGATCATCTGCCCTCTTCACGGTCCCGTATTAACAGAAAATCTGGGTTACTATTTAGACAAATACAACCTCTGGAGCAGCTATGAACCTGAATCAGAGGGTGTCTTTATTGCATATGCCTCTCTTCACGGAAATACTGCCGACGCAGCCAATAAATTAAAAGATCTTCTGACTGCCAAGGGCTGCCCTAAAGTCGCCGTCGCTGATCTGGCAAGAGATGACATGGCAGAAGCATTAGAAGACGCTTTCCGCTACGGAAAGATCGTCCTTGCCGCTTCTTCTTATAACGGCAGCGTCATGCCTTTTATGGAAGATTTTCTGCATCACTTAAAAGGGAAAAATTATCAAAAGCGAACCGTTGCCTTGATTGAAAACGGCTCCTGGGCTCCTTCCGCAAACCGGACCATGACAGAAATTCTTTCCCAAATGAAAGATATTTCAATTCTGGATACCGCTGTGACGATCCGCGGCACAGTGAAGGAAGAAAATCTGAAAGAACTCTCTGCTCTGGCTGATGCACTTTTATAAATTAACTGCCAATATCACGCTTCCAAGAAGCGCCAGTATCACTCCTGTTACACGATTTAACGTGATTGCAGATGCCTTATTGGCAAATCTTGCTGCAATTCTCGCCCACAGAAGGGTAAAGAGCACACACATAATCAGAATCAGCATATCCGGTGCACCGCCAATGGCAAAATGAGAAAGTGCACCGGTAAATGCTGTAAATGCCATAATAAATACACTGGTTCCCACCGCTGTCTTAAGTTCATATCCCAATACGGAAGTCAAAATAAGAAGCATCATCATGCCTCCGCCAGCTCCTACAAAGCCGCAGATAAACCCAATCAAACAGCCGCATATTACGGACTGGATAATACGCTTTCGTGCTGATACTGCCGCCATCGCCTCTTTGGTCGTCATAACCGGTCTGACAATAAACTTAATTCCTAAAAGAAGCGTCATAAACACGGAAAAACTTCCCATCGTTGTATTGGGCACAAGACTGGACACATAACTGCCGATCATGGTAAATAATAAAACCGTCACCATCATCACCAATCCATTCTTTATATCCAGATTTTTGTTTTTACCATAAGTGTATGCTGAAACAGCACTGGCAAGCACGTCCGACGCAAGAGCAATCCCCACTGCCTCGTAAGCAGGCATTCCTAAAAATGTAATTAACATGGGCGAAATTACCGCTGCCGCACTCATTCCTGCAAATCCGGTGCCAAGACCGGCTCCTATTCCTGCAAAAAAACATACCAGTATTTTTATCAATAGCTGCATTCTTTTACCTCTTTTCTGTACCAATGTAATTCAGCTATTTTACATCTTTTTCCGGAAAAACGCAACCGCGTGTGCTGTAATCCTCATAGATTTTTTCGTGATTAAATTCGGGTGCAAATTTCCGGGCCGATTCATAAATCGAACGGATTGCTTCCGGCTCTTCCTCCAAATCCTCCGCAATTTCCTCTATGGTCTTATTTCTACATATCTTTTTGCAAATCAATTTAATTAATTTTAGAATTTCACCTTCTGATTTTCCTGCAAGCCTTCCTTCTTGTCTGGCATATGCAATTTCTTCCCACCTCTGCATATATTTCACTCCCATCTTTTCTGATGCTTTCAATTTCCTGACATTTTCATGAATCTGCCTTATGCGCATGCTCTCTGTTTTTTCTACAATTTCATCAGTGGATGCTGTAATATATTCCATAGTATGAATTATGTACTTAATACCTTCTGGTCTCTTATCCTGTTTCCTGCCTTATTTAAATTTGTTGGATTATAAAAGCAGGATTTCAATGAGTTGAGAACAGATATGTTCTATAGATACGGCTTCACCGTTAAATAAGCTTTCGCTTAAAGAAATCTTTTGCTTTGCATTTACTATATCACCATTCAAATTATATTGCAATTATTTTTTGATATTTTTTTGATAATTCTTCTTATTGCTTATGGTCCTCTCTACCACATACGCTCAACAGGGTCTATCCGTACCATAACAAAAAGAACCGTCTTCCGGCGGTTCTTTTTTCATAGTATACCAATGGCTGATATTAGTCATTTCCCATGAAGTCGATGTTCTGCTGCCTCAGTGCATTCCCATTAACATGAACGGATATTCTTCATTACTTCGATAAATCAAATCTACCTCCATCGTTGCACCCTCTATCACTGCTACGGAAGAATAGAGTGGCACAAAGATCTCTATTTTCTCCCCTTCTTCAAAAAATCCTGACTCATCCTTGCGAACGATTACTGTCTGCACGATGCCCATCTCTTTTACAGACTCCCAATCATCAATCTCTATCACATCTTTTGTTACATCAATTGTCACTCTTTCCAAGACGGCACCGTCTTCCAACTCCGTTAGTTCGCGTAATTTTTGAGAAGAAAGGGAACCTACTATTCCATTTTCACTTTCATCCGCATTCTCCATCTCCGCTTTCTCTTCATTACCTTGCAACGCACTTTCCTTGCTTTGCTCCAGATCTGCTGCATACTCCATTGCACCTGCCGCACTGTCCTGCATCGCATCTGTATCTGCCGCAGACTTTGCAAAACAATCAGCCTCTTCCATGGATATCGCTTCCTCCCATCCTGATCCTTCAGTGTCTTCCGGTGCGCATTCGGCGACCTCTGTACTTTCTTCCACCACACCCTGATCCGCTGCCATCCCGGATGCAGAACTGCCCTTTCCTTCCCACTGTCCCATAAAAAGCACTGCCGGAACAATCAATACAGCACACAGCACTGCTGCCGCCATACCTGCATATCTTCCAAAATATATTTGCTTCTTCTCCTGATTCTTTTCCTGCTCTTTCTCCGGTGTGGATTTTTCCGATATTCCTGCTTCGATTCTATCCCATAAATCCGGTATTTCATTTTGTGCCAGTTCTCTATATGCCTGTTCAAAATCTTTATTCATATCCACACCTCCTTAACTTTTTAATTGCATTCTGATATTTCCATGTCACAGTTCCCATGGGAATCCCCATGCACTGCGCAATTTCTTTGAAAGTAAGTTCTCCCAAGACCTTGAGACTGACGATCTGACGTTCTGAGGGCTTTAAGGTATCGAGTGCCTGCTTGATAGTCATATCCTCAATGACTTCCTGCTCCACACTGCTGTCCGTGTCCTTTATAGGAAGCTTTGCCCCCTGTCTTTCCTCTTCCTCCGCCTCTGTGCCCAAGTCCTGCATCAGCGCAGTCAGTTCCTCTTTCTTATGCCTTCTCAAAAAATCGATTGCCATATTTCTCGCCATAGTAGCCAGATAGCCCCTGTGACCGTTGCCGGGCTTAAACTGTTCCGCTTTGTCCCAAAGTCTGATAAAAAAGTCGCTGGTCACATCCTCCGCGTTTTCTTTATTCTGAAGCACCTCATAAATAATCCGGTAGATATATCCCAAATAATTTTCATAAATTTCCCTTAATCCCGTTTTATCTCCCCGGACCATACGTGCCACAGCTTCTTCAAATTGATGCTCGTTCACATTTTCCTCCCTCTTCTTTGGTACGTACAAAGCTGCGTCATTTTATGGAAACACTCTGTTCCAGAATTGATTTATAGAAAAAGTTGCTGCCGGAAAAAGCCTTTCCCAGTAACAACTCCCTCTAAAGTTTCTTATTTCTTTTTCTGAATTATAATGCCTTAATTCTGTCTACTGCTTCTACCGTATTTTCATAGCTTCCAAAAGCAGTCAGTCTGAAGTAGGTCTCACCGCTGGGACCAAAGCCTGAGCCGGGCGTCCCCACCACATTTGCATTTTCCAGAAGATAGTCAAAGAATTCCCAGCTGGTCATCTGATCAGGCGCTTTCAGCCAGATGTAAGGAGCATTGATGCCGCCCGATACCGTGTAGCCCGCACTCTTTAAGCCTTCCAGTATATATTTTGCATTGTTCATATAATAAGCCACCTGCTGCTTTAACTGGGCTTTTCCTTCTTCCGAATAAACTGCCTCACCGGCGCGCTGCACAATGTACGGTGCACCGTTGTATTTGGTCCCATGCCTTCTTGCCCAAAGGGAATGAAGAGATACATCGCCGCATTTCAAATCCTTGGGGATTACTGTATACCCCAAACGCACGCCTGTGAATCCTGCATTTTTGGAGAAAGAATGAAGTTCGATAGCACAGCTTCTTGCACCTTCGCATTCATAAATGGAGTGTGGTACATCCTCCTCCGAGATGTATGCCTCATAAGCCGCATCATAAATAATGACTGCTCCTACCTTATTCGCGTAATCCACCCATTCCTGAAGCTGCGCTTTCGTGATGGTGGAACCGGTAGGATTATTGGGGAAGCAAAGATAAATCAGATCCGGCGTCTCCTTCGGCAGCTGGGGGGCAAAGTTATTCTCTGCCACACACGGCATATAAATCACATCGCTCCATGTCTCTTTCACACTGTCATAGGTTCCGGTTCTTCCTGCCATAACGTTGGTATCAACATATACCGGATATACGGGGTCGCAAACTGCGATTTTGTTATCCACGCTGAAAATTTCCTGAATATTTCCTGAATCGCATTTTGCACCATCAGATACAAAGATCTCATCTGCAGTAATCTCACATCCCCTTGCCTTGTAATCATTGTCGGCAATGGCATTTCTAAGGAACTCATAACCAAGATCGGGGGCATAGCCCTTAAATGTTTCCGCCTTGGACATCTCATCCACAGCACCATGAAGTGCCGTAATAATTGCCGGTGCCAATGGCTGTGTCACGTCTCCGATTCCAAGACGGATAATCTTCTTGTCCGGATTTGCCGCTGCATAAGCATTTACCTTTTTCCCAATGGTAGAAAAAAGATAGCTTCCGGGAAGTTTTAAATAATTGTCATTGATTTTAAACATATCACTCTTCCTCCTGATCTAAATCTTTTGATTTATACTTGTAATTCTTATATTAAAATTTCACCTTTAAAAACAGTTACAGCCGGTCCTGTCATGTACACAAGATTGGCTTCCCTGTCCCACTGGATCTGCAAATTTCCACCTAATAGTTTAACAGTAACCTGCTCCTTCGTCAAACCATTTAATACGCAGGCAACTGTGACAGCACATGCCCCGGTCCCGCAGGCAAGCGTTTCTCCGGTTCCTCTTTCCCATACACGCATCTCTACATTTTCCTCATCCAGCACCTTTACAAATTCTGTGTTGATGCGCTTTGGGAAGCGTACATGATTTTCAAAAAAAGGACCTATCTTCTCAAGAGGAAGAGATGACACATCATCCATAAAGATTACTGCATGTGGATTGCCCATTGACACACATGTCATTTCATAGATTTTATCCTCCACCTCTATCCTTTCTCCAATGACTTCATCTGCATCAGAAATGACCGGAATATCCGCTGACTTTAGTATCGGCGTTCCCATATTGACTTTTACAGTCGATACCTTTCCATCTTCCACAAATAAGTCAAGATATTTGATTTTGCCACAGCTGATTACGCTGATGGAGGTTTTATCTGTCATTCCCTCATCATATACGAACTTTGCCACACAGCGGATTCCGTTGCCGCACATTTCGGCTCTGGAACCATCCATATTGTACATTTCCATCTCAAAATCAGCTTCCGTGGAAGGATTAATAAAAATGACTCCGTCTCCGCCAATTCCGAAATGCCTGTCACTCAGGCGCTTTACGATTTCGGGCTTTTGCTCTTGGCAAATTTGCTCTTTGGCGCCATCTACGTAAATATAATCGTTGCCGCATCCATGCATTTTCGTGAACTTCATATAATCATCCTCCTATCTTTCAGACAGTTTGGCTGTCTTGGTTTTCGATGTAGTCCGGCAAAGTCATTTTGAACAGGGGCAGTATTGTAGGGGCGGTTATTCCCCTGCGCCAGGCTGGGTACAAAGGATATCGGAACCTATGTACAGTGGTAAGAAGGGCTAAGTATCCCGTAGAAGGATGCATCCATGAGGACGCAAACGGCGTATTGCCCCATCCATGGGGCAAGTTACGCCTTCGGCACAATAAGCTGGCTCGCGAAGCGTGGCAGCGTTTGATGACGTCACTGTCCGCCGATTGCTGGGTATCTATCGGGATACTAAGTCCTTCTAACCACTTCCCATAAGGCTCCGATATCCTTTGTACCCAGCCTGGCGCAGGGGAATAACCGCCCCCTACAATACTGCCCCTGTTCAAAATGACTTTGCCTCATTCATATGAATAATATACCACATTTTTCCCCATATCATTATCACTTTCTCTGCTATACAGTGTGCAAAAAATGCTAAATTCCTCTCCGCGGGCTCTATGTCTATTCTTTTTATTCGAAAATCAAAAATTATATTCTGTCTTATTACGCTTTTGAATCGCGTAAGGTGTGAAATATGAAAAGCAGCACTTATTTCACCGAAATTCCAGCGAGGGGATATCTCTTCCTAGAAGAATCGTATTTTGCTCCTCTGGCGGTGGTTCTGCTGTGGGCAGGGCGGATGCTTTGGCGGAAGGAGCAGTGCATCTGTCTTAAGGCCTTATGGAAAGTGGTTAGAAGGACTTAGTATCCCGATAGATTCCCAGCAATCGGCGGACAGGACGTCCGCCGAAGGCGTAACTTGACCCATGGATGGGTCAATACGCCGTTTGCGTCCTCATGGATGCGCCTATCTATGGGATACTTAGCCCTTCTTACCACTGCACATAGGACTTAAGATAGATGCACTGCTCCTTCCGCCAAAGCATCCGCCCTGCCCACAGCAGAAACACCGCCAGAGGAGCAAAATACGATTCTTCCAACACTCATCTCATCCTAACTGTATGTGTGACAAGGTATCTGTCTCCGGCAAGTTCTTCTATTTTTAGATCCATTTCGCAGGAGGATGCCAAAACGGCTTCCATCGCATGATCCATGTATCCCTGCCTGTAGGCATCTGTCCGGTATGCTGTATCCAGTTGCTGTGCCAGCATCTGTCCTTCTATTACGTTGGAAAATTCATAGTTTCCTGTTCCCATTGCAGTAATTGTGGCATAGCAGCTATCGTAATAGTCTGAAAGGCTGTATAGGATATCTGCCTCCGACATGCCCACTTCTTCGATGCTTCTTAGATTGTTCTCCCATAGTCTCATCTGGTCGGCAGAAGGTTCCTGATTCCGGTAAAGCTGTCCGTTACAGGGCGGAAGGTAAACGGCAAGTTCCTGCCTTACGTGGGTATCTGCATAGTCCTGATCTGTCTTGTTAAAGTAATCATACTTTCCGCCTTCTGTATCGTCCCATGTGGCATCCACATTGTAATATCCGTCCTCCAGCGCAACAATATTCCATGCATGGTTTTCCCCTGCATATCCAGTGCAGTAATAGCAGGGAATTCCCAACTGCTGTAACAGATATTGAAATGCCCTTGCATATCCGGCGCAAACCGTCTGACCGTTCACCAATGCACCATAGGCGCTCTGGTTCATTTCTGCCCTCAAGTTGTAGGATAACCGGTCAAGGAGTGTATCATGAATGAACCTTTCTTTCTCATAATCACTTCCGAACTGATTCGCTTGATTTAAAATCGCATTTGCATTTTCATTGAAAACAGCTTTTGCCTGTTCCAGATTCTGTGCCGTCCGGTTAAATCTCAGATCAATCTCCACACACTGTCCGTCTCTTCTGTACTTGCAATAATAAACTGTTTCCATCCAAAAAAGTTCAGGATGGTCATTGTAAACTGCAGCAAAAATATTTCTGAGCTGTGATGCAGAAATCGCTTCTACCGGTGCAAATGACGCATTGAGCGCATTGGCATTTGCATAAATCTGCCGGTAAAGATGCCGTCCTTTTTCATCCAGCATCCCATAATAGGGATAAAAGACAGCGTCAAAAATAAGACCGTCTCCTGTATCGCCAACACTAAGCTGATTTTCCAATGTTCTGGCTGCATCGTCTTCGATCTGCTCTCTTTGATCCTGAACCCGCTGATAGCCGTTTCTGCCCGATACGCTCTCCGGTATAAGTACATCCGACTGTTCCGGCGAAATATATTCGGGGTTGATATTTTCAATCAATCCCGCCGCCTCTTCCTCCGCAGTTCCTTCCGGTCGTTCATCATATTCCTGCTCAAATGCATCCACGTGCTGATTTTGCCCCTCTGCTGCGTCATAGGGTGTTTCCGCCCCGTAACGGGTATCTAAATCATTCTGATCTACCGCCACGGTGATTTCCGTCTGATGCCTGTCCGGATAAAGAAATTCTGCTATCGCGTCCGTAACATCCGGTCTGAAAGCACACAAAATGACCAGGGCTGAAAACAATGAAAATAAAAATAATAGTAAAATACCTATTCTCTTTAAAATCTTCATACGTGTACCTTACCCTTCCCGTATGCATGTCAGAAATCTTTCTCCATACTTCTCATACTTATATTCACCAACTCCTGATATCGTAAGCATTTCTGCTCTGTTCTTCGGTTTGACAATACACATATGGGTTAAAGATTTGTCCGAGAAGACAATATATGGCGGTACCTTTTCTTCTCTTGCAATCTCCATTCTAAGGGTCCTGAGTTTCTCAAACAGAATTTCCTCTGCTTCGGAAAACTCCCTGCCTGCCAGTGCAGAACTCTTGGCGCTTCTCTTCCCGTCTGCAGATTTTTTACCTGATTTTACTTTTGCCGGATGCTCCTGCTCTTTTGCCATCTTCATCATAATAGATTCCTGACCGCCTAAAATGATTTCAGATTTCTCTGTCAATTTTACGATTGCATATTCGTCATTTGTCAGTACCAGGTAATTCTGCATCAAGAGATGGTTCATAATCTGCCGCATTTTGTATATAGGCACCTTTTTCATACTTCCATAAAAGGAATTATTGTTCATCCGATATCCTCTTATTTTTGCCGTATCCGCCCCATGAACTGTCTCAATAATTACATTGACCCCGTATCTCTGATGACATTCTTTTACACATCCAACCAGCGCTTTTGCCATTTCCGTCACTTCCACCGTCTCAAACTGGCTTAAGCAGTTTGAGCAGTTCCCGCAGTAATTGCTGCCGTACTCTCCGAAATACCGTAGAATGTAATCCCTAAGGCACTCATTGGTAAAGCAGTAAAAAGTCATCATGCGCAGTCTCTCCCTGTCTCTCTCCATAACGATTTGTCTTGTGAGAGCGTCAAGTTCTTGGTTGTCCTGATTGTTTTCTATAAAAAACTGATTGGTAATCACATCCTGACCGCTGTATAAAAGAATGCACTCTGCCGGCTGACCATCCCTTCCGCCTCTTCCTGCCTCCTGATAATAGGATTCCAGGTTCTTGGGCATACCATAGTGAAGCACAAAGCGTACATTTGACTTGTCAATTCCCATGCCAAAGGCATTGGTTGCCACCATTACCGGCTTTTTGTCATAGATAAAATCTTCCTGATTCCTTTTCCGCTCCGCATCCGCAAGCCCTGCATGGTATTTCGTTACGGCAAAGCCATCCTGCCCGAGTTTCTCACAGACTTCCTCCACCATCTTTCTGGTAAGGCAGTAAACAATGCCGCTCTCCCCCGGATGACAGTCCAGATAGTTCTTGACAGCCCCATACCTGTCCTTAGGCGACATCACGCCAAAGTACAGATTTTTTCTGTCAAATCCGGTTGTGATCAGCGCAGGTTCCTGCAGCATCAAAATATCAATAATATCTTCCTTGACCTCTTTCGTTGCAGTTGCCGTAAAAGCCGCTACAACAGGTCTTGCTGGGAGTCTGTCTATAAACTCTGTTATTTTTAGATAGCTGGGTCTGAAATCCTGTCCCCACTGCGAAACACAATGGGCTTCATCCACTGCAACCATTGCGATCTGCGTATGCAGGGCAAAGTCCAGAAATTCTTCCGTCGTAAGCCTTTCCGGCGCAACGTAAATAATGGGATATCTGCCTTCTCTTGCATAAAGAAGGGCTTTTCTGTACTGTCCCGGCGTCAAAGAACTGTTTAGATATGCAGCATGGATTCCCGCCTGATTCAGACCTTCCACCTGATCCTTCATCAAGGAAATAAGCGGAGAGATGACAAGCGTGATTCCCTCCATCATCAAGGCAGGAATCTGATAGCATAGGGACTTCCCTGCCCCGGTGGGCATAATGCCCAGCACATCCTTTCCCTCCAAAATGCTGTCGATCAGATATTCCTGCCCTTCACGAAAGGAATCATACCCAAAGTACTGTTTTAATAGCTTTTGTTTCTTCAATTTATTTTCCTCATTATGGTCTCTTCGGTCTTATCATTATATGCCAAAAATGGTCTTTAGGCAATGCAGTGTTTTGGTTATTTTTCGCCAAGAGTACCCGCTTAAAAAGCGGCAGTCTGCCGACTACCGCTTTCTGTCTGGAAATAAAGCGCTTTCATATTTACTTGATTGTATCAGTTTGCAAAATACTTTCTTGCTTCCAGCAAATCTTTCTGTACAATTGCCGCCTGCCTGTGGATTTCCTGCATCAAATTATTGCTTTCGTCAATCTGAACCAGTTCTATTACATCTGTACTTTCTTTGCCCAGATTCTTAATATGATTCGTCAGTTCATCCAATTCTCCTTTTAAAAGCATATATATCTCGCGGCTTGTTATATAGCTTGGATTGTCCTTGCCCAATTTTGTATCTGCAAGGAATTGTTTAAATGCTTCCTGAAGCGCCTCCGTCAGATCCGCCTGCTGCTGGCAATACAAATCCAACAGATTATGGGTCAATTCCTCCTGACCTTCATTTAATGAGTAAAACACTTTGAAATGATAAATTGTTTTCACAATATAATCCTTTGTAAAGAAGTCCTTCCGATTATAGCTAGAATTCTCCACACCTATGAACAACGTCATTCCTGAGGAAATTGGTTTGCCTTCATATTTATGTTCGACGGCAGCTTCCGCCTTATTACTGAAACCGCTCATTACCCCCTGGATTACTCCAAAAGCCGCATTAGCAATGAGCAGTTCCCTGCCTGTCAATGCCAAAAGACTCTTCTTAGTAGCTTCGTCTACCTCCTTCACTTCCGTATTTTCTGTAGACTTTGCTCCAAAAATCGCTTTACTGCATAGTTCGGTCATCTTTTTAACAGAATCTAAAGACCATTCACTCATTGTTGTAAAATGTTGGTAACTGCCTTCTATTATCAGGTGTGCATCTGTTCTTCCCTGTGTATGTGCAGTTGCCATTTTATCAACTTCTGCTTTAATTTTTCCCAAGGACTCATCCATTGCTTGGTTTTGCTCCTCGATAAATTGTTCAAATTCTTTACTAATCTTCTGCTGTTCCTGAATTGATTTCGATTTTCCCATTTTCTATTCTCCTTTACCCGTTCTACCGTCTCTGCAACTGATTTATGAAAAATATAAATCGACATTACCTCCAGCTAACGGGTTTACTGTAATCGGTGTTGTGGCAATAAAATTCCCATTGTTGATGACATAACCATCCCTGTCTCCTGTCTGAATGACCACATTTCTGTTAGTCGCTCCCATTAATGTGAACCACCGCCTGTCATTGCCGTGTACCTTTCCATTGTCAATAAGCTTGTCATAATTGTAAGTCACTACCCGAGTCGCCGAATAAATACTAATTGTATTCATTATTTTTCCTCCCTTTCTCGTCTTCTTTTTTGTAGATATTTTTATGATAGCAGTGCAGTTGGCATAAATGCCAACTGCACTGCTTCGCAGCAGTGCAGTTGGCATTTGTCAATATTTAATTTCTTTATCAAAAATTAGATGCTTTTCAGAAAAGAACAATTACTAGATACTTTCAAACATATTTTGTGATATAATCCCATGAGAGCTCTGTGAAATGACAAGTGCAATGAACGTTGTAAAGGAGGACCATATGATTCAATATAGAAAGCTATCCGCAGATGAAATTAACCAAGAACTATTTAAAGACTTCATCCGCCACCAGGTCGTTACCAAATGTTGGCGGAAAGAAAACAATGAATGGGTAATCAAAGATGCTCCTTTTATTGATGATTGGGGAGAAGAAGAGTATAAAATATTAGTCTCATGCCTACAGCATACCCTGATTACAGGCGGTTTTGTGTATGCTGCCCTTTATTACGATACCTTGAAAGGATTTGTTTCGGTTGAACCGGATTTGTTTGGAGATGAGCAAAAATATCTTGACTTATCCAGCATCCATGTCTCGGAAGATATGCGGGGAAGCGGAATCGGAACAGTGCTTTTTCTATCCGCAAAGGAATGGGCAAAAAAGCAGGGCGCTGCAAAATTATATATTTCTGCCCACTCCGCCGTTGAAAGCCAGGCTTTTTATAAAAAAATGGGATGTGTAAGCACACAATTCCATCACCAAAAGCACATAGAAGAAGCCCCTTACGACTGTCAGCTGGAATGTAAATTATAAAAAATGATATTTGTCACACATGCACAACACAAAATATTGTATTAAAATTTCAATTATTAATAATCTTCTACAATACTTTGTGTTTTGAGTGATGAAAGTATTGGTGTTCGCAGATATTTTTTTATATCCATCCTGTCAAATAATTGTTGTATTCCAGACACTTCCATGTTATAACGCATTTATAGACATTTCGCCTATACATTTCTATTACCATTCTTTATACGAATCTGTAAATTCTTTTATCCCAAGGAGGACTTCTATGCTTCAAACCACAAACATACACCCAAACGTTTCCACCCCACCTACAGCCAATTTCAGCGAATGGCATTCTGCAACCGGTCCGCTGACCATCCCAATGACAAATGATTATCTTTTCCGGGCGCTTCTTCAACGTAATAACCATGTTTTAAAAGGTCTCATCTGTTCTCTTTTGCATCTTCCTTCCAAGGAAGTCCGGTCAGTGATAATCAACAACCCCATCATACTTGGCGAATCCATCAACGACAAAACCTTCTTTCTGGATATTTCCATTACATTGAATGACCATACACTGATTAATCTGGAAATGCAGGTCATCAATGAGCACAACTGGCCAGAGCGCTCTCTGAGCTATCTTGGACGCACCTTTGACAATCTCAACGCTGGCGCTGATTACAGTGCTGTAAAGCCTGCCATCCAGATTGGGCTTCTCGATTTCACGCTCTTTCCTGAATACCCGGAGTTTTACTCTACTTATCAATTTATGAACGCAAAAAATTATACAATATATAGTGACAAAATGCGCCTTTCTGTGTTAAACTTAACTCGTATAGATTTAGCAACGAAGGAGGATAAACAGTACCATCTAGACTATTGGGCATCCCTCTTCAAAGCAACCACATGGGAGGAATTGAAAATGATTGCCAAACAGGATGATTTCATAAATGAAGCTTCTGCTACCGTCTACCAACTCAGCCAAGAAGAAATGATCCGCCTGCAATGTGAAGCAAGAGAAGATTTCTACCGCAGGCAGCGGTCTGTTCAACATATGCTGGATAATCAGAAAGATATGTTAGAAAGACAGAATCTAACTATTAAAAATCAAAATGCTACTATAAAAAACAAAAACACTACTATTAAGAATCAAAATGCCACTATTGATAGTCAAAATGCCACTATTGATAATCAAAATGCCACTATTGATAATCAAAATGCCACTATAAAACAATTGACGGATGAAATTGCTTCTCTGCGGAAGCAACTCTCCGATGCTTTAAAGTTAAAGTAAAAATTCAGAATTACTCTGGACAGTAATGTAAAACATCGTATAATAAGAGAAGTAGTGCCAGTTCTGGGAAGAGTGCGGCTATGCCGTATTGCCGGTGTCTCGGTTCACTTTTATGGATATCCCGGAGGAACACACGGCAGCTGGCACCGCTTTCTTTCTATCTCTATTTACCACTCAATCTTAACCTTAAACAAATCCCCGTCAATCTCCACTTTCATCCTGCCGCCCTGCAGTTCCACGAAGCTTGTTGCAATGGCAAGCCCCAAACCGCTGCCTTCCGTATTTCTGGAACTGTCGCCGCGCACGAACCGTTCCGTCAGATTTTCCGCCGGTATATTAAGCTCTGATGCTGACATATTCTTAAGTTCAATGCTGATGCCATTTTCCGTCTTTTGGGCGTTGATATAGACTCTGGTGTTCGGCATGGCGTATTTGATGATATTGGTGTAAAGATTTTCAAAAATGCGGTACGTCTTCTGGGAATCAAGCTGCAAGATAACCTTTTCCTCCGGCATATGAAAGCGGAAAATCAGCCCCGCCTCCTCCACTCGGTCCTCATATTCCAGATAGACCTGGCGCATCAGATGGCAGATATCCACATCCACAGGATGGAATGTAATATTGCCGCTGCTTGCCTTGCTCACCTCAAACAAATCTTCTATCAGGTGTTTCAACCTCTCAGATTTCTTTTTAAGAACGCCAAGATACTCTTCTCTCTGCTGGGGTGTAATATTCTCAGACTCAAGCAATTCTATATAAGTCGTGATTGCCGTGAGAGGCGTCTTTAAGTCATGGGATACATTCGTAAGAAGCTCTGTTTTCATTCTCTGGCTTTTTACCTCCTCGTCCACCGCTTTCTTAAAGCCATCCTGTATTTTGGACAGTTCTTCCTTATAGGATTCAAAGATGCCCCAATTCTCCTCAAACTCTGTCTGCAGATTTCCCTCTGCTATAGAACTGGTCGCCTGAAAAAGCTTTTG
Organism: Lachnospiraceae bacterium; assembly: GCA_014804785.1. GTDB lineage: Bacteria > Bacillota > Clostridia > Lachnospirales > Lachnospiraceae > Suilimivivens. Next base: position 17,553 of record JAAUZD010000041.1, read on the forward strand.
ATACTGCTCCTGTATCTTCTGCACATATTTTTTTAGGGCAAAATAGAGTACTACGCTATAAAACACCAATGCCATCCATCCGAACATCCACATAAAGCACACTGCTGCCAGGAAGAAGAAATTAATCAAGACAATCTTTCGGATGGTTTTTTGTGCATTTTCCTCCAAATCCATATGAAGGATTTCTTCCTTAAATCGCTCTTTCCGATTTCTGCATCCATCCGTAAACCAGCGGACTAATTTCACAATAATACTTCTTTCCCTCAAAAATCCCTTAAGCCCAAGATCAAACACTTCTCCTAACGATGTGACAAAGTAATACCATGCGCCAAAATACAATGCCAATACCGCCACATTGATCACCCCAGTCAGCACCGAATAAAATGCACCAGGAAAAAATTCCAGATATTTGTTATATATCTCTGCAAAAATCCCGTTGTTGGTATAACACACCAGTTCCACTATAATGTAATAAAAACCAAAAAACAGGCAGAACAGTGAAAACAGGCTGATTTCAACATGGAGTTGAACATATTTTAGCTGATGCAGACAATATCTTTTCGATTTTGTCAGCAAAAGGGCTGCTATGGCAAGCAGAATCAAAATACTTTTAAAAATACGGGGGGTGCCTGCGCGCTCATATGCCCTCTCCATCTCCCACTGATATCCTGCCATAACCGTATCTGCACTCCCCCATGACAGACACAGCGCATCTTTCTGCTCACTGGTCAGTGCATAAATGAAGGTTACATCTTTAGGTCTGTCTGTCACATGGAACGATACCTGCTTCCCTTCATTATAAAAGTTAAAAACAGTCTGATAATAACTGTTAAAGTCACGCTTAAGTTCCTCTCTTGACATAACGCTCTGGAGGCATTTTAAAAGTTCATCCGGTTTTTCATCCCTTACCGATACATCTGCCAGATTCCCTGCGCTGTCATAAGTCATCATGGCATAGTAGACGTACGGAACTTCTTCGCCTTCGATATGTTTATCCTTATACAGCAGTTCAATATTTCTGCCCGTATTCTTCATAACCTCTCCGGTGCTATGGTCAATCACGCAGTAATCTACGCTTTTGGCAATTCCATCCATTATTTCATTTTTCAGTCCATCCATGTAGCGATCAAAATCTTCTAAAAGTTCATTCGTAAGCCCCTTAGGTGTTCTTTCCTCTTCAAAATCCTGAATATCCTCAAGTTCATCCGGCAACAGTTCTTTTTCCTCAATCACCAGATATAATTCAGGGTAGCCTACTTCTTTTTGCTGTATCTTATCCAACATACTCTTGTAAAGGACAAGATTGCTCTGATAAAACTGTTTTAAGAGCTGGTCACTTCGCAGTTCGCCTGTATAATAACCCATAGCCTGCTTTTTAAGTGCAGGATAAAACGCAACAAATACAATGATTGAAAGTGCGATCATCCCCCCTGCCATTAAGAAACTGAATTTATTATTGCTTTTCGATTTTGTATCCAACTCCCCACACCACCTTTAAATATTTTGGTTCCTTCGGATTGATTTCAATTTTTTCTCTTATTTTTCTCACATGTACCATAATCGTATCTGTGTTGATTGCCTGTTCATTCCAGACCCTCTCGTAAATCTCTTCGGCGCTGAACACTCTCCCCGGATTCTTCATAAGCAGCAGCAGGATCTTAAACTCCAAGGGGGTAAGCTTGACCGGTTTGCCGTCCACACTGCACTCCACCGTATCCTCATTCAATTCAAGTCCCCCAATCACATAGACCTTGTCATTCTGGCTTTTGTCCCCTACCGCTTCTAAAAATTTTGCGTATCTGCGCAGATGAGAGTTAACTCTGGCAAGCAGTTCCATAGTGGTAAAGGGCTTCGTCACATAATCGTCGGCGCCCATATTAAGTCCCATAATCTTGTCCACTTCCTCCGACTTTGCCGAAAGCATGATTACAGGAAACTCATAGCCCCTCTCCCGAACCTTCATCATCATGGTGATTCCGTCCATTCTCGGCATCATTACATCCACGATTGCCAGATGAATCTCCTCCTGCGCTATCTTCTCAAGTCCTTCCACGCCGTCTTCTGCCTGAAATACAATGTACCCCTGATTTTTCAAATAAATTTCAATTCCCTCACGAATCTCTTTGTCATCTTCTACAATTAAAATATGGTATGCTTCCATCTTGTTCCCCCTTAAGAATTTTTCTGTCATCATCCCAAGTATACCATATCTTTATTTCTATTCCTATTTCTATGCCTCTGCTGCCTTTCGCTTTTTTTATAAATCGCCTGTGCATAGACCAAGGCTGCATCTTTTGCAATTTGCATGCTACTGTAACTGTGTGCTGTCGCAAGCGCCCCATGACGCAGCACATCAATCTCCTTCTTTTCCAGAATATCCATCAGTTTCTTGGTAAACTCTTCCTCTGACACTTCCGTCATATATCCGTTTTTCCCATTTATTACCACATCCTGAGTACCTGTAGCGCGAAGTGCTATGACAGGCGTGCCGGCTGCCATTGACTCAAGCAGTACAATCCCCTGGGTTTCCGACAGCGAGGGAAATAAGAACAAATCCGATGCATGACAGTAATTTCTAATCTCCCGGTTCGGTACCTTTCCTACAAAGACAATTTCATCTCTGATTCCCAGTTTATCCGCTCTTTTCTCCAGCTCTGACCGATGCGGTCCATCTCCGATAAACATCAATTTGAAATCATTCCCAAAAGAGTCCTTAAGAATTTTCATACAATTTAGTAAAAAGATAAGATTCTTTTCCTTTGCCAGCCTCGCCACCGTACAAAAAAGATGCCTTTTTCCTCCTGCCATTTCCTGCCTGATATGCAAAGACTTCTCTTCTTCGGGGACAAAGTTCTCCTCCGGAAGTCCCGTAGGCAGTACCCGGATATCTGCGTCAGGCTGTATCTGTTCCAGATATTCTTTCATCAGCGGTGTCGGTGCAATCACCATATCACAGTGCTTCGTATAGCTTCTTACATATGCCGGCATGATTCTTTTCAGCTTTGACAGACCAATGTAGTGCAGATACTGCTCATATCGTGTATGGTAGGTAAACACCATGGGCACATGATATTTCCAAGATAAATATCTTGCAGTCCTTCCAATCATCATAGGATGATGCACATGTATGACATCGAAGTTTCCTTCTCTGAACTGACGCTCTATTTCCAGATCCAGACTGTTCGGCACTGAAAAGCCGCCGCTCACTCCGCGTATCAATGCTTTGTATCTCACTACATCTGTTTCTTCTTCCTGTTCGTCATAGCTGGGGGCAAAAACGACCACCTCATGTCCCAGCCTTCTTAAGCTGTCGCTCAGTCTTTCTATGGAAATCGGCACACCTGCCACAAAGGGTTTGTAATTATTCGTCATCATTGCAATCTTCATTCTGCACCTCCTATGCCAGATAGGTAAGGACAGCATCGCCCAGATAATATCCTGCACCCACGAAAAACAGATTCCACACCATGATTCCAAGGGTAGAGCTTAATGTATACTGTACCAGATTCATTTTTGATACTCCTGCGGGTATGGAAACCAACGTTCTTACCATAGGAACCAGCTTGCTTACAAAAATGCCGACACTGCCCTTTTTCCGAATCCACTCAAGCTTTTTTTCGATTGCCGGTCTCTGTTTCGGGAACTTATTCAGATATTTCTGCAAAAACAGTTCCCCGCCTTTGTAACCCAGATAATACAAAATCATGCTTCCCGTAAGGCCCGCCGCTACTGTGATCAAAAGCGCCGGAATGAACCTTATATTCCCCCTGGCTGCCCATAACCCCGCAAGAGGCATAATGACCCCCGCCGGAAATCCCGGCAGATTCAAATACTCCAAAAGCACAATTACAAAAATGGCAATCCCTCCATACCTTGCAAAATACTGCATAATCATTTCCATTGTCATATCCCGCACACCCTTCCTGCTTTACATTACAGTTCGGCTTCCGGCTAAACTGCTCTCAATTTACATATAAATTGCAATTTGTAACTGTTCAGTACCTTCACAGTTACAATGCAAAATCCATCCTAAATTGCCTACGGCAATGGGATTTTGCATGCCTGAATCATATTCTTAGGTCTTGGCAGTAAATGCTTCGACCTATACTGAATAGTTACTGCAATTTTCTATTTACCATATACAACGGATTACAAAAAGAGAATACCTCAAAAACCTAAACAAAGTCCGGAGATATTTCTTAAGAACTTCTAAATATTCTATAAGCAGTTTTTTAAGATATATTTAGTTTTTAAAACTACGTTATAAAGTATCACCGTCTCAAAATGTGCATTTAATATGAGATTTCATATTGATTAATTCTACAAGAAGTGGTAAGGTATTGTTTGAGTTAGATTTCACTTTCTGCGCAACGATACCATGGAAGGATATGATAGAACATATGAGCAAAGCATTTCATATTTTCAGCGACGGTTCCTGTGATCTGCCGCCCCAACTGACAAAAGAAAAAGATGTAACAGTTGTGCCTTTTTACGTGTCTTTTGATGACGAACATTACCAGAAAGAAATAGAAGAAATCGGAGTCCGTGATTTTTATCAGAAAATGGTAGATGAGCCCAAAGTATATCCTAAGTCCTCCATGCCTTCTGTTCAGGATTATATGGATGCTTTTCTTCCTGTCGTCAAGGAAAAAGTACCTATCATCTGCATCTGCATCACCACCAAGTTCAGCGGTTCCATGCAGTCCGCCGTCAATGCAAAAAATATGCTTCTGGAAACCTATCCCGATGCCCAGATTACAGTGATTGATGCTACGATCAATACTGTATTGCAAGGACTTTATGTTCTGGAAGCTGTGCGTATGCAGGAATGCGGCGCCGGATATAAGGAGACGGTTGAGCGGCTGGAAGAAATCAAGTCCACGGGACGCATCTTCTTCACTGTAGGAAATATGGAATATCTGCAGCACGGCGGCAGAATCGGCAAAGTTGCCGGAATCGCAGGCAGTGTTCTGGGAATCCGTCCTATCATTACACTTAAGCAGGGCGAGATCTTTCCCTCCGGAATTGCCAGAAGCCGTAAGAAATCCATGGAAAAGACAATTGATCTGATTGTAAATTATCTGGAAGAACAAGGAGAACCCATCGCACATTTCAGTATTGCTGTGGGCTATGGATATGACTACGAGGAAGCTCTTTCCTATCGCGATATGGTGCTTAACGTATTAAACGAAAAATATGGCTTAAAAGAACTTCCCATTTATCAGATTGGAGCAACTATCGGCGTACATACCGGTCCCTATCCGCTGGGACTTGGAATCATTCGGAAATCTCTGCTGTAGGATTCCCTTTTTCCATTTCGCTTTGCAGCAGGTCTGCCACTCTCCGGGCAGGTATGCCTTCCCGGGCGGCATATTGCAGGATGCCCCCAAGCTCCTCCTTGATATATTCTTCGGGTTCATCCTTGGTAATGCCAATGACAATTTTATATTTCTTATATTCAGCCGGAAATTTTTCCGGCATTTCTTTTACAAACTGTTCTACCGGTATATCCGCAATCATAAGCTCCCTGGCTCGCGTCGCCGAAATGACAACATCCTCCATGATCTTTTTTTCTACCGCTACGATTCCCTCTGGCACACATACAGCAACTGCAGGCTTTCTAAATAACCTTTTCCCCAAAGCCTTTTGGATTAGATGTTTGAACAATTCACGCGCCACTACGTAATCCACAATCATTCCCTGCCTTAAAGGCGAAACTACAACCGTATCCTTGCTGCCTTCTCTTGCTATACCTTCCGCCTCAGTCCCATATGCAAGAACTCTGCAACTCACTGTGTCAAATGCCACAAGGGACTTTTCCTTCAATACCATTCCCTTGCCCTTTATATAAATTACAATATCCGACGGTTCATGTGCTACATTTTTCAAATCAAAATCACCTCTCTATCATCAGGGACAAATAGATTCCCACTAAAATACTGCTTTCCTTCTGATGCGTATAATGCTTTCCTCTCCTGTATATGCGTGTCCTCCGTATGATACAGGATCAGATTCCCGATTTCCATTTTTTCAGCAATCTCACAAGCCTCCCTGACGGTACTGTGATGCTTTTCATATGGCTTAAAAATACTTCTTTCTTCATATAAGCAGAAAGCCTCGTGCATCAGCCAGTCGCTTTTTTCCACATAGCGTACAGCTTCGTCATTCAGCGGCTCATCCCCGCAGCATGCCAGGGAAGTACCGTCTTTCATCACCATCCTAAATCCAAACTGCTTCTTTTTCGTGGAATGGATATCGAAAAATGTAACTTCACCGTTTAAGATAGTTTTCTTCTCTCCGTCTTCCACTATCACGAATCGAATCCTGTCATCAAACAGCCTCGTCACCGTATCCCACAAGGTTCTGCTGCAGATTTCTTTAATATCCTCGGAAAGCTCCCTGTGACAATATACACGCAGCTCTCCATCGTATTTTCCCCAATTCATCAGCTGACCGATCATGCGAATGACCCATATGATTCCCAGAATGTGATCTGTATGACCATGGGTTACGAAAATATCATGAATAGAGTGCAGCGAAATGCTCTCTTCCTCCAGAATCCTTAGAATTTCATTGCCTCCGCCTGCGTCAACCAGAAAGCACTGTCCGCCTTCTGATAAAGCAAAGCAGGTATTATAACATTTGGTTACTGAGGCATTTCCCGTTCCAAGCATTGTCAGTTTCATAAGCAATCTCTCCTGATCTTTTAAAGCATTATACCGTTATATGTCAACGGATAAAATTCATCCGCGCAAAAGGCTCTTTTTCCGGTACTCCATATTTTTCCTTTCCAAGTGCAATACTCTTCATCAAAAATGTCATGTTTCGTGCAAGGGTACGCATCATCTGCAGACCTTCCGTATCCTGCTTTGCTTCGCCGGGTGCGGAACCATGGATTCCATTCCAATATTGACCGGAAGCAATGGGCATCCCGGAAATACCAAAGAATTTGTTAAGTTCATCATAGGTTGCCGTAAGACCGCCGCGTCTCGCTGCTGCAACAGCTGCTCCCACCTTCATGGTCTTATCAAAATGCGTACTGTAGAAAAGTCTTGTTAAAAAAGCAACCAGCGTGGCATTTGCAGATGCATAATAAACCGGACTGCCTACCACAAGCCCATCACATTCCTCAAATTTCTGTGCCGTTTCATTCACTACATCTTCAAAGACACATCTTCCCTTTTCATAACACTGTCTGCAACTGATGCACCCACGGATATCTTTATTTCCAATATGCAAAATTTCTGTTTCGATTCCTTCCTGTTCAAAAATCTTTTCCATTTCATGAAGCGCAATATAAGTGTTTCCATTCGCCTTCGGACTTCCATTAATCATCAATACCTTCATTCTGATTTCCTCCTGTCAAAAATGACCTGATTACAAAAACTAGCATCCCTATTTCCTTATAAATAAATCTAGCAGAAATACTTTTCTTCGTCAAATAGAGATCCCTTAGCTCTACCTTGATACCTTCTAAGCGACGACGTTGGTATATTTACCTGTCCTGTGCGGACTACTATCTACTCTGTAGCGAATTCCCTGCCGATCCAAATCCCCTTTGCATTCATCCCATGACCGATATCTCTGGTAACTGCAATAGGCAGATTTTCACCGGCAAATTTCTTTACAAGTGCCACCATATCAGGTTGGCACTTTTCTGCCTCCATCTGCGTAAAAGTTCCCAGCAAAATACCTGCCACTTTGTCAAAAGCGCCTAACTGCTCCAACTGACACAGACAAGTTTCCATCTGTGCAACAGTTCCTCTATAGCTTTCCAGCAGCAGTATTTTTCCATGTAAATCCGGCATAAATTCTGTCCCGGCAAGTTTTAAAAAGCATCTGATATTTCCGCCCACAACAATTCCATGCATTTCTTTCTGCTGAACAAAGCGATAATCGATTCCAAACAAATCGTCTTTATTCTCTTTCACAGTATTTCTAAAATCTGCCGTCTGCTGCCTACTATAATCATAAATCAGATTCCGAATCTGATACAGAACCGACGCTTTCCCCGTTTTGGCATAGATAGCATTGATGACAGTTGTCAGATCGCTATATCCCCAAAAGTTTTTTTCACTGCCTGCAATGACTTCATAGTCAAGATAAGGCAGAATACCGTTGGCAATATCTCCTCCGGAAATATCAAAAATCTCCTTTATCTCATCATCTTGATAAAAATCCATGAGTGCCTGTGCACGTTCTTTTGCCGTACCGCCAAAAACATTCTCTTTTTCATAGATGTAATCACCAAATACCGGGATCAGTCCAATTGATAACAGCGTATCTTCTAAACATTTGATTTTATCGCTGTACTCCCTTTTCTGTCCGTTTGAACAGCATACAATTCCAATCTTTACTCCGTTCTCCATCGCTTTTCCTCTGTCTGTCAGCAAATAAAATTCGTCCGAGTAAAAGGCTCTCTTGCCGGCACGCTATATTTTTCTTTACCAGGTGCAATGCTCTTCATCAAAAATGACATGTTCCTCGCAAGGGTACGCATCATCTGCAGACCTGCCACATCCCCCTTTGCTTCACCGGGCGCAGAGCCATGAATTCCATTCCAATATCGACCGCAGCTGATACACCTCCGGATATCTTTATTTCCAATATGCAGAATCTCTGTTTCAATTCCTTCCTGCTCAAAAATCGTTTCCATTTCATGAAGTGCAGTGTAGGTATTTCCGTTCTTCTTCGGACTTCCATTAATCATTAAGACTTTCATTCTCATTTCCTCCTGTCACCCCTAATTTAGTTACAATAAACAGTTCTCTCTCTTTACAAACAAATCTAACAGAAATCATTTTCCTCGTCAAATCTTTCTCCATTCAGTTTGTGAATTTTATCCTACAAATTTGCAGGTAAGCTAATGGTAAAAGTCGTTCCAGGTATCAAGCTCCCCAATAAAGCATATATACAAAAACTGCTACTTTTATTTTGAAAAAGTAGAAAAATCATTACTTTAAGCTAGCCGTCGCGCTAGCAACTTGCTACAATAGAAACATGACATACAGGTGTCGTGTTTTTTGTGATAATCTGATTGAAAAGAAGGAGCCGCCATGAAAATAGACAGACTGATTGGAATTTTATCCATCCTGCTGCAAAAGGATGTTGTTACCGCTCCCTATCTGGCAGAACAGTTTGAAGTTTCCAGACGAACCATCAACCGCGATATAGAAGACCTGTGCAAGGCCGGAATTCCCATTATGACAAGGCAGGGAGTGAATGGAGGCATTTCCATCATGGAAAATTACAGAATGGAACGCACCTTACTGACCAATGCAGAAATGCAGGACATCCTCGCAGGGCTGCGGAGCCTTGACAGCGTCAATGGAACGAACCGTTATGGACAGCTGATGGAAAAGCTGTCTGTAGGGTCTTCCGACTTCATGACAGGCAATCAATCTGTTCTGATTGACTTGTCCTCCTGGTACAAGGATTCGCTTGCACCTAAAATTGAATTGATACGAAGCGCCATCGATAACTGCCTTGAACTGTCATTTCTCTACTACTCCCCAAAAGGAGAATCGATAAGAACCATTGAACCCTACTATTTGATTTTCCGCTGGTCCAGCTGGTATGTATGGGGACTTTGCAAAAGCCGCAGGGATTTCAGACTGTTCAAGCTAAATCGTATGGACAAGCTTCAATTTTCAGACAATATTTTCACCAGACAACCTGCCGCTCTGCCAAACCTGAAAAATGAGCAGATCTTCCCTGGCGGCATCCGTGTAAAGGCTTTGTTTGATGCAAAGTGCAAATGGCGTCTGGTAGAAGATTTCGGGACAGAATGTTTTGAAGTCCAAGATGATGGCAGACTGCTCTTTCATGCAGATTATACCGATAAAGAAAATCTGATAACATGGCTTTTATCCTTCAGAGATCAAGTAGAACTTTTAGAACCGGAAGAAATACGAAAAGAAATCTGCTCCGCTCTGACCTCCACTCTAAAACAATACCAAACGGAACAAGAAAGGAAAGGAAAGAACAGACATGAAATACCCTTGGATTGATGAATATCTGCTTTCCATGACAGGTGTCACAAAAGATTTACAGGCTGACTGGAACTGGATCCGCTATCAGATTGGCGGCAAAATGTTTGCAGCCGTCTGTCTGGACCAGAAAAATAAGCCTTACTACATCACCTTAAAACTAGAACCTTCCGAAGGAGATTTTCTAAGAAGCCAGTACCCGGATATTCTTCCGGGCTACTACATGAACAAGATACACTGGAATTCCGTAAAACCGGACGGAAACGTGCCTGATGAACTTCTAAAAGATATGCTAGAGCGTTCTTATAAACTGGTATTAAAGAGTTTCAGTCAGAAAAAGCAGCGCGAACTTCTTGGTCTAAGCTGATACGGAACTTGTATTGGGCAATCAAAGAATCATTATGAGCGACCAAGTAGATATTGAATTTCAAACGTGCTATTCAAATTTCCTCACTGTTATGTATGATACAAAAGAAGAAGTGCAAAGAGCATATGAAATATTGATTCTGATGAAGTTGCCAAAATATGGGAGTATATGTAAAATTTGAAGCAAACATAAAGGAGGAAAAACGTCACATGGCATTTGATTATAAGAAAGAATACAAGGAATTTTATTTGCCGCCTAAAAAGCCCTGTATCGTGGATGTACCTGCAATGAACTATATTGCCGTCAGAGGCTCTGGCAACCCCAATGATCCTGACGGAGAATACAAAGCAACAATAGGATTATTATATGGAATTGCCTTTACCATCAAAATGAGTTATAAAGGCAGTCACAAAATAGAAGGCTATTTCTCCTATGTCGTTCCACCCTTAGAAGGTCTGTGGTGGCAGGAAGGCAGCGGCAATATTGATTATGCACATAAAGAAAACTTTCAGTGGATTTCCATGATCCGGTTACCGGAATTCGTGACAAAAGAAGAATTTGACTGGGCTGTTCGTGAAGCGACCCAAAAGAAACAAAGCGATTTTTCCAAAGTGGAATTTTTTCCCTACCATGAAGGTCTTTGCGTGCACTGCATGCATATCGGAAGCTATGATGAAGAACCTGCAACCATCGGGCTGATGGATGAATATCTGTCTGCCAATGGCTATTCCGCCGATTTTTCAGAGACGCGTTTCCATCACGAAATCTATTTAAGCGATCCCCGGCGGACCGCACCTTCTAAGCTGAGAACGGTAATCCGGCATCCGATTAAACCTGCTATGACTCATCCTCCGATTTCATCATAGCACCTTGATACAGAAAAACTTCTCCCAACCGGCAAAGCCGGGCAGGAGAAGCATGACCTGTACTATCTGTCCCATTAAAAAATGCTCTCGTGTTACTTTTATCCTTTCATCATCGTCAGTATCATCTGCGCCGTCTCAACCATATTAGTCCCGCTGTCCATACTGCATTTTTGCATGTACTTGTGAGCCTCTTCTTCCGTCATATGGTTCCGGTTCATCAGAACATCCTTTGCATTTTTAATCAATTCTTTTTCCTCTTCACTTCTCTCCTTCGGCTTTGTCTTTAGCCTGCTTCTGCGCCGTTCAATAGTCTGGATCATCATATCAATGCTGTTGATCAGATCATGAACTTTGAGAGGCATGGACAAGCATATGATTCCTCCTTCTATCATGCCGCCGCTTATGATATGCTGGGAAGCTATGAGCAGCATTTCAAATCCTGGCGGAAGATATTCTTGCAGCTGGGAGTAAATCATATCCGTCAGTTTATACCCGCATAGAACGATGCCATCATTCAAATTGTCTGCCAGCGCAATGGCCTGGGCGCCTGTTGTGCAGGCTCCGGCTACTGAAATACCATTACGGACCAGAAGATTCTTCATATTTTTTGCATCATCTATCTTTGGGAGGACTACAATCACACTGGTCATTGGCACACCTCCTCCTGTTTATGCATTTTCTGTGCTCAGAACTGGTTCAGATACTGATTGATTTCCCAGTCTGTGACCTGTGAACGATAGTTCGCCCATTCCGCCTTTTTTGCTTCGATGTATTTTTCAGACACATGCCTGCCAAGCACTTCCTGAATGAACTCATCCTTTTCCAGTTCATATACCGCTTCAATCAAAGTTCCTGGGATAGCTTCAATACCAAGTTCTTTCTTTTCTTCTTCAGCCATAGCAAAAATATTGCGGTCTACGCTTGCCGGAGGCTCTATTTTATTGGCAATTCCATCTAATCCTGCGCGCAGACAGACTGCCAGTGCCAGATAAGGATTTGCCGATGGATCAGGGCATCGCAGCTCGATTCTCGTCCCCTCTCCTCTTGATGCGGGAATACGGATCAACGGACTCCTGTTAGTGGCGCTCCATGCAATATAAACCGGAGCTTCATATCCCGGTACTAGCCTCTTGTAAGAGTTCACAAGCGGATTGGTGATTGCGGTCATTCCTTTCATATGCTTGATAATACCGCCGATAAAGTAGTAGGCTTCCTGACTTAACCCAAGCTGATCAGAAGAATCATTGAAAATATTTTTTCCATCCTTTGATAAGGACATGTTGATATGCATTCCAGATCCATTTACGCCAAACTTCGGCTTAGGCATGAAGGTTGCATGCAGTCCGTGCCTTTTGGCAATCGTCTTGACTGCCAACTTGAAAGTCATGATGTTATCGGCTGTCACCAGTGCTTCATCATACTGGAAATCAATCTCATGCTGTGCAGGCGCCACTTCATGATGAGATGCCTCAACCACAAATCCCATATCCTCCAGATTTAAGACCATATCCCTTCTTGCGTTTTCTCCCAGATCCAATGGTCCTAAATCAAAATATCCTGCTTTCTCATGAGTCAACGTCGTAGGCATGCCGTTTTCATCTGTATGGAACAGGAAAAATTCACACTCCGGTCCTACTTCAAAGGTATATCCCATATCCGCAGCTTCCTTGATGGCGCGCTTTAAAATGTATCTGGGATCCCCCTCAAAAGGCTCTCCGTTCGGACGATACACGTCACAAATCAGCCTCGCCACCTTGCCCTGCTGGGGTCTCCACGGGAAAATCTCCAATGTGCTTAAATCAGGGTACAGGTACATATCCGACTCTTCAATCCGTACAAACCCCTCTATGGAGGAACCGTCAAACATACATTTATTATCCAGCGCCTTCTCAAGCTGGCTGGCAGTAATCGCTACATTCTTAAGACTGCCGAACATATCTGTGAACTGCAGCCTGATAAATTCCACATCTTCATCACCTACCAGTTCCATGATATCTTCTTTTGAATAGTGTTTTCTCATAGTCAATCTATTCCTTTCCTTAAACTAAGCCAAAAGGCGTTCCTATACCAGCTATCGGCATATGCCTGCTGCGATAAGAACGCCTTTGTTCCGTATTATAATAACAATCCTGTTACATCTTTGTCAATAGTAAATGTTTCAGGTCGGCGATGGTGATGCGGAAGGGGACGGAACTGCCGCCTTTTCCAGTGAAGTCTTTATGGCATTTAGTAAGACCATGGATGTATATTTGTTGTCATCCGAATAGGTAATGCTGTCCAATGACTGGTTTTTGATGATCTGGCTTGCAAGGTCGTCGAAGGACGGCTCCAGCAGCGGAAACATCGTTGTCACGGCTTCATCCAGATTTACGATGCGGATATCGTTGATGTTGGTCTCATCTACCGTAACCTCCACATCCACCGCGTTATCATTTAGGATCAGGGATGTGGTATAGATGCCGGGTACATAAGAAGCGGAAGGAGTCTCCACGGCGGAGTTTTCCTTTTTATCTTTTGGTACGAACATGATGATGAGGAGAATGATAAATAATATTCCCAGCAATGCAAAGATGCCGGTATATATTAATTCTTTCAGATGAAGTACAACAATTTTGGTCTTGGAGCTCATAGGCTATCCCCGTTACATTCTTTTTACTATAGTATTATTTATGATGGGAATTTATGCATGGGTGGGGAGTTTTTTATCTGGGGGATATGTATATAAGGACGAAGAGGCTGGGGGAAGTGAGGGCGGGGGAGGGGCGGTATATATCTGTACGGCTCCTATGTGCAGGAATAAGAAATTCTAGGAATTCCTCATGAAGGGGATTGGTGCCGGACGCAAACGGCGTATTGACCCATCCATGGGTCAAATTACGCCTTCGGCGGACGTCCTGTCCGCCGATTGCTGGTATTGGACGGGCTGTTAAGTCCTTCTAATCGCTTCCCATAAGGAACCGCCATAGATTTTTGTCCAGCCTGATGCAGAAGGATATCTACCCCGACGCTGCCGCACCTCCTAAGCCAAAATCCCCTCAATCTGTTCCATCCAGATACGGACACATGCATCGGAGGGCATTCGCAGATCCCCCCGCGGCGAAAGGGCAACGCTCCCAACTTTAGGTCCGTCCGGGAGGCAGGAGCGTTTGAATTGCTGGGTAAAAAATCTGTTGTAGAAGATTTTCATCCACTTGAGGATTTCTTCCTCTTCGTACTGTCCGGCGAAGGACGCTCTGGCAATGCGGTAGATTTTCGAAGGTTCAAAACCGCATCTGAGCATATAGTATAGGAAGAAATCATGGAGTTCATAAGGTCCTACCAGGTCTTCCGTCTTCTGGGAAATGGTGCCGTCAACGGGGGGAAGCAGTTCGGGGCTTACCGGCGTATCCAATACATCCAGAAGAACCTGCATAAGTTCATGGTTTTTGCAGGTGTCTGCATAGTATTGTACCAAGTGGCGTACCAAGGTTTTGGGAACGCCTGCATTCACGCCGTACATGGACATGTGGTCGCCGTTGTAGGTTGCCCATCCCAAAGCAAGTTCTGACATATCTCCGGTGCCGATGACCATGCCGTTTTCCTGGTTGGCAATGTCCATAAGGACCTGGGTACGCTCTCTCGCCTGACCGTTTTCATAGGTCACATCATGGTTCTCCGGATTCTGTCCGATATCCCTAAAATGAGTCATAACGGCTTCCCTGATATCCACCTCTTTCAATGTTGCTCCAAGGACTTCTGTCAGCTTGCATGCATTGTCGTAGGTTCTGTCGGTAGTTCCGAAACAGGGCATGGTGACTGCAATGATATTTTTCCGCTCTATTTTCAGCATATCAAAGGTCCTGACTGTGACCAGAAGAGCAAGGGTGGAGTCCAGTCCGCCTGACACGCCGATTACTGCCTTGCGGCATCCGGTATGCTCGTATCGCTTTTTCAATCCCATGGACTGGATTGAGAGAATTTCTTCGCAGCGCCTTTGCCGCTCGCTTACATCAGAAGGTACAAAGGGCATACTCGGGAAGGTTCTTGTAAGTTCGGTTTCCTTCTCCCGAATAGCAAATGGAAGAACCAGATACCCCCGGCGGGCATCGCATGCAAACGTATTCATTCTTCTGCGCTCCATCCGCAGCCTGCTTATATCGATATCTCCATACAGAATCTGACTTTCAAAACGCTTACTCTGGGCAATCACTGTTCCGTTTTCCGCTATGATATCATGACCGCCGAAAACCAGATCCTGGGTGGACTCTCCTTCCCCGCCGCTGCAGTAGACATATCCCGCAATCAGCTTTGCGCTGGAGGATTTGACCAGCATTTCCCGATAGGCATCCTTGCCGATGGTTTCATTGGATGCAGATAAATTAACCAATAAAGTGGCTCCTGCCAGTGCATGGGAAATTCCCGGTGCATCCGGCACCCATATATCTTCACAGATCTCACAGCCTACTACCAGTCCGTCCATTCCCTCCGCTTCCAAAAGAATATTGGTGCCGAAAGGAACCGTCTCTCCCTGAAAAAGTATGGTTACCGCCTCTTTGTTCCCCGGCATAAAATGCCTCGTCTCATAAAACTCCCCATAGGCAGGGATAAATGCCTTGGGAATAAAACAGAGCACTTCCCCGTCGTGGATTGCAGCTGCAACATTATAAAGCTTTCCTTCCCTCTCCATAGGAAGTCCCACAAACACAAGCGCATCTATATCTTTGGTGCACTCTGTCACCTTGATAAGTGCTTCTTTGCAGGCTGTAAGGAGCCTCTCTTGCAAAAACAGATCGCCGCAGGTATAACCACTTATACAAAGTTCCGGGAAAACGATTATTTTCGCACCTTTCCCGGAAGCTTCTTTGATTCCTGCACAAATCTGTTCTCCATTATAAACGGTATCCGCCACCTTGATCTTCGGCGTAACAGCCGCCGTCTTCACAAATCCATGCTTCATATGCAATTCCTCACTATTGGACACGACCACTCTTCGCGTGTTCCTATCATCTGCTCTTTTTTAACAGTTCCTTAAGTTCTTCCACTGAAAAAGTGTAAGAAGTATTGCAGAAATGGCAATTGACCTCAATGCTCTTGTTGTCTGAAATCATGTCTTGAATGTCTTTTTTGCCGATGCTGATAATCGCCTTTTCCACTCTCTTTTTGTCACAGTTACAGTAAAACTGTGCGGACATGGTGTCTGTGATTTCCAGATCCAGTCCCTTTAAAAGCAGCTCCAGCATCTCCTCCGGTGTTTTTCCTTCGTCAAGCACCTGGGTCACAGAGGTGAATTCCGCCAGATTCCTCTCCAGCGAAGCAATCACCTGATCATCTGTAAAAGGCATCAGCTGTATGATGAAACCGCCTGCCTGCTTCACGGTATTGTCCTTTTCCATCAAAACGCCCAATCCCACGCTGGAAGGCACCTGCTCTGAAGTGGCAAAATAATAAGTAAGATCTTCTGCAATTTCACCTGTCTGTAGTACAGTCTGCCCCACATAAGGTTCTTTTAATCCCATATCCTTGATTACGCGCAAAATCCCCTGTCCTACGGCTCCGCCCACGTCCAGCTTTCCAAGCCCATTGGGAGGGAGCATTACCTGGGGTTCATTGGCATATCCTTTTACATTTCCCCTACTGTCAGCCGTCACCGTCATGCCTTTTAAAGGTCCATCTCCGCTGACCTGCAAAGTCAATAAATCTTTATCCCCTTTCAGCATTGCGCCCATCATCACACCGCCGGTCATAAGCCGCCCAAGGGCAGCACTCACCACCGGACTTGTATCATGCGCTTTTCTTGCTGTCTCCACCAAATCTCTGGTGGTTGCCGCGAATGCTCTGATCTGGGCATTTGCAGCTGTAGCCCTGACAATATAATCCGACATCATAATTCCTTTGTAACTGTTCAGTATCTTCACAGTTACATCCCTTCCTGCTATTTCTTACTTTCCCTTGCCACCACATAAATCCGCTCGCTGTCCGCCTCCGGAGATTCGTGGGTATCTGCATCCAGCACAAGTACCACTTCCATCCCTGCCTTCTCCACAAAAGCAGTCATCTCGGAAAGGGTATACCCTCTCTGCAAATGTGTCTCCGCAAAACGCCGGAACAGACCTGTATCTTCCTTTGCAAAAATGGTCAGATCATATTCATTGATCCTTTCTTTCTCATGGTAAAAATTTTCCCATATGAAACTGCATTCTTCCCTGTTTTCTGCAATGGTCGTGTCTCCAATGACTTTTTCATATTTATAGACGGTATTAAAATCAAAGATAAAAATGCCCCCGGGATACAGATAATTGTGAACCAGGGCAAATGTAGCATCCACCTCCCCATCTTCCAAAAGGTAGTTAATGGAGTCACAGACACATACCACCGTCCCAACGGTACTGTATAAATCCAGTTCCCGCATATCCTGACAGAGATACAAAATCTCACTGCCCGTCTTTTCCCTTTTTGCAAGGGCAATGTTCAGCATATCCTCAGAGTTGTCCACGCCAATCATATCATAGCCCCTCTGATACAAAAGTTCTGTCAGCGTTCCGGTCCCGCACCCTAAGTCCAGCACCAGATTTCTTTCGCTCTTTAAGATTTCTTCCTCGTCATCTCCATTGTCCCCTCGAAATACACAGGGCTTGGAAATTCCATGCTTTTCTATCAACGCGCAAAGGAAATCCGCCCACACTTCATAGGGCGTATCATCCATGAAAATATCATACACACTTGCAAAATCTGTATACGCTTCCAAATCATTCTCCCAGCTTCATCGCTACCACAAATCCAACTGCAAATGTCACCACACTTACCAGCACACTTGCCACCGTCACAGTTCCCACTTCTCCCAATAAAAAGATGGCAAAAGGAGATGCCACAATCAGACCGATGATTGCCCAATATGCCTGAATAGGAAATTTTTCAAAAATAATCTCAATAATCTTTGCGATGGCAAAAACTCCCGCCACAATCCCCAATCCCATGGGAACCAGAACGCCGCACCCCTGCAGGATGCCGTTTATGTCAAAAGAAACCAAAGCAGTTACAAAATTCTTGATGGAAGCTACAATGGGATTGTAATATCCCATAAGCAGCAGCATCATGGATCCGCTGACGCCGGGGATGACCATAGTCGCAGAGGCAATGATACCAACTACAAATAACTTGATAACTGACCAGAGACTAAAGGAAAGATCCGCCGAAACACCTTCCTTTTCTCCCATGGCTGCCATGCCGACTACTATAGCAAAGAAAAGCAAAAAAGGAAGCACATAACTTACTTTGACTCCTTTTCCCTTTACCTTCTTAATAACCGCCGGAAGTCCTCCCACAATCAGCCCCACGAACAGACAATTCGTCTGCAGCGGGAAATGGACAAACGCGGGCTCTATGATAAAGGATAATCCCACCAGTGCAATTCCCATCCCAATAGCTACCGGAATCAGGAACTTCATGCTCTCCTTAAATTCCTTGAACAAATGCGTTACGCAATGAATCAGTTTGTCATAGATTCCCATGGAAACCGCCATAGTTCCCCCGCTGACACCGGGAATAATATTTGCAATCCCCATCACCATACCTTTTAAAATCGTCTTAATCATTTTTTCCTCCATTCCGAAGCGTCACAAATTCTTGTTCTCTCCTTTAGGTAATCTTCTAAAAATGCAACCATTTTTTCCATCTGCTCATCTGTTCCAATGGTGATACGCAGATAATTGTCTATTCTGGGTTTATTCCAATATCGCACATAAATATTGTTTTCTTTCAGTGCAAGAAAAATCTCCTTCGCCGGAACGCACTTATGGGTAACAAACAGGAAATTACTCTGGGAATCCGAAAAAGCAAATCCAAGCCTTCCCAGCTGTTCCTTCGTCCATTCCCTTGTCTTTATGATTTTTCCCACAATCTCTTTAAAGTAAGCGTCGTCTAAAACAGCCGCCGTCCCCATTTCAATAGCAGGCATATTCATAGTATAAGAGTTAAAGGAAAATTTCACGTCCTTTAAATACCCAATCATCTTTTCGTTTGCAATGGCAAAGCCAATCCGCATTCCCGCCATTGCCCGGGATTTTGAAAAAGTCTGCACCACCATCAGATTGTCGTATTTGTCAACAAGGGGTACCATACTCCTGCCGCCAAAATCCACATATGCTTCGTCAACAATCACCACAGAATCAGGATTTGCAGAAGCAATTTCCTCAAACATGCTGATGTCCTCCAGCACGCCTGTAGGCGCATTGGGATTTGGTATGATGATTCCTCCGTTGGGCGCCAGATAGTCTTCTTTTTTTATACAAAAATTTTCATCCAGCGGGCATCTTTTATAGGGTATACGAAGCAATTCTGCCCACACATCATAAAAGGAGTACGTAATATCAGGAAACAAAATTGGATGCTCCCCGTTAAAAAAAGTCATAAATGCCATTGCAAGCACATCATCCGACCCCACTCCCACAAAAACTTGGGCGGGTGATACATGATAGTACTCTGCAAGCGCATTCACCAGTTTCTCCGCATTCATATCCGGGTAGAGGCGTAGTTTATCACAATCTAAATTTTCTGCAATCCGCTTAACAGCCGGAGCAGGGGGATAGGGGCATTCATTGGTGTTCAGCTTGATCACATTATCTGCCTTTGGCTGCTCCCCTGCAACATAGGGTTCTACCCTCCTCACGTTTTTTTCCCAGTTCATCATTTATCCTCTTTTACCTATTATAAGATTAGCGTTCTTAAATCTCTGCTCCCTATGGTAACATTATCCAGACTTGCCTGCAAGTATTATTCGTCTAAAATTATTCGTCTAAAATGTCATAGGTTATCAATGCGCGGCTCCGGGGATAGGGGACAGCGGCGGCTTGGATAAAATGGCTGCGGGGCGGTGTGCTTCCGGTTGCAGGACTATGGCGGAAAATCGGCAATTTCACTTACGGAATGGTGGAATGTCAGGGGAAAATCGCCATGGATGGCGATTTTAGGAGCCACAAGGCAGGATGCCGTCTGGCTCCGACCCGTCCGTCTTGTAATACCTACATCCATTCCGTTAGTGAAATCCGATTTGGAGACTAGACCTGCAACCGGAAGCACACCGCCCCGCAGCCATTTTATCCAAGCCGCCGCTGTCCCCTATCCCCG
>JAAUZD010000042.1 GCA_014804785.1 Lachnospiraceae bacterium
AAGGTACTGCAGAATATAATAAGAAATGAAACCCTGTATAGCACAGTGATTATCAGACTGCCTGCGCCAAGATTTGTGGTTTTTTATAACGGGACTGATCCCCAGCCCGGAAGGCAGATTCTGCGGCTGTCGGATGCATTCGAAAAGAAGATGGAAAAGCCGGAACTGGAACTGACGGTGAGCGTGTACAATATAAATCCGGGATACAATGCGGAACTGATGAAGGCATGCCGTTTATTAAAGGAATATGCACAGTATGTAGAACAGGTCAGAAAATTTGCGAGGAAAACATTTTTTCCAGAAGCTGTAGAGCAGGCAGTAGATTACTGTATCAGGAACGGGATACTGGCAGATTTCTTGTCAAAGAATCGGGCGGAGGCGATAGCTGTGAGTATATTTGAGTATGATGAAGAAAAACATCTTAAAAGTGAAAGAGAGCTTGCATATAAAAATGGAGAGGATGCTGGGATTGAGAAGGGAATCGCCTTGGGACGCGAGGAAGGTGAAAAGCGTTTTTCAGAACTCCTGCAAATTCTTATGAAAGCGGAAAGAAATGATGACTTAAGCCGTGCTATTTCTGACCAGAACTATCGGGAACAGCTATATCTGGAGAATAATTTATGATATGTAATAACTCTCAAAAGAAGAACAAGCACATGGAATTGTGAAATTTCAAATAACTATTAAGGAGAGCATCTATGATTTTTTAAAAGGAATTGTTCGCAACAACTTCAATGGAGCAGAAATCAAAGGTCTTGGATATATTGAGCCAACATAATATTAAGTACTCTTTGAAAACAAAAGACAATTTTGGCGGAGGACTATATTCTGAGAGAAGATTTACGAGCAGCATCGGAATGGACACATCAAGCAGATTTATTTTTCATATCTTCGTTTCGAAAAAAGAATATGAAAACGCAGCATTTCTTTTGCAGCAAAATCAGTTTTAATATTTCTCTCTTTTCGGAATTGCGTACCTGTTATAAATTTGCTATATTGATAGCAAAAAATCTAGAGTTGTGGAGGATTACCTATGTTGGAAATACCCGAAAGAGTTAATTATGGAGAATGGGATAATCGTGATTTTATCATTCCGGCAGAACTACAATTAACAGAAAATAGTTTTCTTCACGAAGCTATACAGGTTTTTTATAAAGTGGGAGGATATGACTTTTTTAAGGTTATTAACCCGGAAAAATATGCATCGAAATGGTTGGATTTTGTGGGAGGTTTATACTTGGATATTGAAGATGGCAAGTACAGAACAGATGGTAAATTTCATAAGATTCCCTTGTCTGATGAAGAGAGGATGTTACTGAAAGAACAAGGCGTTCCTGAGTTATTTACAGACGATATTGATGTCTAAATTCCAGTTTGCATATTAAATGATTGAAATTTTCTTATTTTTCAAGCTTTTAGAGCCATATATAGCTTTATATATAGCGAAATGATATGTATTTTCCCTTGTTTTTGCCCTTATGGGTATTTTACAAGGGAAGGCTTTGCTTATATATGTTTGCACAGTGCAAAACATTATAATGCAGAAATTGTATATCTGATTGACAATGCTTGCACTTACGCATATAATAGAACCAAAAAACAAGGAGTGATACCAAATATGGCCACTACAAATATTAATGTTCGTGTTGATTCTGCATTAAAACAGGAAGCAGAAACTCTTTTTAATGATCTTGGATTAAATATGTCTTCTGCAATTAATATGTTCCTGCGTTCTGCCATTAACCATAATGGCATACCGTTTGAAATTAAACGTCTTACGCCAAATGCGGAAACAAGGGCTGCGTTGGATGAATATGAGGAAATGAAAAAGAATCCCGGTAATTATAAGCGTTATGAATCATTTGACGAAGTTTTAGACGAGGTATTTGCCGATGCTTAAAATTGTTCCATCCAATCAGTTTAAAAAGGATTTGAAACTTGCAAGAAAACGTGGATGCAAAATAGAGCATTTGCGGGACGTTGTTAATGCATTAGCAAATGAGCAAAAACTGGACGAAAAATACCGTGACCACAGATTAGCGGGTAATTATAACGGATTTCGGGAATGTCATATTGAACCGGATTGGCTTCTTGTTTACCGCATCAATCAAGATGCTCTTGAATTATTCTTATTCCGCACAGGAACACATTCTGATTTGTTTTAATGGATATTATAGAGCGAAATACACCCATTGCACAATTGGCTTTTATGAAACCGTTTCAAAACCGTTTCAAAATGATAAAAGCACTATTTCGCAAAAAAACTTTATACGTATGATGAAATATTAAAATAATGGAAAAATATAGATATCTACAAGACTGGAACAATAATGGAAAGTATGGACCAGAAAGATATATCCTTAATATTTTAGAAAATACTACTTTTTAGCCTGAGAGTAGTATTTTCTTTTTTGTATTTATAAAATAAAATTTATCTAATTTGTGTGTTGAAGATACAGCAGCGAAGAATCTTTAGATAAAATTAAGATTTTTTTATAGTATTTTGTAGCTTTTTCCCCATATAATTCGTAATAATGTTTGACGAATATTTTCAAAACAAAAAAATGTCATTTTATGATTTAGGTATTGACAAATAATGTTCTAGTTATATAATACAATAGTACAAGCAAAATAAGGAGCACTTAGACAGATGAATGAATTGATCGAAATCCGGGATATGTGCAAGATATACAATCCGGGAGAGAACGAGGTTCGGGCGCTGGACCATGTAAGTTTAAAGATTGACAAAAATGAGTTTGTAGCCATTATTGGACAGTCAGGCTCCGGCAAATCTACATTGATGAACATGCTGGGATGTCTGGATGTGCCCTCCAGCGGCACTTACATATTAAACGGGCAGGATGTATCAGGACTTACAGATGACGACCTGTCAGATATCAGAAACAGGGAAATCGGATTTATTTTTCAGGGTTTTAATTTGATTGCAGGATTGACGGCTCTTGAAAATGTGGAGCTTCCGCTGATTTACCGCGGCGTCGGCAAGAAAGAAAGGCTGCAGCTTTCAAGGACAGCGCTTGAAAAGGTTGGGCTGAGCAAAAGAATGGATCACAAGCCTTCCGAGATGAGCGGCGGTCAGCAGCAGAGAGTCGCCATAGCAAGAGCGATAGCGCAGGCACCTCCGGTTATCCTTGCAGATGAACCTACCGGAAATCTGGACTCGGGTTCAACGAAGGAGATCATGGAGATATTGAAGGGATTGCATGCCGAGGGAAGGACCGTGATTCTGATCACGCACGATAACGATATTGCCGCCAGAGCGAGACGAATCATACGGATTATGGATGGCAAGATAGTGGATGACATTATCAATCAGCAGGAGATTTAAGATAGCACGTGGGAGGAAAGGAAAATGTCTGATAAGAAGAAACAGAAAAATAATGTGACGAAGCAGGAGAACATGGTTGACATTCTGGAAGAGGCGGTATTAGAAAATGCGGATTCGGAAGTCTCAAAATCTGAAACTTCAGAATCGGAAGTTTCAGAAGCTTCAGAAAGTGTGAAGCCGGAAGGTGAAGAACCAAAAGAATTGCCAAAGAAGAAGGAAAAGAAGAAAGAAAAGAAAGAGAAGAAGCCTCTCGACAGAGCAGCAAAGAAAAAACGCAGAAAAATCATTACTTTTATTGTTATAGGTGTGGTTGTGCTGTTATTTATCTTAAGCAAAGTTCTTGGCGGAAATGGACCGCAGGCAGTTGTAATGACCACGGGCGCGGTTGCTGGTGAAATTGAACAGACAATCAATACCAGCGGAACTGTAACGACTGAAATGACGAAAAGCTATTTCTCAGATGTGAATGTAAAAATCGGAGATGTGGCAGTGAAAGCAGGAGACGCAGTAAAAGAAGGCGATGTATTGATTTCCTATGATGCTGATTCCCTGGCAAAGGAAATAGAACTGGCACAGCTTAAGCAGCAGTCAAATCAGGGAAACTACAATAATTCCATCCAAAGCAACAATGAAAAATGGGGAGACTTGAACGAAGCAAAGGTCAACTTGAGCGTTTTGGATCAGCAGATTGCGGATACGGAGGCTTACATAACCAATCTGGAAAATAAGATAGAACAGAAAAAGAGCGATCTGGCATATGAAGGAGCGCTTCTCCAGATATCACTTCTAGACTGGCAGGATCATCCCGACTCTGATGAATATATGAATCTTCAGAAGCTGGTGCAGTTAAACAGTTATGAACAGCAGAACAATGCGGAGATCAAGGGCTGGGAGGATGAACTTGATGTATACAACAAGATGCTCTCAGATTACAAAGAATATCGTTCAGAAATGAAGTCACAGAAAAGTTCAGCGGAAGCAGGCACAATGACCTCCGGCGCACGTCAGGAATTGGAAGCGGAAAACCAGACGAAGGAAATCGAGACAAGCGATTCATTAGAAAATTTGGAGGCTGTATCAGGCGGAATCGTGGCTGAGTTTGACGGTGTAGTTACAGAGGTAAATGCAGTGGAAGGCGGTACAGTTGCCACAGGCTCACAGCTTTTGAAGTTGGAAAGCACGCAGGATGTGATGGTCAGAATTTCAGTTACCAAGTATGATCTGGATAAAATCGCAGTGGGACAGAGTGCCAAAGTGACGATTGGCAGTAAGGAATACGAAGGTAAAGTGACTAAGATAAATAAAATGGCAGAGCAGAATAACAGCGGCGCTTCTGTGGTAGGTACTGAGATAAAAATCACAAATCCCGACAGTGATGTCATTTTAGGAGTAGAGGCAAAGGTAATCATCAGCACAGCACAGGAAAAAAATGCAGTACTGATTCCGGTAACTGCTGTCAATGTAGATATGGACGGCGAATTCGTTTACGTGGTGGAAGAGAATATCCTTGTAAAGAAACGGATTGTGACAGGCATTTCCTCCGATACAATGATTCAGGTAACTGAGGGAATTACAGAAGGAGAACAAATTGTTACGGATGTAACCACCGGCCTTATGGAAGGTATGACGGTCATGGCGATGCCCCAGTAACATATGAACAGCATAAGTAAGAAGTACTGCTGCAGATCCATCTCTTAGGGGATTGTCCTGCAACAGTGGAAAGAGGTAGAAATGGCACAGATATGGGAATATATCAAGATTGCTCTGATGAACATCAGAAGCAATAAAGGGCGCTCCATCCTTACCATGCTGGGAATCATCATTGGCATTTCCTCCGTCATCATGGTTATCTCAATCGGCAACGGCGTCCGGGGACAAGTCAATTCTGAGCTGGAGGGACTTGCGGGCGGACAGATTGCATTTTATGTGGATAGTACGCGGAAAGACACAACCGTGACCTTTACTCAGGAGGATTTTGATGCAATCAATGAACTGATAGATCATGTCAAAGGAGTGACACCCCAATTTGGAACATGGGGAACAGCAGAAGGATCTAAAGGTGATTACGACATCAGGATGGTTGGCGGTACAGTTGGGCTTCAATATACTGCAAGCGAACCCATTGTCAGAGGAAAATATTTTTCGCAGAATGATTATGACGGTGCAAGCAATGCCTGTGTTATTACGGAGAGCAGTGCTGTGGCACTTTTTGGAACCACAGATGTAATCGGCATGAACTTTGATGCAACTTTCTGGGGAATCACCCAGGAACTGCGCATAGTTGGAATCAGGCAGGACAGCGCCTCTTCCCTGATTACTGGGAGTTATGGAGTCACCACCATAGAAGCGGAGGTCCCGCTTACTTTCATGGCAAATAAACTGGGCTACTATATTGATGAATTTGACCAGTTCTACGTAGTCGCAGAGTCATCTGCTTACTGTACAGAGGTTGCTTCCAAAGCATTGGCATTGTTGGAAGGCAGACATAATTGCAGAGGGGAAAATCAGATTATGATGCAGAGCTTTACAGACGTGGCAGCACAGTATGATACGATTTTAGGATTCATCACCATATTTATTTCCTTTGTTGCAGCAATTTCCCTTCTGGTAGGCGGTATCGGTGTTATGAATATCATGCTGGTGTCCGTAACGGAGAGAACCAGAGAAATCGGCATCCGCAAAGCCCTTGGCGCAAGAACCGGTTCTGTGTTGTTACAATTCCTGGCGGAAGCAGGCATCATTACCTTACTTGGAGGTATCATTGGCATCATACTTGGAATTCTGGGAGCAATGGGAGTTGGTTCTATTGCAAATATTGCCCCTCAGGTCAGCGCAGGAACAATCATTATTGCTTCTCTCTTTTCCTGCGGAGTTGGTATTTTCTTTGGAATTTATCCGGCAAGGAAGGCTGCAAAGTTAAGTCCGATTGAAGCGTTGCGGCATGAGTGACAATTTTATATAAGGAATTTGGCACATACCTAATCAAATTTTAAATATTGCACTTTATCATATTTTTAGTATAATAAAGAGGAGTAGAGAGCACCTGCCTGCGTAGGTGCTCTTTGAGTCAATGGAAGGAATTGTTATGGAAGTAGAATTTGATGTGAAGATAACGCCGGGAGTTCTCTATGATTATATGCTGTACCATACATATACCAGCGCAGCAGGACTGATTGGCGCCGTGGCAGGCGCACTGATGGTAGTAGCATATTTTATGGGAGCAGGAATATTAATACTGATTGCAGGAATCATCATACTGGCATATCTGCCATGGACGTTGTTCCTTAAATCCAGACAACAGTATCTTGCGAATCCGGCTTTCAAAATGCCCCTTCATTACAAGATGACCGAAGAAGGCGTTACGGTGTCCCAGAACGATGAGACTCAGGGGCAGAAGTGGGAGGACATGTATAAGGCAGTGTCCACATCCCGAAGCCTGATTCTGTACACTTCTCCTGTGAATGCATCAATTTTTCCCAAGAAGGATTTAGGGGAGAAGGCGCCCGGAGTGATTGAAATCATATCTACCCATATGCCTCCGAAGAAAGTAAAGATTCGCAGTTAAATGAAAAGAGGAACCGATGGAAGAACGATTTGTGGAAACCTTCAGTCCGGAGGAAACCTTTGAGCTGGGCAGAAAACTTGGCGAAGAAGCAGTGCCGGGGAGCATCTATACGCTGGTTGGTGATCTGGGGGTAGGGAAAACTGTCTTTACCCAGGGGATGGCAGCAGGCTTAGGCATTACAGAACCGGTAAACAGTCCCACCTTTACTATTTTGCAGGTATATGAGGAGGGAAGATGTCCCTTTTATCATTTTGATGTATATCGGATTGGTGATGTATCAGAGATGGATGAGATTGGATATGAGGATTGCTTTTATGGTGAGGGAGTATGTCTGATTGAGTGGGCCAATCTGATAGAGGAAATTCTGCCGGAACATTATACCCAGATTACTATTTCCAAGGATTTGGAAATTTCCAAAGATTTGGAAAAAGGATTTGATTATAGGAAAATAACCATAAAAAGAAAATGAGGAAATAAGTCTGACATGAAGATAATAGCAATCGATAGTTCGGGGCTGGTGGCTTCAGTGGCAGTGGTGGAAGATGATATTCTAATAGGGGAATATAACGTTCAGTACAAAAAGACCCATTCCCAGACGCTGCTTCCAATGCTGGATGAGCTTAAAAAGATGGTGGAACTTGACCTTCAGACGGTAGACGCCATTGCAATAGCGGCTGGACCAGGCTCCTTTACGGGGCTTAGAATTGGCTCGGCAACGGCGAAGGGGCTGGGATTTGCACTGGAGATTCCGCTGATTGAGATACCTACATTGGATGGAATGGCATGCAATCTATATGGCACGGATAAGCTGGTCTGCCCTATCATGGATGCCAGAAGAAATCAGGTTTATACAGGAATCTATGAATTTCAGAAAACAAAAGAAATTCCATATGTTTATGAACTGATCCGGCTGCTCCCGCAATGTGCGGTTTCCATAGAGGAAATTGCCGGGAAGTGCAATGAATATGGTCGGGAAGTTATCTTTTTAGGGGATGGAGTGCCGGTATTTTCTTCAAAAATTTTGGATCTGATGCGGGTTCCATACAGCTTTGCGCCTGCTCATATGAACAGGCAGCGGGCGGCATCTTTTGCTTTTCTTGCCATGCAGTATTTTAAAGAAGGAAAATATGTTGCGGCAAAGGATCATGCGCCGGAATACTTAAGACTATCTCAGGCGGAAAGGGAGAAGGCGGAAAAGTGTTGCTGATCAGGAAAATGAAAGCGGATGATGTGGAAATCGTCAGTAAAATAGAAAGCGAAGTATTTTCCATGCCATGGTCGGCAAAGGATTTTTTGGAAATGGTGGAGGCTGATTACGCTTACTATT
Source organism: Lachnospiraceae bacterium (assembly GCA_014804785.1). GTDB lineage: Bacteria > Bacillota > Clostridia > Lachnospirales > Lachnospiraceae > Suilimivivens. Next base: position 8,239 of record JAAUZD010000042.1, read on the forward strand.
ATGTGGCGGAAGTGGACGGCGAAATTGCAGGCTGTTGCGGAATCCGAAATATTGCAGGTGAGGGAGAAATCACCAATGTAGTAGTAGCGCCTCCATACAGAAAAAAGGGCATTGCCCTGAAGATGATGGAATATATGTTAGAAAGGGCGGCCGAAGTTGGAATCGGAGATTGTACCTTGGAGGTACGGGTCAGTAATCAGCCGGCAATCAGACTTTATGAACGGCTTGGATTTAAGGGGGAGGGGGTTCGGCCTCACTTCTACGATAAGCCGGATGAGGATGCACTGATCATGTGGAAAAGATAGGAAGAGCATGGAAGAATTACCACTGTTCCTTAATTCTCTTTTATGTATAATGGTACTTAGAGGATATCAAAGGAGGATAAGACCATGCGAATTTATTTAGACAAAAATAAAAATGAACTGACAGCAGTCATTTGCAATCAGTGCAAAAAAGAGTTAAATGTTGAAAATGGAATCGTGAAAGAAGGTTATTTTTGCGGAGATGTTCAATTTGGATATTTCAGCAATAAAGACGGAAGTAAACATTCCTTTGATTTATGTGAGGAGTGTTATGATAAAATGATTAAAGGATTTGCCATTCCGGTAGAGGAAGAGGAGGTAATGGAACTGATTTAGATCTTCTTCGTTTTATAATTGGCCGGAATGGACAGTATTCAGTTTGGAGGAAAAATGCTGGATATCTGCTTATTGGGAACAGGAGGAATGATGCCGCTCCCTTACAGATGGCTTACATCCATGATGGCCAGATATAATGGACAAAGTATATTGATTGATTGTGGGGAAGGAACGCAGATTGCCATGAAGGAGAAGGGCTGGAGCCCTAAGCCCATTGATGTAATTTGCTTCACCCACTTTCATGCAGACCATATCAGCGGACTGCCGGGAATGCTTCTCACCATGGGAAATGCAGAACGGACAGAGCCGCTGCTTTTGGTGGGACCAAAGGGGCTTTCGAGGGTGGTTGCGTCTCTTCGAGTAATTGCACCAGAACTGCCCTTTGTGATAGACTGTCTGGAACTGAATGAAGCGGAGCATGTGATTCATTTTGATGGATTTAAGATAGAAGCTTTTAAAGTGAACCACAATGTTCCATGCTATGGGTATACCCTTTCCGTTGAACGAATTGGAAAATTTCAAGTTGACAAAGCTGTTGAACTTGGAATCGAAAAGAAATACTGGAACCGCTTACAGCGGGGAGAAACCATAGATACGGGAGAAAGGATACTTGTTCCGGAAATGGTTCTCGGACAAGCAAGAAAAGGACTCAAAGTAACTTACTGCACCGATACAAGACCCACGGAGGGGATCGTAAAACATGCCGCAGGTTCAGATCTTTTTATCTGTGAAGGCATGTATGGGGAGCCGGAGAAAAAGGCAAAAGCGAGAGAAAATAAGCATATGACTTTTTATGAAGCAGCAGAACTTGCAAAGCGGGCGGAGGTTTCCAGGCTTTGGTTGACACACTACAGTCCATCCTTAAACAGACCAGAGGAATATCTTCCTGCGGTAAGAAAAATTTTCCCAAGGACAGAAACCTGCAAAGATGGAAAAACGATAGAGCTTGTATTTGAAGATGATGAATCAAAAGAATAAGGTTGAAAGAAACGTTCAATCTCATTTATTTGAGCGATTTTGCAAGCGAACCTTGCGATATGCATAGGTATAAAATGAATGGAGAAGAGTCGGATGAAGAAAAAACAAACAGGAATTAAAGTCTTAATTGTAGGCGTTGTGCTGATCTGCCTGGTGCTTGGCTATTTTTATTATCTTTCTAATAGAAAGCCCAAACAGGATTCAAATGACAGTGTAAAAATAAGTGCGGTTCAGGAAGTATTGTTCCGCAATCTGGACAATAACTATCCGCCGACTCCGAGAGAAGTAGTTAAATATTTCTGTGAGATTGCACAGTGCCTTTATAGAGACTCTTATACGGAAGAAGAGTTTCTTGAATTGGCAATGCAGGCAAGGCGGCTGTATGATGACGAACTGCTTGCGAATAATGCTGAGCAGCAATATATTGAAAGCTTAAGGTGGGATATCAATCAGTTCAAAGAAGAGGAGATTGTTATATCCAGCTATGCGCCTGCATCCAGTACGGATGTAGAGTATTTTACACAGGATGGTTACAGCTGGGCGCAAATGAGATGTACTTTTACTTTAAGGAAGGGTACTCAGCTTGCTTCATCAGAAGAAATTTTTCTTTTGCGCAAAGACGCAGATGGACATTGGAAAATTTATGGATGGACCGTGGATGAGGAAAACTGACTAAGTGATGGTGTGCAATAGGAAGGATAGAAATGGAAAAGGACATTTATATACTGGCAATTGAAAGCTCCTGTGATGAAACAGCAGCAGCGGTGGTAAAAAATGGAAGAGAAGTGCTTTCAAATGTGATTTATTCTCAAATTGCACTGCACACAGAATATGGCGGGGTGGTGCCGGAAATTGCATCCCGCAAGCATATAGAGAAAATCAATCAGGTAATTGGGCAGGCGCTTGCGGATGCAGGTCGGGAACTTTCACAGATGAATGCGGTTGCTGTCACCTATGGTCCCGGTCTTGTGGGAGCGCTGCTCGTTGGTGTGTCGGCAGCCAAAGCAATTAGTTTTGCTTCCGGAATTCCGCTTGTAGGCGTGCATCATATAGAAGGACATATCAGCGCGAACTATATTGAAAACAAGGAACTTAAGCCGCCGTTCATATGTCTGGTGGTGTCCGGCGGGCATTCACATCTTGTAGTGGTAAAAGATTATGGAGAATATGAAATAATCGGAAGAACCCGGGATGATGCTGCCGGGGAAGCTTTTGATAAAGTTGCCCGTGCCATTGGTCTGGGGTATCCGGGAGGACCAAAAATAGACAAGGTTTCAAAAGAAGGAAATCCGGAAGCGATTTGTTTCCCGCGGGCGAAGGTGGGAAATGCAGAATATGATTTTAGTTTCAGCGGTCTGAAGTCAGCGGTTTTGAATTATCTGAATTCCTGCCAGATGAAGGGAGAAGAAATCAATGTTGCGGATGTAGCAGCATCTTTCCAGAAGGCGGTCATTGACGTGCTTGTGGAGCATTCCATGGAAGCTGTCAGAAAGTACGGATATAAAAAATTTGCCATTGCAGGCGGGGTGGCGTCCAACAGCGGGCTTAGAAAAGCTTTTGAAGAAGCCTGCCAAAAAGGAGGCATAACGTTTTACCATCCGTCTCCCGTTTACTGTACCGATAATGCGGCTATGATAGGGACCGCAGCGTATTATGAATTTCAAAAAGGTATCCGTCATGGGTTTGACTTAAATGCAGTACCAAATTTAAAGCTTGGCGAAAGAGTCTGATGATGGGGAAGAATGTATGAGTGTTGGGAAGAATGCGCGCACGGCTGCGATTGTTCTGGCAGCGGGAAGCGGCAAAAGAATGGGCAGCAGTATTAAAAAACAATATATGTTGATAAAGGAAAGACCAATCATCTATTATGCGCTGAAAACGTTTCAGGAAAGTTTTGTGGATGAAATCGTGCTGGTGGTATCTCCGGGGGATTTTGCCTATTGCAAAAAAGAAATTGTTGAAAAGTATAGGTTTAACAAAGTAAAGAATATCGTAGAAGGGGGAAAAGAGCGATATCATTCGGTAGCAATTGGACTTAAATGTATTCCGGATTGTGATTTTATCTTTATCCACGATGGGGCAAGACCGATGATTACGGAAGAAATTCTGGAAAGAGCATTATCTTGTGTGAAAGAGCATCATGCCTGTGTGGTGGGGATGCCGGTGAAGGATACCATAAAGATTGCGGATGAAGCGGGGAAAATCGTATCCACACCGAACCGGAATCTGGTCTGGATGGTGCAGACCCCTCAGGTTTTTGAGAGTACATTGATAAAGGAAGCATACGATAAACTAATTTCAAATGAGGAAAGACTGTTGAAGGAGGGGATTGCGATTACAGATGACGCGATGGTAGTGGAGACATTGACCGGACATCATGTCAAGCTGACACCCGGGTCTTACGAAAACATTAAAATTACAACGCCTGAAGATATATTGATAGCAGAAAACTTCTTAAATGGATAAGGAGAAGGTATATTAAAATTTTGGTATATTCTGCGTAACTTTCACATAATAATGGTATTCAGAGCCTAAAATAATAGGTAGTATGAGTTTGAAAGGGAATAGCAGGATATGGATGCGTTGGAAGGAATGTACCAGAGTTTTTTAAGGCAGATGGGAGAACCAGCTTTTCTCGAACCTTACAGGAAAGCGTGCCGGAAAACAGAAGAGAAGCTGGGGAAAATTAATGTGGATTACTCAAAGCAGCTCGGAAGGGCATTCATCAGCCAGATTACGTCCCGGATAAAAACGCCGGAAAGCTGTTTGAATAAAATGCTTAAGAAGAAATATAGCATAGAGAAAGAGACGGCGCAGGAACGTCTGAATGATATTTCAGGGGTGAGAGTCGTATGTAACTTTTTGGATGATATTTATAAACTGGTAGAAATTTTAAAGGAAGATGATGAGATAGAAATCGTTAAAACCAAGGACTACGTCAAAAAGCCTAAGGCGAGCGGGTATCAGAGTCTTCACGTAATTGCGCTGATTCCAATAGAAGGGATGGGAAAGAAAAAAGTAGAGATACAGATCAGGACTCAGGCAATGAATTTCTGGGCGGTTGTGGAGCATCATTTTGTATATAAGAAAGGAAATTATGAAAAGTACGAATTTGAAAAAGATTTAAAGGAATGTGCCAAAGCCATCTATAAGATAGATAAGAAGATGCTGCTGCTCAGGGAACGAATGGAGACAGCACAGGTAATGGAATAAGAAAATAAACCGTAATGAGACGGACTGTGATGAAAGCAACTCGAGGTTGCGGTATTGCCACTCTAAATGGTTGATTTCTGTTCTGGGATAAAATATAATCCACGTGGGAGGTAAGGCACAATGAATTTTGCGCAGAAATTGTTAAAATTAAGGACACAGCATGGCTATTCACAGGAAGCGCTGGCAGAGAAATTAAATGTAAGTCGTCAGGCTGTCTCAAAGTGGGAATTAGGAACGACCCTGCCGGAAACGGATAAAGTCATTGCAATCAGTGACTTTTTTGCTATATCAACAGATTATCTGTTGAAGGATAGTTTCCAGCTGAATAATAATGAAAGCCTGGATCGTGTAGTGCTGAAGTTTTTAGGAACGGCACAGGATATGGATAATATTTCAAAAGAACTTGTTGAAATCATGAAAGACGGGATCATTGATGATGAAGAAAAAATGAAGATGGAGTCTATTATCGACACGCTGGATACGATATCTAAGATCATCGATGAGATTAAGCATAAAATGTATGCACAATAGCAAACTTAGGTTGCAATCATTACAACAGCGGTTTGCAGCGTGGATTATTCCCTTTGTGATTATCGGCGGAATATTTGCTCTTCTGGATTGGTCGCTGCTGATTGCATTTGTCATTGCACTCATAGTTTCCATGGTAGTGAAAGCAGCTTTTGTATGATAAGCTATGCAAACTTTCCAGCGAGTTTAGGGAGATGTTCCGGAAGGCGAAGAATGAAATGCCTGTGGGAGCATTGGAAACATCAATTTAGGAAAAAGAGTTACAACTATTTTTGTGAAAGAACCGCGTTCACACTTTACAAACGGGCAGGATTTTCATTTGTGCTGTTTTGTAATGTCGGAAGCGGTTCTTATCTGTTTTATATAGAAAACGTGGATGGATGGGAAATTGGAACAATGCTGTTTTGCTTTCCGGTACAGACTGCAGAGAGGGGAAAAATAATTTGTATTTCCAAAATGGTTGATTATCTCAAAAAAGCCTTGATTTACGGGCATACACGCAGGATTTCAAGCTGAATTTACTACCAATTTACTACTTTTGAGGGAAAGAGCCTTGATATGCCACCCCCGGAACCCTGCCAGCCCAAACACCAGCACACAGCATTGAAAGGATAAATGAAAACTGAATACGACGCAAACGCGGCGTTTCTCTTTTCCCTACGGGGAGAACAGGAACGCCGCTTTTTTTATGCCCTCATGTTACGCAGTAGGGGCAGAAAGAGCCTTGCTACAAGCGGCTTTGCGGGCGCGTTTCTGCTGGGGATAAGGATACCTAACCCCGGCAAAATGGCGTTCTACCGCGCAACAAATCCACGACTAAAGGAGTGATGACGCTATGGCAGTTTTCCGAGTGGAACGCAACAAGGGCTATACAGCTATGAGCAACCACCACCTACGCAACAAGGAGCTGACCTTAAAGGCAAAGGGGCTGTTGTCGCAAATGCTGTCACTTCCCGAAGATTGGGACTATACCCTTGCGGGGCTGTCACAGATCAACCGGGAAAAGATAGACGCTATCCGCGAAGCCATAAAGGAGCTGGAACGCGCCGGATATATCGTCCGTTCAAGAGAGCGTGACGAGAGAGG
>JAAUZD010000043.1 GCA_014804785.1 Lachnospiraceae bacterium
CGCATGCTATTTAAGGAAAAGGAAAATCTACTCAGTCTTTACAATGCGGTCAATAAAACATCCTATACAAATGTGGAGGATTTGGAGATTACGACACTGGAAAATGCAGTCTACATGAATTATAAAAATGACATCTCCTTTGTGTTTGATTTTGAACTGATGCTCTATGAGCACCAGTCTACCGTAAACCCCAATATGCCGCTGAGAAATCTGATCTATGTCACGAAGGTGCTACAGAATATTACGAGAAACGAGACCCTGTACAGCACAGTGCTTATCAGACTGCCTGCGCCAAGATTTGTGGTTTTTTATAACGGGACCGATTCCCAGCCTGGAAGGCAGGTCCTGCGACTGTCGGATGCATTCGAAAAGCGGATGGAAAAGCCGGAACTGGAACTGACTGTGAGCGTATACAACATAAATCCGGGATACAATGCGGAGCTGATGGAGGCGTGCCGTTTATTAAAGGAATATACACAGTATGTAGAACAGGTAAGAAAATTTGCGAAGAAAGCATTTTTTCCGGAAGCAGTAGAACAGGCAGTGGATCATTGCATCAGGAATGGGATACTGGCGGATTTCCTGTCAAAGAATCGGGCGGAGGCGATAGCTGTGAGTATATTTGAGTATGATGAAGAGAAGCATCTTAAGAGCGAAAGAGAGCTGGCATATAAAAATGGAGAGGACGCTGGAATTAAGAAGGGGATTGAGAAGGGAATCATCTTGGGAAAGGAAGAAGGCGAAAAGCGTTTTTCAAAGCTCCTGCAGATTCTTATGAAGGAGAAAAGAGGTGATGACTTAAGCCGTGTCATTTCTGACCAGAGTTATCGGGAGCAGCTATATCGGGAGAATAATTTATAATCTAGATACCAATTTCACATATCGAGGTGAGGAATCGGATAGTGGGAGCAGCTTTTACGCGTATGGGATGCTGAAGCAGGTTAAATTTGCTGGATGTTCAGACGCGAAAGGAAGTCTGCTCCGTTTTTTATAAGTATATATTAGGTTATGGTCTGGCGGCAGCCTTGAAAGGATAAAATGGGTTTTATCTTTCAAAGCTGCCCCCAAAATATGCAACTTTACATTGTATATAAGAACATGCTATAATATTAATCACTTGTGTTTACGAAGTTTATTAAGTTTAAATGTGTCAGCTTGATAAAATTTTGTTTAATTGATGTCCTAATATTGTAGCTGTTTATGCATAGTGCAGAAAAGGTGTAAGGTAATAGACAAAAATGCTATTTAATTCTTTTGATTTTTTGATTTTCTTCCCAATAGTGACAATGATATTTTTTGTAATACCTAGGAGACTTAGAACTTTGTGGCTGCTGATTGCCAGCTATTATTTTTATATGAGTTGGAATCCGAGGTATGCTGTATTGATTGCTTTTTCTACGGTCATTACTTTTGCAAGTGGACTGCTGATAGAAAAAGTGAAAGCAAAGCAAAAGAAAAGACTTGTGGTGGCTGCTTCTCTGATTAGCAACCTGACAATATTAGGCATATTCAAATATGCCAATTTTATTTTGCAGACTTTAAATCAGATAACAAGCCACATGGGTTTAGGGATGATAGATAAGAGAATTGATCTGCTCCTTCCGGTTGGGATTTCCTTTTATACATTTCAGGCATTGAGTTATACTCTTGATGTATATAAAGGGAATATCAAGGCAGAAAAAAATATTTTAAACTATGCGTTGTTCGTTTCGTTCTTTCCCCAGCTAGTGGCCGGACCGATTGAAAGATCAGGGAACCTGCTTCGTCAGATTCAAAAAATAACAGAAACAAAGCTTTGGAATTTTGAACGGGTTCGGGGGGGGGTACTCCTGATGTTCTGGGGGCTGTTCCAAAAGCTGGTCATTGCTGACAGGGCTTCTATTCTTGTTAATCAGGTATATGGCAATTATGAGAATTATGGTTTTCTTGAACTGGCAATTGCCTCCGTTCTATTTGCAATCCAGATATATTGCGATTTTGGCGGATATACAAACGTCGCCCGCGGAGCGGCTCGCGTCATGGGTTTTTCCCTGATGCAGAACTTCCGTCAGCCTTATTTTGCCGTCAGTATAAGGGATTTCTGGCAAAGATGGCACATCTCATTGACCTCATGGTTTACGGATTATCTGTATATACCGCTGGGCGGAAACCGCAAAGGGAAAATCCGGCAGTATATTAATATCCTTATTGTTTTTGGTGTAAGTGGTCTGTGGCATGGGGCAAGTTGGCATTTTGTGGCATGGGGACTGCTCCACGCAGGTTATCAGATTGCAGAAAATATTAAAAATCAAATTAGGAAGAATTTAGGAACAGAAATAAAAGATGCCGCTCAAGATTCGTTTAGTCAGAGACTAGGTAAGGGAATTGTTACTTTCCTTTTGGTGGATTTTGCATGGGTGTTTTTCGCAGCGGATCACCTTCAGCAAGTTTATGGTATTCTTCGACAGATGTTGACTGTATTTCAGACAACGAGTATTTACGAAATTGGACTGGACAGAGGAAACTGGTTTATGCTTTCCTTTGGAGTTATTGTTCTCATGACAGTTGATATTATACATGAAAAAGGGAAAAGTATATTTCTTTTGGTAAACCGACAGACACTATGGTTTCGATGGATTTTGTATTTGGGGTTGATTTGGTGCATTATTCTGTTTGGGATCTATGGTGTTGGTTATGACAGCAGCCAGTTTATTTATTTTCAATTTTAAGAAAGGACATGACCGTTGATGAGAAAGAAAGTAAAATATGCAGTTGCCAGTTTTCTGTTTTGCGTTTTACTTATAGGTTGCGGTAAATTTTTTCGATATATCTTGGTAGATGACACTACTTCCTATACAAGAATTACATTTCATGAAATGTATGAACAGGAAAACATAGATGTTCTATTCGTTGGTTCATCGCACTGTTATAGGAGCTTTATTCCTGAAATCCTTGATGAAGAGCTGGGAGCAAATACATTTAATGGCGGTACATCTGCTCAGGATTTAGATGGTTCATATATGGTAATACAAGAAGCTGCAAGGCATCACGATATAAAGCATATCTATCTGGAACTTTACTATAATGTTGCGTTTGACACATATAAAACTCGAAAAGATATGACTCAGACTTATATTATCTCGGATTATCTGAACCCTTCTCTGGATAAGGTCCAATACCTTCTTAACGCTTCGACAAAAGAACATTATTCCAATAGCTTTATTTTGGCAAGAAGAAACTGGTCTATGCTCTTTGATGCAGATTATGTTAAAAATTTAATCATAAAAAAGGGAACAGATGCTTACAAAAATTATGAATACACATATGTAACAGGAGAATCAGAGTGGTATGCCGGAAAAGGCTATGTTGCAGCCCAAGGAATCGTTGATGATTGGAATTATTTTTCCAAACAGGGATGGAATGCTATAATCCTCGACAATATCTCGCAAGATTGGTATCATTCACTGGAAGATATTATTGCATTCTGTGACAAAAAAGGGATTTCCCTGACGTTAATATCTGCACCGATGTCCAATTATCAGCTTGTTGCAGGTGCAAGAAATTATGATGAGTATGTGGAATTGGTTCAGAACATGCTTGAGGGCACAAATGTCAATTACTATGATTTCAATTTATGTAAAGAAGAATATTTTCCCAATACATCATCTCTGTTTAAGGATGCAGACCATGTGAATTGTTATGGAGCGGAAGTATTCAGCCATTTATTTGCAGATTTCATTAATGGAAAAATTGGAGAAAATGAATTATTCTATGATTCTTATGAGGAGAAACTGAAAAATCTGCAACCAACGGTATTTGGAATTAGTTACAATGACGTCAAAAATGATAATGAGGAATTGATTAGAAATTGCAGAATTGTTTCAACTGAAAATGATGATTTAGAATATGAAATCAGTTTGAAACCAGCAGAAGGAGAGCCGTATAAAGTTCAGGATTTTTCTGACAATGGTCTTTTTACCATTGTGCCAGACACACACGGCATAATTACTATTGCATATCGACTAAGCAGTTTCCCAGATGAAGTATGGACAGTCAATATTACTTATTGATTGGATTTAAAAATTGAAAGTGAATAACTTGGACCAGTTAAAAGAAACATATATCAGTTCACTGCTTTGAAATCTGTTTAAATGTGGCAGTTAAACAGGCAATTGCTATAATTAGCATTAATATTTGTGCTTTAGGCATAAAGTGGCTCATTTTTGGCAAGCATTAGCATATAGAAATAGTAAAGGCTGTTGCATTTCGGTGCAGCGGCTTTTCTGGTAACTTAGGGGAATAAATTTAGGCAATATGGAACTGGACAGCAAAGGATAAATAGGGTAATATTATGTTATTGTTTATGCAAAAGCCTTGGGCGATTGTTTGAACGTTGATGTGACAACGCTTCCAATGCTGAAGCTGTTAGGACGAGAATTATGAAAAAATTTTTACAAGCACGAAAAGAATAATTTAAAGAAACTTTTGGAGAATAGAATGTACAAGGTAGGTTACACGCAAGGCGTTTTTGATATGTTCCATATTGGTCATTTGAATCTGATCAATAAAGCAAAAGAAAATTGTGAAACATTAATAGTCGGAGTGAATTCTGATCGATTGGCTGAAGCATATAAAAAGAAGATTCCGGTAATCAGGGAAGAGGAACGCGCAGAAATTGTCCGGAACTTGAAAGCTGTCGACGGGTGCTTTATTGTAGATACGCTTGATAAGGGAGTGGTATATAAGGAACACCCATTTGATGCCGTGTTTATTGGTGATGATTGGAAGGGAAACGATAGATGGGCTCAGACAGAGAAGCAGTTGGCTGAATATGGAGTTAAGGTCGTGTATCTTCCGCATACACCAAATGTGTCATCGACAGATTTAAGAGGGGAAGTATTAAATAGTGTCAACTGAGAGTGAATATATAGAATCAAGGAAGAGGCAGGCAAATAAGCTTAGCAGAAAGTTTAAGCTGATGCAGGTGTTTCCTATTAAAAAGAACAAAATAGTTTTTTCAGCCTTTGAAGGAGATGGAGGATTCTGCTGCAATCCAAGATATATAGCAGAAGAACTACATCGTCGAGGAAACCGCTATGAAATGGTATGGCTGACGCATGATGTGACGCATGAATTTCCTGACTACATCAAAGTCGTGCAGGATACTTCGTGGAATATAGTCTATCATCTTTCTACGGCAAAGGTTTGGGTGGACAATTATAGGAAACCTTTTGGGACGTTAAAAAGAAAAGGGCAGCATTATATCCAGACGTGGCACGCAAGCATAGGATTTAAGGCGGTTGGTCTGTATCGGGGAAAAGAGTTTCCTGAAATTGCGAGACTGGTAAGTGAATGGGATTCCAACCTGGCTGATTATTTTATATCCAACTCAGATTATTGCGATAAAGTATATCCTAAAAAATTGCTCTATAGTGGTCCGACTCTTAGGACAGGCTCTCCAAGAGTGGATTGTCTGATTAATTGCAGGGAAGAGTTGTATGCATTAATAAGAAAAAAATTTGGGATTGCTGAAGATACGAAGCTTTTGATGTTTGCACCGACCTTTAGGGGAGGAAATCAGAAGGGCAAGAAACAGGTTTTAGCATATGTTCCGAATATAGACTTCAATAGATTACTCAGTACACTTGAAGAAAAATTCGGAGAAAAGTGGAAAGTGTTGCTGAGATTACATCCTCAGCTTTCTGCGAAATTCAAAGAAATGCCGCTTCATGAAAAAGATGAAAAATTTATAGATGTAAGCCAGGCTCCGGACATGAGCGAGATTATGGCTGCATGTGACATGGTTATAACGGATTATTCCAGCTGTGCGTTTGACGCAAGCTTTGCGGGGATACCAGTAGTGCTGTATGCGGATGATATACAGGAGTATATAGAAAACCGCGGGCAGTTCATGTGGAAAAAGGATGAACTTCCTTTTGATATAGCTGAAGATAATGACGAATTGATGGAGAATATTGTAAATTTTAGTTATGAAAGGTACACAGAACGAGTGGAAGCCTTTAAAAGAAAGCATGGCGTAAATGAAGATGGCATGGCCAGTGTCAGGGTGGCTGATAAAATAGATGAGTATCTTCTGGATAGTGCATTTATCAAATAATCGAGTTTGACAAAGAGGATTGTAAGATGGAATTAACACGAAATATATTAGAAGATAGTAAAAATATCATTATTTATGGAGCGAGTGTATATGGGGAACTTGCGCTTCGTGGGTTAGAAATGCTGGGTAAAACGCCAATCTGTTTTGCAGATCGTGCAAGGGCAGGGAGGGACTATCTGGGATATCCAGTTATTAAGCCGGAAGACCTCGTTAATCACAGGCAGAATTTAATATTGATTGCCAGTGCAGATTTTTATTATGAGATTCTTAATTTTTTGGAAGGATTAGACTGCGAGAATATATATGATATCTCTTTGCTGCTTCAGCAACCGATAGATTTAGATAAAGTATCCCACAGAGCAAAAGAAATGTATGATGCAAGGGAAAACTATTTTAAAGCGGCGAAAGGAACTGATCTTACTATTGTTCATCTTGGGTTCTGTGTATCTGAAAGATGTTCATTGAAGTGTAAGGATTGTTCTTTCTTAATGCAATACTATCAGCATCCACAGAATATAGATTTGGAATTGTACAAACCGGCATTAGACAGATTTATTGAAACTATTGATTATATTTCAGAATTCAGAATATATGGTGGAGAACCGTTTATGAATCCTGACATGTACAAATTGTTGGAATGGTATAAGGAATGTGAGAAGATAAACACACTATCTATATATACAAATGGGACGATTATACCTAACGCACACACTCTTGAGAGTATGAAAAGTAAGAAGGTTAAAGTTCATATATCCGATTATGGACACAATATGAATAAGGTGGATAAGCTTGTAAAAGTATTAGAGCAAGAAGGGATTACTTACTTTATACGTAAATATGATACATGGTGCAACGCAGGAGATCTATCGCCAAAAAATCACACAAGGCAGAAACTTGAAGAAATATATAGTAATTGCTTTGCCACTAATTGCTATTCTTTTTTGAAAGGCAAATTTTATGCTTGTCCAAGGGCGGCACATGCGGTGAATCTTGAAGCTATGCCGGATGTAGTACAGGATAGGGTAGATTTTAATAATGAGAAACTCAGCATAGAGCAATTACAGCAACAGCTTAGAGAACTGATGCACAATAGAAAATATATTGCAGCATGTGCATACTGCGATGGATTAGATAATCACGTTGCAGGGGTGAAACCGGCAGTTCAGATTAGGGAACCATTAGAGTATAAGAGGATTGCAGATAATGGATAAAGCGAAACTTAAAGTGCTTCAATTTTCTATAGCATCATCAATGGGTGGAAGAACGAGGTACATATTAGAAAACTGGAAATATATTGACCATGAAAAGTTTCAATTTGACTTCGTAACATTTAGCAAAGATATTGCAGTTGAAAATGAACTGATTCAGCAAGGGTGTAAAGTGCACCATTTCCCATGTTATCCTAAAGAGAATGAAGAGTTGTTTATTGCAGCATGGAATAAAATATTGGATGAGGGATATGATATTGTTCATTTGAATACAAGTTATTGGGATGGATTTTTGCTTGAGGAATGTGCATATAAAAAAGGTGTTAAGAAAATTATTGTGCATTCACACAATACGGGAGTAGGTAAGCAGTTATCAGACGAGGAACGCGAAAAAATTGTTCGCAATCATTTTGAATTACAGAAGACATTAGATTTTAATAAGATTACTGAGTTTTGGGCATGTTCCAAGGCAGCATCAAAATGGTTGTTTGGGGAACGAATTAATGAAAATAAAATATTTATTACGTATCCCACAATTTGTGCAAGGGATTATATTTTTGATGAGCAAAAGAGGAATGAATGCAGAACAACTCTGGGAATTGGAAATGAGTTTCTTATAGGGACAGTGGGGCGTATAGTCTATCAAAAAAACCACGGCTTTTTATTAGAGATTTTTGCACATGCATTCAAGCATGATAAAAATGTAAAATTACTTATTATAGGTAGAGGCGAGCTGGAAGCTGACTTGAGAAGCTTGGCAGTTGAATTAGGGGTGGTGGATCAACTTATAATTGTTAATTCCTGTGAAGATATTGTGCCCTATTATCATGCGATGGACTTGTTCGTTTTACCTTCTTTATATGAAGGGTTTCCTAAGGTGGTACTAGAGGCGGCGGCATCAGGATTAAGATGTTTGTGCAGCAACACCATTACTGACGAGATAGAATTTAGTGATTTAATAAAGAGAATACCTTTAGAAAAAACACTGTGGGAAAAGGAATTTTCCTGCTCTATGAAAAGAACGGAGTGTAATCGTAAACATGCAATAGATTTATTATTACAATCGGGGTTTGACCTTACTAAAGAGATTAGACGTATTGAAAAAAAATACATGGAAAATTGACAACGGAGGTTACACATTGGAAATGGAAAATATACATTAGTAGAATCATTTTTGGAGGATGAAAAGTCTATGAACCTTCAGATGAAAGAGTGAAGGATGCAATTATCATTGTAAGTATTACAAAGAATAAAGTAGCACAGTCTGTAGCAGATTTATACAGTGACTATTCTATCCATTCTATAGATGGGCAATACCTTGACTATAATATAATAAAATTAGGAAAAAATGAGACCTTTATAGATACAGGAGCATTTGATCTCGCAACGAGTAAGGAATTTAAAAAGTACTGTATGCAATATGATTTCACAATATATATCATAGGGAAAAAATATGTATTCATTCAATGCAGTTGGCAAAAAATACGAAATGTACAAAGAAAACAATCCTTTGTATAAAAGAGTAGAAACAATTAAATCTTCAAAAGAGAAAGGGATGCATAACGTAGTATACATTGTTCCATCGTACTATAGCCAGTCTGTCAGATATAGGGCAGAGAATATGGTGAATATTATAACTACCTTGCCAGATTGGAATGCTACGATATTTGAGACGTTTAATGTTAAAATAACGCATAATTGTTTGGATTATATAGATGTAATTATTTTTATAAGAACTAGATATGATGAGTTGGAAGAGTTTATATATGAAATTAAGAAAAAGAAACTTCCGGCTTATTATGATATTGACGATTTTCAGTTTAGTAAAGATTGCATGTCACCAAAAGAGATGGGAAACACAATCGCAGATATTAATTTACAGTATCAGAAGTTGGCAACGCTATGTGATGGCTTTATAACGACTACTTCTTTTCTTAAAACAAACATTGAAAACTTCTATCGAAAAAAAACCTACCTTATAAAAAACTTTATGAGTTATGATCAAGAGTGTATTGCAAGAAGGTATTTAGAAGAAAAATGTAATAATCTGTCATCTGAAATAGATGACTATTTTTGCTTGGGGTATTTTGCTAGCAAGTCACATTTTAGAGACTTAGAAATTATATCAAGTGATGTGGCAGCTTTTTTAATGCGGCACGAAAAAACAATGTTACGAATTATTGGTGTCGAAAAGGTCCCAGATTCCTTAAAAAAAGAAGAAATTAAAAACAGGGTTAAAATATTTCCTTTTATGGATGGCAATACGTTGATGAAGGAATTTGCAGAGATTGATTTGAATTTGATTCCATTGATTATGGATGATTATTCACAGGCAAGATCTGAAATTAAATATTTTGAGGCAGCGATGGTAGGGACGATGTCACTGATGTCTCCGACTGATGTATATTGTGAAATTATCAGTAAAGGAAACATTGGCAGAATATGTAAAGATAATAAATGGTTAGATAGCATAGAAGAAATATATGAAGAGAGAAAAGGATTAAAAAGAAATATGCCCTTTTTATTTAAGGAGGCACAAGATGGGTATGGAGCGGACTCGCGAAAAAAAGAACTTGAAATAATGCTGAATGAGGTTATAGGCTAATGAAGATGTTTCTATGGGGAACGGGGATTGTTGCTAAAGAAATTTGCGATATCATAATAATAGAATATATTACGGCTTTCGTGGAGACTAATCCAAAAGAAAAGGAATTTTGTGGAATTCCTATTATTAGACCGGAATGTATAGAACTAGGGAATGAAGACCTTTTGATAGTTGCAGTGGCAAATGCAGTGATAATTGAGAGTTATATTAATGAGCGTCTTAATTTATCTGAAAAAAATATATTATTTTACAGGCTTGATGGATTGAGCAATCCGTTACATTATGCTGCTAAATATGGAAAGTTAATTCCTTATATGAAAGAAGACTGTTTTGAAAGTATGCTAAAAAAAATGAATGTGGATGCAATGCTATACAATTCTCAGTTTATATGTGAGATATGTGAGCAAAATGGATTTGAATATCCTTTTGATTTTGATGAAGGTATTGGATTTTTGAATACTGATAGTTTAAATCACAAGCTAGATTATAACTTTATTCCTGATTTGCAAAATATATGGTGTGGGGATTGGTATAAAAAAAAATATGATATTCAAATCTAGCAAAGTGATGGAATCGTTATTTCTATATTGAGAATAGAGGATATACTCTGGAATTAAAATTTGACATAAGATTAATTATAGGAGATAATAAAATGATAATTACAAAAACTCCATTCAGAGTAAGCTTTTGCGGTGGCGGTAGCGATATGCCGGATTTTTATAGAGAAAATGGCGGATGTGTTCTTAGTACAACAATAAATAGATATATGTATTTAACCATCCATCCATATTTTGATGAAAAAAAAACAGCTCTTCGCTACTCTCAGATAGAAGTAGTTGATGATATTAAGAAAATTAAACATTCCATTTTCCATCGGGTTCTTAATGATATGAATGTCAGTGGAGTAGAGATTAGCAGTACTGCAGATATACCAAGTGGGACGGGACTGGGGTCTTCCAGTGCATTTACAGTTGGATTGTTACATACTTTACACTGTTATCAAGGGAAATTTGTGTCTAAAGAGAAAATAGCAGCAGAGGCATGTAATATAGAAATTGAAAAGTTAGGAAATCCAATTGGCAAGCAGGATCAATATGCTTCTGCGTGTGGCGGATTGAATTTTATTGAATTTAATAAAGATGATTCAGTTACAGTTTCACCGCTAATATTGAGATCAGATTTAAAATCTGAACTTGAAAACAATTTGATTATGTTTTATACGGGCATTACACATGATGCAAATGTAATTCTTGCGGAGCAAAAGAAAAATATAATTTCACAGGATGATAAAACAAAAAACTTAATAGTTATGTGTAATCTTGCAAGAGATATAAAGGCTTCGCTGGAGGCAGGAGAACTTTCTGATTTTGGTGAAATTCTAAATGAAGGTTGGATGCGTAAACGAGAGTTGGCAAGTGGTGTGTCCAATACGAGGATAGATGAGTTGTATGAGACGGCGATGGCAAATGGGGCAACAGGTGGTAAATTGCTCGGTGCAGGTGGTGGTGGATTTTTACTATTCTATTGCGAAAAGGAAAAACAAAAGAAATTGGAAGAGGCAGTGGGATTAAAACAGTTTATTTTTGAGTTTGAGAATGACGGAACATCCATAGCATATATAGGAAACAAGTATTGGTAGAAGGACAAGCTGAAAATGAAAATTTTAGTTGCTGGTGGAGCAGGATTTATAGGAAGTAATTTAATTGATTTATTCTTGGAAAAAGGTAATGAAGTAGTCTGCATTGATAATTATTTTATTGGAACGAAGAAGAATATAGAACACTTGGTCAACGACCCTAATTTTGTTATGTATGAACAGAATTTGTGTGATTTGGAGGCGGTTTCACAGATTTTCGCGAAGGAAAACATAGAGTATGTAGTTCATCTGGCGGCAAATTCTGATATACAGGCTAGTGCGAAAAATCCCATTATTGAGTATCAGAATACCTACACAACTACATTTAATCTTCTTGAATGTATGAGATTGCATGATGTAAAAAAGATGTTTTTTGCATCAACTTCTGCAGTTTATGGAGAGAAAACAGATGAATTGTTGACGGAAACGACAGCAGATTTGTGCCCTGTTTCCTATTATGGAGCATGTAAATTGGGATCCGAGGCGTTGATTTCGGCTTATAGTCATATGAATGATTTAGAAGTACTTATATTCCGTTTCCCCAATGTTATTGGTCCAAGATTAACGCATGGTGTAATCTTTGACTTTATTAAAAAGTTGGAAAGTGATGATTCACAGTTGGAAATTCTTGGGGACGGAACACAATGTAAGCCATATATATATGTATTGGATCTTGTTGAAGCTATTGTTCGTTTTATGAATACTGAGACAAAAGGTGTTACACTCTATAATTTAGGAGTGGAAGGTGCAACAACTGTAACACGAATTGCGGACATAATTTGTGAAAAAATGGGACTCTGCAATGTAAAATATAACTATACGGGTGGGAACATTGGTTGGAAAGGTGATGTGCCGAGATTTCAGTATGATCTTAGTAAAATATACGCAACTGGATGGCGGGCATCATGTAACTCTGATGAAGCTGTAGCAAAAACGGTAGAAGTTGTTCTTCATAGCAGAGAGTAAAGTGAGGTGATACTGTGCAAGCTGTAATAATGGCCGGTGGCATGGGGACTCGTCTTACTTCGATTACCAACGACCTCATACCAAAACCAATGGTGGATATACTCGGAAAACCTCTGTTAGAGTGGCAGATAGAGATTTTGAAGCGCTATGGAGTAAATGAAATTTGTTTTATTGTTGGGCATTTGGGAGAGAAAATAAGAGACTATTTTGGCGATGGGTCAAAATTTGATATTTCTGCTTCATATATTGTGGAAACAGAACCGTTAGGTACTGCCGGAGCTTTTTATTATTTAAAGGATTGGTTAAAAAGTGAAGACTTTATTTTGATATTTGGAGATGTGTTTTTTGATATAGATTTGAATCGCATGATGCGTTTTCACCAAGATAAGAAATCAACTGCGACTCTGTTTGTGCATCCTAATTCACATCCTTTTGATTCGGATCTGGTTGCGCTAGATGAAGATGCAAGAATAGTGCGATTTGATTCTAAACATAATACCAGAGATTATTGGTATGAGAATTGTGTAAATGCAGGATTTTATATTCTAAATCAAAATGTATGTGATCGAATCCCAAGTCCACGCAAGATGGACTTAGAAAAGGAATTGCTGTCGGACATAATCGACAATAAGGGATTGGTGTATGGATATCAGTCATCAGAATATATTAAGGATATTGGAACAGTAGAACGTATTGCATCAGTTATAGAAGACATTAAAAGTGGATTTATACATGCTAGATGTTTTGCACAAAAGCAAAAATGCATCTTTTTAGATAGAGATGGAACTATCAATAAATTGAAAGGACTGCTATCAGATATCAGCGAATTTGAATTAGAAGATGGAGTTGTAGAAGCCATAAGAAAGATTAATCATTCAGAATGGCTTTGTATAGTGGTGACTAATCAGCCCGTTGTGGCAAGGGGGATGTGTGATATAGAAGATGTTGAAAATATACATAGAAAGTTGTCAACGCTTTTAGGAAAAGAGGGAGTATATCTGGACTATGTAAGATACTGTCCACACCATCCTGATAAGGGGTATCCGGAAGAAAATCCTGCATATAAGATTACATGTTGTTGTAGAAAGCCAGATATAGGAATGTTAGAGGAATGTGCGTATAAGTTTAATATTGATTTGGGAGAATCATGGATTATCGGAGATTCAACTGTGGATATAAAGACTGGCATTAACGCGGGAATGCATACAGCTCTTGTAAAAACTGGAGAAGCGGGCAAGGATGGAAAATATGATGTAGTTCCTGAAATAACTGGAATAAATGTTTTAGATGCTGTCAATAAGATTATAAGAGAATAATATTTGTGAGTAGGTACTCAGAGGCATATTATGCAGAACTATACAAATGCAATAAGGGAATATTTGAAATTAGAGAAAGAAACTATCGAAAAGGTAGATGTTGATGCTATTAATGCAGCTATGAATTTAATTATGGAAGCATATGAAGGAAGGCGCACTCTTTATATTATGGGTAATGGAGGCAGTTCGGCAACGGCTTCTCACTATCAGAATGATTTCAATAAAGGCTTATCCGAATATCTAGAAAATAAATTTCGATTTCAGTGCTTAAATGATAATATAGCTACAGTTATGGCAATTGCAAATGATATTGGATTTGAAGAGGTTTTTCGGTTCCAATTACAAGGAAAATTAGAACCGGGAGATATTGTTATAGCAATATCGGGAAGCGGCAACAGCAAAAACATTATTAATGCGGTGGAGTACGCAAAGGAACATGGAAACAAGATAATAGGCATGACAGGATTTGATGGAGGAATGTTGAAAGAATTATCTGACGTATCTCTGCACGTAGATGTAATGAGCATGCAAATTACTGAAGATGTTCATATGATTTTTAATCACATGATTATGGGGATTTTTTACAAGACATTGTGTGGAAAAAGTTATATTTATTAGCACCAAAATGCAGCGTGAGGCAATTAAATGAAGTACTTGGGAATATTGGCATTTGGAGGAAGTAAGAAATTGAATACACCCCAAAAGCCTGAATTGAAAAGTTAACTTCCGTATGAAACGATAAATTCTACATGTACCTTGAAACAGCATAGTTTTTAAAGTTTTTTATGACAATAACACCCAAAATATGGTATACTCATCGCAAATTTATGTTAAAAAGCGCTTTTGCAGGCATAGCAAACAGACCTCTGGAAGATGCATGTGTTGAACTAACTTCTACAGACCATAATGGGAAATATTAGATTTCTGGCCGGCGGCGGTTTTGCATAAATTATAAAGTTATCCCAGCAGCTTCGGAGACAGAGTTACCTTATCAGGTGCGATGTACCGGAGCTGCAGTTTTTGTAGCGCCCTGTGTGCAGCGGTTCATTAACCTGCCAATAAGAAGTTCCATATAAGGGAAATACAGTGTCAGGATGCACTTGGAAGATCCTTTGGCTGACAGGACAGTATCCATTTGGACGTAGTCCATTTCATCGCAATGGTTTTCTTTGAAATCGTGATAGGTTCTGTCCACAAACACGGCTCTGTTAGTTATAGAGTGTTTTTACAGAGATCCCCAGCTCCGAATGGTTGGTAATAATCATGTAAGGCGACTGTCCCTGTGCTATAAGCGGGGTAACGGTTTCATTGAGCTGTTGAAGTTCTTTTTTGAAAGATTAACCCTTGCTCTAGAAGATACAAGAAGTTCTTCATAATGCCGATGGGTTGCTTTGGCATTATAATCGTATTTAGTCTGGATGGTACACATATGCCGCGGTTTACTGCATCTGTATCTATGGATGCAGAAGTTGTAGGGATTATTAAAACTTCCGCGGTTCCATGTGTTATCAATGCGGTGTTTCCAAACCTCTTTGGAAATGGTTGATGGATCTTTGCAGAGGTATCTGGCAATCTCACGGAATGATTTGTGTTCATTAAGGGACTTCTCAATGAAGAGTCTGTCTTCAAGAGAGAGGTGTTTATGTTTGTAAGCGAGGTCATTTCCCTATAATAAGCTTAGCGCTTCCCTAAAAACATCATTGTCAGACAATTATAATTATTCATTCATGCCTTGATTACTATTATCAATACGTTATTGGAAAATCAAGGATTTTAACCGCGATAGCGGCGCGAATGCGTCCTTGAATTTCCAATAATGTATGATATACTGCATTAATGCATGAATATACAGCGCTGATTATAGGGAATGTCCACGACGAAAACAGGGAAATGTACTTGCAAGAAAACAGTGTTTACAGTTCCCGGGTATTAAGTTCGACATAATTAACCTCCTTTACCGCCGCCGGGAAACGGTATGAGGATACACAAAAACTATGCAGTTATCAATATGTATGTGAAAAGGTAAACCTTTAGTGTGCAAGATTAACATCTATACAAAGGTTTCAATTGCAAGTTTTCTAAAACAAGATAATGTTAAGAGAGTTGCGATTTATGGTTATGGCGTAATAGGGAAAAAACTTTTAGATGAGTTGATAAAAGAACATATTAGAGTAGAATATATGGTGGATAAAGCTGAAACATATCAAGATAATAATATTATAGTATATCGGCCTGAAGATGATTTACCCTCAGTTGATATTATGATAGTCACCCCTATTTTTGCTTATTCGGAAATAAAACAACAGTTTTGTAAGAGAAATATGAATATTGCTTCATTAGGGGAAATTATCGATACTTTGTTGAGGGACGTAATTGAATACGTTGAATAATATTTATCAAGTCCTGATAAGAAACGTCAAATGGGATTTAGAAAGGCAAAGATTTTTCGATTTGCAGTGTTGGCGTTTGGGTGAATGGATTATATTGAGGCGAGAGCGGTATATGAAAATAATAAATAAAGACTAAATATGGGAGATGAGTAAATGCAATCATTAGTATCGGTAATTATGCCGACTTATAATAGAGGGATGACTATAAAACGTTCAATAGATAGCGTTTTAAAACAATCATATGAAAAGATAGAATTAATAATTGTAGATGACGGTTCGTCAGATAATACAACAGAAATAGTAAAATCCTATCATGATGGAAGAATAAAACTGATAAGTCTGGATAGAAATTCAGGTGCTAATGTTGCAAGAAATAAAGGAATAAATGTTGCTAAAGGGAAGTACATAGCATTTCAGGATAGTGATGATGAATGGTTGGAGAATAAGCTTGAGATTCAAATAAAATATATGGAGGAAACAGGTAAAAAAGTTTGTTATTGCCCATACATTTTATTTAATAATGGGGAAGTGAAGGTTATTCCTAGCCACGCGGACAATAGAGTTTTATTTGAAGAGAAGATACAAGAGACATTGCGAAAAGGAAATGTGATATCTACGCAGACACTTGTTATTCATAAAGAAGTTGTTTTAAGCGTTGGGATGTTTGATGAATCATTATATAGGTTGCAAGACTATGAGTTTGTCATTCGGATATGTCAGCAATATAAAATAGGATATATAGACAAGCCCTTGGTCAATGTATACAGAATGAGCGACAGCATATCAAGTAATAGGCTAGCACTTGCAGATGCGTGCAAAAAAATACTAATTAAGCATACTGAATTTGTTGATTTTAAAAGTGTTTTGCATTTATATTTATTTAATTGCAAATGGTATGATACACAAAAGATATATTGGGAATACTTAGAGGAAATGTTGACAATAAAAAGAAATGGAATGACAAAAGAAAATATTGATTTTGCTATCCAGATTAAGAGCGACATGTCTAAATGGCATACTTATTTAAAAAAAAATATTATAAAAAAGAAATTCTCAATATATGGCGCGGGTAATTATGGCAAAGGAGTATATTATACTTTAAAGAATATGGGACTTACCCCTCAATGTTTTTGGGTTACACATAGACAGAAAGAAAATAGAATAGACCAAATTCCTGTCTTAGAATTGCCAAGTGAAATGGGCAATGAATTATCTGTTATAATAGCAATTAGTAAAGATAGACAAGAAGAATTGTGTGAGAATTTGCTTAGCAGAGGATGTACAAACTATTATGTCTACCCTTTCTGCTAGAGTTTGTGGTATTAAATGAAAACGTCTATATTATCTGTTGACCTAAACAAAGTAATTATAATATATAGTTGGTGTTACTGTGAAACCTTGATAATTATAAACCGGAAATTAAGGTTAATATGGTAGAGAATAGAGTGTAACCTTATTTGAATTATATTCATTGGTTTTCGGATTTAGAAAATGAGCAAATTTTAATGTGTACAGGTGATTCATTTTTAGAAGCAATGGAGTGATCTTTGGATGTTTGTTGAGAAGTTTTTTGCCTTTGTCAGGGGATGAGAACACTATTCTCATGTCTGCTGCAATAGACGAATTATTTACCATTTACAGTATAAATATTCCCGTGTATAATACAAAAGAGTATACTCTACAAGCTTTGGATAATTTGAGTTTCCCCATTTTTAACGTAAATAGAAAATGCAAAACACTGGATCTTTGTTATAATTGAATCACCACAAGCAACCAAACAAAGGAGTGTTTTTGCATGATTAATTATAACAGATTGGGTTACGAAATTAAAAGGAATTTGACAAATTTTTCTACAAAAATTTCTAAAGGCTTAAAACGTCCGCAGCAAAAGTTCATCCACCAGATGATCTATGGCATTCTTGCAGGGAACAAAGTGCACCGGAGAGATCATGCAAGGGTACCTGACGATTGAAGCGGCGGTTCTATCCGAACCTGGGAAAATGCCACTGCCGGTATATGAGAAAGTGTTTTCAGCGGCAGAGAATGGTTTTATAAGCGAGACCTATAAGAACCTGTGCTGCATGAAATCCCTTTTTGAAAATTTCACACCCCGATGTGTCCGTACCCTAGACAGGGGTTTTGATGCCAATGATTATTACCATTATTTCCTAAAACGCGGTGAACGTTTTGTAATCCGCACCAGGAAGAACAGGAATGTCGTTTATAACGGAAAGACCTGCAACATCATGGATGTGGCTGCTAAATATAAAGGAAACTATCGCATGGATTTCAAGGATAAAAGTGGCAAAAGTATACCTGATGCGATGGCGTATAGAAGAATATTTCAAGTTCAAAAAGCAGCAGTTTGAGCTGGAAGATTTACGGGTAATGTCCCTACAGTCCATCCGCAGCATGAATCTGCTTGCCACCCTTAGAGGATTCTGGGGCATTTGTATTTTTGAAATGGGGAACTCAAATTGGATAGACTGAAAAATTGTATAAGGTCAGAAAAATAAAGATACACATGAAGAAAGGAATGTAAGATAATGCATACGAGTGGTTTGGTTTCGATAGTTTTACCAACTTATAATAGAGGAGAAATGCTAAAAAAAACGATTACGAGCATTATTTCTCAAACTTATACAAATTGGGAACTCATTATTGTTGATGATGCGTCAAATGATAATACGGCGGAAATTGTAAAAGGAATGGATGACAGTAGGATTTGTTATGTAAAAAATGAAAAAAATTGTGGCTCCAATTATTCAAGAAATCGCGGGGCAGAGTTGGCAAATGGAGAATTTCTGGCATTTATTGATAGCGATAATGAATGGATACCAAATAAGTTAGAGCGTCAAATAAGTTGCTTTGAGATGCAAAGTGAATTAGCATTAGTTTTTTGTAAAGTTCTGTTTAAAGAGGGGAGTTTAGAAAAGATTGTACCAAATGAACCATTGGAAGACTTGAAAGAAATTATGGTACGCAAAAATGTTGTTGATACAAGCGCGGCATTAATGCGAAAAGCTGCATTTGATCAGGTAGGAAAATTTGATGAGAAAATTAGTAGATTGCAAGATTGGGATTTGTTTTTTAGATTTATAGTAGTATATGAACTCCCAGCATTATGTGTGGATGAATGTTTAGACATTAATCACATTCAAGCAGATAGTATAACAAAAAATAATTGGAAATTATTTGATTCCATGGTTTACTTTATGATTAAATATGAAAAGTGGTATAATTCTATGACCACAGTAAGAAAGCATATAATCATGATGCTGCATGAGGCAATGAATGAAGAAGAATATACTTATGCATATAGGAAAATATTGGATTTGATTAGTAATAATGATAATTTATTGAAAGAATACATACAACAAAAAGAATTATCATTTGGTCGGTTTGATGAGAAGAAGCAGAGGGAAAAATATCAGACATGGTATAGAACTTTGTATAAATGGAAGAAAAGAAATGCAGAAGAAGGGGCATTAATTTTAAAATATATAAGTAATTGCAATGTGGAAAATGTTGGCATTTATGGATTGGGAAAGTGGGGGGAGCTGATTTATGATGAAATAAAAAATCAGAGTGATTTTTGTATATACGGTATTGACGAGAAGAAGACGGAATTTCATAGTATAGAAATTAAAAAAATAAATGATAATTTGAATGGTATAGAACTGATAATTGTTTCAGTATTTATGGAGTTTAATGCAATTAAAGAAAATCTTGAGAGAAATGGTTATAAAGGGAAAATAGTTTCAATATCTAGTATAATAGATGCTCTATGAGGAGGATTTGATATGAAAAGAATAAAGCCGATAGCAATGTATCTACCGCAGTTTCATAGAACGAAGGAAAATGATGAATGGTGGGGAGAGGGTTTTACAGATTGGGTATCTGTAAAGGGAGCTACAGCACTTATGGAAAACCATATGCAACCGAGAGAACCGTTAAATGATAACTATTACAATTTGCTTGATAAAAAGACGATGGAATGGCAGGCATCATTGGCAAAGCAATATAGTATATATGGATTTTGCTTTTATCATTATTGGTTCAAAGACGGAAGAAAAGTTCTGGAAAAACCAGCTGAAAATCTTTTGAAGTGGATTGATATTGATATGAAATTCTGCTTTTCGTGGGCAAATGTGACATGGGCGCAGACTTGGAGCAAGCTTACCAGTATCAATAGCTGGGCACCACAATATGAAGCTGATGATTTGCGGAAAAAATATGAAAATGGTGTCTTGTTGGAGCAAAAATATGGAAGAGAAGAAGAATGGATAAAACATTTTAATTATTTACTTCCGTTTTTTAAGGATTCAAGGTACATTAGAATTGAAGGGAAACCGCTTTTCGTTATTTACCGGGCAATGGACATGCCTGCAGTACAGCCAATGTTACGCTTATGGAATGAGCTTGCAAGAGAAAATGGACTACCGGGTATATATGTAATTGCAGAATTTTGTAATGAATATAGCTCAGAAATTGACGCATGCATGCGTCATGAACCAGAGGTTTCACGGGGGGTTATTAGGTCGCGTTATCTTGCAAGTGGGAAAAGTACATTGGCATTAGATTATGATGAGGTGTATGAAGTAGCATTGAGCGAGAAGAAGGATAATATGTTTGGCAAAAAATTTTTGATGTGTTTTACGGATTTTGATAATACACCAAGAAAAGGAAAGAACGGAGAAATATTAACAGGAGTTACGGTAGATAAATTTGAAAAATATTTTTCTGAGGAAGTCAAAAAAAGTCGGGAGTGGGGGAATGAATATATTTTTATAAATGCATGGAATGAATGGGGAGAAGGGATGTACCTTGAACCGGATAAGAGATATAATTATGGTTTTTTGGAAGCTGTTAATAGAGTTGTAAATGCAGATATGGAGTCTAATCGGGAAGCATCATCATCAAGACCGAATAGTTATATGGCTAACATGAAATGCCTTGATAAGTGGCTTTATATAAATGAGGAAGGGAAAAAACTGGCTGATTATTTAATTGATTCTAATTGTAAAGAAGTGGCGATATATGGATGCGGTATATTAGGGAAGCATCTTCTGGTTGAATTAGAAAAAACCGAGGTTAATGTGAAATATATAATAGATAAAAAACGGAGTGGTAAAATAGGCTCTATAGACATTATTGGTATAGAGGAACCCTTTGAGAAGGTAGACGCCATAATTGTTACCCCAACATGGGATTTTAATAGGATTGAAGAGGAATTGGCATCGAAATTTGAAGGAAGAATATTGTCACTGGCGGAAATTCTTTATGAAATGTATTAAGATATAAGATTCACAAACTATATCCATATATGTGTACTTTGGCAGGAAAGGGAGCTGAATATATAAGCAGGAAGAAAATAAGGCGACGGGATAATAAATCTGAGTAATAACAAACATAGAAAGGAAGTTTATGAAGAATATTGAATATATAGCAGAATTAGATAAAACATCTGGTGAAAAACACAAACAAGAACTGAATGAGTTGGAAAATGCGGGAATATGCTCTGAAAAATGGAGAGAGCTTTTAGCGGAATATAATGTTTATGATTTGCGAGCTATATATCATTTATACTATGTCTTATCCAAAAAATCATGCGAAAATGATGATGTTTTAAATGGGAAAAAGATAGCTGTTATTGCGAATCTTTATTATCTGGAACAGGTAGAAGTTTGTTGTGCGAAATTAAATGAAGTGCCATTAGAAATTGATATATACGTCTGTATTTCTGATTCTAAACTAGAGAATGAGATAGATAAATTTATGACCAGAAAATATCGGATTATTATAAAGAAAAACAGAGGACGTGATATTTCTGCGCTGCTGGTAGCTTCAAGAAAGATAATTTTGGAATATGAATATGTCTGTTTTGTTCACGATAAGAAAAGTGCACAATTTGAAGAGAAGCAATGGGCGGAATCTTGGTTTTACAGCATGTGGGAGAACACATTAGGCAGCGGCTCTTTTGTTAAAAATGTCATTCATACAATGGAGAGCAAAAAAGAACTTGGTCTTCTATGTATACCCGAGCCCTTTCACGGTTTTTTCTATTCCTTTATGGGAGGAATGTGGGGGAAAAATTTTGAAAATACAAAACAGTTTTGCGCACAATTAGGAGTTGACGCTAAAATGGAACCTGATAAGGAGCCAATCTCATTAGGCACAGCTTTTTGGTGCAAGACGAAGGCACTATTGCCATTGTTTGTACATGAATTTAATTATGAAGATTTTCCGGAGGAGCCTTTGCCCAAAGATGAGACAATTAGTCATGCAATCGAACGATCATTAGCATATATTGCTCAGGCGCAGGGGTATTATACGGGTACATTAATGACAGATGAATACTCTGCATTAAGAGTAAGTACTTTATACGAAATGATGAAGGTTACAACACTGGCCTTAAGAACATACGCGCCATTGAAATTTCCATCAGATGCGGAGCAGGCTAACAAAATTAATCGTTCTTTGGGAACGTTTTGTAAAAAATATAAAAAAATTTATATATATGGAGCGGGTGTAAAAGGTAAAAAATGTGCTGCTTCCTTAAAACAGCTAAATGTAGATTTCGCTGGTTTCGTGGTGTCGGATGGGCATGCTGCTAATGAACTTTTGTATGGTAAGAGAGTATTTGAAATAAGCAGTATAGCAAATGGAAACGATGTAGGAATAATTTTAGCATTAAGTGAGAAAAATCGTAATGAAGTTGAAAAGAATTTAGAGGGCATAAATATAGGTGGAATAATCTATTATTGATGATTATAGGAGAAATTAAGAGATTATGGATAAAGAATTAGTTTCCGTTGTAATTCCGACTTATAATAGAAAGACAGCGTTGGAAAATGCTATTAGGAGTGTTTTGGATCAAACATATGAAAATATCGAAATCATAGTGATTGACGATGCCTCAACGGATAATAGTGAAGATGTTGTTAGGGCTTTTCAAGATAGTAGGATTCGATATATAAAATTAGAAAAAAATGGTGGACCATCAAAGGCCAGAAACGTTGGAATAAATGAGGCGAAAGGTAAATTAATTGCATTTCAGGACAGTGATGATTTTTGGTACGAAAATAAGCTGGATGAAGAGATGCGAGAAATGCAAAAAGATGAAAATTGTCAAATGGTTTTTTGCAAATATAAATGTAACTCGAGTAGTGACAGAGTTGTTCCTATAGATGATGATTTTAGCTTAATGCCGGGTAAAGAAGGATTTTTAAAGGTATTACTTGGGGGAAATAAGATTGGAACACCGACCGTACTTGCAAAAAAGGAAATATTACAAAAAGCAGGTATGTTTGATGAATCTTTATATACTCTTGAAGACTGGGAATTTTTTTTACGGATAGCGGAAATAGGCACAATAAGGTTTGTAAACAAGGTTTTGGTTGGGGTAAATGACTCAATAGATGGAGTAAATATTTTGAGAGGCGCGAGAAGGGCTAAAACCGAATTGTTGATTCTGAGCCAATATTGGAATAAATATAATGATAAGTGGGTCTTTAAAAATTTGATTAGCAGTATTTTAGAAGATTTAGATAGTATGTCTTGCGAGGAAGCAGTGGAATGTACTATGTTTTTAAAGAAATATGAACTGTCTGAGGTATATATAAGGTTAATTGCGGAACATACGGATTTAGAAAAGAAATATAAAAAAAATAATGCTTACCAAGCAAGTAAACTGAACGAGTTTAAGAAGTATGATAACTATTTGCAGGAAAAGCTTAATGAGTATGAGAAATATAACAGCTACTTGCAGGAAAAGCTTGATGAGTATGAGAAATATAACAGCTACTTGCAGGAAAAGCTTGACGCACATGAGAAATATGTCAATTATTTGCTGAAAAAACAAGATAGACATGACAGTAAAAAAAATAAATCATAGCGTGGAGCGAAGCGAAAGGAATGGATATAAACATGGATATATCTATAATAGTGCCTATATATAATCAAGAATTACATCTTGAAAAATGTCTTACCAGTCTTCTAAATATAAAAGATTTATGTGTAGAGATAATATGTATAAATGATGGTTCTGATGATAGATCATTTGAAATTATGGAAGAATATCAAAGAAAGGATTCGAGAATAAAAATTATTAATAAAGAAAATACTGGGTATGGTGATTCTATGAATCGTGGAATCACAAGCGCAGAAGGGAAATATATTTTTTTCATTGAAAGCGACGATTGGCTGGCGGACTATGCATTAAATGATTTATTTGACAATGCCGAAAAATTTTCTGCGGATATTGTAAAGGGAAATTATTATATTTATAATTCTGGTCAGGATAAAGTTAGTATTTATGAGAACCTAAAAAATTTTCAATATAATTGTCTTGTGCAAAAAGAAAATAGAGATAAGCTTTTTTTTGTAGCACCTTCTATTTGGAGTGCTTTATATAGAAAAGATTTTTTGATACAAAATAATATATTCTTTTTACCTACGCAAGGTGCTGCTTATCAAGATACCTCTTTTGCATTTAAGGTCTGGGCTAAAGCAGAAAAAATTGTGTTAATACAGACTCCAATTATATTCTATAGGCAAGATAATGCAGAATCTTCCAGTAATCAGCGTAATAAAATTTTTAATATATGTGACGAGTTTAAAGAAATAAATCGATTTATTAAGGAAAATAAGCTGCAAAATTTAGCGCCTATTTTGGCAAGGGTAAAATATATAAGCTATATGTGGAATGTAAATCGCTTAGCGCAATATGATAAGATTAAGTTTCTTATGGTTATTAGAAAAGAGTTCAGGAAAGAAAGTTATGATGGAAATCTTGTCAAAAAATATTGGGGGGATGCTGATTGGGAGAGGATTCATAATGTAATTTTTAACTTTGAGGAATATTGCAAGAAAATTGTTGGTGAACAGGTTAATAATGAACAAACACTCCTTTTGGAACTTCTGCATTATGTTACACCAATATACATATATGGTGCGGGACAATACGGCAGAAAAGTTTTAAAGTATTTAATGGAAAGAAAAATTGGAATTGACGGGTTTATTGTAACTAATTTAGACAAAAATCCTTTGTGTGTAAATGGTGTACCTGTCATAGATGCTAAAAGGGCGAGTTATGATGGTCTAATCATCATAGGAGTTTCTGCTAAATATAAGAATGAAGTTATTAATGAACTAGAAAAGAAACGCTATAACAATTTTATTGAATTGAGTTTATAATGTGGATTGTTTTATACAGTATACAGAGAAGGAGGTGCAATTTTAGTGGAAAATTTATATTTTGGATTAATATCTTGGATGAGTTTTGATGATTCGGCTTCTATCTTATTACTTGGCAATGCCAAAGAATATAATGATTATTTTACAAATATGAAATGTCGGGTATGTTGTGCTTCCTCTGATGAAATCTGTATGGACACTTTTCAAAAAGAATATGCATCTTCATTTGATTGTGCTATAGGTATAGAAATACTGGAAAAAGAAGCAGTGCCTAATAAACTGCTTAATATAATAAAAATACTTTTGAAGCAGCAAGGGAAACTCTTTCTTGGGACAGATAATCGAATAGGGTTGAGGTATCTTTGCGGTGAAGTGGATCCATTTACGCAAAGGTGTTTTGATGGTCTGGATAATTATGCTACATACTTGTCTGATAAAAGAAAGACTCAATTATCGGGAAGATGCTATACGAAAGCTGAATTAAAACATTTTTTAATGGGAGCGGGGTTTAATTCTAAATTTTATTCAGTGTTACCATCATTGGAAACTCCTCAGCTAATAATTGCGGAAGATTACACTCCTGCGGAAAGAATTGCAGCGAGGTATATGCCGATGTATCGAAACCCGGACACTGTTTTGTTCTGTGAGGAACAGATTTGTGATGATTTTGCTCGTAATAATGCACTGCATTCAGTGGCAAATGCTTTTTGGGTTGAGTGTATTTTAGATGATTGCTTTATGGATGTGAAACAAGTAACTCTTTCATTAGATCGGGGAGAGGAAAATGCCTATTCAACCGTTATTCGTTCTAAAGAAGTGGAAAAGAAAGTGGTATTTGAAAAGGGGCGGAGCAATCTGGAAAAACTAGTTCAAAACATGCAACGCTTACAGAAACAAGGAATTTCAACAGTCCTAGGGAAACAAAAGGGTGAATCTTATATAATGCCATATGTAAATGCAATGCATGGAGATGTTTATTTGCGAAATTTGCTTAGAACAGATGCAGATGAATTTCTAAAGTGTATGGACTATTTCAGGGAATTGATTATACGATCTTCAGAACATGTATGTGAGAACGAGCAGGGAATTATTTTGAAAAATGGTTATGTAGATATGATTCCACTCAATAGTTTCTATCAAAATGGGGAATTTATTTTCTTTGATCAGGAATTTTGCATTCAAGACTATCCGGCAAATGCAATTCTATGTAGGGCGATTGTTAGCTTATATGAACAGGTTCCAAAGAATGAAATTTTGGTTCCAAGAGATTATATGTGGGAACGTTATGGATTAATAAAACAACTTAATTATTGGGATAAAATTACTAGAGAATTTATGAATGGATTGCGAAGGCGAGAGAAGGAGAGAACATTTTACGATGCTCACATGCGAAATGAATGGGTTACAAACTATAATAGACAGCGATTGGATGATACGGTGAATAAGATGGACTTCTATGAAGAATATAGGCGTAATAGTTGCTTTGAAGATTTGTATGATAAAAAGATCTTTTTGTTTGGAGCGGGAAAATGGTGCGATAAGTTTTTAGCGTTTTACAAAAGTGATTACAATATTTGCTGTATTTTAGATAATGATGAAAGCAAGTGGGGAACTGAGTTGCATGGAGTTCCTATTGTATCACCGGATAGTTTGGTTGGCGAAAAAGCTGCGTATAAAGTGATTATCTGTGCAAAAAATTACAAACCAATTTTTCGGCAGCTGAAAAGAATGAACGTGATGCACATTGGAATTTATGATGCAAATTATTTTTATCCTGGCAGGCAGATGTTGAATATTGTTTCTTCTGGCGATACAAATAAGAAATATCGAATTGGATATTTGTCAGGAACTTTTGATTTGTTTCATATAGGGCATATTAATATGCTGCGTCGTGCGAAAGAACAGTGTGAGTATTTGATTGCAGCAGTTACATCGGATGAATATGTTAGAATACATAAAGATAAAGAACCAATTATTCCATTTGAAGAGAGAGTTGAAGTGCTGAAAGCTTGTAAGTATGTAGATGAAGTTGTAGGAGTTCCGGTAAATTATGCTGGGACGGTTGAAGCCTTTCAAAAATATCATTTTGACTGCCAATTTTGTGGAAGCGATTATGCGAATGACGCGTGGTGGCTGCAACAAAAAAAGTTTTTGCAGTCTCATGGCTCCGACTTGGTATTTTTTTCTTATACTGAGCAGACAAGCTCTACGAAAATACGATCTTTAATTGATAAAGGTCTCTTGTGAGGACTAATTTTATTGGGATGAGGAAATAAAAATGAAAGAGAAAAAAATTAAGAAATATAAGGTATATCGATATCTTATTATTTTACTATTTTTAATTGGAGGGGCATTAATTGCACTATATCCCTTTCGGAATCAGGATCTGACGATAGAGATTATAACTAATGGAGAAAAAATATCTACTGTTTTGTCAAGTGGATATGTTAGTGATAATGATAAAATTTGTTTTGATTTTTCTCACGTTAAACAATTAGAAGTAAAGGAAATAAGAATTTACCGTCAGATCAAATCTATCTGTTTGCAGAGAATACATTATGGTGAATTGCCAAATTATATGCAGAACAGTGAATCGAGCTATTTTGAATGGACTACAAATGGTGCAACTTTTATAGATGAGAATGGTGTTCATATTGTTATGAACGATGTGGGAAGCGAGTTGATTAAATCATTGTCGTCCTCAGTACTGCTTGAGAGAATTTTGATGGCTGAATTGTGGATGATGTTTTGCGTAGTTATACTATCGGTTGGTGAAATGCACCGGGAAAAGACTTCTGAAAATAGTTATAGAAATTTTGGACTTGTATTCGAAGCTAAGAGATTTTTTGCAGATATGAAGAAATATTGGTCATATATGTTGTTTTCGGCAAAAGCAGATCTTCGAGCAGAAGTTGCCAATTCTTATTTAAATAGATTATGGTGGCTTTTAGAACCTTTTTTTAATATGCTTGTATATGTGGTTGTTTTTGGGCATGTGTTGGGGCGTTCTATTGAAAATTATGCAACATTTACTTTTTCGGCCCTCTTAATGTGGAATTTTTTCAATAAAACATTAAATTATAGTGTGAAATTGATTCGAAATAATAGAGATATTGTTACAAAAGTATATGTGCCTAAATGTGTTTTACTTGTTTCAAATATGATCCTTAATTTTTATAAGCTTTTATTCTCTTTAATTGTTCTAATTCCTATGCTTCTAATCTTTCGTGTGCATATTGGAATAAATATAATATGGATAGTGCCAGCTTATATCATGATGATTCTTTTATCATTTGGCTTGGGAATGATTTTCTTACATTTTGGTGTATATATTGATGATCTTTCATATGCAGTGGGAATTCTTTTACAGATGCTGATGTTCCTTTCTGGTATATTTTATGAAGTCTTAACAAGCCTAACAGCACCACTTAATATGATAATGATATGTTTGAATCCGGCAGCAGTATTTATAGATACTATGCGTAATGCACTGTTATATAACAGAGTCGTGAATTTGCCTATTCTCGGTATATGGACATTAGGTGCCATTATTTTATGTTGTGTAGGAGTGCATATTGTTTATAAAAATGAAAATGGATATGTAAAGGTGGTATAAATAAAATGAGTAAAGTTGCTTTGGAGTTAAAGCATGTAAGCATAAACTATAAAGATTTGTCGCATATGTCATTACACCAAAGCCTTGCTAAAGATGGTGTAAAAAAGGCGAATATAGTTCATGCTGTGCGGGATATATCTTTTTCGGTAAACCAAGGAGAAATATTAGGAATTGTAGGACGGAATGGTTCTGGGAAAAGCACATTATTAAGGTCTATAGCAGGTATTTTTCAACCAGATGAAGGAATTATTGACACAAAAGGGAACAGAGTTTCTCTTATGGCCATTGGAATAGGGTTTAATAGCAACAATACCGGTCGTGAAAATATTTTAAAGTCGGGAATGCTCTTAGGGTGTGACTTGAATTATGTTAAAGCTCATATGGAGGAAATTATAGAATTTTCTGAATTGGGTGATTTTATTGATAGGCCGGTTCGAACTTATTCTTCGGGTATGTATTCTAAGCTGTCTTTTGCAGTAACAGCGATTCTTGATACGGATATAATGCTGGTGGATGAAGTACTTTCAGTGGGGGACGAGCGTTTCCGTAAAAAGAGTTATAAAAAAATGGAAGAATTGATGTTGTCAGATAGGACAGTCTTGATTGTTTCTCATGCTACAGATACGCTGAAAAAGTTCTGCAATAAAATATTGTGGATTAATGATGGTCAGTATATAATGTTAGGGGAAACAGAAGAAGTATTGAATGAGTATGATAAGTTTATGCAACTGTAGCCGCTTATAGATGGAGGGATTGTTTGATAGCCGTTAATACAGCGTTTTATAAAAAAAATAAGGATTCGGATAGATTAATTACTGGAATTGCGAGAGTCATAGATGGGTATATACGAGCAATTGATAAAGAAGCGTGTGATGAAACTCTTATGTATGATTCACGAGAAGAAGTTAAACTTCATTTGGGGTCGGAACGTCGCTCAACAATATCATGGTATCCTTTTGAAAAAGGGAGTACCGTACTTGAAGTTGGAGGGGAGTTTGGTGCGATTACCGGGGAAATTTGTGATAAAGCTTCCCGGGTGGTGGTGACCGAGACCTCCCTTTTTCGTGCTAAAGCTATTGGTGAAAGATATAAGAACAGGGAAAACTTGGAAATATATGCCGGTGATGTAATGGATATGGAATTTCCATATCATTTTGATTACATTATTATTATGAATATAGTAGATAAGATTGGAAACCATGCAGTAGCAGACGGACCATATTTAAGAGCCTTTGAGCATTTACAGAAGTTCTTAAAAGAAGATGGGAAACTTTTTCTTGCAGATGAGAATCTTTACAGTATTAGTCGATGTCAGCAAAGTAACGGATCTTTGAATCCATGGAATCACACTAGGTGTTTGCATAAAAAGCAGATAGTATCTTTTTTAGAGCAATCAGGATTTCCATTTACTAAGTTTTATTACCCGCTACCAGATTATCACCTTGTTGGAAGAGTATATACTGATGAAATGTTACCTACTGCAGTAGAGTGGAACTGTTTGGCTAATTTTAATCGAGGAGATCAGAACTTTCTTGCATCCAATATGGATTTAAGCATAAGGCTTACTGAAAATGGCATGTTCCCGTTTTTAGCACCTGCTTTTTTTATTGAAGCAGGAAGAAAGGACAACATGTCAGAAATAAAAAAGGTGGATGTTCTATTTGATGATAGTTATGAACTTCCTTTGCTGGGATTTGATTGGGCACAGCATGGCTATAGTTCTTTGCTTGAAGCTATTGAAAAGTATAGGCAAAAAAATGAAGAGTCTTCTAATGGGATAAGTCAATATGGGCAGCAAGAACGTCTAAAATCGGCGGTTCTTAAGATTGACCAGGATAATGTGATTTTAGAAAAGGTGCTGGAAGTAGAATTTGATCTTCTTAGAAAACTGAAGCAGGTTTGTGATGCCCATGGATTGCAATTGTATGCTATGTATGGGACGCTGCTCGGTGCAGTCAGGAATGCAGGTGTTATTCCGGGAGATGATGATATTGACGTTGCGTTATCAAGAGAAGATTATAACAAACTTCTTACATTAGAGAGCGAATTTACAGATCAGTATTTCCTGCAGACTCCAGCCAATGATGAATGTTTTTATGGAGGATATATAAAACTTCGAAATAGAAATACCACAGCTATTCATCCCAAAAACTGGTGGGTAAACTGTTGTGAAGGGATTGGAATTGACATATTTCCAATGGATAGTGGGTTTAATGATCCCGTTAAGGAACAGAAGAAGCAGAGAAGGATAATGCATTTGCAAAGATTGTTGTATGCTAAAGCATATGGATTTTTTTCGCATTTTATGGATATGAAGCTGTTAGAGTGGAAATGCTACAAGTACGTTGGGAAATTATTCTCTAGGGAGAAACTTGCAGATAAGTTAAATGATGCATTGGCAGCAAACGACGGGAGCGAATCTGCACCATTTGGTATTTATACACACTATATTGGAAATAAAGGACCAAAATGGCTAGATAGAAAAGCATTTTCAGAATCTATTGTTTTTTCATATGATGGTATTAGACTTTTAGTGCCGACAGGTTGGGATAAAATTTTACGTATGTTATATGGGGATAATTATATGCAACCTTATCCTTGGCGCGAAAGGAAGTATAGACATGGTTTTTATGATGTAGAATTATCATATCAAATACATAAGGCACATTTTAGAGGACTATTTCATCCGGTCCCGGAAGCTGCACAAGAGATTGTTTTGTTTGGAGATGGTCTTTTATACGAAGCATATTTTGAAAAGTATGGAAATAAGTATGCTCCGTCAACTATTGTTTCATTAACAGATACCTTAGTAGAAAAGCAGATTCATGGTGTTACGGTAAAGACAATGGGGGAGTTCCAGCAGTCGATGCCGAACAATATTTATCCCGTTATTTGTGCTATTGATATCCGCAGAGCACAAAAAAAAGTGCAAGAGGCAGGAATTCAGAATTATTATGTATTCCTAAAAGTCAGAGAATGGATTTTATTAGCCAATTATACATATGCATTAAGCGAGTTAGAAAAGTAGATAGAGAGGTTTTGGGCACATGGATTCAGGTATGGAGAACGGTAAATATAAAATAGGATACTGTATGGGTGTTTTTAGTGCTGAGCATATAGAAATGTATGGATGGCTTAAGAAGCAGGCTAAGTTATGCGATAAATTTATATTAGGTATTCCAGATGAATGGGTCAGGGCGCGTATTTTTGGAGATACGAGACCGTATAATGCCGAGAAGGCAAAAATATCTTTGATGAACAGGGGCTGGTTCTATGATGTAGTGATTTTGGATGCTGAGCATCTTAGCTATAAGAAGATTTATGAAAAACTTCAATTTGATGTGTGCTTTTACGGGACAGAGTATGGTTTAACCTTTGAAGAAGACAAGCTTTTCTTGATGGAGCGTGGCGTTTCATTTATTTCTCTAATGCCGGAAAAACATATTAAAATTACTGGTGGTGGATCATTAAGACTTCCCATTGAAGACTTACAGAAAAATCAAAAGATTATTCTTTTTGGAACTGGAATTTATTTTGATATTTATATAAATGAATACGCTATATTAGGGGAGAGATATTTGCCTGCGTATGCTATTGATAATGATTCTGCTAAATGGAATACTGAGAAAAATGGTGTCAAAATAATGGAACCATCAGTCTTGTTAAAGGAAAAAGCGGAGGATATATTAGTTGTCATTTGTAGTAAGAATTATGGAGATATGCTTAAGCAATTGCGGGGATTGGGTAAATTCAACTATCGTACATTGCGATTTGCAAATGAAATTTCCCTGTTGGAGGAGTTTGCAATTACTTCAGCAGAGGAGAGAGTGTATCTAAAAAAATCGCATGACATATTAGTTACCCTTATGGATGAGTTTGATAAGGTATGCAGGGAAAATCATCTGCATTACTATATTATATGTGGATCACTAATTGGTGTTATTAGACATAAAGATTTGATACCTTGGGATGATGATATAGATCTTGCGATGCCAAGGGAAGATTTTAAGAAACTAAGAAAAATTGCAAAAAAGAAATGGTCTAAGAAGAATGATACTTTCATGTATCTTGATTATGATGATTTGGGGGGAGGTGCCTTTCTTGATTGTATGCCTAGGCTTTTTTATATGAAAGAGAGTTTGCCGACCAAGTGCTTCGATAAAGTATATGGGAAAGCAACGGCTGATGTGGACAATAGAATGTTTTTGGACATATATGTTATGGATAATGCTCATGAAAATGAGAGGGTTCATATGTTCACTATTAATATGATGAAAGGGATTTATAATTTATGTATGGGGCATAGGGCAAACATCAATTATAATGAATATAAGGCGATAGTCCCGGATAGTACGATTAGACTGATGAAAGCTATCCATACAATAGGAAAGTTTTTGCCATTAAAGTTCTTAACATTTTGGTATGATCTTTTGGCACAAAGTGCTAATCATAATAAAAGATGTAGAGATTATATTATGAGTTCCTGCGCAATCAGATGTATAGAACTCAAGTACCCCAAAGAGCACTTTGGAGAAGGATTAAGACTTCCGTTTGCAGATATTGAAGTTATGGTGCCATCTAACTATGATGAACAGCTAAAAGCAATGCGATATAATAATTATATGGAATTTCCAAGGATGTCAGTAAGAAAACCTTCACATTATTTTAATTCTGATATAGAAATTTGGTAAGTGGTAAATAATAGCAACAAACTTAGAAACTAACCGAAAAAGACTTGACTAAATAGGGGGGAGAGTGTATATTTTTTATTGCTTAAAATGAAAAAACTTGTAAAGCACTGAAATATAAAACAAAATCGGTATACGGTAGTAATTATGCGACTTGTTGTACTTTCAACTAAGTCGACGTGAATAATTGAGGATAAACGTTATGCTTTTTAATTCTTTGAATTTTTTGATTTTTTTCCCCATAGTTCTTTTTATATATTATATTGTACCAAAAAAAATGAAACAATTTTGGTTATTAGCTGCTAGCTATTATTTCTATATGTGCTGGAATGCGAAATACATTGTTCTTATGTTATTTTCTACGATAATAACATATGTTAGTGGTCTTATTATTGAGAAAATAAAAAGTAATTCGTGGAGTATAGAAAAAAAAATATTTTACAAAAAAGTGTCAGTTGCTGTTAGCTTTTTTTTAAATTTGATGGTATTGTTCTATTTCAAATATATTAATTTTGCGTTGGGTACGTTGAAAGCAATGTTACATATAGTTAATGTGGATTTATCTGTACCCGCTTTTGATATTATGCTACCGGTTGGAATTTCTTTTTATACCTTTCAGGCGTTAAGTTATACGGTAGATGTTTATAGAGGTGACATATATGCCGAAAAAAATTTTTTTAGATATGCATTATTTGTTTCCTTTTTCCCACAATTAGTTGCAGGACCGATTGAGCGATCCAAAAATCTGTTAAAACAATTGGCAATTCCCAAAAAGTTTAATTTCGATTCTGCAAAAGAGGGTTGCTTATTGATGATATGGGGATACTTTTTGAAAATTGTTCTTGCTGATAGAATAGCCATATTTGTAGATGTAGTGTATAATGATTTTGAAAAATTTGGAGGATATTATCTAATTGTAGCAACATTGCTGTTTGCTATACAAATTTATTGTGATTTTGGGGGATATTCCGTGATTGCAATAGGGGCAGCTAAAATTTTGGGGATAGATTTAATGGAAAACTTTAATACACCATATCTATCTAAGTCAGTATCTGAGTTTTGGAGAAGATGGCATATTTCATTGAGCAGTTGGTTTAAGGATTATTTATATATACCATTAGGTGGGAATCGCAAAAGTAGATTGAGAAAAAATATAAATTTAATGATTGTATTTTTAGTAAGTGGATTATGGCATGGGGCAGACTGGTCATTTGTAATCTGGGGGGGGGTAAATGGACTTTATCAAGTGATAGGTCCATGGACGCAACATATAAGATATAAAGCAGTTAATATATTACAACTAAATAAAAACACTTTGGGTCATAAGCTATTACAGATGTTTATAACATTTCTTTTAGTAGATTTTTCCTGGATATTTTTTAGAGCCAATAATCTATCAGATGCATTAGGGATTATAAAAAGTATGCTTTTTGTTCATAATCCTCAAATCTTTTTCAGCGGGGCGATATTTAACTGTGGGCTTGATAGTAAGAATTTTGGAGTAATGACTATATCAATATTGATTCTTATTATTGCAGACATTTTTAAGTATAAGGGAATACGAATAAGAAGAGAAATACTTGCACAAGACTGGTGGTTTAGATGGATCGTGTATATTGTTTCGATAATATTTATTCTAGTTGTGGGAATTTGGGGATCAGGATATGATCAGGCTGGATTTATATATTTCCAATTCTAAAAATGAAAGGAATAAAAATGAAGAAAAATGTTATTGCTTCTGTGATTTTTTTATGCTTGTTTGCAGTAGTATTATTTAAATGTTCAGAATTATTGGAAGATAAACAGGCAAGGTATAAATATGAGCCATTTTTTGAAAGTGAAACAAATTTTGACGTTATTTTCATGGGAACAAGCCATGTATATAATGGTATTTTTCCTCAGGAGTTGTGGAAAGAATATGGTATATCTTCTTATAATTGGGGATATAGTAATTGCACGATTGCCGAAAACTATTATATATTACAGGATATATTAAAATATACATCCCCCAAATTAATTGTTATAGACATGTATGGATTAATTGAATATGAGAATAGTCAGGGATATGGGAATGGAAAATATAGGCCTGACAGAATTGAACAGCAACATGTACAGTTTGATTCAATACCATTATCTTTGAATAAAATTAAAGCTTCACAGGATATTTTTGATGATTATAGTGGTAGAGTTGATTTTTTATTTAATTTCATTATGTATCATAATAGGTGGACGGAACTTACAGAAAAAGATGTTGTTATTAAAACAACACCAGAGAAAGGGGCAAATTTTGTTGTCGGATTGGGAAGAAATATTTCTTTTGAGAGGATAGAATCAAATGAAACCATGGAGATCGAAAGCACGTGTTACCAATATTTTTTAGAGTTACTTGATTATTGTAGCACAAATGGTATTCAATTATTATGTGTATATTTACCATTTCCAGCAAATGAACAGGCACAGTTGGTCGCAAATTCTATAGATGATATTGTTAGTTCCTATCCATATTGTGATTATATTAATTTACTAAATGAAGATATTTTAAATTTAACGACAGATATTTATACAGATGGTTCACATCTAAATTTTACAGGAGGGTGTAAAGTAACATCTTGGTTAGGAGAATACATATTAGAGAATTATGATGTGGTTAGTCATTCAAATGAAGAAAACTATGCAGAACTGTGGAATGCTGATTATAAGGACTATTTAGATTTTAAAATTCAAACTATTTGCGGGAGAAC
Organism: Lachnospiraceae bacterium; assembly: GCA_014804785.1. Taxonomy (GTDB): domain Bacteria; phylum Bacillota; class Clostridia; order Lachnospirales; family Lachnospiraceae; genus Suilimivivens. Next base: position 36,462 of record JAAUZD010000043.1, read on the forward strand.
AGATATTTATGAAAAAATGATGCTGTTATATGGTACAGATTTTAATGCGGAAATATCTATAGCCAAAGGATGTGAAGTGGAAAGTGAAGACCTAATCCTAGAAGAATTTATTAAAGGTTTGGCAAATAATATACAAAGGCTGGACGAGGATATGCTTCGTGAGAATGAAAAAGAGTATGATATTTTGTTGATCATTAAGCGTGCAGATAATCAAGAAGTTATAGATAGTGCCAAATATATATATGAAGACCAAAAATATATATATATTGAGTAGAGAAGTATGATAAAGAGCTATTGAATATATCTGCCACGGGACCGCCAGTCTGACAGGGGGCTTCGATGTTGCCACGGGCCGCATGGAAGCCCCCTATCTGAACACACACCGCAGATGCGGCAAGGTCTTGACCAATATCCTCATAGAAATGTATACATAGTCAAGTAAGCGTCAAATGAGGCTGTAAAAAATCTTGTGTCTATGGGGAAATAATCTTTTCTGATATGAATCAGATATGTAGAAATTTGCTGTCGAATTTCATCACTTTTATGCTGTCGAATTTCTTTTCTGTTAATAGTATTGCCAATCTTCTAAATCCTATACAAGATTTTTGATTTTTTTTCATACAAATCAGACATTAATAGCAGTTATTACATCCGTGGGCTCTGCCCACACCCGGCCTCCAGAATAAGGCTGGATAATTCTGGCAATACTGTTAATGCCGATAGAATAAGGTAGAGCTGGAACAGTTTTTATAAAATGTGATGTTCCAGCTTTTTCCTTTTAAAGATACTGGGTGAGTCGCTCCCCGTACAGGACGATCAGCTGGTTCAGCACCTGATCCCAGTTCCGGTATCTCTGTGTCCATTTTTTGACCACGTTCCCACTGGCAAGATACAGCATCTTTTCCAATGCGCTGTCACTTGGGAATACGCTTTTCGTCTTTGTCACTTTCCGGTACTGGCGGTTCAACCCTTCTATGATATTCGTGGTGTACATGATACGCCTGATATCATCTGAAAACTGAAAGAAGGAACTGACATCTTCCCAGTTGTTCTCCCAATTACTGATCGCATAAGGATACTTCTTTCCCCATTTATCTTTGATCTTCTCCAGTTCCGACAGGGCAGCTGTCTCATTCGGGGCGTTGTATACTGCTTTAAAATCAGCAGAAAATTTCTTCAGGTCACTGTAATTGACATATTTGAAAGAATTACGCAGCATATGGATCACGCATCTCTGTATCTGGGCATCCGGATAGACTGCACTGATCGCTTCCTTAAACCCGGCAAGCCCATCCACACAGAAGAACAGTACATCCTTTACACCGCGGTTTTTCAGGTCATTCAACATCCCCAGCCAGAATTTACTGGTCTCATTGGCTCCTACGGTAATACTCAGGATATCTTTGTAACCTTCTGCCGTGATACCCAGAACAATATAAGCTGCACGGCTTAGGATACGTCCTTCTTCCCTGACTTTATAATGGATGCAGTCCATAAATACAAAAGGATAGACCGGGTTTAGAGGTCGTGACTGCCATTCCTTTATTTCCGGCAGTATCCTGTCAGTAATCTTGCTGACCATTTCTGCTGACAGTTCCATCCCGTAAAGTTCCTGTATCTGGTCGTGGATGTCCCTTGTGCTCATCCCCCTTGCATAGAGGGATATCACTTTTTCCTCTATACCAGAGATATCCCGCTGGTATTTGGGGATCAGCTTTGGTTCGAACTCGCCTTCCCGATCCCTTGGAACATCGATCTGAAATTCACCATACTGGCTCTTCAATGTTTTAGGTGTGTGCCCATTTCTCTTATTGGCTGTCTGGACATTTCCCTTCTGATTCTTTTCATAACCCAGAGAGGCATCCAGTTCTGCCTCCATGAGTTCCTGAAGGATGTCCTTGAAGCTGTCTTTGAGCAGGCTGTAAACATCAGCCACGCTGCCTAAGTTGTTATCTGCAATAATCTGTCGAATCTGTTCCTTTGCTGCTGGCATAAAAATCCTCCTTTTCGATAAGAATTGTCATATCTTGATTCTTACCAAAAAAGAGGTATTTTTTTCCAAAGACACAAACTATTTTACACTACCCGTCAAATCCGACGCTTACGACTTAACTGTATCTTCTGAATCTGCTCTTTTTCGTTGAATTTTCCTAAGAGGGTAATTTTGCTGTTTTTATGTCACAGAGCAATTACAAATTCAGCGTTCGGTTTATTAACTACCACTTCTCCCTTCTTTTAATCCATTGTTCATATAGTGCAAATAGTAATTTTTTAGGTTATTCCCAAAAGCAGCTCTTAAATCTGCATATCTGTTCATATAAGAATATACATTGAAGGAATCTTTTGCCTGACGCCCTTCTAACATACCTCTATTCACAAAGTGCTGCAACGCCTTGTATTGATCATTGCCAAATGCATTCTTTAAGTCAGGATACGTTGATATGTAATATGTATAATCATAAACTGCTGAATAATCAATGCCATCATATATGGTTGAAGAGCCGGTCGGAGGAGTTGTTGAACTACTTCCATCTCTTCCTTCTATTAATCCGCGGTTCATATAATGCAAATAGTAATTTTTTAGGTTATTCCCAAAAGCAGCTCTTAAATCTGCATATCTGTTCATATAAGAATATACATTGAAGGAATCTTTTGCCTGACGTCCTTCTAACATACCTCTATTCACAAAATGCTGCAATGCCTTGTATTGATCATCGCCAAATGCCTTCTTTAAGTCAGCATATTTTGATATGTAATATGTATAATCATAAACTGCTGAATAGTCGATGCCGTTATAGACGTTATCCGCTTCCTTTCTTTCCTGAACAGTATATTGGAAAGTAGCACTTTTTTCGCCAAAGGTAATTGTAGCCGTCCGTGTTCCAGCAGTATTGGTGTCAAAGTCCTTTATTTGATATTCATCTTCATGCAATATTCTTGATCCGTTTATATAGTTTGCTGTTACGGTCAAACCGGTCGTATCAACATCCGTTCCCTTCTCGTACAAAACTTTTGTAGGTGGTGTGATAGTAAGGGAAGACAGCTCACCCGGACCAGCTTCGGCTTTGACTGTAATTACGCTATCTTTGTATGAGGCAGATATCTCCATGCTGTCCCAGCTCTGATTGGATAATTGGTATGCCACAAGGTTATAGATAACATTTTTATAATTATTTGGCATAGGGTCTGTTACAGGAAGCGAAAACTCTGTTTTGCCATTGGCAATATTTTGTTTAACCAATTCAACAAAGGGGTCTGACCACTGGGTTATCATTCCTGTTTTTATAAAATAATTATTCTCCAGGGAGGTTGATTCATATCCAGGCGTTGCAGATGTATGATCCGAATGCACAAGCCCCATTATATTGTCAGTTAAACCAAAATACATATGCTCATAGTAGGTTCCCTTGAAGGCTTCGCCCATGTCATCCCATGTACTGTCAACCTGATACCATTGCCCATCCATCCGCACCGCAGTCCAGACATGACCATTCCCTTCAATCCGGCCTGTTGCGATACCTGCCTTATTCAAAAGCATTACATAGGCTTTATGATAAGACTCGCAGGTTCCCAGGCCTCTGGCAAGCACTCCTTCTGCTGAGCAGTAACTATATGTATAATCATAATCTGCGTGATCCAGAATCCAGTCATGCAGCCATATAGCTTTTTCAAAGTCAGTTGTGCATGATTGCATACATTCTGCTACAGTATTCTCAACAATCTGCTCAACTGACGGATATTGGGGATCTTGTATAACTAATTTATAGTCATACAAACCTGTGTTTGCAAATAGGTTTGTGTTCTTATCACGTACACTAAAACGAACATAGTATGTGCCCGATGCATGAAACGTAAAAGAAAACTCATTACTATCCTGATATGCACTGTTAGAGCCCCAACTGACATCATATACTGAAACAAGATCAGATGTCATAATGCTATGAATCCGGTATTGATAATCTCCCGAACCGCCATCTGCATTCACAGTAAATGTAATCGGTGTTTTGCATTGAATCTGTTCTGGATATTCGACGGTAACGCTTAGCCCAGAGGCTTGTGTTGCTATACCCTTAGAGACCTCATTTATAGCCACATCAGAAATTATGTCAGTATTTTCAGCTGGAAAATCTTCTGGGATTTCCCCCTCAATATCCGCATCCAATATTTCATCAGAACTTTCATCGGCATCCCCACCCTGTACTTCACCAAGGGATTCGTTGTCCTCTTCCTCTTGAATGTTGTCAGAGCTTTCATCAGAATCATCTTCTTGAACATCGTCAGAGCTTCCATCAGAATCGCCTTTTTGGACATCGTCAGAGCTTCCATCAGAATCATCTTCTTGAATTTTGTCAGGGCTTTCATCAGAGTCTTCCTCCTGAATTTCATCAGGGCTTCCATTGGCGCCTTCAATTTGGGTATTCGTAGCAAAATCCGGAGATTCTGCAAACGCATTAATTGGAGTTATCGCGATTGCTCCAAATAATAAACCTATGACAAATACAATTGACAGAGTTCGGTGCTTTCTAATAATCATTGTCCACATCTCCTTTTCGATTTTTGCATTTTTTAAGTACCGTATAACACTGCGACGGTTAAATACGGATTTATTAAGAGTTGTACTTACCACCAATAATATTTTTGAAGTTTTGTGAAAATTATACCATAAAGTAGTATTTATGTCGAACTAATTGAAAACATTATTTTTAGAGAAAAGCTAATTAATTTAAGCATTTTCTCGTGAAATGTAGTAAAATATGGATATCAACTGAAAGACTATTGAAAAGTTATCTCGGTATAACATGGTTATACTTTTTGATCGCCTGGATGCCAACTTTGGACAAGGAAGAAATTTTAACAGGAGCCGAGAAAGAATGGAATAATTGTGTAAAAACGTATATAGAAAAGTAAAGAATATCCGTGATAGCGGTGCAAATGCCTCCTTGAATTTCCAATAATGTATTGATATACTGCATTAATGTATGAATCTATTAAAAAGGTGATAGAATTGCGGCCTGAAGCAAAATGCGGCTTCTTATACAGCAATGGTATTGCTGATGCAGCTTCTTATGCAGCCAGATATCACGTGGAGGCGCTTCATCCTGCAATTAATAATATAAAATATCCAGGTTTTGTAGAGTCGTGTAGGGAGAAGGGAATTAAAATCCATACATGGACGGTTAGTTCTGAACGAGAAATAGAACAGATGCGACAATATGGTGTTGGTGCTGTTATTATAAACTTCCCTGAAAGAGCACGAAAAGTTTATTTTGGAGAGGATTAAAATGCTAAAGAAAGAAAATGAAAGAATAGATTGGATAGATTGTGCAAAAGGGATAGCAATTTTTCTCGTCATCATAGGGCATACTTTAACTGTTCATGACTTAGTAAGAGGATTTATATTTTCTTTTCATATGCCATTGTTTTTTATTTTTAGCGGTATGCTAATGCATTTTTCAGACGACATACACGTATGGAAAAAAAAGCAGCTCCGAGCTGCTTATCGTTTGATTCTGCCGGCAATTGTGGTATGGGCACTTAGATCTATTATATATATTGTACATAATTATGCTTCGTTTGATATTCAGTCACTGATATCGTATATAAAAACCCGGATTATCATATTGTTTTGGGGTAGCGGATCTGTTGTAACAGTATCGGATAAAACCGTAGAGGCTTTGGGAATGATGTGGTTTCTCATTGTATTGTTTGTCGCCAAGGGCATTTATGATTTTTTACATTTATGCATACACTCCAAATTTTGTTTTACGGCAATTACGATTGTTCTTGGTGTGATGGGTGTAGTGATTGGTTCGGTCCAATGGCTTCCACTATCCTTTGATCTTGTATTAGTGGCAATGCTGTTTTTGCTTATTGGGCAAACGATACAGATATATCTGCAAGCGTATAAAAAAGGAATTATCAATATAGGATTGGGCATATTCAACTTTGTAATATATTTAATATCATTTGTTTTCGTTTATCACTTTACAGGAATATACCTAGAATTGGCAGGGAGGCGTTACCCGCTATTTCCGCTGTGTGTGGTTACTGCGGTTGCTGGGACAATAGCGCTTGGAGGATTCTGCTTGTATATTAGAAAAATCCCATATGTAGGAAATGCTCTATGCATAGTGGGCAGGCATTCGCTGGCAATGTTATGTATTCATATGATGGACTATTTGGCGGCGCCTGTTTATAACTACGTAAGTTCTAACGAGTTTGTGATTGCTTTCATAAGGATTATTATAGATATTGTAATATTTGTTATCTATTTTTTGCTAAAAAACATACAGCAGAAAATGCAAATAATGAAGAAGCTAGGCAAAGAGGAGGGGATGAGGTGAAAGCGCTTAAAATGAACTGGTCAGTTACAGGCAAGTGTAGAAGTGAATTGTTTGGTATAGCTATACTGGCAGTGCTTTGCGTTCATGGTAATGAGTTTTACTGGTCGCCAGATTTAAGTATCGTAGTAAAAATTTTATCTCAAGGAAGCATAGGTGTAGATATCTTTCTTTTTTTATCTGGTATGGGATTATACTATTCTCTAAAAAAAGATGAAAATATAGTTGAATTTTATAAACGTAGAATTCTGCGGATACTACCAGTTTATCTGCTGATAGCGGGAGTAGGCTATGCAATTGTAATCTTTCTTTTTGGTAATGGAAATGTAGGAGAATATTTATTTAAGCTAAGCACCCTATCTTTTTGGGTTACGGGTGAGGGTACCGTATGGTATATATCTTTTTTACTGATTATGTACATGGTTTATCCAGCTGTTTATCGATTGAGGAAACAATCATTTGCAAAACATGGATTTTTACTTTTGGCAGCAGGTGTTTTGGTGCTTGAGGCATGCATGATAAGGCTTTGCCCGGAGGTGTTTCTAAATATTGAAGCTGCGATTACGAGGATTATTGTGTTTTTACTTGGAAGCTATATAGCGCCGTGGATAGACGAAAGGCGAAACATTAAGCCGAGGATCGTTATTTTATGGATTTTTGTTTTCGTAATTATGAGGACAGTCAGAATATTTTTTATTAGTCCTGAAAATTTATATTGCAATGTATTTGTGAGAATTTCTAATTTGTTTTTGACGTTAGACATTGTAACTGTGGGAGCCTTTATAGTTGATTGCGGCCCTAAATGGATCAAGAGATTTTTAAGCTGGTTTGGAGAGAAAAGCCTAGAGATATATTTGGTTCATGCGTTTGCCATAAATGTGTTTTATTCATTACCTTTGAGCAAAAGGGGAAATTATGCCTGGATATATTTTCTAGTTCTTTTACCAGTATCGGTTTTAATTGCGGCGGGAATTTATTGTGTTAAGATGCGGATAAAAAAGAATCATTAATATTTCCATGATACGTATTCAAACGGATTATAAGTGAAATTGCAGCAAACTTGATTGTTTGGTGTTGCAACTTAACAATATTACTTTTGGACTTGGTTTCCGCTGTTTTTAATTAGTGAAAAGTAAAACTGCGCTACAGTCAGACCATCGCGCAGCGATTTTGTTCAATTATAATTTACAAAAGGCTACTATAAAAATAGTAGCCTTTTAGCCATATAGCCCAAACCTATGGTTCTTGCTTCCACTTGAGCCATAAAAGTTCGATCCAGGCTCAACGAAACGATATTGTGATATTGCATATCACAACAAATCACCTCAAAAGGTGTATCATATGTAATATACGGTAAATGAATATCTGTCAACAAAAATTTAATACGAAAAATGATAGAGAATTATAAGTATAGCCCCTGAGACCGCAAGAATTCTCAACTATCTCTGTCAGACAACGCTATCCCATTTGTGATTAAAACTGCATTTAACCCACTAGAAGAGACATGATGGATTAACGCTCCAAGTCCCTCATAGCAGGTAGGTTCACCGTAAGCCAAGAGTTCTTCAATTTTAAGGAAGGTCTGGCTGTCCCGCGCCAAATCGACATTTGATTTTATTTGAAGGCTCATTACGATTACGCTGCAGATACTAACCAGTATACTTAACGCGCTAAAACCTAGTGCTATACATGCAATTATTTATGTCATCAGGAATATTAATTCATGATTGCGAGAAATGATAGTTCCTTGTCAATGTTTTGGAAATATAGTATAGTAAAAAATATTATATGCTAAATAAGAAATGTTTTTGCGGGAAACAGAATAAAGATTATGAAAATAGATGGAAACAAGAAGCCGAAGATACTTTAGTTGACATGGAAAATTCAATTTTAGAGAAAGCACGGAGAATGTAATAATTAGTTTGGCAGACACAATTTATGATATTAATGTCCCTGCAATGAGGAGGTGAGAAGATGATTATTTACGAAGAGGGTTCATTAGATTACACGACGATTGCATCAGATGGATGTAATACAGACTGTAATTGTGATGGAGACTGTGGCTGTGATGGAGGAAATACAGGTCATTGTGGCGGTTCATGGACGCAGTAATTTATGATTCAGATAATAACCGGATGAAGGTTATGGTGTGTTCATTCAGTTATTACTCGAAAGCGCATTGGTGTTTACCTGTCGGATTCATAGTACTGGAGAGAAATAGCATATGAATTTGAAACCATCCATTTATAATTATTATTTTGATATCGATGATAATGAAATAGGTATTTTCAATTCATTGAGCAAAGCACTTGTTGCACTTGAACGAAATGAATATAGTAGTTTGCTACACGATATCTCTGCATTGCCGGCAGATATCATAGCGAAGCTGGAAAAAAGTAATATCTTGGTTCCGCCAACAGTTAATGAGCATGAATCTGTAAATATTCTTAGAACGAATGGAATACTGAACGCGTCTGAATCAGTCTATCGCATATTCTCAACGACTGATTGCAATGCCCGATGTTTTTATTGCTATGAAAAAGATATTGTGCATTCATATATGTCAAATACAACTGCGGATGATATTGCTCAATTTATTATTAAACATGTTGGCAATCGTTCCTGCCTTATTCAATGGTTCGGCGGAGAGCCGTTGATGAATACGGAAGCGATAGACATAATTACCTCAAAGCTTAGGGCGGCACTGGGGGATAGAAGAGTACGCTTCATGATGATAACAAATGGTTCTCTGGTGTCAGAAGAAATTATTAGGAAAATGATTGATTCCTGGAAGATTAGCCGCGTCCAGATTTCTCTTGACGGCGCTCATGAAGAATATGTGCATAGAAAGAATTATGTATCTATTGAAGATCCGTTCACTGTTATTTTGGAAAATATAAGATTATTACTTGAAAAGAAGATCTTTGTCAGCTTGCGAATTAACTATGATATGAAAAACTATAAAAGCATTATAGAATTGCTTGATATTCTGGCACAGAATTTCAAGCATTTTCAGAATTTGCATGTTTATGCATATCATATTTTTACAACAGAGCCGACAGAGACAGCAGATCCGCTATTCAAAGAAGAATGGTTTGCCATGCAGCGCGCATTAATTGAATCGGGGTTCTTAAGACCGTTGGATGCTTATTCTTTATCCATTAGAAAAAAGCAGTGTTTTGCTTGTTCTTCTAATAGTTTTGTCATAATGCCAGATGGCTCTCTATATAAGTGTGCATTGGCGACTAAGGATACAGCAGCATGTATAGGAAATATTAAAACGGGAATAACAAATTACCCTGTTTTTGAGAGATGGTGCAATACTTCTTTACGAGAAGAATGCACAGAGTGTCCATTTCTGCCATTATGTCAGGGTGGATGCCGTGCCGGGGATTTAGGATATATTTCCGAACATTGTTTTGCGCAAAAAGAATTTGCAGCAGATGTTTTAAGAGAAAGAATTAAGTATTTAAATATACAAAAAGGATGGAAACGTTAGTTTTTGCATAAGTACTTCGGAAAGGAGAAAAACAATGAGAGATGATGAATTTATGGACAAATTTACGTATCAAAGAGAGGCAAACGAAGAATTTGATTGGGAAGAATATGATGAGAGACTGCCGGCTTTTGAGGATTTGGTTATTGCGGGATTTAAGTGTGCTTGTTTAAATAACGGCAATAGTGTGACCAAGCTTTCTAGAAATAGAATTCCGGCATATTATCCAAAGCTTCTCAAGGATTTTTATCAAAAATGCGCTCCAGTAAGAGTGGTCATAGATGATCTCGTATTCTTCTCTTATGAGGATGCTTTTACTTTGGCCAATAAATCTGAAGGAAAAGTATTGCCCATTGCATTTAAGGGGAAAATATTACCAGGTGGTCAAAACATAATATATATGGACAAAAATTGGAATGGAGTCGGCTATGACCCTAGAGTCCAATTAGCTGTTGGAAATCAACAAGTGAGAATATTAGGTTCGAATATTTTTACGTTTATTGCCGGCATTACATATGATCAGATTGAGGAAGTTCCATATATAGATTAAAATTACTCTTTTACATTTCATGTATACAGAAAAAGGTACATAGGGTTTAATGTCTATGCATTGAAGTAATGCAATCGAGAGGAAATTTCTGGAAATGGGAAAAAAAGAAGATACAAATGAAAAGATAAAAGAAAAATGTTTTGTTATAATGCCGATAAGCGATCAAGGAGATTATCCAGTCGGTCACTTTACAAAAATCTATGAGCAAATAATCAAGCCGGCTGTAACACAAGCTGGCTACATGCCATATCGGATCGATAAAGACGATAGTTGTGAATCTATACCTGATAAAATTGTGATTGCACTTAAGGAGTGCCCCATGGCGATTTGCGATTTAAGTAATAGAAATCCTAATGTTATGTATGAATTGGGATTAAGGCGGGCATATGGCAAGCCGGTTGTGCAGATACAGGATGACAAAACAGAGAAGATATTTGATGTAGGTGAGATTAGTACGGTTTTTTATAAGAGTGGCAGGGTGTATGAGGATGTGTTGGAGGCACGAAAGAAGATAAAAGCAGCCATTTTAGCAACGAGGGACGGAAAAATGAATTCCCCGGAAGACATCTTGAAAGCGAAAGCTTTCCAGATGTCTTCCGATTCAGTGTCCAGAAATGATAGCGCGGATGCAACACTGACCGAAATATATAATGAGCTAAAAAGTTGTAAGCACTTAATGCTTCACTCCATTGAGGATTGTAAATACCGATGACTTAGAGTACTCTGCACGGTTATTTAGGGCTCTTCCGCAATTATCCGTTCGACAATGGACTGGATTCAAGATTTTAATCATTTTATGCTTAATAGAAATAATCGTATTACGGTATATACTTACCCTGTACAGTTTTCCTGTGTAAATGATGTTGCGGAAAGTCTGTTAATGTTAAAAAGGATGATACCCACTATTAATTTCATTAATTACTACATACACAATAATCACCTCAAGATCATTATACCTATATAGCACGCATAATTCCAAAAAAGTTGACAAAAAAATAAGTGTGTATCAAGGCTTACAGCAATTTTCTCAACATTTAAGTGTCAAACTCCCGGGGCAATGGCTTTGCATTTACTTGATCACGATTTTTTTAATCTTATTCATATTGATTATCTTTATATGCTTTCCTTTATCATCTATTTTATAGAAGGATACCCAAGAATCATTTATAAATTTACACCCATCAAAATTGATTTCTTTTTCCTTTTCCAATATGCAAATTACATCTTTTTTCTTTGTATTTATATAATTTCTTATTGTATAATCAATGGAATTAATTTTATCATCATTTATAATTTCTACATTTCTATAAAAAAACTTATAACTGGTTTTATAAAATCTATGTCATATTTCATATCTCGGTGTGCCTTTATTATTTTATATTTGAGCATTTTTCTATATTTCCAGTTTTTAGGAGAAATCAACATTCCTGGTAAAGACCTTCCTATACATGTCTCAGATTAACATGACGAGGTGGGTAATGCCACTCCAAGTGCTTCATAGATTTCTGCCTGTTTGCTTAAAAGCTCTCCAATCCTGAGTTTCCGGTTTTCAACTTCAAAACACTCAAGGAGATCCAGCTTAATATTTTCACAATGTATTGAAAACATTGAATACATACCTGACATATATAGGAGAATGGGGAATCAAGATATAGTGGATTCACTTCCTGTTTAGTTTATTGTATAATAAAAGAACTGGAAGATATTTTAAGACTGGACTCATGATTTGAACTGTCCGAGATGCCCGAACAGTAGTCGAAGGAGGTATGTGAAAATGCTCAATATTTACTATGGAAATATGCCAGAGGCTATTTTTAATACAGCAGTATATTTTAAGAATGTATACGAAGACGAGTGGATTACCGATCCGATTGCAAGGGAAATGATCCTTGATGTGGACAAATCTGTTGTTTTGGACGGTGCGGTAATTGATAGTCCTGTTATGGGAAAGATTGTGCCTACGTCCCTTTCTGGTGGTGTTAAAACGCTGATTCTTATGAAGAATGATTGTTCCAGGGTGTTCAATGCGTCCACCTGCGGTGATAATTGTGCAAAGTGGATTTTGAAACTAGCCGAAGCGGAGGATCTTACAATTAACCTGCGCCATCTGATGGACTTTGGCGAGGGGACATTTGACATCTGTATAATGAATACAAATCAGGTGGTTCACAGCATGAAAGAACTTGTCCCAGTTGCCGGTTTGTATGTATAAGAGGTGCCGTATATGAGAGGAATACATAGAATTATTGTACAGAATAAGCGTATCAGATACGATTTTGCAATTAAAAGAAACATCCCGTTTTTGTAGAGTCGTGTAGGGAGAAAGGAATCAGGATATAGTGGGTTCATTCCACGTTCGGTTTGTTGTATAATAAAAGAACTGGAAGAACTAAGGAACAAATAGGCAGTAAGCTTTTAAGGTAGTGGTGTATATATGGGGGATAAAAAGCAGAAAAATATGGGATGATAGAAGAAATGTCAGACGGCACGATAAATTTACTTCATGATATCCAAGTTATTGTATTTCAATTGCAAAAATTAGAAGACTGAATGGATAACGTCAGTACAAGCGGGGTAAAATATGCTAAGCAGAAAGGATGAGGAATTGTTTAATTCCCTAAATAGCCAGGTAGTATTTAGCATTGGAAATAATGTTTATAAGGATGAAAACTATCTAAACTTGAAAAAATGTAGTTATGATGCTGAATGTATATATCAGATATTTATGAACCAGAAAGCATTAAAGGCAGATAAAAGCAATAGCATATTGTTGAATGATAATCTTAGGGATAATATGTCAAAAAATAGCTTGATAGAGCAATTAAAGGAAACCGTTTCTTCAGTTGGTGAGAACGATCAATTTATTTTTTACTATAGTGGGCATGGGGAAGTGATAGATGGAGAATTTGCCTTTGTTCTATACGACAGTATCTCAACTGATACGGATACATATATGAAATATTCAGAACTGACTGGGATATTGGAAAACTGTGATGCCAGGCAAAAGATAGTTATAATAGATGCATGCTTTAGCGGCTTAATATTGGTAAATGAAAAAGGCGGCAATATCACAAAAGAGACGTTAAAGAAGGCTTTTGATACTTCTAAAGGAACAATTGTCATTGCCTCTAGTAAAGGAAATCAGTCATCGACAGAAAAATCTCCGGGGAAGAATAGCTTATTTACACATTTTCTGTGTGAAGGTCTGAACAACAGAGGCATAGCGTTGTATGATTATGTATTATCAGTTTTCAATCTGTATGAATTTGCATCTTATAAAATGATTGAATATTGTAAAAGTGCGGGTATAGATGAACAGATTGCGGTGATTGTTGCTACGGCGGAAGGCGTGCCCGTATTAGCCACCTATAAGTTGTTTGATGATGGCAGTTGGTATAAGGATAATTACGCTAAAATAGTAATATATGAATCAAAACCTCCGTTTATAGATTGGCTAGACGCTCTTGTGGTTTTTGTGCAGGACAATGTATGGAAAATAACGAGAGATTTGGTACAGGAATTAGTTTATAATGCCTATAAACACGGAAAAGCGAATGATTGTGAAATAACTGTTTTCAAGGACGCATTACTTATAACGGATGATGGATGTGCATTTGATCAGATCTCCGGTTGCAAAAAAGCATTTGGGGGTGCATCCATGACGATTGATATGTTAAGACAAGTTAATGGGACGGGCCCCAAAATAGAATACAGCTATAATAATGGGAGAAATCAATATAAAATAGATTTTACGATTAATCAGGCATTTGATATTAAAGAGCAATGCACAATAAAAGTTCCACATTTTTCCCCTTGTTTGGAGGAAAAAATGAATATTCCACAGTGGGAGTGTAAGTATTACTTTTTGGAAGTAAGTGGTCCTATAAGCTTTGATAAAAGATGGATAGAAATCGCCCTAAAAAAAATCCCTAAAAACAGTATACTTGTCGTTGAAGGAGGCAGGAGATTAGAGGGAAATTATGAGAAAGAGAGCAGGATTGAATTTCGAAACTGATAGAGCAGAAGAATTTAAAATGGGAAATATGTTGTAACAGTTGAATGGTGAAAGAACTGTTTGACTTTATAAAAGATATTTTGATAGACATTTTAGCAAAAATTCCGGCGGTAGTGTCCTTTGCCAATAACCTGCTTTCCATCGGTGAAAAAATAAGAAGAAAAAAGAAGGTCTGTACATAAAAAAAGGATTGGGGCAGTGTGTCATCAGAGACGACGGGCGGAACCCGCTAATCCAGAGGCAAAAGAATGGCGTGGCAATAATATTACTGCAGAAGACAGAAGCAGATTATAAGGAATTTTTGAGAAAGGTGATTGGGAAGATGAATAGATTGTGGTGATTCATCAGTTCAAGCACATACAATAAGATACGCTAATGGAAAAGAAAAGAATTTTTCATTTTATGAATAGGTAAAGGAATACAAATGAAAAATCATAATTGAACAAAATCGCTGCGCGATGGCCTACCAGGGCTGTGCATAGCGATTTTATGAACCAAATGCACCTCCGTGTAAAGCAGTGTTTTTGTTTGCTGCTGATTTTACATGGAGGATTTTATTATGTACGAAAAATATTTAGAACTGCTTGAGGAAGCTGGAAAAATCTGCAATCTCAAAGAGAGTTCCATTACCTGCTATAAAAACTATGTCTTTTATTTCCTGAAATATCAGGGTAAGGATCCAGAACAACTTACCTGCTAGGATGTCAGGGCTTTTCTTCTTGCAAAAAAGGACGAAGGGCTCAAAGCCACTACTTTGAATCTTTATAATTGTAATAGAAATATAGTCTATTGTCCCATATTTCTCCATATCAGTCGAGGTACGCATTATCTGCTGTTTGCCATCTGAACGAAGCGACTTTAAAGGAACTATAATTCCTGACACAATATTCCGAATTATGATAAAATTTCAAATATATTAAATATTGTTCTTTCGCTTTTGTTTTTTGAAATTTCATCTTATATTTAACTTTCTTTTGAAACAACTCCCGGCTTTTCTATTATAAAGCAATTTTATTTTGTTATTACAATACATTTTTTAGCTTCTTGCAAATAATTTTACAGCACAACGTAGAGAGTTGGAGTACTATCATTACTGTTTGTGTTGCCGCCTAGAGGTGGAATGGAGAAATATATGATTGACTTTGGAAAAATTGAAATAAATAAAGTAGATGATTATGACCAACTTTTGGACTATGTTGATGAAACGCATATAGATTTGAATGTTATTTCTATTTTAAAAAATTATATAGGAACAAGAGTTGCTGCTTTATTGATAGAGTATCCATATTATGAAAAGGATTATTTGAGTACCTATTATGCCTTTTATTCAAAGCAACATACTATGCATTCTAAAGTGTGCTTTAGATTGCATTTTTTGGGGAAACTGAATGAGGAAAATCATTCTAGAGTATATTATGGTTATATATCGCTACGTGAAGGTATAAAGGATTCAAAAATCGGAAAAACTTATTTATCGCCGAAACTGTTAATTGATGAGGGAATGGATGCTTATTTGATGTTAGATACCTTTTCAGCAGACGTTTATGGTGAGAAATTACTTGTGGATGCATTTCCGTGGATGAAACAAGAAACGGATATTTCTGTATGTGCGCATGTAGCTATGTGGAGTATTTTAAGATATTATGGAAATCGTTATAAGGGACATAGAGATACCGTTATGGGAGAGATTGTTGAGATGGTTCAAAATGATAGAGGAAGAAAAATACCATCAAAAGGATTAACTCCAGATCAGATTGTTGATACGTTAGACTTATATAATTTTTCTCCCGTTTTATTGGGTGATGAGCATAACAAGTTACATTATTTTGTTAACGAGATTATTGCATATGTCGAATCAGGCATACCAATCGTTGCAACCATGAATAAAAAGAGACATGCAATTACACTTTTTGGTCATGGGAAGATAGATTATGATAAGTTAACTGGAGATGTTGATAAGTTGAAAGAGCCTGATAGTGATATTATTTTACATTCTTCTTTGATTACAACAGTATATGCAGTAGATGACAATCATTTCCCGTATAGGCAGGTTGATCTTGAAGTACCTTGTTCAGATAAAAATATAGATTATGCTTTGAAAGAAATAAACTATTTGATAGTGCCTTATTGCCAGAAGGTATTATTAGGATTTAATGAAATATATGAGAAATTTATGGCAATGATATCTAAAAAAATAATGAAATTGAATGGAACACAAATTTGTAGAATCTATTTAACCAGTTCCAATTCTTTTAAGGAAAAAGCCAAAAAAAATAAATTAATGAATTCAGTATTAAAAGAAAGGCTTCTTTTAATGGACATGCCACGATTCATTTGGTGCATTGATTTGGCTACGATTGAAGAAAGCAAGAAAGGATTAATGTCTGCAAGGGTAATAGCGGATTCAACAGTTGGAACACAAGATGATGCCCCTTGGCTGATGATTCAGGATTCAGTATCAATACAATTGATAGAGTATGAAAGAAAACTATCACATGTTCCATGTGATATAGAGCCATATTATATATATGAAAATAATTTGCAAAATATTAATCATATTAGATTAGAAGAAACGATGGTTTGGGAGGAGATATATGATTGACTTTACATTATATGATTATTTAGAAAGAATTGTAAGTGAGCAAGATAAAACACTAGAAGAATACCAAAAGGCTTATGGCGAAAAGAGAGAAGATCGAGCGATAGGAATAAATGCAGTGCAAAGTATAATAAGAAGATCAATAATTGATGATCAGACGGATGAACCATTATATTCGTGGATTAGTTATGATAAAGGAAGCTATAGAAGTACTAAGCTAAGTAATATTAGGTTTGATTTCGACTTTATACTTTCAATATTGTCAAATGTGCCTGGGATTGTGATTTTTGATAAATGGGCCATTGTTATGGTTGTATTAACAATCTTTTCGCAATTGCGAAAATGTAAAGTCGAATTGTCTCCAGCAATGGGGATAATAGTAATGTTTTTACATAACAGTGGTTATGCAAAAAAGAAAGGAAAGTCAATAGAAGAAACAGTTCTCAAAGAAGATATGTATACTGAGATAGAAAAAAATCTTAAGGACATTAATCCAGACCAAGAGTTTGATAAGGCAATAGATAGTTTAAAGGAATTAAATGTAATTAAGATACAAGACGGAAGTGTTATGCTTATGGAAGAAATAAAAATATAAAAATACCTAGGCATTTTGCCTAGGTAAAGTAGTTTACTTGGTAGCATAATAAGAGGCATGACTGTTAGAGGTTGAATAAATTTGGTTATTACGAGAAATTTTTATATTAGCAGCAGCAGAAGCCTCAGAAAGACGTTTTTCCATGCTTTTCGATATTGGTTTTGATTTTACTGCAAAATGCTTGCCTGATGCCTTTGATGTAGATAACTTTTTCCCTTTAGCCATGTTTCTCACCTCTTTTCACTGTATTTCATTCTACAATATGATATGGAGAAAATCAAGAAAAATGTATGTTTATTTTAAATTCAATAAAATGTAAAATTATAATAACACAGATATACTAAGGAGGACGCCACATGCAAACCATCAATCCCGTCCTGGAAGCATATATTTTTGATTGCTTGAATGCCGTTTACGGGAGATCAGTAAGGAAGACATGCTGCAAATTGGAGAGCATTTTTCAAAAATAGCGGCAAAATACCATTTAAGAATAGAGCCCTGCTCTGAGGAAATTGATTGGAGATGAAAAGATCACTACCAGAGAGATGAAATCCATCATTGCGGATGAAGAATATGCACAGATTGAGTTGTCCTTTCGATAGTCAAGTTCGTCTCTCTGCCTGAAAAGCATCCATCAATTCCGCGTAACTATAGTGATACCAATTGGAAACACATCCGCCTCCGCAATGATGTTTTTCAGCGCAATGAAGGCATTCCTTTCCCGGATAATTACAAATCCCCTGATACATTTCCTTTGTTTCAGGAGCATTCCAAAATGCCATAAAGCTTTCAATATCCTGAAAATCCTCACCATATTTACCAATAGGAACCTGATGCATTAAATTGCAAGGAATTAAAGAGCCGTCTGTATCAAAAACCAGCCCGGAACGCTCCAGCAGCTGACACGAGGTAATGATCTGATTATTCTCACTGAGTTTTTTAATCAGCTTCTTATCCCAAATACAAATGGGCAGGGACTGATGCAGTTGAAAATGCCCTTTTGTGATTTCCAGCAAGTTTTCATAACTGTTTTGAAAACCGTCAATCAGTTGAAACACCTTACGAATGTCATATGGATTTTCATTTCCATCCAATACGGAAAAATCATGCTCAAAGGAAAAATGGAACTCTTTTCCGCCCCAATCAACAGCATCCTTTACAGCATGTAAATATGTATCGATGTTATCACTGCTTAGTACCATCGACACAACATGGTTTATATTACTCGCCGCCATATTGGAAATTGCCTGAAGCGTTTGTCCGTATGCCTCTATGCCAGTATTTTTCCTGTAATCTTCTTCGGAGCAGCCCTTTAGCGAAAGATTCACGCTTGTCAGCCCTTGAGACCGCAAGGATTCCCAACTATCTCTGTCAGACAACGCTACCCCATTTGTAATTAAAACAGCATTTAACCCGCTAGAAGAGACATAATGGATTAACTCTCCAAGCCCCTCATAGCAGGTAGGTTCACCGCCTGTTAAGGCGACATTTTTAATGCCCGTCTGGGCAATCAGATCGATTAACTTTTTCGCCAAAGGAACCGGCATATCTGACGTTCTCTTAAATTCTGTGCTTCCGGCATAACACCATCGGCATCGGAGATTGCACTGGCGGTTCACCGTAAGCCAGGAGTTCTTCAACTGATTCATTCTCTATCCATCACCCTGCCGCCGCAGGCTCCGCAAGCGCCGCAGGCTCCACAGGCACCGCCGCAGACTGCATATCCGTTATTTTGACTATGGTTTGACTTTATACTTTCGATAAATTCTATGGGCTCTCCGTCTTTCTTTAAAAGTGCTTTTGCCGTCTTGATATCCATTTTCTCCTCCATCCAGTTCGCGCAACAATCTATGTAATGTCGAAAAATGCTGATAGGGCTTTTTGTTGGGATCCTCGTACTTATCAGCAATGTATTTAATAAAAGGATCCAGCTTTTTATATGCATTACATATCCTGTCGCTGTAAATGCGCCGCAATATTTTTATATTGATATTCCCCAAAAAGACAGATAATGATAAATCTTCAAAAAAATTGAGAATTTCATATATTTTCCCTTCACCGTATTTTTTGAAAATAGCCTCCGCCTCTGGAAGGGAACAATGCGTTTTACAGTCGTCAGTCAGTCTGATTTCCCTGACTACCTTTTTCAGCCTTTTACGACGATACAGCATCTCATCCAGTTCTTCAATTTTAATGAAAGTTTGGCTGGCACGCGCCAAATCGACATTTGATTTTATTTGAAGACTCATTACGATTACGCCGCAAATACTAACCAGTACACTTAACGCGCTAAACACTACTGCTATACATGCAATTATATTTGTTATATCCATATACGTTCTTCCTCTATAAAGTTATTTGTAAATGAAATACATGCGTTACCGTACTAAGCTGATATGCATAGTTTATCACGAATTTTCAAGGACAACAACTCTTTATTTTCCTGTCAGCATCATTCAGTTTGCTTTGCATCTATTTTAGTTTAGGACAATGCCTGTTCTTGATCTTATTGCACTTCCCGTTTAGTTTATTGTATAATAAGAGAGTTGGAAGAATTAAGGAAAAACGGGCAGTAAATTTTTACTATAGCAATGAAGAAATTTCAATAGGAGCCGGAAAAGAATGGAACAATTATGTAAAAAACTATATAGAAAAGTAAAGGAAAGAATATCCGCGATAGTTGTTCATGAAGAAGGAGAGTTTGTGCTTCAAGATGAATTAATATATGTTGCCAAAGGCTCGAAAATTGTTCCAAAAAGTAAGGCATATGCTTATTCATATGCTTTCTATACATTAAAGCGTCCCGGGCAGTATTTGTATTCTTATGATTATCAGATGGAAGAGCAATGGCTGAGCAGAGGAGAAAGCTATGATTCAGCTGAAATTGTGAAGACGGACACAATATTTGATGATTGTAATTTGCCTGAAGATAAGGAAGGATATATTAGAATTTCCATTAAAAATTTAAAGAACAAGAATATGTGTGTAAGCTTAGAAGAGGCTCTGATGATATATTCACCCGAAGGGATATCAGGTAGAGAGGGATGGAAAGCAGCAGAAGCTAAATCACAGAAACACCGCGTCAAGCATTTTATGGAACGGCGGGATGTGCAGGAGGAAATTGGGCATACGGTGGAAACGGTGCTTAAAAAATCCAACAATTCTAATAAGCTGATATTTACGTTATTGACGGATACGCACTACGTACTTAATGGAAACTGGGAAATGACAGCGGCAACAATTGAGGCGGTAAACAGTGCGGTTCACCCACATGGAATTATCCATTTGGGTGATTTTACAGATGGCATTTTGGACAAAGAAATCTGTAATGATTACAGCGATAGGGTATTAGGCAGAATACAAAGCTGGGGCTATCCTGCCTATGTAGCATTGGGAAATCATGATGCTAATTATTTTAGAGATAATCCCTATATTCTGAATGAAGAAGAACAATGGGAAATGTATCTGAAGAAGATAATGAAGCCTGGATGTGCGGATGGTAGCCCCAAACTTTGGTATAGAGTGGATATTGATGATTTTCATTTGCGCCTGTTGATGCTTCATTCTTATGATAATAGTGAGCAACTGCGTTATGGATTCCCATTGGAGGAGATTGACTGGATTAAAGAAGAATTAGAAAAGATTCCGGAAGATTACCGCATTTTAATTTGCAGCCATGACGCGCCTCTGGCGAGACTGGATTATTGGGCAAAGGAAATCCGTAATGGAGAAATGCTGTGTGATTTGCTTGATCAGTGGAATAAAGAGCATGATAATCGAATTCTTGGATTTTTACATGGACACACTCATGCCGATCTGGTATATCAGGAAAGAAGTTTCCCAATTGTTTCGGTGGGATGCAGTAAAATAGAATATTTTGAAGAAAAAAAACCAGAAGGTGCAATCTGCCCGGTGCGGGTGGAGGGAGAGGTGAGCCAGGAACTTTGGGATACCTTGATTTTAGATTGTGAAACCGGAGATATGGATTTTATCCGCTTTGGAGCAGGGACAGACCGGCATGTAAAAGGAAGAATAGCGCTGCCATGCCCTCAGATATGGGCACATCGTGGTGCGTCAGGTCATGCTCCGGAGAATACACTGGAGGCGTTTGGTCTGGCAGTAGAACAAAAGGCAGATGGGGTTGAACTGGATGTTCAGTTTACTAAGGATAGGCAGCTAGTTGTAATCCATGATGAGCGTATTAATCGTACATCAGATGGAACTGGTTTGGTTGCTGACATGACGCTGGAGGAACTTCGCAAATACAACTATAACAAGACTCACCAGGAATTTTCGCATTGTGATATTCCGACGCTGGAGGATGTGTTTAAGCTCTTAAAACCAACAGACCTGTTGATTAACATTGAATTAAAGACCGGCATTAATTTTTATCCGGGAATCGAATTGGAGACCATAGAATTGGTTGAGAAGTATAATCTGCAGAACAGGGTGATTTATTCATCATTCAATCATGAATCTATTAAAAAGGTGAAAGAATTGCGACCTGAAGCAAAATGCGGCTTCTTATACAGCGACGGTATTGCTGATGCAGCTTCTTATGCAGCCAGATATCATGTGGAGGCGCTTCACCCTGCAATTAAAAATATAAAATATCCGGGTTTTGTAGAGTCGTGTAGGGAGAAAGAAATTAAAATCCATACATGGACTGTCAATTCTGAAAGAGAAATAGAGCAGATGCGGCAATATGGTGTTGATGCTGTTATTACAAACTTCCCTGAAAGAGCGCGAAAAGTTTATTTGTATAAAGCAGACAAAGCAGATTACAGATTTAGCAAGTAGGTATGGGTGTGACAATGCTTGCCGGAATGGAAGTTTTGTCATCCTTCTTTGAGATAGGAGAGGTGGAGCATGACGTTTAATTCACTGCATTTTTTGATATTTTTTCCAATTGTGGTACTTATATATTTTATTATTCCGCCCAAAATTCGCTATATTTGGCTGCTTGTTTCAAGTTATTACTTTTATATGTGCTGGAATGCAAAGTACGCGCTGCTTATATTGTTTTCGACGATTGCAACCTATCTATGTGGGCTTCTCATTCATGGTATTGGGAAGTCGTGGAGCGAGAAAAAGAGAAATAGGTTCGGTAAAATGTGCCTGGCGCTATGTATAGTAGCTAATTTAGGTGTTTTGTTTTTCTTTAAGTACTTTGATTTTGCATTTAGCAGTCTGCAGTTTCTTTGTGGAAGAGTAGGAATTCATTTGAATCATCCGGAATTTGATATTTTACTTCCGGTGGGGATTTCCTTTTATACGTTTCAGGCATTAGGGTATATCATAGATGTATATAGGGATGAATCAAGAGTTGAAAAGAATTTTTTAAAATATGCGTTATTTGTTTCTTTTTTTCCACAGTTGGTTGCGGGACCGATAGAGCGTTCCGAAAATCTTCTGCAACAGATAAACAAACCGACGCATTTTGATGTGGAAAATGCCAGATACGGTCTTTTTACGATGGCATATGGATTGTTCTTGAAAATGGTGGTGGCGGACAACATTGCTCATGTGATTGATCCGGTTTTTCAGAAATATGAAAGTTATCACGGAATGATTATCGTGATGTGCATGATGCTGTTTGCATTTCAAATATACTGTGATTTTCACGGTTATACGCAGATTGCGATAGGAAGCGCGAAGGTTTTAGGTTTTCAGCTTCAAGAGAACTTCAAGGCTCCGTATCTGGCAGGAAGTATCAAAGAGTTCTGGAGGAATTGGCATATCTCTTTGACTTCTTTTTTTAAGGATTATCTTTATATACCGTTAGGAGGAAGCCGCAAAGGCAGATTTAGAAAGTATGTTAATACTATGATAGTTTTTTTAGCATCTGGACTTTGGCATGGCGCTTCTTGGGCGTTTGTAATATGGGGAGGGATAAATGGTCTGTATCTGGTACTATATGATATGATTCGGAATGTCGGAAAAGGAATGCTTCACAAACTGAAAATCGATACTTCTGCATTTGGATGGAAAGTGCTGTCAAGGCTTGTCACCTTTATTTTTGTAGACTATGCATGGATTTATTTCCGGGCAGGAGGTTTGAGGGAGGCTTTTCACATTCAGTCCAGCATAATGAGGGATTTTCATTTGCCGTATCTGTTTAGTGAGACCTGTTGGGCAATATTTGGAAGCTATACCACACTTTTGGTCATACTGTTTTCATTGTTTTTGATTTTGGTTGCAGACTATTTTCAATATAGGGGATTGGACTGGAAAAAAGCAGTATTAGACCAGCAAATAGGTTATCGTTGGTTTGTTTATATAGCACTTTTATTCATGATACTTGTATTTGGAGCATATGGAACGGGAAATGAGCAGACACAATTTATTTACTTCCAATTTTAAGGAAATAGGAAAATTTATTATAAAATGCTTTCTCTTTTTGGGGATAGTAGTAGCTTTTCTATTATATTTATCGCCGCAATATCTGGGGAACTATCAGGCCTCACTGATTGATAAAGTGGAGAGGCTGGAGAGCATAGAGGGACCGAAGATCGTGTTGATTGGAGATTCTAACTTGGCCTTTGGTATTGATTCGGAAAAGATAGAAGAGACCTTTGGCATGCCTGTAGTGAATATGGGACTGCATGGGGGATTAGGAAATGTGTTCCATGAAGAGATGGCAAAGCTTAATGTAGATGAAGGTGATTTGTACATTGTTTGTCATTGCAGGTATTCTGATGATGATCGGATAGAGAACGAGGATTTGGCGTGGATTACGATAGAAGATCATCCCCGTCTTTGGCAAATCCTCAGAACCGAAGATTATCTGCCCATGTTTGAGGCATATCCGGTGTATCTGAAAAAATGTATTGCACTTTGGCTTGAGGATAGCGGAAATCAAATGGATAAAGGGGTATACAGCAGAAAAGCATTTAATGAATATGGAGATATTGAATGGCGGGACAGAGGGCAGGAGTATATATTTAAAGATGGAGATATATTTGTACCGCTGATTTCTGATAATGTTTGTGAAAGACTAAATGAACTGAATGGATATTTGGAAGAAAGAGGAGCTACATTGCTCATTGCAGGTTATCCAATTACTTTAATTGATTCTACGCCATCGGCAGATTTGTACGTGGAATTTCAAAATGAATTGGAAGAAAAATTGGATGCTCCGGTGATTTCTAATTATACGGATTATTTTTTCCCAGAGGGGTATTTCTTGAATACAGAGTATCATTTGAATAATATTGGAAAAAGAGCGAGAACAAATCAGTTGATAGCAGATATTGAAAGATACTTTGAAGAATTAAATGAATAGTTGGGAAGTTATTTTTAGATAGAGATTTAAGTCTCCTGGTGTATTATCACTGGGAGATTTTTTAATAAAAATTCACGGAAGGCTTTCGCACGAAATAATACAGTATGGATTCCCGGGAAATATATCTTCATGGCATTGCCTGAGTTCCATATGATGATGGGAAAAGAAACATGCAGGAAAGCATTTGAACGCTTGAATATATATCATCCGGATTGGTATCGGAGAAAATTAACTAATACAATGAGAAAATGGATGGTTGGTATGTGAAAGAATAATCCGGAACAATAGTTCCTGCTTTGTCTAGAAAAAGGTTATTGTAAAATAATAGTATTTTGTACAGAATAATGAGTGAAAACAAAGAAAATGCGCAGAAGATAAACTCAACAATACAGGATAATATCAGATTATTTTGTGTTAGTTCATAAAGAACACAGGAGAAGCGACGAATGGGCAATCATCCATTTTCAATTATTGTATTGAATCACAATAATTTATATATAGATTATTGTATAGAAAGTATCAAAAAACATAAAAAAGATTTTGACGAAATTATCATTGTGGACGATCATTCCGACGCAGAGAATTACGCCGCTTTATTAAAACATTCAAGCGACGATTGTACAATAATCCAGAATACAGAGAAAGCACACAATCTTTCATATAGCCGCAATTTAGGTGTAAAAAACGCAAAGCATGACTATCTTCTTTTTCTTGATGGAGATGTATATTTTTATGATGATAGTATCGAACAATTGCGAATGAAACTAAATGATCCGAGAATCGTATGTACGACTGCTTTTGCAGACGGCATGCACATTGCACCATTGCAGTTAGAACTTGTTTATAAAGAAGACTTTATGCTACATATTAAAAATGATTCCATACAGGCATTTGGGCAAAAATATTTCGTAAGGGATCATCGGAGAGATTTGCCAATGTCTGCATTGCAAGGAGAGCATAATTGGACTCATTTCTTTGGGGTATGTCTGGCAGTAAAAAGGGAAGCATACTTGGCAGCCGGAAAATTTGATGAAAGTCTCACCGGATGGGGAATAGAAGATATTGATTTTACTTTTCGGTTAAGGGAATATGGAAGGCTCTTACTTGTTCCTGAAGCGCAATTGTTACATATTCCACATATTCGCAACCGATACAAGAACTATTGTGATAATGCATATAATAACATGGAATGTGTAAGAAAATATGCCGGCAATCTGGAATGGGAAATAAACTATAAATTTTCCGATTTATATAATACGATGAGCATAATTGATTTAATCAGATATCATCATAAAGGACTTGATTATCAGCTGGAATTTATCAATAAGTGTAGGATTGTATATATCAATGCTCTTTCAGATTTATTTCCCAATGGCGATATAACTGCCTTTAATGAAGAGGGAAAGAAATTTCATTTTCAGCACTTGGGAGTGTGCATTCCTTTTCAAAATAAGCAATTCCATACATGCTATTTATCAGTTTATATCTTGAATTACCCAGCGCCTCTTCTGGCAATGGTATTGCAAGAAGCATGTCGGATTGCACAAACTGTATTTATCCCTAAAGTCAATCTTATTCCCGCGATTAAATGGGGGAAAGATGCAGAGCGAAAATGTCGTACACATACATTAAGATTTGAAACGTATCCCGTGAAATTATCTGATTTTATATTTACCGATGACGGAGACTGCTACCAAATAACAACCAGCTTACCAGATTCTCCCTATGAGAATATAAGAAAGGTTTTCTATGAACTCGTATGAAATTTTAGTTCCATTTCACAGTAATAAATTTTTTCTGAATAATTGTATTGAAAGTCTGCTTGCAACGACGCCTGACGATGTGCCAATTACAATTATTGCTAATAATGAGAATAAAGATGAAATATCGATACATTTTTCAAATAGCAGAATACAAGTTATTAAAGTGGACCACAGCTTATATTATCCGCTATGTATCAATTATGGAATGCAATTTATCAAAAGCCCGAATGTGTTTGTGATTGACGCAGATACATATCATTTACCGGGCTGGTTTGAAAATATGGTAGATTTATATGAAAGCGATAACAATATAAGTATTATCGGCTCTGCTTTGATTGAAATGACCTCTAATGCAATCAAGGATTTTGGACTGGGCTTTACCGGTTATAATTGGGTGCAGATTTACAAAGGACAGAAAGCTTCTTCACCATTAATTAAAACAGGACCTTTTCAGGCTGTTTGTACTGCAAGCTGTTTAATTAACAAAACGGCATTCCAGGAGATTAATGGCTTTTCTGAATACTGTAATATTTCTTATTCAGATATTGACCTATGCATCCGCCTGGCAGACAAAGGTTATAAAGTCCTTGGATGCGCCGAATCCAAAGCCTATCATAAAGGAAATGCATCACAGCGCATAGTTCCATTACTGAAAAAAGACTGTTTTGCAATGTTTATGGCAAAATCCTATGATAAAATGAAGACAGATATCAATATTTATCTGGAAGCCAGCTATAAAGAATACAAGAATAAATCTACATTTGCCTCGCAATATATCATGCTTAACTTTTCATCCATTATTAATTACAAATGGTATAAGGAACAGATAGAAGCAATTATGGGTATTCGCATTGTCGAGATTTATGAATATCCATCTTTGACCCGGGATGAAAATGCAATCAATCTGGTTTCAATAATTCATACAGATATTTATCGAAATCATTATCCGTTCATATATTTTGTAGATTGGTTCATTGCTCTAAAAGAAAACCAGTTATGGAAAAAGCTGCGCAGTCCTAATATTGATAAGGATTTAGTGATAGACCGTCACGGTACAATATGCAGTTTATCACGGTTGCTTGAAGAGAATCAATAAATTATAGCCTGGGGAATTTTATTTTTTGCCCGCGGCTTTTTAAAGGCATGGCAAATTGTATGGAATTATTTTTATAAACAAATTGTATTTTCTCTCTTTTCCTGCTTAAATATTGTTCTGACAGTAAACGTGAACTAGTCTTTCCATAGTCTTCTTCCAGATATAGAATCCATTTGTCTATTTCTCGTAATGTAGGAAGATATTTTTGAATCATAATATCAGAATCCATATCAAAACCCATAATTTCCTTAAAGGTAATTTGAAAGTTTTCATATGCTTTCTCGTATTCTTGTTTAAAAAACAGGAAATAAATTGCTTTTAAGTAAAAAACCTTATAGTATTCTCTGACTGTACCATTAAAAATACACTCATCTTCTACCCTGTCAATAAGCATGATTATTTCGTCAAGATCTGCCTTAACGGGGTTCTTGCTTTTGAGCATTTCCAAAACGATATTCATAAATATTATCTTCATTTTATAGTGCCCTTCTGTCTCACCCCAATATAATGATTTGTATTCTTTTAGCAAACGGTCTGCTTTTCTATATTTATGCTGGAGCAAAAATACATATATTTTATGATAGTAGCATTTGGGCATTAAATATTCGTATCTTTCCCCTTTTGTTTTTTTATACAGGGAAAATAATTTATTCCAATATTTATATGTTTTTCTGATTTTCCCCTTTTTATCGTAATAGAGGGAGCCATAATCAGAATAAGCTTCAATTATTTTATATTTATCACCCGTTTCACGTCCTAATTTTAAAGCCAAACGTAAATAGCTGTCAGCCTTAGCGACGTTATTATAAGTAGTGTAGATTACACCAAACCTATTATACAAAGCAGATTGTATATTTTTACGTTTGTTTTCATTGCAATCAAATTCAGGAATATGTGATTCGAATGATTCTAATATTTCCAATGCGCTTTCGTTTAAATGTAACTGAATCAGCGCGTTTACGCAGGTCAAAGTGATTCGCCAGCTTAATTCCGCATAGCCTTTGTATTTTTTAGTATTTTTAATTAAATCGTGTACCTTTTTTTCATATTCTGATATTTTATAGCGGATTCCTTTATGGCGTTGTACAACTCTATAATAACACTCCATAACTTTCAGAAAATCTTCTTTGCTGATGTTAAAATCATTTATCCGTGAAAATATGGCAGTAACAAACCGATACTCAATACCATACTCAACCGTATCAATGCAGAGAAGGGCCTGTTCAAATTCATGTTGTGAAATTTCATCGAGTTTTTCAGATATAACAAACTTTTCAATAAAAAAATTGTTTGGAATCCGTTCAACAAATTCTTTAATATTTGTACCATTTAACTCATTTGATGGAAATTCATAATAAAAGATTTCTAACTTCTGATGATAAAAAGTCAAGTCTCCATCATCATTATATTTTATAAGTCCCAAAGTAAGTAATTGATGCAAATATTCTTCAGATTCACCCGTAAATAATGAATAATACATTTTCGGCGTGATTTTTCTGAATACCGATAAGATTATCATAAAAGTAAGATAGTGTATATATGCATTGCTTGAAAAATTTTCTTTAATTAATTTATGTCGTTCTCTTAATACATCACGCAATTCCGGGGTTAATGTCTGAATGATTTGATGAAATACTTCAATATCTGAAACAAAAAAACTATCCCCCACTTTTTCTAATATTCTTTTTTGCTCAAGGTATAGAATGGTCTGATGTAACACCAACGGATTCGTTCCGCAGTTTTGGACAAATAAATCAATTGTTTTTTCCAAGCGGTTATTATACAGCAGATTTCTATCCAGACAATTATTAATATATTCCTTGGCAATGGTGGAATCGAAATTGCCCAATTCAATGTTTTGATTATATTCTGTATTTGCGTATGCTTTTATAGTTTTAAATAACTGATCTGCGTTTGTTCCGCTAAATAAATAGTCTTTATTGAATCCAGTAATCATAACAAGATTACGATTTGCCGTTCTCAAAATGTTTTTTACGGCTTTAATTAACAGAGAGTCTCCAAATTGTAAATCATCTATTGCAACTATGATCTTTTGCTTTCCCTCCAATGCTTTATGTATAAAAAAGAAAATTTCTTCAAAATTCTTCTCCATATCATATTTGCTGTTATACAATATTTGATATACCAATTCTTTGCTGTTTACTTGAATGTTTTCACCAGGCAAATAGGGCAGATTCTTGATTAAAGATACTAATTTTCTGATAAACACCTTTCCGTTATCTGATGTGTTCTGTACAGGAATAAATATAATTTTTTTATTAAGATCTTCATATGTGTTTCTGATTTCCCTTATTAATCTGCTTTTTCCTACACCGCTATTCCCATAAACGTTTATCAATGAAAGTTCATTTGATTCTATAAAATGTTCTCTGAGATTTTGCAGATGCTGCCGACCTTCCCCTAAGAGAGGAACCTCTGCAATCCATTCGCATTTTATGTTTTTCCCCCGCAGAAAATAAGTCTCGCCATTAATTGAATAAGATACCCCAAATAAACAAAGGTTTTGACGGAAATTGATAATACGAAAAGTATAAGAACGTTTGACATAGCTTCCAGCCTCTATTGTCAGCATAGTATCTTGAAGATCTGCCATGTCTGTTATCAATAATAATTCTTCTGGAATCTGACAATCCTTCATGCAAAGCGTAACATCAATTGCGTGGTCGGTATTATTTTTAAAATAGAATGTATAGGTAAGTAAATCACCTATACAAAAAAAGCTTTCTGCAGATTCGTTTTGATAATTATTTTTAATTACACTTGAGAAAACAGTAAGTTGACTTTCAGCATGATAGGAAAGCTGAAATTTCATTTTGAAATCATCTGATAAATTTATTTCATTTATGTACTGAAACATCAATGCATTTAATGCAGCTCCATCATAAAGCTTTATTTCATAATTGATTTTTTCAGTGTAACTGCTTATCTCCTGAATTGCTATTTCGGTAAATGGGGAAACTGAAAACAACATAACTTTTTTAACATCTTCAGCAATTGCCATTACAAAAGTCTTTGCGACGTCACTGGTAGCAAGATTAGACTCATAATTTTTGCATTCCGCCCAATATTCTTCATGGTTTTGCGTGATACAAACAAAATCTTTTCCGCCATCTCTTGTTTTTTTGGTATGTACATATTTTTCCGTGGGAAACATTACTTTCAATAACTCATCAATGATATCCTCAAATGCAAAACCGTCTCCAATAATATCTTCCCAGCATTGTAACCGATCCATAGCTATTTCCTTTATATCTCAACACAAAATAATCTGATATTATCCTGTATTAGATTTCGGGCAACCGTCGAATATTAATAGAAAAGAGTTCTATACATTTGAGAAGAGAAGATAGAAAACTGATGAAAAAATATATCAGGGAATTTCCCTAAAATTATAATGAGTTAGAATTAAGGTGTCTTTCAATGCTGCTGCGAGAACGAGTTTATTGACAAAGTGAGTATATTACAGTAACATGATAAAAAGAATACAAAATCTTGAAAGAATGAAATGTAAAGGAGCCATACGAATATGGGGATGTATTTAAACAGCAAGGCACCATATGAGATGTATAAAAAAGTAATACAGAATCCGTATTTTATTGATAAATCGTTGTTGTTAACTGAATTAATCCCATCGTTCGATAGTATAAATTGTTATTGCTGCATCACGAGACCCCGCCGGTTCGGCAAAACGGTAATGGCGAATATGATAGGGGCATTCTTTGGAAAAACAGATAGGAAAGATAGGATATTTGATAATTTGGCGATTTCAAGGAAGCCGGAATATAAATCACATTTAAACAGGCATGATGTTATCTATATAGATTTTAGCAGAGCGCCAAAAGGGTGTAAAAATTACGCGCAGTATATTGCCCGCATTGAGAACGGAGTCATAGAAGATTTGATTGCAGCTTATTCGGATTGCAGCTTAAGCAAAGAGGACTCTATATGGGATGCCTTACATAAGATTTATGAACAGACAGATGGTAAATTTCTATTTGTGCTGGACGAATGGGATGCTGTTTTTCATATGCCATTTATTTCCAGAAAGGAGCAGCAGGAGTACCTTTTGTTCTTAAAATGGCTTCTCAAAGATCAATCCTACGTAGAGTTTGTATACATGACAGGTGTTCTTCCAATTGCAAAGTATTCCAGCGGATCTGAATTGAATATGTTCGCAGAATATGACATGGCGACATCAGAGAAATTCAGTGAATATTTTGGGTTTTCCGATATAGAGGTGGATTGCCTTTACGAAATTTATCAAAAGAAAGAAATGATTCCCAAATTTAGCCGTGAAGAATTGCGTATTTGGTATGACGGGTATTACACCACTACAGGGCTTCAGCTTTACAACCCTCGTTCTGTTGTTTTGGCACTGACGGATAATCAGCTCCGGAATTATTGGACCAGTTCCGGACCATATGATGAGTTGTTTTATTATGTCCGTCATGATATCGAAGATGTAAGAGATGACTTGATACTTTTGGTATCAGGTGAGCGTATTTCAACCGATATTGGACAGTTTTCAGCTGCCTCAATGGAAATTAATACCAAAGAACAGATTTATTCAGCAATGGTAGTGTATGGTCTTTTGACTTATGAATGTGGAGAGGTTCTGATTCCGAACAAGGAATTGATGGATAAATTTAATGAACTGCTATTATCCAAGGATTCTCTTGGATATGTTTATAATCTTGCAAAAAAGTCGGAGCAAATGATTCAGGCGACGATAGCCGGTGACACGAAAATAATGGAAGAAATTCTTCAGTTTGCACATGATACAGAGGCCCCCATTCTGTCATATAATAACGAAGTTGAACTGTCAGCCATAATAAATTTGTGTTATCTTTCTGCACGAAATAAATACTGGGTTGAGCGAGAAGATAAGGCTGGAAAAGGATTTGTAGATTTTATTTTTTACCCTAAGCATAAAAATGGGGACTGCATTATTCTTGAATTGAAAATCGATAGTACACCGGAAGAAGCAATTGCTCAAATTAAGAGTAAGAACTATGCTTTAAGGGAAAATTGGGGGAAGAACCCCAATATACCGGACGGATATTGGCTGTAGGTATTTGTTATAATAAAAAAACGAAAGAACACAGATGTAGAATAGAAATATTGAAGAAGTAGATTTGTTGGACATTTTCCTCATCCATCAATTCTATACGATGCGGAGCTTGTAGACTTGGCAATTGCCAGTTATGACTCATTTGTGAAGAAAAAATTATCGGGGACGTATATGATTAGGCAATCGTATACGTCCTTAAACTATCCTGTACTAGATTCTCATGTTCAAAAGTGTTTGGGATTGTGGGTTAAAGCGGGGTTTGTTATAATTAGAGATATGTTAAGAACGGAGTGCGCGCCATGAATAAGAAAAAACTTGCAATCGGAGTAGAAAATTATAAAGAGATAATAGACAAATCATACTATTAGGTGGATAAAACACTATTGATTAAAGAACTGCATGGTAAAGATAGAATAAAAAGTAAAATGGGCAGCCACAAGAGAGGATGACAATAAAATGGATATACAATATCTCTTATTTCTACAAAATATCAGAGAAATGTTCGGCGGAGTGCTGGATTCGTTTATGTTGGAAGCAACAGAGCTGGGTGAGCAGACCATCACTTTTCTGATACTGGCATTTATCTACTGGTGCGTGGATAAGCATGCGGGAGTGCTGATGGCATTCAATGTGTCGATTGCGTGCACATGGAATCAGTTCCTAAAATGGAAATGCAGGATAGACCGACCCTGGGTCAGGGATGAGCGGATTATGCCTGTGCAGGAAGCCATAGCAGGAGCCGGGGGCTATTCTTTTCCCAGCGGTCATACCAGCAGGGCAACTGCTGTATGGGGAGCGATGGGGGCTTCTTTGTGGAAAGGAAGGAAACGTGCCCTTTCTGTTGTATGCTGGGGGATTTTGGCGGTGATTGCTTTTTCGCGTAATTACCTGGGAGTGCATACGCCGCAGGATGTGTTGGCAGCTTTGGCGATAGGGATCTTGCTGATTTTCTTTCTGGAAAAAGTTTTGTGCTGGGTGGAAAATGGCAGGAACAGGGATATTCTGGTGGCAGTGGTGGGCTGCCTTTTATGCTTTTGTCCTATGCTCTTAGCGGGCTGTCTTTCAAACGCGGGCGCCGGAATGGGATTTTTTATTGGATGGGTGTTGGAGAGACGTTTTGTGCGGTTTGAGACGGAGGGAACAAGGACGCATAAGTGTGTCCGGTTTGTTGTAGGCGGAACAGGGATTGTTTTTATTCTGACCGTGCTTCTTTCTGCACTGCGAATGGCAGTGGGAAGTAAATACGCAGGATTTTTTACATCATTTACGCTGGCAGTTTTCATTATAGCAGTATATCCGTTTTTCTTTTCTAACAAAGCGCGTTACAAAGCAGGTATTGTCATGCTGGCGATACTTCTTGCAGGCATTTTAGGATTTTCAGCGTGGAAGGGTCAGGTGCAGAAGGAAGTTGAAAAGGAAGCACAGGGGATAGAACAGCAGGAAGTGCAGGGAGAATACAGTAGTAATATGCCGGAAGTTGTTGCTCATAGGGGATATTCCTCTGTATTTCCCGAAAATACACTGGCGTCTTTTGCCGGCGCTATGGATATAGGGGCTGATTATATTGAGCTGGATGTGCAGTTGTCCAAAGACCGACAGGTGGTGGTTTTCCACGATAATGACCTGAAGCGGATTACAGGAGTGAAGGGCGCAGTTTCTGATTATACGCTTGAGGAACTCTCCGCACTGGATGCAGGAAGCTGGTTTTCCCCTTCTTTTGCAGGAGAGAGGATTCCGACTCTTAAAGAGGCGTTGGAACTGATTGGCACGTCGGAGTGTAAGGTTTATCTGGAATTAAAGGATATCGGTGAAGTAGAAGGATTTGAAGAGGCAGTGCTTGAGGTGGTACAGCAGTGTAATATGAAGGACAAGTGTGTCTTTGCATCTTTTCGGTACAATTATCTGGAGCATTTCAAAGAACTGGATTCCGACTTACAGACGTTATACAATACCTACTCTGGAAAAACTACACTGCCGGAAGAGTTCCCGGCGGATTATTATGGGCTTTATACAGAGTCTGTGAGACCGGATACGGTAAGTGCGATTCATACGGCCGGAAGGAAGGCTTTTGTATGGACGGTAAATACACCTGAGGGAATGCAGAATGTACAAGCTATGGGAGTGGACGGTATCGTGACCAATTATCCGGGGGTGGCAAAAGTGATACGCCAGCCGGAGTACTGCTATCTGGCACAGAATTTTGAAGGCTCTGTTCCGATGCCTGGTTTGTATGGCGCTGATGTTCCGGCAGAATGCGAGGATATGGTAGTGCAGGGACTGACGCAGGCGGGGAACAGGCTGGTTGTTTCAGCTTACAGTCGCTCGGGAGAAAGAAATAGTATTCTGTATATTATGGGTATCAACGGAGAGCTGCAGAAAATGGTGGATCTGGGATTTAAAGCCCATACCGGGGGAATTGCTTATGATGAAGAGCATGATCTTTTGTGGGTGACAGGACCGTCGGGAAAGGTATATGCTGTTTCGTGGTCTGATATTCTGGGGGATACTTATCAGGGAGAAATACAGGTAAGCTTTGATGCAGGACTGGTTAATCAGAATGAATCAAAGGTTGCGTCCTTCCTGACACTGTCGGAAGAGGAGCTGTTTGTAGGTTCTTATGTGAAGGGGGCAAGCGGTGTCCTAAACCGGTATAATCTGTCAGATATTCAGAACCCACAGCTTATATCGAGCGTCACAATACCGGAAGAAATTCAGGGGATAACTTTTAAAAGAGACGTGCTGGCAGGTGAGCGATATATGCTGTTGAGTCAGAGTTGTGAGACGGAAGATTCCCATCTGCTCGAATTTTTGTATGATGATCAGAGGACGGAATATATAGAACCTGCCAAGACGCATACACTTCCTGAAGGGGCGGAGCAGATACAGATGACAGCCCGGGGAATGTATATTTTATTTGAATCCGCATCCCGTCCGTACAGAGACACGGCGAGAATTCCAAACGATCAGATTTATCTGATCCGGGAGTAAAAGGATGATGGAAGATAGTGTGCAGATAAGTAAATTATGCGCTTTTCTTCTATTCACATTCGTGTTATCCTTAAATAATAGCAGAATTACGAGAAAGGTATGGTATCAATTATGAATATTGTTTTATTGTCTGGAGGTTCCGGCAAGCGTCTGTGGCCGTTGTCGAATGATATCCGGTCCAAGCAGTTTATCAAGATCTTCAAAAAAGAAGATGGCTCTTATGAGTCAATGGTGCAGCGGGTTTTCCGTCAGATATGTAAGGCAGATCAGGATGCCAATGTGACCATTGCTACATCCAAAACGCAGGTATCCGCGATTCATAACCAATTAGGGGATAGCGTGGGCATTTCGGTGGAACCCTGCCGAAGAGATACTTTTCCGGCGATTGCACTGGTGAGCGCCTATCTGCGTGATGTGAAGAAGATTGCAGAGGAAGAGTCTGTAGTGGTCTGCCCTGTTGACCCCTATGTGAATGATGATTATTTTCAGAAACTGGTGGAGCTTAGCGAGCGTGCAGCTTCAAGTGAGGCGAATCTGGTGCTGATGGGGATTGAGCCTACCTATCCCAGTGAAAAATACGGTTATATTATTCCTGAGAGCAGTGCAGAGGTCAGCAAAGTATCTTCTTTTAAGGAAAAACCGGATGTGAAAACGGCTGAGGAATATATTGCGCAAGGCGCTTTATGGAATGGAGGCGTGTTTGCCTATAAATTAAAATACGTGCTGGACAAGGCGCACGAACTGATTGATTTCACGGATTATCAGGATTTATTTTCCAAGTATGATACTCTGACGAAGATCAGCTTTGACTATGCTGTTGTGGAGAAGGAAGATAACATAGAAGTCATGCGCTTTAAAGGTCAGTGGAAAGACCTTGGAACCTGGAATACGCTTACGGAAGCAATGGAAGAGTCCTGCGTAGGCGAGGCGATGATGAATGAAGAATGCGGTAATGTCCATATTATCAATGAACTTAATGTGCCGGTGCTGGCAATGGGGCTCCATGATGTAGTGATATCTGCAAGCCCGGAAGGGATTCTTGTTTCCGATAAGGAGCAGTCAAGTTATATCAAACCTTTTGTGGACCGTATCGATCAGCAGATTATGTTTGCGGAAAAGTCATGGGGAAGCTTCCGGGTTTTGGATGTGGAAGAGGAAAGCATGACGATTAAAGTGACGTTAAACCCCGGACATCAAATGAATTATCACAGTCATAGGAACAGAGATGAGGTGTGGACGGTCATCGCAGGTAAGGGACATACAATTGTGGACGGTATGGAGCAGGAGGTCGGCGTAGGGGATGTGATTACCATGGAGGCTGGCTGCCGTCACACAATCATTGCAGAAACGGAATTAAAATTAGTTGAGGTTCAGCTTGGCAAGGAGATAAGCGTCCATGACAAACAGAAGTATCCACTTGAATAGTCCTTTTTTGTTAAAGCCTTGTGGGAAGAATTACTTATGGGGCGGCAGTCGGCTGAATGATGATTTTGCCAAAGGAATCGATTTATTTCCGTTGGCGGAAACATGGGAGTGTTCCACGCATCCTGATGGTCCGAGTATCGTTTCAGGCGGGGAGCATGATGGACATACATTGACAGACGTATTGCAGCATCACCCTGAATATTTAGGAGCCAACCATCAGGAAAAAGGGGAACTGCCTATTCTAATAAAATTTATTGATGCGAAAGAGGATCTTTCTGTGCAGGTGCATCCGGATGATGAGTATGCAATGAAATATGAGCATGGTTCTCTTGGAAAGACGGAATTCTGGTATGTGCTGGACGCGTCAGAAGATGCACAGTTGGTGTATGGTCTTTCACACGATACAGACGCCAAAGATTTAAAAAAGAGTATTGAGCAGGGAACCGTTGCAAGATATCTTCAGAAGGTGCCAGTTAAGAAAGATGACGTGTTTTATATCAAAGCAGGGACGATTCACGCCATCGGAGGCGGCGCGTTGATTGCGGAAATACAGGAAAGCTCGAATCTGACTTATCGCTTATATGATTATAACCGTGTGGACGACCAGGGAAGGAAGAGGGAGCTTCATGTGGATAAGGCGCTTGAAGTGGCAGATTTAACGGGAAATACACCGCCTGGTCAGATCCTTCGGGTTTTAAAATTCCGTCCCGGGTGTGCAACTGAATTCTTATGCCGC
This sequence comes from Lachnospiraceae bacterium, assembly GCA_014804785.1. Taxonomy (GTDB): domain Bacteria; phylum Bacillota; class Clostridia; order Lachnospirales; family Lachnospiraceae; genus Suilimivivens. The sequence continues at coordinate 74,443 of JAAUZD010000043.1, forward strand.
TGCAAATATTTTCAGGTAGAGAGGATGCTGGTCAATACAGAACGGCTGCGGGAGATGGTCAGTTTTCACACCACTGCACTTTCTTTTCAGGTATTGCTGTGTACAGGAGGATGTGGAACGATTTTCTTTGGAAATCATGAGGCGATTCATTTTTTTAAAGGAGACTGCATCTTTGTCCCAGCTGATTCTGTTATAATCAAGATTCACGGTAAAGCGCAGTTCTTAAAGGTAAGCTGCTGAATAGACGTTACCGTTCGGAACACATTATGCACGATGCTGCATGATGTAAAAATCGTTTGGAGGAGGCATTGCTGTGAATGACATTCAATTGCTGGATTGTACCCTGCGGGATGGGGGCTATGTGAATGACTGGAATTTCGGACACGATAATCTTGTCAGCATTTTTGAAAGGCTGGTAGATGCCAATGTAGATATCATTGAAATAGGATTTTTGGATGAGCGCAGACCCTTCGATATTAACCGCAGTATCATGCCGGACACAGACAGCGTTGTCCGGATTTATGGAAAACTGGACAGGAAGCAGGCGATGGTCGTAGGAATGATCGACTATGGCACATGCTCCATGGAGCATATCAGACCTTGTAGTGAAAGTTTTCTGGACGGCATTAGGGTTATTTTTAAAAAACATTTAAGAGAACCGGCTTTTGCCTTTTGTAAGGGGCTGAAAGAGAAAGGATATAAGGTTTTTGCGCAGCTGGTATCAGTCACCAGTTATGATGATGAAGAAATGATGGATGTGGTCAGACTGGCAAATGAGGTCAAACCTTATGCTGTTTCCATGGTAGATACTTACGGGTTGATGCATCAGAATAATCTGCTTCACTACTTTCATCTGTTAGATGCGCACCTTGATGCAGAAATCGGGCTCGGCTACCATGCTCATAATAATTTTCAGATGGGTTACGCAAACTGTATCGCCATGCTTTCCAACCGGATTGACCGTCTGATGATCGTGGACGGCAGCATTTACGGAATGGGGAAAAGTGCGGGGAATGTGCCAATTGAACTGGTAGCCATGCATATGAACAATGCCCTTGGAAAGCACTATCACATCAGTCAGATCCTGGAGGCGATAGATGCCAACATATCACAGTTCTATCATCCGGCAACATGGGGATACAACATGTTTTACTATATAGCGGCCTTCAATGACTGCCATCCTGAATATGTGTCATATTTGATGCACAAGCGTACACTTTCCATCAAGTCGATGAATGAGATCCTGGGAAAGCTGCGGGGGGAAGAGAAGCTGCTCTACGATAAGAGTGTGATAGAAGCGCTTTATGTGGAATACCAGAAAAAGGATGTAAATGACGCAGATGATAAGGCGAGGCTGGGGAAAGAATTAAGCGGCAGAAAGATTCTTCTGATTGGACCGGGAGTCACAGTAAAGACGCAGAGGGAAAGAATTCGTGGATTTATAAAAGATAATAGTCCCACAGTTATTTCTATCAATTATGTGCCTGAAGAATTTGCGCCGGATTATATTTTCTTAAGCAACTCAAAGCGGTATGTACAGTTGGCGACCAGGCTCAGCCAGGAGAAATTTGCTCTGATTGCGACATCGAATCTTACGGGGACAAGGGAAGCAGCTTTTGATTATGTTTTGAACTTCAGTTCCTTGATGGATAGCGAAGCAGAAATTGTGGACAATTCACTGGTGATGCTGCTCAAAGCGCTGGTCGGGCTGGGATGCAGAAAAGTCACATTGGCAGGATTTGACGGGTATTCCAGTGAAGCGTCAAACTATTATAACAGCAACATGGAATATGATTTTGCAAAAAATATGGCAGAATATCTGAATCAATATACCAACGCTTTTTTGAAAGAGGTTCGTGACAGGTTGCAGGTTACATTTTTAACAGATTCCCGATATGAGGGATAAAGGCAGGAGCAGGAAATGAAAATCAAGGTTGCAAAATATATAACTGAGTTCATGGTGAAACAAGGAATCAGAGACTGCTTTATGGTCACAGGCGGGGGAGCCATGCATCTGGATGATGCGTTGGGACATCAGGAGGGACTTCACTGTGTGTTTAACCACCATGAGCAGGCATGTGCGATTGCCGCAGAAGGTTATACAAGGATGACTGGAAAACTGGCGGCGGTCTGCGTCACCAGCGGTCCCGGAGGAACCAATGCCATCACCGGAGTGATGGGCGGATGGCTGGATTCCATTCCCATGTTTGTCCTTTCAGGGCAGGTAAAAAGAGAGACCACCATTTGGTCATGTCCAGAGCTTGGACTGAGGCAATTAGGGGATCAGGAATTTAATATTATAGGATCTGTTTCCAATATGACGAAGTATGCTGTGATGTTGACGGAGCCAAAGGAAATCGCTTACCATCTGGAAAAAGCATTGTATCTTGCAAAGGAAGGCAGAAAAGGACCGGTATGGCTGGATATTCCGCTGGATGTGCAGGGAGCAGTGATAGAAACAGAAGAACTTATCCATTTCGCCCCTGATACAGAAAGGGTGCGGGCGGTACCGAATGTGAAAAAAGAAACTGCCCAGATGATCCTTAAGAAAATCAAAGAGGCAAAGGCACCGCTGATACTTGCAGGAACCGGAATACGGCTGGGAGATGCGCACAGCGAATTACTTCAGTTGATTGAAAAATTGCATATTCCGGTGGTGACTGCATGGAATGCAAATGACACGGTGGCTTATGACAATCCCTATTTTGCGGGCATGCCGGGAACTGTTGGCACCAGGGCGGGAAACTTTGCCGTACAGAATTGTGATTTGCTGCTTAGCCTCGGATGCCGGATGAATATCAGAATGATTGGATATAATCACTTTGATTTTGCTAAAAATGCGTATAAAATCGTAGTTGATATCGACCCGGTTGAATTGGCAAAGCCTACCATCTGTCCGGATCTGCCGATTCACGCGGATGTGAAGACTTTGATGAACGCGCTTCTTGCAGAGGATTACTGTCCCCAGAAACAGCATGAACCATGGGTTCTTTGGTGCCGGGAGCTTGTGAGAACCTATCCTGCTGTGGAGGAAAGCTATCATAAAAAGGGAAACGAACCGATGAACCCGTATGTGTTTATAGACAGGCTGTTTGCACATCTTGGAGAAGAAGAACGTATCATCTGCGGTAACGGAAGCGCCTGTGTCGTGACATTCCAGGCATGTAAAATCAAACAGGGGCAGAGGATGTTCACCAATTCCGGCTGTGCGGCAATGGGATATGGTCTTCCCGCTGCGCTGGGCGTTGCGGTTTCGGATAATAGCCGAAGGGTGATATGCCTTGACGGCGATGGAAGTGTGATGATGAATCTCCAGGAACTGGCGACGATAGCCCATAATCATCTTGAACTCAAGCTTTTTATATTAAATAATAACGGATATCATTCCATTAGGCAGACGCAGACGAATCTTTTTAAGCCTCCTTTTATTGGGATTGATGGGGAAAGCGGTGTAGGATTCCCGGATTTTGGAAAACTGGCAGATGCCTTTGGGCTCAAGTATTTTCTTTTAAGAAGCGAAGAAGAATGTGATTTGGTGCTGGAGGAAATGCTTTGCTGTGAGGGTCCTTGTATGTGCGAAGTTTTGATAGATGAAAAGCAGAATTTTGCACCGAAATCTTCGTCAAAGGTGATGCCTGACGGAAGAATTACATCACCATCTCTGGATGATATGGCGCCTTTTTTAGAAAGAGAAGAATTTGAGAAAATCAGGTATATGCCGGAACAGCAGGGTGAAAACGAATCATGAAAAGGATAATCATAACAGGTCCCACAGGCGCAATTGGTATGGCGCTGATACAAAAGTGTATTGCAGAAAATATTGAGGCAGCAGTTATATGTCACCGTGAATCTGCAAGAATTGCGCAGATTCCGGTTTCTGACAAAGTAAAGATCATAGAGTGTAATCTGGATGAACTGCGGACTTTGCCGGAAGTCTTAACAGGTACCTATGATACTTTTTTTCATCTGGCATGGGCATGTACATCGGGAGAGGGGAGAAATGATGTTTATGCTCAGAGCAGAAATATCCAATTTGCATTAGATGCTGTGGAAGCCGCCAAAAAGCTGGGATGTGAATGCTTTGTGGGAGCGGGGTCCCAGGCGGAATATGGACGTTTTGAAGGAAAATTAAATTCCACGGTCCCGACATTTCCCGAAAACGGCTACGGAATCGCAAAACTCTGCGCAGGGCAGCTTAGTCGGCTCCGCTGCAGCCAGCTTGAAATAAGACATATCTGGTTTCGGATCTTAAGTGTATATGGTGAATATGACGGCGAACAGACGATGATTATGTCCAGCATCCGAAAGATGCTTGCGGGAAAGTCGCCGGAGTATACGCCGGCAGAGCAGATATGGGACTATCTGCACAGCGCAGATGCAGCGGAAGCGCTTTTTCTGGCAGCGAAGCAGGGTAGGGATGGCGCAGTCTATTGCCTGGGAAGCGGGCAGGCAAGACCTTTAAAGGAATATATAGAAATCATGCGGGATGAGATACAGCCGGGACTTTTGCTGAAGCTGGGAGTAAAGCCATATGCACCCAAGCAGGTGATGTATCTGTGCGCAGATATTTCGGAGTTACACGAAGATACTGGATTCTTGCCTCGATATTCATTTGAAGAAGGCATAAGGAGGACGATTGCCAGGGTGCAGTCTGTGGGAGAATAAGAAAATGCAATGGTTTGATTTTTATAAAGGGAAAAAAGTTCTTGTAACAGGACATACCGGCTTTAAGGGAGCATGGATGAGCAGTCTGCTTGTAGAAGCAGGGGCAGATGTAACCGGCTATGCACTGGATGCCCCAACCAGCCCTTCTCTCTTTGAATTATGTAATCTGAAAGATAGAATGCATTCCATAGAAGGAGATGTGAGGGATCTGGCACACTTGAAAAAGGTGTTTGAGGAGACCAGCCCGGAAATCGTGATTCATATGGCAGCCCAACCGTTGGTGAGGGAGTCCTACAAAGACCCGGTTTACACCTATGAGGTTAATGTCATGGGAACGGTAAATGTGCTTGAATGTGTGCGGCAAAGTCCCGCGGTGCGTTCTGTGATCAATGTCACCACCGATAAGGTTTATAAAAACAAAGAATGGTGCTGGGGGTACAGGGAGGATGAAGAGCTAAACGGCTACGACCCCTATTCTAACTCCAAATCCTGCTCAGAATTAGTTACTTCAAGTTACAAAGATTCCTTCCTAAAGCCGAAAGGAATCGCAGTTTCCACACTTCGTGCGGGAAACGTAATCGGAGGAGGCGATTTCGCAAAAGACCGTATCATTCCCGATTGTGTGCGTGCTGCCTCAAAGAAAGAGGATATTATCCTTAGAAATCCATATTCGGTAAGACCCTATCAACATGTGCTGGAGCCTGTTGTTGTGTACCTGATGCTTGCAAAGGAGCAGTATGAAAATCCCTCACTTGCAGGAAACTATAATGTGGGACCGGACGAAGCAGACTGCCTTTCCACGGGAGAGCTGACCAATCTGTTTTGCGAGAAATGGCTGGAAAGGACTGGGGATAAGCTGGTCTGGGTCAATCAATATGACGGCGGTCCTCATGAAGCGGGTTTTTTGAAGCTGGACTGTTCCAAACTGAAAGCGGTTTTTGGTTGGAAGCCGGTGTGGAATATTGAAAAAACCATGGAAAAATTAGTAGAGTGGTACCATGTTTATCTGACTTGTGGTAATATAAAGGAATGTATGGAAAGTCAGATGCATGAATTTTTAAATGCAGGAAGCAGGGCACGGAGACAGGATCATGCGTAATTAGTTTATAGGAAAAAGAGATGAGCATAATGAGTAAGTCTACAGAGAAAAAAATAGCAACAGGGCTTGCGGCAGGAAGCGCGGCTTTTATTTTACTGATTTTTATAACCAATCTTTTTCATTATAATTATCATATGAATGCAGATATTGCTTCTGAAACCATTCTTGGAGAAGTGATATGGAAGAGCAGACAGATCATACCAGATACATGGTATCCCTCTACAGAGGTAAGGATTATCAGTATTCCCAACTTGGCATCACTTTTCTATGGTTTAACTGGTAATATGATATTGTCATCTGGTCTGGCATGTTGTATGATGTCGATATTGGTTTTGATTGCCATATTGCTATTTATTAAGTCGGTGGAGATGACAAAGGCAGGCGGACTGATGATGGTCTTTTTATGTCTAAGCATCCCGTCCGGGCTCACTATGTTGGAGCTGCTTTACTTATATGCCGGTTATTATGCGATTCATGTTGTAATCCTTTTTGTGACGCTGGCAATGTATGCCTCACTTATAAAGGAACGGAATATAGTCTATAAATTTATCGGGGGGGGGTATTTTGCTTGCCTTCCTGCTTGGTTTACAAGGGGTAAGAGGAATTCTTGTCACTTATGGACCGCTATTTGGTATAGAATTGATTAGAAATTTTTATTGTATTTTTCAGAAGCATAAGAGGAGTAGGCATGATTTTTATATAAGCTTGTGGACGTTGCTTCTGCTTTTTTTCAGTTATCTGGGAACAAAGTTTCCATTTTCCGTAGAGCAGGAGTTATCTACTAATATACGAAAAGGACTCCAAAAGCTGTTCATGGTAGTCATACCGGATATAGGGCGTGCCGTTGGATTTGAAAGCGCTGCTCTTCCAGGGAAAATATGCCTTGGGTTATTGTTGCTTATGACTTTGTATGTACTGGGGGATGTCTTGTATAGGATGTGGAAGCGAGAGGAAATAGAGCCAGCTTATTGGGCGTGGTTGGTAATGTGTGCATCCCCGATCCTGACGGCGCTCATTGTGGCCTTTACAACTGTAGAAAGTACGGAAAGATATTACTTTATCCTGCTGTTTCTGTTGCCATTTACAGCAGCTTTGTTATGGAAAAGGAGCGGCAATGCGATAAAATGTATGTTAGGAGTGTTGGGGGTTGTTCTTGCGTTGTCAAACCTGATACAGATTTATCTGCCGATACTGCAATCTAATGAGCCGCCGCTTACCGAGGAACATCAGGTGACAGAGTTTTTAGAGGAACGGGAATTGTTCACAGCATATGCGACATTTGAAAATGCGAACACCATGACGGTGCTTTCAAACGGAACTGTCCGTGTGCGTCCGGTGGCGACAGTGGAAAAGATGGATATCTGCAAATGGCTTGCGAGTGCAGACTGGTATTGTCCTAATGTGCCGTTTGAGCAAAAAACGGCATATATCATAACAGATGCCGAACAAGACAGTTTTGACATCTTTCTAACAGGAAAAGATGAACTTGTAAATGAAGTGGGGAAAATAGGAAAATACACAATCTATGTTTCTGACTACAATTATTCTAATCTGGGAACAGATTAAATACCGCAAAGATGGACAGCGGTATACAGAGGTATAAACATGAAGGAACCAAAAGTAATAAAAAATCTGACTCTTTTTTATTTAATACCGTTTGCGTTCATGATTGCATTCAACACCGTCAACAGTCTTCTTCGGACAACCTATTTTGACCTTTATCAGGTGATGGAAACTGCCAGATATAAGTGGGACAATCCGCTCACCGTGCTGATCGCGACAGCCGTAATGTTAATATGTTTTTACTTCCTCATGCGGACAAAATGGATGAAGAAGATTCCGGTTGAGAGGGTGGCGCTAGTTTACAGTGCGGTCCTGTGTCTGTTCATCGTCCTCCTTTTCAGATGCGTTGTCACCTGTGACAGTGGATTGATCAGTGATATTGCAATCGAATTTCTCCAGAAGAATTATCATGCATTTGAGCAGGGGGAATATCTTTACCGATATTCCTTCCAAATTGGTTTTGCAGCGCTTCTTGAGTTGATTTATCAGATTTTCGGGGTGGAAAACTTCATTGTGTTTCAACTGGTCAATATTTTATGCATTGTTATTATCCTTAAAATGCTGGGAAAGATTACAAGGGAGCTGTTTGAGGAAGAAAGCGTAGATAGAATAGAAGCCCTTTTATCCATGGGGATGCTTCCATTGTTTCTTTTTTCCACGTTTGTTTACGGCGATATAATAGGATGGAGTTTTGGGGTGAGCAGTATTTACTTCATCATCCGGTATCTGAAAACAGATAGGTGGCAGAATATCTTAAAGGCAGCGCTGCTACTGTCAGCTGGTATTGTTGTGAAATCCAATATCAATATTTTAGTGGTGGCAGCAGTTATTGCCGTTATCCTGCATTCCATCAGGAACAAGAAATATAAAATTCTGGTCTGGGTGGTGGGAATCGTGCTGATATCTCAGGTCGGCACATGGATTGTAAACGGCGTGTATACAGCGCGGGCAGGTCTTTCTGAATTTCCGAAGGGCATTCCTAAGATTGCCTGGATTGCAATGAGTATGCAGGAGGCTGATGAAGGAGGGTATGCATGCGGTTGGTATAATAGCTATAACTGGAACGTTTACGGAGATAATAACTTTGACCGGGAATTGACGACACAGGCATGTGTGGAGAATTTAAAAGAGTCTTTGAGCAGATTCGCCCATGAACAGCGATACGCGCTGGACTTTTTCTACAAGAAATATACTTCCCAGTGGAATGCGCCCACTTTTCAGGCAATGATCACCAATGAATGGAACAGCAGGCACGTGGAGAACCTGTCTTCGTTGGCAGAGTTTTTTATCTATGGAACAGGAAGGAATGTGCTCTACTGGTTAATGAACGTTTACCATTTCTTTATGTTTTTATGTACAGGAGCGTATTGCCTTTTCCTGCGCAAGGAGTGGACCCTGGAATGTGCTTATTTCGTGCTGAATATTTTCGGGGGATTTTTATTCCACATGATATGGGAAGCGCAGGCAAGATACATTTTAGGGTATTTTGTCCTGATGCTCCCGTTAGCAGCATTCGGACTAAATAAGATATTACTGAAAATCAATTTAAAAAATAAGTTTTAACAAAATAAATTTTAATTAAAAAAAATTATGAATCATAAGGAGGCAGAATATGAAAATTGCAGTTGCGGGAACCGGTTATGTAGGCTTAGTTGCAGGTGTATGCTTTGCAGAAATGGGGTATCAGGTAACCTGTGTGGACATTGATGAGAAAAAGGTTGAGATGATGCGTCAGGGAGTATCCCCCATCTATGAGGAGGGGCTGGAAGAGTTGATGCAGAAGAATAATGCCCGGGGAACCTTGCATTTCACCACAAGTTACGCGGAGGCATATAAAGATGCGGATGCAATCTTTATCGGTGTTGGAACACCGGAGATGCCGGATGGAAGTGCGAACCTAAGCTACATAGCGGAGGTGTCCAGACAAATTGCAGAGACTGTGGAGAAGGACTGTCTGGTAGTTGTTAAATCCACCGTTCCGGTAGGAACCAATGATAAGGTGGAACAATTCATTAAAGATTTCCTTGTGCATGATGTAAAGGTGGAGGTCGCTTCCAACCCAGAATTTCTGGCACAGGGCACAGCAGTCCATGATACTCTTCATGCTGCCAGAATCATCATCGGTACAGAAAGCAAGGAGGCGGAGGCGCTCCTTCAGAAGATTTATGAACCCTTTGGTCTGCCCATCGTTTCCGTAAAACGTCGTTCCGCCGAAATGATTAAATATGCCTGCAACGATTTTCTGGCACTTAAGATTTCCTACATGAATGACATTGCAAACTTATGTGAACTGGTAGGCGCTGACATAACAGACGTGGCAAAAGGCATGAGCTATGACGAGAGAATAGGTGCACGCTTTTTAAATGCCGGTATCGGCTTCGGCGGAAGCTGTTTCCCCAAAGATACCAAAGCATTAAAATTCCTTGCAAGAGAACATGGCTATCAATTAAAAACAGTAGAAGCTTGTGTGGACGTAAACAGTGCCCAGAAGACCCGCCTGTTCGAGAAAGCAAAAGAAAGAATGATTTCGTTCAACGGTTTGAAGGTGGCAGTGCTCGGTCTTACCTTCAAGTCCGGCACAGACGACCTGAGAGAAGCCCCGTCCATCGACAATTTGAAACTCCTTCTTGCAGCAGGCGCCGAAGTTCATGCCTATGACCCCAAGGGAACAGAACGCTCCAAATATCTCTTCCCCGAAGGAAAAATCGACAAAGGCTCCATAACCTACGCCGCCTCGCCCGAACAAGCCCTGACCGGAGCCCATATATGCTTCATCTTCACCGAATGGTCCGAAATCAAAGCGATAACGCCAGAGAACTTTAAGGAAAAAATGCACACCCCCCTAGTCTACGACGGACGAAACTTATACACCCCATCCGAAATGAAAACTGCCGGCGTAGAATACTACAGCATAGGAAGATAGCGTGAATGTGAAGAGAAGAATGCCCTCACTACGGGCATTCTTCATCATGACTTGAGTTTCCGTCCAACGGGAACGAGGCACCACTCACAAATCAACACCCGCACCTCTTACTTATAATATACCGCGGTCTTGCTTTAATCTCATCATAAATCCTTGAAATATAATGTCCAATAAATCCCAGACTGATCATAAGTACACTCCCAATTACCAACTGTAGAAGGATCACGGTCGTGAAGCCTTCCAAAGCATTGCCGCTGAAATACTGGTAAAGGGATTGAACCCCAAGAACAATAGAAGCAAAAAACATAATCCAGCCAAGCAGTGAAATCAACTGTAGCGGCGCGCTGGAAAAGGAAGTAATATTCCGAATGGCATATCTGATAAGACTCCACAGCGACCACTTGGAAGCGCCAATTTCCCGATCCTGTACTTCAAAAGGAAGGGTGGTGGTCTTAAATCCAACCCAGGAGGACAGAGCGCGGAAAAAGGGAGCGCGTTCCGGCATAATAAGAAGCGCATCTACAGCTTTCCGATCCAGAAGTTTAAAATCAGAAGCCTGTGACATATCAATGGCGGTTACTTTGCTGATAATACGGTAAAAGGTTTTTGCACATAACGTGTGCAGGGGATTTTCTTTTCCGCGGGAGGATTTGACTCCCTCCACTACCTCAAACCCCTCTTTCCAAAGGCGGTACATTTCAGGAATCAAGGAAGCAGGATGCTGTAAGTCGCAGTCCATAATCAGACAGCAGGCGCCTTCGGCAACTTCCAGACCGGCGAAAATGGCAGCTTCTTTGCCAAAATTTCTTGAGAAGGAGATTCCCTTTGCCTGTGTATGCTGGGAAGATAATTCCTGTATACGAACATAAGTTAAATCTTTAGAACCATCATCCACAAAGATAATCTCAAAAGGGATTTGATTCGCAGTCAGTATCTCGCAAATGGTGTGAAAAGTCCGTTGTATATTGTCCTGCTCATTGTAAGAAGGGATGATGATGGATAGCTTTTCTTCGACTGGCATTTATATAAAACTCCTTCATTATGATTGAAATAATTATTCCGATAGTTATTACAGCTTAAGTATATATGAGAAACTAAGGGTTGGCAAGATTGGAAAACGGATTTGACGAAATAGAACGGCGAGTATACAATAAGAGCATTATAAGAATTTGCAGGAAAGGCATGGGTATTAAAATGAAAGCAGATTTGGAAAAGAAGATTGATCAAGTAGGAGAAAGGTGGAGCAGGCAGCTGCGGAAACTGATTACACCGAAGACCTTTGCCGTTTTTACTACAGTTGTTTATGTATGCAGTCTGATTCCGCTTCTGTGGATTGCATGGTATAATTATCCTAGTGCTGATGATTACTCCATTGGCAGCAACTGCCATCAGACATGGATGGCAACACACAATGTATTTGCGGTCATCTGGCAGGGAATTGTGAGAGCAGCAGATGACTGGGCGAACTGGATGGGATATTTCACCTCCAATTTTCTGATGGCGGTGCCTCCAAGCGCTTTTGGAGAGCGGTGGTATGTTCTGACCACATGGATCATGCTGGGAATGCTCAGCTTTTCCGTGATGTATCTGTTCCATGCCATTTTTGTAAAAGCATTTAAGGCAGATAAGCTGATAAGCCACAGTGCTGCCATGCTGGTACTCTTTGCATCTGTGCAGTGCATGTGCCCGGCAGGACGCTGCGAGGCTTTTTACTGGTACAGTGGAGCGGCAAATTACATTTTTGTGCACAGTATGTCTTTGTTCTATTTCGGACTGCTGATTTCGGCGATTTATGACACCGGGAAAAAAAGAATATGGGATTTATCCGCTGCTTCCTTTTTGGGATTCCTGACAGGAGGCGGAAATCAGATGAGCGCGCTGAATGCGGCGATTGTTCTTTTGGCGGCAGCCTTGCTGATCGGTCTTTGTAAAAAGTGGAACAGATGCAGAACTTTAGGTATTCCCATCGCAATATTCTATGCGGGATTTCTTCTCAATGTGGCTGCTCCCGGAAACTGGGTGCGGGCAGAGGGGGCAAATGGGATGAATCCGGTTAAGGCGGTGCTGGTCTCTTTTTACGATTGCCTTGACCGGGCAATGAATGAATGGACCACATGGTCCGTTATTCTCATTATGATTGCGCTGATACCCTTATTCTGGCATATGGCGGAAAAGGTTTCGTTCCGTTTTCCGTATCCGCTGATTGTGCTGCTTTTTGGCTTCTGTCTTACATCAGCCATGATAACGCCGCCGGTATTTGCGGTAGGGAACATGGAAGCGGGAAGATTACAGGCGCTTACTTATCTGATGTATATCCTAGTGCTTTCTTTGTGCGTAGGATATGTGACCGGATGGGTGAGACAAAAGTGGATAAGCAGGCAGACGAAAGTTGATATAGCAGATTCTCACGGTTTTTCGGCGGAAAGCTGCTGGTGTCTTGTCGGATGCATTCTCTTTCTGGTATTAGGGTCGGTGCTTACCGTTATACCGGAGCCCTATTATTACACGTTTTCATCAGCATGTACAGATTTATTAAATGGCAGTGCGGCTGCTTACGGAGATGCGCTGAAAGAACGCATGGAAATTTATCGCAGCGGAGGAGAAGGTGTGATAGAAGTGGAACCCCTGCCGACACAGCCTGTATTGCTATATTTTTCGGACATAAAAGAAGATCCTGAAGATTGGGAAAACAAAGGATTGTCGAGATATTATGGGTTTGAAGGGGTAGCTGTCAGGAAAAAATAAGAATTTGACAGAAATAAGTATAAAAAGAAAAAGGAGTGATTAAGAGGAAGCCGGTGAGCTTCTTCTTTTTTGCATTTTTTACGGTGTGTCCTGTTACAGGACGAGAAAAGAAAGGAAGTGTAATAAAATATTTGTGTCATTTTTTTATGGAGATCAGTCATGGCGCGAATCATTGATTACGAAACGCAGAATGTTGTGGGAGAAAAAGTCAGAAAATATAGAATAGAAAGGAAATTAAGCCAGAAGGAATTATCGGAGAAACTGGAGATGTATGCAATTTATATATGCCGGGGTTCCATCTCAAGAATAGAGAGCCATGAGCGGACTGTAACCGATTTTGAACTACGGGCAATGGCGGAAATCCTTAAAGTATCAATTGAGGAACTATATGAAGACTGATTCAATCAAGACAAGCGCCGGACAACACAAGATCCAGTTAAGGAGAAAGGAAAGAGAAAACAGATGAAGAGAAAAGAATGGAAAAAGCAGCTGCTGGCAGGGATGACAGCAATCAGTATGATTTGGGGAATGATGTTGGGAACAGGGGCATCGTCTGAGGTACAGGCGGCAGAGGCACCGGTGATTGTAAATCTACAGGTCGCAGCATCGGAGGATGGGACACAGATTATGGCACAGTGTGATTATCAGAGTTATGATGCCCAGAGCGGGTGTGTAATGACACTGTATTTATATCGGATGGAAACAGATGGAGAGACTTCTATTGCGGCACACAGAAAACTCCCTTATGCCGGAGAGGGAAAGGAGACAGCAGTGTCAGCCTCTGCGACGGATGGAATTTATCTTGCATCTGTAGGAATGGATTACAACGGCAGGATCACACAGATTAATTCCAAATACTATTATCAGGTGACGCAATCGGGAGATAAAATGGAAGTTGCGGAGGTGACGGATGCAGAGCAAAATGAAGTGTCAGGTAAGGAACTGCAAAGGGAGAATGGCACATGTACCCATAATCTGGATTATGAATTGATAAGAACTGCAACAGCAGAGCGGGATGCGCTTATGGCGCAGCAGTGTACCCTGTGCGGCGAGGTTTTTCATTATGTGGAGGTGCCTAATTCAGCCTATGCGGCATTTCAGCAGGAAGCAATTAAGGCGATTGAAAATACCCAGACGAATGAAGTGCTCATCAGCACCCGGCAATGGATCAGTTTTCATCAGTCAGTGATTGATGCCATTTCCCAAAGACCGGATGTGACAGTCATCATCCACTATCAATATCAGGGAGAGATGCATGAGGTGATTATTCCGGCAGGGGCGGACGTGAGCAGCTTGACGGATGAAGGCGGATTTTTCGGATTTCTATATCTGAATCAGATATTTGACGAAACCTCTTTATAAGTATAAAATAGAAGCATTAAAATCGAAAGAATCATAAAGGGGAGCGTATGAAAACACTAGATCCATCCAAACGTTATCTGATTACCGGCGGCGCTGGGTTTATCGGTTATTATTTGTCGAAGGCATTACTGGAAAAAGGCGCGGAGGTAATCGGATTTGACAATCTGAATGATTACTATGAAGTTTCACTGAAAGAGGAGCGTCTTTTTATTTTAAGAAATGAGCCAAAGTATCGCTTCATTAAGGCCGATCTGGCAGACAAAGATGCGGTATTTGCAGCTTTTGAGACTTATAAACCGCAGATTGTGGTGAATCTGGCGGCACAGGCAGGAGTTCGCTACAGCATCGATCATCCAGATGCCTATATTCAATCCAACATCGTCGGATTTTTTCACATCTTGGAGGCATGCCGTCATTATCCGGTAGAGCACCTTGTCTTTGCCTCATCCAGCTCCGTTTATGGAGGAAATAAGAAGGTGCCATTTTCCACGGATGATAAAGTGGACAAACCGGTAAGTCTGTATGCAGCGACCAAGAAATCTAATGAGTTGATGGCATATTCCTATAGCAAGTTGTACCGAATCCCCTTAACGGGGCTTCGGTTCTTCACTGTGTACGGACCTATGGGAAGACCGGATATGGCATATTTTAAGTTTGCAAAGAAGATTATGGCAGACGAACCGATCCAAATCTACAACAACGGAGATATGATGCGTGATTTCACTTATATTGACGATATTGTGAAAGGGGTGGAAAACATTCTTTGTAATCCGCCTGTTGAAGACGAAAATGGCGCTGCATACAAAGTTTACAATATAGGAAATAATAAGCCTGAAAAACTGATGGATTATATAGCAGTGCTTGAAAAGTGTCTTGGCAAAGAAGCTAAAAAGGAATATCTGCCCATGCAGCCGGGAGATGTCTACGAAACTTATGCGGATGTGCAGGATCTGATGGACGATTACGGTTTTAAACCGGCAACGACCATAGAAGAGGGGCTTAGCAGGTTTGCAAAATGGTTTTTGGAATATAATCAGAAAGGATGAATAAACTATAATGAAATGAGTAAGTTGTTAAGAATTGTTTAAGGTTCATGAAAAAAATCTTAATATGCTTCTTATGATGTGCATTTCAAGAAAAAATATGATATTCTTTGTTAGAACGATTTATCTGTATGAGCAGTAGAAGGTGGAGGAGTGCAGAACATGAGAACAATTCATAGAAAGGGAAGTGTCAGTCTGTTTTTGGCAGCAGTTTTGGCAATATCAGTACTGACTGGATGCGGTAGAAAGGCAGAAGAAAGAACGAATGAGGAAATCCTGCCTGAAAATATAGTCATTACTGAAACCGGAGAGGTGCTGGAGGAAGAGGAGCTCTCTTCAAAGGAGCAGGTTCCGGCAGCGACCGCCACACCGGAAATCATTATGCCGGAGATTCCGCTTCAGGAACCAGAGCAGGAACAGGTGATTACCGAAGAGGATCAGAGAGAGCCGCAAGGAAGAGGATTGCAGCTTGTATTCTTAGGGGACAGTATCTTTGATTCCAATAGGGATGGGACTGGCGTTCCGTATTTGACATCTGTTGCATGTGAGGCAGATGTGTTCAATCTTGCCATTGGCGGAACCTGCGCAGCCCTTGAATATGAGGAATCGGCAGAAGCCAGCAAGTGGACATCGACAAGCCTGGTAGGTGTAGTCAGGGCGATTATGGGCGATATATCCACAGATGTATTTGAGGGAAAAGTCGTGAAGGACATTTTAGACAATCCTAATATTGATTTTTCACAGACAGACTATTTTATCGTAGAGTATGGCATGAATGATTTCTTCAGGGCAACTCCTCTTGACAGTACAGACAAGGAACTTTATGATTTGAAGACCTATGCCGGAGCGCTGCGTTATGCAGTGGACAATTTGAGGGATATTGCGCCGGATGCGACTATTATTTTATGTGCCCCCAATTATGCACAGTTTTATGACGGAACATGGATGATTGGCGATGGAAACATTGTCAACAATGGATATGGCACCTTATTTGACTATAAGGGAATATGCAATTATGTGGCAAATGAAAAGCAGACCTTATTCTTTAATGCCTATCAGGATCTTGGAATTGACGGTTATACGGCGGAAGAATATCTGGAGGATGGGGTTCACTTGACAGAAGCGGGCAGAAGACTTTATGCGGATGCTCTTGCGCAGATGATTTTAAGTTATGAGGAGACAAAAAATAATTAAATCATTTATAATGGTGTAAAATATACGTCGGCACGCTTTGCGTGCCGGCGTTTTTATGGTATGATAAAACATGTGTGAAAAGAAATATAGCCTGCGGCGATGGAGGCAAAAATGATAGATATAAATAAAAAGCAAAAAACAGACAGGGTCATTTTGACAGCAGTATTTCTGGGATATTTGATTTTTAATGGGATTTTACTTGCACGGCACGAATTATGGAGAGATGAAGCAAATGTATGGCTGATGGCAAAGTATCTTTCTCCCTTGCAGCTATTTGCGGAAATCAAGTACCAAGGGCATCCCTGCCTATGGTATCTGCTGATTATGCCCTTTGCCAAGGCGGGGCTGCCTTTTCGGACCATCAGTTTTATCAGTTATCTGATTATGGCAGTGAGTGCAGGTCTGTTCCTGTTTAAGGCGCCTTTGAGCAAAATTATAAAAGCGGCAGCTGTATTCAGTCCCATATTCACTTACTACTATGCGGAAATAGCCAGGAATTATTGCCTTATTGCCTTGCTGCTTGTTTTATTGGCATTGTGTTATCCGAAGAGAAATGAAAAATGTGTTTTATATGGACTGCTTTTAGGGCTTCTGGTGCAGTCGGATGTGGTGATTCTGATGGCGGCAGGGATGATTTCCCTGATGTGGCTTTGCGAGAATCTATGGAAGTGTTTCAGGGAAAGGACTAAGGCTCCTTTTTTCAATATTTTAAAGGGAATTTGGATTCCGTTGTTTAGCTTGTTTTTGTTGGTCCTGCAGTTTTATCATGTCTCTGACAGCCCTGTATTTCAGGTCAACAGTTATGGAGTTATGGATCTGCTTAAGGAAATACGAAATTATTCCTGCTGGATTTTGATACGGCTGACAGGAAGAGGTGAAACCTTTTGTAAGCTCTTTCTGTGCTTGTTTGCAGTTCTTTTACTGGTAGTATCTGTCAGGCTGAAGAACGTGTGGGCAGCAGTCGTGATGGCAGCCGCCTATCTGTTTGAAGCACTTTTCAGTGCAGTGATTTACCAACTGCATATCTGGCACTTTATAGCACTTTGCTTTGTAATGCTCTGGACGGTGTGGGTCCTGCAGCTTCAGGTGAAAGAAAAAAGACCTGCTGGAAAGGCAGCAGGAATCGCACTTTGGGGAATGCAGGGGTTGATGCTGATATTATCCGTTTGTATGTTCATGCGGTGGAACGACAGGGAGGAGGCGTCCAGTCTTGAAAATGCTCTCTATGGAGTCTATTCGGATGGAGTCTATGCGGCGGAATACATCAAGGAAAATATAGCGCCGGATGCGTTGATAATTTCTGTGAATGTGCCTTATGCCTCTACAGTGCTTGCCTATCTGCCGGAGTATTCCTTTTATTTTGCAGGAAACGGACAGAAAGAAAGCTATGCAGACTGGAGCGATGATCAAGAGAGAAAGATTAGCTTTGAAGAGCTTCTTGAGTGGATAAGAATAAGTTTTCCGGGGGAATCGTCATTTTATCTTCTGGATTCAGGGGAAAGCTGTTTGACGGAGACAGATGGACTATCAGAGTGTGAAGTCTTGTATCAGACTGTGGGGGAGACTGCCAGGAGAGAAGAGTATACAATTTATCAGGTTATACTGCGAAAGGATTGATTTTTATGTCGGGACAGTATGATAAAATAATAATCGGTGCTGGTTTATATGGTTTATATGCTGCTGATTTTTGCGCGCAAAAGGGGCAGCATATTCTGGTGCTTGAATATGACAGTGCGCCATTTATGCGCGCTACCTACATTAATCAGGCAAGAGTCCATATGGGATATCATTACCCCAGAAGTCTGACCACAGCGGTAAAATCCGCTGGATATTTCAGACGGTTCGTGGAGGATTTTGGATTCTGCATTCATGATAAATTTGATCAGATTTATGCCACTTCGGATAAATTTTCATGGACCAGTGCAAATCAGTTTAAGGAATTTTGCAAAGCGGCAGGTATCAAATGTGAAGAAGCGCCGATTTCCAGATATTTTAAACAGGGCATGTGCGACGGGGCATTTTTGACGGAGGAATATACCTATGATGCAAAAATCCTGCAGAAATATTATGAGGACAGGCTGTATGGCAATTCAGCCGTTCAGATGATCTTTGATGCGCGCATAGACAGAATTTTGAAACAGGATAGGACCTTTTTGGTACAGATGGAGGATGGCAGCAGCTATGAAGCGCCTTATCTGCTCAATGCATCGTACGCGTCTGTAAATCAGATTATTGATAAGGTGGAGGGCATAGAAAAGGAATTGTTCGACATCAAATATGAGTTGTGTGAGATTATATTATGTAAGCCTTCTGACGCGTTGAAAGATATTGGAATAACGGTTATGGACGGACCGTTCTTTTCCATCATGCCGTTTGGACGGACAGGATTGCATTCTCTTACGGCGGTGACATTTACACCCCATGTGACCAGCTATGACTTAAAACCAACCTTCTCCTGCCAAAGCGGCAGCGGAATGGAGGGAAGAGGATGCACGCCGGATTACCTTGGGAATTGCAGTGAATGTATGCATAAACCGGATTCGGCATGGCCATACATGTCCCATCTGGCTGATAAGTATATGAAACCGGAATATACTTACTCTTATGAGAAATCCTTGTATTCCATGAAGCCGATTCTGAAAAGTTCAGAGGTTGATGATTCCCGTCCAACAGCAATTAAGGTCATGAGCAGGCAGCCGATGTTTGTCAGCGTTTTATCCGGGAAGATCAATACAGTGTATGATCTGGATGAATATCTGATGTTGGAATAGCAGCTTGCGGGCTGGGTTAGAAAGGAGATGAACAGAAGTTATGAATAAAAAGGAAAAGAAATTCATATCGCTGGTGGTCTATCTGCATGATGTGGCTTCATATGTAAAATATTTTCTGGATACGGTTCTTCCGGTATGTGAAGAAAATTTTGAACAGTATGAGCTGGTATGTGTGGATGATGCCTGTCAGGATGGGACGATAGAGGTCCTGCGGGGTTATGTGGAAAGCAGACAGCTTAAGATGATGGTCAATGTAGTTCATATGAGTTTTTTCCAAGGACTGGAGAGCGCCATGAATGCGGGGAGGGATATTGCAATCGGAGATTTTGTGTTTGAATTTGATGATATCTTTGTGGACTATGACCCTGCTGTATTAATGGAAGTATATCGCAAACTGCTTGAAGGGAACGATATTGTGGCGGCGAGCAGCAAAGGGAAACTCCGCCTGACCTCTAAAATGTTTTACTCTCTTTATAACAGCACGAGCAGAGGAAATGGAAGGATTGGACCGGAGACCTTCAGGATTGTTTCCAGAAGAGCAATCAACAGGATCAAGTCTATGGGGCAGTATATTCCATACCGTAAAGCAGTTTATATGAATTGCGGATTAAAGGCGGATACGATTTTTTATAACAGCAAGGATGTGAATGTAAGGGTAAAAAATAAGACGGTGACATCGGAGCGCACAGCGCTGGCGCTTGATTCTTTTATATACTTTACCAATGTACTTGAGCGGGTATCCGCAATCATATGCGGGGTATTTTTGATGGTCATCATAGGAATGGGTATTTATATTATTTCTGATATCTTCAACAATACAAAACCAGTGGAGGGCTGGCTTTCTACCATGGGTTTTCTGGCACTAGGATTTTTCGGCGTTTTTGCACTGCTTACGATTATCCTAAAATATCTGTCGGTACTGCTTAATCTGATTTTCAAGCAGCAGAGGTATTTGGTTTCAGATATAGAAAAGGTGGTAAAACGATGAAGGGAGAAGAATTATCGATTAATCTTTTGTTTCCGGTGCTGAATGAAAGGCTCCGGCTCCAAAGCGGCATTGACAGAACCATGGCTTACCTTAGGGAAAATGTTTCCATTCCTTATTGTCTTACGATTCTGGACAACGGTTCGGAGGACGAAACACCTGAAATCGGAAAGGCATTGGCGGAGAAGTATCCCGAGGTGACTTATGTCAGAGTGGGAGAGAGAGGAGTAGGTGTTGCCTTCCGGAAAGGGATTGCCTTAAATGAATGTGCACTTGTGGGATATATGGATATCGACTTATCCACTGATATCAAGTATCTTGGGCGGACCATAGAGCTTTTTTCTAAAAGACCGGAACTGGAATATGTGAATGGAAGCAGGTTCAGCAAAGAGTCCGATACAAAAGGGCGTAAATGGTACCGGAAAATTACTTCCATGGGGCTGGTGTTTCTGTTGAAGACCATTTTTCATATGAAGGCAACGGATGCAGTGTGCGGATTCACTTTCTTACGAAAGGAAACGGCGGAAAAGCTGGTGGCTGCAAGCGGTAACGACAATGGCTGGTTCTATACTATAGAATTTCTGCTCCGGGCGGAACGTATGGGAGTGGTGATTTATGATATGCCTGTTGAATGGCAGGAAGACTACAACACGACTGTAAAAGTGTGGAAGACCATTAAAAATTATCTGGTGCAGATTTACAGGTTAAAAAAGACGTTCAGACAGGAGAAGAAACACAAATGAGTTCGCGATGTAAATAAATTGACGACATAAATAAATCTGTAGTGTTTTGGAATGGAGGATGGCATGTTAAAAAGAATTGATTTGACAAGGGATTACAAGAAGCATCAGAAGGAGTATAGAGAGGCAATTGAAGCAGTCTGCGAAGAGACGGCGTTTTCAGGGGGGCGCTTTGCAGAGCAATTTGACAAAGAGTTTGCAGCATACTGTGGTGTTCCTTATGCAGCAGGGGTAAATAACGGGACTTCTGCCCTGCATTGTGCGATGATGGCACTTGGAATCGGGGCAGGGGATGAGGTAATCGTACCGGCAAATACGTATATTGCAACAGCCTGGGGGGTTACTTACACTGGCGCTGTACCGGTTTTTGTTGATTGTACGCCGGACACGTGGGAGATCGACCCTGACAGGATTGAGGAGAAGATTACGGACAAGACCAAAGCGATTATAGGCGTGCATTTGTATGGTCAGCCGTTTGAATTTGGCAGGGTGAAGGAGATTGCCGATAAGCATGGACTTTATGTGGTGGAGGACTGTGCACAGGCCCATGGAGCGCTGTATGAAGGGAAAATGGCGGGAAGCCTGGGCGAATTGGGATGCTTCAGCTTCTATCCCGGAAAGAACCTGTATGCGTTTGGAGAAGGAGGAAGCGTCACCTGCTATAAAAAGGAATACTATGATGCCATCACAACATTTAAAAATCAGGGATGTCAGGTCAGATATTATCATGATGTGATAGGATACAATTACAGACTGGAAGGAATACAGGGGGCGGTCTTAAGTGTGAGTCTTAAGTATCTGCCGGAATGGACTGCGCGGCGCCGGGAAATCGGCAGACGCTATATCAGGGAGATTACCAATCCGCTGATTACCATGCAGGCGCATCCGGAAAATACGGATCCGGTATTCCATTTGTTTGTAATCACCGTGCCGGATCCGGATGACTTTATCGCTTATATGGAGCAGAAAGGGATGGAGTGCAATAAGCACTACCCGGTTCCCTGCCATCTGCAAAAGGCCTATGCGCATTTGGGATATCAAAAGGGAGACTGCCCTAACGCAGAATATCTGGCAAGCCACTGCGTAACGCTGCCGCTGTTCCCAGAGATGGCGGATGAAGAAGCAGGCATGGTGATTGAAGCCTGCAATACTTATGAAGAATAGATGAAGTAAGTTTTAATAGTTTCTTAATTTTGGAAAAGAAGCCTATAAAAGGGCTTCTTTTTTGTTATACTAATACCAGATGCAGCGAGTTCTGATTTTGGGGAAATCAGTTTGTGTTAAAGCCAAGCTTTTAAAAGAGCAGTTTTTGCGTGTAAGATGCGTGATGCTAAGGAGCATGACGGCAGCATACGGAAATCCGGTTCCTGTGAAAAGACGGGCGGCATGAAGAAGAACGTGAGAAATGAAAACAGAATGATGGGAGGCAATGGTCTTGTTTGTGTCAATGATTTTTCCCGCTTTTTTGGGAGTGGTTGTGGCATTGTTCTTTTTGCTACCTGTAAAATGGCGTCCAACTATTCTTCTCTTTGCAAGTTATGTGCTTTGTGCATGGATCGATCTATGGGCATTACTGGTTCTCGTAGTGTTTTCCTTCAGCACCTGGGTGGCAGGAAGAAAGCTTAAAAAGCTGCTGATGATGGGGAAGAAGAGAGCAGGGAAGATTTACACGGGAATCGTGGTTGGATTTTATATTTTCATATTGTGTTCTTATAAATATGTGCCATATTTTATGAAATATGCCGGTTTCACTCAGCTGTCGCAGGTAGGTCTGTTAAGAAATATGGTAATGCCCGTGGGGCTGTCTTTCTATTTGTTTCAGGCAATCGGTTATCTGACAGATATTTACAAAGAAAAAAGCCAGGCGGAAAAAAACTTTATATACCTGAGTTGTTATCTTGCGTTTTTTCCCAAACTTGTGAGCGGACCCATCCTGCGGGAACAGGATTTTCTGCCACAGCTTAGAATGCTTGATAAAGTGACATTTAAAGACAGGGGCAGACTGTCCACTGCATTTACTTATATGCTATGGGGCTACTTTATGAAAATGGTGGTTGCTGACAGGCTGGCTGTGATGGTAAACCAGATTTTTGCAAGTCCGGAATTGTTTGACAGCTTCTGGCTTATCATAGGAGTCTTCTTCTACACAATTCAGATTTATTGCGATTTTGCGGGGTACTCTTATATTGCAATAGGCTGTGCCAGAATCTTTGGAATTCATCTGACGGAAAACTTCAGGGCGCCTTATCTTGCATCGGATATTACGGAGTTCTGGCGGAGATGGCATATTTCTTTAAGCACATGGCTCAGGGACTACATTTATATCCCATTAGGAGGCAACAGGAAAGGGGTTGCCAGAAAATGCATCAATACCATGATTGTATTTCTGGTATGCGGGATGTGGCATGGAGCTGGATTCCATTTTGCAGCATGGGGACTACTGCATGGTATCTATTCGGTAATTGAGGCATTCGTGAGACAGAAAGGATGGAAAGTGAGGGGAGGAAAAGCCATTACGTTTGTAGAGGTCGCTTTCGCCTGGATTTTCTTCAGGGCAGATGACTTTGGAGCAGCGGTTCTTTATATTATCCAGATGTTTACTTCTGGTTTTCACCCGGAAGGGTGGAGCCAGATAATGGAAATTTTACAGCTGAGCACAGTGGAGATTATTTTGATTATTCTGGGGATTACAGTGATATGGCTGGTGGATGAATTTTGCGGCAGGAAGAAACTTCAACTGCCAGTGCTGATACAGCATAAAGAAAATGCAGTAAGATATTTGGTTTTTTATCTGCTCATCATCACAATCTTTGTATTTGGAATATATGGACCCGGGTACCATGCGGAACAGTTTATTTATATGCAGTTTTAAACGGCAGGACAGGGAGCGGTAAAATGAAAAAGAATTTACTGAGGGCAGGATTTGTAGTGCTGTTGGCGGTAACAATTTATATTTGCGTAAGCATTCTGAGCATAAAGTCCCAGCATGGAGTGAACCAGAGTGCCGGAATGTACTGGCAGCCCAAGAATTCCATTGACGTAGTGATGATGGGAACCAGCCATGTCCACTGCGGTATTAATACTGGGCTTTTATGGGAAAAATATGGTATTGCTTCTTATGATTATAGCTGCGCGGAACAGCCCCTCTGGATGACTTATTACTATTTGAAAGAACTGTATAAATATCAGACGCCGGAAGTCATTGTGCTGGATGTATATGCACCTGCCAGATTTAAGGATGATTACCAGTATGACTGGATGGCAGAGAATGTTTATGGAATGAGATTTTCCATCAACAAAGCGCAAATGCTGTCCGTCAGCGTGGAGCCGAAAAGAATTTCTCAATATTTTCCTGATTTTGCAGTGTACCACAGTAGATATGATGATCTGGAAGAGGAGGACTTTAATAGCTTTTTCTGGGACAGTCATGAGAAAGAAGCTTTTAAAGGATATACACCTTATTGGGATAGAAGACCGCAGCGGGAGGTTGAGGTCTCTGAAGAGCGGAATGATGGGATGACAGATAAATCCGAGAAGTACTTGCGGGAAATTATTTCTTATACAAAGAAAAAGGGCAGTGAGTTGGTGCTGATTGTGACACCTTATATTATGACGGCTGATGATAAACGGACTTATAACAGGATCGTAGAAATTGCGGCGGAAGAAGGGATTACGTTTATCAACTACAACGAATATTATGAGTCAATTGGTCTTGATTTTGAAACCGATTTTAATGATGAGTCACATCTGAACTATTGGGGAAGCTGCAAATTTACGGATTATCTTGGAGAGTTCTTAAGCTATTATGGTGAAATACCTGACCGAAGAGGACAGGAGGAGTATGAATCATGGGATGATAATGCACGGATGATACGGGAAGAACTAAAAAGGTATGAAGATGGGACGTTGGAATAGGAGTTTTTAGTGGTTATCCGGACGCGCTGACAAGATAGTTATTCTCCTGTCAGCGCTGCACTTCTGGTTAGGCTGGTAAAAATAGCAAAGGTTGCCTTTTCGTGGTGCATACTTTATAATAAGTGAAGCAGATGGAAGGTGGTTTATTGCGGGATGCATCATAAGAAAGGAACGGGGAACAGAATACATGTGTTTGTGATTGTAAGTGCTTGTCTTATGCTGGTATTGCTGTTGGCAGGTTCTTATTTACAGACAGATCATGAAAAGGAATTTATAGACGGACTATTCTTTGAATGCACATTAGATGGGCAGAAAATACAGATTGGATTGTGGCAGGACGAAGAAGATGAAATGTATTATCTTTTCCTGCCTTCCTGTTTTGCGGGGAGAGATAAGGAATTTACCTTGGCGTATAAGGGAAGTAAGGGAAGAATGAAAATAGATGGAATATCCTATAAAGCAGGTGAGGTCTTTACAGAAGCAGGTGAGGAAGAAGTCCATCAGATAGAACTGATAGGTCTGTTTGGAAATACTTTTATGGACAAATCTTTCAGGGTGCTTGTTTCTGAAAATCTTCCGGTTATGATGTTTACGGTGGAAGATGAGGAAGATTTATTGGATATGAATGAATTTGAGAATAAGAAATACATTGAAACCGGTGCCATGATGATGTTGGATGCTGAAGGAAAATCCGTGTGCAGTGAAAAGCTGGATAAATTCAGGGTAAGGGGAAATCTGACTGCGACCTTGGATAAAAAACCCTTTACTTTTTCTTTTGAGCAGCCGATCGGTTTATGCGGGATGGATCCGGCAGTCAAGTGGAATCTGCTGGCAAATGCAACAGATGGATCTTATATCAGAAATAAAGTGGTGCTGGATCTGGCGAATAAAAGTATAGATTCTTATGAGCCGGATGGAGAATTTGTTGAAGTGTACTTAAATGGACAATACATGGGGCTGTATTTATTGACAGAGGCAGTGGAAATTGGGGAGAACCGGATAGAAATTGAGCCTGAAAGCAGCTGGTTTTTAGAAATGGAGCTGGATTTCCGTCTGGAAAAGGATGAGCCTTATGTGGTGTCGGAGAGAGGACAGATATTTGTAATCAAGGATACAGAGGAAGTGTCGGAAGATGAAAAGGAACAGATTCAGAATATGGTGGATGATGTTGAGAGCGCTTTGTTTGCAGAGAATGGTGTCAGCAGCATAAGTGGGAAAAAGCTATCTGAACTGCTTGACATAGAATCCTGGGCAGAGTTGTGGTTGATTCAGGAAATATCGGGAAATCATGATACGGGGATAGCCAGTACGTTTGCATATGTGATGGATAAGGGAAAACCGCTTTTGTACGCCGGTCCGGTATGGGATTTTGACGGGACAATGGGAAATGTCAATACAGCCATGTTTGGGAATCCGGCGGCGCTTACAACTTCTATTGAAGAATCACGCCCACGGGGAAATGCCAATCAGAATAGATGGCTGGCAGCCATGTATCAAAATGATGAATTTAAGATGGCGGTAGAAAATAAATACACCAGCCTGTTCCGGGAAAATCTGGAGGAAATGCTGAATGTAGAAATAGATGTCTTAGCAGAAAAAATCAGCCGCCCGGCAACGTTGGATGCCTTTCGATGGCATGACGAGCGGCTTGGATGGATGTTCGTTTTGCCGGAGGACTATTCTATTCCTGATGAAGGCGGCTATCGCCGATTTGCAGGGCTGGAAAGACAGATCGATATGGTAAGGAATTTCCTGGCGGAAAAGAAAGATTTTCTTGACAAGCTTTGGGTAGAACATGCTGATTTTTGTATTGTAGAAGTGAAAAATGAGTCGGTTATATTAAATCAGGATTATAATCAGACGGTTTATTTCTGGGTGGAAAGAGGAACCCCGATTTTGGGACTTTCGCAATTTGAATCAATAAGCGGGGAGAATTTTTATTACGTGGATGCTGACACGAAAGAAATCATCACAGACGGCACCGTCGTTTGGGAGGACCGGGTGCTGGAAGGCATTTGGGAACAAGAAGGAGAACCATAATTGGAACAGAAGCATTACAGGCATGAATATAAATATCCTTTAACGCATGGACAAATCATGATAGAAGATGCTAAAATAAGCGCAGTCGCTATGAGAGATGTGCACGCAGGGAAGGACGGTTTTTATAACATCAGAAGTTTATACTTTGATGATTATGAGAATAGTTGCTACATGGACAATGAAAATGGTGTGGACAACAGAGAGAAGTATAGGGTGCGTATCTATAATCATCAGACAGAGCGGATCAGCTTGGAATTGAAGCAGAAAATACGTGGAAAGACAAGTAAGAGTTCCTGTCTGATTACAGAGTCCCAATGCAGGCAGCTTATGAGCGGCATTATGCCGAATGATATACAACCAGATCAGCAGGTGCTGCGCAGACTGTCGCTTCTGATGGCAGTGCGCATGATGAAGCCCGTGATCATTGTGGATTATGACAGAGTTCCTTATGTGTATAGGCAGCAGGATGCCAATGTCAGGGTCACTTTCGACAGTAATATTACTTCCGTGAGCAATGTGCAGTCATTTCTGGATGAAAAAATATGCGGAAGGGGAGTACTGCCGATAGGATGGGCGCTTATGGAAGTGAAGTTCGACAGTTTTTTGCCGGATGAAATATATAATCTTCTGCAGCTTGACGGGTTGTCGGCAAGTACATTTTCAAAATACTATCTTTGCAGAAAATTTAAAGGATGACGCAGTGCTGTTGCGCATAAAGGAAATACCATAGAAAGGCAGGATAATAAAATGAGTTTTTCGGATATATTTAAAAAGGATTTTCTGGCATCTTATACCAGTGAGAATATCAGCGTACTGCATATAGCCTCCGTGCTTCTGATTACGGCAATCATTGCATGCTATATTTTTATGGTCTACAGGATTATCACTAAAAAGACATTCTATTCAAAAAATTTTAATATTTCATTGGCGGCACTTGCCGTGATTACAGCAGGGATTATTCTGGCAGTGCAGTCCAGCATTGTTATTTCTTTAGGTATGGTAGGCGCCCTTTCCATTGTGCGTTTTCGCACAGCCATTAAGGAACCCATGGATTTGTGTTTTATGTTCTGGTCTATTGCAGTGGGAATCTGCTGTGGAGCTCATATGACTGAGGTTGCGGTGGTACTTTCTCTGGTACTCACTATTTTGGTAATGATACTCGACAGACTGCCTGTAGGACGTGCGCCAATGATTCTGGTGGCGAATTTGAATGAATCAAAAAAAGAGCCGGTGTTTACGCAGAAAGTTGGCGAATATTGCAAATACTATAAAGTGAAATCGAGAAATGTTGTTTCGGGAAAGTGCAATCTGGTTATAGAGGTCCGTGCCTTAAAGGAATATGAAATGATGCAGGAACTTGAAAATCTGGAAGGGGTGGAGAGTGTTTCCCTGGTGTCACATGACGGAGAGGTGACCTTTTGATTGACGCCCTGTTTATAAAATGATACTATAATACAGTTAGGAATTCATTTGAGAACATTATGTTTGAGATAAAGGAGACGAATCATGTCAGTTAAATTTCACAATTTTGGCGGTACGCTCGGATGGAATTTGCAGAAAAGATTTCCTAAACTTTCTTCTGAAAGTTATTTGAAGCTACAGTTCCTTACCAGAAACAAACTTCAGGAAAAATATATTGATTACTTTTTCCATGGTGAAGAGGTACCCATGCCGCTTGTAGTCAATTTAGAAACAATCAATCGCTGCAACAGCACCTGCTCTTTCTGCACGGCGAACAAGAATGCAGAGAAGCGCCCCTACAAGCGCATGGAGGACGAGCTGTTCTACAGCATTATTGACCAACTTCGTGACTGGGGATATAAAGGGCATCTGACCTTATACGGAAATAACGAGCCTTTTCTGGATACAAGAATCGTGGAATTCCATAAATATTGCAGAGAACAGCTTCCGGATTGCTTTATCTTCCTTTCTTCCAACGGTCTTTTGCTCACTGTGGACAAAGTAAAGGAAATCATTCCTTATGTAGACCAGCTGATTATCAATAATTATTGCCGCGATATGAAGCTGCATGACAACGTACAGGAAATTTATGATTACGCGAAAGCACACCCTGAAGAATTTAAGGACGTAGAACTGCTGATCCAGATGCGCTACATGGATGCTGTATTGACGAACCGTGCCGGAAGCGCACCCAACAAGCAGAACACCCAGAAAATCATCAAAGAAACCTGCCTGATGCCCTACACAGACATGTTCATCTTCCCTGACGGAAGAATGGGAATCTGTTGCTGCGACAATTTCGAGGCAACCACTTTGGCAGACCTCACCAAGACCCCGCTAAAGGAAGCCTGGAACAGTGAAGAATACAAAAAACTCCGCCAGGCAATCAAAAAAAGCCGCGGAGATTACAACTTCTGCAAATACTGTGACTTCATCGACGCAGGACTACGCATGGATGCAGTAGACGACACCTTAAAGAACAGAGATGCCAACCACGGTGCAAGACAGTCACTTTTCAGGAAATAATTGAAATACAGGTAATGAGGGAGCGGAAGGCACTGTCAAGGCGCTCTGCAGCCCGGCACAGATAAAAACTATGTCGGGTTGCAGAGCGCCTTGACAGTGCCTTCCGTTCCTTGCGAAGACTATTCATATAATCAGTCTACTTCTGCCTCGTTTTTGGAGCTCTCTTCGTGGTATTCTTTTTCGGTGTTAACGTTCCAGATGTTGGTCTTGTCCTTTTTGCCGCTTAGGATATTTTTGACGGATTCGAAGGATGTTACCATGGAATGGTCGATGTTGTTGTAGCGGTGCTGACCGTTGCGGCCTACACAGTAGAGATTGTCGATGGAGCTTAGGTATGCTACCAGGGTATCGATCTCGTCGTAGGTGTCAAAGTAAGCAGGGTATGCTTTCTTTACCTTTTCCATGTGGGTATCGATGACAACGTCGGGGGTGTCGATCAGACCCAGTTTAATCATTTCTTCTATGCCGATTTTGGAGAATTCTTCTTCGGTCATGTTCCAGAAGTTGTCTCCCTCGTTTACGAAGTATTCAAGACCGATCCATACAGTGTGTTCCAAGTCTTTGATCATGTAGGGGGACCAGTTGTTGTAAATTTGGAAACGTCCCAGTTTTACGTGTCTGTCCTGAACGTAGACCCAGCAGTCGGGAACGATGTTGCTTACGGTCTTTAATTTGGTCTTGTTCTTTAGGTTGATTTTGGGAACAAGAACGCCCAAAGTCATATAGTCGCGATAGGGAAGTCCTGCAGCAATCCTTGCGGGATCAGCGGGAACATCGTTCATGCCGTTTACCAGATCCTTTACTGGCATGGAAGATATAAAATAGTCGCCTTCCATGGTGTATTCCTGCCCGTCCTTTTCGTAGGTGAGGGAGGTAATGATGTTGTTCTCATTTTTGTGGACTTTCGTTACTTTTGCATTTTTGATAATGGTTCCGCCCAGTTTTTCGACTTCGGAGGCGGTCACATCCCATAACTGACCGGGACCAAGTTTGGGGTATTTGAATTCCTCAATCAAAGAGGTTTCAACTTTACGGTTTTTCTTTTTGAATTTTTTTTCAAATACATCCTTAATGATTGCCATGATGGATAATCCTTTGGTACGCTGTGCGCCCCAGGATGCGTCGATTTCGCTGGGATGGCGTCCCCAGAGATTTTCGGTGTAATATTCAAAAAACATGGAATACAGCTTGCGTCCATAACGGTTGATGTAAAAATTCTCAAGATTATCATCTGGCCTTTTGTGAAGCAGGGAGGCAAGATAGCTGAAGCCGACCTTCATGGTGGTCAGAAATCCAAAATTTTTAAAGGTTTCCAACTTTAAAGAAATGGGATAATCGTAGAATTTGGAGTCAAAGTAAATACGTGATACGCGGTGTCTGGTCAGCATGACCCGATCTTCCTTTTCGGGATCGGGACCACCCTTTGTAAGGGGCATGGGTCTGTCCAAAAGAATGTCATCATAAGAGGGGGCACCCTGCATAGGGAGCATCTTGTCCCACCATTCGTTTACCTCGGGAATTTTGGAAAAAAAGCGGTGACCGCCCATGTCCATGCGGTTTCCCTTATAATTTACAGTTTTAGAAATGCCGCCAAAGCAGTCGCTTTCTTCAAATACGGTAACTTCGATCTCCTTTGATTTGGTCAAAAGTTCATAAGCGGCGGTAAGACCCGCGGGACCTGCACCTATGACAAGAGCTTTCTTCATGTTGTTAAATCCACCTTTCCTGTATGAAATCATATTTGAAATGAAGTCATTATATATTGTTTCATTGTAACATAGTTTGGAAAATGTGTCCACTTATGCATGGGGTGTGTTGCAAAAAAGGTTATAGTTCATCCCTGATAAGTCTTGAGATGTGTATACAATTTTGATATGATTGTGAAGATATACAACCAAAGAGAAAACAGGGTCTACCAGGATGAAAAACGTAAAGAAAAGAAAAATTGCAGGTATTAGTGTGGGAAGTTTCCTAATTGTTTTTGCCTTGATTTGGTTATGCCAGGCAGTTACCAAAAATGTGGCAGTTATGAATACACAGGATGGAGAAAAAGACTCCTTTGTCATTTATAATTTGAAGGTGTGTCATGTGCAGAATCCTATAGGGATTGACGAAGAGACGCCTGTGTTCAGCTGGTGTATGGAAAGTGAGAAAAGAGGGGCGGCGCAGAGCGCGTATCGTATTTTGGTGGCAGATGGCAGGGAGAACCTTGATGGTGGGCAGTTCCTTTGGGACAGCGGTAAAATTATTGACTCGGTGTCGGCAGGGATTTTGTATGAGGGGGAAAGACTTGAGCCCAGGAAGAGGTATTTTTGGCGGGTGGAGGTCTGGAACGAAGATAATCAATCGTATGTGTCAGGAGAAGAGGCATGGTTTGAAACCGGGCTTATGGGCGAAGGAATGCCGGGGGCAAAATGGATTTCTGCAGAGCAGGAGAAAATAGATGAGGCAGTGGACGAGGAGGCGTTGGCCTACGCTATTAATTATCAGATGGAGGTAGACGGCACAACGGCGGGCTTTGTTTTTGGGGCTGGGCAGGGGCGCTATGGAGATTTGTATTTATGTGAGATTAAGAACCAGCAGGAGGAGGTCTGCTTTCGCCTGAAGCATAT
Organism: Lachnospiraceae bacterium; assembly: GCA_014804785.1. Classification (GTDB taxonomy): domain Bacteria; phylum Bacillota; class Clostridia; order Lachnospirales; family Lachnospiraceae; genus Suilimivivens. Next base: position 106,587 of record JAAUZD010000043.1, read on the forward strand.
GGATGGAGGGACATTTCTTTCGGAGGAGGAAGTGGATATTTCCCATTGCATTCCGGCGGGGGAGATACTTTTTGATGTGAGAATCATGGTAGAGAAGGAAAAGGCGGAGGTAATCATCAATGGAACACAGGCAGGAGAATTCGTAATCGAGCCTACCCCGGTAGAGAGCATCGGCTATTACAAGAGCAGAGGTGTGTCCTATGCATGGATTGATGATATCAGTGTCTGTGCTGGGACAGGCGAGATGATTTATGAAGAAGACTTTGAAGATGAAGATACAATTTTTGCACCTTATCATGTAGCAGTAGAGAGTGGAAGACTGAAGGTTGGGAGCGGTCTTATGCTCACCGGGGGATTTGAAGAACCGGCGCCTTTATTTAGGAGAGAGTTTATTTTGCAGGATAAAGAAGTGGACAGTGCCAGAGTATATATGACGGCGCTGGGAAGTTTTGCACTGTCGATAAACGGAGAGAGGGTTTCGGAGGATTATTTCAGCCCTGGCAAGCTTGCTTATAACAGGCAGCTTTCTTATGTGACTTATGATGTGACAGAATTGCTGAGGAAGGGAGAAAATAATGCCATGGGAATCATCCTGCTGCATGGCTGGTATGACAGGGCAGTGGGATATCCGGAGATATGGAATCCCTGGGGAGATAAAAATGCGCTTTTGGGTAAGCTGGTGATAGAATACGAAGACGGCAGTGTGGAGGAAGTCGTGACAGATGAAGAGTTTTTATATTGTCTGGACGGTCCTGTAAGGACGGACGATCTGTACCAGGGGGAATTTTATGATGCCAACTGTGAAAAGGAGGGATTTGACACGGCGGGATTTTCGGAAGAGGGATGGCAGCAGGCAGAAGAAAATGCAGTGAGGGAGGAATACTTATCCATTCCCCTTGTAGGTAAGAAGAATGAATCGATTGCCTGCGTGGAGGTCCTTACGCCGGTCAGCGTTTCTGAGCCGGAAGAAAATATCCTTGTGTATGATTTTGGACAGAACTTTGCGGGAACATGCAGAATCAAAGTGAAGGGAGACGCGGGCAAAGTCATTACCCTTAGGTATGGAGAGGCAGTTAATGAAGAAGAACTGAAAAATAAGGACGATGAGGTTGGAACTATCTGGACGGAGAACCTGTTTACTGCGGAAGCAACTGATTATTATGTTTTGAAGGGAGATGATAAGGGGGAGATTTTTGAACCCGAGTTCGTCTTTCATGGATTTCGGTATTTGCAGGTCAGTGGCATTGGTGAAGGCATTTCGATAGAAGATGTGGAGGGACTTGTCTTATCCTCCGATCTGGAACAGACGGGAAGTTTCAGCTGCTCTAATAAAATGCTGAACAGGTATTATCAAAATACCATTTGGAGTCAGAGAAGCAATTTCATGGATAACCCTATGGACTGCCCACAGCGGGATGAGCGCCATGGATGGGCTGGGGACGCACAGATCTTTTCCCTTACTGCGTCCTATCATATGGACACTTACAATTTCTACGAAAAATATCTGCGGGAATTAAGGCTGCTCCAATCAGAGGGCGGTTCGTTTACAGATATGGCGCCCAGAAATTTCGGCACAGATTGGGATGGCACTGGTGGTGCATCAGCGAATAACTGTTGGGGAGATGCCGCAGTGGTCATTACCTGGAATCTTTATACCCAGTATGGCGATAAAATTATCCTGAGAGAAAATTATGAAGCGCTTTGCAGCTGGGTAGATATGCTGGCTGCTACCAGCGAGGACTATATCAGGGACTGGGGAGGTTATGGAGATCATCTGTCGCTGGAGGATACGCCCTCTGATTTGTCGGATACGGCATGGTGTGCGCACGCAGCAGATTTGCTTTCCCGCATGGCAAAAGTGCTGGGAGAGGAAGAAGATGCAGTGTATTATGAGCAGATATATGAAGAATTTAGAAAGGCATGGCAGGGGCGGTATATCCTTTCTGATGGGACGACTACATGCGATACACAGACTTCTTATGTGTTGGGACTTGCATTTTCACTGTTTCCCGAGGAACTGGAAGGGGCAGCCGCAGAGCGTCTGCATCTGCTTGCACAATACAGTGACTATCACATCAAAACAGGTTATTCGGGGATTGGCTATTTACTGCCGGTTCTTTCGCATAACGGTATGAAGGAGACCGCCTATGAAATGCTGCAGAATGAAGAAGGTCCCTCTTTGCTTTATGCGGTGGCGCAGGGAGCAACTACGACATGGGAATCTTTTTTTGCATATCAGGAGGAAGAGGGAGGCTATCGGCTTGACGGCTCGTTAAATCATTATGCTTATGGAACACCGGCAGGATGGCTTTACACGGATGTGCTTGGAATACAAAGCGATGAAGCAGACCCCGGATTTAAGCATATACTTCTTGAGCCGCTGACCGGTGGAGGATTAAGTTTTGCAGAAGGAAGTTATACTAGTACTTATGGAAAAATTAGTGTAGAATGGAAAGAAACAGAAACCGGATATGAATACCGGTTTGAAATTCCTGCTAATACGACGGCAACTTTGAGCTTGCCCAGCAGTGAAAATATGTATTTTGTAGATGAAAAGCCGGCAGAAGATGCGGACGGCGTGGTATTTCTTGAAAGAGATGAAGAAAAGGTCAAGTATGAATTGGTATCAGGAACCTATTGCTTTGTCTCAAAGTAAAAGACCTTTGAAAGGCTGACATTACATGAAAAAAGTGTGGATGATTGCAATATCTGTAATCTTTTTGTGCATTTACTTATTGAGTGATAAAATAGCAGATAAGTTCAGCAGTGAGGTGATGAGTGCAGAAGTGCTTTCCATGGAAGAAATCGATCTTCTGTGTGAGGGGAAAGAGGATGCATTCATGGAACCGGAGATTACCTTAAATGGTGGGAAGATTGCCTATGACAGTGAGCAGAATTTATTGCTGGTACCGCAGAACTTGGGAGAAGAGCGCTTTGACGGCATTTTGCAGGTGCCGGACGGAAAGCTGTACTTTCTCAAAGACGAAGCGCTGGATGACAGAGAGAGTACCTTAAGGGATAGCAGGATGCTTCATCTGTTCTGGATCAGGGACACACAGTGCTGGATGTACAATGTATATTTTACCGGAATGCCTGTTGTATCCATTACAACCGGGCAGGAGGCAGATGCGGATGGAATTTCAAGGGGAGAAATGTGGGTATATGACCAATATCACAGCGCGGCTCAGTATCAAAGTGCAGAGTGCTCCTGGCATTTAAGGGGTGCAACGACTTTAAACTATGAGAAATCCAGTTACCGTCTGACACTTACCGACAGAAAATTGTCCTTTTTGGGGATGCGTAAGGATGATGACTGGATCCTCCATGGGCTTTATGATGATGACGGATTGATTCATAATAAATTGTCCTATGCCGTGTGGCAGGAAATTGCCGCCAGTAATCATGTGGATTATGATGAGGGAATCCACATGGAATACGTGGAGCTGTTTATGGATGACAGTTATCTTGGGGTGTATGGACTGTCGGAGAGAATAGATAAAAAAGCGTTGCAATTAGGGAATGGAGATATTCTGTATAAGTGCCGTGACCAGGAGAATCCGGGCGGGGATGATTTTTACAGTGAACTTACGGAGGATATGAATCCTACTTTTGTTTTAAAATACCCCAAGGAATTTGATATGGAGGACTGGGAGCCTTTAAAACAGTGGACATCCATGTACTGTTTCGGAGAGATTGAGGATTATGAAACGGCAAAGGCAATCCTGAATATGGAAAATGCAGTTGACTACAATTTGTTTAATCTGCTGACATGTGGTATGGATAATATCATGAAAAATATATATTTCCAGGCTGATTATCAGGGAAACGACAGCTTCCAGTTCATTAAAATCCCGTGGGATCTCAACATGACATGGGGAAATTCATGGATTGACGATTATGATTGTAATTTCAACCGGTATCAGGAAAAGAATCTTGACAGCATAGGGGGCTGGACGCCGGATATGGAGGAATTGTATAAGTTGAATCCGGAAGAAATCGGTACACTTTTGGCGGACAGGTGGCAGGAACTGCGAGAGAATATTATTACGAAAGAAAAATTGTGTGCAAAGGTGGATGCAGAGCTTGCATATCTCTATGCTTCTGGGGCGTATGTAAGGAACCAGCAGAAGTGGCCGCCTAAGGGGGATTATTGGCAGAATGATTATATTTATGAATATATCGACAAGAGGATTGATTTCCTGGATGAGTATATTGGACAGATGAGGTAAGGTGCATGGATTACAGGCATGAACTGAAGTTTTTGGTTTCGGATGCAGAACTGGAATTGATACGGTATCGGTTAAAGCTGTTGATGCGGCAGGATATTCATCAGAAGGAAGGCGGATATGCAGTAAGAAGTCTGTACTTTGATGATTTTTATGACTCCTGTATGCAGGAAAACGAGAATGGAATCGACAACAGGAGAAAGTACCGGATTAGGATTTATGACGGTGATGATACCGTTATTAAACTGGAAAAGAAAATAAAATGTCGGGGTATGACCAGAAAGATCAGCAGGGAGATTTCCCGGGAGGACTGCCAGACATACATGTCCGGCAGAGCGCCCTGTTTAAATCAGGGCAGTACGCAGCTGGAAAAGGAATTGTACGCGGAAATAAAAATGTGCGGTATGCACCCCGTAACGGTTGTGGAATATGAGAGGACGGCTTTTGTAGAGCCGAGGGGAAATGTCAGGATCACATTTGACAGAAACATCAGCTGCAGTGAGAATCTGGAACATTTTTTGGATCAGAAGATTTTGACAGTACCTCTTCTGCCGGAAGGGAATCATGTACTGGAAGTGAAATATGATGAGCTGCTTCCCGATTATATTGCACAAATACTAGAATTGGGGACGCTTCAAAGAACCGCTTTTTCTAAATACTATTATTCAAGAAATTACAAACATAATTAGGAATCCGGAGGATATCAAAATGAACTTTAGCGATGTGATTAAAAAATCAGTTTTGGAGGGTTTTTCTTACGCAGATCTTTCAACTACCAAAATCATTACGACTTTACTGATTACGTTTCTGATTGCAGTGTATATCTTTTTTGTATATAAAATGATAACAAAGAGCGCTTTTTACTTTAAGAGCTTTAATGTTTCCATGGCGATCATTTCTGTGGTGACGGCGGGTATTATTCTTGCCATGCAGTCAAGTATCGTTATTTCCTTAGGTATGGTGGGTGCACTTTCTATCGTGAGATTTCGTACTGCAATTAAAGACCCCATGGATCTTTTGTTTTTGTTCTGGTCTATTGGGACAGGCATCATCTGCGGGGCAGGCTTATACAAGATTGCGATTATTTTGGCAGTCCTTGTGACGGTAGGGCTCCTTATTTTGGATATGCTGCCAGTCAGATTAAGTCCGTATCTTTTGATCATCAATGCTGATACGAAAGAAGTGGAAGAGGAGATTATGGATGCTGTGAAGAAACTGGCAGGCGCATACAAGTTGAAATCAAAGAATATCACGAAAGACGGAATGGATCTGATTCTGGAAGTAAGAGCGGGAAAAGAAAAAGAACTTGTAGACAAGCTTTCAGAAATGAAAGGAATCACGGCGGTATCCCTGCTTGCCCATGACAGTGAGGTTAAGGGATAAAAGTTTTAAGCGGTTGTAAAAACAGGAGGTCGTAAATGACTGAAAAAGTAAAAAAAGGGATTTGCAGGAAGAATGACATTTTGGCAATAGTATATCTGATTGTAGCAGCATTTCTGCTTATGATGACAGCTACCCGGTCTTCTTTTCTCTATCCATGCAATAACTGGAATGATGCCAACAGCTATTTCTCTGTAGGAAAGGCGCTTTTCAATGGAAGAATGCCTTATCGGGATGTGTTCGATCAGAAGGGAATGTATCTTTATTTCTTTTACGGATTATGTTACCTGATTTCCCACACAACCTTTATAGGAGTCTTTCTTTTTGAAGTGATTCTTGCTTCTTTTGATCTGCTGGGCATTTGCCGGATTTTGCGGCTTTATGTGAAGGAAGAAACGGCGCTTGTTTTAAGCCCGCTGGTTCTTGCGGTGATTGTAAGTTCTTTCAGCTTTTATTGGGGAGGAAGCGCGGAGGAAGTCTGTCTTCCCTTTTTAATCTGGGGCTTGTACTTTTCATTGGACTATTTTCATAATAAATATCCAAAGGAGGCAATGAGCTGGAAGGTGATTTTGATAAACGGCATTCTGGCGGGAATGGTGGCAAACATCAAATTTACCGTTCTGGGATTTTTCTTTGCGTGGATGATGTGCATTGCCTTTTCCTTTTTGGCAAAAAAAGATTTCTTTGGAGCGGTAAAAGGATGTTTTGTTTTTCTGGGAGGAATGGCGGTTCCGTTTATACCATGGGTGATTTACTTTGCTTGGAATCATGGTCTGTATGAATGGTATTGGGGATATGTGTATATCAACGTGTTTGTATACAGTGATTTAAACGAAGAAGGACCAGGGCTATTTGAGCGGATTTACACTCTGAGCAAACTGCTATACTGGGTCATCAGAAAAAATATGATTTATTTCTGTTTCCTGATACCCGGTGTGATATGGAATGTGCTGGGCGGGGGTAAAAAATGGCTGGAGCGTTTTAACACGCTGGCGCTTTGTTTTTTCCTGTTTTTAGGAATCTATGTGGGGGGCTCGGAGCTGCCTTATTATGCATTTCCGCTGGCAGTGTTTACGGTCTTTGGATTTGCACTGCTGGGAAGAATTTTTGAGTGGGGTATTCTGCGTATCCTTGAAGGAAGAAACGAGCAAAGGCAAAGAACGGGAAAAGGAAAAATAGCGGTATATGCCGCGGAAATTGTCTCCATGGCGTTGGGAATCGGGATTGTCTTTGTATATTCCATGAATATTCCTTATATGTCTGAGAGGAAAGAGGACATCTTTTTATACAAATTTAAGGAGATCGTGGAGGAGGTGCAGGATCCAACTCTTCTCAACATTGGATGTCTGGATGCAGGGCTTTACACGGTGTGTGATATTGTTCCCAGCTGTAGGTGGTTTCAGACCCAGACCCTGGCGATTGATGATGTACTGAAGGAGCAGGAGCGATATATCAGGGAAGGACAGACGAGTTTTGTGATTGCAAGGGATGATTATCCGCAGGTGATTTTTGAAAAGTATGATTTGGTAGCAGAAGAACCCTGGTATCATGAGGGACAGGAGTTCACCTATTATCTGTTCAGACTGAAGGAAAATGAGTAGGAGAAAAGAGGAAGCAGATGATTGTATTAAAAGTTTTGAGTTTGGTCGTATGGCTTCTGGCAGTTCCTTTTTGTATAGGACTTTTGCCGATGCCTTTACTAAAAAAATGTTTCCGGACACCGGGGGCGGTATTGGCGGCAGGATATATTCTCCTGTTCACGATCCTGGAACTGGTGGGGATACCGGTAGTGCTTCTGGCGGTCTATAACGGATTTACTACCTTCGTGAAGGTGTTCACACCTGTGACAGCGCTGTGTGCGATTGCCGGGATCTTGCTCACATGGCGGAAAAGAAAAAAAGGATATGAACTTAATTTCCATGGAATCACAGCGCTTAAGGAAAAATCCTGGGAAGAAAAAGTGATGCTGATTTTATTCCTGATTATAGTGGGATTTCAGCTCTATATGTCATTTACCAGAGCCTCTTTTGACGGGGATGATGCTTATTATGGGGCGCAGGCAGTAGCGGCACAGCAGCTTGACACTATGTATCGGGTAAATCCTTACACGGGGCGGAGCGCGCCTTTTGATGTGCGCCATTGTCTGGCATTGTTCCCCATATGGGAAGCCTATATCGGAAGCATGAGCGGCATTCATGCTACGATCATATGCCATAGTGTGATACCCCTTGTCCTGATTCCGCTCACTTATATTTTATATTACCATCTTGGGAAAACGCTCTTGAAAGAAAAGAAGGAACTTCTGCCCATGTTCATGGTACTCGTCAGCTTATGGCAGATGTTTGGAAATATTTCTATTTTTACTACGGAAACTTTTTTCCTGACAAGGACCTGGCAGGGGAAATCTTTTGCGGGAAATTTTGTGATACCGGCGGTGCTGTGGATTTTACTGTGCCTTGTGCAGGAGGATGATACCGGAAAGAAAGGATTCTGGATTTTGCTTTCCTGTCTGAATCTGGCAGGCGGGGCGAGCAGTTCCCTTGCCATTTTACTCAGCTGCCTGATGACGGCAGGGTTATCTGTGCTGTTTTCTGTCAGGGAGAGGAAGCTGGGCATACTGATAAAAGCAGCATTTAGCTGCGTGCCCGGAGGAATTTATATCTTGCTTTATGTGGCTTTGACACATGGGCTGCTGGCTTTCTGATTTGGAGGAGAAAATTTATGTATGGAATATTTATGGAAAGTCTGGTCATCTTGAAATTATATACAGGACTGAAATTTCTGCTTCTGCTTACTGCAATTGCGTGGCTTTTTCTTTTCATTACAGAGAAAGACAGAAAAATTCGTATTCTTCTGGTGTATGCGCCGATCATAACGATTTTGCTGTTCCTTTTTCCGGTGAGCAGAAAGGTGTTTGTCGCCACAGGACTGGACGGGGAAACGTACTATCGTATCTTGTGGACGATTCCCATGGGAATTATTTTTGTCTATGCCGCATGCCGTCTTTTTGCTGCACATAGAAGGATTGGGCTGATTATTTCAGCAGCCCTTATTATGCTGTGTGGAAGCCTTGTATATAAGAGTCCCTATATTTCTAAAGCAGAAAATCTATATCACATACCGGATACAGTAGTCAGAATCTGTGATCTGATTGAACCGGATCATGAGGGGGAAAGGGTATCGGCAGTGATGCCTGCCGATTTGATTCATTTTGTAAGACAATATAGCGCTGCCATCAACATGCCTTATGGAAGGGAGATGCTGGTGGGACAGTGGGATTATTATAATGCAGTATACGAAGCAATGGAAAAGCCGGAAGTAGTCAATATGAGAGAACTGCTTGAGGCAACCAGAACGGAGAACTGCAGGTATATTGTTATGGCAGAAAATAAGCAGACGGATGTAGATCCGGTATCCTGTGGTCTGTTGCTTCTGGACAAAATCGATGGCTATCGTGTTTATGAGGATCCAGTCACGGCGGAGGCGTTAGAGCAGCAGCGGCAGGAACACTATGGGGATGAGGAATAATGCTGTTTAATTCTTATGATTTTATATTTCTATTTTTCCCGATCACCCTTTTGGGATTTTTCATCCTGCAAAGGGCGGGGAGACGGCTTTGGAATGACACGCGCCGCATCAGCCTTGAAAATGCATTTCTGTTAGCGGCATCTTTTGTGTTCTACGGATGGTTGCACCCGGAGTATATACCGGTTCTGATAAGCAGTATGGCAGTGAATTACGGACTTTTTGTGCAGATGGAAAAAACACAGCATAAAAAAAAGATGCTGGCAGCAGGACTTGTATTCAACATAGGTGCGCTTGCCTTATTCAAATATGTGGGAACAGGCGATTTTCTACCTCTGGGCATCAGCTTCTTTACCTTTACCCAGATTGCGTTTTTGATGGAAAGTTACCGGGGAAATCTGAAAGAGGTGAGTGCCCTTTCCTATGGATTGTATGTAAGCTTTTTCCCAAAGATAATTCAGGGGCCGATTGCACTGCCGGGGGAGATGCTTCCCCAGTTTGAGAAGGCAGAAAAAAGGGTGGATTGGGAGAGGATTTACAGGTGCCTTTACCTGTTCGTGCTGGGTCTGTTCAAAAAAGTGCTGCTGGCGGATACGCTGGGAAGGGCTGCGGATTTCGGCTATGCCAATCTGCCTTCCTTGAACTCAGTGGACGGTATAATCGTCATGCTTTCTTACACGCTACAGCTTTATTTCGACTTCAGCGGATACTGCGATATGGCGATGGGGATTGCCGGCATGCTTGGAATAGACCTGCCTCTTAATTTTGACTCGCCCTATAAAGCATCCAATATCATGGAATTTTGGAAAAGATGGCACATCACCTTGACCCGCTTTTTCACCAGATATCTATATATCCCCCTTGGAGGAAATCGAAAAGGAAGGGCAAGAACCTACCTAAACTGCCTGATTATCTTTCTGGTAAGCGGCATCTGGCACGGCGCTGGATGGCAGTTTATCATCTGGGGACTTTTACATGGAGTACTCTATGTATTTACCAGGGCATGGATGGATTGGCGTGCAGGTAAAGGAGAAAAACGTCAGGGAAAGAGCAGAGTCCTGCATGACATCAGCGTATTTCTGACCTTTTTGTATGTAAACATTGCCTGGGTTTTCTTCAGAGCGCCTTCCGTCGGAGATGCGCTGGGACTACTTAGAACCATCTGTTCTTTTCGCTTTGGCAGAGTCAACTGGGACTTGGCGAGTTGCTTCAATTTAGATGAGTTCTGGTATGTAATCAAAGTGGCTGGGATAGACAGCTGGCAGTATGCCCATTACATTCTCATGGCAGTTATCATAGCCGCAATGTTGGCTTTAGTGTTTTTGGGTAAAAATTCAGTCGAGGCAGCAAAGAAGGTAAAACCGGGAGTAGCAAATACAATATTTATGGCAGTCTTGTTTGTATGGAGCGTCCTCTCCTTCACGGGGGTAAGTTCCTTCTTGTATGTGAATTTTTAACCTCCGCGGGCGACAGACTAGGGGAGGGGGAAGGTGTTTCATTAAGGGACAGTAATTGAAAGAAGAAAATGATGAAGAATGATTATGCAGAGCAAAACATTAGGCCGAGAAAGAATACGTTTAGGCGGGCGGTCATGGGATTTGCAGCGCTGGTGGTTATGGCGTGCATTTTAGTGACGGCGCTGGTGGTTTATGTGGATCCCTTTTTCCATTACCATGCTCCTTTGGAAGGTTTCCCATATCTGGTGGACAATCAGTTGTCTCAGAATCCAGGAATGGCGGCGCATATGGAGTATGACAGCGTGATTCTGGGGTCATCTATGACGGTGAACTTCCAGACGGACTGGTTTAAGGAATTGATGGGGCTTCATACGATTAAGCTGAGTTACAGCGGGGCATTTCCCAAGGATCAGGCTAATATCATGGAAATTATATTTAAAAGTGATAATAACCAGGGAGAGAAACGAATTAAGAAGGTTTTTCTGGGTGTGGACGTCATTACTTATACGGGCAGTGTGGATGAGACCAAATATCCCATTCCGGAATATCTGTATGATGACAGTTATTTTAATGATATTGCTTATGTGCTCAACAAGGATGTCGTGTTAAATTATGTTTTGCGTCCCATAGCAGATCCGGATCCAACTGATTTGTCCAATGTGTATGCCAGTTGGTGGACGGAGGAATATTATAGTGAAGAGTGGGTGCTTCACAATTATACTTCTCCGCAGCAGGTAGCAGAGGAGACCCCGCCGGAAGCTTATTTGGAAGCAGCAAGGGTAAATTTGGAGACAAATATCTGCCCATATATAGAGCAAAATCCGGAAACCGACTTCGTGATTTTTTTCCCGCCTTACAGTATTTTGTTCTGGAATGATGTTCTGAAAGAAAATCATTTTGAGGCAACCATTGAGGAATATAGATACATTGCAAACAGGCTGAATGATTATGAAAACGTAGAGGTATATTTTTTCCCTGATCAGGAAGAAATCATCTGTGATTTAAATCATTATGCGGATTACAGCCACTATCATCCCCGATATAACCGGTATATGGCGGAATGTTTTACAGATAAGAACTGTCTGGTAGCCAAGGAAGGGCAGGAGGGAATAGGAATAGATGAATATCTTTTACACATGAGGGAAATTGCAGAAAGCTTTAATTACGAGGAACTGCTGTCGCGGAAATAGGATTCGCGGCAGCAGTTCTCGCTATACATAAGTGGGTACACAAAATGCGATGCCCATCTGTTTCAGATTTTATTCAGCTGTAGTGGAATTTACGGTGCTCATTCGGTTATTGATGATATCTGCAATGCGGTCAGCCAGTTTTTCGCGTCCGGCATCATTATAATGCATGTAGTCCGTCATATATTCCTCATAGTTATCTTCATTGATGGTTCCGAAATAATTATCGATAAAAGAAACACCGCAGTCCATAGCTGCATCAGACTCTTTTACCAGATAATGGTTCAAAGTGCCGTTTCCAAGATCTGTGGTTGTCCCGTTATGAAGCTCGCCGTCTTCATCCATGTATTGGGCGTAGGTGGGGGACATGACAAAAATGCGGATGTAGGGCCAGGTACTTTTGATGTTATTTATGGTGGTGCGAAGTCCTCCTGTAAATGCCGTTACGTCATAAGGATTGTCCGGGTTATCGGAGGGCGTGCCCTGGTTGTAATCCGTGCTGTCATACATGATGATGATGATATCAACCTTATCCATATCGACGGTCTTCATGACTTCCACAGTCTCCGCATAAATAGGCTCAGGTTCATCATTGGCAATGGAGGCGATGGCAGTGAATTCATTGTTGCGGAAACACTCTGTCACATAGTAAAGATTAAAGTGGTCTCTGGTATACTCCGGATTGTATATGGAATATTTGCAGGCAGCAGAGGAGTTTGGAAAGGCGCAGTCATAAACGGTGGAATCCGTTTTGGAAGCAATCAGGGAAGAGAGCCCTGTATCGCTTCTGTCGTCTGTAAAGGGATTGTTTCCCAGGCAAAGAATCGTAGTCACACCGTCATCTTCGCGTCCTTCGAAAAGTGAGGAATCCATGGGAATAATCATATCAAGGGGCTCAACGTCAAACTGTGAAGAATCTATCTCATCCATGTCGATGTCAAGAGGGACGCCTTTGTTCCATACATACAGTCTATAAACAGATACGATTGCAATCAGTAAAATGGCAGCGATCAAAATAATATGAAGATTGATGCGGAAGCCGGATTTCGTCGGAGTCTGGGATTCCTGGCTATTTAAATCATTTTCCGGGGGTAATTTTTTATTGTTGTCCATAAGGTTCTCCTTTGATTTATCTACGTTACGTTAAAAACAATTATTGTTATTCTACTATTATCTGAACAAAAAATCCATATATTCATGAAAATTTAATATACATTAGTAACAGTTAAGCCCTCAATGTCATTTAGATTAGGGATGACACAGTCAGGAGCGTGATAAAACTCCTCAATTGAAAAGGACCGGGGAAACCCCGGTCCGGAAACTTGTTAATGCATCTGGTGTACATTGCATCCCTCAACGTTTTGATGAGCCATGGCGGCTAGCAAAGTTGTAACAGGGAGGTTGTCTTTGTTGTGTGCCTGAAGCTCCTTGTACCATTTGCTGTATTTATACATGCGGTAGCTGGATTTCATTTTACACAATTGATTTTCGTCTGCACAGGCATTTTTGAAGGCTTCCCGTTCGTCCATGTCCATATCGACGTAATCCAGATATGAAATCTGGAGTTCTGCCAACGGATTTGTACATTTCGGGCATATTAATCTATGCCCGTTCAACATAAAAATACGGTGACAGGGTTTGCAATAATGCATGTACATCATAATAATTCCCCTTTTCTTAAACAAGCATAATCGTAATGTTGTAACTCAGTTTAATGTTTTTAGCGAAAATGTCAATAACTTATAGGTAATATAGAAGAGATTCGAACGACAGGATTTGATAAATATTTATGTAAACTACGAGGAATCGAAATATTAAGCCTTTATAACAGATGAAATTACAAAGAGATTGTACTTATTACGGATAGATGTTATAATATCAACTGACGCAAAGAAATACCACATAGGAGAGTATTACAAAATTATTAATATGGAGGGTTAACATAAATGGGAAGGCTTTTTCGGAGTTTGAAAAGCCCTGCAAAGGGAAAGCAATATGAAGGCGATGAAGAATTAGAGTGGATGGATTTTGATGAAGAGTACGATGAAATAGACGATGAAGATGAATACTACGAAGAAGATGATGAAATAGATGATGAAGATGAATACTACGAAGAAGATGATGAAGAGTATGATGAAATAGACGATGAAGATGAATACTACGAAGAAGATGATGAAATAGATGATGAAGATGAATACTACGAAGAAGATGACGAAGAGTATGATGAAATAGATGATGAAGATGAATACTATGAGGAAGACGATAAAGAGTATGATGAAATAGACGATGAAGATGAATATTACGAAGATGATGAGGAAGAGGATTCTGAAAGCGGAGTAAGGAGAATCGTTTATAAGATTACACATATGTCTACTGTGGACCGGATCATTACCTTTACCGGCGCAGCGGTCCTTTTGTTGGCAGTGGCCGCAGGTACCATGTACTTTAGTGTAAGGAATAATCAGGCGCAGATTGAAACTTTTGCTGAGATAGGGACAGAAATGGAAGGCATTACAATGATTGGTGAAAGCGGTCTGGTAGCCATTTCCGATGCGCAGTCGGCGAAACTTATGGCAGCAGCTTTGGAAGAGCAGACGGAAGAAGAGTCGGAGGAAAGCACGGAAGGAAAAATAGAGGTCACCATGGATCTAACTTCGATCCAGAAGGATCTGAAGATCAAATTCATCAATTCAAAATCAGGCAAACTGATTCCCAATATTGAATTTGAGGTAGAAGTTGAAAAGCCTTCAGGGGGGAAATTTACCTTGAAGGATGATGATAAAGACGGGATTATCTATCAGACAAACATGGAACCGGGCAGGTACCAAGTCAGGATGACAGCCCCAGTATCGGATGATACCTATCGTATTTCTGATGAGACTACAGCAATTACGGTAAGAGACACCATTGAATATAAAAAGGTGGATGTATCCAACGAAGTGAAAACGGAAGCACAGGTAAATGTAGCGGTGGAAGACACTAAGGTCAATGAGACAGTGGTTGAATCTGTTAACACGGATACTGTAGAATGGGTGGAATCCACCAAAACGCTGATAGAAGGAACAGGGACCACAGAATACAGCTATGAAAAGGTTGATAAGAGCCAGATAGCGGATCCGGGGAATGTGGCATCTTTGTCCTTCCGACTCCTTGCAGCGCCAGATGAAGGGGAGGATTTCGGAACAGAGGATGGAAGCGGAACTTCTGCCGATAAGACTCCGGAGCCTGCAGAACCAACGGCAGAGCCGACTGCAGAACCAACAGCAGAACCGACTGCAGCGCCTACACCTGAGCCGACTGCGGCACCTACGCCTGAACCGACTGCGGCACCGACACCGACACCGGCACCGACACCTACGCCTTTACCGACTGCAGCGCCTACGGCAACGCCGCTCCCCACAGCAACGGCACAGCCCACCCCGACTTCTTCTGCGCAGCCGACAGCTTCACCCACGGCAAAACCGAATGATGCAAAGAATGACACGACAAGTACCTTAAAGACTACCAGCGGTGAAACTTTATGGGTGAAAGATTCCGATGGAAAATACAGGGAAGCAAAGTATGCAGACTACTATACGGCAAGCGAATTTTACCGCAGGGTAGATAAAACTACCGGAGAATACAGATATACGGGATGGCAGGTGCTGGACGGAGTAACTTACTTTTTCGATAAAAATGGAGACAAGGTTACAGGTGAGCAGGTCATCCAGGGGGCAAAATACAATTTCAACAGTGACGGTTCCCTCAATACCGGATCAGGGCATATGGGGATAGACGTTTCCAAATGGAATGGAAATATAGATTGGAATGCAGTGAAGAACAGTGGTGTATCCTACGTCATTATTCGCTGCGGTTACCGTGGTTCCACAACAGGGGCACTGATTGAAGACCCCATGTTCAGAAGTAATATTCAGGGAGCTTCCAATGCTGGTCTTAAGGTTGGCGTTTACTTCTTCACCCAGGCAGTGAATGAAGTGGAGGCTGTAGAAGAAGCTTCTATGGTATTAGGGCTGATTAAGGGGTATAATATCAGTTATCCGGTATTTTTAGACGTAGAACCCAGTAACGGACGTGCGGACAGTATCAACTCATCTACCAGGACTGCGGTATGTAAGGCGTTCTGTCAGACCATACAGAATTCCGGATACAAAGCCGGTATTTATGCGAACAAGACCTGGCTGAACAGCTATGTGGATGCACCCAGTCTTACAGGTTATAAAATTTGGCTGGCACAGTATGCGGCAGCTCCTACTTATAACAAGACTCGGTATGATATGTGGCAGTATTCCTCCAAAGGAAGCGTTGCGGGAATCAAAGGTAATGTTGACATGAATATCAGTTATATGGGATATTAATAGAAAAGATTTATAAAAGAATTGGAGAAAAGAAAATGAGAACTTATTTGGTAACAGGCGGAGCAGGATTTATCGGTTCCAATTATATTCATTACATGTTCAAAAAGTATGATAATGAAATCCGTATCATCAACGTGGACGCGCTGACTTATGCAGGGAATCTTGAGAATTTGAAGGATATTGAGAGCAGGGAGAACTACACATTTGTAAAAGCAGATATCTGTGATAAGGAAGCAATTGCAAAGATTTTTGCAGAAAATGATATTGACAGAGTCGTTCACTTCGCGGCAGAAAGCCATGTGGACAGGAGTATCAAGACGCCTGAAGTATTCGTCCAGACCAATGTGTTAGGAACGGCAGTCATGCTTAATTGTGCAAAGGCAGCATGGGAGAACCCGGACGGCACTTTTAAACCTGATAAAAAATTCCTCCATGTATCAACAGATGAAGTATATGGTTCCCTTGAGGAGGATGGCGGTTATTTTTATGAAACAACACCCTACGCGCCTCACAGCCCCTACTCAGCAAGTAAGGCAAGCTCGGACATGCTGGTGAAAGCATACATGGATACCTATAAGTTCCCAGCAAACATTACCAATTGCTCTAATAACTACGGACCGTATCAGTTCCCTGAAAAGCTGATTCCCCTTATTATCAATAATGCGCTTATGGGAAAGAAACTTCCTGTTTACGGGGACGGCAAAAACGTCCGAGACTGGCTTTATGTGGAAGATCATGCCAAAGCCATCGATATGGTGCAGGAAAAGGGAAGACTGTTTGAAACTTACAATATAGGCGGGCATAATGAGAAACAGAATATAGAAATCATTCATATTATCCTGGACACCTTACAGGAAATGCTGCCAGAGCAAGATCCTAGAAAAGAGCTGGTTAGTGAAAAGCTGATTACTTATGTAGAGGACCGGAAAGGACATGACAGAAGATATGCCATTGCGCCTGACAAGATTAAGGCGGAAATCGGCTGGGAACCAGAGACGATGTTCAAGGAGGGAATCAAACGCACTATTGCATGGTTCTTTGAACATGAGGACTGGATGAAAAACGTGACCAGCGGCGATTACCAGAAATATTATGAGGATATGTACAAGGAACATTGATGATAATGTACCAGTGAAGTCTTGAGTGGGAGTGATTTACAATCACTCCCATTTTATGGTATACTAAACAAAGGTATGCGCACAAAAAGGTATTTTGGGAGGTGTCTTAAATGAAAGGGATTATATTGGCGGGAGGTGCCGGAACGCGGCTTTATCCTCTGACAAAGGCTATCAGTAAACAGATTATGCCGGTTTATGACAAACCGATGATTTACTACCCACTGTCTACGCTTATGTTGGCAGGGATCAGGGAGGTAATGATTATATCCACCCCAAGGGATCTTCCGGTCTTCCAGGAACTATTAGGGGACGGAAGTCAGCTTGGAATGGAGTTCTCCTATGCAATTCAGGATAAGCCCAGAGGACTGGCGGATGCATTTATTATAGGTGCAGAATTCATTGGAAAAGATCGTGTGGCGCTGGTGCTCGGCGACAATATTTTTTATGGACAGAGTTTCTCCAGAGTACTTCGGGAAGTGGCAGCAAGAGAAAAAGGAGCAACGATTTTTGGATATTATGTCCGTGACCCCAGAGAATATGGTGTGGTTGAATTTGACGAGACAGGAAAGGCTCTTTCCATAGAAGAAAAGCCGGAAAATCCAAAGAGCAATTATGCGGTGCCGGGACTGTATTTTTACGACAATGATGTAGTCAGGATTGCTGAAAATGTAGAACCTTCTGCAAGAGGAGAGATTGAGATTACCAGTATCAATAATGAATATTTAAAAAAAGGCACCCTGCATGTGGAAACTCTAGGGAGAGGGTTTGCATGGCTGGATACGGGGAATCATGATTCATTACTGGATGCTTCAGACTTTGTGGCGGCTTTCCAGAAGCGTCAGGGATTATATATCTCCTGTATTGAGGAGATTGCTTATAAGAGAGGATTTATCAATAAGGAACAGCTTCTTAAGCTGGCAGAGCCGCTTATGAAGACTGAATATGGAAAATATATGAAGGAAGTTGCGGAAGGTTTATAACTGCAGTTCCAGCTAAAAAGCATTTAATCCTGGCAATGCGCGGAAAGCAGTGTTTTATAAGGTGAGAATGGAGGAAATATGGGAAAAATAACAGTAGAGACATGTGAAATTGAAGGACTAAAGGTGATTACCCCTGCCGTTTTTGGGGATACAAGGGGCTATTTTATGGAAACTTACAATTATAATGACTATAAGGAAGCCGGCATTGATCAGGTATTCGTGCAGGACAACCAGTCCGCCTCCGTAAGGAATGTTTTAAGAGGACTTCATTTTCAGATTAATTATCCACAGGATAAGCTGGTAAGAGTGATATCCGGGGAAGTATTCGATGTGGCGGTGGATTTAAGACCCGGTTCAGCAACTTACGGAAAGTGGTATGGCGTCACACTTTCAGCAGAGAATAAGAAACAGTTTTTCATACCGAAGAACTTTGCCCACGGATTTGTGGTTCTTTCGGATTATGCAGAATTTGCATATAAATGTACGGATTTTTATCATCCCAATGATGAGGGAGGAATCAGATTCGACGATCCGGATATCGGAGTTGAGTGGCCGATTGAGCCGGGAACAGATTTGATTATGTCGGATAAGGATAAAAAGTGGGGCGGCATCAAAGAATACACGGAAAGCAGAAAGAACGGATAAAATATGAACGGTGACGTGAAAGAGAAAAAGCAGTTTCAACTAAAAAAGCTGCCTAAGCCTTTAGGGATTGGAATCTTTTATGGGATTTGTATTCTGGTAGCAATCATGGTACTTGTCCATAACAATCCCCTGGCGCCTGACCAGCATACAGAAAATCTGAAAAAATTTTGTGCCTGTGCGCTTCTTACGCTTGCATGTATCATTTTTGGTCTGTATTATGACAGAATGTTCATCATTCCAAAGGAATTATTTCAAAGCCGGGAATTAATCTGGAAATTATCCAAAAATGATTTTAAGAAGCGTTATGCCGGTTCCTATCTGGGTTTTTTGTGGGCATTGGTACAGCCTGTGGTGACGGTGCTCATGTACTGGATTGTATTTGATAAGGTCTTTCAGACGCGCAGTCAGTTGGTGGCAAGCGGTGTTGAGGTGCCATACGTTCTATACCTTACAGCGGGATTAGTGCCATGGTTCTTCTTTTCTGAGGCAATCACAAATGGAACAAATGCGTTGTTGGAGTATAGCTATCTTGTGAAAAAGGTAGTGTTCAACATCAGTGTTCTTCCAATTATCAAACTGATTGCGGCTACCTTCATACATCTTTTTTTTGTGGGAGTCCTGTTGGTGGTCGCAGCTTTTTATGGATATTATCCGAATGTATACACGGTGCAGGTGGTCTATTATAGTTTCTGTCTGTTTGTCTTGGTGCTGGCTGCGAGCTACTGCACATGTGCGGTAGTTGTTTTTTTCAGAGATCTTGGTCAGATTATCAATATTGGTTTACAGGTGGGAATGTGGGCAACGCCGATTCTTTGGAACATTGATATGCTGAACAATGATAAACTGATCACTCTTTTTAAGCTGAATCCGCTGGTTTATATCGTAAATGGCTATAGAAATGCTATTTATGGTGATGAATGGTTCTTTGAACATTTTTATTCTTCCACATATTTCTGGATATTTACGGTCACCCTGTTCTGTATAGGGTCGCTGATATTTAAAAGACTGAAAGTACACTTTGCAGATGTATTGTAGAGGCGGGAGAGAACTGAAAATGGATGAAAAACAAACAGCCATACAGGTAAAAGAGTTGG
Source organism: Lachnospiraceae bacterium (assembly GCA_014804785.1). Classification (GTDB taxonomy): domain Bacteria; phylum Bacillota; class Clostridia; order Lachnospirales; family Lachnospiraceae; genus Suilimivivens. The sequence goes on from JAAUZD010000043.1 coordinate 126,554, forward strand.
AAAAAGCATATAAGCTTTATGATAAGCCTTCGGATAGATTGAAAGAGGCGCTGGGATTGGTAAGAAGGAAGCGCTATAAGGAGCACTATGCCCTTAAAGGTGTAGATATGACAATCTATCAGGGGGAGACAGTGGGAATCATTGGAACGAACGGTTCCGGGAAGTCAACGATTTTAAAAATAATAACAGGTGTTTTGAATCCCACAAAGGGTTCCGTAGAGGTAAATGGGCGTATTTCCGCCCTGCTTGAATTGGGCGCTGGATTCAATATGGAATATAACGGAATTGAGAATGTCTATTTAAACGGAACAATGATAGGGTTTTCCAAAAAAGAAATAGACGCCAAGATGGATGATATTCTTGGGTTTGCAGATATTGGAGATTATGTTTACCAGCCTGTAAAGACTTATTCCAGCGGTATGTTTGTTCGCCTTGCATTTGCGGTAGCAATCAACATTGATCCGGAAATACTGATTGTGGATGAAGCATTATCTGTAGGGGATGTGTTCTTTCAGGCAAAGTGCTATCACAAGTTCGAAGAATTCAAGAAGATGGGCAAAACCATCGTATTTGTGAGTCATGATCTCAGCAGTATCAGTAAATACTGTGACAGGGTAGTCCTGCTGAATCAGGGCGTCAAGTTAGGGGAAGGAACGCCGAAGGAAATGATTGATGCCTACAAGCAGGTGCTGGTGGGGCAATATCCTTTTCCTAACGAGGAAGACGAAAATCTGCTGAATGATAAAGAAATTGAGGCGGCAGCCGCTGCCAAGACCGGGAAAAAACATTCGGAGACAGAAAATACTGATTCTATGGTAAATCCCGATTTACTGGAATATGGAACAAAACAGGCACTGATTGAAGAATATTATATTACAGATGAAGCAGGCAGAAACTGCAGCGCTGTAATTAAAGGAACTCAGTGCAGCATACATATGAAGGTATGTTTCAAGGAAGAAATCTGCGAACCGATATTTGCTTTCACGATAAAGAACATCAAAGGAGTGGAAATCACCGGTACAAATACCATGGTGGAAAAGGCTTTTCTGGAACCGGTGAAGGCAGGAAGCATTAAGCACATTACATTTACACAGAAACTGGATCTGCAGGGGGGAGAATATCTCCTTTCTCTGGGCGTGACGGGATATGAGCAGGAAGATTTTAAGGTGTATCATAGACTATATGATGTGATGAATCTGACGGTTATATCGGATAAAGATACAGTAGGATATTACGACACCAATTCGAAGATAGAGGTTATTGAGGAGTAATAGAAAGGAAGCATCCCATGAGTGAAAAGAAAAGCAGACCGACGCCTATTTATTTGAAAGAAGAAGAACTGCTTCGAGGACTTCCGGAGAGAATTGGCAGGGTGTCTTTGGATTACAGCTGTTATCCGGGTGAAGATTTGTACAGTGATGGTAATATTGAGGATGAAATACTTGCAATCGTAAAGGATGCTTCAAGGGTAGAATATCCGGCGATTATAGAAGAAAAGAAAAGCTGGCCGGTTCTATACCATTTATCTCCTCTTAGAGGCAATATTGTAGATTGGCTTCCGATTAAGCCGGGGGATAAAGTACTTGAGATTGGATCCGGATGCGGTGCGATTACGGAGAAGCTTTCGGAAAAAGCAGGAAGCGTCACCTGTGTTGACTTATCCGCCAAGAGGAGCCTTATCAATGCATACAGAAATCAGGACAGGGACAATATAGAAATTCATGTGGGAAATTTCAGCGATATTGAGCCTTCCCTTTCGGAGGATTATGATTTTGCCTGTATGATTGGGGTATTTGAATATGGACAATCTTACATTCATACCAAGACTCCTTATGAAGATTTTCTGAAAATCATGAAGAAACACGTCAAAAAAGATGGATGTATCGTGATCGCCATTGAAAATAAATATGGTTTGAAATACTGGGCAGGATGTAAAGAAGATCATCTTGGGACTTACTTCAGCGGGCTGGAAGGATATCCGGAAGGCGGAAGCGCCCGCACTTTTACCAGACCGGGACTTGAAAAAATTTTCAAAAAATGCGGTGTAGAGAATTATTCCTTTTATTATCCTTATCCGGATTATAAATTTCCTACGGCAATCTATTCAGACAAAAGGTTGCCCCATACTGGGGAATTGACAGATAACATGCGTAATTTTGATCGTGATAGGATGGTGCTGTTCAACGAAAAATATGTATTTGACGGAATCATAGATGATAAATTGTTTGATTTGTTTTCAAATTCTTACATGGTTATCATAGGAGGAAATGCAGATACTTGTTACGTAAAATATTCAAATGACAGGGCAGAGGAATATGCACTGCGGACAGATATCGTGGATACGCCCAAAGGCAGGGTAGTCAGGAAAATACCTTTAAATGAGCAGGCGAAAGAGCATATACAGGGAATGAACCACTCTTGCAGGCTTTTGAAGGAGCGATATGCGGGAAGCGGTCTTTCCATTAATGACTGTACTCTTTCTGAGGACGGAAGTTATGCAGAATTCCCGTATGAACAAGGAATCACGTTGGAGGAACTTCTGGATCGATGCTTGGACAGAGACGATATGGATGGATTTTATCGACTGTTTGAGAGATATTATGAGCTGATTTCTTATGGAGAAGATAAGGAGATAACGGATTACGACTTGATTTTTGCCAATATTCTTGTGGATGATGAGCGCTGGACTGTGATTGATTATGAGTGGACGGTGGAGAAGAGAATTCCTTCTGCGGAAGTGGCGTTCAGAGCAGTTTATTGCTATGTGCTGGAGGAAGAAAAGAGAAACAAACTAAATCTTGATTTAATCATGGATAAATTGGGTATCAGTCAGCAAAAGGCAGAGGAATATAGGGAAAAAGAGGGCAGGTTCCAGAAGCAGGTAACCGGCAAGCGAAAATCTATGGGAGAAATCAGAGCATCCATCGGCACATACAGCGTGGATCCGAAAATCCTAATGGAGCGCCACCTCCAGAAAATCCTGGATCAGAGGATTCAGATTTATTACGACAGGGGAAATGGATTTTGCGAGGAAGATTCCTGTTATATGCCGGATATTTATGTGAATGAACATGAAATTGAAGCAGAAATCTTCCTGGATGGAAATGTCAGAGGACTTCGGATTGATCCGGCAGACTGCTCATGTATGTTGAAGATAAAGGAATTGCGTCTGAACGAAAGCACTGTGCCTTTACAAAAGAAGTATATACAGACCAATGGCAAGGTGGTAAAAGCAGGATGCTATATCTTCGATACCCAGGATCCTAATTTATGTATCAGGGTTTCGGAACTTCCAATGAACGGTGAAAATCTTCTTTATGTTAAAATGGAGATTACCCCTGTGCCTGTTGATATGGCGAAGGATATGATGGATGCAGTTAAAAAACTGTTTTAAAAACAGGTGCGGGTGTATTTGACTTTATGCAAAGCGAGGAAATGCATGTGACTTCTCTGAAACAGAATTTAAAACAGATATTGATTGATAGGCAGCATAAAATATACGAAAAAGAGGTAATATCAAAAAATCTGACATATGATAGTTGGATCAGAGAACAGGAAGAAAAGAATCAAATTGATAGATTTATTGATTTGGAAAATAAGAGATGTTGGACAAATGATTTTACATTTCAAGGATTTGGGAGTGAAAACGGCCAAAATGATGGAAATCATTCAAAATGTGACGAATGGTGTCGTCTATTGGAATTTGTTGGTAAAGACGGTCGGAATGAGGAAAAAAAGACTTTTTTATATGTTTGGGCAGATGCTTTTGGACGAAATATAGAGGTTCTGTTCAAACAGACTATCCCGGATGTTATTTTATTGAAAATGTACAGCGGAGAAGTAAGTAAAATTGCCTGCGGGCTGATTGAAGAATGTTTTTCTGCGAACCAGGAAGTGGTTTTAATCTATGGAGATGAAGATATACGGGTAGAAAATATAAGAGAAAATCCATGGTTTAAGCCTGACTGGTCTCCTGACAGATTTCTATCCGGCTTTTATTTTGGGGGACTTATTGCAGTCAGGACAGATGCCTTGAAAGAAGCATATGTCTATTGCAAACAGAACAATATGCTTAAAAATCTGGGAGACGATTCCCGTCAATTAATTTATCTTCTACTATATCAGATGATAAAAGCACACGGCGGGTTTTCAAAAAGAAATGCCCAAAGTAAAATACCGGTATATCATATAAGAGAAGTACTCTATCACAGTAGAAAAGACGGCTATGAGCAGATAAAAGGACTGCGATTGCCGGAATTTGCGGAAAAAGAAAGTGCGGCAGATGAAAATAGCCGGGAAATGGGAGCTGGGGAGGAGTTTTTATTATCTGTTATTATTCCCTCTAAGGATAACCCGGCAATCCTTTTTCATTGTCTGGATTCGTTGCTCGAAAGAACACGTTCCTATTATCGCTGCGAAATCATTCTGGTGGATAATGGAAGCCGGGAGGAAAACAGAAACGCGGTTCTAAACAAGGTATCGGAAATAAATCAGGATTTTGCAAATAAGGACGGAAAGTTTTGCTTTGCCGGATGCACTTATTTGTATCAGCCCATGGAGTTCAATTTCTCACGCATGTGCAATCTGGGAGCAGAAAAGGCAAAAGGAAAGATTCTCCTTTTTCTGAATGATGATATGGAAATCATACAACCGGACTGGATGGACCTGATGATGGAAAAGGCAATGCTTCCACGGACAGGTGCTGTGGGTGCGAAATTATTATATCCGGAATCAGATCAGATCCAACATGCAGGTATTACGAATCTGCGGGTGGGACCTGCCCACAAGCTGCAATTTTTAACGGATGGGACGGAACATTATTTTGGGATGAACAGAGGCGTTCATAACATGCTGGCAGCTACAGGGGCATGTCTTATGGTCCGCAAAGAGGTTTTTGACGAGGCGGGAGGATTCTGCGAAGAACTGGCAGTTGCCTTTAATGATGTGGACTTATGCTATACGATTTTTGAACAGGGCTATTATAATGTGGTAAGGAATGATGTGATCCTTTATCATCATGAATCTCTAAGCAGAGGAAAAGACGGAGAATCATCGGAAAAACAGCTCCGCCTTTTAAAAGAAAAGGATATTCTTTATGAACGACATCAGGATCTTTACGGCAAGGATCCCTATTATCATCCGTATCTTACTACCGATATGCTGGAATCGGAATATTCTCCGGCTTACAGATATCAGGTGACCCTTGATATGCCGTGGATGGCGGCGATTTCCGGTGATAAAATCATTCAAAAGGCGAGAGAGGATAGGTGCCTTGTAGTTGGAATGGAATGTGCTATGGATATTTATAAGTGGCAGTACGGTGTGGCGCCGGAAAAAGGAAAAATAAAGATAAAACCGGAGGATATGGGCTATTACTTCCAGGGATATTCATTTGTGATAGGGTCAGATAACGCTTGTTATAAAAAGAAACTGTTGCTGAGGAATCAGATGAATCATCATGTCTGGATGATAGAAGTGGATAATCGGTATCGCAGGGATATCAGAGATAATTTGAAAGATCAGCTAAATGTAGATTTGACCGGATTTGCAGCCAAGATGCGCAGGGAGGAAATTCCAGCCGGTATCTATCAGTTTGGAATGCTGGCGGAGGATCAATGTTCCAGACAGAAATTGGTAAATTGGAGTAACTGGGTGCTGGAGGTGGTATCGGATGGAAAAGAATAAAATAAATAACATGCGAAATGAAATAGCTGAAGAGATGGATTACCGGGAGGAATATGAAAAAGAACACTTGCGGAATGCCGATCTTGCAGGGCGTGTGGCGGATTTAGAAGCAAAGTGTGACGATCTTACTTTTAAATTAAACCGAATTAAGGAAAATCCCCTCTGGAAAATGTCGTCCCCTCTGCGCAGGTGTATGCATTTTGCAATCCGGCAGAAGAACAGGCTGAAAAACTGCGGGAGCCTTAAAGGAGTGCTGTCGAAACTGAATTATAAAAAGATTGAGAGGCAGGCAAGAGAAAATTATGGGACAAAAAGTTTTCCCACCCCTGAGGAGGCGAAGAGGCAGCGGGAGGAACAATTTTCCCGGATGGTAAAGTTCAGTATTCTGGTTCCGTTGTATAATACACCGGAGGCATTTTTGAAAGAAATGATTGAGTCCGTGACGAATCAGACGTATGAAAATTGGGAGTTGTGTTTAGCAGATGGTTCTGACAGCGCGCATTCTTATATAGAAGAAATTGTGAAGGAGTATCAGAAAGAGGATGGAAAAAGCAGGATCCTCTATAGAAAACTTGAAAAAAATGAGGGGATTTCGGGAAACACCAACCAGTGCCTGAAAATGGCATCCGGTGAATTCATCGGACTTTTTGATCATGATGATATTCTTCATTCCAGTGCCTTATATGAATATGTCAAAGTAATCAACGAAAAAAACGCTGATTACATATATTGCGACGAGACTACCTTCAAGAGCGGTGATATCAATAAGATGCTGACGCTGCATTTTAAACCGGATTATGCGATTGATAATCTGAGAGCAAACAATTATATCTGCCATTTCAGCGTCTTTGCAAGAGAACTTCTGGACGGAACCGAACTGTTCCGCCCCAGATTCGATGGAAGTCAGGATCACGATATGATTTTACGTCTGACGGACCGGGCGAAGAAGGTCGTACATGTTCCCAAATTGCTCTATTACTGGAGAAGCCATCCGGACAGTGTGGCATCCGATATCGGAGCGAAGCCCTATGCCATTGAGGCAGCAAAGGGAGCGGTGGCGGATCATTTGAGAAGGCATGGATTTGAACATTTTCAGATCACTTCAACCAGAGCTTTTGAAACCATTTTCAAAATCCGATATCAGATTATCGGCAGCCCCATGATTTCAATTATCATTGCAAATAAAGACCACATAGATGACTTAAAACGCTGCATCACTTCTATATTAGAGAAGTCCACTTATGAAAATTATGAGATCATCGTAGTGGAAAACAACAGTACAGAAAAAGAGACTTTTGCTTATTATGAGGAACTGAAGGAGAACGAGAGGATTCAGATCGTCAATTTTGAAGGAGACTTTAACTATTCGGCGGTAAACAATCTGGGAGCATCGAAGGCCAGGGGAGAGTATCTCCTGCTCCTTAACAATGATACCCAGGTGATAACTGTCAACTGGATGGAAGAACTTCTGATGTATGCCCAGCGTGCTGATGTAGGAGCGGCAGGGGGGAAACTGTATTATGCCAACAAGACCATACAGCATGCCGGTGTGGTGCTGGGACTCGGCGCCCACAGAACAGCAGGGCATAGTCATTACGGACAGCATCGGGATAATCTGGGCTACATGGGGAGGCTCTGCTATGCGCAGGATGTCTCGGCAGTTACAGGAGCCTGTCTCATGGTAAAGAAATCTCTTTTCGAGGAAGTGGGAGGTCTCGACGAATCCTTTGCGATTTCCTTAAATGATGTGGATTTCTGTTTAAAACTTCGTGAAAAAGGGTACTTAAATGTGTTCACACCCTTTGCGGAATTGTATCATCTGGAGTCTGTATCCAGAGGGCTGGATGACAATGGGGAGAAGGCAGAGCGCTACAATATGGAATCAGAACACTTCAGAGAAAAGTGGAAGGATGTGCTTCTTTTGGGAGATCCCTATTATAATCCGAATTTTTCTCTTGATCGGAGTGACTTTGCTTTGAAAATATAACAGGACTATGGTAAAATAGTACAAGTGTAATGAACCTTTCATGCTTATAAATGAAAATTATGCGAGGAGGATTTAAGATGAGCTATAAGGAGCAATATGATTTTTGGCTGGAAGATGCCTATTTTGATGAGAAAACCAAAGAAGAGCTGCGTGGTATTGCAGGAGATGAAAAGGAAATAGAAGACCGCTTCTACAAGGAACTGGAATTTGGAACAGGGGGACTTCGCGGGGTGATTGGTGCAGGTACCAATCGTATGAATATTTACACCGTAAGAAAAGCAACCCAGGGTCTTGCAAATTATATTATCAAACAGGGCGGAAAAGACAGGGGCGTAGCGATTGCATATGATTCAAGAAGGATGTCTCCTGAGTTTGCGGACGAGGCAGCCCTCTGCCTTGCAGCGAATGGTATTAAAGCATATGTGTTTGATGCCCTTCGCCCTACACCGGAACTTTCTTTTGCCCTTCGGACACTGAACTGTATTTCCGGAATTGTCATCACGGCAAGCCATAATCCGCCGGAATATAACGGATACAAGGCTTATTGGGAGGATGGCGCACAGGTTACGGCGCCTAAGGACGTGGAGATCATTACCGAGGTTAAGAATGTGACAGATTATCATCAGGTAAAGACCATGGACAAAGAAGAAGCCATTGAGGCAGGTCTTTATCAGGTAATCGGTAAGGAAATTGATGATGCATACATGGAAGAACTTAAGAAACAGATCATCCATCCTGAAATCATCAAGGAAGTAGCTGACGATATCAAGATTGTCTATTCACCTTTTAATGGAACCGGCAATGTGCCTGTAAGGAGAATTCTCTCTGAACTTGGTTTCAAGCATGTTTACGTGGTGCCGGAGCAGGAACTTCCGGATCCCGATTTTACAACGCTGGAGTACCCTAACCCGGAGGATCCCAAGGCATTTACACTTGCCCTTAAGCTTGCAAAGGAAAAGAATGCAGACATTATTCTTGCAACCGACCCGGACGCAGACCGGCTTGGAATTTATGCGTTGGATAGTAAATCAGGAGAATATATTCCTTTTACAGGCAATATGTCGGGCATGCTGATTGCAGAATATATTTTAAGAGAAAGAACGGCTACAGGAACCATGCCGGAAAATCCCGCCCTGGTAACGACCATTGTTACCACCAATATGGCGGCAGCCATTGCAAAGGACTACAATGTAAAATTTATTGAGGTGCTGACAGGATTTAAATATATTGGAGAGCAGATTAAATTATTTGAACAGACCGGATCAAATAATTACGTATTCGGACTGGAAGAAAGTTATGGCTGCTTGGCAGGCACTCATGCAAGGGATAAGGATGCGGTTGTTGCCGTTATGTGTCTGTGTGAGATGGCAGCATGGTGCAAAAAGAATGGAATCACCGTTTGGGATCAGATGCTGAAGCTCTATGAAAAATATGGATACTTCAAAGAAACCCAATATGCGATTACCTTAAAGGGGATTGACGGATCCAAGCAGATTGCCGAAATGATGGATAAGCTGAGAAGCAATCCGCCTAAGAATTTTGGTGACCTTACTGTAAAGGAATTCAGAGATTACGGCAGCGGCATCACAAAAGATATAGCAACAGGCGAAGAAAAACCTACGGGTCTGCCAAAGTCCAATGTGCTGTATTTTGACCTTACCAATGATTCGTGGTGCTGTGCACGTCCTTCAGGTACAGAGCCAAAAATCAAATTTTATATGGGCGTCAAAGGAACCAGCCTTGCTGATGCAGAGGATAAAGTTTTAAAACTTACAGAGGCGCTTAAGGCTTATCTGTAAATGGAGCAAACATAAGGATGAAATATGGAATCGCCCTGCTAAAACAGGGCGATTCTTATAGGTGCGCCTTGCGGCGCACGTCTCTAACGGGGAGGTGATAAAATTGGGGAAGATTGCAAAGCTCAGCAATCTGAAAAAAACACTGCGTTATTTAAAGAAAAACGGAATACGCCGGGCATACTATGCCATGAAAGAACGAATTGAGATAGAGACGAAGGAAGAGTATAGCTATGAGCCTTTGAGTGAGCAACAAAAAAACCGACAGATGCAGGATGGGAAAAGATTTTCTATAAAATTCAGCATTCTTGTGCCTGCTTTTGAGACAAAGGAAGAGTACCTGCGAGCCATGCTGGACTCGGTTTTGTCACAGACCTATGGAAATTTTGAACTGATCGTTGCCGATGCAAGCGAAAGTGACCGGGTGGAACAAGTAATCAGTACTTATACAGATAAGCGGATCATGTACAGGCGTCTTAAGCAAAATGCAGGTATTTCCGCCAATACAAATCAGGCATTGATGTATGCCACGGGAGATTATGCAGGCCTGCTTGATCATGATGATGTGCTTACGCCTGATGCACTTTATGAAATGGCTGCCTGTATTGCAAAATATGAAGCGGATGAGATCGGGCTGCAACTCATATATTCAGATGAAGATAAATGCGATGAAAGTCAGACCAATTATTTTGAAATCAACCGGAAACCGGAATTTAATATAGATTTGCTGCTGACCAATAACTATATCTGTCATTTTACAGTAATGAAACGCCAGCTGATGCAGGAACTCGGCTTCCGCAGCGTATGCGACGGCGCCCAGGATTATGATCTTGTGCTCCGTGCTCTGAATGTAATGCTGGGAAAAGATAAAAAACGGACGAAAAAGAAAGATGTACCGGTGGCACATATTCCCAAGGTATTATACCACTGGAGATGCCATGAACATTCCACCTCAGAAAATCCTGCAAGCAAGCAATATGCTTATGATGCAGGAAAGAGGGCATTGGAAGATTTCTTAAGGGCAAGGGGATTTAAAGGGACGGTGTCTCACCTGCCCCATCTCGGTTTTTACAGGGTTGACTATCAACCGGATCTGATTGCGAACAGACCCGATGTGGCGGTAGTAGGCGGCAGACTGCTGGATAAAAAGAATAAAATAACGGGTGGAATATACACTGCTGAGGGACAGCCCCTATATCTGGGGCTTCACAAAGAGTACAGCGGATACATGCACAGAGCCGTACTGCAGCAGGAGGCGGAGATGGTGGATGTTCGCTGCATGAGAGTGTCTCTGGCAGCTGAGGCGATTCTGGAAGAAATGATTGGTCTCCCCTATCTGCAGCACCCCGGGACAGGCAGATTTGACTGGAGAGACTGCCTGAAAGAAGATGTGGATTTTCTGGATTTAAGCCGCAGATTCTGCGATAAGGTGAGAGAGCAAGGCTATCGGATCGTTTGGGATCCCGCCATGTCAGACAAAATTGACTGAAAGCAATTTATAATATAAATAGTTAAATGAGGATTTAATATATGGCAAGCACAACCGTGGTGATACCAAATTACAAGGGAATAAACTATATAGACAACTGCCTTGCATCCATTTATAAGGGAACTGTTATTCCCCAAATCATCATGGTGGACAATCATTCTGAAGATGGAAGCCTCCCCCTTGTGAAAGAAAAGTACCCTGAGGTTAAGATCATAGAATTTACAGAAAACAAGGGATTCTGCAAGGCTGTGAATGCAGGCATCAAAGCGGCGGAGACACAGTATGTCCTTCTCCTTAACAATGACACGGAAGTAGACGCCCATATGATATCCAGTCTGGAGAAAGCCCTTGACAAGGACCGGACGGCATTTGCTGCAGCGGCGAAGATGATCGATCTCCACAATCCTGACCGATTAGACGGTGCAGGCGATTTCTACTGTGCTCTGGGCTGGGCATTTGCCAGAGGAAAGGACAAGCCGACAGAGGCTTATGACAAGCCTGGACGAATCTTTTCTGCCTGTGCCGGCGCTGCCCTTTATAGACGTGCAATATTTGATAACATAGGTTATTTTGACGAAAATCATTTTGCATATCTGGAAGATATGGATATAGGATATCGTGCAAACATTCATGGTTATCATAATATATATGCCCCAGATGCAAAGGTCTACCATGCCGGAAGCGCTGCCACCGGCTCTCGGCACAACACTTTCAAAGTGACTCTCTCCGCCAGGAACAGCGTCTACCTGATTTATAAGAACATGCCCGCGCTGCAATTCATTTTGAACCTCCCTCTTCTGCTCATAGGGTATGGCATAAAATGTCTCTTCTTTACACTGAAAGGAATGGGCGGCGCTTACCTTTCCGGCTTTTTTCAGGGAATACGCTTATCCTTTTCAGAGGAAGGAAAGAAAAATAAAGTAAGTTTTACTGTACGGAACCTGCCGAACTACCGCTGGATCCAGATTCAGCTGTGGATGAATATTTTCAGAAAATTATTTTAGAGGAAGGCAGTGAAAGACAGGGAAATATTTCTTTCATTTTATTCCTTCATTCTCAATAAAATATTATCAAAATATTCTTTATTTATTTCGAATCCGATATATTCTCGTTTTAGATTTTTTGCTGCAACCAATGTTGTCCCACATCCGCAAAATGGATCCAACACAGTTTGTCCCTCTTTTGTAACAAGTGAAATCAAAATTTCCATTAATTTAACGGCTTTCTGCGTTGGATGTAATCCTCTATCAGTTTTTTGCGTTTGTACCTTTAAAATATTAGAACATACTTCCAATCCCTCATTTAATGAGGTTAATTCTCTTAACTTATTTTCATTAAATGCCCCTACTTCATACTTTAAAATATTATCGGTCAATGTACTTCCTTGCGGATATGGTTTCATAAACCATAAAACAGGTTCAAATAATGGTCTGAGATTGCCTATTTTCCATCCTTCCCATGCCTTACTATTTTCTTTATCATTTCTTCTATCAAATACACAACTTACTCTTTGGGCTCTGTATGCTGCCGCTTCCTTTTCCCACGAAATCATATCTTTAAATATAAACCCGGCATCCTCCATTGCACAAATACATCTATGTGCCAATCTCCTTCCCGCAAAGATAAAACAACTTGCACCCGGTTTCAAGACTCTTAACCATTCTTCTGCCCACGATGAACACCATTGATAATATTCAATTGGAATATTTCTATCCGACTGGGACCAACCATTTAAGGGCTTACCTCTCGTTTTAAATATACTACCGGATTTTTCTTGTGCTGGACTTTTTCCTAAAAGCGCACTATTGGTATTGTTGTGCAACACATCCCATTCATCGTAATTTATACCATATGGAATATCTGATAAAATTAAATGAACAGACTCTGTTTCAACACTCTTTATCAGTTGTATTGAATCTCCCAACTCTATTCTACTCATATTTCATTTACCTACCGATTTAACTTATTTATGTATGTGGCAATTGCATTGATTTTCTCTTGTAATTTCTTTGCCTTGATTAATTCTTCGATGGCCTTTTCTCTAGTATACTTTTTTATTTCTTCAATACATCCGTTCCAGTAATCAATTTCTATTTTCCCTCTATATACAATTAAATGCTTATAATTATTCAAAATATCTTTATATTCAGAATCTGACATACCTGTCTTTTTAGCAACATAAGCATCCATTTTAGGTAAGAAACAACATTTTGCGTTTGCAAAGCTAAGAGATTTATCCCTTGCAATCATTTGAGATGCATTCCATAATGACTCAAGTGATAAAGAATCTGTCTCTCTAATATTTTGCTCTAGCATTATTGAAATATGTTCCCATGACAATAAACAAACATTATTATCCAATGCTTTTGAATATATTTGACTTGTTGCTTGTGGGTATTGAAAATAAGGTGCAACTAATATAGCATATTCATTTTCAGATCCTCTCCAATCACTTAAATTACTAACCTTAAAATCTTTTTGGTTTTTAGCAGTTCTACTTAAACGAAAGCATTTAGCATCTGCAACTAAACTATAATTATATCCGGAAATACTTTCGGCTAAAATATCAGCACTATCTGCTCTTTCGTCTAATGCACGAGCTGCTAATCCTAATAATCTAAAGCATCTAGCTAATACTATATCAGAAGCTTTTGAATATAATTTTTCTTCTGTTGAGTCATGTTCAATATTCTCTGGTATTGTTCCAATTTCTTTTACAATACATTTAAATTCGTTTTCTGAAATATTATCAATAAAGTTACGTATTTCTTTAGTTGCAATCTTAAAATCTTTTACTGATATATTTTAATTATAGAACGTTTGTTCTGCAACTTCAAGAACAATCTTATTTATCTAAATAGTTTATCATATAACTGCTACAATAACTACTTTTTTATGTGCAAGACAAATAGATTCTTCCTTTGTAGTATTCCACTCTATCATCACCTGCTTTACCATTTGCACAAGTATTTTCTCGTCCAGATAGGTTAAAACTAACATTGTGTCCACGATCATTCTAACAAAAACAAATTCACCCAACTGAAAAAGTAGAACATATAATAATCATACAGACCTAAAACGCATAAACCGAGGAAGCACCAGACCAGTCCCCTCCCCACCCACTCCCCGTCTTCCCCTTCCTTACCGGACTACTGGACTCTCGTCCTCCCGCCCTCCGAATTTTGAGTTGTACTTTTTGTAATAATATTGTAAAATATTTGCAAGAAGGTAGCAGGATATGATAAAGGACAATCAGAAGTATTTCAATAGACTGCACTTGCTAGTCGATGCCGTTGTAGTAGCCATCGCCTACTTGTTTGCATGGTATATAAAGTTCTGCACCATTTTTGCCGATACGGAACCAGGTGCAGGCGCACTAGACACGAGGACCTATTTCAGTTTCCTTTATTTTGTTGTGCCTGAATATATCATTTTATACTATTTTTTCAATTTGTACGCTCCAAAGCGTGCTACCAGACGAAAATATGAGCTTGAAGGCATTGTCAAGGCAAATACCGTTGGCATTGTCTTCTTTATTGTATTTTTGTATTTGATTAAGCAGCAGCATTTTTCCCGTTTTATGATGGGGGCATTTTTTGTGATCAATATAACCTTTACCACAATATGCCGTACGCTGATCAGAAATATGCTGCTTTATTTTAGGAAAAAGGGATATAATTTAAAATATATTCTTCTTGTAGGCTATTCCAGGGCAGCAGAAGAATATGTTACCAGAATCAATGCAAATCCCCAATGGGGATATGTGGTCCGGGGAATACTGGATGACAGGATTCCCAGCGGGACGGTTTATAAGGGCGTTAAAGTGGTTGGCAGGATAGAAAATATCAAGTATATTCTGCCTGAAAATAAGCTGGATGAAATTGCGATAACGCTTGCACTGAAGGATTACGACCATCTGGAATATATTGTTGATTTATGTGAAAAGTCGGGGGTTCATACGAAGTTCATTCCCGATTATAATTCATTGGTGCCAAGTCATCCCTATACAGAGGATCTGATGGGACTGCCGGTAATCAATATCCGCTATGTGCCGCTGACCAATACCCTGAACTGGGTGACCAAACGGGCGGTGGATATCGTAGGAGCTTCCCTTGGGATTATCCTGTCTTCCCCCATCATGCTAGTGGCTGCCCTGGCTGTGAGATTTACGAGCCGCGGACCGATTCTTTTTAAACAGGAGAGGGTGGGACTCCACAATAAAACTTTTAAAATGTATAAATTCAGGACAATGGAGATGCAGAAACCTTCGGCAGAGCAGAAGGCGTGGACAGTGAAAGACGATCCCAGAGTCACTAAAGTAGGAAAATTTTTGCGGCGCACCAGTTTAGACGAGTTGCCCCAGTTGTTCAATATATTGATAGGTGAGATGTCGTTAGTGGGACCAAGACCGGAACGTCCCCAGTTCGTGGATGTTTTCAAGGAGGAAATTCCGCGTTATATGATAAAGCATCAGGTCAGACCGGGACTTACCGGCTGGGCCCAGATTAATGGGTATCGGGGAGATACTTCCATCCGTAAGAGAATTGAGTATGATTTATTTTATATTGAGAACTGGACCCTGGCAATGGATTTTAAAATTATGTTTCTGACGATATTCAAGGGTTTCATCAACAAAAATGCTTATTAGAAACTTTGTGAATATAAAAGTATTAATTTACAAATCTTAAGGATAGATTAAAAAAACGTTCAGGGGCTTGCCTAATGGAAAATTTTGTGCCAAAATAGTATCTTGTGAGAAATCACAGATGATAAAGCCCAATATAGATATGAAATTGAAGTAAATAAGGGAGAGATTGATCGTATGACAACAACATCAAAGAAACCTGTTAAGAAAAAACCAGTCAGGCGCGAAGAACCTGTAAGTACAAAGAAAAAGAGCAGCAAAGGAAATGCAGCTGTGGACGCCAAAAAGAAATCCAAGAAAAAGCGCACGAAGATTCTTCTGTTTATCTTGGAGATATTTATTTTACTTATAATGGTAGTAGTCTTGTATGGCGTCCTCAAGGTAGAAAAAGTTGGCAAGGTAGATTTGCCAAAGGAAGAAATCGTCATTAACCCTGAGGTAGAGGAGCAGGTTGAGACTACCATGAGAGGTTATCGCAACATTGCATTGTTTGGTGTGGACTCTACAACAGGCGCGCTTACGAAGAATACGCGAAGCGATACAATTATGATTGCGTCCATTAATCTGGACACAGGAGAATGCAAGCTTGTCAGCGTGTATCGTGATACTTATCTGAATCTAAGCAATGATTCCTATAATAAATGCAACGGCGCGTATGCAAAGGGCGGTCCGAAACAGGCAATCAATATGCTGAATATGAATCTGGATATGAATATTACTGATTTTGTTACAATAGGATTTGCGGGTCTTAGTGATACAATTGATGCGCTGGGCGGCATCATGATCGATGTGGACGAAGCGGAACTGCAGCATATCAATAATTACCAGATTTGTATGGCGGAGAATTTAAAGAGAGACTATACTCCGGTAACGAGTACAGGATATCAGCTATTAGACGGACTTCAGGCAACAGCATACTGCCGTATCCGTTATACAGCAGGGGATGATTTTAAACGTGCGGAGCGTCAGAGAGAAGTGCTGATGGCGGTGGCTGATAAGGCAAAAACCGCTTCACCGGCAACTTTGAATTCTGTTGCTAATGCAATTTTTGATAAGGATGAGATATATACATCCCTGGATCTTTCCGAGATACTTGAACTTTTAGGTGAAATAGGCAAATACCAGATCGTAGATCAGGGCGGATTCCCCGAAGAAAGTATGCGTGCGACAGGTACCATTGGCTCTAAGGGAAGCTGTGTTGTACCGGTATCTCTTGCAGATAATGTACAGTGGCTGCATGAATTCCTGTTTGAGGATCAGGAATATTCTCCATCCGCAACAGTAGTGGAATGCAGTGAAAAAGTTGCAGCTGATACGAATGGTTATATAAAATAAAAAATAAACGCCGGTACGCTTTGTGATTGCAGCGAGGGGCTGCTCTCGCTGCCTGCGGCGTTATAAGAGAAATGCCCCGTTGCTTGCAGCGGGGTATTTGACTATACTATTGGATGATTTTTATAGGATAATTTTGTGGGTTGAGGTTATATAATATGTTGGAAGCAGATGTAATTATTCCGGTATATCGGCCAACGCGGAGATTTCTGGAACTTCTGGATATGCTGGAGTCGCAAAGTCTGCCAATCGGAAAGATCATTCTGATCAATACAGAAAAAAAGTATTTTGACCAGTTGACCAAAGGGACAGATTTTTGGAAAAAGCATCAAAAATTGATAGTAGAACACATAACGAAAGAGGAATTTGATCATGGCGGTACCAGGAATTTCGGAGTGTCATTGTCAAAGGCGTCTTACTTTATTATGATGACGGATGATGCAATTCCGGCAGACAACCGATTAGTAGAGAGACTTCTCGCTCCCTTTGAGGATGAAAAGGTAGGAATGACCTATGCAAGGCAGATGCCGGCAGAGGAAAGCGGTGCGATCGAGCGCTATACCCGCTCTTTTAATTATCCGGAGGCTTCTTGTCAGAAATCAGCTGAGGATTTAAAAGAGATGGGGATTAAGACTTTTTTTGCATCAAATGTCTGCGCGGCTTACAGGAGAGATATTTTTGATGGGTTGAAAGGATTTACGGATCACACTATATTTAATGAAGATATGATTTATGCCAGAGGGCTTTTAAATGCAGGCTACCGGATTGCTTATGTAGCGGATGCCAAAGTGGTGCACTCTCATAATTATAGCGGAAGAGAGCAGCTTGAGAGAAATTTTGATCTGGGGGTGTCACATGCGGATTATCCGCAGATTTTTTCAGGGCTATCTACAGAATCAGAGGGAATCCGCCTTGTAAAGAAAACCTGTGCACACCTTTTCAAGATTGGAAAACCATGGCTTGTCTTTAAGCTTGTCTGGCAAAGCGGGTGTAAATATCTGGGGTATTTTTTAGGAAAGAGGTATAAGAAGCTGCCGCGTAAAGTGATAAAAAAATTTTCTATGAACAAGGGATATTGGAAATGAAATTGTGGAATCAATAACAGAATCATCAAACTTTTGTCACAAAATGAACACAATTGCTGAATATACTAAGTACATAGTAAGGAAATCATAAGCGGCAAAAAGCGGCTGCAGCACAGGAAAGGAAAAGAGGTAATTGTTATGTATGAAAATAATTATCCAAACAACTATGAGCATACGAGTATAGGGCAAAGCGTGACAAAGCGTACCAGTCAGGGGCAGGAAAGCGGTAATTCCTATCCGTATAGTTCTAATGGCAGTTTCAGCGGAGCAAATAACGGCTTTTACAATGAAAGAGGAAATAATCAGTATAAACCAGAGAAAACACCTGCAAAAACGCATAGTAATAGTTCAAGTACAGGCAAAAAACTGGCAATTGGAATCTGTTGTGGATTGCTGTTCGGGATTTTTGCAGGACTGGGATTTAAAACGATAGATTTTGCAGGAGACTTCATGAAGGCAAGGATGGGAATGAAGCAAACGCAGGAATCGGTCGCCGCGTTAGAAGGAGAGATTGGCGGGCAGGATGCCGGCTTACAAGAAGGACAGGACAGCCTGGGAGAAAAGCAGGAGACGGCGGAAATAAACAGCACGCAGGTAATCAAAACCACAGTGACAGACGTGACAGAGGTGGTGAAGGAAGCAATGCCGGCAGTAGTTTCTGTTAATGGAAGATATATTGAAAGAATGACCTTCTGGGGGCAGGAATATAGCCAGGAAGGGGAAGGCTCCGGCTCGGGTATCATTGTTGGACAGAACGATACTGAACTTCTTTTGGTTACGAATTATCATGTGGTCGAATCCGCAAAAGAGTTGACGGTTCTGTTTGTGAACGGGGATCAGGCGCAGGCTCAGGTGAAGGGGGTAGATGAGGATAAGGATCTTGCAATCATTGCGGTACAGCTTGATGATATCAGCAGTGAGGCAATGGATGCAATCGCCATTGCAAAGTTGGGCAGTTCGGATGATCTGATTGTAGGTGAGCCGGTCATTGCGATTGGAAATGCTCTGGGGTATGGACAGTCCGTCACAACCGGTGTGGTCAGCGCTCTTGACAGAGCTATAGGAACTGTGGAATTACAAAGCACGCAGGATACGGAAATCAATACTTTTATTCAGACAGACGCGGCAATCAATCCGGGAAATTCGGGAGGCGCTCTTCTTAATATTAATGGAGAAGTGATTGGTATTAATTCTAATAAAATCGGTGATATGCGTGTAGAAGGCATGGGATATGCGATTCCCATTTCTGATGCACAGCCGATCATAGAAGAACTGATGAAGAAAGAGACAAGGCTCAAGGTTGCCGAAGAAGACAGAGGCTATCTGGGAATTACCGGTGTAGATGTAAAATCAGAGTATTCACAGCTCTACGGGGCGCCGAAGGGCGTATATGTTTCTACCGTCACAGCAGGATCAGGTGCAGATAAGGCTGGTCTCATGAGAGGCGATATCATTGTGGAAATGAATGGTGAAGAGATAACCTCTATGGCAGAACTGAAGAATGAACTTCAATATTATGCGGCGGGAACAACGGTAGAACTGAAAATCATGCAGGCTTATCCTGACGGATATCGGGAGAACACAGTGGAAGTTACACTGGGAAGTCAAAGCAGCGTTCAATAGAGGGAAGCAGGTGATGTTCATGAAGAATATCACCTGCTTTATTTCGTGAGAAAATGTCCCGGAATCTGCTTTCTAGGTATTCTTTTTTTAATGAGTTCATAAAATTAGTAAAAAGAAACAGCGAAGTTTATGGGTGATGTATGAAAAAAATCTGTCTGCGGTTTGTTAAATATGGAATGTGTGTGCTTGGAACTGCGGCACTTTTCCTGCTTGCAGGATGTGCGAAAGAAAAAAATCCAATGGAGAAATTAAAGGACCTGGAGTTTACGGTTCTGGCAGAGGATAATATACCGGAAGAACTTAAAACAATCATTGATGAAAAAAAAGAAAATGCTTTTAAAGTTACTTACCAGGACAACGGATTTTTGTACATCTGTATTGGCTATGGGGAGCAGGTGAGCGGGGGATATAGCATTACGGTAAATGCTCTGTATCTTACAGAGAATGCGATTTATGCAGATACTACGCTGCTGGGACCGGATCCGGCAGATGCAGCGTCCGTAAAAAAGAATGCGCCGTCCTATCCGTATATTGTAATAAAAACAGAATTTGTGGATAAACCGGTGGTGTTCAACTGACAGGTGAAAAGAGCAGCATAATCTTGTCTTCTGATATAGTGAGCAGCGGTGTATGACAGCAAGAGGCAGGACAGCATACGTTCACACACAAGCAGCATAAAAACTGCTTCAAATCTTTGTACAGTGGTAAGAAGGACTAAGTACCCTTTGGATAGGTGTATCCATGAGGACGCAAACGGCGTATTGACCCATCCATGGGTCAAATTACGCCTTCGTCGGACGTCCTGTCCGACGATTGCTGTGTATCTGAAAGGGTACTAAATCCTTCTAACCACTTCCCATAAGGTTTGGCGCAGTTTTTATGCTGCTTGTGTGTGAACGTATGCTGTCCTGCCTCTTGCTGTCATACACCGCTGCTCACTACATCAGAAGACAAGATTATGCCGTCAAAAAAGGAGAAGATGGAAAGATTTTCTGGTGGTCTTGGTATGAATATGATAAAATAAAAAAACATGATGATGTCAAGTCTTGCAGACCTTGTGTATTCCAGGGATGCGGGACTTATTTCAAATCAGTTAAGATAAGGCGGTGGGAGAGATGCTTTATATTAAAAATGGGACAATTATTGATCCAGTCAGGGATATTCTTTACGAAGCGGATTTACAGATAGAGGAAGGAAAAATTTCCAGAATTATAGAAAAGGGTAAGGTTCTGGAAAAGGAGCTTCCGGACAAAGCGCAGGTGATTGATGGGGAAGGGCTTTTGATTGCTCCCGGTCTGGCAGATACCCATGTGCATTTCAGGGATCCGGGATTTACTTATAAAGAAGATATTGATACCGGGGCGGCGGCGGCTGTCAAAGGGGGATTTACGCAGATTGTGCTCATGGCAAATACAAAGCCTCCTGTGGACAATACGGAGACCCTTTCTTATGTGCTTGGGAAGGGGAGAAAGACCGGTATTCATATTGCAAGCTGCGCGAATGTGACTTATGGAATGGCAGGAAAAGAGCTGGTGAATATGGAAGAACTGGCAAACGGCGGGGCAGCGGGGTTTACGGATGATGGCATTCCGCTGATGGATGA
The DNA here is from genome assembly GCA_014804785.1 of Lachnospiraceae bacterium. Lineage (GTDB taxonomy): Bacteria > Bacillota > Clostridia > Lachnospirales > Lachnospiraceae > Suilimivivens. Next base: position 147,799 of record JAAUZD010000043.1, read on the forward strand.
AGGGCTGGTGAAGCAAGCCATGGAACAGGCAAAAAAGTTGGACAAGCCCATCAGTTTCCATGAGGAGGATCCCGCCCTGATTACCAATAACGGGGTCAACGCCGGGAAGGCAGCTGCGTTTTATCAGATTGGCGGCTCTCCCAGAGAGGCGGAAATTGGACTTGTAAAAAGGGATTTGGAGCTTGCCCTGCAAACCGGAGCAGAGGTGGTGATACAGCATATCAGTTCAAAGGAAGCAGTGGAACTGGTGCGTCAGGCAAAAGCAAAGGGCGCCCACGTTCATGCAGAAGCTACGCCTCATCATTTTACGCTGACAGAAGATGTAGTAATCGAAAAGGGAACCCTTGCAAAAATGAATCCGCCTCTTCGGGAGGAAGAGGACCGGATGGCGATTATAGAAGGACTGAAAGACGGTACCATAGATTTGATTGCCACGGATCATGCGCCCCATAGCAGGGAGGAGAAGGAGCGGACCATTACAGAAGCGCCCAGCGGCATTATCGGGCTGGAGACAGCGCTTTCCCTGGGAATCAAGGAACTGGTGGAAAAAGGTCATCTGTCTTACGGAAAACTGATTCATGCAATGAGTACAGCCCCCTGCAGGCTTTACGGGCTTAGCGGCGGCAGAATTGAAGAAGGAGCGGCGGCGGATTTGGTGTTGTTTTCGCCCAAGGAGAGTTGGACGGTATCAGAATTCGCATCTAAATCCTCGAATTCCCCTTTTATTGGGCAGGAGCTTCCGGGGGTGATTCATTACACTATCTGTGACGGAAATATTGTGTACCACAAATAACAGCAAAGGAGAACAGGCATGAACGGAAAAAGAAAAGTGAAGGCGCATGTGCTTGAACAGAAAAGGATTGCACCGGATATTTATGACATGTGGCTGTCCACTGATATGGCAAAAGAAGCCAGAGCAGGGCAGTTTATCGGGGTCTACCCTGAAAATCAGGCGCATTTGCTGCCGCGTCCCATCAGCATCTGTGAGGTGGATAAGGAAAAGAATGCGCTTCGCATTGTATATAGGATAGCGGGTGCTGGAACAGCGGAATTTTCTGCATGGGAAGCAGGACAGGAAGTGGAACTCTTAGGGATTTTGGGAAATGGGTTTCCAGTGGCACGGGGAATGGGAAAAAGAGTGGTGTTGATGGGCGGCGGCATTGGAATTCCGCCTATGATGCAGCTTGCCAGAGAACTAAAGGAAGCGGGCTTTGAGGCAGTGATTATTCTTGGCTACCGGGACAATCAGCTTTTTCTGAAAGACGAACTGGAAAAATATGGAACAGTCCATATTGCAACGGAGGATGGAAGCGCTGGAATCAAAGGAAATGTGCTGACTGTGATGGAAGAAGCGCAGATCGAAGCGGATGTAATCATGGCGTGCGGTCCAATGCCCATGCTGCGTGCTATTAAGGCATATGCGGCAGAAAAGCAGATAGACGCATTCATTTCCTTGGAGGAAAGGATGGCATGCGGCGTGGGAGCATGTTTAGGCTGTGTGTGCAAAACAACCCATAAGGATGCCCATTCTCATGTGAACAATGCAAGAATCTGTACGGACGGACCGGTGTTTGACGCCAGGGAGGTGGAAATCTGATGAATACGAAGGTAAAAATTGCAGGGGTGGAATTTAAGAATCCTGTTATGACCGCATCCGGGACCTTTGGTTCCGGTATGGAATACAGTGATTTCGTAGATTTAAATAAGCTGGGAGCTGTGGTGACAAAAGGGGTTGCCAACGTGCCCTGGTCGGGTAATCCGGTGCCGCGGGTAGCAGAAACGTACGGAGGCATGTTGAACGCCATTGGGCTGCAGAACCCCGGAATAGATGTGTTCATTGAAAGGGATATTCCTTTCCTGAAGCAGTATGATACAAAGATTATTGTGAATGTATGTGGAAAAAGTGTGGAAGATTACCTTGAAGTGGTGGAAAGACTGGGGGATACGGATGTCGATATGCTGGAAATCAATGTGTCCTGCCCCAATGTGAAGGAAGGAGCCATTGCTTTTGGGCAAAAGGCGGACTGCCTGTATGATATTACTTCCCAAATCAAGGCAAAAGCCAGACAGCCGGTCATCATGAAGCTGAGTCCCAATGTGACGGATATTAGTGAAATGGCAAAAGCAGCAGAGACAGCAGGCGCAGACGCTATTTCTCTGATTAACACTTTGACAGGTATGAAGATTGACATCCATAAGCGCACATTTGCACTGGCAAACAAAACCGGAGGACTTTCAGGTCCTGCCATCAAACCGGTGGCGGTGCGGATGGTATATCAGGCTTCCCGGGCGGTGAAGATTCCGGTAATCGGCATGGGCGGAATTGGTTCGGCAGAGGATGCTATTGAGTTTCTGTTGGCAGGAGCCAGTGCAGTGGCAGTAGGAGCCATGAACTTTGTAAATCCTTATGTGACGGCGGAAGTGGCAGAAGGGATTGAAGCCTATATGAGAAACTATCAGATAAAAGATATCAGTGAGCTGATTGGCGGTGTAAAGGAGTAGGGGCTTTTTTGACATACTTTACCTCCCTGGGTCATACATTTAAAATAAGTAGACTCAAGGGAGGTATTTTTGTGGAGCTGATTAAGCGGAATATACATACTGACTGCATTAAATGTAAGGCCCAGACCCAGATGACGCTGGAGGATGATGTGATCATATCCGATTCCCGACCGGATGCAGCGAAGCTGATCATGGATAGAGGAAATGTGATGATCGAAGAAGTGAAGGTGAGTGATGATCACGTAAACGTGAAGGGAAGAATGCGCTTTCAGGTTTTGTATCTGACAGAAAACGGAATGGCATCTTCGGGAAGAAGTGATGTGGCAGACATGGAGGGTGAAATTCCCTTTGATGAGATGATATTTATGGAAGGTATCAGAGGCGGGGATAGTGTGAATGTGGACTGGGAACTGGAGGATTTAAGCGTAGGGCTGATCAATTCCAGAAAGCTTAGTATACAGTCGGTGGTGACTTTGACACTTGCCTGTGAGGAAATCTGCGATGAAGAGACGGCGGTAGATCTTTACAGTGAGGAACCGGTGGAGTTTAGGAAAAAAACATTGGACATAGCAGCTATGACCATTAAAAAGAAGGATATTTTCAGGGTAAAAGAGGAAGTGGAAATTCCGGGAAGCTTTCCGAATATTTCTGCCATGGTCTGGACGGAAATCGTGCCTGATGCAGTGGAATTTAAAGTACTGGAAGATAAAATAAGTGTGCAGGGAGAACTGCGCGCCTTTTTCCTTTACAGAGGAGAAGGGGAAGAAGAGGAATTATGCCATTACGAGACTACCCTGCCTTTTGCAGGAAGTCTGGACTGCCCGGGTGCCCAGGAGGGCATGATACCGGAAATCCGTTTCAGCGCTGAAAACAGAGAGGTGGAAGTGAGACCGGACTTTGACGGCGAGGAGAGAGTTATTACTTTTGAACAGTGCCTGGATCTGGATATCTGCATTTATGAGGAAGAGGAAATTGATCTTCTGTCGGATGTTTACGGCGTAGTGAACGAGGTATCGGTGCTGGAAAAAAATGCTGATTTTAGAAAGCTTCTTTCCAGAAGCAGCGGCAAGACAAAGCTGTCCGGGCATTTTAAGTGTGAGGATGAAAAAGCAATCCTGCATAAGATTCTGCACACCACATGCAAGCTTCAGATAACAGGGCAGAATGTGACGGAGGGCGGAATTAATCTTACCGGTGTGGTGAACATGCAGATTTTTTATGAGTGTAGTAACGAAGAAGACAAATACGGTGTGATTAAGGGAACGCTCCCCTTCCAATATGTACTGGAAGCTGACGGAATAGGCGAGAACTGCATCTATCCTGTGCAGGCCTTTGTGGATCAGGTTGCAGTGGCGATTATTGATAACGGAGAAGTAGATGTGAAATGTGTTCTTTATTTCAGATCTAACGTTTACAGCACATGGCAGGAAAAAATCGTGGAGCAGATTGTGGTGTCAGAGCCGGATATGGAAAAAATGGCATCCCTGCCCGGAATTGCAGTATACATGGTCAAGGAAGGAGAAAGTCTGTGGGATATTGGGAAACGTTATTATGTTCCAGTATCTGTGATTAAACAGACCAATGAACTTACCTCTGACGAGGTGAGGGCAGGCGATAGAATTTTAATTGTTAAAAATGCTTAAATGGAATATTTTACGGAAAGAAACTGCGGATGACCGCTCCCGCGGCTCATCCGTAATTTATAAAAAGGCTCAAAGCAAACCTGCTTTGAGCCTTTTCACAATTTAATTTTCGGTTGGAATTATTCTTCTGTCTGTGCTGTCTTGAGTCCGGCATCCTCAGCCATCTTGTCGAATCCTTTCATAACAGCGTCATAGGTCCGCTGTGAAATGTCAGGAAGACTGCCGCCCCAGGTTTTGGTAGCCTGTTTAAAGCCTTTTTGGAATGCAGCACGCATTTCTTCAATCTTATCAGGGTCGCCGCCTGTCAAAGCGGTAGCAAAATCCAGAATACGCTGGGAAGTCTGGGATACGCCCCAGTATCCATCTTCAGCGATATCTGCCTGTGCCTGTGCTTTGGTTGCAGCATCTACAGTAAAGTTTCCGCTGGATAAAAGACTCCAAATGTCGTTTGCCTTTCCATAGGCTTCACCCTGCTTGGTGAGCATTTTCTCTACCAGGCTCTTTAACTGAGAGGTTCTTGCCTCAGCATCTGCTTTCAGTTTAGCAATCATATTGGTATCGGGCTGATACTTCTTAGTGGAAGCTGTAGCGGCTTCTTTTGAAGGCTCGTACACTACGCCGGTGGATTCAGCAGATGTGGTCTCTTTGGAAGTTTCTGCCGTGTTGTTGGTTTCGGTGCTTTTCGTATTGGCTGCGTATGTACTATACGCGCTGCTTGCACCTGTAACTCCGTTTACGCTCATAATTTCACCCTCCTTGGTCATATTAGTTATCATTTTTATCGGCATGTTCTACAAAGTAAATTAGTGCCTATGGAAAATTTTATAATAAATGTCATGAAATGAGAGAAAAGTGTAATACCTGAATTTCTGCCATATATATCCGATCTTGCGGCAACCATTGACAGGAATGCATAAATTGTATAGAATTAAGTACAATCTATGTATTATGTATACACCAGAATCTGAGGAGGTGCTTATGGATCTGATTACGCGGAAAGCATATGCAAAAATCAATCTGGGACTGGATGTAATCAGGAGGCGTCCTGACGGATACCATGAAGTGAAGATGATCATGCAGACAGTTGGGATTTATGATATTCTGACATTCAGGAAAAAAGAACAGTTAGAGGGTTCCCCTCAGATATCGATTGCGTTAGAATCAAAAGAGAAGGAGGGAATGGCATTTCCTAAAGAGGAACTTCCCTGCGATAAAAGTAACTTGATTTATAAAGCAGCGGCATTGATTATGGAAACTTATGATATTAAAGAGGGAGTGGAGATTACCCTTCAGAAGAATATCCCCATAGCCGCAGGGATGGCGGGCGGCAGCACAGATGCGGCGGCTGTCTTTCACGGACTGAATGAACTGTTTGCGCTTTCCATGAGCCTTGAGGATATGAAGGAGCTGGGGGTAAAGATAGGCGCTGATGTACCTTATTGCATCATGGGAGGCACAGCATTGTCGGAAGGAATAGGAGAGATGCTCACACCTCTTCCGGCGCCGCCGGAAGCGCATTTGCTGATTGCCAAGCCGGACATCAATGTTTCGACGAAGTTTGTGTATGAAAATCTTCATGCCGATACATTACAGTTCCACCCTGACATTGACGGTATGGCAGAGGCTTTAAAGGCGGGAAACCTTGCAGGAATCACAGAGCGGATGGGCAATGTGCTTGAAACGGTAACAGTGAAGGAATATCCGGTCATAAATCAGATGAAAGAGGAAATGATAAAAAACGGTGCCCGGAACGCTCTCATGAGCGGAAGCGGTCCTACCGTATTTGGAATTTATGAGAACAGAGAAACAGCCGAAAGGGCATACGAAGCAGTAAAAGAGCTGGGACTTGCCGGGCAGATCTTTGTGACTGGTTTTGTGCTGCCCTAGAAATGGAGGGAAAAATGGAAGAGCAATTTCAAGTGGATATGGATGAATTTCTGCCTCTTCGCGATGTGGTTTTTAATACCCTTCGAAAAGCAATCCTTACCGGACAATTAAAGCCGGGAGAGCGGCTCATGGAGGTACATCTGGCAAACCAGCTGGGTGTCAGCAGGACGCCCATACGGGAGGCAATCAGAAAGCTGGAGCTTGAAGGACTGGTCATTATGATTCCAAGGCGGGGAGCCGAGGTGGCAAGAATCACAGAAAAGAGCCTGAAGGATGTGCTTGAGGTAAGAAGGGCACTGGATGCGCTCAGCGTGGAGCTTGCCTGTGACAGAATCACAGAAGAGGATATTGGGCGCCTGCTAAAAGCCTGTCAGGATTTTGAGCAGGCAGCAAGGGGAAAGGATGCGGCTGTGATTGCAAAGGCGGATGTTGATCTCCATGATATCATTGTGGAAGCTACCGGAAATCAGCGTCTGCAGCAGCTGGTGAATAATCTTTCCGAGCAGATGTATCGCTATCGGTTTGTTTACATTAAGGAAGAAAGCCAGCATGACACGTTGGTAGCGGAGCACCGGGAAATTTATGAGAGCATTGCTGACCGGGATAAGGAACGGGCGGCAAGAGCAGCCAGGATTCATATTGACAATCAGGAAAAGTCCATCATCAGGCAGATTCGTCTGGAAAATGAAAGCATATTGAATAAGCGCCACTAAAATGGAAACACTCTTATCAGAAAGCAAATTACTGCAATGGCAGTGCGCGGAAGGATGAGAGTCAAAATGAGAAAATTATATGAAACAGCATTGATATTGATAGGAACCATAGGCTGGTGGGGATTTGTATATCCTGATATGTGTCTTACAGAAGACGTATACGAACAGGAGTGTGAGGAAGACCAGACGGAGATTGATGCATCAGAGTTGATGAACCCAGAGCAGATGCCTGTAAGAAGAGAAATGTCTTCCGCAGATGCGGCGGAGGATACAGGTTTGGTGCAGTCAGGCTGGAAGATTGGTGACATTCGTATAAAAAGCCGGATTGTGGAATATCTATATCAGGAAAGATAAAGAACAAGAGCAGAAAAGAGATAAAGATTATGATAAATAAGAATGCGCCTATAGGCGTCTTTGACTCTGGCGTAGGAGGGTTGACGGTCGTAAGGGAGATCATGCGGCAGATTCCGAATGAAAAGATTGTTTATTTTGGCGACACTGCCAGAGTGCCCTATGGCAGTAAATCCAAAGAGACGGTTACCAGATATGCAAGGCAGATTGTCCGCTTTTTGCAGACGCAAGATGTGAAAGCGATTGTAGTGGCATGTAATACTGCAAGCGCTTATGCGTTGGATGAAATAGAAAAAGAAGCAGATATCCCCATGATTGGAGTGGTAAAGCCGGGAGCTAAAGTGGCAGCAGAGGCAACTTCAAATGGGAAGATTGGCGTAATCGGTACGGAAGGTACAATCGGCAGCGGCATCTACTCCCGGTACATAAAAGAAATCAATCCTGACGTTAATGTCATCGGCAAAGCCTGTCCGCTTTTTACTCCGCTCGTGGAGGAAGGGCTTTTGCAGGATCCGGTAACGGATGAAATTGCCAAGCGGTATCTGACGGAATTGATCGACATCGGTATCGATACGCTGATACTGGGCTGTACCCACTATCCGCTGATCCGCTCCACGGTGGGGCGAATCATGGGAGAGGGTGTACAGTTGGTAAATCCGGCTTATGAAACAGCGCGGGAATTAAAAGAACTGCTCGAAGCGGAGCATATCCTGAGCGATGAGGAGGCAAAGCTGGGAGATAATCGGTATCGCTTTTTTGTAAGTGATGCGGCAGAAAAGTTCAAACATTTCGCAAACTCTATCATTAAATATGGTATTTTATCTGCTAAAATAATCCATATAGAAGAATATTAAAATTTTTTGGATTTATTTAAGAAGTATCACAGGCAAAACTTGTGATATGCATTGAAACTATAACTGGAGGAATAAAAATAAAATGACAAAAGAGATACTACTGTCCCTTAAAGGACTTCAAATGGAAAGCAAGGAAGACGCCCAGTCGACGGAAACTATAACACCGGCGGATTATTATCAGAGAAATGGCAGCCATTACGTGGTTTATGAAGAGATCATGGAGGGATTTACGGCACCTACCAGGAACAGAATCAAGTTTAATGGTTCCTGTATGGAGGTTTCCAAGAAAGGTCTTGTAAACGTGCAGATGCTGTTTGAAGAAAACAAAAAGAATATGACCAACTATACGACACCCTACGGCAATATTCTGATTGGAATTGATACGGAATCCATTTTAGTGGAAGAAAAGGAAAATCAGATTCGTGTGGAGGTGGAGTACGCTCTGGAAGCCAACTATCAGCATCTGGCTGACTGCAGGATTGAGATGAAACTAAGACCCCGGGAAGAGGGAATAAATCTGTTGTGAATAACAACCTAAAAAAGGATGCCTGTTGAACCGGGCATCCTTCTCTTATGCGGTATTTATTTTATAGGCTTTGCACCGGCCTTTTCCTGAGCTTTTTCGAGGGTGCGCTTGAAAAGACCTTTCTTTTTGACAGGAGCGGCAGGTGCTTTTCCGTGGAGACCTTTTACATCTGTAATGTAGATGCCGCTGACAACTGCCTTTACTTCCTTTTTGACAGGAACGGAATCGAAGATTTTTTCCTCGCAGACAAGTGACATAATCTGTGGTCCGACCTTTGCTTTTACAATGGGAAGCTTAGTGCCTCGCATAATCTTGGGCGTCTGATCGATTACCATTTGGGGAAGACCGGATTCCTTAATCTTCATTCGTTTCTTGTCTATGATAAGCATAGATACGGTCTGCTTCATCGCATCGATTTGCGCCTGCTGCTCGGACTGACGCTTTTGTGCTTTTTTCCCGAGGAAATATAATACGACCAGGGCAATTACCAGGACTGCCAGAATGATTAATAATATAATACCTAATTTACTCACGATAACCTCCTTGCCGTTGGGAATCTTTCAAATAAATCCGGCGGCGATACGAAAATTATTTTATCATTTTTAGGGAAAATAGGCAAGTAGTTTCATTGAACTTAAAGGCGGATTAGTGTATAATTACTAAATTAGTTTAAAATTTGATGCTTAAGTACTTTCGTTTACCGCCGTTTTATGGTATAAAGGTAGAGTACCTACCAAATGTCCGCGGGTGTTCTTGCGCGGTTTAGCTGGATTAAGGGAATTACAAAAGGAGATTGACAAGCTTTATGAAGAAAAATATTTTAGCAATACTAATGGTCATTATGTTTGCAGCAATGATGGCAGGATGCGGGAATAGTGATACAAGCAATCCGGAGCAGAATGAAAGCGAACAGGAACAGGAACAGGATACAGATCAGCCTGATGAGAATGCAGATGACGGGGAGGCAGATACAGACGAGCCGGCATATCTGACAGATTTCAATGCAGGTGATTATGTGACGCTTGGGCAGTATAAAGGTGTAGAAGTAGAAGTTGCGGCACCGGTAGTGACGGAGGAGTCAGTGGACGAATATCTGGAGTATGTTTTATCTGCTCATGCAGGAGCTGTACCTGTAACAGACCGCAGTGCCCAGAGCGGTGATATTGTCAACATTGATTTTGAGGGAAAATTGGACGGTGTGGCTTTTGATGGAGGCAGTGCTCAGGGATTCGAACTGACGATTGGAGCAGGAGGATTCATTGACGGCTTTGAAGATGCAATAATCGGTATGGAAATCGGAGAGATGAAGGATGCTGATTTGAGATTTCCCGATCCCTATCCGAGTAATCCGGATCTGGCAGACAAGGATGTAGTTTTTTCGTTTACACTGAATAGCATCAGCGAGCAGGTCGTTCCGGAACTGACGGATGAATTTGTAGAAGATCTTGGTATAGAAGGCTGTACTACGGTGGAGGATTATAGAAAGTTCATATACGATGGGCTGACGGAGCAGGCACAGGCGGCTTTTGAGGAAGAGAAGACCAGTGCTGCTATTGCGGCTGTGGAGGAGAATACCACCTTTGAGACAGCGCCTGACGGTATGATAAAGCGTATGAATGAGACTTTGACCGATTCTGCATTTTCGTATGCACAAATGTACGGGATGAGTACCGGGGAGTATGTGGCTGCGGTATATGGCGGCACAGCTGATACGTATGAGGATGTGCTTTGGGAAGAAGCGGCTATTATGGCGCAGCGATACCTCATGATAGGGGCTATTGCAGATGAAGAGGGCATTGTCGTAACGGATGAAGAGCTGGATGAAATCCTGGCAGATGAGGCCGAGATGTTTGGATTTGAAGATGTAGAAGAATATAAGGAAGAACTGGATGTAGAAGCTTACAGAGAGTATCTGCTGGTTCAGAAAGTAGTTGAATTTCTGGCAGAAAATGCCGTTGCAAAGGAACCGGTCTTAGATTGATAGGATGCTACAGTTCGCACTGTGCATCAGAACTTAAGCGATAGGGTACAGGTGTGAATCAAGAAGATGCATAAGAAAAATAAAAATAAATTCAGATTTCTAACAGCTGTTTTGTCATGCATAATGATGTTTTTAGTGGTAGAACCGGTAAGGGCTACCACTATTTCCGATTTGGAAAAACAGAAAGAAGAGCTGGAAGAGCAGAAAAGAGAAGCAGACGAAAAGAAAAGAGAAGAACAGCAGAGGTATAATGATGCTTCCGGAAAAGTAAATTCCATTCAGTCTGACGTGGATGAAGTGGCAGGAGAAATTGATGAGATCGATGCCGCCCTTGTGGAAACCCTTGCCAGTATCGAACTGATTGAAGAAGATATTGCGGAAAAAGAAGACCAAATAGAAGAAACCACGATGGAGCTTGATGCAGCTATAGCCACAGAGCAGGAACAGTATGAGGCGATGAAGCTGCGTATTAAATTCATGTATGAAAAGGGCGAGACTACTTATCTGCAGATTTTGCTGGAAAGCCAGAATTTCAGTGATATGGTGAATAAAGTGGAGTATGTGGAGAAACTGTATGAGTATGATCGTAAACTGCTTTTAGATTATCAGGCAGCAAGGGAAGCAGTAGAGGCGCTCAAAGAGAAGCTTGAGGAAGAAATGGCAGAGCTGGAAGCGCAGGAACATGAGCTGAATGAGGAAAAGGAAAGTTTAGAGATTATTCTGGCGGAGAAGCAGGCGGCCTACGATAATTATGAAGTTCAGCTGGCGCAGGCAAAACAGGAGGCAGCTGTTTACAAAGCCAATATTAAGAAGCAAAATGATGAAATCAAGAGGCTTGAGGCGGAAGCGTCAAAGAAACAGTCTGAAATCGATGCGGCAAAACAGGCGGAAGAGGAAGCACGGAGAGCACAGGAACTTGCATTGCAGAAGGAGGCGGCGCAGAGTTCTTCAAATAACTCTTCAGAAACATCTTCAGGATCATCTTCCGGTTCCTCCTCTGGAAGCAACAGTTCATCGGGAGGAAATTATGCGTCTGCTTCCAGTTATTCCGGGTCAGGAAGTAAAGGACAGCAGATTGCCAATTATGCCTGCCAGTTTATTGGAAATCCATATGTACCGGGAGGAACCAGCCTGACGGAAGGGGCAGACTGTTCAGGGTTTGTGTGGAGAGTATACAAGGATTTTGGGTATAGTGTACCGAGAACTTCTTATTCTCTTAGAAGTACCGGCAGAGGGGTATCTTATTCGGAAGCCCAGCCGGGTGATATCATGTGCTATGCAGGTCATGTAGGCATTTATATCGGCAATGGTCAAATTGTACATGCCAGTACGCAGAAAACGGGAATCAAGATTACCAGTGCCACATATAAAGAAATCTTGTCAGTTAGAAGAATTGTATAACAAAAATTTGAAAAGAGAGATGGCTGGAGAAAGACAGCAATTTTGGATGGTTAAGGGAGGAAAATATGTCAGATTTTGATGAAAAGGATCATGATGAAGATAAAGAGGATCTGGAGAATATAGACGGACAGGAGAAAGAAACAGACCAGAACAAAACAGAGTCCGAAGATAAGAAAGAAAGTGAATATGAGGACGTCTGCTTTATCTGCCGCCGTCCTGAAAGCAAAACAGGAAAGATGTTCAAGCTGCCCAATCATATTACGGTATGTAATGACTGTATGCATAAGACGATGGATACGGTAAGTCAGTTTGATTATCAGGGCATGCTTAATAACCCTGGTTTTATGGATGATCTCAACAAAAATATGAATGGTAAGGGGTATCCGAATATTCGTTTTGTAAATATCACAGATCTGCAGGGTGAGGGAGGGATTCCCAACAAACAGCGGGTCAAGAAGAAGAAAGCTAAAACGGGTGAGGAACCTGTTCTGGATATCAGAAATATTCCGCCTCCACACAAGATCAAGGCACAACTGGATGACTATGTCATTGGTCAGGAACATGCAAAGAAAGTGATTTCTGTGGCAGTTTACAATCACTATAAGAGGGTTGCTACCGGCACCATGGATGATATCGAAATAGAAAAGTCCAATATGCTGATGATTGGTCCTACAGGATGCGGAAAGACTTATCTGGTAAAGACTCTTGCCAGGCTTTTAGATGTACCGCTAGCCATTGCGGATGCTACTTCTCTGACGGAAGCAGGATATATTGGAGATGACATTGAGAGCGTAATCTCCAAACTTCTGGCTGCTGCGGATAATGATACGGAAAAGGCGGAAAGAGGAATTGTATTTATCGATGAAATAGATAAAATCGCCAAGAAGAAAAATACATCCAGCAGAGATGTCAGCGGTGAAAGCGTACAGCAAGGGCTGCTGCGCCTTTTAGAGGGAGCGGATGTGGAAGTGCCGGTGGGTGCGAACAGCAAGAATGCCATGGTGCCCCTTACGACGATCAATACCAGAAATATTCTCTTTATCTGCGGCGGTGCATTCCCTGATCTGGAGGAAATCATCAAGCAGCGTTTAAAGAAACAGACTTCTATCGGCTTTAATGCTGAACTTAAGGATAAATTTGATAAAGAAAAAAATATCTTAAGCCAGGTCACGGTGGAAGATTTAAAGAAATTTGGTATGATACCGGAGTTCTTGGGACGTCTGCCGGTCATCTATACATTGGCGGCACTGGATAAGCCCATGCTTGTCAAGATTTTAAAGGAGCCCAAAAATGCGATTCTGAAACAGTATCAAAAACTTCTGGAATTGGATGAAGTGAAATTGGAATTTGATGACGGTGCACTTGAGGCTATCGCTGAAAAGGCAATGGAAAAGGATACTGGAGCGAGGGCGCTTCGGGCAATCATTGAGGAGTTTATGCTGGATATCATGTATGAGATTCCCAAAGATGATAATATCGGACGTGTCGTCATAACCAGAGAATATATTGAAGGCACTGGCGGACCGGTTATCGATATCCGCAGTGTGAGCGGGGAAAACCCGGATCATCTAAATGCGATAGAGGATAAGACAGAGAGATAGAATCATAAAAGGATAGAGACCTGTCATATATTAAGAAAAACGGTAATGAGACGTTCAATGACAGATCAGGAAAAAATTTTATCAAATGATTATTATGATTTGATTACAGATTATGTCCTGCCAGAAGAAATAAGGGCGAGAGCAGGAGGGTATGTCTATCAGCCGATAAGCGGAGAGATAGGGGTAACCTATATGAATCGGGCGAGTATACCGCTGCCGATGAGCGTGAGTAATTTTACGTATTCGGTTATTCCGAAATTGTATGGTTTGATGCAGACGCCGCAGGAAACCTTTGATCCTACGGCACTGCTCCGCAGCGGAATCACCCAGGTACAGGGGGATGCGCTGAACCTTACGGGCAGAGGAGTGGTCATAGGTTTTTTGGACACAGGCATCCGGTATGATGAGGATGTTTTTCGCAACCCAGACGGAAGCACCCGTATTCTGGGGATATGGGACCAGACCATACAGACAGGGGAACCGCCGGCAGGCATATTATACGGTACAGAATATAGAAAAGAGATTATAGACCTGGCATTACAAAGTGAGAACCCAAGAGAAATCGTCCCCAGCTATGATGAAAACGGTCATGGGACTGCGGTTGCCAGCGTGGCAGCAGGAAGCGTATTGAGAAGCGGACTTGCTTTTACCGGTGCGGCACCGGAAGCGCATATTGTTATGGTAAAGCTGAAACAGGCGAAACAGCATTTGAGGGAATTTTATCTGATACCGGAGGATGTGCCTGCCTATGCAGAAAGTGACATACTGGTAGCCCTCCGTTATCTGGAAAGCTATGCGATTTCCCTGTCAAGACCGCTGGTAATCTGCTTTGGACTGGGAACCAACATGGGCGACCATGAAGGGATTTCCATTATGGCAGACTATCTAAACCAGATTGCCACCAGACGCAGCAGAGCAGTGGTCGTATGCGGCGGAAATGAAGGCAATAGTGCGCACCATTATCTGGGAACGGCAACGGAGGGGCTTTCGGAAACGACTGATAATGTGGAAATCAGAGTAGAAGAGAGTATAAGAGGTTTTACGGCGGAACTTTGGGGATGTGTCCCCGCCCAACATGCTATAGCCATCAGGACACCGGGAGGTGAGATCACGCCTAAGGTGGATTTCAGAGAGCAGAGCAGCCGGGAATTTGAGTTTGTGTTTGCCAGAACAAAAATCCAAGTCGATCATGTCCTTGTGGAACCGGGATCAGGCGAAGAATTGATTTTTTTCAGGTTTATCAATCCTGTTCCTGGAGTTTGGACGATACAGGTCACGATCAGCGGAAATGGAAAAGGAAGTACTTTTCATATATGGCTTCCACTGACGGAGTTTCTGCAGAGTGATACTTATTTTTTACGTCCTTCTCCCTATACGACTTTGACGGAACCCTCAAATGTGAGAGAAGTCATTACGACTACCACTTATAATGATGCAAATGGAAGTTTCTGGTCTGAATCCGGAAGAGGATATACCAGAACAGGGCGTATCAAACCGGATATCTGCAGTCCGGGTGTGGATATCAGCACTGCCCTTGGGAGGCGGACTGGTTCCAGCATGGCGGTGGCGTTAGCGTCCGGTGCATCAGCACTGTTCCTGCAATGGGCAGTTGTGGAGGAGAATCGTCCCAGAGTGGAGAGCCGTGAACTTAAAAATTATCTGATCCGTGGAGCCACAAGATCGGCGGGAGAGGAATACCCTAGCAGAGAATGGGGATACGGCAGATTGAATATTGCCGGCGTCTTTGATGTCCTTGCGGGAGTGTGAGATTTCAAGCGGACAATCGGCAGAACCAAGGGCTATACCGGAGATGAATTTTTGAAAGAAGAAATAAGGTTTGGGACTAAGCTTGTTAATCGGTTAGTTGGCTTAGTCCCTTTTTATATAAAAATTTATATACTGGCATCTTCTTGAACCTTTATGCTTATCAAGTTATAATCAAATGTGATATCTTAGGACGCTCCATCATAGCATCCATAAAAATACATAAATGAACCGAGGTAAGAATATGGACAACACCTGCAAAACAACTCTTATGAATAAGCGTGAGACAGACTGGTTTCGCGGAATTGCTGCATTGATGGTAGTATTATCACATTATGGAGAGTGGATAAATATATTAGGACCATTAGAAGGGAATGCAGAGACTTTTAGATTTGCCATTACAAAACTGGGAGTATACGGTGTAGATATATTTTTCCTCTTTTCAGGGTATGCTATGATTAAATCCCTCGGGATCAAATCCCTCGGGATCAAATCCCTCGGGATCAAATCCCTCGGGATCAAATCCCGTGGGATCAAATCCCGTGGGATTGAATCCCGTTGGGACAGAGAAATGAGCTGGCAATTCATATGGAAAAGGATAAAAAATGTGTTTATTCCGTATTTAATCGTAGTAGGCATCATTGAACTGCTTTCCGGTGGTCTGACTTCAATTCATGACTTTTGGATCTTTATAATCGGTTATAATTACTGGTATATGTGCGTATTATTCATATTTTATATAGGATTTATAGTTATCTACGCGATGATACGGGTTAAGGGCATTCGGGTAATCGCTTTTTCCATCTTCACGTACGCTTTGTCTTATGTGCTTTATCAACATGAGATGCTTCCATTCTGGTATGTATCCAATATTGCATTTGCCATAGGCGTAATCGTAGGAGAATATGAAAAAACAGCCAAAAAGATTATGGACAAGGTGTGGATTCCTATGATTGTCCTCCTGACAATAGGGATGGCATTTATTACAAAATGGGGGCTTACAGGCGGTGTAGATTTGGGCGGTGACCCTGAGGACTATCAGCTGTGGTTTAAAATTGGCGCAACCGTAGTTTGGACATTGCTTATTCTGATTCTTGCGTCAAAATGCCGGATAAGGGAAAAAATATTCGTGTTTCTTGGAAGAAATTCCCTCTACATCTATCTCACACATGTATACATTTTTATGAGATGCATCAATGACCTGACTTGTGATCTTTACATGAGATTTATTATCAGCCCAATATGCATTATCGCAGTGTCGTTTTTGTGTAATCTAGTCATATCCGGAATGTGGAAACTGATAGCTATGCTTAGCCGAAAGCTGCATAACGGTACGAATAACTACTGAAAGGAGTACATACAAGATGAAAAAAACATCGATAATTCTCACGTTAATATTTGCTCTCGCGTTGTGTGGATGCGGTAAGCAGGAAACGGCAGTTAATGAAGTATCTGCAGACGCGGTTGTAGAATCTGATTCTTCCGATATCATGGATGCGCAGGCGAAAGAACAGACACCATCAAACGAACAGTCACAAGATGATAACAAAGAAACCGAAAATGCGGATTCAGACGACACTGATGAAGCAGAAACAGCCGATGAAAATAAGGATACGAATGCGGAAAATGATGCAGCTGGCAATGAAACAGCAGACAATGCGGCAACAGACAATGAAATGACGGAAGAAGAAGCTGTTTTGGAATATACAGTAACTACATATGATGAATCACAGGTCATGTATGCAACTGGTTCCGTAAATGTAAGGAAAGGACCTTCGACTGATTTTGAAAGAGTGGGAGCGCTGAGATACGGACAGGAAATCACTGTTACCGGACAGGCTGACACTAATTGGTATGAAATCATGTATGGTGAAGAAAAGGCATATGTCAGCAATAAATATCTGCAGAATGATAAGCTTGCCGACGAATCTCAGGCTGCTGCAGCAGCTAATCCTCAGGCAGAAGCAGATGCGCAATCTCAGACACAGCAGACAACACCTAAAATACAGCCTGTTACAGAAGTAAAAAATGTAGCCGGTGTGATTCTTGTAGGAGATTCCCGATTTGTACAGATGCAGGAAAGCGTAGGCGCTAACTCCTGTACATGGATTGCGGAGAGCGGTAAAGGATATACATGGTTCGAGGAAAAAGCTATTCCGAGGATAGAAGGCTGCGTGGGCAGAGGCACCAAAATATTGATTAATCTTGGTGTAAATGACCCGGGAAATCATCAAAAATATCTAACCCTTGTGAATGCAAAAGCCGCAGAATGGACAGCTATGGGAGCAACCGTTTATTATGCTTCCGTAAATCCGGTTTGGGAAAATCCGTATGTTACAGAGGAACAGGTGGAATATTTTAACTCTCAGATGCAGAACGGATTAAGCGCCGATGTGCACTGGATAGACAGCCACAGCTATATTACTTCTGTCGGATACAAGCTGGTAGACGGACTTCATTATAATTCGGAAACCTATCAGAATTTATACGCTTACTTTATGAGTTGTCTCTAAAAGGTAACAAGCTCCTGTAAATAGTAGTACAGCTGTGGATTTGAGGTCCGTACATTCACGCTCAAATCGCCGTTTCCCAATATTATACCGAGTCCATAGGCAGTCTGCAGCAAACAGACTGCCATCATAAACAACATTAATGTTTTTAGTGTACCGTGTGTGGTGGTATGTTCTGTCCATGCCAAGAGGAGCAGTGCGGCGGCAAACCAGATTCCCCATGTCATATCCACAGTATATCGCTGTAAGATACCGGCTCCGGTCACATCCACAATACCCAGGATAACTGAAATGATTATAGAAGCAAATGATAAAACGTAAAGCCTTTTTTCTTTTAACAGTTCCCGTCCCCGGGCGACAGATAACAGAATCCATAAGAAAGCATTGCATGTAAGGATACCGCCATAAGTATATTCCGCATTCAATTTTCCCATATAGGAACCTGATGCAATCTGAATTCCTTGTAAAAAGGGAAAGTCGCTTTCAATGACCGGGGGACGCAGAAAGTAATGCCATAGCCCCAACAGCGCTTGATGCAGATTGAAACTGCGCTTCGTCATATCATTACTGGTCAGGCTGTAGGTTGCCCCAAAATCAAAAGGAGAACCAAAACGCGCGGCGTTATAATACATAATCCCTGCCGCTACAAACAGATAAGGAAGACAGATACTGGCAGCGTCCTTAATGGTTTCCGTCATGCCCTGTGCTGTCTTCGGAAGTCCGCTTGGCTGCAGACCGCTCAGACGGCATTTTGGGAAAAAATCGCCAATGAAAAGCGGAATTGCCAAAAAAGAAAGCAAAAGCATCTGAGGGCGGCATCCGGCAACCAACGCCATACACAAAGACCCCAGAAACAGGCATGTCCGCCTGTTTGCTGTCTTGACGGTATATTTTCCTTTTATCCATAGCCATAGACCTGCAACGGTAAACATATTTGCCGCCATGATCGGTGTGTCGTACAAATCAGGTCTTGCGATCACAAACAGATAATTTCCGCTGCATACGGTCAGGATACAAATCATCAAATACAGAAAATATGGGGTGCGCATAAACCATCTTCTGATCATTTCCCGATATAGGGCAAAGACCGCCAGGATGAAACCGCAGTAAAAGAGAAAAACCGCCGCATAATTGGGGATATGGTGACCTGTCAGCAGATACACCGGCAGATAGAGCAGCAGTTCCGGAACTACGCCGAAATAAACATAATATTTCCCGTCATAATAAGCGTAGTCCGCAAGGTAGTCGATGCCGTTTGCCTGAAGATAGATAGTATCATAAGGATTTTCGGCGTTGATGAGACCTTCCGAGGGCTCTGCGTCCAGATAAAGATGCCCCTGCGCCATGACTTCCACCAGTTCTTGATATTGCTTGTGGTGAGGCCATGGTGAGGTAATGCATATGGGATTGACATGCGCAAGAGCCCATGCCATTCCGATTAACAGCAAAATTGTAACAGTGGTAATAAGGTGCTGCTTTTTCACTTTTCCACACGCGATATTCTGCCATATTTCCACATGTCTTGCATAATCAAATAAAAGGAAAAATCCTAAGAGCAGAAGAAATCTTCCGAGACTGAATAAAAAAGGAATACGGGCGTTGGCACAGATTCCGTTTATTGAGACGAAACTTCCGGCTGGAACGGAGAATTGCACGTCGATTGTTCCGACTTTCCCGGCGGGGTAGAGGTTTGTATAAAAGCTTCTTTTGATTCCCGGCATCAGAATCTTTTCCGGCAGAGTATAAGGATAATAATTCCCTTCATCGGTCAGCGTTACCGTATAAGAAACGGGATCCGACTCAGAAAAGTCCAGTGCAAAAAAAAGATTATGTATCTTAGTATCCGCCTTCGCGATATGCAAAGTCAGGGTGCCGTCCGGTACAATGTATTTCCCAATATGTCCGTCTAAGCCCTCCTCCGTCGGAGTGCCTCCTTCAACAGTTATTTCTTCGAAGAGAATTCGGTCTTGGTAAAGCAGGCTTTTCCAAGATGAAAAATTACATATAATCAGTTCTATTATAAGTGCTCCTGCGGCAAGCCGGAGGAAAGAAATCCATTTTCTTTTGTCCATTTTTAAAGTTACTCCATTGCCTTTGTCATTATTCATACAAATTATACAAAAAAAACAGAAATTATGCTATAATCCCCTTGTAAATAATTATCTAAAATATTATTTCGAGGAAAGGTTTTCATTATATACCATGAATTTACACAAGATAAGGATTCATATCAATCAAGCGCTTATGCTGATGATTATTTTCTTCTGCCTTTTTACAACATTGCTCCAAGGAACCTTTTTATCCTCTGCGATTCCCGAAAACGTTATCCTGATCGGCTGCATCTTAACTGCCCTTGGCGTTTGGCTTTCTATTTTGTATTTCTATAGAAAAGAAAAGCTGACGGAAGAAAAAGTCGTGTTTGCAATTATCTTCTCCGGGATGCTTTTTCACTGTTGTTACGTGCTCTTATCGGGTCTTTACGAAAGGCAGCATGACGAAGGCGTTTACACCGGAATTGCCACGAATCAGATTAATCCCGGACACATCGGTTATATTGAATATATTTATAAATTTCGTAAGCTGCCCGATATAAATCCCTATGAACTTTTTTCTTATTATCATCCGCCGCTGCACTATGCAATATCCGGATTATGGCTGATTTTATTGACATCGTTAGGTATGGCGGAGGACTTGGCTTTCGAAAATTTACAGGCGCTTCCGCTGCTTTATTCGGGGCTGCTCATGCTCCTTACGTATTGGATTTTGAAAAAGACAGGTGCCAAAGGAAAGGCAGTTTATGCCGGACTGCTTCTTGTGTCAATGCACCCGGCGCTTACCATTATGTCCGGCAGTATTAACAATGACATGCTCTCGACGTTACTGCTTGCATGCTGCATTTTTTCTACACTGTGTTTTATTCGGGAAAGAAGTCTCATAAATTTATTATGGATGGCGTTGGCCATAGGCTTCGGTATGTTGTGTAAAATCAATACCGCGGTCATTGCATTTCCGATCGCTCTTGTCTTGTTGATGGATTTTATAGAAAAGATTCGTTCCAAGGATAAAACGGCCATCTTTCGATGCATCAGAAATGATATTTTGTTTGGGCTGACTGCAGGCGCGGTGGGCCTATCTTGGG
This sequence comes from Lachnospiraceae bacterium, assembly GCA_014804785.1. GTDB lineage: Bacteria > Bacillota > Clostridia > Lachnospirales > Lachnospiraceae > Suilimivivens. The sequence continues at coordinate 168,671 of JAAUZD010000043.1, forward strand.
TTATTCGGAATCTGGTACGTTTTCATGTGAAGCCCGGAATTTCCTCCGCAACGGAGGCTTCGGTGATGTATACAGGGAATTATGGCATATGGGCGAGGGTGGGAATTCCCTCCTTTGCAGATTGGCATTTTGATTTTCCCTTTCATCCCTTAAGCGGGGATGTGATTCATAATATCTGGGTGATTATGTTTCAAACTTCCTTGTTTGCAGAGGTATATCCTGCGGAAATAAACGGAATATCCCTTATGTTATGCCGGACTGCTTATGTGACAGCAATTTTTGCGGCTGTCTGTTCCGCCCTTCTGTTTTGCATAACTCAATTTCAAAAGTGGAAGAGCGGCGGGCAAAAAAACGTATGCGAGGCAGCTTTTTTCCTTACCGGCTATTGGACTTTTTTGGCAAGTTTTGTTGTCTTTGCTTTAAAATATCCTTATACATGCAGCAGTGATTTTCGCTACATTGTGATCTGCCTTGTATATATTGCAGTGGGATTAGCTGATAGTAGAAGGATTGTTCCGGAAAAAACAAGAATGTCAGCAGCATTTCGTGTTATTCGGATTCTAGTATGTGTTACGCTTATTTTGACCACTATAATATATATGACATGGCAGCAATGGGGAGCATGATGTCTAAGTGGTTAAATGCAGTCTGGTGATGGACTGTTTTTCACATAAAAGAAATGTGAGGTGTATAATACCATAGAAAAGGAGGCTACATATGCAATATCTGGCGGTCGTATTAGGAATTTTCGGTTTAGAGCTTAAATTGAAAAATAAAATAGAAGAATTAAAGACGGAGGGGCAGACGGAGAAGAAGTGCGGCGGTTTTTTGCTTATCAGAAAGTATCATAACCGCGGGGCATTTTTAAACACAGGGCAGGAGAGACCGAAGCTGATCACAGCTATATCCGTTCTTCTGGCGGCTGTCCTGACAGTTCTGTATATCCTTACGCTTGGTACAGCGGGAAAGAGGCTTCTGAAATGGGGACTCACGCTGCTGTTGGGAGGTGCATACAGCAACACCTATGACCGACTCGTGCGTAAGTATGTGGTGGATTATGTCAGCTTTAACTTGCCTCTGGGATTAAGAAAAGTCATCTTCAACATAGGAGATTTCTGTATTATGATAGGGGCTTTCTTAAGTGTGGTTGGATATAGCAAATAGAATTTGGCGCAAAAATCTTTTTTATGGACTTGACAAAATCCTCTCGGTGTATTATTGTATCAATAGAATGGTACAGTGAAAAGAGGATGCACATGGCATGGAATTTAGATTCCGACCGTCCGATTTATACTCAGATTCTTGAAGAAATACAGCTCCGGGTTATTACAGGGCAGTATAAAGCGGGAACGAAGATACCCAGCGTGAGGGAACTTGCGGCAGAGGCTGGAGTCAATCCCAATACAATGCAGAAAGCGTTGGTCGAACTAGAGAGAAATGGTCTGGTGATGGCACAGCGGACAAGCGGGCGGATTGTGACGGAGGATATGAAAATGATTGAAGAGACTCGGAATAAAATTGCACGGGATCAGATAAATGATTTTATTGATAAGATGTTGAAGCTGGGATTTCAAAAAGAGGAAATCATCACGCTGATCAAACAGGCAGGAGGAGAGGCATGAACGAATTAGTACAGATAAACAATCTTACCAAAATTTATGAAAAAGAAAAGTTAGCATTGGACCATATGAACCTTACTATACCAAGAGGAAGGATCATCGGACTCCTTGGACCTAATGGAAGCGGTAAGACAACACTGATTAAGCTGATCAGTGGACTTTTAGTGGCAACGGAAGGAGAAGTCCTTGTCAACGGAAGCCGGCCGGGACCGGAGACGAAGGCTGCTGTCTCCTATCTGCCCGAGAGGACTTATTTCCAGGGAGGTATGCAGGTAAAAGAACTGATTGCGTATTTTACCGACTTTTATAAAGATTTCCGCCCGGAGAGAGCAAAGCAGATGCTGGCAAATCTGAACATTGATGAAAATGCCCGCCTGAAAACACTATCCAAGGGAACAAAGGAAAAGGTACAGCTTATCATGGTCATGAGCAGAGATGCACAGCTTTATATTCTGGATGAACCTATTGCGGGGGTGGATCCGGCTGCAAGAGATTACATTCTGAAGACGATTATAAGCAACTATAACGAAAATGCCACCGTCCTCATCTCCACACATCTGATATCAGATATTGAAAAAATACTGGACGAAGTGGTTTTTATCCGTAACGGAAGAGTGATCTTACAAGATACGGTGGAGAATATCAGGGAACGCAGAGGAAAATCCGTGGATTCTTATTTCAGGGAGGTGTTTGCATGTTAGGAAAGTTGTTAAAACATGAGTGGAAAGCTGTCTGGAAGGTTCCTACGCTTTTGATTGGCATTTTAATGCTTATCGCGGTACTGTCGGGGCTTACCTTTGCGCTGCCGATATGGGACAGTGAGTGGATTGGGCTTCCGCTTTCCGGCATCATGATGTTTGTTATGTTCTATTTAGCTATGTTCGCAGTCGGCATCGGTATTATGATTTATTTTGCAGTGCGATATTACAAGAATATGTACACTGATGAAGGATATCTGACTCATACACTGCCGGTCAGCGCCCGTCAGCTTTTACTTAATAAAGTGATTACCATGAGCGCATGGAATCTGATTGGCGGTGCTGCTGTGGTTGTCAGCGTGATTATTTTCGGGGGAGTTACATTCCTGTCATTAATGGCAAAGGACAGCACCTTCGCCAGAGGATTTGTGGAGGAGATTGCACAGCTTCCCAGGGTTATGAGGGCAATCTGGAATGAACCCTATTTGAGAGGAATCAATGGATTCTGTGCAAGTGTTGTATTCCTGCTACTGACAAGTTCATTCAGTGGCACGATGATGATTATAGGTGCTGTCAATCTGGGGCAGATGGTACGTAAGCACAGGATATTAGGGGCGGTCGGCGCATATTTTGTCATTAATTTTTGTTATGCAGATGCTCTCTACCGTTATTACCATGCCGCTGATGCTGGTGCAGATAAACAGTGCCTTTGACAGTGTGCATGAGGAATTATCACCGTTTCCGGTTTTGACGCCAATGTATTTCGGTATAGCGGCGGGGTCATTGGTGATATCCATAGGATTATACTTCATGAGTGAATATCTGCTCCGCAGGCAGTTGGAATTAGAGTAACATAAACACATGTATTGCACACATATGCGCGGCATCACAGCGTATATGTGTGCAATGTTGCGCATATATGGGGAAAATACAATGAATAACGGAGGAAACAAGATGGCAAACGAGCAGGAAATCAGACAGGAAATGTGTGAGATCGGGAGAAGAGTCTATGACAGGGGAATGGTGGCTGCCAATGACGGTAATTTTTCCGTAAAACTGGATAACAACGAATTCCTCTGTACGCCTACAGGAGTGAGTAAAGGATTTATGACCCCGGAATATATCTGCAAAATAGATGCAGAAGGCAGACTTCTTGAAGCGAACGGAGATTTTAAGCCATCCTCTGAGATGAAGATGCACCTTCGAGTTTATAAGGAGCGTCCTGATGTGCAGGCTGTGGTTCATGCCCATCCTCCCTATGCCACTACCTTTGCGGCAGCAGGGATTCCCTTAGATAAGCCGGTTTTGTCCGAAGCAATTCTCACCCTTGGCAGAGTGCCAGTGGCAAGATATGGAACGCCCTCCACCAGGGAAGTGCCTGATGCGGTTGCGGAATACCTGTCCTATTATGATGCCATGCTGCTGGCGAACCACGGAGCCCTGACTTATGGAGATTCTTTGATGAATGCTTACCATAAGATGGAATCCGTGGAGTTTTATGCCAGAATCCTTTACCAGGTCCAGATGCTGGGCGGCGCAAGGGAACTTTCATCGGAACAGGTGGGGGATATTTACGAAATCAGGAGAAAGTCAGGAATGGCAGGGAGACATCCGGCACTGTTCCTTGATAATATTTCCGGCATTAATTAACCTTGAACTGGAATTTAGAGCAGCAAAAAAATTGCGTCTCTTGTCTTATCATGTTAAAATAAAATATCTAATTAATTTGGGATTTGCACGAAAAAATGTGCAAAATATACAAATGGAAAATGGTGAGGTGATAAGGATGGGAGAGTTAAACAATGGTTTAATATTTACCAACGAGAAATGCGCCGGATGTAACCGGTGTATTTCTGTTTGTCCGGTATTTCAGTCCAATAGAGCCGTTGACGAGAACGGGAAGAACAAAGTGGTGGTAGATGGGGATGCATGTGTGCACTGCGGCGCCTGCATGGATATCTGCCATCATGAGGCAAGAGATTATAGGGATGATACTGATCGTTTTTTTGAAGATTTAGAAAAAGGAGAAAAAATCAGTCTGCTTGTGGCTCCTGCCTTCATCGCCAACTATCCAAAGCAATACGAACAGGTTCTGGGATATTTGAAGAGCCTTGGTGCAAATCGCATTATCAGTATTAGTTTTGGTGCCGATATCACCACATGGGGATACTTGAATTATATTACAAAGTATAATTTTAAAGGCGGTATATCACAGCCTTGCCCTGCAATTGTGGATTATATTGAAAAGTATATACCGGAACTGGTGCCAAAGTTGGTGCCCGTTCATAGTCCGCTGATGTGCGGAGCGATTTATGTGAAAAAGTATATGCATGTGACAGATAAGCTGGCTTTTATCAGCCCTTGCATAGCCAAGAAGTCAGAGATAGACAGGCCGCAGAATCGCAATTATGTTTCTTATAATGTGACATTTAATCATTTGATGGAAAAGATAAAGGGTAAGGATTTATCCAGATATAGAGCAAAAGATGAGATAGAGTATGGACTTGGCAGCGTTTATCCTCAGCCGGGGGGCCTTAAAGAAAATGTGGAGCATTTCCTTGGAAAAGACGTTATGATCCGTCAGATCGAAGGCGAAAAGCATGCTTATCATTTCCTGGGAGTTTACGCCGACAGAGTGAAAAAGGGCAGGACACTTCCGTTTATGGTGGATGCGCTGAACTGTGGGAGCGGATGTATCTATGGCACCGCCACAGACCCTGCCAATGAAAATAATGATGACATTTTATTTGAGATACATAAACAAAGAATGGCAGACCATAAAAATAAAAAGAAAGATCCATGGGACCGCAGAGCGGATTATGCTGCGCGCCTAAAAAGATTTAATGAGCAGTTTAAGGAATTAAAACTGGAGGATTTTATCTGTACATATTCTGTAAAAGATAACAGATTAAAATCTGTTTCTGATGCACAGATTGAGGAAGTGTTCCGTACCATGAATAAGCATACGAGTGAAGAAAAATCCATAAACTGCGGCGCCTGCGGCTATGATACCTGTAAAAATATGGCAAAGGCAATTGCAAATGACTTAAACAAAAAGGAGAATTGTATCCATTTTGTTAAGAAGCAATTGGAAAACGAGAAAGCATCCATAAATGAGATGACCATACAGCTGCAAGAAAAGCAGGAATATAAAGAAAAGAAATATCAGGATATCATGGAAGAGTTTGAGCGGATCAAAATGGCGGTAAGCGAGTTGGCAAAAGGGAATTCTGAATGTGCCGAAGATGCTACGGCAATGGCTGGTGCGATGGCGGATATGATGAAATTTAGCGGCGTGTTGAAAAATTCCGTTGAGAATGTTACGGAATCAGTACAAGGCTATGATGAAATTAATGAGTCGATTATCAAAATTTCAAATCAGACAGGGATGTTGGCGCTTAATGCAGGGATTGAAGCAGCGAGAAACGGTGAGGCAGGAAGAGGCTTTACTGTAATCGCTAATCAGGTCAGGGATCTGTCTGAACAGACTAAAGGTACAATTGCAGATGGAAAACGGCAGAGCGACAGCATTATTCCGGCGATGGAAGAATTGAACGCAGAGACGGATCATTTCCTTGAGAATGTTGCCAGTGTAAATGACCGGATTACAACTCTTGCCGCCAGCAGCGAGGAAATCGCAGCTAAGACTGGCGAGATAGAATTCCTGGTAGAGAAGATTGTGGAGCAGATGGAGGAGGTAATCAAGGTGTAGGAAGGCACCTTCGATCTATTTGGCGTATAATGCAGTGGCGGAGCGGACGGCAAGCAACAGGATAAAGCTGATCCATGAAAATGTCAAAAAAATCAGAGCCTCGGAACAAATGGGAGTGAAGTATATGCAGTTGTGGGAAGAAAAAGCGCTTATCAGAGAAGAGGGTAGAAGTGAAGGCAGAAGTGAGGGAAGAAACGAAGGAATAAAGGTGGGCAAAGCAGAAATGCTTGTGAATAGCGTGGAAGCAGCCATGAAGAATTTTGGAATAGACTTGCAAAGAGCCTGTGAAGGAATTGGGACAACGGTGGAAGAGTATCACAGGGCGAAGGAAGGTAAATGTGAGATGCCTTAATTAGTTTAAAATTTGTAGGGAATCTTTTTGGAATATATTTCCATAGCATTGTGCATTGTATTCCTTAAAAATAATTGTCATTGCAGTTAAACCATGGTAAACTAATGACGATATAAAGTTATGTGGATATAAAACAGTAATACTTGTTTTATCGACGATTTGAGAAATCCGTGATAGTTTTACACAATGGTTTTACTGGCATTCTTTACAGGTTGTACAGGACGCATAATTGGGAGTAGGCATGAGAAAAGCGCAGAAACAACAGGCAGAAGAACTGGTCAAACAGATAGAAGAAGCACATGACCAAATAAAAAAGTATATTGCACAAGGCTGCATGCAGTCTGCTATGGAACTCTTAGAAGACTGCCAGAATGGTGGAATTACCATAGGCACGCTGATTGAAGAAACAGAAGGCGAAGGTCATCCGACCGTATCACTCCTGGAAGAATACTGTGAGCTGCTCTATCAGATTCACACGGATTTGGCGGAAAATAAAGAAATTAATGCAAATAAAATATACAAGCTGCTGAGGCAAAAGCTGATTAAAGTAGACAATAGCTTAAAGAATGATATTCAGGGAAGGATAGAGGCAGTTTTCCTTCCGTATAAAGCTAGCATGTGGGATAGCCTGGAGAGTGTGTGGAGGGCAGCAAACGAGGATCCAAATTGTGATGCCTATGTCATTCCGATACCATATTACGATAAAAATCCTGACGGAAGCTTTCGGCAAATGCACTATGAAGCTGATCAATATCCGGATTACGTTCCTATCACAAAATATGATGCATTTGATTTTGGGACGCATCAACCGGATATGATTTTTATTCACAATCCGTATGATTCATCAAATTTTGTGACAAGTGTGCATCCCTTTTTTTTCTCGGATAATTTAAAAAAATATACTGAGAAGCTTGTATATATACCATATTTTATTTTAGATGAAATCAAGCCGGATGACGATGCCGCAATAGAAGGAATGGAACACTTCTGTATAACACCGGGCGTTTTTAATGCGGACAAGGTTGTCGTTCAGTCGGAGGACATGAAACAGGTATATATGAAAGCCCTTATGGGAGCGACAAATGACTATAGTGAGTCGGCCAGGAAATATTGGAGTGGCAAGATTTTAGGACTTGGATCGCCTAAAATTGATAAGGTATTAAATACCAAAAAGGAAGGCTTGGAAGTGCCGCAGGAGTGGTTAAAGTTTATTGAAAAGCCTGACGGAAGCTGGAAGAAGATCATTTTTTATAATACGAGCGTAGTAGCATTGCTGCAGCATAATGAAAAGATGCTGGAAAAGATGCGCTATGTATTTCAAGTATTTCAGGAAAATAAGGAAGAGGTTGCATTATTGTGGCGTCCGCATCCGCTGATAAAGGCAACTGTAGAAAGCATGCGCCCGCAGCTTTGGATGGAATATGACAAACTTGTCAGAAAATATCGCGAAGAAGGCTGGGGGATTTATGATGACAGTGCGGATGTGGACAGGGCAATTGCACTCAGCGATGCGTATTACGGGGATGCTAGCAGTGTGGTGCAGATGTATCATCAGACAGGAAAACCAACGATGGTGCAGAGCGTGGATGTGATAGAACATAATAATCATCAAATGAGGCAGGTAAAATGAAAGTGTTGGTAACAGGCTCCGATGGGTTTATTGGCAGTCATTTAACAGAGGAATTGGTAAAAAAAGGATATCAGGTAAAGGCGTTTGTGTATTATAACTCCTTTAACAGCTGGGGATGGCTGGATACGCTACCTAAAGATATTATGGAAAATGTAGAAGTTTTTCAAGGGGATATCCGTGATCCGAATGGTGTAGAGCAAGCTACGAAGGATGTTGATGCAGTATTTCATCTGGCAGCTTTAATTGCGATACCGTTTAGCTACCATTCACCGGACACATATGTTGATACAAATATAAAGGGAACGCTGAATGTGTTGCAGGCATCTAGAAAGTTGGAAGCGAAGCGTGTGCTGGTGACATCTACATCAGAGGTATATGGAACAGCGCAGTACGTTCCGATTGATGAAAAGCATCCATTTCAAGGACAGTCACCGTATTCAGCAACCAAGATTGGTGCGGATAGGCTTGCAGAAAGCTTTTATCGTTCTTTTCAATTGCCTGTGACAATTGTGAGACCGTTTAATACATATGGGCCAAGACAGTCGGCGAGAGCAGTGATTCCGACAATTATTACACAGTTGCTTGCGGGAAGGACAGAAATAAAACTTGGTTCATTGACACCGACGAGGGATTTTAATTACGTGAAGGATACAGTGAATGGTTTTGTGTCAATTTTTGAGTCTGATAAAACAATTGGAGAGGAAATTAACATTGCAACACAGAAAGAGATTTCAATCAGGAGGCTTGCAGAAGAGCTGATTAGGCAGATTAATCCAAACGCACAGATTGTATGTGATGAAGAAAGATTAAGACCTGAAAAAAGTGAAGTGAACAGACTAATTGGATGTAATGAAAAGATAATGCGTCTGACAGGCTGGAAGCCACGGTATACTTTGGAGGAAGGATTAAAAGATACGATATTGTTTTGTGAAAAAAATTTGGATAAGTATAAGACGGATATATACAATCTATAAAAGCGAGAGAGCATGAAACATGAATGAAGTGTGTATAGAGGAAGATAAAAGCATACTGGAGGCAATGCAGCAACTTGATAAGAGCGCAAGAAAAATACTGTTTGTGCATAGAGAAGGGAAGCTTCTGGCATCACTTACGGATGGGGATATTCGCAGGTGGATATTAAAAAAGGGCAATCTGCAGACGTCTATTAAATATGCGGCTAATTATGCACCGAGGTATTTGTATGAGCAGCAGGCGGATCAAGCTGTGCGCGTCATGAATGAGCATAGGATTGATGCGATTCCTGTCGTGGACAGAGAACATAGAATTAAAAAAATTGTTTTTGCGAAAGATTTGATACAAGAACACAAAACATTTGATAAAGAAATTTCTATCGTTATTATGGCAGGAGGATTAGGCACAAGACTTTCGCCATATACAAATATTTTACCGAAACCCTTAATACCTGTTGGTGATTATCCGATAGCTGAGCACATTATTAATTGTTTTTGCGCATATGGATGCAGGCAGTTTTATATGATAGTCAACTACAAAAGAAATATGATAAAGGCATATTTTGATGAGATTGATAAAGAGTACCAACTTGATTTTATAACAGAGGAAAAAGCACTTGGAACGGGTGGAGGCATTAGCTTGTTGAAAGGAAAAATAAAAGATACATTCATTTTAACCAATTGTGATATTTTGATAGAAGATGATTTAACCAAGGCATATGAACAGCATATTGAATCAGGGAATGTGATTACAATGGTATGTTCATTAAAAAATTTTACGATTCCATACGGAGTAGTAAATATAGGGGAAGATGGAAGGCTTGCCTCCATGCAGGAAAAGCCAAATATGTCTTTTTTTACAAATACGGGGTGCTATTTTGTGGAGCCGGAAGTGATAGAAGATTTAGAATATAACGAACCTGTAGATTTCCCGGCAATTATTGAAAAGTATATGGAAGCGGGAAAACGAATAGGTATTTATCCGATTGGTGAGGAAGCATGGTTGGATATGGGACAGTTTGATGAACTAGAAAAGATGAAGGCAAGACTGGGGTGCTGACGAAAATGGAAGATATCATATTGCTTGGGATGGGCGGTCATGCGCATAGTGTTGTGGATAGTATAGAACAGACAGAAAAGTACAATATTATAGGTTTCCTTGATATGGAGGAAATGCAAGGGAAAAAGTTTAGGGATTATCGGGTTTTGGATACAGATGATGCACTGCAAAAGTATTTTGATAACGGAATAAAGAATGCCTTTGTAACAATAGGGTTTATGGGGCATGGAGATGTAAGGGAGAAGCTGTATTACAGAATTAAAGATATTGGGTATAAAATGCCTAACATTATTGATGATACAGCGGTTGTTTCCGAAAAAGCAGAGCTTGAAGATGGCATATTTGTCGGGAAAAATGCTGTAATAAACTCCGGTGCCGCGATTGGAGAGATGTGCATTATCAATACGGGAGCAATTATAGAACATGATTGCATGGTGGGAGCGTTTTCACATATTGCGGTTGGAAGTGTGTTATGTGGTGGGGTATCGGTCGGAGAACGGACCTTGATAGGAGCAAATGCTACAGTGATTCAGGAAAGAAATGTTGGAAGTTGTTGCATTATAGGGGCAGGAACTACAATAAGAAAAAATGTGGTGAAAAATAACGTGGTGATAGGTTAATCATGAATAAGGTATTTGTAATAGCAGAGGCAGGAGTAAATCATAATGGCAATGTGGAGATTGCAAAACGATTAATTGACGCAGCAAGTGCGGCAGGAGCAGATGCGGTTAAGTTCCAGACATTTAAGGCAGAACAACTTGTGTGTAAGAACGCAAAAAAGGCAGAATATCAATTTGAAACAACTGACAAATTAGAAACACAGTATGACATGCTTAAGAAATTGGAATTGACAGAACAAATGCATAAGGAATTGATAGAATACTGCGATAAAAAGAAGATTATGTTTTTATCAACGCCGTTTGATATTGAAAGCGTAAAACTGTTATCAAAATTAGGGATGCAGATGTTTAAGATACCGTCGGGAGAGATAACGAATCTTCCGTATTTGAGAGAAATAGCAAAACAACAGAAAAAAATAATACTTTCAACCGGAATGAGCACTATGGATGAAGTAAAGGCGGCAGTAAAGGTGCTTAAGGATAATGGAATAGGTGATATTACATTGCTCCATTGTAATACTCAATATCCGACGCCAATGTCGGATGTAAACCTGTTGGCAATGGTGACAATGCATAAAGAACTTAAACTTCCTGTTGGCTATTCAGACCACACGCAAGGAATAGAGATACCAATTGCTGCTGTGGCGCTAGGGGCTGTAGTAATAGAAAAGCATTTTACATTAGATAAAAACATGGAAGGACCAGATCATAAAGCGAGCCTCGAACCATACGAGTTAAAGCAGATGGTAGAAGGAATAAGAAAGACAGAACTGGCTTTGGGAAATGGCATAAAGCAGGTATCTAAGTCAGAAAAGGCAAATGTGGATATTGTCAGGAAGAGTATTGTGGCGGTAGGCAATATAAAAAAAGGTGAAAAGTTTACAGAAAAAAACTTAACAACAAAACGTCCTGGAAATGGAATAAGTCCCATGCGTTGGGATGAAATTATAGGAATTACAGCCAAAAGAGATTATGAAACAGATGAGATAATACAGACATGAAAAAAATATGTGTAGTGACAGGCACAAGAGCAGAGTATGGCTTGTTAAAACCTCTTATTGAAAAAATTAATAATGACAAAGATATGGAATTGCAGCTTGTGGTGACTGGAATGCACCTGTCTCCTGAATTTGGGCTAACTTATCAGGAAATAGTGCAGGATGGATTTGAGATAACAGAGCGGAATGAAATGCTTTTAAGTTCCGATACACCAAATGGTATTACGAAGTCGGTTGGATTGGGAACAATTGGATTTGCAGAAATTTTTACAAGAATTGTTCCGAATATGTTGGTAATACTCGGCGATAGATATGAGATGCTTGCAGCAGCCACGGCAGCAATGATACATAGAATACCGATAGCGCATATACATGGTGGAGAACTGACAGAAGGAGTTATAGATGAGTCAATCAGGCATGCGCTAACCAAGATGAGCATATTGCATTTTACATCGACAGAAAAATACAGGAACAGGGTAATTCAGCTAGGTGAGCAGCCTGATAGAGTATTTTGTGTTGGTGCATTAGGTGTTGAGAATATTAAAAGGCAAACACTGATGAGTAAAAAAGAATTAGAGAACAGTATATGTTTTAAATTGGATAAGCCATATATACTAGTGACGTTTCATCCAATAACGTTAGAAGACAATACAGTAAAAAAGCAGTTCGAAGATCTTTTAGAAACATTAGACAGTATCAAAGATTACCGAATTGTATTTACGAAGGCAAATGCAGATACTGATGGAAGAATAATCAATCAAAAGATAGACGCGTATGTAAGCAAGAATAAAAATAGGGCAGTTGCATTTGCCTCATTAGGAATGGTGCGCTATCTGAGCGCATTGCAGTATTGCGATATGGTTGTTGGTAATTCATCCAGTGGTATTATTGAAGTTCCTTCGTTTCATATTCCTACGGTTAATATTGGTGACAGACAAAAAGGGCGTGTGAGAGGAAAAAGTGTGATTGATTGTGCTTGTACACCAAAAGAGATAACAAACGCAATACGTATCGCCCAGATGATGAATAGGAGCAATACTTTAAAAAATGAAGATAATCCATATGAAGGTAAGAATACCTCAGAAACTATCTTGAGTGTAATTAGAAAATATTTGGAATCAGGCGTTGATTTAAAAAAGCATTTTTATGATGTCAATTGGAGAAGTTAAAGTGAAAGCGATATTTATTGGGTGTGTAGAATCCTCAGCAATATTTTTAGAAACACTTTTAGAAGAAAAAGCTAATATTGTTGGTGTGATAACAAAAGAAGAGTCAAAGCTTAATTCTGATTTTGTAGACTTATCAGATATTGCGAGGAAAAATAAGATTCCGTATCTTTATGTGAAAAATATTAATGATAGTCAGACACTTAAATTTATCAAAGAACTGAATCCAGATATGGGATTTTGTCTGGGGTGGTCACAACTGCTAAGGAAGGAATTACTTGATGTGTTCCCTCAAGGAATAATTGGATTTCACCCTGCGGCACTTCCACAGAATAAGGGAAGGCATCCTCTGATATGGGCTCTTGTGCTGGGGCTGGATGAAACTGCGTCCAGTTTTTTCATGTTAGAGGAAAGCGCAGATACAGGACAGGTTATATCACAGGAACGGGTATCAATACTGTATGAGGACAATGCAAGAACTTTGTATGATAAGGTAATGAATATTGCAAAGGTTCAGTTGAAAGAACTGTGGAATGATATCTGTGAAAATAATGTGCATATTATTGAGGATAAAGAAAAGAAGGGAAATATATGGCGAAAACGTAGTAAGGATGATGGAAGGATAGATTGGAGAATGTCATGCAGAAATATTTATAATTTAGTGAGAGCATTGTCGGAGCCATATGTTGGAGCACATTTTGAGTATAATGGATGTGATTATAAAGTATGGGAAACAAAGGAACTCGAAGATAGTTTATGTAAAAACATTGAGCCTGGAAAAATACTGGAGGTAAATGATAATAATCGTTTTGTTATAAAGACGGGGAATGGATTGATTGAGGTTATACGCTATGATAAAAGATTTAAACCACAGGTTGGAATGTATTTATAATTTCTTAAAACAAATATAGCCAGGGCTGTGCTAAAAAAGAATAAAGACCATGTAAATGGAGAAATAGAAAAATGAAAATTATGGTAGTATCACCACACCCTGATGATGAAACGCTAGGGGCGGGGGGAAGCATTTTGAAATTAAGAGATTTAGGGAATAAGATATGTTGGTTAAATATAACCGATGCAAAAACGGGGGAGTATAATAATGAGTTTGTGGAGAAACGCAAAATTCAGATTGACAAAATTATAAATTTTTTTAATTTTGATAATTTTATTAATTTGAAATTCTCACCAGCAGATTTAAACGATAGCATAAAAGGGAATTTGATTGATTCTATAGGAGAAGCATTTGATAGAATAAAGCCAGATTGCATTATTTTACCCGACTATAATGATGCACATTCTGACCACAAGTATGTATTTGAGGCAGCTTATGCATGCTCTAAAATATTTAGACGTAGCTACATAAAAAGGATTCTGACAATGGAAATTATTTCAGAAACAAATTTTGGAATGCCGTATGATACATTTAAACCTAATTTATATGTAGACATTACAGACTATTTAGATAAAAAGATAGAAGCACTTAAAATATATGATACTGAGTTGGGCGAGTTACCATTTCCGAGAAGTGTGGATGCTGTAAAGGCCCAGGCGATTATCAGAGGGACTGAATCAGGAGCATTATATGCAGAGGCGTTTAGAGTGATAAAAGAGATTGAGTGAGTAGAAGTGGAGAAATGAATTATACCAATGTAAAGTATGTAGTTGAAGGGCAACGACTGTAGGCATAATTACAGTGAGATTTTTCGTTATTGGAAAAGAGATGATTATATGAAGATTTGTGTTATTGGTTTAGGCTCAATGGGGAGAAGAAGAATAAGGCTGCTAAAGCTGCTTTTTGAGAACTTGACTATTATAGGGATAGACAGCAACATGGAAAGGGTAAATAGTGTAGCTGATGAATATGGAATGGAATGTTACCCAGCATTGGCAGATGTTTCTCAAAAGTTGGATTGTGCTTTTGTATGCACGTCGCCACAGTTTCATGCATCAATCATTAAAGAATGTCTTGAAAATAATCTTCATGTCTTTTCAGAAATCAATCTGATTGATGACTTGTATGATGAAAATATCAAATTGGCAAAACAGAAAGAAAAAGTATTATTCCTTTCATCTACGCCTTTATATAAGGACGAGATGCAAATAATTGACGATAGGATTAAGCAGAATGGTAAGCTGTGCGCATATCAGTATCATGTGGGGCAATATCTGCCGGACTGGCATCCGTGGGATAGCTTAAAAGATTTTTTTGTAAGTAATAAAAATACCAATGGGTGCAGAGAACTTTTGGCAATTGAGCTCCCTTGGATACAGAACACATTTGGAGAAATAAAAACTGTACATGTAGTGAAAGCGAAACTTACTGATTTAAAGCTGGATTTTTTTGATACATATTTTATTCATGTGGAACATTTAAATGGGAATATTGGTAATCTGACGGTGGATGTTGTGAGCAGACAGGCAGTTAGAAGGTTAGAAGTTTTTAATGAGGATTTATATTTTAGGTGGGATGGAACGCCGGAAACGATGTTTGAAAAAGATGTTGTATCAGGAGAATTAAAACAGATATCAGCAGGAAAGTATATTCATCAGGAAGAATACAGTGAATCCATTAATGAGTATGCATATATGAAGGAAATAGAAGAATTTTTTGAGGTAATAAAGGGAAAGAAACCTATATATAGCTTTGATAAGGATAAAGAAATTTTAAAGATAATTGATGAAATTGAGAATGAGGTAATGAATTGAAAGTTTGCATGATAGGTCTTGGATCTATAGGAAAACGACATTTGGAAAATTTAACCAGAGTATTAGAAAAAAGCAGAATTGAATATCAGATAGATGCTTTGAGATACAATCATACAGCATTACCGGAACGGTGGGATAATATTATTTCACAACAGTATTATCACATAGATGAATTGCCGGATGACTATGACATTATATTTGTGACAAATCCGACGTCATTACACTATGACACAATTAACAATACAATCGAAAAAACAAAGCACATGTTTATAGAAAAGCCTGTTTTTGAATCGATTACTTACAGTATAGATAAACTGCACTTAAAAAAACATAGCATTTATTATGTTGCATGTCCGCTGAGGCATAAAAAAATTATGCAATACATTAAACAGAATATTATAGTTCATGAGAAAATTATATCTGCAAGAGTTATTTCCACATCATATTTGCCATCATGGAGGAAAGAGGTGGATTACAGGGCTGTGTATTCAGCAAAGAAGGCTTTGGGCGGTGGGGTGACGAAAGATTTAATTCACGAATGGGATTATGTAGTATATCTGTTTGGAAAGCCTGAAAGAGTAATGCATATAAAAGGTCATCTGTCGAATTTGGAGATAGACAGTGATGACATATCTATATATATGGCTCAATATCCGGACATGTTTGTAGAGATGCACTTGGACTATATTGGACATAAAACAGAACGTATTTTACAGATGTTTACAAATCATAAAAGAATAGATGCTGATTTGATTTCTAATACAGTGTATGAATATGAGAATAATGAATTAACAAACAGGATGGAGTTTCCAGAAGAAGACTGCTATATAAATGAGTTGGAGTATTTTCTGGATTGCATATGGAAGATGCAGGAAAATATGAATACGATAGCGGATGCATATAATACGCTAAAAATTGCTTTGACGGAGGAGTAAGATGAAACGATGAATATATTATTTACAGTGTGTGCAAGGGCTGGATCCAAGGGAGTTGTAGGGAAGAATGTTATAATGTTTTGCGGACGACCAATTGTACACTATACATTGGAAATATATGAAAAATATGTGAAAAAATACGGTGGTAATCAAAACATAATTGATTTGGCTGTAAATACGGACAGCAAACGGCTTTTGGAACAGATTGATAGTAAGGAGACAGAATATATATTTGTAAAAAGAAAAGATGAATTGGCAGGAGATATTGTTGCGAAGGGAGAGGTTATAAGAGACACGCTTTTGGAAGTGGAAAAAAATAAAAATTGTGAATACGAATTGGTAGTTGACTTGGATCTTACTTCACCATTAAGAACATTGGAGGATGTTGAAGGAACCATTTGTCAGGTGACGCAGAATGAAAAATGTAATTTTGCTTATAGTGTTGTGGAGTCTAGGAGAAGTCCGTATTTTAATATGGTATGTAAAAATGAAACAGGATTTTATGATAGGGTTATTTCGTCTAACTATACTGCGAGACAGCAGACACCTGAATGTTTCGATATGAATGCTTCTATATACGTGTATGATAGGGACTATTTATTACATATGAACATTGAAAATAGACATGCGCTGGTATGGAAAATGGAGGACAGTGTTGTTTTAGATATAGATAGTGAGAATGATTTGAAGGTTATGGAAGTATTGACAAGGTATTATTGGGAACAAGGGAAATATTTGGATATTAAGTAATGCAGGGAGAAAGAATCTATGGCGAATGTATATATTGTACATTGTATTGACACTGAAGGACCTCTTTATGAGGATAAGGGTGTCATATTTGAACAGATAAAGAAAATATTTGGAATTGAAATTGAAAATACACAAAAAAATTATGAGTTGTTGCAAAGTGGTCTTTTAGATTGCGGAGAAAACGCAGAAGGAGTTAAGAATTTACTGAAAAATCATAAAGTGGTAACAAAGGGTTCGTGGAATGAAATTGATAGGATGTTGGAGAAAATAACGACATATAATTTTAGGCATGAATTAAATGATTCAGATGGGAAGGGTTGGATTTATAATTGGTTTTGCATGGATCATGTTGGATTTTGGGGTGAAAATCCGAGGAAAAGAGATTCGGGACACCACAAAATATATGATCATTATGTTTCGCTAGTACAAGCGCAAAAAATGGGGGATTTAGTCGAATTTCATCATCATCCTGTATCTTTTTCGGGAAATTACCATGATTCCGGAACTGCGTACTGGGGACGGGATACGTTGAATCAAATATTTGCAAGAAAGATAATTGATAGAGGGTGGTTTCCAAGTGTATACAGACCGGGATTTCACACAGAACGCCCTGATTCTCATTGGTTTTTAGAGCAGTGGATTCCATTTGATTATGGAAACCAAGCAACTGATTGCACAGACAATGAACAAATTGATTTAGGTGACGGTAGATTTGGTGACTGGAGATATGCACCTAAAGAGTGGTTTCCATATCATCCAAGTCATGATAATTATCAACTAAAAGGCAATTGCCATAGATGGATAACAAGATGTCTAAATATGAAAGCACGAATTAGGGAATTGAGACAGGATGATGTTAATGATGCATTTAAGTCAGCGTCAGAAGGTCAGGACACAATTTTAGCATTCACGAATCATGACTATAAAGACATGGAGGAAGAGATTGGTAAAGTAAGAGAAATGATTCGAAAAGCTAGTGTTCAGTATAAGGATGTAAAGTTTGTATATTCAGATGCACTGAATGCTATGCGGAAAGTATTGAAACTACAGAGCGAAAAAATAGGACTGGAAATAAAGATGAATTTAAGCACTTTTCCTAGTAAGTTAATAATAACTGCTGAAAATAATATTTTTGGTCCCCAACCATTTCTCGCGATAAAAACAAAAGCGGGTAAGTATTATTGGGATAATTTAGATTTTGTCGATAGGAATAAGTGGAGTTATACATTTGATAATAATACGTTTTCATATGATGATGTTGAAATAATAGGTGTGGCTTCAAATAATAATTATGGTGAAACAGAAATATTATGTTATGATTGTTTGAAAAATGCATATAAAAAAATGGTATTGAATGAATAAATAAATCATTAAGTTATTTTATAGATTTATGAATTTTGGAATTGGGGGATTAAGAATATGGACAATACAAATAATAAAGAATATTGGAATGATTATGTTACATATTGGGAGAATAGAGTAAAAGATACTAATGAAGGAAAAGAAGTAAAGGATAAGACTAATGATGATTCAATTTTAGAGGCGTATTTTGAAAAACTAGATGTAAAAAAAGACGAGGTTTTGTTGGATTATGGATGTGGATCAGGACGATTATACACAATATATAACAAAGAGTATGGAAAGGGGGATAATTACTTTGGAATAGATGTCTCAGGAGTATGTCTAGAACATGCTCAAGAGAAAAATAAAAGATTGTCTATAGGAAAAAATTTGAAAGAATTTGATGGATTGCATATTCCGTTTAATGATAGTTATTTTGACAAGATAATATGTTTTGGTGTCTTTGACGCATGTAATCAGGAAAAAGTTATTGAAGAGTTGTTTAGAGTATTAAAAAAGGGTGGAAGGTTATTGATTACAGGAAAAAACAATAAGTATTATGAAGATGATAAAGCAGCTTTAGTGGCTGAAGTAAATGCGCGTAAAAAAGGACATCCCAATTACTTTACAGATGTACATGATTTTACAATTCAATTAAAACAACATAACGTGAAAGTGCTTGAAAAATATTATTTTTTAAGAAGAGGTGATTTCCCAAGAAATCAAGCAGTACAAGAAATACCTGAAATATTTTATGAGTGGGCATATATAATGGAAAAGACGGATCAATATAAGGACTATGAATATCAAAAATTTAGTGATAAATATTCTAAAGTAAAGTCAAATTTATAAAAACAGCAATCATAGATAGGGAGGATGTTTAGATTAAGAATCATTATTTATTAGATTTTACTCATTGTTTCAAATATAGATGTAGGAGAAGACGGTGCGAAGATGGATAAATATATTCCTAAAATTAAAATAGTGAATATCGTGAATAATCAGTTATTTTGCTTATGTGATGATTGCAATTGCATTTTAATCATTGATTTAAATAATTTTAGAGTGAGGTATGCAGGTAAATTAGAGAGCGAGTATTCTTTTCAATTGGCATTAAGCTGTCGTTCAATTGTTTATAAAAATAATATATTTTATAGTCCATATTATTCAAGAAATATTCATTTCTTTGATACCAGTAAAAGGAAGGATGGTATTATTACATGTCCATATGAAATCGATTTAACTAAAGATAAATATTATACTTTATTGCAGGATGGAGCAAGATGTTATATCATACCCTTTGTTGGAGAAAAAATATTGGAAATTGATATGGACAAAAAAAGAGCCACTAGGACAATTGATATATATAACATATTGAAAAGAAAAGGAATTCCTGTGGATAAAAATAATTTCTCTCAAAGTGATGGGTATAGATATAAGGACAAATTTTATATTGCAATGGAAAATATGCCATTTATTGTTGAATTAGATTTAAAAAATGATAACTATGAGGCTTTTAGAATAGAGGGATTAGATAATGGTTTGTGTGGTTTGGCAGGTATAGATAATAAGCTTTACATTTATAATAAAAATCATTGCATAATAACGTATGATATTGATAAAAAAAAGATAATAAAGGAAGTAAAAGTTTTGGAAAAAGTGCCTTTCTTTTTCTATACTACGATAGTAAGTAATAATGATATTTATTTCTTGCGAGGACGGTACTCAATTGCTGTTAGATATAATGTAGTTACGTGTGAGATTGAGTGCATTAACTTTAACAATAGGTTGAGGAATGCTAAAAGTGGAGAAGATTATAAATTTATTGGAGCTATTGAAGAAGGTAGAATTTTATTGATTGCTGATAGGATGAGTATGTTAATCGTAGACTTTAAGAATAATAGATATGAACATGTGCAATTACACTATAATACTGAAGAGTTGAAAAATAGTATTATACAGAATGCTTATTTTCAAAGTGAAAATATAGAATATTCTGAGTTAGCATTACCTTGTTATATTCAGTATGAAAAAAATGATAATGCGAATGAGAAGGAAAGCAATGTGGGATCAAAAATATATTCAGTCATTCAAAGGAGTTAGAAAATGAATTGGAACAAGATGAAGTTTGAAAAACTTATAAGTAAATTTAGTGATATATTTAAAGAAGACGAAAAGAGGCAAGGATTTATTTATTATGAGAACATTAATGATTCGAGAAATCTTCCCTTTGAGTTAAATTCTATTTTATTTGTAAAAGGGATTGCGGATTATTATAAAAGTAAGATAGTTGGAATAATGCCATATCATGCACAAAATAAAATATTATTAGAGATATTGGGAGGTGAATTAGATGACATTAAAAAGTCACCGAAATTATTAGAAAAATTAGAAATATTTTTTAGACTTTTTATTCTTTTAATAAGTTGTCATACAGGGAGTGATGTAGGAAAAATCTATTGTCGTAAAATATTAATTGGAGATTTGATATATTCAGATATTGTTAGGAAACATTCAGATGTATATACATTAGAAAAATCTAATATTATAAAATATTGGGATACATACAAAAAGGCTATAACATGGACTGTAATGTATGATAATAAATTTTCCAAAAAAGCACCTTTGGTATACGCTTTGGGGGAAGTGATGTATACAGAGGGAACTTTGTATAGACTGTCAGCAAAACATGGTGCCAAAATAGTGAAAATTCCATTTTTATCCAATCCATATTTAGTGCAGAGATTTGGAAATGGGTATGAATATAATATTGACAGGCTATTTTATGAACAAATATGTAAAGAAAAGAAAAAAGCAATATATGATGTAGATAAGGCGAAAGATGTTAATTCTCTTATATATGATCGACCTTCCATTGAAAGTAGTGCCGCTTTTGGCGATACTAAACAGATTTATAAGAGGGAAGAATTGATAAATTTACTGGGAGTTAACCCTAGAAAGAAAAATATATTTATTTTTTTGCATTGTTTTTCTGATGACAGCTATCATGAGACTGTTTCAATTTATAGGGACTATTATTGCTGGTATATAGATACGATAAACAAGGTAAAAAATATTAGTAATGTGAATTGGATATTTAGGGAACATCCAATGGCTATAGCCTATGCAGAAGGAAGCGTCGCAAAAAGAATATTTGATGAACATAAAACCCCAAATATGTATTGGATGTCAAAGGAGTTT
Source organism: Lachnospiraceae bacterium (assembly GCA_014804785.1). Classification (GTDB taxonomy): domain Bacteria; phylum Bacillota; class Clostridia; order Lachnospirales; family Lachnospiraceae; genus Suilimivivens. Next base: position 190,430 of record JAAUZD010000043.1, read on the forward strand.
AATGGCAAAAATATTCCCCAAATTGCAGATGCAGTTATTACAGTAAGTGGTACGGCGGGAGTAGAATATAGCGCACTAGGAATTCCTTGCGTTATTTTAGGAAAACCATTTTATTCCCATTACGGATATACGATAAACATAAAATCAGAGAATGAATACATAGATGTGTTAAATAAAATGGATAAGATTCATATGCTTAGTGATGATAAAATTGCAACTGCAAAAAAAATATTAGAGATTTATATGAATTGCAGACCTGTTTATAATACGGAGATTGAAGGCTTGATTAGTGAGTTTAGAAGCAAGTTTTATGAGGGAACTCCTTATAGAAAAGCAGAAAGCGATTTCTTGGATGAAATGCTGAATTGGTTGGAAAAAAATGAGATTAAGGAAAGTAGAATCTATCAATTCGGTTTAAATGTAGTTGACGATAATTAATGTTATATGAAACTGTGGAGATATAGATAACTGGTGGGATATATTTGGGTTATTGCGTAAGGAGTTTGAAGAAAATGGTTAAAGCTAAACAGGCATGGTATTGTAATTATAAATTGGGAAAAATAAAGGAACTATATTTTAAGTATTTGCAGCATAAATATATGTTTCAGCATTGGCATACGACGCCCATTAATTTTAGACCTTATGCAATTGGAATAGTTAATTATCTGAATAAACAGCGTAAGAAGAAAGTGGTTGAAATAGGTTGCGGATTGGGAGAAATTGTTGGAAATATTACAAATTGTGAGAGGATGGGGGTTGATGTTGATACAAACGTTATAAAGGTTGCAAAAAAGTTGTATCGTAAAACAAATTTTGAAGTTGGTACTTTTGAAAACATAAGAAATCAAAAGATAGATTATCTTATAACGGTGAATTTTATACATAGAATACCATCTGAGTTATTAAAAGAAAAATATAGTTATTTATGTAGGAATAATGATATTCGACATATTGTATTGGACATTGTGGATTCGCCAGAATATCAGTTTAATCACGATATAGATTATTTGTCAAAGGAGTTAGGTTATAGGGTGAAAAAACGATTGCATAGATATCAAGTGACGAATGGGAGTAGGTGGATTTATATTTTGGAAAGGAATCATGGTGATAAATGATATAAGAATGATGGAGGTTATAGTGTGAAAAAGAAATTTATTATAACTATTGATACTGAGGGGGATAATTTATGGGCAGATAGGGTAACGCGAAATGGGCCAAAAGCTATAACAACAGAAAATGCCCAAAATTTGGAACGCTTTCAGATATTATGTGAGCAATATGGTTTTATACCAGTATATTTAACTAATTATGAAATGTCAAAGGCACAGCCATTTACGGAATTGGCGCAATGTGCATTAAAAAAAGGGCGGGCAGAAATAGGAATGCATATGCATGCTTGGAATTCACCGCCGATTGAAAATTTACCTTATAATCATAAAGGCGGACATGCTTATATTGGGGAATATTCAAGACGTTTACAATGGGAAAAAATGAAATATTTGACAAAACATCTGGAAGATATTTTTCAAGAACCAATTACAAGTCATAGAAGTGGCAGATGGTGGTTTGATGAATTTATACTAAAGTGTTTAAAAAGGTTGGGGTATTTGGTTGATTGTACTATGACGCCTTATGAGTCATGGAAAAGCAGTATTGGTAATAGGGAATATGGCATAGATTATTCGAAGGACATATACAGAGGTGAATATATGTTATCAAATAGAAATATTCATGCAAGTGGTAATTCAGGGGTATATGAAGTTCCACCAACTATTTTGCGGCATTATAAATATGATTTTCCTATATTGCATAGGACAACGGAATGGTTTAGACCCAATGGAAATAATCTTGAAGAGATGCTTTGGATAAAAGAAAAAGTAAGAAAAAATAAAAAGGTGGACTATCTTCAATTCATGCTTCACTCTTCAGAGCTAACAGCAGGAACCAACCCTACATTTAAGTATAAGAATAGTATCGAGAAGTTATACTCAGATTTAAAAATTTTGTTTGATGAGGTTTCTAAAGACTTTGAAGGAATAGGAATTACACGTTATATAAAAGAAAAACATATATGCCAAAAATAAAATATTGGTAATTTCAAGTTAGAATATATTTGGAGATGTTAGTTATGAATATTGGGATTCTAATACCAGAATTAGGTGGTGGTGGAGCAGAACGTGTTGCATCAATACTGGGTGACTATTATACAGAAAGAGGTGATAAGGTATATTACTTTATTGCAGATATGAATGTGAAACAAGATTATCCGGTAAAAGGGGAAATTATAAATACAAATATAAAAAGTTGCATGAGTGGAGAATTCTATGATTGGCAGAGAATGCTTAAATTATGTTTATCCTCATTGAAAATTAGAAAACTGAAAACTCAATATAAGATTGACGTGTCAATTAGTTTCATGGAGGAATTTAATTATTTAAATGTTTTGTCTAAAGGAAAGGAGAAAGTCATTACGAGGATATGTACGATACTTTCATCTAGAGAAGATTTGAAAGGAGTTCTGTATAAAAAAGTTTTTGTCCATTTTTTTTATTCTAATGCTGATAAGGTTGTTGTGATGAGCCAATATGCTTTAAAAGATATGGTGTATCACTATCGGATACCAGTAACAAAAATTGTAAAAATACCAAATCCTGCAAATTGTTTAACTGCTCAAGAATGTAATAAAGCATGGAATTTTGGAATAAACACAATACTATGTATTGGGCGTTTAGAACCAGTAAAGCAGCAGGAAAGAATTATAAGAGCATTTTCTTATGTACGTAAGAGAAAATGTGATGCAAAATTAATTATTTTAGGGAAAGGAACTAAGCTTCACTATTTGAAAAAAATATGCGAGAAACTTAAAATTGAAGATTCAGTGATTTTTATTGGATTTACAGATAATGTACTATATTATTTGGAACATGCCAGAGTGTTTGTAATGGCGTCGAAAGCAGAGGGGTTTCCTAACAGCATGATAGAGGCTATGAGTTGTGGAGTTCCGGTTATTACAACCGATTCACCAGGGGCGTGTGGTGAAATAGTGGGGAAACCCTCAAATATAGATAATATTAATTCGGTAATGCTTTGTAAATATGGTATTTTAATTCCCAATATGCCTAATGAAAAACTAAAGATAGATTCTCAACTGACTGAACAGGAAGTTGCTTTGGGAGAAGCTATTTTGAAGGTGTTGATGGAGGAGCAAGTTTATGAAAATTACCGAAAACAATCATTTAAGCGTGCAGGAATGATGTCAATGGATAAGGTTATGAAAAAATGGAATCAGGTCATAGGAATATGAAGCATAAAATAATTAGTCTAAATTAAGAGAGGAAAGGGAAATTAAATGAAAAAAGGAGCAATTTCAGCAATATCAATGTTAATAGGAGCAGTTACAGGAGCAAGTATTGTAGGAAAAATCCAGAGTGATAATATTGAAAGAGCGCAGGCTATGTCTGATAAGCATCTGTCGCTATTTCTCATGATGAATCAATGGGTGAAAGTAAAGCAAGAGGGAAAGAATCTTTCGGCATATTTTGAAAAAAATAACTATAAAAAAATAGCTATTTATGGTATGAGTTATGCGGGAGAAACACTTATAGACGAATTAAAAGATACGGGGGTGGAGGTCGCATATGGCATTGATCAAAAGGCAGATTCTATTTATGCGGAAGTAGATATTGTATCCGTGAATAGTTTATTAGAAGATGTTGATGCTGTGATAGTTACGGCAATTTCGTTTTTTGATGAGATAGAGGAGAAATTGTCAGAAAAGCTAGATTGTCCAATTATTTCTTTAGAAGACATCTTATACGAAGTATAGAAATAAAACATGTTGCAAGTAATTCCATGCACGAGCATATATGAGGAAAGAAATGAAAAAAGCATATTATCAGGTGTTTTGGTGCGATAGTGTCAGCAGTGGTAGTCAGTAATGTTGAAAGTAAGAAGACAGAGGAGAGACGGTGAATATTCCGGATGATTTTTCATCAGCTGTCCGGTGATATGGAAATCACTTTTAAGATTCTTTTTTGTGCATACTAGATCATAATTTTTCTGAGAATATTGGTAAAGGATGCTACGCACCGCAGATGCGGCAAGGCTCTGACCAATATTCTTAGAAAAATGTATAAGTGGTCAAGCACAAAAAGGCGATTTCCGAGTACCGGAACTCTGATTTCCAAATTTCTGGATTTGCGATTTCGAGCCACAAGAATATTCAGACGGAGACGGACAGCTTTCAGATATAGAGCCAGCTGAGTCAGAAGTGTCTGCTGACTCCTCGTGCGGGAAATATCCTTGATATATCCGGGAGTGGGAAGAATACACTTTCGGATATTCTTGTAGAGATGTTTCGATATTTAATGACTGTTCGGCACTTTTGGCGCTAGTTTAAGAGGTAACAATTTAAAGAAAAGCCTTCAAAGTCACCAATTTGGAACTTGACATTATGAAAAGCATATTTGAATAGGATTAGTAATTTGGAAACATTGTTAATGTATAAAAGGTAATGTGTATGGATAAAAAAATTATAATCGGTGCAGGTGGAACGACAAAAGCACTAATAAATTACATGAGTAAAATAGGATACCGTTTTTGCGATGTTTTTTTTGCATGTATGGATAATAATAGTGATCTATGGGGAAAAGAAATAGAGGGGGTCTCTATCATTTCGCTTCAAGACGTTTTTAAGTATCCAAACATAGAATTGGTTATATCAAGTATTTATGAAAAAGAATTGAAAGACCAATTGATTCAAATGGGATGTCATAATTTGACTACAAGTGTTGAAGATTATAAAAAGGAACTGTTTATAAACTATCAATGTTCAAAATATTTTGAAACGCATAATCAAAATAAATCGATGGGAGATTGTCATGTAGATGAGTTGACCGTATATACTGCCATATTTGGAAGGTATGACTCCTTATGCGAAGACATGTGTAGGGATAAAGGAGTAAAGTATATTTGCTATACAGATGATAGAACGATACAGTCAGATGTTTGGGACGTGAGGTATGTTGATAGGGAATATGAAAATCCTATTTTGGAGTCAAGAAAGTACAAAATGCTACCGCATAAGTTTATAGAAACAGATTATAGTCTTTACATAGATGCAAATATCCAATTTACAAAGTCTCCCTTGAATTATTTAAAGCATTATCTGATTGGGGGAGATATACTTTTTGTTCCGCATGATGAACGAGATTGCATTTATGAGGAAACTGCATGTTGCTTATTGGGAGAACGTGAGAGTGCACAAAGGTTGATTAGACAAGCGTATGTATATTGTGAAGAGGGGTGCCCGGTGCATTCGGGTTTATTTTATGGAGGAGTGATAGGAAGAAAACATGCTTCACCTGAAGTAGTGTCATTTGATGAAGAATGGTGGGAGCAGTTTAAAGAATATAGTTATAGAGATCAAATCAGCCTTGGATATTTAATCTGGAAAAAGAATCCGACAATTTCTCTTGCCAATATTGATTGGTATAAGAATCAGTGGTTTCATGCGCGAGCGCATATAAGGAAATAGTGTAATTACGAAGAGATAGAGGGATGAAAATGGAAAAAGTATTTATTTGGGGAACAGGTTTTATATCACAGCAGATATTTCAAGATTATGATGTTTTTTCTCAATGTGATGTATTAGGTTTTATTGATAATGACATAAAAAAAATAGGTACAACTTTTCAGGGAAAAGAAATTTTTGAACCGGCTATTTTGCATAGTATTTTTCCTGATAAAATAGTGGTATTAACGGATTGCTATAACGAAATAAAAAGTCAGATACTGAAAGAATTTCCTGTAATGCCAGATATAGTTGAAAATAAAAATTATTTTTATAAACACTGTATTATGAAACGTTATAGAGACAGCCATGATTCAGAAATAAAACAAATATTAAAGTATTTAGAAAAAAACGATTTGCAAGTGTTTAACTATGATTATGTGAAAAAATATGAACAATTTGATATTGATATATTGTTCGATGATTATTGCGGAATGTATTTTACTTATCACAATAGTAAAAAGTTATATTTTGCGCGTTTCTTGGATACAGAGCAAAAAGTTAAAGAATATTATAAGAGTTTACTCATTGAGCAAGATAAAGAATCGCCTCATAGATATCTAGATTTTGATTTTAACATCAATGAAGGGGATGTGGTTGTTGATATTGGAGTTGCCGAAGGGATTTTTTCATTGGATATAATTGAAAAGGTTTCAAGATTATATTTGATTGAAATTAATGAAGAATGGATAGAAGCTATTCAGCAAACATTCAAAGATTATTTAGATAAAATTATAATTATTAAAAAATTTGTAACCTCAATTGATGAGGGAATGTTTGCTACGCTTGATGAATTAATAGATGCTCCCGTTGATTTTATTAAAATGGACATTGAGGGAAATGAATGGGATGCGTTGCTGGGAGCAGAAAAATTGATTACTCAATCGCCTAATATGAGGTGCGCGATATGTGCTTATCATGGAGATTTTGATGAAGTCTTAATTAGGAATGCTTTAGATAAATATAAAATAAAATCTTCAACAACTCCAGGATATATGTGGTTTCCTTTAAAAATAAGGCAAACATATGTATCAACAAGATTGGTCAGGGGGATAGTGAGGGGGCGTAAGTAAATAGTGCATTTACTAGTGAAGTGAGAAAAAGTCTTTAGAGAGGCAAAATGATGAATGCGGGAAGGGCATATATGGTTACAATATTTACTCCGGTATACAACAGAGCTGATACAATCAATCAATTATTTCACTCTCTACTCAGACAGACAAATTATAATTTTGAATGGCTGATTATCGACGACGGCTCTCAAGATCAGATAGCAGAAATTGTGTCTAAATGGATAGACCAGAAGGAAATTCCGTTTTCCATCCGCTTTTACCAGCAAAATAACGGTGGAAAACATAGGGCTATCAACAGGGGAGTGGAACTTGCAAAAGGTGAGGCATTTTTTATTGTGGACAGTGATGATTATTTGACTATTGATGCTGTCGAAACAATTTATAAGTGGTGGAAGTCTGTTGAAGAGGATGATGCTTTTGCAGGAATTGCTGGGCTTATAAGAAATAAAAAGGGAGAAATCATAGGTGGGGAGCCGCTATTTAATGACTTCATAGATGCCACAAATTTTGAACGCGCGCAGTATAATCTCTTGGGAGATAAGGCAGAAGTGTATAAAACATCAGTTTTGAAAAAATACCCGTTCCCTGAGATTGATGGTGAGAATTTTCTGACAGAGGCAGTTGTGTGGGATAGAATTGCATATGACGGATTAAAAATCAGGTGGCTTGACCAGGTAATCTATATTTGTGAATACAGGGAAGATGGACTAACACATCAGGGACAATCAAAATTTATAAATAATCCTATTGGATGGGCGTTATACATACGGCAGCAATGCGAATTTTTTCATATGACAACGGCTGAGAGGCTATATCAATATGCAGTATACACAGCAGGAGTCGAAAACAGGATGAATTGCCAGCAAATAAAGGACAATCTGGGCATTTCAGAAAAAGAATTGATGGAAGTGGAGCATTGTTATCAAAATTGCGTTAAAAATACACATGAGCAAATCGGAGAGAAAATAGCAGTTTATGGAGTAGGGGCAAGGGGGAAAGCCCTATTGATGTTTTACCGGCATTCAGATGTGGAGATCAGTTTTGTATTGGACAGAAACAGAGCAGATGTACCATACAGACAGATTGATTTGGATGGGAAATATCCGTGCGTAGATGCAATCATTGTTACACCGCAAAGCGGTCAAGATGAGATTATCAGTTTTTTAAGTCAAAGGACGGATGACAGGATAATCAGTTATGAGGAATGGGGGAAATGCATTGGACTTTGGGGAAAGCATAAAGATTAAAAAATAGGAGAAAAGATGAAATCAGTCGCTATAGTAATATTAAATTATGAAGCATACCGTGAAACCGAAAAATGTGTTGACAGCATCCTGGACAAAAAGTTGGATGTAGCAGGGATTGTAATTGTGGATAACGCTTCAAAGAATGAGTCCCTTTCCTATCTGACGAAAAAATATCGGCATAATAACAGGATAAAACTGGTTAAATGCAGTAGGAATTTAGGGTTTGCAAAGGGGAATAATATAGGAATTAAAGTTGCAAGGAATACATGGGGGGTGGATTTTGTTCTCCTGCTTAACAGTGATACTGTAATTTTGGAAGAGGATTATATTATTAAGATGCTAGATGGATATAGGAAAGGCGTTGGGGTAATGCAGACCAGTGCTCTGCGCTTAAATGGGAGATATACACAGAAGAATTATGGCGCATATAATTTCGTTGCAATAGTTTCTGAACTGATAATTAATTTCTGTTCTTATTTTAATATTTACTGTCCGGCTGGCGTGGGAATAATATCGGATAAAACCTTGGGACCTTGGGTAAGTGGATGTGACATTATGCTGACTCCTGATTTTTTTAAATCTTTTCGTGGATTGTATCCGCTGACTTTTTTATATGGAGAAGAGTATATATTGGCAATTATGTTAAAAAAAGCTGGCATGCAATGGAAAATTATTGAGGACGCGCATATTTTACATGCGGAAAGTAGGTCTACACCGATGGACATAAAAGAGGGTACATGGAAAAAAAAGGGAAAGATGCTGATTGCAGGAAAGAATAAAGTCATTGCACGAATTATGCCCTTATGGGTGTTGCGTTGGATTGTAAATCGAGGAGAGTGGTGAAGGAAATGATCCGAAAAAGGAACATACTGGCGTTTCTAATGGGACTTGGTATATGCAGATATTTTGGACAAAAAGTAGACAGGCAGAAAGATAAAAAAATTGAAATAAATAATGTTCTTGTTGATATATTAGACAGGTGGATGACGTTGCGCGAACAGGGAAGTTCGTTGGAAGAATATCTAAAGCAGAATAATTATAAAAAGATTGCGATTTACGGCTTAGGGTTGATTGGGAACCATTTATATGAGGAATTAGTAAATTCTGAAATAGAAATCATAGGAATTGACAAGGCGGATATCTATAATAATTTTAAAATGCCGATTTACAAACCGGATGATTCTTTTGGTGATGTTGATATGATTATTGTCACACCTGTTTCGGGTTATGATACGATTTTACGGACTTTAGAACAAAACTATCATGGCAAAATAATTTCATTTCAACAACTTTTAAGTGATTGTGAAGGTAGTAGTCTCTGGTCGAAGCATAATGAAAACGTAATGAATGGAGTCAAAAGGAAATGATACGCATTATAAATACATCTATTACGAAGTTTAAGGAAATTGCATTGCAAAAGCGTATCATCTGTTTCTGTGCTGGGCAGAAATTCAGGGAATTTTGCGATGTATTTCACTTGGAAAAAAGGATTTCTTACATAGTAGACAATTATAAAAGTGAAAACCAAATACAGATTGATGGAATAGAGATTCCCGTTATTTCATTGGAAGAAGCCCTCAAAAAGTTGAAAAGGGAAGATTTCAACAATAGTGTGCTTGTAATCACATCTCTAAAGAGTGCAGACGAAGTATTAAAGCAGATGGAGAAGAGCATATTGTTAGATGGAATGGAGACATATATTTATGAACTGTTGAGATGGGAAGAAGAAAAGAGAAACTTCGATAAAGCGGAGAATGAACTGATACCGCGGAAAATCCATTATTGTTGGTTTGGAAAAGGGAAAATGCCGGATCGATTTCTTGCCAATATGAATACATGGAAAAAATATTGTCCCGATTATGAAATAGTGTGTTGGAACGAAGACAATTATGATATTTCTAAAAATGTATATATGAAACAGGCATATGAAGCAGGAAAATGGAGCTTTGTTTCTGATTATGCGAGAATTGATATTGTGCATGAGCATGGTGGAATTTATTTAGACACAGATGTCGAGTTATTGAAACCGTTAGACGAACTATTACGATACAAGCTGTTTTGTGGTTTTGAGAATCCGTCCTATGTAAATTTTGGTTTAGGGTTCGGAGCAGAAAAAGGGAACATCATTTTAAGGGATATATTGGACCTGTATGAAGAAATGCAGTTTAAAAATGTGGACGGAACATACAATTTAACGGCGTGCCCGTTTTATCAGACACAGGTCATGGCAAAACATGGATTAGAATGTACTGGATATACACAGATGACAGACAAGTTTGCCGCATTTTCTCCAGAATATTTTTCACCAATCAATGCATATGGATTTGGCAGAACTACGGAAAACTCATTTTCCGTACATCAGTATGCTGCTACATGGTTTGACAACTGTCAGGAAAAGATATTCAGGGATAAAATGGATCAGTACAGGAATGTTAAAAATCGTATGAATAAGGTATCTATCATTATCCCGGTTTATAATACAGAGCAATATCTCAGAAAATGTTTGGAAAGTGTAAAGCGTCAAACGTTAGAAGAAATAGAAATCATCTGTGTGGATGATGGATCAACGGACGCTTGCCCTGAAATACTGGATGAATATGCGAGAAAAGATGGGAGATTTCGCGTCATTCATAAGAAAAATGGAGGACTAGTTTCGGCAAGAAAAGCTGGAGTTGAAGCTGCTTCTGGAGAATACATCGGTTATGTGGACAGCGATGACTGGATAGAACCGCAAATGTATGAAAAACTGTATGCAGATGCATATAATAATAACGCGGATTTGGTTACCAGTGGTTATTTGTTTGAGGGGAATTACATAACAGTACATTTTGATGATGTGCCAGAAGGCTTGTATGATGATGAGAATATGGCATATTTGAAGGAGAACACCATATATAATCTTCAGACAAAAGAAGTGGGTATCAGAGGCTCACTGTGCTGCAAGCTGTTCCGCACAGGATTGTTAAAAAAGATTCAGCCAGAAATATCGGAAAAGCTTACATATTCAGAGGATAAAATGTGTGTTCTTTCTTATATCCTGCAATGTCACAGGGTATATGTCAGGAAAGAAGCTTTTTATCATTATATATCCCATCCTTCATCTATGGTGCATAAGCCAAATGCTGATTATCTGATAAGCGTAAATGAAGTGTACAGACATTTTATAAAGCTGTATGACCACCCTGATTTTACATCTGTCATGCGTATGCAGGCTGAACTATATATTACGGAACTGCTGTATAAGGGGATTAATTCAAGGATGGGGTTTCAAAACAGTAATTTATTCTGGCTTGATCCATACTACCTTGAGACAATTCCTAAGAACTCAAAAGTATTGCTTTATGGTGGAGGAGAACTTGGTGAGGCATATAGGCGACAGCTTACCATGCGCAGTGACATTGAACAGGTAGGCTGTGTTGATTTTGCATGTGCGAAAAATGTGCCGGAAGAGTTGGATACAAAAGAGTATGACATTATTTTGATTACAGTTAAAAATCATGAAAAAGCAGATAAAATCAGGGAGCATTTGGTGGAAAAAGGCATCCCGGATAAAAAAATCTGTTGGTATGAGCAAAAAGAAGTTTACTGGAAATATGCAGAAAGTAATGGGTGGTTTGCATGAAACTGGAGCGTTTGACGCAGTCAAATTTTTACATGCTGGCGGATAAGGAAATTGTCTGTTATGAAAAGTCGGAAACTTATCTTCGTGAGTTATATGATGAATTTGATGTGAAGCATAAAGTTAAGGGAATAATTGATGAGAATAGACGGAATCAGGGATCCTTTTTCTTTGAGGGGACTAAGTTGACTGTAATGGATGCTGCCTGCATACCACAGATTGATTTAAAAAAAACAGCGTTTCTCATAACGAGTGATTATTTTATAGAAGCATATGATAAGTTATCAGAAATGGAATCGCTGAAAGATTCTGTTGACATAGTCTATTACTTCGCCAACAAAGAAACAAAGTACGAACTGGAATATAGGAAAATGTATCAGGATACGTCGTTGGAGAATATCATTCTCTTCCGCAGTGGTCCTCATGCGTCTTCCTATGTGAAAGGTATGGACTTTGCGGACAATGCAAGGGCGCTTTTTGATTATATGCTTCAGAATGGCTACAACGAAAAATATGAACTTGTATGGCTGGTAAAAAATCCTAATGAATTCGGACGTTACCACGACATTAAGAATGTGAAGTTCTTGTCATATGAATGGTCCGTGTCCGAAAAGAAAGAGGAACGCGATAGCTATTATCATGCACTTTGTCTTTCAAAATTCATTTTTTTTACAGATGCGTACGGTTTTGCAAGAAATTGCCGGAAAGACCAAACTCGTATACAGCTCTGGCACGGATGCGGTTTTAAGACAAGGGTAAACTTTGTACGCTGTGAAAAACGGTATGAGTACACAACAGTGATTAGTGATGTGTATTCTAAAATTCATCAGGATATATATGGACTGCGGGAGGATCAAATCCTTGTGACGGGATATGCAAAACAAGACTGGCTTTTTCATCCCGTTACGGACTGGAAAGAAAAGCTGGGTATTCCCAAAGCGCAAAAACACATATTCTGGCTGCCGACCTTCCGAACAGCAAAGGAACAACTGGAAAACTTGAATGAATATGAACTGGGCAATCAGACTGGTCTTCCGGTAGTCGATACACATGAGATGCTGGCACGACTGGATATGCTGTTGAAAAGCCTTGGTGCCGTGCTTATATTAAAGTTGCATCCTTTTCAAGATAGGGAAAAAATAGGCAGGATAGACATGGAAAACATTATCATGCTAGATAACGGTCAGCTTGCTGAGAAGGACATACAGATTAACCAGCTCTTAGGACATGCGGATGCGTTGATCAGTGATTATTCTTCGGCTGCTGTTGACTACATGATTCTGGACAGACCGATAGCATTCACATTGGATGATGTGGAGGAATATGAACAAAGCAGGGGATTTGTGTTTGAAAACATAGAGGAGTGGCTTCCGGGTATGGGGCTGCTATCGTTTGAAGATATGTGTTGCTTTATAAAAGAAGTTGGCGAGGATATAGATACCACAAAAGAAAAGCGTAGGGAGTTGATAGCTAAAATGCATAAGTATCAGGATGATAATAGTTGTAGGAGAATTGTGGAGGCGTTACGAATATAGAACAAAAACAGGAGAAAAAAGTTATGAGTTTCGAGCTTATGGCATCATTGATGTGTGCTAATTATGGCAATTTAGAAAGAGAAATAAGGGAACTGGATGAGGGAGGTATTGATTCGTTCCACATAGACATCATGGATGGCAGGTTTGTGCCGAATTTTGCGATGTCCTTAAACGATATGAAGTATATAGCGAGCGCGACGAAAAAACCGCTTGATGTGCATTTGATGATAGAACATCCGAATAACTGTGTGGAGATTTTTTTAAGAAATTTGCGGAAAGGAGATACGGTATACATTCATCCTGAAGCGGAATACCATCCGTCGACAACGCTGCAGAAAATTATTGATGCAGGTATGATACCGGGCATTGCAATCAATCCGGGGACAAGTATTGAGACAGTATATGAGATGCTCCGAATTGTCAAGAAGGTTCTTGTTATGACTGTAAATCCCGGCAATGCGGGACAGATGTATATGCCGTATGTCGGAAAAAAGATAGATAAGCTTTTGCTATTAAAGGAAGAAATGGGATTTAAAGCATATTGGGACGGGGCGTGCAGCGCGGATAAAATTCTTAAGTATGCGCCCAAAGGAATAGATGGATTTGTGCTTGGCACAACGTTGCTCTTTGGTAAGGACAGACCATACGGTGAGATTATAGCTGAAATCAGAAATTATGACGGAGTGGTAGAATAAAAGGAAGTATAGGAGGCTGCTTAAGAATGAATATTGCAATCATACTGGCAGGAGGAATGGGGACGCGGCTTGGCGGTGAGATTCCTAAGCAGTATATACAGGTAAAGAGTAGACCGGTCATAGCATATTGTCTGGATAATTTCATGGACAACGAGGTCATCGATGCAATTCAGATTGTTGCAGACCATGAATGGCATGATTTGATCAGGCAGTGTATAGAGGAAAATGAATTTGCTTATAAATGGAAAGGATTTTCCAGACCGGGAAGTAACCGGCAGCTCTCTATTTTTCATGGACTTGAGGATATCATGACATATGCGGATGCGGAAAGCTATGTAATGATTCATGATGCCGCCAGACCTCTTGTAAAGAAAGAGTTCATAAAGGAGTGTTTTGCCAAAGCAAAGAAGCATGACGGCGTCATGCCTGTATTGCCCATGAAGGACACTGTATATCTGAGTAAGGATGGTAAAAGTGTGACATCCCTGCTGGATAGGGAGAAAATTTTTGCTGGGCAGGCACCGGAAGTGTTTCGGCTGGGAACCTATTTTGATGCAAATAAAGCATTGCTTCCAAATGAGATTTTATCAATCAAAGGTTCTACGGAACCGGCGGTCATGGCAGGACTTGATATTGTAATGATAGCTGGTGATGAGGAGAATTTTAAGATAACCACGCAGGAAGATATGGAAAGATTCAAGCAGAAGATTGTGGTTGACATAATGTGATGGTAAAGCGAGTGCAAGAAATGTGCAGATACTACAGTTATCTCGGCTCGCGCAGAAATTGTTGTCAATTATTGTGTGGTTTTTGAATAAGGGGACAAGAATGAAAACAGTGATTTTAGCAGGCGGGTATGGAACAAGAATTGCAGAAGAGTCCATGTTTAAGCCCAAACCTATGGTAGAAATTGGCGGAATGCCTATTTTGTGGCATATAATGAAGCACTATTCTGCGTTTGGATTTCATGAGTTTGTCATATGTGCTGGTTATAGGCAGGATGTGATTAAAGAGTGGTTTGCAAATTATTATATATATACGAGTGATGTGACGTTTGATTTTAACGACCATAATAAATTGATTGTCCATAAGAGTGAATCGGAGCCGTGGCGGGTTACGATTGCGGACACTGGTCTGAACACGATGACTGGAGGAAGAATAAAGCGGATACGGAACTACGTAAATGATGAACCGTTTTTCCTGACGTACGGAGATGCAGTCTCCAATGTAAATATTGAGCAGCTCTTGAAGTTTCATAAAAGTCATGGAAAGACGGTCACTCTTACTACTGTAAATATCGCGCAGCAAAAGGGCGTTTTGGATATAAACAAGGACAATACGATCGTATCGTTTCGTGAAAAAGAGGAGAATGATGGGGCTATTGTAAACGGTGGTTTCATGGTCTGTAATCCAGAGATATTCGAGTATTTGTTTGATGATAATACTGTTTTAGAGCAGGAACCTATGAGAGAACTGGCAAAGAAAGGCGAGTTAAAGGGATTTTATCATAACGGATTTTGGCAGTGCATGGATACAAAGAGGGAGAAGGACCTATTAGAGAGGTTATGGGTCAGTGATCATGTGCCGTGGAAGACATGGGTTGATGCGTAGGCGAATGGAAGAGAAAGAGGTAGAAAAAGATGGCAACTTGGAAAAATGAGATAGAAGCAAGAGATCAGATTAAAGCGCTGGTAGCAGATTATTATAGAACTTTTAAAAGACCGGAGATGGAAAAGGAATTTACACCGGGAGAAAGGATATCTTATGCTTCCCGGGTTTATGATGAAAAGGAAATGTGCAGCCTGGTGGATGCGGCATTGGATTTCTGGCTGACGACAGGACGCTTTTCAGAGGAATTTGAACAGCAGTTTGCACAGTGGATCGGGGTGCGCTATGCCAATCTGGTGAACAGTGGATCTTCGGCAAATTTGATTGCATTCATGGTGTTGACGGCACCGGAACTCGGAGACAGGCAGATTCGGCGGGGAGATGAAGTGATCACTGTTGCTTGTGGATTCCCAACAACAGTTGCACCGATACTTCAATATGGCGCAGTCCCGGTATTTGTGGATGTTACGGTGCCCCAATATAATATTGATGTAACAAAACTTGAGGAAGCTTACACTTCCAGAACGAAGGCGGTCATGATCGCACATACTTTGGGAAATCCTTTTGATTTGAAGGAAGTAAAGGCGTTCTGTGACAGACATGGTCTGTGGCTTGTGGAGGATAACTGCGATGCACTTGGAACACGATATACGATTGATGGAGAAACTCGGTTTACGGGAGCATGGGGGGATATTGGCACAAGCAGTTTTTACCCGCCGCATCATATGACGATGGGGGAAGGGGGCTGTGTTTATACGAATAATTCCTTGTTGGATAAGCTGATAAAAAGTTTTCGTGACTGGGGACGTGACTGTGTATGCCCGTCTGGGAGGGACAACCTGTGTGGGCATCGTTTTGAAAAGCAGTTTGGGGAACTTCCGAGTGGGTATGATCACAAATACGTGTACAGTCATTTTGGATACAATCTGAAAGTTACGGATATGCAGGCAGCGATAGGCGTGGAGCAGCTAAAGAAGTTTCCGACATTTATAGAAGCAAGAAAGCGGAATTGGAAACGTTTGCGAGAGAAGTTAGAGGCAATTTCTGATAGGATAATCCTTCCTGAACCCGCAGAAAACAGTGAGCCGTCCTGGTTTGGCTTTTTGATCAGTGTCAGGGAGAGCAGTGGTTTGGAACGGAATGCTCTTACTAAGTATCTTGAGGCGCATAATATTCAGACAAGATTATTGTTTAGTGGTAATCTGATTAAGCATCCTTGTTTTGACCAGATAAGAGGAACAGACGCATACCGTGTGGCGGGAGAATTGAAAATGACAGAATTTATTATGCAGAATTCCTTCTGGGTAGGAGTTTATCCGGGGATGACGGATGAGAAGATTGATTATATGGCAGAAGTGATTGCGGAGGCAGTAAGCCAATAGGGAGGAGATATGAGAATCAGAACATTCAGCATATTACCAAAAGTATGGCAGGGATGGATATTGCAATGATTCCAGGGGATGAAAGGAATTTCAAGATTACGACCATGACAGATTTAGAACGATTTAAAGAAATAGTTGGAGAAGGGAGTTTAGATTCAGATGAAGGCATGGGTACTGCATAATATAAATGACCTCAGATTGGAGACAGTGGATGATCCTGCTATAAAAGAGGACGAAGTGCTAATAGATGTAAAGGCAGCAGGCATCTGTGGCTCGGACATTCCGAGGATATTTTACACGGGAACATATTCCTATCCGTTGATACCAGGACATGAGTTCTCGGGAATGGTGGCAGCAGCAGGGAAGAATGTTAGTTCAGAGTGGATGAACCAAAGGGTAGGTGTCTTTCCGCTGATTCCATGTCACTCCTGCGGACCTTGCCAGAACAGACAATATGAAATGTGTAGACACTACAGTTATCTCGGCTCGCGCAGAAATGGTGCATTTGCGGAGTATGTTGCTGTCCCGGAGCAGAATCTGATCAGATTGCCCGAACATGTGGATTATGCGGAGGCAGCGATGATGGAGCCTATGTCGGTAGCTGTTCACGCTATGAGGAAAATTGCACCATCAGAATCAGAGAGCATTGCGATATGCGGGCTGGGAACAATAGGACTATTCCTGCTCATGTTTTTGATAGAGTCAGGCAAAAAGAATATCCTGGCTATTGGAAATAAAGAGTTTCAAAAACAGACAGCCATGAAGATGGGGCTGCCGGAGGAATGCTATTGTGACGGCAAATCCCAGGATGCAGACAAGTGGCTGTTGGAGAGGACAAACGGCACCGGTGCAGACGTATTTTTTGAATGTGTCGGTAAGAATGAGACCTTAAAGCAGGCGGTCAGACTGACCGGTCCGGCAGGACGGATTATGCTGGTGGGTAATCCTGCCTCAGATATGACATTAGAAAAAGAAACGTACTGGAAAATTTTAAGGAATCAATTGACGATGATGGGAACGTGGAACTCATCATTTACGCATGCTCGGGAGGATGATTGGCATTATGTGCTGGAGCGGCTTGAGAACCGCCGGATTGCACCGGCAGAGTTGATTACTCATAGATTATCCCTTGAAGAACTTGACCGTGGGCTTAAGATTATGCGGGACAAGAAGGAAGACTACGGCAAGGTCATGGGAATCTACTGATTATCTTGAAAATTAGGAAATATGTAACAAGACCATCATAACAATAAAAACGGTTATGATGGTTTTGTTATGTCCATTATGTGCGTGAAAACATTAAAATATACATACTATTTCGTCCCGAAAATCCGATCCCCTGCATCTCCAAGTCCCGGACAGATATAAGCATGTTCATTCAAACATCTGTCAAGATGTCCCACATAAATCTGAATATCAGGATGTGCCTCACGCAGCCTTTTAAGTCCCTCAGGAGCTGCAATGATACACATAAATTTAATCTGTTTTCCTCCGTGTTGTTTGATAAAGTCAACAGCCTCAGCCCCAGAGCCGCCGGTGGCGAGCATGGGATCTACCACAACGATGGTGCGCTGGTCAATCGGTGCAGGCAGCTTGCAGTAGTACTCATGAGGTTCATGTGTTTCCGGATCCCGATACAGACCGATGTGCCCTACTTTTGCGGAGGGGACAAGGGCAAGAATGCCGTTTACCATGCCGAGACCGGCGCGGAGAATCGGTACGACTGCCAGCTTTTTACCGGAAATCATGGGCGTCATGCAGGTTTCGATGGGAGTCTTGATCTCCACATCCTGAACAGGAAGATCACTGAGGGCTTCATATCCCATCAGCATGGCAATTTCTTCTATTAATTTACGAAATTCATTGGTACCCGTGTTCTCGTCGCGCAAGCGGGAAATCTTGTGCTGAATCAGAGGGTGATTCAAGATAAATACATTATCAGTGTTTGCTAATTGTTCCATATCTGTCCTCCTAAGTGTTTTATCATACTATTAAAATTTTAGTGCAACTTGATAGTGAAGTCAACCTTATGCAAGATCTCAAAACGGTAAAATTTATCTTGTAATTGCGGGCAAGAATCTTTATACTCATTAAAGATGATAATAATAAAACATAAAGGATAAAAGGAGAAGATGTGAGATGAACAAGCGGCAGGAAGCAATTCGTGATGCCAGGACGCTTGGCGTACCTAAGATGCTGATTCTGGGATTGCAGCATATGTTCGCCATGTTTGGCGCAACAATTTTAGTACCCATTTTAGTAAATGTTTACTTTGAAGGAGAAGGACTTTCAATTCAGGTAACTTTAATCTGCGCGGGATTGGGAACCTTGTTTTTCCATCTGTGCTCGAAGTTGAAGGTACCTGCATTTTTAGGTTCTTCTTTCGCATTTTTGGGTGGATTTCAGACGGTAGCACAGTTAGACACCGGTATTTTTGCTAATATGACCATGGGGGAAAAGCTTCCTTATGCATGCGGCGGCATTGTGGTGGCAGGACTTTTATATCTGGTACTGGCGTTAATCATTAAGCTGATTGGCGTAAAGAAAGTAATGAGATTCCTTCCCCCGGTGGTAACAGGGCCGATTATTATCTGCATTGGACTGAGCCTGGCGCCTTCAGCGGTTTCCAATGCATCTACCAACTGGCTGCTTGCACTCATTGCGCTGGGGACGATCATTATTTTTAACATATGGGGAAAGGGAATGTTCAATATCATACCGATACTCATGGGCGTGGTTATTTCCTACGCAGCGGCGTTGGTTTTAAATGTTCTTGGTTTTACCAACCCGGATGGCAGCGCCATTTTAAACTTTGCAGGAGTTCAGGCAGCAAGCTGGGTGGGGCTGCCGCCTTTTCAAATCTGCAAATTTGATTTGACGGCAATTCTTGTTATGGCTCCTATTGCGCTGGCAACTATGATGGAGCATATCGGCGATATGTCTGCCATTTCAGCAACGGTTGGAGAGAATTTTATTGAAGATCCGGGTCTGCACAGAACTCTGCTTGGCGATGGTCTTGCGACTTCCTTCTCTGCCTTGGTGGGAGGACCTGCAAATACCACCTATGGTGAAAACACAGGGGTTCTTGAGTTGAGCAGGGTGTATGATCCCAAGGTAATCCGTCTGGCGGCAATCTATGCGTTTGTGCTGAGCTTTATCCCCAAGATGGCGGAGATTATCGGCTCCATTCCCGCTGCAATTATTGGCGGCGTAAGCTTTATGCTTTACGGAATGATTTCAGCGATAGGCGTAAGAAACATTGTGGAGAATAAAGTGGATTTTACGAAATCAAGGAACCTGATTATTGCAGCAGTAATTCTGGTAAGCGGTCTGGGCTTTAGCAGCGGCATTACTTTTACCGTTGGAGGAACGGCTATTACCCTGACGGGACTTGCCATTGCGGCAATTGCAGGCATCCTTTTGAATGCCATTCTGCCGGGAAACGATTATGTTTTTGGGAGCAATCCCCAGGGAGATCAGACCCGTGGCGTTGCGGTACGGCCAAACCCGAGGGCAGAAAAATAGTTTATTGCAAAATTTATTTCTCTTTCCCTAAAGTCTTTCCAAAAATATCCGATACAAATAGTGTAGCAAGAGATTGCATGGGAAATGCTTGTAAGGAAATCCATGGAAGGAGGAATCCAGATGCGTATAGAAGCATATACACAGGTTCAAAGCCTATACAATACAAAGAAAACAGCGAAAGCACAGCCTCAAAGCAAAGTAGGTGTATCTGACAAGCTTCAGATATCCGGTATCGGTAAGGATATACAGATAGCAAAGCAGGCTCTGGCAGGCAGCGGTGATATCAGGGAAGATGTGACGGCTCCTATTAAAGCCAAGATAGATGCAGGAACTTATGAGGTTGGCGTAGAAAGCTTTGCTGATAAGCTGATGCAGAAATATGAAGAAATGAGGTAGTCCAAGTGGCAAGTTTAATGGAAAACCTGATTGAAGTTTTAGACTTGGAAAGCCAGGAATACGAAAACTTGCTTGGACTATCCATGAAAAAGACACCGGTCATTGTGACCGGTGAATTAGAAGAATTAGCCAAAATCACGGATGAAGAACAAATCGTTGTCAATAGGATTAACCGTCTGGAACAAAAAAGACAGGAAGTTTTTTCCGATATCGCCAACGTAATTAACAAGGATGTTGACACACTTATGCTGGCTGATCTGGTCGAGATGCTAAGTACAAGACCGGAAGAGCAGCAGAAACTGGCTAGAGTACACGACAGATTGAGCACCGCCGTCCATGAGGTGAAGCGTGTGAACGGACAGAACAGGATTCTGATTCAAAACGCTTTGGAGATGGTGGAATTCGATATGAATATGCTGCAGTCCATGAAAGCAGCCCCCGAAACGGCGAACTACAATAAGGGCGCCTACAATACAGGAGACCATATGGGAGCAGGCGGGGCAGCCTTCGATGCAAAGCAGTAATCCTTGTGAAAGTTAAAGAGGTGATAAAATGTCTTTATTTGGAAGTTTATATGTTGGTGTAAGTGGATTACAGATGGGACAGAATGCGCTTAATACTACGGCGCACAATATGTCTAATATGGATACGGTTGGGTATACCAGGCAGCAGGTACAGCAGGGAACCCGTATATATAATACCATTTCTACTTCAGCCTCTGCTGTTTCTTATCAGCAGGTTGGTCTTGGAGTCAATTATTCTCAGGTAAAACAGGTCAGAGATTATTTCCTCGATAAAACATACCGCAGAGAGTCTGGAAGAAGCGCATTTTATGACGTTTCTTTATCGGCTGTGGAGGAAATTGAAGATCTTTTGCAGGAACTGGAGGGGGAAGCTTTTGCAGATTCCATAGAGAATTTGTGGAGTGCCGTACAGGAGTTGGCAAAAGATCCGGGAAATTCCGTCAATCAGGGAGTGTTTGTACAGCGATGCAACGAGTTCCTGACGCGTGGGCAGGCAGTGTATACCGGGCTGCGTGAATATCAGGCTAACCTTAATTATAAGATTGGACAGCAGGTTAACACCATCAATGCCTATGGTCAGCGCATTGCTGAACTGAATAGAGAAATCATGAAAATCGAAGGCGGTCAGATTGAAAAGGCAAACGATTTGAAGGATGAGAGAAACCAGCTGATAGATGAGCTCTCGGCGATGGGATATATTGACTGTAAGACAGATGCGGACGGCAACGTTCTGATCATGTTTGAAGGAAAGGATTTTGTCAAGTCAGGTTCGGCGAATGAAATCGCTCTGTACGTGGATGAGGCGACAGGTTTTTACACACCTTACTGGAAGCAGCTTGCAGAGACAAAGATCGTAAATGGAGTTGAGACGATAGATATTACAGGAGCGCAGCTTTTTAATATGAATCAGACCATTTCCACCGATAGGAATACAGATATTGGTGCGCTCAAGTCCATGATGTTCGCAAGGGGTGATAAGAGCGCAACCTTTAAGGATCTGGAGGATGCTGATACTTATGACAGGGAGATTTCCCAGTCGATTATTATGAATATACAGGCAGAATTTGACAGGTTGATGCATGATGTTACAACAGGCATCAATAAAATTCTTAAGGATGCAGCTGATGCTGAAACGGCGAAGAATCCCGGTACTACCTATATGAGAGATGCCAATGGAAACCCTTATACCATTTTCAATACGAAGACAGGGGAAACAGCGGATGACGCTTTTACGGTAGAAAATCTGATTATAAATGGCGAAGTGAAACAGGCGCCTTCTTTACTGGGATTTAAGAAGGATGATGGTAAGATCGATCAGGAAACGGCAGATGCGCTTAAAGAACTTTTTATGGAAGAAACGCATACACTGAACCCTAATGTCAAGACAACAACAAATTACATTAATTTTTATAATAACCTGGTATCCCAGGTGGCAACTACTGGTGATGTCTTAAGCGGCATCAGTGAGAATCAGCATATTACTGTGGATAATACATATGCCGCGAGGGAGCAGATTCTGGGAGTCTCATCGGATGAAGAATTAAGCAACATGATTATGTTCCAGAATGCTTACAATGCAGCCAGCCGTTACATTAACGTGATAAGTGAGTTGATGGAGCATATTATTAATACATTGGGAAGTTGAGAAAGGAAGTGAAATAGATGCCGTCACAATTTTTTGGATTATATATAGCCGGTTCGGGGCTTCGGGCTTCTAATGCGGCTTTGAACACTACAGCAAACAATATTGCCAATTCACAGACAATCGGATACAGCCGCCAGCAGGTGACCCAGCAGGCGAATCCTGCACTCAGGACATTTACCACTTACGGATGCGCAGGAGCCGGCGTGGACACTATTGCCATTGAACGTATCAGAGACAGTTTCTATGACATGAAATACTGGGATAATCAGAGCAAGTATGGCGAATATACTGCAAAGCAGTATTATATGAAAATTTTAGAGGATTATCTCAATGATGACGGCACTAGTGGATTTAAGAGCATATTCAATCAATTCAGTGCCTGTCTACAGTCTGTTACCACTAATTCCAGCAGTGATACTTCCAAGGCGCAGTTCATCGCATCAGCTAAAGCGATGACGGATTACTTTAATAATATGTATGGAAACTTGCAGGAATTGCAGAAGGATATCAATCTGGAAATCAAGCAGTGTGTGGATCAGATTAATTCTATTTCACAGAAGATTGCAACCTTAAATAAGCAGATCAACGTAGTTGAACTTTCCGGTGCGTCAGCCAATGAACTGCGGGATCAGAGAGATCTTCTGATTGACGAATTATCCGAATATGTGGATGTGGAAGTCGATGAAATGCCTATCACGGATATGTATCATCCTGAGATAGAGACAGGGGGACACAGATATCTGGTGCGCATTGCCGGAGGGCAGCCTCTGGTAGACGGAAATTCCTACAATACACTGAACTATGTGGCGAGAGAGTCTAATGAAAAAGTAAATCAGAGTGATGCTGACGGTATGTACCGTATTATGTGGGCGAACGGAAATGAGTTCAGTCTTGTAAATGCTGCTATGGGCGGGAAACTGAAGGGACTTGCAGAACTCAGAGACGGTAATAATGGCGCTAACTTCAATGGTACAGTTGAGACGGTAGATGTCGCGAATAACCAAGTATCTGTCAAGGTGGACGCTCAATATCTTAAAGACGCACAGGGGATGCAGAGTTGTACTTTATCCTCTACAGGCGGTGTGATTAATATTGGCAGTACGCTTTATTATTACGACAGCTGGGAATTTGACGGGACAGATACCTATACTTTTACTTTAAACGAAGATAAACTCCCCAAGATTGATGCGAGCAAGGTCGGAAAAGATGTTAAAACAGAATCACAAGTCAAGTATCAGGGGATTCCTTATTACATGGAGCAGATGAATGAATGGATCAGAGGCTTCGCTGAGGCTGTGAACAATATATTTACGAGCGGTATAGATGCCAACGGCAATGAGGGGTGTATCTTCTTTACAGGACTTGACGGAACCGGAGAAGAATATACAGCCGGAGACTTTGTAGCAGCAGGAGCACCGGGGGCGCCGGCAGGAGCAAATGGCTATTATGAGTTGACCGCAGGGAATTTTACGATTAACTCAGCTCTGATTGCAGATGCTTCTCTTCTGGGAACCAGAAGCAGTAAAGATGTAGGAGTGGAAGAATGTGGAAAGATTAAAGAGTTGATTTCGCTCCTTAGCAGTAAAGAAAAATTCAGTTTCAGGAATGGAACAGCAGGAGAGATGCTTGAAATGCTTCTGTCTGATATGGCACTGAATGCAAGCAATGCAAATACTTTTTACAATACTTATAACGGACTTCGGAACACCATTGACAATCAGAGAACTTCTATTTCCGGCGTGGATGAGGATGAGGAAGCAGTGAGTTTGGTCAAGTTCCAGAATTCCTACAATCTGGCATCCCGGATGATACAGACCCTGACAGAGGTTTATGATCAGTTGATTTTACGTACTGGCGTTTAAGGAGGACAACAGGCATGAGAATGACAAATAAAATTATGCAGAATAATTCGTTGTATAATATCAATAATAATAAAATACTGCAGGATAAGCTGAGCACAATGATGTCAACCGAAAAGAAGATTACAAGACCTTCTGATGACCCGGTCATTGCAATCCGTGCACTCCGGCTTAGGACAAATGTCACAGAACTGACTCAGTTCTATGAAAAGAATGCGCCCGATGCAGAGAGCTGGCTTGACGTTACGGGCAAGTCCCTCACAACAGTAACCGAAGTACTGACGGATATGATCACCCAGGCAAATAAAGGAGCCAATAAGGATTATGGTCCGGAGGACTTGGAAATTGTTATAGAACAGCTTGAGTCTCTTAAGAACGAATTTTATTCTACCGGAAACGTGGATTATGCCGGGAGATATATTTTTACAGGATACCGGACGGATACTACGATGTCCTTTACAGAAGAGATAGAGGAGCAGCCGGATGGTTATCCGAGTTATGAAATCACAGAGCAAAATACCATCAAGGATTTTGATATCGTTAATTTTACAGATATAGGTAATCTGGATGGTCTGAACAAAAGCAATTATACAGATGCAAATTACAGCAGCGTAGTAGAACAGGATATCCATAATGCCGACATTCACAGAATGCGTCTTTCCTATGACAGGCTGGCAGGAACAAAAGACTTAGATACCGATTTGACGATAGAGGTGGACGGGAATGTGATGCAGGCAAAGACAGTACCGTTGTCAGAGAATCCTTATTTGAAGGTCATGAATGGGGAGGAAGACATCGTCTTTATCCCGGAAACTGGTGAGGTGCTGTTCAGCGATGATGCCTATGCGCAGCTTGAGGATGATGTGAGAGCAGCGGGCGGTACGGATACAGAAATCAGATTTACTTACACCAAGAACGAGTGGAAAGACGGAGATCTTCGCCCGGAACACTATTTTGCATGTACGGCAACCACTTTAAATGACGATAATACAGAAAAGAAAATCAACTATAATCAGGAATATCTGCTCAATCAAGGAAAACGTCAGACTATTGAGTATGATGTGGGATATAACCAGAAAATACAGGTCAACACCACCGCTGACGAGGTGTTCAGCCATAATCTTGACAGGGATATTGATGATTTAAAATTGGCGTTACAGGACTTAAAGGAAATGGATTCTATTCGGAAGGATATGGATGTACTTTTGGATGAATTTGAAGAGGGAACTGCCGATTATAATGATGTTAAGAAAAAGTATGACGCTGCTGATAAAGCATACAGCTATCTCCGTGAGAAAATCCACAAAATGTTTGAAGGAACCATTACCAAAGTGCAAGGTTATCTCGACGACACCAATGTAGCAATCACCGATAATGGAACCAGAAGCCAGCGTTTGTCACTGATCAGCAATCGTCTTATGGATCAAAGAACGACTTTTCGGACCTTACAGTCCGAAAATGAAGATGCAGATATTGCAGAAGTAGCGGTTCAGCTTACCAGCACAGAACTCACTTATAATGCAGCGCTTATGGCAACCGGAAAGATTATGCAGACTTCCTTGATGAACTACATTTAATATAAGCGTGGCGTCACGCAGATAGGAGTGGGGTATGAAAATTAATACGAAAGCATTTGGGGAAATTGAAATAGCAGATGATAAAATTATTCATTTCCCGTCAGGGATTATCGGATTTCCGGAGCTTGTGGATTTTGCACTCGTGCATGATGAAGAGAAAGGTATCGGTGCAATCCACTGGCTGCAGTCGGTACAGGAACCGGCGTTTGCAATGCCTGTCATGGATCCGCTTCTTGTGAAGCCGGATTATAATCCGGAGGTGGATGACGAACTGCTACTGCCTCTTGGAAAACTGGATCCGGAGGAGATTCTGGTGATGGTTACGGTTTCGATACCGAGTGATCTTACGAAGATGAGCGTCAATTTACGAGGACCAGTCATCATCAATGCATTGGAAAAGAAAGCATGTCAGGTAATCATAGAGGGAGAGGGTTATTTGGTGAAATTCCCAATTTATGATATTTTAAATGCAAAGAAAGCGGGTGAATAAATGTTAGCTTTATCCAGAAAGAAAAATGAGGCCCTTATTATTAATAACAATATAGAAATTACAGTGCTTGAGATTAAAGGGGAACAGGTAAAGCTGGGCATCAGCGCACCAAAGGAAGTTCCGATTTACCGGAAAGAGGTTTATACACAGATCCAGGAAGCAAATGAGGAAGCAGTCAGCATGGATGGACTGGAGGCATTAAAAAATCTGTTAGGATAAAATGTGAAACGGGAGCATTTGTTTTAAATAGGAACAGATGCTCTTTTTTTGTAAAAAAACAGAATTTTACTATAAATTTTTTCGCTCATTTTCCGATATATACTTAAGAAGACAGGGAAACTCTATAGTTTAACAAATTTATATCACACGGAGGTGATTACAATGGCAATAGAACCATTAAGCAGTGCTATGACTTATCAGGCACAGAACACACAGCAGGCAAAACCTGCAGCAAAACAAACGGTAGAGAACACGGATGTTACTACGCAGGAGTTGAACAATGCATATGATGCAACAACTGTAAAGGTTGCAGAAGCTGAACGAAACGACGGACAGCAAAACAGCCAGAGTAATTCCGAAAACAATCCTGCAAGGGAACAGCAGCAGGCTACGACGGAACAAATCAAGAAAGCAGTCGAAAATTTGAACAAGAATTTATCTAATTCTGAAGCAGTTTTTGGAATCCATGAGGCTACCAACCGCGTTATGATTAAGATTGTTGACAAGGAATCAAAGGAAGTCATCAAGGAACTTCCTCCGGAAAAGACCCTTGACATGATTGCAAAGGCATGGGAGCTGGCAGGAATTCTTGTGGATGAAAGAAGATAGGGGGTAATTGATATGGCAATGCGTGTAAGCGGACTGATGTCCGGTCTTGATACTGAAAGTATCATTCAACAGCTGGTGGCTGCAAAGCAGACCAAAGTTGACACTTTAAAGAAAGCACAGACAAAGCAGGAATGGAAGCAGGAAGCATGGAAAGAGCTGAATGCAAAGATTTACAAGTTATACAGTGGAACATTGAGTAACTTGACATTTACGTCTTCTTTCGTAAAAAAGACGACCAATGTTTCCAACAGCAATCTTGTCAGTGTTGTCACAAAGGATACCGCGATGGACAGCGTTCAAAACCTTAAGATTAATCAGCTTGCAAAAGCCGGCTATCTCACTGGTGCAGCGGTTAAGGGAGCTGGCGGGGAAAAGCTCAGTTCCAGCAGCAAGATTACAGATATCGTTGGTGCAGACGGAAATGGAATAGAAGTAGGCAGCAAGTTTGAAGTCAATACCAAGGGCAAAAAGACGGAAATTACCATTGACGAAAATACTACAATCAGTTCTCTGGTAAATCAGCTCAAGGCAGCAGGTGTAAGTGCCAATTTTGATGCCGGGCAGCAGCGTTTTTACATTGGCGCAAGTGCATTGGGAGAGGATGCAGATTTTACAATTATCGGTTCTAATTCTGAAGGTACGGCTGCTTTAGATAAGCTGGGTATCTTGATTTATGATGATAAGACGAAAGCTGCGTACGAAGAATATGCTACTATGTCTGATGATGATATAGCAGCATTGAAACAGTCTCGGATTGATGCACGGGTAGCAGCCTATGTTGCTGAAAGAAACAGCCTTACTGAAAAAAATGCAGAGCTGACTGATAAGGTGAATGATTGTGTAGAGGCTTATAACTATGAATACGGGCAAGGCGGTACGTATGACCTTAGTATTGAAGATGACAGAACAGACCGTAAGGGATTTCTTGACAGTGAAATTTCGCGTTTAGAAGCTTTGGATACGTTATCTGCTGATGAACAGTCTGACCTGGTTCATTATAAGGCAGAAATGTCCTATATTAATGGCTATGAGGAACTTCAAAAGGACATTAAGGCGAATGACAAAAGGCTTGCTGAGATTGCCTTATCTGTAGATGATGATGGTAATGCAACTTCTGATCTTATAAGTGAAGTTGGTACGGAAGTGGATCAGAAGATTCAGGAAGCAAGAGATATTTACAATAATTATGCCAGTAAGGTAGGCAGCGTTGGCGCCAACAAGCAGGTAGGACAAAATGCTGAAATTGAGTTAAATGGAGTATTGTATACCTCTAGCAGTAATACCTTTGATATAAACGGGCTTACCATTACCTGCAACGGTGAGACGGCTGCAAATGAAGTAATCACGCTGACGACTAAGAATGATACCAGCGGTATTTATGACATGATTAAAAGCTTCATTACGGAATACAGCGCGCTTATTAATGAAATGGATAAGCTGTACAATGCTACACTTGTCAAGGGCTATGAGCCGCTTACTGAAGATGAAAAGTATGCAATGTCAGATTCTGAAATAGAAAAATGGGAAACAACGATTAAAGACAGCCTTTTAAGAAGAGATTCCACCTTAAACTCAGTAGCCAGTGCAATGAAGGAAATCATGATGTCCGGTTTCGAGGTAAACGGAAAGAAAATGTACCTGTATGACTTCGGTATTGAAACCATGGGATACTTCAATGCGGCTGAAAATGAGAAAAATGCTTACCACATTTATGGTGACGAGGATGACGAGGCATTCAAAAACGAAACAAATAAGTTGATGGCGATGATCAACTCAGATCCTGATGCGGTTGTCGGTTTCTTTACACAACTTTCACAGAAACTGTCCGGCACAATGTTCGATCTTATGAGAGGTACAGAGTTCAGCAGTGTTTATAAGGTATATGACGACAAAAAGATGAAAGAAGAGTACGACGACTATACCACCAAGATTGCTGATGCAGAAAAGAAACTGCAGGAATATGAAGATAAATGGTATAAGAAATTTGCTGCTATGGAAACGGCAATGGCAAAGATGCAGTCCAATGCCAGTGCGGTGACAGCTTTATTAGGAGGCTCATAACATGTCCTTACCCAATGCTTATGCACAGTATAATAACAGTAAAGTTTTAACGGCATCCCCAGCGGAACTGACGTTGATGCTATATGAGGGAGCAATCAAGTTCTGCAATATTGCAATTATTGCAATAGAGGAAAAGGATATCCCCAAGGCACATAACAATATCGTCAAGGTGCAGAAAATCGTAGATCATCTCAGAGCAACATTGGATATGAAATATCCTGTGGCAAAGGAGTTTGACAACATATACGGCTATCTCTCACAGAGGCTGATTACGGCGAATATAAAAAAGGACACGGAGATATTGAATGAGATTTTAGAGCACCTGCGTTCTGTGCGTGATACATGGAAGGAAGTTATGCGTATCAACAGGGAGAAAGGTGCCATATGATTGAAAATTATCTGAATATATTGGAAGAAAGCCTGAAAAAAAAGATAGAAGTGCTCAAACGCATTCACGCAGCCAATGAAGCCCAGACAGACCTGTTAAAGAAGGAATCTGTCGATTTAGAGGCATTTGATAAGACCGTAGATGAAAAGGATCTGTATATAAACGAACTTACCAGCCTGGATGACGGCTTTGAATCTCTCTATGAGAAAATCAAGCAGGAACTGGAAGGGAACAAGGAGCGGTATGCTGTACAGATTAAAAAGCTACAGGAACTTATTAAAGACATCACAGACAGGAGCGTTGCAATTCAGGCACAGGAAGCACGCAATAAAGCATTGGTAGAAACCTGTTTTAAGAAAGAACGTCAGAATCTTGGGCAGTCCAGAAAAAATTCCAAGGCGGCTTATGGATATTACCAGAACATGAATAATAAAAATGTTCCCCAGTCGCATTTCATGGATCAAAAAAAATAAAAAAATTTAATTTAAGGTATAAAGTATTGGAGAAAGACTCCGATATAATATACAAGTAAAGCAAACAATTGCTTACAAACATGAGCAGTCCCGCTTTTGGATGCGTACGAATCCGAAAGCCAGGTCTGCCAACAAATTAACAAACGTACGCAGGGAAGCGGCGTTAAATTCAAGGAGGAATATATTATGGTAGTACAACACAATCTTACAGCAATGAACTCTAACAGAATGTTAGGAATCACATCTAGCACACAGGCTAAGTCAACAGAGAAGTTATCATCCGGTTACAAGATCAACCGTGCAGCTGATGATGCAGCAGGCTTATCCATCAGTGAAAAGATGAGAAGACAGATCAGAGGTCTTACACAGGCTGTTGCTAACGCACAGGATGGTATCTCTGCAGTACAGACAGCTGAAGGTGCACTTGGTGAAGTGCATGACATGTTACAGCGTATGAATGAACTTGCTATCAAAGCTGGTAATGAAACATTACAGTCTGTAGATAGAAAGTACATCCAGCAAGAACTTGATCAGCTGAAATCTGAAATCGATAGAGTTCAGACAACAACCACATTCAATGAGCAGAAACTGTTGAACGGTGAGTTCTCTACTGGTAAAGCTCTTCAGGTTGGTGCAGAAGTTGACTCTGACAACAGAATCAAAGTTACAATTTTAGCAATGAATTGGGCTACAATCTCAAATTCTAGCACAACGATGCCTGGTTCAACAACTGGTAACGGAAAAGGTGATGGTACATTAAAGGTATTTGATACTGCAGCGAATGTAGATGGTACAGAAGCTAATATCAAAGCTACTGTTTCCAGTATCAAGACAGCTATCCAGAACGTATCTGAACAGAGATCCAGACTTGGTGCTACTCAGAACAGACTTGAGCACACAGTTAACAACTTGAACAACGTTGTAGAGAATACTACAAGTGCTGAAAGCCAGATCCGTGATACAGATATGGCAACAGAGATGGTTAAGTACGCTAACAACCAGATTCTTGCTCAGGCAGGTCAGGCTATGTTGGCACAGGCTAACCAGGCTAACCAGGGTGTATTATCCTTACTTGGCTAATTAGTAAGAGTATAAGCATTGCAGTAAACTACCAAAAGGGAATGGATGAAATCCATTCCCTTTTTTATAAATACAATTATTAAGGTATTATGGTTGAAAATCATATAAACTATTTATGAGTAAAGTTCAGATAAGCGCTTCATTGCAGGTTCAAAATCACCGCATTTTTTGTAGAAAGAGGCAGCGGCATCGGCATTTCCCATTCTTTCATTGATTAATCCCATATAATACCAGCAAAGAAAAGTGTTCGTGCCTTCTGCATAGGGATTATCCATGGAAGTGGCTTTGATGAATTCTGACATCGCTTTGATGGGCTGACCCGACACATAATAGATTCTTCCCATTAGAAACACGAAATCCGGATTTGTAGCAAAGGTATCATAAAGTTGTTCGTATTGCAGGGCCTCTTCGATTCTATTTAAGCGAATAAGGCAGTTGCCATAAGCTTGAATGGTAAGCCGGAGATATTCCAAGGTAGGGCTTAAATCAAACGTAAGAACTTTGGAATAGTACTTGGCAGCCGTCTCGTAATCATCTTCACAATAATATTCCTGTCCCATCTGAAAGTACAGATAAGGATCATCAGGATGGAGTTCCAGCTCTTTTTGAAGAAGTGTCATGTTGCGTATTCGCTTTGCCTCCAATTTCTCCTTGGTGCCGACATAGCCGGTGTGCAGCACAGTGAGCGGAATTTCGAAGGCATAAGGGATCTGCGATGTTGATGGAGTGAGCTGTTCATGGATAGGAGCTTCATAGTGATAATAGCGGCGGTTGAAAAAACGCTCGACCATATCGGTATAAATTCGTTGATCATTTTCGCTGGGAGTGAAGTTTTTTCGCTTTAATCGCCCGATATAAGCGGGGTATTCCTTGGCAAGTACCATAAATTCCTCGGGATTGCTTTCTTCTGCCCATTCATCACAGTCAAGCACCAAAATCCAATCATAAGAAGCCTTAGCGATAGAAAAGTTGCGCGCAGCGCTGAAATCGTTAATCCATTCAAAATCGTATACTTTTGCACCGTATTGATGGGCGATTTCTTTTGTTCGGTCAGTCGATCCGGTATCTGCCACGATGATCTCACAGTCAAAATGCTGAATACTTTTAAGGCAGCGTTCAATATTTTGTTCCTCATTTTTAGCAATAATACAAACAGAGAATGGCTTCATAGTATTATCTATCTCCTTTACAAATAAGATTCCATTTCTTTGATTCTATGGACGAAAGAATGTGCTCTGACAATTTTATCATGAGCAGAAGCCGCCATTTGAATACGTTCATCTTCATGATGAAGATAATAGTTAATTTTGTCAAGTAAATCATTCTGGCTATCGTAAAAAGCGAAATCGTCACCAGGTATAAAATAATCAAGAAAATCGGATTGAAAGTTACTCAAAAGGAAGCCGCCGGCACCCATAATATCAAAGACCCTCAGAGGCATGCCGCTTTTAATACTTCTCAGCGATATATTGAGGTTGATTTTAGAACATTTATATACATACGGGGATGTATGATAAGCATCTACAGGGTTGTGCAATATAATATTAGGGTGTATCATCGTTTGTGAAGGTGTATATAGATCTATAGGGTGATGATCCGCTATACGTAAAAATATTTCACTGCGCTCTATAGATGTAATTTTTCGATTTATATAATAGTGTGCATAGGCATATCCGTCAGGTTCCACCCCTTCAGGATTAGGTGCGGACGGACAAACTGTTTGCATATCTTTTATAATTTCATCGGTTAACGTTTCCTCCACAAAATTATAGCCAAAAACATTTTTCTGTGCAGTCATTACACCATCTAGATAGCCTTTGGAATATTGAGAAAGCTGGTCAAAACGTGAAAAGAAGCTGCTCCTTTCCTCTTCTGTATAGAGAGAGCCGACAAAAGAAATATCTGTTCTGACTGCAGCAGGTGAATCAAGAAAGGATTTAAAATCGTTCATCTTATCTAACCGCTTTATATTGGCGGCAAGAGGAAGATAATGAACCGTTGGGATTCCGTTTTTTATAAATTCATAAGCAAATTGTTTGTCAAAAACAAAAATATAGTTACAGGGAAATATAGTTGTGCAGGAATACAGAGTGATACAGGGACTATCATAAACCCAGGATATATAGGGAATATCTTCGCGGTTGCATACTTTGGAAACTACAGGGAAATAGTTAAAGGTAAAAACGTAATCCGGTAAATGTGTATGTAGTTCTTGAGCAAGGCATAATTCATATGCTGGGTTAGAACACACATCACTTGTATCAAGGTTTAGTTTGATAATTTCATGACCAATTTCATGATATGCCTCTATTATATCTTCGTTTCCGTATCCATTCCATTCTAAAAAAAGAACTTTCATTGATATATAACCTTTCTTTATAAATATGATTCCATTTCCTTGATGCGGTGAACAAAGGTGTGTTCCCGGGCAATCTTGTCATGGGCTGAGGCAGCCATCTGAATACGTTCATGATCATTATGAAGGTAATAATGGATTTTATCAAGCAGGTCAGCTTGACTGTCATAAAAAGCAAAGTCATCACCGGGAATAAAATAGTCAAAAAAGTCTGTCTGGTAATTGCTGATTAAAAATCCTCCAGCACCCATAATATCAAAAGCGCGCAGTGGAATACCGCTTTTGATGCTCCTAAGGGACATGTTAAGGTTTATTTTAGAACATTTATAAACATAAGGAGCTATCTCATAAGGATCTATAGGTTTATGCCAAACTACGTTTTGATGATCAAAACTCTGATCAGGGGTATAAATATCAACAGGATGTTTTTCGGCAATGGCATGAAGAAGCTCAGTTCGTTCAATGGAGGTGATTTTTCGGTTGACATAATACTGCGAATAGATATATTCATTGGACTCTACACCGTCAGCATTAGTCATAGAAGGGCAGACAGTCATCATATCTTCTATAATGTCAGGAGTCATAGTGTCCTGCACAAAATTGTAGCCATATACATTCCGTTGGGCAGCGATGACACCGTCCAGATAGCCTTTTGCATATTGTGAAAGGTTATCAAAACGACGGAAAAATCCGCTCTTGTAATTCTCGTTATAGAGAGCACCCACGAAGGAGATATCCGTCTTGTTTGCATGGGAGGATTTGGCAAAGGCATCAAATTCCTTCATCTGGTCCAAACGCTTCGTGTTGGCGGCAAGAGGAAGGTAGTGGACGGTCTTGATTCCGTTCTTTATAAATTCGTATGCAAATTCTTTATCAAAAATAAAAATACGATTGCAAGGATTGATTGTCGTATAAGAGTATAAGGTGATATAGGGACTGTCATAAACCCAGCATACATATGGCACACTTTCTGCATTGCATACTCTGGAAATGACAGGATAATAATTAAATGAAAAAACATAGTCAGGCACATGCTTATGGAGTTCCTGTGTCAGCGAAGCCTCATAAGCAGGATCATTACGATAGCTTTCCGGGAAAAAAGGGAAAGAGACGACTTCATGACCAATCTCACGATAAGCATCCTTTAAATCATCAATGCAAAAGCAGTTCCATTCTAAAAAAAGAATTTTCATCTGTGTTTTACCTTTCTGTCAATTAAAATCTTAATGCTGTAATAAAGAAAGACGGTGCTTTGCCGGTGCATAATTTCCGCACTTCGCATAAAATTTCATCGCATTTTCTTTATTTCCGGTACATTCGTAAATAACGCCGATATTATAATTTGGCATGTAACTGTTGATACCTTCAGTCCTGCCGTTTTTCATGGATGTTGCTTTTTGAAATTCATGGACTGCTTGATCAAAGAGAGCATTGTTCATATAAATCAAGCCCATAAGAAATACGAAGTCCGTCTGAGAAGAAAAAATATCATATACATTGGCAAGGCTTAAGGCCGCTTCATATTCTTTTTGCTCAAGTAGGCAATATCCATAGGATTCAATCATATCCTGAACGTAAGCAAGGGCAGGATCGATATCATAAGAAAGCCCTGCATCAAAATACTGACAGGCAGTAGGATAATCCTTTAAAATCTGGTAACATTTTCCGGTCTGAAATAATAGGTAAGGGTCATTAGGGGCATCTTTAAGTGCCAGAAGAAGAAGATTCAGGTTCCTGTGAGCTTTTTCTGTCAGACATCCTTCTTCCGCATACCCGTGATGATAAAAGGAAATATCTACAGGGAAATAAACAGGCGCTGACTCATCAACAGGCAATACCTGTTCGTGAATGATTCCTCTGTAACGGTTGTAATTTCTGTTAAAGAAGCGAGCCACCTGTTCTGTCATGATGGAAGACTGACCGGATAGCAGATTACAGGGATTATGCCGGGTGATAGTACCGATTTCGCTTTTGTGGGAATCGGCAAAAGAAATCAGATTCCGGACGTTGGCTCCTTTCAAATATTCGTCAAAATCAACTACCAGAATCCAGTCATGAGAAGCTTTGGAAATGGAAAAGTTTCTGGCAGCGCTAAAATCATTCTTCCACTCAAAAGAATAGAGATGATCTGTATACTGGGAAATCAGGGATTTCGCGCAATCGGTTGAGCCGGTATCTGCGACCACGAGCTCAAAACCCAGTTTTTTCAAAGGGGCAAGACACTTATGGACATTTTGCTCCTCATTTTTGGCTATCATGCAGACGGATATAGGAACCATAGATATTATTCTCCAGTTTTCATGTATTAAGGTGGCAATCCAGCTTTTCTATCGGTCAGATTCATCAAAATAGAAGCAATCCAAACGATCGTTTAAGAGCATGGCAAGGTAGCCAAATGCACTTCGATTGATAATCATGATCCGGCACATGCTCATAAGCTGCAAATCAATGTAGTTATGCCCTTGTGTATTTCCCTCCACATAGGTCACGTGCTGAGAAAGACCAAGTCCAAGTGCGTCACGATTCTGTTTGCACCAGGGGATGTCATCTGAAAAGACGTAAAAGGCAGCGTCAGGATGATGGATTAAAATTTCTTTTATTTTCTGCAAATAGTAATCCGGCTTCGAAGCCCAGCCGAACTCGGCGTAATCTCCGCGGCGGATGTGCACGGCAACGGACTTGGAGTTCAGAATCTGGCTGGCATAAAGGCGGTTCCGATCATCCGCAATAGGCGGAAAAGAAAGCTCCTTTTTCAGGAGAGGCTGATAGCTTCGAAACCAGTCAGGATGTTGCCAATATCCGTGATAATAAACAAATTCATTGTCAGCCTTTATGATTTCGGGGATAAAAGTATTGCCGGGAACACGGTATATCTGTCCGTCAAAAGGGTTGTGCTCGCGATAATTTTCAAATTCGGTAATCATAATAATGTCAAAACCAAGATTTTTAAAGGACTGGGGGATACTACCGCCGTTTCTTTTTTCTTCAATCAGCTGATTCCAGATATCGGAATCAAAATACTGGCTTAGCAGATTAGGTTTTAAATGAAAGATACGCTCCAACTCATAGCCATTATGCACCTGGTTCAGGAAGAAAAAGGAATCATCAAAAAACCATTCTTTCGGGCATTGACAGGAAAGCTGAGCGTGTCTGACAAAAATATATTGAAATATCTGGTTGGCGAGACCGCCATTTAGGTATTGGATTTTCATAGTGAGATTCCCTTATTATTTTTTTGCGGCATTCCAATAAGACTTGGAATATTCCGCCAATTGCAGAAACTGGTCTTTGCTTATAGGAAGCGTAAGTGAATCAAGAAGTGCCAGATAAAATTCCGTCAGACCTTCTTTGATATATTTGTTTTGCTGATGATTACTCACTTTTTCCAATGTGATTTCTTTTGCCAAAAGAAAAAGGGAATAGGATGGCTGCGTATAGCGCAAAAAATTGATTTTGAGAAATCCAAGGTAGCAGGTACATAAAAAGTCGTATTCCAACTCCTCGCGGTATTCCGCCAAAAAACCGCGCTCCTCCCAAGCATTCCATTTCATGGATTGGACGGTAAGCCAGTCCGTATGATAGTCGGCGTCCATCTGCAGCACAGTGGACTGTCTGTTTACAAAATAGTGGTATAGGCTTTCTTCAATCAGATAGACCCGTTCGGCATAAAAATGCAGAAGAGGTCCCCAATAGCTGTCTTCATAGGCGAGCCTTTCGGGGAAATAAATTTGATTATCTATGAGCAGGTCTTTGCGGATGATTTTACCCCAGGCAGCAAAGCCGGCGCTTTGTAAATTGAAGAACAGCTTTCTTTTTTCGACGGTATCGATTAGCATAAAACGGTTTTCTTTGCCGGTACTCCTGTCATCAAAATAAGTGAGAGAAGTGGAGAAGTCCCTTATGTTCTGGCAGGAAACAATGTCGCATTCGCCAAGCTGGGTAATTGCATATAATTTTTCAAAATAATCAAGCTCCACCCAGTCATCAGAATCGATAAAGGCAATCCAGTCGGCAGAAGCATAGGAAAGCCCGATATTTCTGGCGGTACCTTGTCTGCCGTTTTCGTCACAGTGTATCAGCATGATGTTGTCCGGGTAACGTTGTTCCCATGTTTGTAAATTCGCCCATGTATCGTCGGTAGAAGCGTCATCCACACAGATAATTTCCAGTGCATCTATGCCGATTGTTTGTGAAGTGATGGTGGTCAGGCACCGATCAATATACAGGGCTACGTTGTAGCAGGGGATAATAACGCTGATATCTGCCATGATATATCCTTTCTGTAAATAATTAACTATGCACCATAAGTATTATAGCATGTAAAATAGGGGATTAAAAGAAATTTTAATTTCTAAAATGATGTTGTTCAACTCTTATAGGTATATGCATAAGTTTAGAAATATGCTAAAATACCAAATAGAAAAGAGCATTCAAAAGATATGCGATGAGGAGAGTCTGATGGGGAAGAATAAAGAACAAGTAAATGGAAGAATGAATATTGTAACAGCTTTGAATAGAAAGTATGTAAAATATACTTGTGTCATGCTGACTTCATTATTAATGAATCAGCCAGATACAGATATACATATCTACCTTTTACATAGTGATTTAACGCAGCAAGATGAAGAGCAGCTGCGAGCTCTTGTGGAAAACTATAATCAGAACATTCATTTTTTATTAGTAGATAAGGATATTTTCTCTTCTGAGCTTCCAACGACTCAGGCATGGTCAATGGAAGCATATTATCGTCTGATACTTTTGGACATTCTTCCATTAGAGATAGATAGGATTCTGTATTTAGATGTAGATATGATTGTTAATAAATCAATAAAAGAACTCTATTGGACGGATTTTGAAGCTTGTTATTTTTGTGCTTGCCGGGATATGGCAACAGAGTTTCCTGCCATGGATATGCGTGATGAAATCTTTAAGGAACAAATTGAAGAGGGATTTACGTATTTTAATTCTGGTATGATGCTATGGAATATGGAAAAACTTCGTGGGCAGTATTGCTTTAAGGATTATATGGATTTGGCTGAGTCATTGGACTTTAAATTGAGAGCGCCTGATCAGGACTTACTAAATCTGATGCATTATAAACAGGTTAAGTTTCTTGATGAATATCAGTATGATCTTTTTTCAAAAATAGCATATGACTATGGGATTCGCTATGAAGATGTTAAAAGACAGACCACTATTGTACATTATGCCGGCATGAAACCTTGGCAGGGCGGTGAAGGAGTTCATTATGACATAGAGCAACTCTGGTGGGATTATGCAAAGCTTACGCCGGTTTATTTTGAATTGATGGAAGAGTTTTTGCATGGCAGCATTAATAATCCGTTTATATATGAAACATTAGATAATTGCTTTAAGGTAAATAAGCAACTTATTGAAGAACTTGGCAAAAGCGAGGCTATGTGTCAGCACCTTTTGCAGCTTGTTGAAAGTAATATGGCAGATTCTGGTTTAAAATGAGGTCTGTTTCTCGAATAATTATCAACATATATATGATTTTAATGTTAAAGTGTCATCAATGCCATATCGTCCGCAATCCCATATGTATTCTGCATTAAATCCCTTGGAAAGAAGCATGGAGACAACTGTTCCGCTGGTGCGTCCGCCAATAAAATAACGGCATTTGGACAATAGAATCAGTGCAGTCAGGTATTCCATATTCTTTTGATGAATATTGATACAGCGTTTGTTGTTCGTTTCATTGATGGTATCTTTTAAAGCTGATTCGTAATAGATTTCCTGCGTTGTCAGCAATCGATTCTGGTATTTTTTTCGAAAAGCGCTTAGTATTTCCTGATCTTCCGTGGCAAGATAGCAGTAATCGCACTGGTAATTATACATAAATTCATCAGCCTTTGCAAAAACAGTTTCCAGAGACGGCTGGATGGGATGATTGTATGGGCGGATATTCGTGTAGTCTGTGCCCCGGCACAATACACCGAGAACTTTTTCCCCATTATCAAACGGCAGTCTGCCAAGGCACTCCTGAACCCTGTCATTTAATGGATCGGACATAGGCATATATTCTTTCATAATGCCTCTCCAGAATGCCATCAGTTCCGGATTCATAAGACAATCCATATTGTAATTTGGCATAAAATCAGGAATACCATCCAGCATCTTTATTTCTTTATCGCCCATAACCTCTTCGGAAAGGGGAAATAAAGGCTGATCAAAATAAAGTTCCCATGCATTTGTAGAGTAGCGTTTGCTTAATTCTGTAAATACATTATCCGCATTTATTGTATCAATCACGGGAATATATCCGTTATTGAGGCTCATAACAATTTGTCCAAGATTCGTTATGATATGGGAAGCAAGTCCTGGAACCGGGTCATTGCGCCGAATCAGGCAGTATTTCTGACGAAACCTTATCGTGTTCATAAGCATACTGTTCAGCACCGATATAAATTTAGAGACAAATGCATTCTCATCATCCAAATTAGGACCAGCATTTGAAAGTTCTTCAACCATCCGGTCGAAATTCTCCAGTCCTGTATCCATAGACTGGTACAATAAATTCAAATTCTTTAATATCTGCGCATATTGAAAATAAACGGAACCATCAATTGATTTATCAATCTGTGATGCCTCTGCCACACCAAGAATGCTCTTCTTAACTTCTTTTCCGGCATGAAACAATTCATCTGCAATTTCCTTTTGCGTCATGCTTTTAGGTCTCCCATCTGTCCATTTTTATGCATAGGATGATTTAAATCTAGTCTAACGCATGTATCACCTGCCACTGTATAGTAAGCATTATAACATGCAAAAAAAGGGATTAAAAGAAGTTTTGGCTTCTATAGCTGCCTATTTTTGTGAAAAGTTTTTACAAGTCGTTTATCTGTATTGGAGTAAATCCACGATTTTGCGAATAGAACTACGGAAATCCAAGAATCGTATTGGGGTATACATAAATTAGGAAATGTGTTAGGATACTGTGTAAAAACATGGAAGTATATCAGGAGAAAAGATGACGGAGAAAAGAATGAACATTGCAACATCGCTGAACGGAAAGTATGTAAAATATACTTACGTTATGCTGACATTATTGCTGATGAACCAGGCAGGTGTGAATATACATGTGTATCTTTTACATAATGACTTGACACAGTGGGAGCAGGAACAGCTGCGAATACTTGTGGAAGGGTATAATCAAAATATACATTTTCTATGGGTGGACAAAGAGAGTCTTCCGACTGGGCTTCCAACGACCAAGGCATGGTCCTTGGAATGTTATTATCGGCTGATGCTTTTGGACATTCTTCCAGTAGATATAGATAGGATTTTATATTTGGATGTGGATATGATTATCAATAAAGGAACTTTATTGGACAGATTTTGAAGGCTATCTTTTTTGTGCATGTCCTGATATGATATTAAATGAACAGTTGAAGAGGGATTTACATACTTTAATTCAGGCATGATGTTGTGGAATATAGAAAAACTGCGAGGAAGATATTGCTTTAAGGACTATATGGATTTAGCAGAATCATTGAATTACGAAGTTGGGGCGCCTGACCAGGACTTATTGAATATGATGCATGATAAGCAAGTAAAGTTTCTGGATGAGTATAAATACAATCTTTTTGCAAAAATAGCATACGATAATGGAATTCACTATGAAAACGTGAAGGAAGAGACTACAATCATACACTATGCGGGAATGAAGCCATGGGCAGCTTATCGAAGAACTTGGTAAAAGTGAGGCTATGTGTCGTCAGCTTTTGCAACTTGTAGAAGAAAAAAACAGTTAACGATTATACT
The DNA here is from genome assembly GCA_014804785.1 of Lachnospiraceae bacterium. Lineage (GTDB taxonomy): Bacteria > Bacillota > Clostridia > Lachnospirales > Lachnospiraceae > Suilimivivens. The sequence goes on from JAAUZD010000043.1 coordinate 232,148, forward strand.
TCAAGGTTATACACAAATTTTGCTATCAAGTCAATTGAAATTGCATTAGTGGTGGAAAAATTAGTAGTAAATTATTCAATTTGACTTATTATTATTCATCAAATTTCCGCATGCCGGACTGTGTGTCCTTTCTAAAAAAATAAGATTATGCAGGAAAAGCGGCGCATTATGGCAACGCTTTTCAGGAAATTGGCTTGGCTTTATAAATATATTGTGTAACGTAAAATTGTTCCTTATCCACGACATTTGGAATGGAAGTCAGACAATCAAGGAAATTGTTCATAGCAGTAAAATCTTCATTAGGTCTTTCGATGAGCTTTTGAAGATTCATGATTTCATATCCTGAATCTTGTAACAGATGTATACTATCGTATAAGGTGAAAAACCGCAGATGCGTTCTATCGAGGACACCGGAATCTGTATAGGCGAAGCTGCCCATCAGGATTTGACCTATGGCAGAGAAATGTAATACATTAGGTATGCTTGTAATGATTACACCCCGGTCAGATAAATGTGATTTTAGCTTTCTCAATAACTGCCCTGGTTCAACTAAATGCTCCAGAACATCTCCAAGAATAATATAATCAAAAGATACATCGAAGGGGAAATCCATGGTTTCTACGTTCCCTTGAGCTACAGTAGCAATGTGGGAAGCAAAAGCTGCACTGTGGGGATCTAATTCAATGCCGTAAAGATTTGCATTGGGATAGCGGTTTTGGATTTCAAGTAAGGTGGCGCCACAGGCACAGCCAATATCAAGGCAGTTGATGACGTTTGATTTGTCTTCAGGGGGTATCAGGTCGATTAATTCCGTGCGGCAAAAGAAGGAATAAGTTGGTCTGATGTGCCATTTTTCTATATAGCGATGGAAATTTATTTCCATAAAATGATTATGGCTTTCAGTCGGGTTTGGCTCTTCCAACGTAGAAAATCCTGCGCTGCCAACATGATAAATGAAACTATTCTTGCAGAGAACCAGCTTATAATCATTGAGTATTAATCGTGTGCAATAGTCGTTATCTTCATAGTTTCCCGGAAAGAAACGTTCATCAAGCAGACCTGTTTTTTCAAAAGCAGTATGTTTAATCAGCATGGCAAAACCTATCAGCATAGTGCGGTAAGCAAAGGGCTGCTCCATAGGAACATTATGCGTAAAACCGTATTCAAGACATTCTGAAAGGCTGCTAAAGCTGTTGGAGACGGTCTGCCTATTCCCGGCATAATTACTGACAGCGCCGGAAGCGCCAATCTCTTTCTTCTCATAAAGCCCCATACGGAGCCAGAACAGAGCATTTTCTGTCAAAAGGGTATCATTATTTAGAAGAAAAATATCATTGCCGGGAGTAGCCATACGGATTCCAACATTGCATCCTCCGGCAAATCCTAGTATAACCCTTTTCAATTAACTATACATTTACGATATCAATGTTTGAACTTTGACATCTTCATTTGGATCAACATCCTGTAAGTTCCATCCCCAGTGGTACACGACAGGGTCTGCA
>JAAUZD010000044.1 GCA_014804785.1 Lachnospiraceae bacterium
GCTTCCTTCAGATTCTACCTCACAGTAGACACCCTTGCTGTTCGGCTATACACTTCCCACTATCTGGGCGTGTTCGGGACTTTCACCCGTTAGAGCGCGCCCATGTCGCGCAAACAAATTAAAAAAGACATACAGCATGTATGCCTTTTTTAGTATGTGAAAAACTTGAAATTTTACTTTCCAAATTTTATTTTTTTGCTTCCAAATGTTACTATTGAGCAAAAAACATTTTCATGCACTATTTTTGTTTTGCTTTCTGCGCTGCTTCTCTCATCTCACGAGCATTGCTTAAAACTGCCTCTGTCAATTCCCCACTTCCTAAAAGTCTTGCCAGCTCACTCAGGCTCTCATCATCCGCAATTTCCCTGATGTTTGTCACAGTCCTCTCATTTATTACATTTTTTTCTATCATAAAATGTGCATCTGCCATGGCGGCAATCTGCGCCAGGTGCGTAATACAGATGATCTGATGATTTCTGGAAAGTCTTCCCAGCTTTTCAGAAACTTTCCATGCCGTCTTTCCGCTGATTCCCGTATCGATTTCATCAAAAACAAGGGTATCTGTCTCATCCCTATCTGCAAAAACGGTTTTAAATGCAAGCATAATACGGGAAAGTTCCCCTCCACTGGCGATCTGCCACATAGGTTTTAATACCTCTCCCGGATTAGTCGATATGAGAAACTCTACTTTATCATACCCATCAGCCGCAAAAGATTCCTCTTCAGAAATTACAGAAATAGAAAATTCCACATCCAGGAAATTTAAATCTATCATAGCCTCTTTCAGCTTTTCTGTAAGCGGTCCTGCTGCATTCTTTCTCAACCCTGAAATCTGTTCACACAAAAGAAAGATCTCTTTTTTCTGTTCATTCATTCTGCTCCGAAGCTGCTCCATATATGCTTCAAAATGATTCAGTTTATCAAGCGCCTGCTGTTTCTCTTCCTGTGACTTTAAAATGTCCGGTATTCCCTCACCATATTTGTCTTTTAAGTGATTTAAAACATTTAGACGCTCCTCTAAATGGATAAATTCTTGTTCATCGAACTCAAGGCTGTCTCTATATTGTGCCATTGAACGATTAAAGTCATTCAGCAAATCATCAATATCTGTGAGCTGCTCTATGAGCGGAGATATATCCGCATCATACTCCCCAAGCGGCTTAAGTTCGCGAAGCGCATGCCCCACAGCAAGACCAGCACTGCCCTCCTCCTCATATCCGGTAAGTCCATGCACCGCGTATACAGTTTCCTTCATTTTCCTGGCATTTGCAAGCTTTCGATATTTCTTTTCTACCTTCTCATCCTCCACAGGATCTAAGCCGGCAGCTTCGATTTCATTTATTTCAAATTCTAGAAGTTTTGCTTCCCTCATTCTGACTGCCTCATCAGAATTCTGGTTTTCAAGCTCTTCTTCACATTTTCTGTACTCTGCCAATTTGCTTTTCAGTCGGGATTTATATACGGCAATCTCTTCGCCAATATAATCATCCAACATTTTTTTGTAAGCAGAAGGCTTAAGCAGCGACTGATGCTCATGCTGACCATACATATCCAGAAGACAGCCTGCCAGATTCTTTAATTGCCCGGCGCTGATGCTTTCTCCATTCGCACGGCAGATACTTCTCCCTGCCATGATTTTCCTCTGCAGTATCAACATGTGATCCTCTTCTACTGGCAAATCCATTGCGCGCACTCTTTCACACTGCTGCTCATTCAATGAGAAGATCAGCTCCACCAATGCATGGTCTGCCCCTGTCCGGATATATTCCTTATCCGCCTTTGCCCCAAGCGCAAGGTTAATAGAGCCAATGATAATGGATTTCCCTGCACCGGTCTCACCGGTCAGAATATTCATTCCTTCCGCAAAGGTTACTTCCTGCTCATCAATCAGCGCCAGATTTTTTACATGTAAACTTTCAAGCATATCGCTTCCTCCTTATGCTCTTCTCTCAAGCGCATAGTCGGTTATTCCTCTAATACGTTACGGATTTTTCCCATAACCGCCTGTGTATCTTCTACGGTACGCACTGCCATCATGATCGTGTCATCTCCGGCAATGGACCCTACAATTTCCTTAAGTTTCATAGCATCTATGGCTGCTGCTACCGCCATCGCCATCCCTGATACGGTCTTTACAACAAGAATATTCTGTGCCATATCCATGGATATAAAACCATCCTTAAGCACCCGTATATACTTATCTCCTAGATAATGATCACTATGGATCAAAATAGTATATTTCTGTCTTCCATCTCCCATTGGAATTTTGGAAAGCTTCAATTCCCGGATATCTCTTGACACTGTTGCCTGAGTGACTGCATAACCTGCTTCTTTCAGCTTTTCCGCAAGTTCCTCCTGGGTTTCGATTTCAAACTGTTCAACAAGTTCCTTTATTTTCTGATGCCTGCTCTTTTTCATATACCCACTCCATCATGCAGTCTAATGGACTGCTGTCTATTTAATCACTCATCTTTCTATGAAGCACCTCCAGAAAGCTGACCTGATTAAGCTTCACAATTCCAGTGGTCTTTTCTGACCTTTTTATTTCTATTTTTTCACCTGTACAGAGACTGACCTTATGACATCCGTCAAATATGGCTTCTACTTCTTGATTTTCTCCATCTCTGCTGCTTTCTATTTCTACTACTATCACATCCTCAGATGAAAGCACGATACTTCTGTTTTGCATGGAATGCGGACAGATTGGAGAAAGCAGGATTAATTCTGCTTTCGGTTCCACGATAGGTCCTCCGGCGGACAAACTATATCCCGTAGAACCTGTGGGAGTAGATATGATCATGCCATCTGCATGATAACGGTGAAGGAACTGTCCATTGACATAAATATTAAAATTAATAATCTGTAAAGATCCTTTTCTGGTAATTACAATATCGTTAAGCGCTCTTGCCTCATCCTTTATCCCTTGCATATGATAGCTTTTCCCACACAGCATCATACGTTTTTCGATTTCAAATTCATTTCTGGTCAGCTTATCAAGCGCATCTTCTATCCCTGTTCTGTTTACCTCAGCCAAAAATCCCAAGGTCCCCAGGTTAATTCCTAAAAAGGGAATATCCCTGTCCGCTAAATCTATTGCCGCCTGCAAAAGCGTTCCGTCTCCCCCCAGCACAATGACACAGTCTATATCACCGCTCACCTGCTCTTTATAGGTATATCCTTCCCTGTGAGGGTTTTTGGTGCCTCCATCTACAATACAGGTTTTTCCATGGCTTATGAGATATTCCTTAATAGAGTATGCTGTCTTTAATTCTGCATCCTTGGTTGGATTGGTTATCACATAAAAATGCTCCATACCATTCTTCCTCATTTCTGCATTTTTACATATCCCGGACTAGGTGTCCAGACTGCCATGCGCCTTGTCTACTGTAGCCGTAATCCGGCTGGAAATTTCACTTTCCCATGAATATCCCGCCTTTTCTTCTATTAGATTCCGCAATTTTCCTTCTGCCTGTGCTTCCGTAATTTCTGCAGTATTTTCCATCTTTTCCGGATTTTTTCTAAGATGAACCAGATATTCAATATTCCCTTCCGGGCCCTTAATCGGTGAAAAATCAAGATGTAAGATATCAAACCCAATGAAGTCTGAATAGTCGATGATTTTTCTTATCACTTCTTCATGGATTTTAGCATCCCTTACAACCCCTTTTTTTCCCACTTTGTCACGTCCCGCTTCAAACTGCGGCTTAATCAGACAGACCATTTCTCCGCTTGAAGTAAGAAGTGCCCTTGCAGGCAGCAATATTTTTGTCAGAGAAATAAACGATACATCCACAGATGCAAAGTCCAGTTCCTCCTTAATATTTCCCGGAATCATAAACCTGAAATTTGTCTTTTCCATACAGACAACTCTCTCGTCATTTCTAAGCTTCCAGTCTAGCTGTCCATGTCCAACATCAACAGCATATACCTTACATGCACCGTTCTGAAGCATACAATCGGTAAATCCGCCAGTTGAAGCCCCAATATCCATGCATACACATTTTTCTAATACTATACCGAACTGTTCAACTGCTTTTTCCAGCTTAAGCCCACCTCTGCTGACATATTTTTGCGTATTCCCCTTTACCTCTATATGTATCTTATCAGCATCAAACAAGGCGCCCGCCTTGTCCTCTCTTTGTCCATCTACGAATACGCTGCCTGCCATAATGATTGCTTTTGCCTTTTCCCTTGAAGGCGCATGACCTTCTTTCACCAGCAGTATATCAAGCCGCTCTTTCATCCATTGCCTTCCATTTCTTTCCTGATTCTTTCTGTGATCGTTTCGGCATCAATTCCAATCTCATGCTTTAACAAATCTACATTACCATGTTCCACGTATTCATCCGGTATAGCAATCTGTAAGAACTTTGCGTTTCCCGCAAATTTGCTCATCATCTCTCTGACCTTTTCACCATAACCGCCGCTTGAAACATTTTCTTCCATGGCAACCACCAGTTCATGGTGCGCTACTGCCCATTCTACTGCCTTAACGTCAATAGGCTTTACAAATCTTGCATTGATTATACTACACCTATATCCCGCCTGATTCAGCATTCCTTTAACTTCTTCTGCCGTCTTCACCATGCTTCCGACTGCCAGCAGACAGATTTCACCCTCTGCATAAAGAAGCTCTGCCTTTCCAAATTCAATCGGTGCACGGAACTCTTTTAATCCGGCATAGGCTTCTCCTCTGGGATAGCGGATTGCAATAGGTCCGTCAAAGGCAACCGCATATTTCATCATATCTGAAAGTTCCCACTTATTCTTTGGGGCCATAATATGCATTCCCGGAATAGAAGACAAAAAAGATAAATCGAAAATTCCCTGATGCGTTTCACCGTCACTGCCCACAAGTCCTGCCCTGTCAATAGCAAACACCACCGGGAGATTCTGGATACAAACATCATGCAGAATCTGGTCATATGCTCTTTGCAGGAAGGAAGAATAGATAGCAACTACAGGTTTCAGCCCTCCTGCCGCCAGACCTGCTGCAAAGGTAACTGCGTGTTCCTCAGCGATTCCTACGTCAAAAAACCGTTCAGGATACATATTCCGAAAACGCTTTAATCCTGTGCCGTCCGGCATGGCTGCGGTGATTGCAACCACTTTTTCGTCTCTTGCCCCCAGCTTTGTCATAACGGTAGAAAAAATATCCGTATAATTAGCAGTCGTTCTGGGCTTTGTGGGAATGCCCGTTTCAATATCAAAAGGCTCTGCCCCATGAAATCTTGCCGGATGACGCTCCGCCGGCGCAAATCCCTTTCCCTTCTGGGTAATCACATGTACGATCACGGCATTCCTTGTACGCCTTGCCTCTTGTAATACCCGCAGCATTGCGGAAATGTTATGGCCATCTACGGGTCCTAAATAAGTGACTCCCATATCCTCAAAAAACATCCCGGGAACCACCAGCTGTTTAAAACTGCTTTTCGCTTTCCGGATGCCTTCTACAACTTTCTCTCCTTTGGGAATTTCCTTTAATGTATTGTATACGCCTTCCTTTATGTCCAGATAAGCGTTGGCTGTTCTTACATTGTTCAGGTATTTGGATACTCCTCCCACATTTTCAGAGATAGACATATTATTGTCGTTAAGAATAATGATAAAATTCGTTTCCAGCTTGGCTGCATTATTTAAAGCCTCATAAGCCATGCCGCCTGTAAGAGACCCGTCACCGATCACGGAGACCACCGTGTTGCTCTTTCCCTGAATATCCCTTGCTTTTACAAGACCTAAACCTGCTGAAATAGAGGTAGAACTGTGACCTGTATCAAAGCAGTCACAATCACTTTCTTTTCTCTTAGGGAATCCGCTCATACCACCGAATTTCCGTAATGATTCAAATCCATCCCGTCTGCCAGTCAAAAGTTTATGAGTATAGGATTGGTGTCCCACATCCCAGATCAGCTTATCCTCCGGCAGATTCAAGAAAAGATGCAGAGCCATAGTGAGCTCTACTGCGCCCAGATTGGAACCCAGATGACCTCCTGTATGGGATATTTTCTCAATCAGAAATTCCCGTATTTCCTGCGCCAGCTCCTGATAGTCTGATGGATTTATATTCTTGATGTCATTTGCACCCTTAATATTATCAAGCAACATATTCTCAACCTTCTTTTCTTCTGTCCTATGGTTTATCCCACTATTTTTCTCTGGTGATCAGCGAATCTACAAGTTCCTCCAGAAATTTGTTTCTTCCGTCAAATGAACGGAGAATGGAAAGTGCTTCCTCTGACAGCGTTCTTACTTCCTCCCTGGATTCCTCCAGACCGTGAAGCGTCACATAGGTCAGCTTATGATTTTTCTCATCACTTCCAATAGGCTTTCCCAATACTTCTGCCGTACTGGTCACATCCAGTATATCATCCTGAATCTGGAATGCAATTCCAATATTATATGCCGCTTTCTCCATGGAAGAAACTGATTTGGGATCTGCGCCTGCTAAAATGGCTCCAATCATCATTGCAGCCTGTATGAGCGCTGCTGTCTTGTTTTCATGTATGAATAAGAGCAGTTCTTCCGTCACCTGTCCTTTAGACTCTGCTTCAATATCTGCTGCCTGCCCGCCAATCATTCCATAAATACCTGATTTTTTTCCAAGGATTTGAATCGCCGCAGCAATCCTCTTTAAAGCTTCCGGCTCTTCTGTCAAATCAAATGCCAAAGACGCCGTTTCGAATGCAAGATTCAATAGTCCGTCGCCTGCAAGAACCGCCATACCATCCCCATAGACATTCCATGTGGTTTTACGCCCTCTCCGGTATTCATCATTGTCCATGGCAGGCAGATCATCATGCACCAGTGAATAGTTGTGAATCATTTCAAGCGCTGCCATAAAAGGTTCTACCAGCGTACCGCTGCCGCCAAACAAAAAGAAGCTCTCTTCCATCAAGATGGGGCGGAGACGCTTTCCGCCTGTTAAGGCACTATAATTCATCGCCTCTAACACCCTGCGCTGAAATCCCTTTTCCTTCGGCAGATATTTTGTAAGAATCTCCTCTGCATGCTTTGTTTTTGCTTCCAGCATTTCATTAAAACTCATAGGTTTCTCCATCTTCATTCAGTGCCATCACCTTTTTTTCTACATGGTCAATTGCCTGATTGCATTTTTTCAGTAATTCCATCCCCTGTTTATATATCTGAAAGGATTCTTCCAGTGAAATATCCTCCTGTTCCAATGCCGAAACAGTCTCCTCAAGTATTTCAAATGCTTTCTCCAACTCCAGTTCTTTTTCTTCCTGTTCCTGCATAATCTATTCTCCTTCCATTGCACTCATATTGTCCATCTGATGCTTTTCGTTAATCACGGCATTCATTCTGCCGTTCTTCACAAAAATCTGAAGTTTATCTCCGACGGACACTTTATTTATATCTGTTATGGTTCTTCCCTTCTCATCTGAAACATAAGAATATCCTTGATTTAGTTTATCAAGGGGCGAAAGTCCTTTTAATTTTTCTATATAGATTGCCATCCGGTGCTTGTCTTTCATGATCCGGTTCTTTATGGACACCGTCAAACGTTCCTCCAAGCTGACAGCATATGTCCGTTTCTCCCTGATTTTTCCCATGGGACTGTTCATTTTCAACTTTGTTTCAAAGGTCTCCTGCTTCATACGGGCAAGCTTCATACGTCCCTGCATCTGCCTGTTAAGAGAAAGCCGTATTCCTTCCATCTGCCCTAACAAAAGCGTCACATCATAAACTGCCAGCTCCGCAGCCGCCGAGGGCGTTGGTGCACGCATATCAGACACATAATCAATGATGGTGGTGTCTGTCTCATGCCCTACCGCTGAAATAATGGGTATGCTGCAGTCAAAAACTGCCTGTGCAACTATTTCTTCATTAAATGCCCATAAATCTTCTATAGAGCCGCCTCCACGACCTACTATGATAACGTCTACTTTTCTTTTTTCAAGGGTATGTATTCCCTTGACAATACTTTCTGCTGCAGCATCTCCCTGTACGATTGCAGGATAAAGAATAATCTGCACATAAGGATTTCTTCTGGATGCAATATTGATAATATCCCTAACCGCCGCTCCTGTAGGTGCAGTTACCACTCCAAGCGTCTTTATAAATCTGGGGATTGGCTTTTTGTACTCAGGTGCAAACATTCCGCGTTCAAGCAGATCCTGTTTTAACCGTTCGAACCGCTCATAGAGTTCGCCCGCGCCATCCTGCGTGATACTTTTAGCGTACATCTGATACTTGCCGTCTCTCTCATATACATCAATAGTTCCTTTTACCACCACCTGCATTCCTTCCATCATCCGAAATGCAAGACCGGAACGGTTCCCAGCAAACATAACGCAGGAAATCGTTCCTTTTTGATCCTTTAAAGTAAAATAAATATGTCCGGAAGAATGATATTTGCAATTGCTGACCTCGCCTTTAACAGACAATTCATTCAGCAGGAAATCCTGCGCGAACATATTCTTAATATATGAATTTATTTGTCCAACTGTATAAACATTCTGCATCTTATGCTCACCTAAGCAAATTTTGCCAACACTCCATTGACAAAGGATGGTGAAGAATCCTGACCAAATTTCTTGGCAAGTTCCACTGCCTCATTGATTGCAACACCAGTAGGGATTTCCTGATCGTACATTATTTCATAAACTGCAAGTCTTAAAATAGTAAGATCCACCTTTCCCATGCGCTCTGTATTCCAACCTTGCACTTTATCGTTCAAAGTCTGATCGATTAAATCGATTTTTTCTATGATTTTGTTAAATTTATCACTAATCTGAGCGTTATTTTCCTCTGTCGCAGCATTTTCTTCATCCCCAAAGAAAAATGCCTCCTGCTGTGCCATTTCTTCTTTTGAATTAAATTCCACACGGAACAGCAGTTTAAAAATCTGCTCCCTCATTTCTCTTCTGCTCATACAAATCCACCCTGCATTTATTTGTCCTTCTGCATATTAACACCGGCAATGCGGATATCTACATCCGAGACTTCAAGCCCCGTCATATTCTCTATAGTTGATTTCACTTTATCCTGGACTCTCTGAGATACCGCCGGAATATTATAGCCATATTCAACAATCAGTGCTAGTTCAGCCTTTACACGCTTGCCAAGAACCTCCACCTTAACACCTTTTGCAAGATTTTTAACTCCCATTTTGCTCATAAGGTCATTGGTGATATTGCCAGCCATGGCGGCAACCCCTTCCACTTCTGTTGCAGCAAGACCTGCAATCATTGCCACTACATCATCAGCAATTTTAACTGTACCAAGATCCTCGTCTTCCTGTAATACATATGTGTTCTGTTCAAAAGTTTTTTCCATAATAACGTTCCTTTCTCTCCTTTTATTGCAAGCCTGTTAATCTTTATCATATCAAAAATTCCGCTTTTTGCATAGCCCCGTCAGAAATAAAATCCTCACATTCCCTACAGCCAGAAGCTAAGACTCAATTGTTCTTCATTTTCCGCGTAAGATACAGTTCCTTCCTGCGCATTCAAATAAGTGAATATTCCCTGTTCCTCTATCAGATGCCTTATCATTTCCTCATAAACAACATCATCTGAACATTTAAGCGTTACATAAGTGCTTCCCTGATCATACGCTGATGAGAATACATTCCGCAGCTTTTCCTCATCGACTCCGGTAAAATACCGTCCTTCCCTGACATAATAATTATCCTCCATGGAATCACATACCGGGACTTCCACAATAGAATCAATGACGTGTGTCTTTTGCAACTGACTGGTTGTGACACACAGATAATCATAATTGATGGGCGGGATGCTCTCAACAATCTGTTCACTGCTTCCTTCCAGAATCTGATAGGATGCATCTCCCCATGTAGTATCTACATAATAATAATTTCCATCCAATCTTACCAGATTCCATGCATGACCTTCTCCCCCTGAAACCCTGCCCATAACCAGCGTCACTTCAACCCCGGCTTTTCTTAAAAGATACTGCGTTGCTTTGGCATATCCCTGACAAACACTTTTCTGTGTGATGAACACAGAACAGATATTTTGATTATCCGGCGCCTCGGCATCATATTCTGTCTGATTTATAATGTATTCATAAATATATTTTACTTTTCCATATTGATCCAGTCCTTCCTCCATCCCCTGGAGGCATTCCTGTACATAATGCGTAATCTGCTCTTCCTTGATTGCCGCCTCTTCCCTGGATACATTGTAAGTGCCTGAAAAAGTGATTTTTTTCACCACATCTCCCAACGTATATCTGGTAAAAGTATAGCCGTCCACATAAAAAATTTCAGGATGGTCATTTAATACACACTGGAAAACCTTTTCGATTCTATCTGTTTCTGTACAGGATAAAGCAACATCATCATCAAAATCCTGCAGAATCCTTAAGATTTCAGCATAAACAATCTGCTCTGCTTCATTTAACTTATCATAGTGGAAAAGCCCCATCTGCTGCTTTCTGATGAAAGCAGTTTCCTCCACAGGAATGCCAGAAATACTTTCCACTTCATTCGCATCAGTCTCTTGCGTTTCCTCTTTGACAGTCGCAGTCTCTTTTGCGTCTTTAGTTTCCTCTTCCTGACCGCCCAATTCCATCCTGCTGCTTTCTGGCTTGTCCCAATTCACCGGATAATTACACCCTTCAAATATCAAAAGACAAGTTAGAACCAGCAATATGCATCTTTTCATTTTCATTTAATCACGTCCAAACTCTGATAATATTAATCCTTCGTTTCGATCCAGCGTCATTCCCACACTCCAGGCATTGATAAACAAGAGTAACGGATTCCCCTTGAGATCACGTATTTTCTTCATATCAGATGTCCCTACGAGCTTGTTCAAATCAATTTCCTTATTTTCAATCCACCGGATATGTTCATAAGGCAGATTTTCCAGTTTTATTTCTACATTATATTCATTTTCCAGACGATATTTCAGCACATCAAATTGGAGCACACCTACCACTCCCACAATAATTTCCTCCATACCTGTGTTAAATTCCTGGAAAATCTGAATAGCGCCTTCCTGCGCAATCTGGGTGATTCCTTTTACAAATTGCTTTCTCTTCATGGTATCCACCTGCCTCACCCTTGCAAAATGCTCCGGTGCAAACGTAGGAATCCCCTCATAGGCAAACGTCTCCTTTGGCATGCACAGCGTATCTCCAATAGAAAAGATACCCGGATCAAATACGCCGATGATATCGCCTGCATAAGCTTCATCCAAAATCTTCCTCTCACTTGCCATAATCTGCTGAGGCTGGGAAAGACGCATAACTTTTCCTCCCTGCACATGCTTTACCTCCATGCTTGCCTCATATTTTCCCGAGCAGATTCTCATAAATGCAATTCTGTCTCTATGCGCCTTGTTCATATTCGCCTGTATTTTAAATACAAATGCCGAAAATTCCTGCTCAGTGGGCGATACCAGACCGATATCTGCTCTTCTGGGCAGAGGAGGTGTTGTCATTTCAAGAAAATGCTGTAAAAAGAATTCCACACCAAAATTCGTGAGCGCAGATCCAAAAAATACAGGCGTCAACTCTCCTGCGCGTACCAGATCCAGATCAAATTCCGCACTGGCGCCATCCAAAAGTTCTATTTCATCCAGCAGCGTATTTGCCGCTTCTTCTCCAATCACAGAAGAAAGAGTCTGCCCGTCTTTGGCAGGAATTTCCTTTGTTTCTCCTTCTTTGGTCCCCTTCTCTGTATCAGAATAAGTGATGACGCACTGCCTGTCTCTGTCATAAACGCCTTTAAATCTCTTTCCCGATCCAATCGGCCAGTTGATGGGACAAGTTGCAATCCCCAGTTCTTTTTCTATTTCATCCAGAAGTTCAAAAGTATCATTGGCATCCCTGTCCATCTTATTGATAAACGTAAAAATAGGAATCTTCCGCATCACACAGACTTTAAATAGCTTACGCGTCTGTGCCTCCACACCCTTAGATGCGTCAATTACCATTACCGCGGAGTCTGCCGCCATCAAAGTGCGATAAGTATCCTCTGAAAAGTCCTGATGTCCCGGCGTATCAAGAATATTAATACAAAAACCATCATACTCAAACTGCAGAACGGAAGAAGTGACAGAGATTCCCCTCTCCTTTTCAATCTCCATCCAGTCGGAAACTGCATGCCGAGCGGTTGCTTTCCCCTTTACACTTCCTGCCAGATTAATTGCTCCTCCATATAAAAGAAACTTCTCTGTGAGAGTTGTTTTGCCGGCATCAGGATGGGAAATAATAGCAAATGTCCTTCTTCTGTTTATTTCCTGTTCATAATTATTCACGTATTTTTCCTCCAAATCCTTCCATTGTATCTTTAAGAACTGATTTTATGGTGTGCGGGAACAGAAGCTCTGCCGCCTCAAAAGCAGACTGTCGTTTTACATCTTCAAATTAGCTGCTTCCTCTGTAGTGCCTGTTCCCACACTGCATAAAACAAAAATAAAAGCTCTTTTCATCAGGGTATCTCCCTATTCTCCTGTAATAGGATACCACATTTTTTTAAATATAGCATCTATTTATTCTTACTTGTCACTCAAAGTACTGATAATAATCGAATCCGCTGAAACGCCGGTTTTACGGATAATAATATCTTCTATCTGCGCACGCTGTGCCTCAGTCAGTTCTGCAGCGTTTACCACAACATCAACCGTACCGTCCGTTATACTTACAACCACATCATTAAAGCCTTTGCTTTCCAGTAAAATTTCTGCCGCTGTTTCCTTTTCTGCCACGTCCGTTATTGCAATCATATTGTCTACTGCTTCCTGCTTTTGCTCCTCGCTGATATTAACATTATTGATAATTTCCAGCAAGGTCTCCTTATTTTTAGCTCTGGTCTGCTCTTTTAATAGTCTTGCCCCTGAAAGCGTATTTAAACTTGTAGAAGAAGTAAATACTGCTTCTCCTGGTGTTTCTCCATCCGACAACTGATTATCCACGTTCTGCGTCATATCAATGGACATATTTTCCGCCATAACTTCGTCCATTGTCTCATCCAGATAGTTTTCCTGCTGCAATACCACATCGGAGTCCAGACTTTCAATTTCACTATATCCCGCCTGCTCCATGTCCTCATCGGATATTTCAAATAATGCTGCTACATCCGTATCCGTTTCTGTGATTGCCTGTTCATTCGCTACTACTGTATCTGATCCTGCTGTCATTATTTCCTCTTCCGTAATCTTGCTGCCGGCAAAATTCAGGTATCCCGCAACTGCAATCATAATTGCCAGCGCCGTGATCATAATCTGATTCTTCTTCACCATATTCTTCAAATCCGTTTCTCCTTCTTATTGTGTTATCATTTTAACTACTTTAATTTTATGTGCCTCTATACCAAATAATGCCTGAATTGCTTCTGTTATATTTTGTACTGTTCTGGCATTTCCTCCTCCTTGGGCAGACACCACAACTCCTTCCACCCGGGGTGATAATACCTTCTTTATATAAGGTGCGCCACTGCCCTGCTGTCCGCCTTGGTATATCGTCTGCTCACTATCACTGATGTTCGTAGTGTTCCGGCTTCCTCCAGCAGAATCTACCTCCGTCGTTCCCTCTCTTACCGTGCTTACATCCTTTTCCACCACAGCCTCCCCAGAACTCTCAAGAGTAACCATAACCCTGACCTGCCCAACTCCGTCCATGGTACAAAGCAGTTCCTCCAGCGATCGTTCCAGGCTGGACGCATAGGCAAGCAGAGCATCTTCCTCCTGACCGTTGCTTTGTCCTGTACCAGCATTCTGAATGAGATTGGATTGTTCATTCAGTATAGCACTTTCACTGTCCCATTGACCGGACTTTGTCTCCCTGTTTTCATTTTTATCTTCCACAGGCCAGACAATCACCATAAGCAGTATCCCCATAAGGACTACAATCAAAAAATGATCTTTTGTAAATTTCATTTTCAATTTTTTTTCTTTGCCTTTTTCCTGCATACAAAAACCATGCCTTTCCATGCGCCGTGCCGTGACCGTTTATCACTCGCGCTTTATTGTTCCAGAATGATTCTGATCCTGTCTGTGTCTACACCGATGCAATTTCCATACATGCTTTTAAGTTCTTCTTCTTTTTCAAAATCAGATTCTTCTCTCTCATCCAATGTTATAGGAGCGATTCGTATCAAGTCTTCTGAAGAAACACATTTTTCCGATACAGTTATGATAATTTCTTCATCACCGCTGTATTCTGCCCCCGAATAAATATCCTCCGAAAAATCAACCCGCAGAATCTCATAATCACTTTCACAATGATCAAGCCTGTTTTTCAGTTCTTTTTCAAGACTTTCATAAATTCCCATTTCACTTTCTCCCAACCCTGTTTTTTCACTTTCCATATCTATTTTATCTTCCAACATCTGGATTTCCTTTCTGATTTCCTGCTGCCTGTCATCACTGAGAACCAAAGCGAATATGGGTTCCGTCATCCGCAGAATCATAATGATTCCCACTAATATCCTGACATATTTGACATAAGTTTTGCCCGGTACAAAAAATAAAATTGCCTGTGCTATGATGATATAGATACATATTTCCTTTATTACACCAACCATCCTTCGCCTCCTAATATGAAACTGTATAGGATACCACCGCAATTACGACGATGAACAAAATAACAGAGGTAAAAACACATCTTAAAAGCAGAAGGCATCCCCCTCCCACCCGGTCCGCACACAAAGATACCCTCTTGTCACTGACGATTCCTGTGATAGCTGCTCCAAGTTTTACGGTTCCCGTCACAATCAAGATTTTAAGAAGAGGCATCAGACAGGCGCCGAACAATAAAATCAGCAGCAGTACTCCCATACTGTTTTTAATCAGAACTGCTGATCCTAACACAAGTTCCGCCACCCCTTCCGTCACACCGCCTATCCCCGGAATAGCCGCTATCGCTTTTCGCATAGCGGAAATCTTAAGGCCTGACGCCACCGGCACGATCACCGCCTGCACCAAGCTAAGTCCGGTAACTGCTCCCATGGATATTTTTAGCGCCAGCAAAATTCCTTTTTCGATAAACTCCAGCAAAAGCGTCAGTTTCTCTTCTGTCCACAATCCGTTTAAGAGTGCCAGCACAACATAACTGTAAATAAATGGTATCAGTACCGCATTCAGAAAACTTTCCACCAGATAAGCAACCATCAGCATCAGCTGATAATAATATACGCCTGATGCACTCCCCTGCGCTGTCCCCACCACAACACTGTAAGTTGGAATGAACAGCTTGACGAACAATACAATGCTCTCCATCGTGTCAGAAGCAATTTCAGATACAAAAAGAAAGACCTTCGTCAAAATGGCCATAAGAAAAAGATACAGGAAATAAAACCCAGTCTGGGCAATCTGCTGCCCCGCAAACAAATCCGAAAATTCTGAAAAAAGCGCAGATACCACACCCAGAATTAAAATGTATAAAAAGATCTGCCTCAATCCGGATAATTCTCCCCACAAGCTGTCCTTTATCTGACCGGTCAGCATTTTGAAAGCTTCAATGACCTGACCATTCATAATCATTGAAAGAAGCTGCTTCGCATCCAGATTCATTCCCGGAAAAAGGCTGTCCATTCCTTCATTAATAGAATCCAGATCGCTGGTGGAAAACCAGCTGTCTATATATTCAAACTCTGATGTCACATCCGCATTTTCTCCAGCATGTACCTGCATTGGAGGCAAAATGAAAAATAATATGATTCCCATGAAAAGGAGCAGCCTAATATGATTTTTTTTCATTCTCCCCCTCCACTCATCCGGCTATGGCATTGATATTTTCAATGACTGCCGTAAGAACCGGAATTCCCATAAGCAGTACAGAAAGCTTTCCAAATATTTCAATCTGACCTGCAACTGCCCCATACCCTGCATCTTTACAAATGGATGCACAGAATTCGCAAACATATGTAATACCCACTGCTTTAAGTAGGAAACCAATATAATCGCCGCTTCCGTTTAAATATTTCTGAAGTTCTTTTACCCTTCCCAAGAGCGTCTCCAGCCCACTAAGCGAAATGGTGAAAATCACAAGACAAAGCGCCGCCCCTATATACACCCCATACTCTTGCCGATTCGACTTAAATTGAAGGGCAAGCATCACTCCTGCCACTCCAAGTATTCCGATCTTAACGATTCCCATGATACACGCCTCCCGCTATAAACTGAACAAATCCTGTATCATAACAAACAAATCATAGATATAAGGTAAAATCCAGGTGAGCACCAGAATCAATCCTGCCAGAGAAATAAGAAAAGCATGCTCTTCTCTTCCGCTGTGTTTTAATATCTGACTTAAAATGGTTATCAGAATGCCAACTGCCGCTATCTTAAAAATCAGACTTATCTCCATATTTCCTCCACGAATTTTCGCTACAGAAGCAGAATGGATATGAATATTCCAGCTGCCACTCCAAGACTCATAATCATTTTATTTTTATTCTTCTGCTCTTTTTCCATTTCTTCTATATGTAAGTCGATCTCTCTTAGCAATTCGTCCAATGCCCCTGCCTGTGCATTCTCCTCCATAAATCCCAGACTTGAGGGAAAATCCATAATCAGTTTTTTTTCTTTTCTTGTCAGGGGAAGGGTATCCAATACCTTTTCCATGCATTGCCTCCATGCCGCAGGAAGATTTTCCCCCCTTTCACATACTCTTATATCAATTTCCCGAAATGCCTCCGCAAACGGTTCACTCCCCTTTTCTGCCAGTATCCGCAAGGTCTCCGGTATAGTCGCCTTCTGATAGGCAATATAATATTTCATGTTCTCATAAATGACCCTGACTTTTTTTAGCAGTGCAAGACGCTTTACTGAATCCATACATATAGTTCCTGCAAAACCAGCACATCCTATGACTGCCAATATACAACCCGCTATACGAAACATTTTTCAGCACCTCTTACATCAGACATTCTTTTTTGATTCTGATCAAAAATCTCCCTAATTTGACAGACTCCTTCCTTCTTTTCCAAAAAGAGATACCTCTGGAAAAGCATTTCTGGACAATATTTCACTGGGGAATCACACTGACTGTACTTTTCCATATTCATATGATTTCGCACATCCTCCATAGAATCTCCATGCATGGTTGCCACCACGCTGCTTCCGCTTTGCAGCACCTGCAATAGCGCCCTTATATCATCATGCCCTCCCACCTCATCTACTGCAACTACATCCGGCGCCATGGAACGCATGAGCATCATCAACCCCTGGACTTTAGGACTGCCGTCCAGCACATCTGTCCTAAGTCCCACATTGTTCTGCGGAATTCCCATAAAGCTTCCTGCAATTTCAGACCGCTCGTCCACCACTCCTACCTGCCTGCCTGCGGCATAAGCATTTCCCTCTGACACCTGCCTGATGATATCCCGCAGCAAGGTTGTCTTCCCGCATCCCGGCGGAGAAATTAAAAGTGTATTTAAAAAGCGATTGTCCTCATAAAGATAAGGCATGGCTTCGTCTGCTGCTCCAATCACTTCATGGGAAATCCTTATATTCATAAATCGGATATGTGTCATGTTCCGAATCATGCCATTTTCATTTAACACGACCTGACCTGCCATTCCGATGCGGTGTCCGCCGGACACGGTCAGAAATCCCTGCCGTATTTCATTTTCAAAGGCATACATGGAGTAGCGGCATATGTTTTTAATGATTGCATCCATATCCCGCTCTGTCATATACCAGGCGTCCTGACAATTACCGTTCACATTTCCCTTTCCTGACAGGAATTTTTCTCCTTCTGCTGTTATGAGTCTGACCGGTCTGCCTATACCAAGCCGGATTTCCTGTAGTTTGTCCACCTGTAAAAGCGCCTGCTCCCATTTTGCTTTCATATTCTCTGGAAATATCCGTACAATCTCTTCTCTCTTTGTCATTGCATTCACCTCTTATCCCAATATATGATGATTTGTCCAAGTTATGCCTATAAAAAAACCGGAACTTCCTGTTACGGAAATTCCGGTTTTTTATCCCATTATAATTAATTGATTTTATTAATGATTAGATTTGTGCAACGTCCTTCATGGAGAAACTCATTCTGCCCATCTTGTCTTTGCCAAGGCATACAACCCTTACCTTGTCGCCAAGTGTAAGCACATCTTCCACACGATTGATTCTCTCCTTTGCAATCTTTGAAATGTGAACCATTCCTTCTTTACCAGGCGCAAACTCGATAAATGCTCCAAATTCTTTAATACTTACCACAATTCCCTGGAAAACCTGTCCTTCCTGATAATCGGTGACAATGGTCTTGATATATTCTACGGCCTTGTCCATCATAGCAGCATCTGTACCGCATACAGATACCTTTCCATCATCTGTAATATCAATCTTGACACCAGTACGCGCAATAATCTCATTGATCGTCTTTCCGCGCTGTCCCACTACATCACCAATCTTTTCAGGATCAATCTGAATGGAAATAATCTTCGGTGCGTAAGGTCCTACTTCCGGTCTAGGCGCTTCGATTGCTTTCTTCATACAATTATCCATAATGAATAATCTTGCCTCACGGCATCTTGCAATAGCGCCTTCCACGATAGGTCTGGTAAGACCATGGATCTTGATATCCATCTGGATTGCAGTAATACCTTCTGTGGTGCCTGTCACCTTAAAATCCATATCTCCGAAGAAATCTTCCAGTCCCTGGATATCCGTAAGGAGAACAAAATCATCATCCGTATCTCCCGTAACGAGACCGCAGGAAATACCTGCAACCATCTTCTTAATGGGCACACCTGCCGCCATAAGTGACATACAGGATGCACAGGTAGATGCCATGGAGGTGGAACCGTTAGACTCAAAGGTCTCGGATACTGTACGGATTGCATAGGGGAATTCCTCTTCTGAAGGCAAAACAGGAATCAATGCTCTTTCAGCCAATGCTCCGTGACCGATTTCTCTTCTTCCCGGTCCTCTTGAGGGCTTTGTCTCTCCTACAGAATAGGACGGGAAATTATAATGGTGCATGTAACGCTTGCTCACTTCATTTTCATCCAGACCGTCAATTCTCTGCTGCTCAGATAAAGGCGCCAGCGTACATACATTACAAATCTGGGTCTGTCCACGGGTAAACATTGCGGAGCCATGTACTCTGGGAATAATGTCAACCTCTGCTGCAAGGGGACGAATCTGCGTGATTTCACGACCGTCAGGACGCTTATGATCCTTTAAGATCATCTTGCGCACGGTCTTCTTCTGGTACTGATAAATAGCTTCTCCGAGAACAGCCAGCCATTCTTCGTTTTCCGCAAATGCCTCTTCCAATTTTTCAGTAATATTCTTAATATTCTCTTCACGAACCTGCTTTTCATCTGTAAAAACAGCTTCTTCCATCTCAGCCGGGGGTACGATTTCTTTAATGGCTGCAAAAAGTTCCTCCGGAACTGCACAGCTTATATACTCGTGTTTCTGTTTGCCGACTTCTGCCACAATCTGGTTGATAAAGGCAATGATTGTCTGATTGATTTCATGCGCCTTATAGATTGCTTCAATCATTTTATCTTCAGGGATTTCATTGGCACCTGCTTCAATCATGATGACTTTCTCTGAAGTAGATGCTACCGTAAGGTTAAGGTCGCCATTCTTCCACTGTTCCTGAGAAGGATTGACAACCAGTTCTCCATCCACCATACCCATCTGTGTCATGGCACAAGGACCGTCAAAAGGAATATCTGAAATGCAGGTTGCGATTGCTGCCCCTAGCATAGCCACCAATTCAGGACGGCACTCCGGATCCACACTCATGACCATATTGTTTAAGGTCACATCATTTCTGTAATCTTTGGGGAATAAAGGACGCATCGGTCTGTCAATAACACGGCTCGTCAAAATAGCATTTTCGGAAGCCTTCCCCTCTCTTTTATTGAATCCTCCAGGAATTTTACCTACTGCGTATAACTTTTCTTCATACTCTACACTAAGGGGGAAAAAGTCGATTCCCTCTCTCGGCTTGTCTGATGCGGTTGCTGTGGATAATACAGTGGTATCACCATAATGCATGAACGCGCATCCATTTGCCTGCTTGCCCACTCTGTTCACATCAACCTTGAGCGTACGACCTGCAAGTTCCATTGAAAACGTCTTGTACATAATCTCTCTCCTTTTCTTATCTTACCAGCCATTTCCCTTTTCCTCGGAATGGCTCATTGAATTAAAAAGACGGAGTCCGATAAACCGGTATGCTCCGCCTTAAAACTGCCATCTTTACTTTCTAAGTCCCAGTTTCTCAATCAAAGCACGATATCTTTCAATATCTTTCCCTTTCAGATAATTAAGAAGACCACGTCTCTGACCAACCATCTTGAACATACCTCTTCTGGAATGATTGTCCTTGGGATGCTCTTTTAAATGCTCTGTAAGTTCCTGGATTCTTGCTGATAATACTGCAATCTGTACTTCCGGTGAACCTGTATCACCTTCACTTCTTGCATATTCTTTCATAATTGCTGTTTTCTTTTCCTTAGAAATCATTGTGTTTCCTCCTTCTTTTTAAAACGCCTGATACTAAGAACCGGTCGGAGTGTCCAGAGTTCTGAGCAACGGCTAAATCTCATACTAAAACATGATATCACAGCTCATACCGCTTGTAAAGAAATATTTTTAATCCTGCAAAATACGCACCATCCTGTAAGGTGTCCTATAATTATAAGCAGAAATCTTAATTCCCGTCTTAGGGCTGCTGGCATGAATCACCTGTCCGCCGCCGATATACAGTGCCACATGGTTGACCGTACCGCCCTTTGCATAAAATACCAAATCTCCCGGCTGCAGTTCGGATGCACTGATGCTTGTCCCCATATTTGCCTGTGCTCTGGAAGAGTGAGGCAGTGAAACCCCGTACTTTGCAAACACACTGAGAACAAAGCCAGAACAGTCTGCACCATTCGTCAGACTGGTGCCTCCCCACACATAAGGATTTCCCAAAAACTGTTTTGCATACTGACATAAATCTACCCGGACATCGGAAACACCCTGACCATACAACAACTCTGTCATGGTAATTGCCGTTTCCAGATCGGACTTCACCTCCACATAATCGGCGGACACATAAACTTCTTCGTCATCCAGATAAACCTTGATCCAGCCGTCATCCTGAATCTCTACAATATCAAGCGCCTCTCCCGAAGCCACCTGAGTAACGATTTCCGCATCTGTACTGGGATATTCCCTGATATTCAGTCCGTCCGCAGTTGCCACTGCCAGCGCCGATGCCAATTCCTCGCCTTTCTTTTTTGCCTCATATCCGGTGAGCAGATATTCTTCCTTTACATATCCCTCCACCTTTCCGGAAGTGATATGTGCCCAGCCATTTTCACTGCTTACGATTTCACAGGCTGCATTCTTCGGCAGCTTTCCCACCAATTTGCCTGACTCATCAGGCTCTTGTCGTATATTTAAATTGTTTTCTTCCACGTTGCAGATTCCAAGGTGAGTATATCCCCAAAGTGCGCCCTCCGCATTCCTTGCAATCTCCATATATTCCACTTTTGTAAGCGGCGAGATAAATAAATCTCCCACTCCGGCTGTCAACAGCCCGTCTGTATCGTTAATTGTCTTTAATCTATTTTCATCATTGATTTCTGCTGCAAATGTGTTGAAAGGCTTCCCCAGCGTCATTAAGGATGCGAGAATGCAGACACCGCATATCATCTGTCTTTTCATATTGGTCCTCCCAAAGTTGTTACAAAATTGTTACAATTCCAACATGGCTATTATAACAAGTAAGCATTGGGATGTCAACCATGGAATTGCCTTCCTTCTGCAATGTCCCTTTCCATCTGCTTTTTCAGTTCCTGCACATTTGTGAACTTTTGTTCCGGTCTTTTAAATTGTAATAATTCCGTCACAATTTCTTTTCCATACATATCCCTGTCAAAGTCATACAGGTACGTCTCTACACTGATTTCACTGGTTGCATTTACTGTGGGCTTGTACCCGATATTGGTGATTCCCGGATAAATACAATTTTCATAAAGTACTTTGGAGTAATAAACACCTTTGGGCGGCAGCAGCTTTTCCTTTACCGGATAAAGATTTAAGGTTGGCATTCCGATCCTTCTCCCTAATCTGTTTCCTTCTTCCACCCGCCCCTCAAAACTGTAATATCTGCCAAGAAGTTCACAGGCAAGAATCATATCTCCCCTTTCCACTGCTTCTCTTACAAAGGTGGAACTAATCTCTCTGTCTTTGTAAAAAACTTTATTGATAATCTGCACCTTATAACCAAGTGCTTCTGCCATTTTGATTAACAGTTCCTTATTTCCCATTCCTTTATATCCAAAGGACAGGTCTTCTCCTGCCGCAATGTAGCCTGCATGCATTTGCTTTACGAGAATTTTCTCCACAAACTCTTCCGGATTTGTGGCGGCAGTTTCCAAATTTAACGGAAACTCAATTAAAATATCTATTCCCAACTCTTCAAATAGCTTTCTTTTTTCGTATCGCGTGGTCAGTTCCGCTTTTGGTCCTTGACCGAAAAAAACAGATGCAGAAGGGAAAAAGGTAAACACCACCGCCAGCATTCCCTGTTCCTTCTGCTTCAGAATATGCGAAAGAAGCTGTATGTGTCCTTTATGAATGCCATCAAATTTTCCGATTGCAACGGCAGTCATCTTATCTATATGAAATTCAGTTGTATCGTGAATAATTTCCATAGTCGATTACCTGCTCGTCAGACAAAGAACATTTTAACCGGTGAGAAAAGTCTCCGTCTCTTCTCGTAACGATAGATCCCAAAAAAAATGTTCTGGTGGCTGTATACCCGGATTTCTTTTCCGTCAGGAATTTCTCCTGTCTCCTGCTCGAAATCCTCTTTTCTCAACTGGTTTCCGTTTTGAATCACTTTATGGGAACTTTCTTTTACAATCAGCGCCGGGTAAGCTTCAAACATCTTTTCCACCGGGACGATTGCATCAGAAAGAATCCCCTGATGGGATAAGTTTTGTAGCTCGTCCAATGTATATGCCTTTTCTATCTCAAATTCACCTACTCTTGACCGGATCAGCTTCGTCATCACTGCGCCGCATCCAAGCTGCTCGCCAATGTCATTGCACAATGTTCTGATGTAGGTGCCTTTAGAACATTCCACTTTAAAAACATAGTCTGGATGCTCTTCTTTTAAAATTTCAATTGCATACACTGTAATCGGTCTTGCCGCCCGCTCCACCTCTTTGCCTTCTCTGGCAAGTTCGTAAAGCTTCTTCCCATTTACTTTTAAAGCGGAATACATAGGCGGTATCTGCATGGATTCGCCAAGAAAAGATAAGATGGCATTCTTTACTTTGGACGGAGAAACCAATACTTCTCTCTCTTCTAAAATCTTTCCGGAAATATCCTGCGTATCTGTCACCATCCCCAGACGAAGCGAGGCAATATATTCCTTTCGCCTGTCCGTCAGCATATCGCAAAGTCTGGTACCGTTCCCTAGGCATACAGGAAGAACCCCTACCGCATCCGGGTCAAGGGTTCCTGTATGTCCGATCTTTTTTTGTCCGCAAATGCCTCGAAGCCTTGCAACCACATCATGGGAAGTATAGCCGGCTTCTTTATACACATTTATAATTCCATGGTACATTTTATTAACATTCCTTTTATGCTTTTAACTGTCACAGCTGTTCTGCAATCTGTGCAGATAAATTATTGACAATGTCGTGAAAGGTTCCCTGCATGGTGACTCCCGCTGCCCTTACATGACCGCCGCCTCCAAAGAAAGCCGCCACCTTCGCCACGTCTACCTTTCCATTAGAGCGCAGACTTACTTTATACTCTAAGGTATCTGTCTGATACATAAAGATTGCACATTCAACACCTTTGGTATTTCGCAGCTGACTCACGATTCCCTCAAGATCGTGAGGCTCTGCATCATAAAAGTTCATCGTCTTTTTATCCACCATGCTGACGATGCATCTGCCATTCATAAATACAATACTTTCAAGGAGCGCCCTGCCAAGTATCTGGTTCTGCAGGTAGGTCTTTTCATAAAAGGTTTTGTCTATCAATTTGGGGAAATCAAAGCCATAAGATATCAACTCTGCCGCTGCCTTCAAAGTCGATGGGGCAGTATTGGAATACTGGAACACCCCTGTATCATGTATAATCCCTATATACAGTGCTTTGGCAATCTCCTCATCCAGTAGAGACTTATCAGCAATCACATCATAAATAAGTTCGCTGGTGGAACTAGCCTCCGGCATAATATAATTCACATCCCCGCACCCTTTGTTGCTGATATGGTGGTCGATATTGATTTTTTTCGCTGCTTCGTCAAAATATTTTTCTGCTTCTCCGAGACGATCCTTTGCTGTATCCAGCGCAAAGAAAACATCGAACTCCTTTACATCGGAAACAAAATCTGTATGTATCTCATCTATTCCTTTGACACAGGAAAAAACATCCGCCGGTTTTTCAATCATCACCTGTATCTTTGCATCAGGGCATACCTTTTTTAAATACAGGTAAAGCCCCATAACAGACCCGACACAGTCTCCATCGGGTCTTATGTGGCCGCTGATACCAATGGTCGCAGCACTTTTTACTTCTTCATATATATCCATCATACTCTCCAATTGCCATCACATTCTTTGTTAACATCGTTTACTCTTCCTGACTGCGATTCACCTCATCAATCAGTCTGGACATTTTTACTCCGTAAGCAATGGACTGATCCACAATGAAACGGATTTCCGGTGTATTCCTCAAATTAACCCGCCTTGCAAGTTCTTTTCTGATATATCCTTCCGCACTTTTCAGTCCCTCCAGCGTATCTCTCTGGACGGTTTCATCTCCATAAACACTGATCCATGCTTTACAAGTTTTCAAATCAGGCGCTACTTCTACAGAAACCACAGAGGTGAGAGGACCAACTCTCGGATCCTTCAAATCGCCTCTTATGATTTCTGCTAATACTCTCTGCACCTCCCCGTTAATCCGGGTATTTTTCATACTGTTTTTTCTCACCTGGGAACCTCCACCATAATATATGCCTCTACAATGTCAAGCTCCTGCATCTGATCGAATCCTTCGAACACAAGACCGCATTCAAACCCGGCCTTCACTTCCTTCACATCATCTTTAAAACGTTTCAGGGAAGCAAGTGCGCCTTCGTAAATCTGATCTCCTTCTCTGGTAATACGTACCTTACAGTCTCTCTGGAACACACCGTCAAGCACATAAGACCCTGCAATATTGCCTACTGCTGAAGCCTTAAAGATCTGCCTTACTTCCGCATGACCGATTACCTTTTCTTCAAAAACAGGATCCAGCATACCCTTCATGGCTGCCTCGATGTCCTCAATTGCCTGATAAATAACCTTGTAGAGTCTGATATCAACGCCTTCCCGCTCAGCAATAGCCTTCGCCATAGCGTCAGGGCGGACATTGAATCCAATGATAATTGCTGCTGATGCTGAGGCAAGTGATACATCCGATTCGTTGATAGCGCCTACGCCGCCATGAATACATTTTACAACTACTTCCTCATTGGAAAGCTTCATAAGGCTCTGCTTAACAGCCTCCACACTTCCCTGTACATCCGCTTTTACGATAATGTTCAGTTCCTTCAGATTACCTGCCTGAATCTGGCTGAAGAGGTCATCAAGAGACATCTTTGCCTTTGTCTCTTCCAGCATCTTTTCCTTATTCTGGGCAAGATAAGTTTCTGCATAGGATTTCGCTGTCTTGTCATTTTCATGGGCAATGAATACTTCTCCGGCGCTGGGCACATCGGAAAGTCCCAGAATTTCCACTGGAGTAGACGGAAGCGCTTCCTTTACCCTTCTTCCCTTATCGTCTATCATGGCTCTTACCTTGCCATGGCTGGCGCCTGCGGAGATAAAATCACCCACATGAAGGGTACCCTTCTGTACCAATACAGTGGCAACAGGACCTCTTCCTTTATCTAGTTCCGCCTCTATCACAAGACCTCTTGCCCTTCTGTCGGGATTTGCCTTAAGTTCCAGAATTTCTGCTGTGAGCAGAATCGTTTCAAGCAGCGTTTCAATACCTTCTCCCGACTTGGCAGATACCGGTACAAATTCAGTGCTTCCGCCCCAATCTACCGGAATAAGCTCATACTCCGTCATTTCCTGCTTTACTCTATCAATGTTTGCTCCCGGCTTATCAATTTTGTTTACCGCAACAATGATTTCAATTCCTGCTGCTTTGGCATGGTTGATTGCCTCCACAGTCTGAGGCATAACACCATCATCCGCCGCTACAACTAAAATTGCGATATCCGTAGAATTCGCACCACGCATACGCATTGCCGTAAACGCCTCATGTCCGGGTGTATCCAGGAAGGTAATGGACTGACCATTAACATTTACAGTATACGCACCTATGTGCTGTGTAATACCTCCTGCTTCCTTATCCGTTACATTTGTTTTACGGATGGCATCCAAAAGGGAAGTTTTACCATGGTCAACATGCCCCATAACGCAGATAACGGGAGGTCTGTTTTCCATTTTTTCTGCTTCCTCTTCCTCTTCCCGCAGAAGTTCCTCAATGACATCCACTTTTTCTTCTTTTTCACAGATAATCTCATATTCAATGGCAATGTTCTCTGCATCTTCAAATGAAATTTCTGAGTTGACCGTTACAATCTGTCCCTGCAAAAACAGTTTCTTGATAATGACAGAAGGCTGCAGCTTCATCTTATCTGCCAATTCCTTGATTGTAAGAGAGTCCGGGATTGTGATGACCTTAATCTGTTCCTCCACCACTTCCTCCACTTTCTTTTCAGGCTTAATGAATCTGCCCGCTTTATTTTTGTTCTTTACCGCTGCCTCATCATCCTCGTAGATAAAGTCTTTCTTAGACTTCTTATCTCTCTCCTGACCCATTCTGCGCTTTTCATCATCTCTGCGCTTTTCGTCCTTAATCGGGGCCTCCGGAGCGAAACTCTTACCTGGCTTTTCAGGCCGTTTAAATCTATTATCCTGCCCTTGAACGCTTCTCTCATTGCGGTTATTATTGTTACCAGGTCTGTTATGATTCCGGTCAGTGTTATTACCCTTAAAATCGTTCCTGCCACCCTGATTACCTGAACGATTAGCGCCTTCAGATCTGCGGGTGTTGTTTCTTTCATTCCTTTCGCCCTGATTGTTTCCAGAATTTCCCTGAGTTCTCTCATTTTTCTGATACCTTTCATCCCTTGGAGCCGCCGGGCGCACATTATTTTCCTTCACAGCAGGCGCCTGCTTTTCTGTATCTTCCACAGGGGGCTTCGCTTGAGCTGCCTGTGCATTTTTTGCTGCCAGTCTTTCGCTCTCCATCCTTCTCGCATTCTGCTTGAAATCAACCTGCGTTGTCTCCGGCATAGAAGGTGCTGTAAGCGGACGGATGATCTTATGATGCGTCTCCTGCGCTCTGCCCTGATTTTGCCGATTCCCATTCCCCGGTCTGTTATTTCCCTGCGACGGGCGTCTGTCATTTCCCTGACGCTGTCCTGGAATATTACTATTATGCGGATTACTTACAAATATGATTTTCTTTTTCTTTTTTGGTGCCTCCCCTGCATTCTGTGCAGGTTTTGCTTCCCTATTTTCTTTGTCTGTACTCTTCTTCTCTTCCACTGCTGATTTTTCCGCCTTTTTTTCTTCCGTCCTGACTGCCGGCTCAACTGGAGCTGCCTTCCCATCTGCTTCTTCTTTTCCAAAAGCTTTCCTTACCATGTCAGCAACGTCTTCTTCTATAGAACTCTGTGGTGCCTTTACTTCAATTCCTTTATTTTGGAGAAAAGCAATAATCTCTTTACTTTGCTTTTCCAATTCTTTTGCAATTTCATGCACTTTTATTTTGGCCATTCTATTACCTCCGTCTTAATTCCTATGCCTCTTCCAAACGTTTTATTATGTTTTCTGCCATTCCCTGGTCTGTAACTGCTACCGATGCTCTCATTTCTTTGCCTATTGCTTTTCCAAGCGCTTCCTTCGTTCCGTAAAAGTAGATCGGCTTCTTATAGAAGGTGCACATATTTGTAAACATCTTCTTTGTATTATCAGAAGCCTCACTACTTACAATTACCAGCGCCGCCGTGCCTGACTTAACCGCTTTTTCAGTAGAAAACTCACCGCTGACTAAATTTCTTCCTCTGGCTGCCAGCCCTAGAAGAGATAATATCTTATCATTCATGCAAAGCATCAAACTCCTTTTCCAGGTTATCGTAAACTTCATTTGGAATACTCATTTTGAAAGACCGCTCTAATCCTTTATTCTTATGTGCTTTTTTTAGGCATTCTCCCGTCTTACAAAGATAAGCGCCTCTTCCATTCTTTTTTCCGGTTACATCCAGTACGATTTCATTCTCAGGAGTCTTCAGAACACGCATCATTTCTTTCTTATTCTTCATCTCTCCACATCCTACGCACTGTCTCATGGGGATTTTTTTTGCCATAAAATCCCTCCCTATTCTGTCATATCAGGCGCGGGCTCATCATATTCATCCTCGCTGCCTTCTTCGGCATACTCCTGTAAATCGCTCTCTTCGTATTCCTCGTCATACTCATCATACTCATCATATTCATCCATATAATCTTCATAGCGGAATCCCGGAGCATCCTTAGCCTGTGTCTCGCTCTTGATATCGATTTTATATCCGGTCAACCTTGCTGCCAGCCTTGCATTCTGCCCTTCCTTGCCGATTGCAAGAGAAAGCTGATAATCAGGAACTACTACCTTTGCCGTCTTTTCATCGGGATCTGCGAACACCGCAACGATTTTAGCAGGAGAAAGTGCATTCTGAATCAGATTGCCGGGGTTTTCATCCCAATTGATGATATCAATCTTTTCTCCACACAACTCCTCCACTATGGAATTGACTCTGGCGCCATTTAGACCAACGCATGCTCCTACTGCATCTACATTTGGATTGTTGGACCTTACCGCCATTTTCGTTCTGCTTCCTGCCTCTCTGGCAATACTCATGATTTCAACTGTTCCGTCCTTAATCTCTGTAACTTCTGCTTCAAAGAGACGCTTCACTAACTCCGGATGAGTACGACTGACCAAAATCCTCGGTCCCTTAGGGGTATTTTTTACTTCCAATATATATACCTTGATTCTCTCAGTGGGCTTGAATACTTCTCCTTTTACCTGCTCACTGTCATTTAAAATACCGTCCGCCTTTCCAAGATTAATGCTGATATTCTTGCCGATGTAACGCTGCACGATACCGGTTACGATATCCTTTTCTTTTTCAAAATACTGATTGTAAATAACGCTTCTTTCTTCTTCGCGGATTTTCTGTAGAATGACGTTCTTAGCATTCTGAGTTGCGATACGGCCAAATTCCTTGGACTTGATTTCTACATGAATGATATCTCCAAGCGCCGCGTCAGATTTGATTTCCTGCGCGTCCTCAAGAGAAATCTGAAGGCATTCATCTTCCACCTCTTCCACTACTTCTTTTTCTGCATAGCATAAAAAGTCACAGGTTTCCCTGTCGATTTCCACTTTTACATTATCTGATTTGCCAAAGTGGTTTTTGCAGGCTGTAATCAATGAATTCTCAATCGCTTCAAAAAGCGTGTCTTTGCTGATTTCTTTCTCCTTCTCTAAAATATCCAGTGCTTCCATTAATTCTTTGTTCATTTTCCCTTATCCCTTTCTGCCCTTTATCTTTTTTAGGACTAAAAATCCAGTGTCAGTTTTACTGTCGCAATGTCTTTCCTATTAAATGTAATATCTTCCTTTTCTTTTCCCGAATCCATTTCCAGCGTAAGCGTATTTTCATCAAACGCTTTCAGAATTCCGGTAAAGTCCTTCGAGCCGTTTATCGGTTTGTAACATTTTACATCCACTTCGCTTAAAAGGCTTTTTTGAAAGTGCTTATCCTTCTTAAGCTGACGCCCAAGCCCCGGAGAACTCACCTCTAAAATATAGGCATCCTCAATAAAATCTACTTTATCAAGCTCATCTGACAACGCCCTGCTTACGGCTTCACAGTCATTGATGTTAACGCCTTCTGCTTTATCAATATAACACCGAAGATACCACTCACTCCCCTCCTTCACGTATTCAACATCATAAATTTCTACCCCATTATCATCCGCAATGGGCTTTAGAAGTTCTTCCGTTCTGGTTTCGTAATTTTCTCTCTTTGACATACATTCACCTCTTATTGTCACCTTGCTATCTTTAAAAAAGAGTGGACTGCGAAGTCCACTCTAGATTAGTAATTATGTTTAATTCTATTGTATTTTAGCACCCTGTTATCCGAATTGCAATAGGGTTTAGTTATTTTTTTGCTTTTCTTCTTTATACAAATGATATAGAAGCACTGCCGCCAGCGCAATGAATCCGGCTCCGCCTATCAGTCCTGTGGGCATCGGTCCCCAAAAAACATTATATGGATTTTGCAGGGATGTGAAACAAACACTGGCGGAGGCAAGACCATTTATGGTTCCATGCCCTATGATAGCAGGCACGCAGCTGCCTGTCTTAATTGTCACATAGGACAGAATAATTCCCAGCACAACGCAGAACACACACATAGCCAGAATGCCTACAAACGGAAATCCTCTATATCCCAATCCATAGTTATGACCCATAATTGTAAGAGGCGCATGCCAAAACCCCCAGATGACTCCGCAAAGCAAAAGTGCCGGTATCTTCGGAAAGCATTTCAGCATCTTAGTCAGCAGGAAACCGCGCCAGCCCCATTCTTCGCCGAAACAGGTAACAAAATTCAAAAATGGTGATAAAAAAATCCCCATAATAATCTGCACCAGCATTACCTGCTTTATCTGCTCCATGGATATCTCTATTCCTGTATTTTGCGCCTGTGCCTCAAAAAGTGCCTGGGCATAGCCCATATCGCCATCAAACTGTTTAGGAAAAATAGCAAAATACAATACAGCACCTAAAATAATGAGCAAAGCAAAACCAAACCAGACAAGTCCATAATATTTCAGGTTTCCTTTCAGATTTAAAGAAAGCATCAAATTGTCTTTGCTAAATTTTTCCTTCGTTACGAGGCGTGTGAGAAGCGCTCCTATTGCCGGTATGAACATGACACCTGCCACCAAAATCTGCGCCAGATATGCCTGCTCAACATATATACTGCCCGCCATCGGCATAATCAAGAAAATTTCCACCCCATATGTCAGAATGAAGGTAATGAGTAGGAATAACAGAATCTGTGTTTTACTTGATTTCGTATCCATAGATGTTCCCCGTCTTTATTCTATATTTACTGATACATAAATATTTTACAGGGTTTCATTTTCTTATTCAATCTTTTTCACTCACATTTACGGGCTTTTGATTCAATTTCTTTCATTACGGTCCGTATCTTATCTGTCCAGCCTCCTTTAAACAGAAGGCAGGTAGTCATATCCCTTCCTAGAATATCCTGCGGGCTGGTTTCCAGCGCACTTGCCCTGCAGCCGGCAAGACAGCGCATCGCGTATTCGCATTCCTGACATTCCGGATTGTGTGCAAGAAGTTCTGATGCACGGGTTTCAATCAGATGCATATAGGATGAATCACTGATGCATTTTTTAAGCCCTTCTTCTGTGATAAGAGGATACTGCTCCAAAATCGATATTCCTGAAAGAGCCATACAAGGAAGCGCCCTCCCTTCCGCGGAAATATACATAACCATCCGTGCATGACCGCAGACACACAGCTTGTCCGGATCAGAACAGTTCTTTTCTGCGGGAATACGCCAGTTCTTGGGATTTTGGGGACTTGCGTAAAAGAAACCGCCAAGCTGCAAAGACAGTGGCATTCCATCCTCATAATACTGAGGAATATAATCCAGATAAATCTGAAATAGTTCTTCCATCGAAATAGCTTCCCCGAATCCGCCCTCTTTCCAAGCCCCCACATTAGCAATGGGATTAGTTTTCAGCGATCGGCAGCCTAATGCGTGAAGATAATTGATTGACTCACGCAGTGTATGCTTATTCTGTCTGTGGATACACATTTCGGCTCCCGTGGGGAACCCATGCTCACGGCAGCGCAGGAATGCATCGGTGACATATTTTTCCGCCCCATCAATGCCGCGCAGCCAGTCGTGCCAGCCCACTCCATCAAAGCTCATATTGAATTCCGGATGAATATCCCTCTTTTCCAGCTCGTCAAGCAGTTTTTCGGTCACCAACTTTCCATTGGAATAAATAGTAGAAATATGAATACCGCCGTCCAGCAGCGCGTCTACAATTTCCAAAAAATCCCCGCGCACAAGCGGTTCCCCGCCGGTTAAGGTGACCTCATAAATGCCGCAGTCTATAAGCTGCTGTACAATATCCATAACCTGCTCATGAGAAAGTTCTCCGAATTTTGCGTCCGGTGCAGACATGTAACAATGTTTGCACCGGTAATTACAGCGCCCGGTCACGGACCAGTGAGCCGTACGTATGTAACGGTTATCATAGCTCTTATAAAGCTGTGCAAGCCTTAATGATTCTCCCTTGGCACAGGGCCGGATAATCTGTTTTTTTTCTAACTCCTTTAAAATATTTCTCTCCGTCTCTGAAAGTCCTTCTGCGGAAACATCCACATGACCGTTGCATAAAAGAAACACATCCATCTCCGTTTTTCTGCAAAACTGCGTCCTGCCGCTTCGCTCATCCACTAATGCATAGGGAAGCTTTTGCCAGCCGCGAAGCAAATATGGTTCATTTAATAAAAAATACAATCCAACAGACCTCCATCTTACTTCCGGGTATCTAGTTACCAGCACCAAAAAGTGTACAAATGCAGCAATTGTCCTCTTCTGTACCATGAAAGGTAAATCCAAGCCCCACACAGCCACAGGTAGCATGGCTTGCATCTCCTGTTCCGCCGCCGGCAATAACGCAAATGCATTTACTGCCGCCAGATACAGCTTCCAATTCATCATCTGACATTTCTCCATCCGCCGGCTTTTGCTCAAAGTCTTCTTCTGTGATTGTGATACCGTATTCGGCTGCGAGTGCAATAAAGTCTGCCTCCGTAGCTTCCTTATTCTTACATAGAGCCTCTACTTTTTCTCTTACTTCCGGGTTCGTTTTGATAAGTTCTACAAATTCTTTCATTCGTTTTTCTCCTTTTCATTTTTTATTTATTCACAGTAGTGTGCTGTGTTCTCCATTTTTATATTTTACACGTTTCAATGTTTGATGTATTTTCGCAGATTCTTTAAAGCATTGCCGTGCAATAACTTGGCATAGCTGTAGGAAATACACATTTTGTCCGCGATTTCTTTTAGGGTATATTCCTGATAATAATGCAAAAGTATGATGTCCCGCTCCCGCCTATCCAATTTTTCCAGTGCCGCTGCCAGTTCCTCTAAAAGCTCTTCCTTTAAGATTTTTTCAATAAAATCCTCTTCGGACGCCAGTTCCTTGGTCCATTCATCACAGAGGTGATTCGTACGGTAATAGTCAATCACCGTATTTCTGGTGATAGAATAAATCCAGGTCGAAAGAGACGCACGGCTCTCATCATAGGCAGGCAGATTTTGGTAAACCTTTGTAAATATCTGGGATACCAAATCCTCTGCATCCTCCGTCTGAGATATCCTGCTGCCTACATACGCAGCTACCTTTGCTTTATAAATAGGGTACAGCTGTTCCTTTCTAGTTTCTCCGTCATTCATGGTGCTCCTCCTTTTGGGGCAGAGAACCAATCTCTCCGGCAGCGCTTACAAACTCCATCTCCTCATCGTGCAAGGCGGAGCCATACCGTGCCTGCGTGTCGGCAATCAATGTGAAAAGACGGCTGTTTCCTTCAAATCTTTGGTAATCAAGCAATTGCTTCAAATATTGCTCTGACATTTGCCAGCCTCCTTTCTTGGTTTCTGCTTATTTATACGAATAAAATCATAAAGGGTCTATAAATTTTAAAAATTATTCAATCATTTTCCTCTATCCTTTGTCTGGCTACTAATTCTGCAAATTTTCCCCTTGCCGCAAGCAGTTCCTCATAGGTACCATCTTCCGCAATCTTTCCATTTTCCAAATAAATAATCCTGTCGCACTGGCGGATTGTGGAAAGCCGGTGGGCAATTACAATCCTGGTACATTTGAGGCTGTCCAGAGATTGGGAAACCTTTTTCTGCGTCAGATTATCCAAGGCGGAAGTAGCCTCATCCAGCATAAGAACTTTAGGCTTGGGCGCAATTGCCCTTGCAATCATCAGCCGTTGCCGCTGACCGCCGGATACACCGCCGGAGCCTTCTGAAATATAGGTATGCATTCCCATGGGCATCCGGCGGATATCTTCTGCAATCCCCGATAGCTCCGCCGCTTCCCATGCTTCATCCATGGAAAGCCAAGGCGCAGAAATTGTGATATTAGAGAAAATATTCCCAGAAAAGAGTCTGCCGTCTTGCATGACGACGCCGATCTTTTTCCGCAGAGATTTTAAGCTTAAAGAAGCTATATCCTTGCTGTCATAGTAAACAGCCCCTCGCTGAGGCTTTTCAAAACCAAGCATCAGGCGCATAAGCGTGCTTTTCCCACAGCCTGTAGCTCCTACAATGGCAACATATTGCCCCGGATTGATTTTCAGTGAAAGATTGTCGATAACCGGCGGCATATGTTCCGTATAACGGAAAGTCACATTATTCAGCTCGATTTTTCCGCTAACGTGAGATACTTCCTGCTTCCCTTCAGAAATTTCAGGCACAGTCTCCAAAATAGGTTTTACTATATGTAAAATCGGCTGAAACTGAGCCACAGAGAAAGCTGTACCTGCCAGCGTGCTAAAGGCGCCTGAAATCATAGCATAGGCTGTGTAAAAAGCGTAATATTCCGCTACTGATACACCGCCTGTCACTGCCCTGTAATAAAGAACAATGCATCCAAACATGGGAATCGCCGTGGTAATCACGGTATTCATCTTCAAAAACAACGGCGGATTATAGGTAATGCTGCTCTCCTGTGCATATGATTCCCCCCATTTGGCAAAAGCTCTTTTCTCTGCGCCGGAAAGCTTGATTTTCTGAATACCGGAAATAAGGGCATAACCCAGACCGTGTTCCTTTGCCGCCGCCTCGACCTGCCGCTGCTGAAGCTTCGTTTTCCAGAGCACGGAAACGAAGGTGGAAAGAAGCGTCAAAAGCAAAATACTCACAGATGGAACCACCAGCACCGGCGTATATGTAAAAATCTGTCCCACGTACACCAATGAAAACAAAGCAGTCAGACCGGCAGATAGAACAGAAGATACAAAAAGTTTACAGAAATTCTCCATCTGCCTTGACCTATTTGCCAGTTCTCCCGCACTATAATCCTTAAAAAAATCTGCTGGGAGGGACAGGATGCGCATCATCGTAGCCGCCTGCATGGATAAAGTCATCTTTGTGCTGATTTTTGCTTCCAGAAGCGCTTTTACGCCATTTAAAATTAGAATGCTGACATTCACACAAATCAGAAATATCGTAACAGACCAGAGCAGACGGATACTCCCGCTTGTAATCACCTCTGAAAAAATAATATTGTTTAATCTGGGTGTCAAAAGCCCCACTACCGCCACCGCCAGGGCAGACGCTGCAAAAAGAATAAAGTCTGCCAAAGACAACGTGCCCGCCATATATTGCATCAGATTCCGGGTTGTCAATTTTTTTGCCGGAAAAGGCTTATAAAACATCACTGCATCCTGCTTGAAAGAACCTTCATTTTTCCTAGTAACCTTCTGCCTTCTTCCGCTTTTTCCGTCATAGAAATAGTATCCGCCTAAGGGGTGCGGTAACAGTGCTATAAGCCTTCCATCGCTTTCTCTTGTGGCAAGTAACACACCGATTGCATCCTTTCTCCAGCCTTTTTCCAGACATACTGTCCGCTGCATGATGCCGTAAGGCTCAAGCGCCGCTTCCAGATTGATTCCATCCTTTGGAATAGATTTAATCCTGTTCTTCGCATCTATATGGTAAAAATCCAATATTTCCTCAACAGCGTTATATGTATCTTTTTGTTTATTTACCTTTCCCGCGCTCTTCGTCCCCAGAACCGCATCCGAGAGACTTAAGATGGATTCCCCAAAGGTTTCTTCATCACTCTGCTTTCTCTGGCGAATCTGTTCGTCAAACCATCCCATCGCCCATCTCCTTATTCATTCGATACAAGCTGCGTATAAATGCCGCCCTTTACATATAACTCTTCATGGCATCCGCGCTCAACGACCTTGCCCTGATCCAGTACCAGAATTTCATCACAGTGCCGTATGGTAGAAAGTCGGTGTGCCACTACAATACAGGTAATCCCCCGCTCCCTGATGGACTGTACTACCTCGTATTCTGTTTTCGCATCCAATGCTGAAGTAGCTTCATCTAAAATAATAATCGTCGGATCCTGTGCCAGCACCCGGGCAATTTCCAACCGCTGTCGCTGACCGCCGGAAAAGTCCTTACCGCCCTCAGTAATCCGGTATTGATAACCGCCCTCCCTCTGCATGATGTCTTCATGAAGCTTGGCATCTCTGGCGGCAAGAATCATCTCAAAGTCTTCGATAGAGTCATCCCACATCTTGATATTGGCGGCAATGGTATCCTCAAATAAAATAATATCCTGATCAACTACCGCCAGGGATCCAGTGAATATTTCCCGTCCAATTTTTGTCACAGGCTTACCGTCAAAGAGAATCTCCCCGCTCCAGGGCTGATACAGACCTGAAATCAGCTTGGAAAGGGTAGATTTTCCGCAGCCGGAACTGCCCACAAAGGCAACATGACTTCCAGGCTGTAAATCCAGGCAAAAGTCTTCAATTAGCGGCTCACCCAGACGCGAGTAGCCGAAAGTAACATGCTTCATCTCAATCCGTCCGGAAAGTTTGTGATAGGATGTTTCATCTTCCGCTTCCTCTTCCTGGCAATGTACATCTGCAGGATATTCCATCACATCCTCCACCCGCTCCATCTGGGAACGCATTTCCTGCAGGGTCTGTCCCGCTGTAATTAATGTAACAGCCGGCTGGGTAAAAGAGGTCAGGAATCCCTGAAATGCCATCAACATACCTACAGTAAAGGATCCCTGCATCGTTAAATACGCCCCCAGTGCCATCACACAAGCGCTCGTCAGAGTGGAAACCACATTTGGCAGTATTCCCAAATATTGATTTAGCTTTGCAAAATGTACCTGCTGGGTATTCACACTCGCCTGATAGCCTGCCCATTTTTCAAAAAACCCGTTTTCTGCACCGCTTGCCTTAATTGTTTCAATCATTTCAATCCCCGAAGCAGTGGCACCAGCCAGCCTGCCTGCGTCCCTAAGCTGCACCCGGGTGATATTGATACGCTTTTGGGAAATAATATTGGAAAGCGCCAGATTGATTACAACGGATGTAAGCCCCGCTAAAGCCAGCGGCAGACTATACCCCACCATAACCATCAGGTAAAACACCATGGACGCTGCATTAAATGCCAAAGGCGCAAAGGTATTTACCAAAGTATTGGCTATCTGCCCGTTCGTTTCCTGCCGCTCCTGAATATCTCCTGCCATGCGCTGGGAAAAGAATTCCATGGGCATTTGCAGCACTTTCCACAAAAAAGTGGCATTTCCCACCGTCGCCAGCTTTCCTGCCAACCGATAGGCATAAAACTCCTTCATGCCTGCTACCAGCAGCCACACCAGCGAAACAGCGGTAAGCAGCAGCGTAAAGGGCCAAAGCCACTGGGGATTCCCCCCAGTCAACAGTCTGTCAATAAAAACTCTGGAAAAAACCGGCTGTATAATCCCAATCAAGGAAATAAACATAGATGTCAGAGCTACAAAGATTACGGCGCTTTTTACTCCCTTAAGGCGCTTTCTGGCAAAAGAACTCATCCGCTTAGGCGCTCCCCCCGGTACAAACTCTTCATTCGGCTCAAACATCATGCAAATACCGGTAAAGGAATTGTCAAATTCTTTCATAGAAACAGTGATATTGCCCCTTGCCGGATCATTGAGAAATACCTTATTTCCCTTGAATCCGCAAAGTACCACAAAATGATTGAAATTCCAGTGAATGATACAGGGAAATTTCCCATTTTCTTTTAAAGCTTCCGGCTCATAGCGGTAGCCCTTAGCCGTAAGCCCATAGCTGCGGGCAGCTTTTAAGATATTTCTGGCGTTGGATCCATCCCTTGAGACACCGCAGTCCGCCCGCACCTGCTCTAACGGAATCCATTTATTATAATAGGCAAGAATCATCGTCAGCGAAGCCGCCCCACATTCGAGGGCTTCCATCTGCATTACTACCGGCACTTTCGCTACACCCCTTATAACAGGATGCCTTTTTTGCTTTTCCATAGTATCCCCCCTAATTCCACAAGAAGGACATCGGTGAAATCCTTTCTGTCGTAATTTGAGCACTGTAAACTCCACCAGCAGCCGTTCCATCGACCTGTGCCTCATATACCCAATCTTCTTTTGCAAAGTTTCCTACATGGCAGACATAAGAGTCCATCTCCTCACAACAGACAGGTACTGAGGCAATTGATACAATGGGCAACTCTTGTCCCTGGATTTCCAGATTCATCCCAACCTGCACAGAACCGCTGTCCTCTTCCGAAATGTAACAGATGAGCTGCCCTTCTTCACTGACTGCCACCACAGACACAGTGGTATGTAAAAATCCAAAAATGCCCCACACAAAAAATCCAACAAACAGTAAAAGTATTGCTAAAAGTAAAAACCATACTCCGGGGTTTGGCACCCGGATATAGTCATTCAGATTCTCGGGCGAAACTACCTTCTCCATGCTCTTTTTCCGAAATAATTTATCTGCTATCCCATTTTCCATAAGAATCCTCCAAAAAATCTTTATCCGTTATATCAGTCACTCTGCGGACTTCTCCAAGAGCCTATATATATCCTAAATCACGCGATTAATTTTTTGATTATATCATCCTAAAAAATCCGTCACAAGCTTTTCTGCACCAAACTCAAAATAGACGCATGAATGTCTGGCACCTCAAAATTTTATGTTAAATTTTAAAACGGCGGTTTTGAGCATTACTCAAAACCGCCGTGAAAATACTTATTTATGTCCGCAAAACAATCTTTGAGCGACTACCTTTCTGCCGCTATTGCAAGTTCTTCTTTGGTACAGTTCGTGATCCTACTGATAAAAGCTTCATCAACACCCTCTTTCTGCAGTTGGTGGATAATAAAGAGTCTTTCTTCAGCTCTTCCTTCAGTTCTTCCTTATCTAACATACTGGTCAAATAATTCACACACCGTAACCTCATCCTCCTCTCTGATTCCCTGTTCTTCCATCCATGCTTCAATGTTCTCCGTATCCGTTTCTCCGGAAAGCACCTTGATCATCCTAATCAATGCCGCTTTATGTGCAATCTTTCTTTGGGAACGGTATCCGTTTCCCTCTGCAAGGAAATCCGCCACTACCATTCGTCCTCCTTTTGTCAGACAGTCAGGACAGTGTCTCCTTCTGCAAAAAGCGCTTTTCTCTGTTCCCTGCCCTATTTGATTTTAATTGGTAATAAAGCAAGGATTCTACTACAGATAATGCATCCCCGGTGGGAATGCCTATTAGAAAATGAAATAGCAGAACGAATTTCCGTTAGAATTTCTATGCTTAAATTATATAATGCTATAGACTACTTCCCTGCCGCTATTGCAAGTTCTTCTTTCGTGCAGTTCGTGATCCTACTGATAAAAGCTTCATCAACACCCTCTTTCTGCAGTTGGTGGATAATGAAGA
>JAAUZD010000045.1 GCA_014804785.1 Lachnospiraceae bacterium
GACAGCGTGCGGCTGCTCCGCTGAAAGTTTGCGGTCACCCACGCGACTGCACAGTCGGGAAGGCAGAAGTGCCGAAATCAACGTGCGGTTTGCGCCTCCCACAATGTGCCGTCTGACACTTCCGTATCTAAAGAGATCGTGTCCAACTTCTTTCGTCCCATCTGATCATGCACTGAGTGCCCGCTAAGCATTCAAACAGGGGCGTGCCCTACGAAGAGAACTACTGCAAGCTACAGCTCTTGTTTGCATTTGATTATTCTGACCGGGGCGATATCCAAGGAACTAATATTCGGTGGACTCTAACCTTGCTTCTCGCTGTTGACCTTGGTGCTGATGCAGTGTCAATGACAACTTCATCGATTTCGTTTTTTTCCTGACCCCTGCTAGAATTCAGAATTCCTGGATCCCAGCAAGAGTCTGGAATTGTAGCTCTGTCTGTTTGCTCTGCTTATGCTGACAATGCTTCCCGCTTTGCAAGATGTCTTATTGTCCGTTAACATCTTTTTCGGATTATATGCCGTTTCCTTCGTTAGGATGGTATATATCACTCTGAGCATTTTACAGGCTATTACTATCAGTGACTGCATCTTCTTTAGTGGATTTTCCTGTCTCATCGTATAGTAGACATGAAGTTCTTTAAATTCCTCTGCATGTGATATCACTGACTTTGCTGCGTGGAACAGCCAGTATCTAAACCGTTTGCGTCCCCGATGGCTTATTTGGGCTTCTCCTTTGTGCTTACCTGAGCTGCACGCCACCATCCCTAATCCGCTTAGCTTCTGAATTTTTTTACATCATCAAATCTCGAATCATCTCCCATCTCTGCAAGAATACCCGAAAGCGTATTATCCCCTATCCCTGATATCGCAAAGATATTTCCCTCATGAGGAATCTGCAGACACTTCTGATTCAGCTGACTCTCTATATCTGAAGGCTGTCCGTCTAATTCGATGATTCTTTTGGCAAACCACTTAACAGCTGCTTTACCTGCCTCGGAACCATCCTTTATTCCAACGCTTTCCTTGGCATACATTAAGATTTCTTTGGTTCTGCTATAGCCTCGCCCCCGCAGTTTGGCATCGTGCCAGATTTGCCTGATGCCGTCTGTCCTCAAACGAACTAAATCTTTCGGAAACGGATCCTTTCTAAGAATCTATAGGCAAAATGTTCCATCCACCTTTCCATATGCGTCCTTATATTCTGGAAAATAGATTTTCATTTCTCGGTGAAGACGATTTAGATTTCTTATTCTATCTTCATTTAACTGGTTGCGGAACATTGACTGCCTGCGTAATTCTACATACAGTCCTTTTGTTTCAGCTTTTGAAATAATTTCCTGCTGCTCGAAAATATATGCTGTTACTGCTTGATTTTTCTTCTTTGTGCCCTTGCCTGTCATTTTAGATACCTCTTGTATTCTTTATATTTTTACCAACTGGCAAGTCGATAATAATCTAAATTTACTTGAGGTATTTTCTTTAATCAATTCCCTGTACACTTTAAATTATACAGTAAGCTTTCACTCAAGGATTTAATAAAATCATCTCTTTTTCTTAAACCATAAATCCGTATATTCTTTTACATAATCTAAAATCTTTGGCTCTACCCATGGCATAAGTGTCTCATAATAACTCACATCAGACCATTCTTCCAATTTTTGAGGTGGACAAAAGCCCCTGTTACATGCATCCTCATATAAGGGAGTTCCTGGATATGGCAAATAAAGATGTACTTTCGTTTCAGGGCGGGGTGATAGCGTCCATAATTTTTCAATCAACCTAAATGTATCTAACTGCTGCGTAAAAGTCTCTCCGGGAAATCCAACAACAAAAGTATATGATCCTAATATTCCATAATCGGCAATGGATTTTGCAATATCCCAAATTTCACTTACTGTAACATTTTTATGTACTATTTTATTTAATACATTATCATTTCCTGATTCAATTCCCATCAAAATACGAGTACATCCTGAAGATGCGATATACTCTAATATAGATTTGTCACGTTTAATATCATTTGGATGTGCTGAAGCTGCCCACTTCAAATTATACAGGGACAAAAATTTAATAATTTTTTTTGCTCTTTCAATATTTGTAAAAAAATCCGCATCAGAGAATTTCACTCCATTAATATTATATATTTTAAAAAAATATGATATATCCTTTTTTACTTGTTCCTCACATATAGAGCAATATTTTCTTTTGTATGATGATTCATAACAAAATGCACAATTATACACACATCCTTGAGAACCAATATAGTTTATTACTTTAGAGGAAATCGTTTCATCATTTTTTATATAATAGGATAAATCAATATCTTCAAAATCATAGCCCATCATCGCATTCACAGTAAGAATATTCTCAGATCCCCTCAATATTTTATTATTTCTTTTACTATACAGTCCAGGAACTTCAAACGCATCTATTTTTTCTAATAAATAATCTATATATCTAGGAATTGACTGCTGCCCTGGACCTTGTAATACATCATCAATAAGATTATTTTTTAAAGTTTCCTCAGGTAGCACATTTACATGTGCCCCTCCAAAACACAATACAATATTTTTATTGATCTTTTTCACATTTGCGCATATTGACAAAGCCTCTTCTATTTGCCCTCCACCTGTCATTATACTAAAACCGATAAAAACAATTCTATCTTGCTCATTTTCAATTAATTTTATTAATTTCTCATTACTCTCCACATTGCAGTCATAATTTACTACCTCTACATCTTTTTTTTCATTTTTTATCGCTTTAGAAAGTGACAATATTGAATATGGTACCCAGGTAAATGGATAGTTGTCTTTATAATGAATTTTAGGATAAACCAATATAACTAAATCTTTCATTTTATTTATTCTCCATTGCTATCTTCTTTTCAAAAATTATCTTTACATCTGTTAAATATAAAACGGTGTCTATATTATAACTAATTAATAAAAATGATGAAAAAATATTTTTTGTATCGTTTTATTAAAACTTCTTTATAATTCATCCAATTTCTTCTTTAGGCAAATAACTAATAAACTTTTTCGTTTTGCCGTTCTTTCCAAACATTTGATTATTTTGAAAAATAAATTTTACATGTATATCCGCTCCAAGTTCTTTTTTCATCCTGTTTTCGATAATTTTTAAAACTTCAGAATTAAATGAATCATTTTTAACAATATAAAATTCAAAAAAATCCGGGTGCGTCTGAATAACTTTGAAAGAAAATATAGCATTTTGACAATAAGTATTTACATCCCATATTATTTGATCAAAAAAGTAACTACCCAAGATGTTTTTTCCATAAATTTCTGTTCCTATTCTTCCATCAGAGATTTTTAATATACTTGTTTTTTCATCCTTATATGGATAAGATATTGTACCTATATCACCTGACTTATACTTAATAATGGGCATATAATAATTATTGAAACTTGTAATAACTATTTCACCCAAATTATTACTTTCATTTATAACCTCACAAAAAAAATCATTGTCAAAAATTTTTAA
This sequence comes from Lachnospiraceae bacterium, assembly GCA_014804785.1. Taxonomy (GTDB): domain Bacteria; phylum Bacillota; class Clostridia; order Lachnospirales; family Lachnospiraceae; genus Suilimivivens. The sequence goes on from JAAUZD010000045.1 coordinate 3,507, forward strand.
TTTTCTATCACCACAATCATATGCCACACACCAAACCTCCTGTAAACCATAATGAACTACTGTTTTACAATCAAAACAGTTCTCGATAAACTTTCTTTTCTTTTCATTAACATACTCTCCCATAAATTCTATATATTTTAAATTTGATGAATGATAATTTAATTCTTTATTTGCTATCATCATTGCAAATTTCTCAATTATTGATATAGGTCCAGAAATCCAGCGTGGATTAAGCTGCATTATTTTTTCGAAATTTTTTTTTAAAACTTCCTTATTTGTATCATAAAAATGACCTATTATGTCTTCAATGTCATCACTAAACAAACTGATATAATTATCCGGAGTCAATAATGAATCTACCTTTCTTCTACATTGCCATATTTTTAATGCCAATATAGAACTTTCACTTTTCGTTTTTTTACATTCTAAGACTTGTCCAGTCGATCCACTAGTAATAAATGAGTTAATTTTCTCATTTTCTTTTATAATAGAAAAAAAATCCTCTCCTGCATTAATAATATCTTTTTTGCTCATATATGGCAATTCAAAATAAATTTGCTCAATATTTTCTAAATTTATTTCATAGCCCATTCGCTCCAAAATTTTTTTATAATATAAATTATTTTCCTGTAAATATAATAATAATTTTATTATTTTATTCTTCTGCTTATCATTGAGCATTTCTTTCCACCTCAGCTACCACATAATCTACAAGAGTTTTAAATTCTTCAAAAGCTCCAAAGTCTAAAATGGAATCCTCAAATTCAGTCTCAAATTCCATCTCAAGATACACTATTAACTTTACATACTCTAGTGAAGAAAAATGTAAATCAGAGGTTAAATTAGTGTTTTTCGGCACGTCACCTAACTCACCTTCCCTTCCTTCTTCATTCATAATCTTATAAATGCAGTTTATAATCTTTTTTTCAATTTCTGCTCTATCCATTTCTAATTACATATGATAAAAATCATAATTATCCTTTCTAAATTTTTAAATACATAAAGTAATGCCAAAATTGCTTCCTATATTTTCATTTCAGCTCAATGACAGCACAAATATATTCATTATATTTTTCTACTATTTCATTCAATTTATTTTTATATGTACTAATTAACTTTCTAGCCAATTCTGCATTTTTAAATTCGTATAATAAACAATTCATACAGTTAACATCTAAACGGTATAATGCAATAAGACATTTTCTTAGCCATTCAGACAACACGATCTCATTATAATAATAACATTTATCAATTAAAAATCTGATATATTGATATTCCTTCATAATATTAATCCATTCATCTAAGATTTTATAATATAGTTGAATATCGCGATTTACAAAATGATATCCTATATCGTTTGATGCATTTAATCCATGCTCGTTAATCACATCACATATTTTGGTCCCAGAAATCGAAAAAACAAGAGAGCCAACAGAAAAAAATTCTTGTGTATAGTGTATATTAGCATATAAATTTAAATCATTTAATATTTTTAAGTTTTCTCTTATTTCTTCAATCGTTGAAAACGGATCTAATATTAAAAATCCAAATTCAAATTGAATACCATTTTCAATCAGCAATTTCAAAGCCTGAATATTTTTTTCTACTGTTATACCTTTTTCATAAAAATCTAATTGTCTTTGAATAAAACTTTCTATACCGACAAACAGATACTTAAATCCTACCTTTTTTAATATGGGCAAATAGTTTTTATAATAAATAATATCATTTGCTCGGAGTAATGCATTAAACGTAACCTTGTATCTACGACTCTCTAGAACTTTTAAAAAATCTATCAGCCATTTTTCTCGTTCCTTACTAGCAGGCAAAAAATTCGAATCACAAAATGAAATATTTTTAACACTGAGATTTTTTACTATAATATCTATTTCTTCTATGACATTTTCAACTGTCCTAAAACGAATTCTTGGACCTTTTGTATAAGCAGAGAATTTTTTTTCACTACAAAATCCGCAGTTTCCATAGCATCCTCTTGATGAAACAATTGAGATTGTACGACATTTATTCCTTAGTTGATGATTCGGGAATGGTAATTTATCCAAATGTGTATATTCCTCAACTATATTCATTTTTATTTCCCGTCCTTCACAATACGCAATTCCTTTTGTATTCTTCCATTCCAACATTCCTTTTTCTAGATTTTTGAACAAATCAACAATTATTTTTTCTCCTTCACCTAATATAATTGCTTTTACAAATAGATGAGTCTTCAACATTTTTTTATAGTCCAATGTCGGAGCATACCCACCAATAAAAAGGAATGTATCTGGCATCTTATTCTCTAAAAAAAATAAAATTCTCTCGAAATTAAATAAATTATAATAAAATACTGAAATACCAACTATATCAAATTTATTTTCTTTAAGAGATTTATATAATTGATTGAGCCCTATTCCTTCTGAAGGACAGTCGTATAAAGTTACTTCATATCCAGCTTCTAACAATGCCGCTTCCAAATATGCAATCCCCAAATATTGAACATTAACAACCGAATTATCGGACCATTCTTCAAATTTTCTCTTTTTTACCTGGGTTGGTGGATTTATAATACATGCTTTCATCTTTATACTCCATTTACTTAGTTAGGTATAAACATTTATAAACTATTCCTTCAAAAATTTTAATAATCTTATTTTTTAATAGTTTTCATACGGCTTCCAAAAATTTTCTTTATATTCTGCATTTATCAATAAGTCATATGACTCTTGTATTTTCTTTTCAACAGCTTCATAATCCATATTTTCTAAATCAAGTTTTAAATCCACGAGATTATCGTCCCTTATTAAACACCTTTTTAATTTGCCATCGGCAGTTACCCGCAATGAAATCATTGCATCTTGACAAGGATAATACTTACACTCATTACAAACATTTCTATTATAATTTGTCCCTACGAAAGCATCCTTTAATAAAATATTGCTATTTTTAAAAGTATATTTTCTCATAGGAGTTCCTAATCCTCCAGGTGGCAATACATAGCAGCTATCTCCAAACTTCTGTCCAAGAATATCATACAATTCATATAACGGTGCATACTTCCCTTTTTCATCAAAATCTACACAATCTAATAGCTTTATAGAAACTTGCATCTCACATGCTAAATCTATTAATTTCAAAGCATGCTCCTTATTTCCACTAAAATATACACAATTTATTATGACTGGTAAACCTTTTCTTTGAATTGATTTGATTCCCTCAATAACTCGTTCAAAACAATTTATTCCTGTTATTTCCATAAATTCATTTGTATCCGTCGTATCTAAACTAACAGTTAGAGAATTTAATCCCGAAGATAGTAGTTCATCCTCATAATCTTGCAAAAAGAATCCATTGGTAACCATTTGAATATCATCAAATTTTAAATTATCTTTAACGTATTTTATTATTTTAAATAAATCTCCTTTTTTCTTTTCTCGCAAAAGAGGTTCTCCTCCTGTAAACTTAATATGGGAAAATCCCACTTTGTTAGCAATCTCAATAATCTTAATTATCTGCTCATAGTCCAATTCATTATCAACTTTTACGCCTTCTCCACCATCTCTACAATATATACACCGAAAATTACAGTCCGAAGTTAAGGCTATCCTAATGTGTGGTTTTCTAAACATTTTATTCATATAACGCCTCCTCAAATTATTTATCAATACGATAGTAATCTACACCGATTTTATTCACATAAATATTTTGCTGTTTATCCACTAATACTTCTCGAGGTATCTCTTGTCCACAAAAGAATAATGGTGAATAAGATAATAAATATGAACCAGCCTCTGTTATTGCAATAACATCATCTATTTCCAATTTATCAAAATCAAAAGCCTCGTGAACATTGTCTATAGTCGTACATGTTGGTCCAACGAATATTTGGGATTCTTTATCTCTATTAGTATAAAAGCTATATAGAAATGGCTGATATAGTCTATAGCAATATTGACGAATTCCCATCATGTTTATCCCTGCATCGAGTATTACATATTTTTCATTTCTTGATTTTTTCACATCTCTTACAGTCGTAAGCACTATCCCGGCATTATTTGTTAAATATCGACCACTCTCATAAAATGAATTTGTATATGTATATGTACCAAAATAATCTGAATCTAACATCTGCTTCAACTCATTCAGATTTAATTCTTTTTGATTTTCATTCTCTATTACTCCAAATCCCCCCCATAGTCAATATAATTAAATTTCAGACCATATAATTTCATTATTTTCAATGATAAATCATAAAGATATTTTGAATTATTAAATATAGATTTTGCCTCATAATATTGAGAGCCATTATACATAAACAATCCACTTAAAATTACATATGAACCATTACACAACTCTATAGCTTTCTCAATCTCATTCTCATCTATTCCAAAAGCAGAAGGTTTTCCCCCCATTTTAAGAATTGCATTATTGGAATTATAATTAGGGTTAATTCTACATAAAACCCTCGCTTCTTTATGTAGTTCGTTAGTTAATTCAACCATCATTTCAACTTCATGGATTGATTCCAAATTGAATAAAAATACTCCCTTAGTTAAAGCATTGATTATTCCTTCTCTAGTTTTAGCCTGTCCACTATAGATTATCCTTGTAGCACTAATACCATTCTCCATAACTAATATGAATTCTTTTTCTGATGCTGTTTCAAAAAAAGCACCCAATTCACAGAACAATTTTAAAATCATAGGATTAGGATTCGCCTTGACCGAATATACAATTTGAGAATTTTTAGGTAGTGCTTTTTCTAATCTTGCATAATTAGCTTCTAATTGTTCCATCGAATATACAACCAAAGGAGATCCATACTTTCCTATTAAATCTTTTGCAAATTCATAGCTTAACATATTATTTATAATGGCTCTATTTTTTACTTTTTACCATATACTCCTTTCATTTTTATTAAGTTTTAGGCGTTTGCAAAACGCCACAATCCGCATAAATGCGGAATTTTTTGTTTCTAAAATACAAATAACTCCTCACCGGATATGGTATAATAGAGTTGCCTAGGAACTAAAAACCATGCACTAGGTAATTGCGAACTTGCTTCGCAATTACCTAGTATTAAGTTTATAATTATTTTCCTTTAATATAATCAAAAATTTTCTTAGCATTATAATAGATTTTTTAAAATAACTCTCCTCTTTTGCTAAAGATATTCTAATCCAAAATCTATTTTCACGTCTTTGCTCAATTGTAAAACACGATTCCGTTAACACTGATAATCCATTATAACTTAACAATTTCTTGCAAAATTCGTATTCTTCAAAAAATTCTGTTCCTTTTAACTCTATAATTACATTAAATCCACTTTCCATATGTATCCAATCTACTATATCATCTTTTAAAACATTAAGCATATATTCATAATTTCTCAGAATAATTCTTTCGTTTTTCAGTTGTTCATTCACATAGGTTCTATAGTAGCGATTGAACTTGTTTCCATAAAACAAATGATATATTTTCTTTTCCCACTTAGGTGATAAAAGAGCAAATGATTCTTTTAATAAGTTATAAGCTATTGATTTGAACCTTTTTTCATCTATTTCCCATCGATATTTTCTATTCATAAATATTATTCGTGCATGTAAAGAGAACAACATGGGAATAACAGGAAAAATAGGTACATTCATCATCTCATCATATTGACTATTGGCAGCAAATTGATACAAATCACCACATCCAATCAAATATCCCAATCTAAAAGCTGGTACACTGTCACTTTTTGAAAAAGAATTTATTATGTAAACTTGCTCCTCTATCCCTATTTTTCTAATTGCATAATCGAATAATAAATTATTTCTTTCTGATATTTGAAAATATCCAACAATATCTAATAGAACTATTTTTTTTGATTCCTTTATATATTTCAAAAAACTTTCAAATTCATTTTGTCTCCAGATTTCGCCAGTTGGATTTGATGGTAACGATAAAATAAATAAATCGGCATCAGATTTGCTATTTTTTATCTCGCTAACACTTGGTAAATTTTTCCCTTTTTTACAACTAGATAATTCTTGATACATAAGATTATATCTTCTGCATTCCCTCTCAAATAGAGAATAGCTATAACCTAAAATTAAAACTTTCTTTATCTTTTTTCGTTGTATTAAATAATCAAATATTATTTTTGCTGCTTGACAAGCTCCTAGCGTCATACACACATCTCTTTTTTTTGAAACAAGCGATTTCCCTTTTGTAGATAGGATTTCATGATACATTTTCAAATAATTTCTCTCTGCAGCAAGACCCCCCGGTGCAGTATACCACATATATACCAAATCATTCTTTACTTCTTGAGTAATCAATTTTTTCCAAATTCTAGGCATAGGCAAATCATTCGAACCTGTGGAAATCATTTTATATTTCTTTCTATATGGTCCATAATATATATTGGAGCATAACTCAAATATGCTATTCATAAATTCATCCGGCTTATTTTTCATACTATTTTGTTATTTTATCCTATAATAATTTTTTTATATATTTATATAATTGTGCTACTGACCAAATTTCATTTATGTAAAAAGGACAAATTATTTTTACATTATATTTTATCAATTCATAGTTAACTAAACTAAATAAGTCAAACGAATCCAGCCCTATATCTAACAGATTATCCTCATTATTCAATACTTGTATATTGTATAGCTCCAAAATATCCCTAGCTATTTCTTCTGTCGAAAATATTTCTTTATTCATACGTATCTTCCATTAATATATTCTTTATAAATATTCCGTCTATCATTCCAATGTTAATAGTCCCTTTATTAGTTATCTCCCATCCCAAATTTGTTTCTTTCACAAAATCCATATTTTTTAATTTATTTATGAATTTTGTAAAAAGTTTAAATCCAATTTCGCCTAATTGCTTTTTCTCCTCATCGATTATTATTACTGGATTTCTAATTGCATAAGCAAACTTATTTATCAAAATTTCTGTAAATGAATATTTATATTGATTTAGAATTGGTAATTTGTTATCTTTGATAGCCATTAGATATTTCTCATGACATATTATGTTTTCTACTTTGGTATTATTAAAAAAGCTTATTGCACTAGCACCAATCCCTATCCACTCATCCCCTAAGATCTGGGAATTACCATAAATGAATAACTTTTTATTTTCTTTACAATAATGGTATACCGATTTCTTTTTATATCCGTTTTCAAATAAAACCTTTTGAGCATCGACTAAACATTGCTCTTTTTGATTATCATTCATTAACTGCTCTTTGTATTTTTCATAATTTTTACCCAAAATGGATTCTTTCTCAATCCATAATGGATAAATTGATAAATGGTCAATTCCTAATGTCACCAATCTAGATATATCACTTAGGAATATTTCTTTCGTGCTAAATGGTAATCCGCATATCACATCTGCTCCCACGCCTAAAAAAGGTCTAATTTTCACTTTCTTAAGGATATTTATGACTTCATTTTCATCAATCATCCTACATGTAGAATGTAATACTTTTGAATTTAACGATTGAATCCCAATGCTTAGTGTTACATTATTAATTGATGAAAGATATTTAATTTTTTCATCAGAAAGTGATTCTGGATTAGATTCGATCACCTTTTCTATATCCTCAAAATTCTTTATTAAACGATTGAGCATTCCAAAGAAACCTTTCATTTGATGTAATGTCATCAAAGAAGGTGTTCCTCCACCGATATGGATACTTTGAAATTCCTGGATACAAATATTTTGCTCATAAATCATTACTAATTCTTTTTCTAATGCACTAACATATAAATCAAAATCTTCAAAAGAAGTGTTAATATTTATTCCACAATAAGTACACTTTCTTTTGCAAAAAGGTATATGGATGTATAAATGATAGTTTTTTTTAAAGCGACCATTCTCCACTGGTTCACAAAATATTTTTGGCATAAATGATACACTTTGATCCACGTTTTTCTCCTTCATAATCTCTACAATTCTGATAGCAACTTATAATCTACTTTACCATTTAGATTGTATGGTATCTTTTGTATAATACTGCATTGAATAAATGATTTATTTATATTCATGTTTTTAAAAATATACTCTTTGATTTTACTCACATATTCTTTGTCAACTATAAATATGCATAACCGCTCGTCTCGTCCAACAACAGCGCATTGTATTCCAAACTTCTTACCTATTAGGCGTTCTATATCATCCAAACTTATTCTTACACCCAACATTTTAACAAATCTGCTTTTTCTACCAGTTACATAAAAATTACCCTCTATATCAAAATATCCTAAATCGCCTGTATACAGAACATTGTTCCATTCATCGCCTATTTCTAAATCTGTTTTAGATAAAGCATATCCCAAGGCAACATTTTTACCTTTATATACAATTTCACCTATTCTCATTGGCTCACTAATTCTTTTCTTTTCTTTATTTACAAGAAACATCTCACCACCAGGTATTGGTTTTCCAATGCTACCAAGTAAACTATCTACATCTTTTGGATTTACATAGCTAATTCTTGCTGTAGCTTCTGTTTGCCCGTACATAACAAAAAAATCTATTTTATTATCTTTTGCAAATTGGGCTATTTTAGATTGTAAATCAATTGGTAAATGCCCCCCTGCTTGCGTTAAATATCGTAATGAATTATGAGGTTTCCTAAATATTTTAAATTTATCAATCAATTCATATCCATGCGGAACATTTGCAAATGATGTACACTTAGAAGCATCAAAAAAATCCCAAAACGCTTTGTCATAAATACGCTTAGAAGTTACATATACTGTTGCACCTGCTAAAAAATGACTATTAATAATCGAGAGTCCATATGTATAAAACATTGGTAACGACAATATAGCTTTTTCATCTCTATCTATTTTTAAATATTCTTTTATCGCAAGTGCATTTGATTTGATATTTTCATAGCTTAATCTAACTAATTTCAATCCTCCTGTACTTCCAGATGTAGGCAACAATAGAGCTAATTCAGAATAAATTGGATACATTGATTCATTACATCGAAAGAGTTTACAGGTATCAAAACTAAGTACCACACTATTTAAATTTTCCAAATTTACAATATCATTTGGTACTAATACGAAATTAGGCTGATATGAATTTATTAAATCTTTTACAATCTCCATACTTGTATCTTTGCTTATCAAAATAGGTATAACTTCATTTGCAATAAATGCCAAATAACTTTTAATCACATCATTCGAGTTTTCACAAAGCAATAAAATTAAACTACGCTTTGGAATAACTTTTTCAACTCTTCTCGTTAAATTACATATATCAGAATACGTAACTACATTTCCTTTGTCATCTACCAAAAAATTCTTATCTTCGAAATTAAAAGTCACTAAATTATGGTCACTCATATTTTCCCTTTCTCAGATATATGTAATAATTATTTTTACTACATTTACATTCCTAAAAAATTAATTTCATAGCGATTCACTCTGTTTATTATCTCATGATGCCGGGGTCAAAAGCCTCAACTAAAGAACTTTGAAAATTTAATTTTTTACAGTAAATGCAAGCGTTTTAGCCTTTCATGAGTTATAATAGTAGCAATTTCTGAAAGGTGGTACAGTCTATGTCTTTTAAAGCAAATGATTACCAACAGTTATCCTTGGATGACAGCTTTATGAATCTTACCGAACGCGAAAGGAATGCTTTGGAGAAATCCTGGGCGAAGATTTTTGCTGATGAGATTTTTCCTGCGATAGACGAAGAACGCTTTTCTGTCCTGTATAGTGATAAAGCCTCCAGACCCAATGCACCCGTAAATGTTATTATCGGTGCACTCATCATCAAAGAGCTTTTTGACTATTCTGATGATGAAATCGTTGAGAACCTTATGCTTGACCATCATCTTCAGTACGCTCTGCATGCCACGAGTTTTGTGGAACAGCCGATATCAGACAAAACCCTGATCCGTTTCCGCAAAAGATGCTACGGCTACGAGACTCTTCACGGTGTGGACTTATACCATGACTGCGTAAAAGATCCCAGCAGTAAGATTACTAAGATAATGAAGCTGAATGGGCGTGTGCGCCGTATGGATTCCATCATGATAGAATCCAACATCAATTTCCACAGCCGTATTGAACTGATTTATACCTGCATATCCAAACTGGTTGTTTATCTCATAAAAAAGTAGCCGGATATGATTCCTGAACACCTGATGCATTATGCAGATCCGAATGATTATAACCATATCTTCTATCATCAGAGAAATGATGGCATGGAGGCGATCATTCAGGCCCTGCTGGCAGACAGCGACTGTCCGCTTGGGCTGTGCAGGACAGATTTTGAAGAAGCAACGGAGTACCAGCTTTTTACCAGATGCCTTTCGAATCAGACAGTTGTTGAAAACGAAAAACGTCGGCTGAGGATCAAGGAGGACGGTACCATGAATTCATCGGCACTCCAGAATCCATCTGATCCGAATGCACTGGCAGACTTTGAATTCAATGAAGACGGAATGCGTCTGCTGAAATGTGCTGCGGGTCATGAACCAATAAGCCAGAGTTATACCAAAACGACAAGGCAGTGCCGGGTTTCATTTGACCGGAATCATTGTGCCGGTTGTACATATCAGAATCAATGCCATCCGAAGATATATAAAAAGGTGGCTACCTTTATTACGTCAAAAATGCCTCCAACAGAGCAAAAAGCCAGAGATATATGCAAAGTGAGGAGTTCAGCAATCTGGCAAGGCTGAGAAATGGAGTAGAAACCATTCCTGCCAGCATCCGAAAGAATTATCGTCTCGACAAACTTCCAAGCGGAAAACAACGTGGTAAATTCTTTTTCGGAAGCGAAATAACAGCACTAAACTTCAGGAAACTCTTCGGATTTCGAAAGGGTCTAGGGAACTATGCACAGAATCCGGTATTAGCTTAAGGATAAGCCAAAAGTATACTAATGACTGTAAGCTGATGAAGCCTCCCAAAATAAATCTACCGTAAAATATTAAATTTTCAAAGTTCCTACAGAGGTTCAAACATAAAACACGCTATGTTTTAATCCCGGCATCATAACATAAGTTTCTATATATGGTTTTCGGCTTTTCCATTGTTTCATGACTATAACTCTTATTTTGTGTCTCAGCCGTTGTCCAAACTTTTCCATAAACCGCTTCATCATTCCGATTCTAAAGTAGTTTATCCATCCTCTTACAATCTCATTTACACGCTTGATTGTGACTGCCAGTGGTCTTGCTATTGTTTTCCCTCTTTTCAGATATTCACTTAGCTTCTTCTTCAGCTTCTTTTTCTTTTCGGTGGTAGGCTTTACCTTCCATCTCTCTCCGCTTTTCAGAAATGTGAATCCTAGATATTTACTCCGTGCCGGTCTGACTACTTTCGCTTTCGTTGCATTCACCTTTAGGAACAACTGAATAAATACCAGATATTGATTTTTCATGGGGCATGGATATATCTTATGAGCGAGGTATAAGTTCATTATAAAAATAGTACTTCATCCAAAAAGAAGTCGAATAATATTTCCCCATATTCCTCTTGTTGTAACTTCTGCCATAAAATCAAAAAACATAAATAACACCTCCAATATTTATTTGGTATATTTTAATCTCTTTGTTCATATATAGCAGAATATAACCTATACTTTCAATCTTATCCCCGTTATCGGTCAATTAACTTCTTTATCGGTTAGATTATGTAATTGAATCCTCACTTCAAATTTATCCTCTCTGCTGGTAATCTCAAACGTTCCTCCATTTCTTTCAACAACCGATTTTACATTTTGTAGCCCTATCCCATGTCTTTTCTTATCTTCCTTCAAAGTACATGGCAGTCCATTTTTCTGCAATATTATTTTCTTACGCACGCTGTTTTGCAGCACCACTTCCGTATACTGCTTCCCCGATTGCACCCACACGAAAAGCCATCCTTTCTTCTGCCGATTAATCTCTTCCACCGCATTTTGAAAAAGATTGGAAAAAATAATGCAGATGTCCATGTCAGAGACATTTAATTTTTGACCAAACTCTCCTCTCACTATGACTTTCGTTTCTCTTTCCAAACAGGAAATCTTATCATTTAAAATCAAATCAAAAAGATCATTTCCCATCGTATATACCATATTACGAATCTTTTCCATCTGCCCTGAAATATTCTGCAAATATCGTTTTACTCCTATTAAATCTTCCCGATTCACTAACTCTTCAATGCATAAAAAATGATTTTCCATGTCATGACGGAATTTTCGTGTATCTTCTTCTTTTTTCAACAACTGTTGATAGTAATTTTTCTGTTCTTCTTTCAACATCTTTTCCAGTTCAATCTCCCTTGCCTTCCATTCATCCTGATTTCTAAAATAAACTAAGAGCCAACACAGCAGGCACAAACTTATATAAGCAATTGATGCAACAAAATCTGAAAAATATTGGAAATTCATATTTTTCACAAAATCCTTTGCAAAATTCAAACTGCTGATGGTCAATGCAAGCGACACTCCACTGATTACAACAACAAAAATAATCTTGTTTTTGCTTAAATAGAGGGTTTCCTTTTTTCTTTTATAAAAAAAGAAAACAATACTCAAAACAGCTAATCCCCATATACTTGTAAGCAAATCGACCCAATAATGAATATGACTTACATACTTCACTGTTGTTTCAATTTGCAATAAGATGCCTTCTACCACCTCATCTATACTTGTAATCAAAATACACAATAAAAATGATTTTACCAATTTATTTTTAAAATTACCCGATATAGAAAAAATTGTTGCAAGCATAATACATGCATATGCTACCAAATAATTTCTCTCTGCATTTCCCCCAGCAAAAATCATATAAATGAAAGTTATTACAGCACCTATATAGTAACTCCATCTCTTTTGTATTTTTTCCTTATATACAATCTCCAATGCCAGATGATATTTAAATACTTCCATTATATATATTCCGCAAATAATCGCAATTATCATATAGCATCTCCTAACGGTATTTTAAGTCGAATTCCCTATAGCTTTTCTCAAACTCATGAATTCTTCTTCGTGCCACCTTCATTTTTTCTTCGGCAATGGATATCATTCCATTCTCATAAAAATTAATATTGCGAAAATTAACAATATACTTCTTATTGATTCTAAAAAATAACCGTCCATCAAGCTCCGTCTCCAATTCCTTAAGAGACTTTTCACTTCGCAGAATCCTTGACTCTACAATAAACTCTGTATAACTATCATAAGTCTGTATATACATGATTTGATACTGATATATCTCAACAGCCCTACGCCCTTCATACAGCAGAATTTTCCGATATCCAATCCTTCTTCTCATAAAAGAATCTATTGCTTCCCTAATCTCATCATCTTCAAATGGCTTCACGATAAATCGGTACGCCTCTAAAGAAAATGCTTCCTTCATTCTATCACTTCGCACTGTAATCATAGCAATCTTGCAATCTTTATTTTTATTACGAAAACATTTACCCGCTTCAATTCCGTCTATTTCCGACATATCAATATCAAGAAATAACAAATCCAGCTTTTGAGAGCAATCCAACAACTCCTTTCCGGAAAGAAATACAAGAATCTCAGTTTGTATTCCATATTCATTAAAGCATATTTGTATTTTTGTTTTTAATATATCTGCAATGTACTTTTCGTCATCACAAATTCCAATTGTAATCATTATTTTCCTCACAGTAAATTTTTCCCATTTTATCATATATCATAGAAAAATGCTTCTAACAATCAAACCACTTTATTGTCACTATAGTTCATCAATCTATGCATTTTTACAACTACATAAAAAGCGGAACCCGATTGGCAATCCTCATCAGCAAATCTGCTTACAAGGGTTAATCAGGTTCCGCCTGTCATTTCACATAAATATTATTTTTAGTATCCAAACACTTCCACAGCCTTCTTCATCTTCTCAATAATCCCCACCCCAAAAGGACAATTCCCCTCACATCTTCCACATGCAACGCATTCTGACGCGTGGTGCTCAAGGAGCTTATAGTGGTCTGCCACCGTCTCGGGCACCTGTCCTTGTGCCAGACACAGATTCAAATACTTGTTGACTTCCGCCACACTGATTCCCACACTGCATGGTGCACAGTGTCCGCAGTACATACAGTTGCCATGGAACTTGAATTTGTCCATCTGTGACAAGACCAGTGAATAATCTTTTTCCTCCTTCAAAGCATCATAATAGGATACCACTTTCTCAATTTCGCTGATGCTGTGGCAGCCTGCCATAATAGATACCACTCCCGGTCTGGTCAGGCAGTATTCGATACACTGGTATTCATTGAATGCCACGCCAAAAGGAGAAAGTTCCGCGTTTAGCATATCTCCTCCGCCGAAGACCTTCATAACGTCAATTGCCACATCCTCTCGCGCGCATAACTCATATAATGCTTTTCTGTCAGGGTTCATTCCCACGAAACCGTTCTGATAATTTGCCGGGTCAAACAAATCATTGCAATCCTCGCTTGCCGGCTGCATGTCATAGGCAGCATTTACCGAAAACATCAGCACATCAATCAGCCCCGTTTCCACTGCCTTCCTTGCAATCACCGGATTGTGAGAACTTAATCCAATGGCATGGATTTTTCCTTCCGCCTTCAGTTCCTTACAGTACTCTATGATTTCTCCCTGAAAGACCTCTTCAAAATCGCTTTCACCATCTACATAATGAATCATTCCAATATCAAGGTAGTCTGTTCCAAGCCGCTGTAGCTGATCGTCCAATCCGGCTTTCGCCTTTTCTATGTTTCTGGTGCGGAGGTATTGACCATCCTCCCATACAGAGCAGATATGCCCCTGCAGAACAAATTTATCTCTTCTCCCCTTCATAGCAGCGCCCAAATTATCGCGGAATACGGGATTGGGCGTGTACATATCAATAAAATTAATGCCCAGTTCAAGCGCCCGCTCCAGCATCTCTTTAAATTCTTCCGGTGTCTTGTCTATAAAGCCCTCACACCCTAATGCGATTTCGCTCACTTTCAAATTGCTGCATCTTTTCAGTTCTCTATACTTCATCACTATAACCGTCCCTTCTATCGTTAACTATCTTTATGAAACCTCATTTATACCAACATCCATGCTTCCGGAACGAAAACCCTCCAAGTCCAATGTTATGTAAACAAACCCTAGGTTTTTCAGATACTCGGCAATTTCTTTCTTATGTGCCAAACATTCTGCAAACGCACTCTCATCTACTTCTATCCTTGCAAGCTTATCATGGGCTCTGACCCTGACATTATGTAAACCAATCCCTTTCAGAAAAGTCTCGCCTTTTTCCACTTGTGCCATTTTTTCATAGGTAAGCTCTGTTCCATAGGGAAATCTGGTGGCAAGGCAGGGCGTTGCCGGCTTAGAAGATACGGAAATGCCATACTCGCATGCCATTTTCCTCACCTCCGCTTTGGTAAGCCCCGCTTCCGCCAAGGGGCTGATAATCTGCAATTCTCTAAGGGCCTTTATACCGGGACGATAGACATGGAGATCGTCCTCATTGGTCCCCTCTAAAATCACACTTATTCCAAGTTCAGAAGCCCTTTCTTTCATCTTGAGAAACAGATGCTTTTTACATAAGTAACAGCGTTCCACCGGATTATTCATAATCCCTGCTTCCTCAAGTTCATCCACCGCTATAACAATGTGGACTGCTCCGATTTCTTCACACACTCTTTTTGCTTCTTCTATTTCCCTGATCGGATGCAGACGGGTCTGCATCGTCACTGCATAAACTTCTTTTCCCGTCTTTTGGGCTGCTTCATGCGCTAATTTTAAAAGCAGACTACTGTCAACACCCCCTGAAAAAGCCACCATTACATCCTGCTCGGCATACTGCGCCATTTTATGCAGCAGTTGCTCCTTTTTTTTCATATACACTTCCATCTTATCTCCTGCCCCAAACCTTAAAACAAATACAGAAACAGACTATCATTCTCTACTTTTCCACTTTATGACATCCGCTTCACTTCCTCCATCACCAGCTGAAAAGGTATATCATTTTTCCTCGCCAACTCTGCCACGCTTTCATATTCTGGGTAAAGTCTCACCTGACCATCCGGCAAAGTACACTTTTTTGCCTTCACCTCTCCCCTTTCCAATGCGATTACAGTTTCCTCTCTCTCTAAAACCGTGCGTTCCATCCGCATCCTACGGATCCCTATGGTGGTAGTCTCCTCAAAAATAATCTGCTCCATTTTCTTTATATGTGTTTCATCACAAATGACTGTAAGCATATAAGCCGGGCGATTTTTCTTCATATATACAGGCGTAAAGTGGACGTCCCTGGCGCCTGCACTCATGAGATTGTCCATCGTATATCCAAGAAGTTCTCCCGTACAGTCGTCAATATTTGTTTCCAGTTTATAAATCTCGTCCTGCTTGAAGGATTCTTCTGGTCGATTCTCCCCTTTTTCCTCAATCAACATTGCCCGAAGCAGGCTGGGTCTTTCATAATTCCGCTTTCCTGCTCCAACTCCCGTTTGGACGATCGTGAACTGTTCCGGCAGTCTGGAAGCCGTTTTTACGGCTGCAAGGATTGCTGCCCCCGTAGGAGTCACCAGTTCTCCCTCCACGGCCGTAATCCTGACAGGAAGCTCAAATGCCTCCATGATATTGATTACCGCCGGAACCGGCACCGGAAGAATACCATGCTGGCACCTTACCGTTCCTCTGCCTTCACATACAAAGGGTACTACCACATCTGTGATATCCAGATTATCCAGACATACCGCCGCTGCAACAATATCCACAATAGAGTCCACAGCCCCCACTTCATGAAAATGCACCTGCTCTATAGGCACGCCATGAGCTTTTGCCTCCGCCAAAGCCAATATCCTGAAAATTTCTATAGCCGTCTTTCTGGCACGTGCACTGATTTTGGCATTTTCAATGATCTCCAGTACCTCCGGCAGTCCCCTATGCTCATGAACATGCTCATCATGGCAATGTTCATGAATTTCTTCATGGACATGTTGCCTTTCCTCCATACATTTTTCTTTATCATGGTGATGCGCATGACTGTGTCCATGCAGATATTCCATATCATGGTCACGATTTTCATGATTTCTATCCAGCTTCACAAGGAAATCACAGGCATCCAGCCCAGCCTTCTTCACTCTGCTTATTTCGATTTCAAATCCCTTTACCGGAAGGCTCTCTAATGCCGCTTTAAGCACTTTTTCATCTGCCCCAAGATCCAGCAGCGCTGCCACCGTCATATCTCCGCTGATTCCGGAATAACATTCCAGATATAAAGTCTTTCCCATCTTCTACTCCCCCTTATCGTCTTTCTGACATCCCAGCCGGTTGATCTGGGTTGCAATATAGCCGGCGCCATAGCCATTATCAATATTGACGACGGCTATCCCATTTGCGCAGGAGTTGATCATGGTAAGTAACGCCGAAAGACCGTGCATGCTTGCCCCATAACCTACAGAAGTGGGGACTGCGATCACCGGTCTGCTGACCAAACCGCCCAGAACACTTGCAAGCGCTCCCTCCATTCCTGCCACTGCTACCACGCAGTTTGCCTCCTGTATCACATCAAGGCGGGAAATCAGCCTGTGCAGCCCGCTCACCCCCACATCATAAATCCGTTCCACATAAGAGCCAAAAAATTCTGCGGTCTGAGCTGCCTCCTCCGCTACCGGAATGTCCGCTGTGCCTGCCGTACAGACCGCAATCTTTCCGCATCTTCTTTTATTTTCTTTTTCAATTTTTAAAATGCGGGATACTTCATCATAAGCCACCTGCGGAAGGACTTGCTTCACCAATTCATACTGGTGCTTTTCCGCTCTGGTTCCAAAAACCTCTCCGTTTTCCTCAAACAATCTCTGATAAATGGAAAGCAGATACTGGTCCGGCTTTTTGCTGCAATAAACCACTTCCGGAAATCCTGAACGCATCTCTCTATGGGTATCCAGCTTTGCATAGCCAAGTTCCTCAAAAGGCTGCTTCCTGAAATATTTCTCCGCATCCTCTATCGACATACTTCCTTCTTTTACCTGTTCTAAAATCTTCCTTGCTTCCACCAGAAATCCTCTCCGTTCTTTAATCTCATAAGCATTTATAAAAATTCCCTGTGAGACAAAATAAGGCATTCAAACTCACAAGCTTGAATACCCTATTATCTCACAATAAATGCCGCTTTACAAAAATCACTTTACTTCCACGATCCATCCTTCCGGCGCTTCAATGGTGCCCATCTGAATACCGGTAAGTGTCTCATACAGCTTTTTCGTGACAGGTCCCATTTCCGTCATTCCGCTGGGGAAACAGATTTCCTTTCCATGGTCTACCACCTTACCAACCGGTGAGATGACTGCTGCTGTGCCGCATAAACCGCATTCCGCAAAATCTTTCAGTTCATCCAGATAAACTTCCCTCTCTTCTGCTTCCAGTCCCAGATAATCTCTGGCAACCTGCATCAGGGAACGTCTGGTGATGGAAGGAAGGATACTGTCTGATTTAGGTGTCACAACCTTGCCGTCTTTTGTCACGAACAGGAAGTTCGCACCGCCTGTTTCCTCTACCTTTGTTCTCGTTCCTGCATCAAGATACATATTCTCATCGTACCCCTGCTCATGTGCATCCACAATAGCGTGAAGACTCATTGCATAATTAAGTCCTGCCTTGATATGACCTGTTCCATTCGGCGCTGCACGGTCAAAATCACTGACACGGATTGTAAGCGGCTTAACGCCTCCCTTAAAATAAGGTCCAACCGGGGTGGTAAACACTCTGAACTGATATTCATCCGCCGGCTTTACGCCAATAACGGCATTGCTTCCAAACATATAAGGACGCACATATAAAGTTGCGCCGCTGCCATACGGAGGCACATAAGCCTCATTTGCCTTGATGGTCTTAAGCACCGCCTCAACAAATTGCTCTTTAGGAAAAACCGGCATCTCCAGACGCTTTGCGCTCTGTTCCATTCTTTCTGCGTTCAGATCAGGGCGAAAAGTAACGATGCGTCCGTCTGCTGTCGTATAAGCCTTCATGCCTTCAAATATTGTCTGTGCATATTGCAGAACACCTGCACATTCACTGATGACCACATTCGCATCCTCTGTTATGACGCCATCATCCCATGCGCCATTCTTATAATTTGATACGAACCTATAATCTGTCTGGATATAGCCAAATCCAAGATTTGCCCAATCAATATTTTTCTTTTCCATAATATTGTGCTCCCTCTTAAGTTTCTTTGTAACTGTTCAGTACCTTCACAGTTACAATGCAAAATCCATCCTAAATTGCCTGCGGCAATAGGATTTTGCATGCCTGAATCATATTCTTACGGTCTCAGCAGTAAATGCTTCGACCTGTACTGAATAGTTACGTTCCTTTCTTATTATTATACTTTTTATGGTAAAAGTCAATTGTGTTTACCGCGCAATCCTCTCATACTTTAGGAAATGATAGGTAATATCAAAATAGGTCTGTTCATCGCTGTCAGCCGTAATCTGCCACTGCGGCATTTCGTCCAGATTGGGGAAATAAGCGTCTGCATCATAAACATGATCGATCTTTGTGATATGCGCCACATCACAGTATGGGAGAAGCTGCCTATAAATGCTTTCTCCCCCTACAATATACACATCCTGTGTATCATATTTTTCAAGTTCCGAAAGCAGCTCCTCCACACTATGCACTACCGTCGCATCTTTAACCTTATATTCCGGGTTGGCAGATAAAATGATATTCGTGCGGTTTTTAAGAGGCAACCCTTGAGGAAAGGTCTCTAAAGTCTTTCTCCCTAACACCACCACTTTCCCTGTGGTTTCCTGACGGAAATTCTTGTGGTCTGCCGGAATCCTGATCAAAAGATCACCGCCATTTCCAATTGCCCACTTTTCATCCACTGCTGCTATCAGATTCATATCCTACATTTCCTTTCCTGCATGTCCATCTCTTATATTGCAACGGGAATATTCTTAATCTGTTCGCCCGCTACATAATTCTCTACTCTTACATCTTCCCTTGTAAACTGATAAAAATCCTTTATCTCAGGATTCAACCAGAAGGACGGCGCTGGGTAAGACTCCCTGCTAATCAGTTCTTCTACTAAGGGAACATGCCTGTCATAAATATGCGCATCCGCAATCACATGAACCAGTTCTCCCGCCTTCATGCCGCATACCTGTGCCAGCATATGAACCAGCACTGCATACTGCACCACATTCCAGTTGTTTGCAGTGAGCACATCCTGGGAACGCTGATTTAAAATAGCATTCAAAGTGAGCTTTTTCTCTCCCTTTTTCTGGGTTACATTGAATGTCATACTATAAGCGCAGGGATACAGATTCATCTCGTGAAGGTCGTGATGCACATAAATGTTGGTCATGATCCTGCGGCTGAAGGGATTATTCTTAAGATCATAAATCACTCTGTCTACCTGATCCATTATCCCCTCTTTATACTGATGCTTCACGCCCATCTGATATCCATATGCCTTCCCAATGGAACCGTCTGCATCAGCCCACTCATCCCAAATATGGCTGTGAAGATCATGGATGTTGTTGGATTTGCGCTGCCAGATCCACAACAATTCGTCCGTAGCGCTCTTTAAAGCCGTCTTTCTGAGAGTTAGTATCGGAAATTCTTTCGACAAATCATATCTGTTCACCACTCCGAATTTCTTAATCGTATACGCAAACGTTCCGTCCTCCCATTTGGGCCGCACCTTTTCTCCTTCTGTGCTGGTACCGTTTTCCAGAATATCCCTGCACATATTGACAAATATTTCATCTGCCAGACTCATTTCAATCTCCCTCCATCGTTTTTATGCATCCCACTTGTCACAGAGGGAATTGATCTGATCGGCAAATTTTGCCAACTCTTTATTTGGTCTGCCTTCGTTTTTGCGAATTACGGCAATCAGCCTCTGACCGGCTGCCAGAAGACGTGTAAATACATCAGATACTGTCTTTGTTTTCTTCTGGATTGGAATAGGCACTGCCTCATATTCAATCTTATCTGTCAATAGATTAAATTCTGTTCCACTGTATGGTGCATATGCCTTGATTCCATGTTCAACCCAAAGACACTCTGTAAAACTCTTACATACCGAATCCTCACCATGCACTACGAACACCCGCCTCGGCTTATCTTTAAATCCCTTCACCCAGTCAATCAGCCCGTTTTTGTCTGCATGCCCCGAAAGTCCCACAAGGGTGCGTATGGATGCACGCACATCAATGGGTTCGCCAAACAACTTTACTTCGTCAACACCTTCTATCAACATTCTTCCCAAAGTACCTACTGCCTGATAGCCAACAAATAAAATTGTGCATTCGGGTCTCCAGAGATTATGCTTCAAATGGTGGCGGATTCTTCCTGCTTCGCACATACCGGATGCTGATATGATGACCTTCGGCGTAGATTCGAAGTTGATTTCTTTTGACTCTTCACTGGTAATCGTAAGCTTTAGTCCCGGGAATGAAATTGGATTGATTCCTGCACGCACCAGTTTCATCGCCTCTTCCCCAAAACATCTGTCTTCATTCTTGTGGAAGATATTGGTTGCCTCCACTGCTAAAGGACTGTCCACATACACAGGGAAATTTCCATGTCCTTTTACCATCTGATCCACTTTTATTTTACGCAGAAAATATAATATTTCCTGGGTTCTTCCCACCGCAAACGAAGGAATGACCACATTTCCGCCCTTGTCAAAGGTTTCCTGCAAAATTCCTGCAAGTTCCTTCACATAATCAGGGTGCTCGCCGGGATGGAACCTGTCTCCATAGGTAGACTCCATGACAACGTAATCCGCTTCTTCCGTCTTACTCGGACTTTTGATTAGCGGAAGATTTTCATTTCCAATATCTCCTGAAAAGACAATCTTCCTTGTTGTCTCCCCTTCCGTCGCCCACACCTCAATGCTCGCAGAACCAAGCAAATGTCCAACATCTGTAAACCGGATTTTAATTCCTTCGCAAAGATCTATTTCCTGTCCATAATCACAGGGTACGATTCTTTTGATGGCAGCGTCCGCATCCTCCATCGTATAAACAGGCTCCTGATAGGCTACATTTGCATTTCTCTTTGCCTTACGATTCTTCCATTCCGCCTCCTGCATCTGTATATGCGCACAATCCCGCAACATAATGCTGCACAGGTCCGCAGTCGGCTTTGTAGTAAAAATCTGTCCCCTGAATCCCCGCGCTGTCAGCCTTGGAATCATACCGGAATGATCAATATGAGCATGGGTAAGCAGTACATAATCTATGTAAGACTCCTGTACCGGCAAATCACAGTTTTCAAATGTATTGGCTCCCTGTTCCATACCGTAGTCCACAAGTATGTGCTTCCCACAGGCATTCAAATAGTGACAGCTTCCTGTCACCTCATGTGCTGCTCCTACAAAGATTAGTTTCATAGCTTACCTCCTTCTTTAATCGTTATGGCATATAATATGATCTGCTCTGCCATACATCGCTTCCACCGCCGCGAAAAAAATATCCTTGTCCTCTTCTTTTTCTACATCTCCGTGATAAAAGAAAACTCCGACGTGATAGCTTTCTTCTAGTTCCTCTTTAATCATCCTTCCAAGCTCTTTGTTCTTATTCATAAGGGCAATCATACATCCCTGTCTGGCATATTTTTCCAAAAGAGAGTATTCTTTGGCTCCTGTGTTCCCTACAAGTATACATACTTTTTTATCAATCATGACATTTTCTGCACCTTTCTCCGCTTATGCCGACAAAATCTTTCAGATATTGTAGTCAAATTATACCATATATGAATATAATATAGCAAACTTAAAAGGCTAAATGACATGACTATATCTATTTATTTTTTTATTCTTCTAGTAATCGTCCTTTCTATGGACGCTTTTGCCGCGGGATTATCTTACGGAATGGAAAAAGTACAGGTCTCTTTTCTATCTGTTTTCATCATAGCTCTGCTGTCTGGCAGTATGCTGACCCTCTCCCAGCTCGCCGGAAATATTTTTCTCGACCTGATTCCTGCTAAACTTACAAAAGGAATTTCCTTTTCTATACTATTTCTGCTTTCTTTGTACAAATTTTATGATGCCCTGCCCCATCTCCACAAAAAAGAACCAGGATTGACCACAAGAACGATTTCAGAAAAAATAAATAAAGAAGATAAAGCAGTGCTTTCCTGCCGTGAGGCTGCTCTTCTGGCATTTGCCCTGTCTGTAGACAATGTCTCTGCCGGATTGTGCACCGGAACAGTATCTCTACCCCCTATTATACTATTGTTTCTGACGACTACAATCCACTTTCTCTCCATACATCTGGGACTTTTTACCGGAGGTCTGCTATCCCGCAAAAGCTCACACAATTTCGCCTGGCTGGGAGCTGCCATTCTCATGCTTTTGTCTTTTATGCGTATTTTCTGACACCTTAATATCGGCTCTTTTCACCAGGGTATCCGAAAGCACTAAAAGTTCATGGATCAGCAGAGGCATGCTTGCAAGTACTCCAAGAACGCCCCATTCGGAAAGGCTGAGCCTGCTGGTTCCAAACAAGTTCACAAAATAGGGGATCTCTGTCACAAGCGCCTGCAGAGCAATTCCCGAAATCCACGCCACAATCATGTAAATATTATCCAGATGATTCATCTTAAAGATAGATTTATTCACATCCCTCATTCCTACTGCATGCATCAGCTGGCTCATACCAAGCACCGTAAACGCGTGGGTCTGTGCTTTATTCAAAACCGGCTGGAGCCGAAGGATTTTTTCCAGATTCTGTATGGTCACTGGCAGTCCCTTTCCCACAAGTTCCTGATAAGGGACTGCTGCAAAAGCTAACAGACTGATCACACCGATGACTGCCCCATAACATAAAGTACAGGCAAGCCCGCCATGAGAGAACAGGCTGTCACTACTTTTTCTGGGCGGCTCTTTCATCAGCGCGTCTCCGTCATTTTTATCTACGCCCAATGCAAGTGCCGGAAGCGAGTCCGTAATCAAATTGATCCATAATATATGACTTGCTTTTAGCGGCGTAGGAAAGCCTGCCAGAATCGCTACCAGCATGGTAATGATTTCCCCAAAGTTGGAGGAAAGCAAAAACAAAATCGTTTTACGGATATTCTCATAAATCCCTCTGCCTTCTTTCATTGCTTTTTCAATGGTGGCAAAGTTATCATCTGTTAAAACCAAATCCGCCGCATTCCGTGCAACGTCTGTCCCTTCCTTTCCCATAGCGATTCCCACGTCTGCCGCCTTGAGGGAAGGAGCGTCATTGACACCGTCTCCCGTCATTGCCACGGTCTTTCCTCTGGACTTTAAAGCTTCCACAATCCGCACTTTATGTTCCGGAGAAACTCTGGCAAAAACACGGATATTTTCCACCCGGTTTACAAAGTCGCTGTCCTCTGATTCTTCAATCTCAGCTCCTGTCATACACTCCCTTTTATCCTGTGCAATTCCTAACTCCTTTGCTATGGCAAAGGCAGTATCCACATGATCGCCTGTAATCATCACGGTATCTACATGCGCACCCTTAAAACTTTCCACCGCCCCTTTTGCCTCTTCGCGGGGAGGATCGATCATTCCCACCAGCCCCACAAATACCATGTTCTTTTCATCTTTTAAATCTCCCTTGTGCTTGATTGCAACTGCAAGCACACGATAAGCTTTGTTTGCCATTTCCTCCACTGCCGCTTTTGCTTCCCGCTTTGCTTTGGCTGAAAAGGTGATTTCTTTTCCATGCATGCAGATGCTTTGGCAACGGTCTATCATCTCATCTGCTGCACCCTTAACATACGCAATTTTCTCCGCTCCATTCCTGTGAACGGTAGTCATTCTTTTTCTCTCCGAATCAAAAGAGCGCTCGTCCACACGGGGTATTTTTTTCTCCAGTCGGCTCTTCTCCATTCCGTGCTTATAGGAAAGGTCAAGAAGCGCCAGTTCCGTAGGATCTCCCAACCGGGTCTCACCAAGCGCTGCATCATTGCAGAGAGTACATGCTTCTAAAAGGAAATGATTTCCCTCCGGATCAAGTTCTTCTTCTTTTATCAGACGACCATCCACATAACATTCTTTTACCGTCATTCTGTTCTGGGTCAGGGTTCCCGTTTTGTCGGAACATACGGTATTGACCGCTCCTAATGTCTCCACAGAAGGAAGACGCCGGACAATCGTCCCCACCTTCACCATACGTGATACGCTAAGCGCCAACACAATGGTGACAATCGCTGCCAGTCCCTCCGGTACTGCTGCCACTGCAAGGGAAATTGCTGTAAGCAGCATGTCCCCTACATCACGCTTTTGCAGTACTGCCACCAGAAATAGAAATGCGCATATACCGACTGCCAGAATACTGAGAAGTTTCCCCAGATCCGCAAGCCTCTTCTGAAGCGGTGTCATTTCGCCTCCATCTGCCCCAATCATTCCCGCAATCTTTCCAATTTCCGTATCCATCCCTGTTGCAGTTACAATTCCCTCTCCTCTGCCATAGGTTACCGTTGTGGACATATATGCCAGATTGATCCTGTCCCCAATTCCCTTTTCTCCCACGGTCAGTTCCTTTGTGATTTTTTCCACAGGAACAGATTCTCCGGTAAGCGCCGATTCTTCAATTTTCAGATTCACCGCCTCAATCAGCCGAAGATCCGCAGGCACCTGCCTGCCTGCCTCCAAAAATACGATATCCCCCGGCACGACCTGCGAACTGGGTATCTCATATTCTTTTCCGTCACGCTTCACCAACGCTTTGGGACTTGCCAGCTGTTTCAATGCTTCAATGGCCTTTCGGGCCTTGTCCTCCTGAATGACGCCCACCACTGAATTCAAAATGATAACTGCTGCAATAATTGCTGCATCCCCCACTTCTTTCAGAAAGAAAGAGATTGCTATCGCCACCATCAAAATATAAATGAGCGGATCATTAAGCTGTTCCAAAAACAGCATAAATATCCCTTTTTTCTTCTGTTCTTTAAGCTGATTAGGTCCATATTTCCGAAGCCTTACATCAGCCTCCAAGGTGGTAAGTCCCTTTTCTTTACTGCTTTCAAGCTGCCTTATTACCTCTGCCGTGTTCTGGTCTGCATACATAGTTCATCCCTCCTGCTCTTATGATTTTATATGCCTGTACAGGAGGGATTATTCACAACAATTTTTAATTCTCTCAATTTTCTATTCTGTAAGTCCGAAACAGGCTGCCGCTTTCGCGACAGCCTGAAAGTCTGCTATTTTCCGATAGCCGGTGTATAATTATCAAAATAACTGTAGTTGCACCTTACACATGTGTAAACCGTATATCCCTGCCTCGTTGCCGTGGCTGGAATGACCACTGGTTGGAAAGTATGGTTATTAAGATTCAATTCTATGCTCTCAGCATAACTGCTGCCGCAGCTGCATACAAAGGAACGTATTCCCTTCTCTGTGCAGTTTGCCTCTTTGAGCACATAAGACTGATAATCATGTACATGGGGCGAGGCTGTAGGCGCTGCCGACGGTGTAGCGGCAGCGGTGGGCGCTGATGATGCCGAACTCTGACCTGCACTTGCTGACGGAGCGGGTGTTGCACTTGCCCCCGGGCTGGGTGAAAGCACATTTATTGGTCTTGAATCCAGAACAATACCGCATACAACACACGTCCTTTGTTCTGTTCCCATTTTGGTAGTTGTCGCTTCTGCTGCCACAGTCCAGTCTGTTGCTACATGACCGGGAGCCGGTATCATTTCCGTATAGAAATTTCCACAGCTGCATGTATATTTCCGCAACCCTGCCAGCGTGCAGCTGGGTTCTCTTTCCGTGGATGCCGTATATTGATGTATATGGGGTTCCTGTGTTTCTCCCTCTGCTCCAGTTCCTCCGGAACTGCTCGTGCTTTCATATAGGATATTTTCCTGCGCCGTAATTTCATCACAATAAATACATTTCCTTACCCGCAGTCCTTCTTGTTCCGCTGTGGGCTTTCTGACGATTTCCCAATCCCCTGCCACATGACCGGTTGACATAATATCCACATAATAGGTATCACCACACTCGCAGGTATACTTGATTCTTCCCGCACTATAACAAGTCGCCTGCTTCTCCACAGTTTCCTCATAATCATGAACATGATCAAGAATATCACGCAGTTTATCCAGCGGCTGCGGAGACGTATCTGCATCCGGAGCATCTGACACCTCCGGCATCTGCGTCGGCACCGCTGAAGCCTCTGCCGGCTCTGGTTCCTCCGTCTGCGCAGTTTCAATACTATTCTTATCATTTTCTCCACCTATCAGAGAATAGCCGACAATTCCTACAGTGGCGAGGCACGCTATCACTGCTAATACACCCAGAATGCCGGTCAGTACTTTTACAATTCCATTCATTTCGGATTCTCCATTGTCATTATTTTTAATATATCTATCCTTAAGTATATAGTTTTTCCTGTTTTTTGTAAAGGCACTAAGTTTTGTAACACCCCACTGATTCCGTTCTTTAGCTTTTCCTAAAATATCCCGGTGATAAATATTTCCAATCCAATTACAATCAGTATGCTTCCTCCAAATATTGCTGCTTTATCTGAAAGCTTCGTCCCGAATCTTTTACCCACCAAAATACCTGCCATACAGATAAAGAAGGTCACTGCTGCAATAATCAGAGCGCACACCAGCGCCATAGTGAAATCGTATCCTGCAATTGTAAATCCAACGGATAACGCATCGATAGAAGTGGCAATCCCCTGTACCAGTAATGCCGTCATACCTATTTTCATGTTCCGTACTTCTTCTTTATTTTTTCTGCCTTCTATAATCATCTTTCCGCCAATAAAAAGAAGCAACAGCAACGCAATCCATGGAATCAGTCTCTCAAATGCTTTAAAATACCGAACCATCGTATGCACACATATCCACCCACTCATCGGCATCAGTGCCTGAAAAAAGGCAAACACCCCTGCAATTGTACTCATTTTTTTCCTATTCATCTCCGGCTCATTCAACCCATTCGCCAAGGACACTGAAAAAGCATCCATGGAAAGACCTACTCCCAGCAAGATACTGTTGAAGAAAAATAATATGCTCCACCCCATCTTCCGTTCCTCCTGTTTTTAACTATAAAAATCCCGGTATAGCTTCAAAACTATACCGGGTTCCTACTTCCAGATAAACAGACTCCATGCATAGTTCCTAATCTATACATGAGTCTCGCAATTTAAAGCAAACCAGACCTGCAAGGTCAGTATGTTGATTTGCTGCGCTGCGCGCTTGCTACTCCCTCATGGGCATCTTAATGATAATAATCTATCATTTCTCCTTTCACTTGTCAACTTCTATGACAACATTTTGCTGTTTATCATAAATAACAATCTTAATTTTTTATCTGCCGCCCTTCATGATTGAGATGATAATTGTCCCTATAAATAAGTTCCGAAAGCGGCACGATTTCATATCCTTCTTCCTCCAAATTATCAATTAATGTATCCAAAGCTGCGGCTGTATATTCCGCCCCGTTATGACACAGCACGATACTTCCGTTTCCAAGATTCTTGTGCTCTGTCACTGTTTCAATAATAGAATCTATCCCCTTATTCTGCCAGTCCAGGCTGTCCACATCCCATTGAATCGGATAATAGCTGCAATCTAAAAGTACATCCACGACTGCATTGTCATAATCCCCATAAGGAGGTCTGAACAGGAACATCTCGTAACCGGTAAGTTCCTTTACCTTCTCGTGGACCTTCATAATTTCTACCTTTTTTTCTTCATCAGACAATTGACTCATATTCGGGTGACTCTCGCTGTGATTCCCCAGGTCGTGACCTGCTTCCAGAATCGCCTTCACATCATCCGGGTAGCTTTCCACCCATCCTCCCGTCATAAAGAACGTCACATGAAGATTGTGCCTTTCCAGTATTTCTAAAATTTCTTCCGTATCTTCATTTCCCCATGCTGCGTCAAAGGTAAGTGCAATCTTCTTCTCCTGCGTATCTACACAGTAAATAGGCAGTTTCCGTCCATCTACATCATGGTCTGCATTTGTCATATCCCCCACGTTTTCATTCACCTCATCAACCGTATTATCTACATCCCCCCTTACCTCTTGCACTTCTTCCGTTTTAATGAGACTTTTCGCATCAACTTCCTCATAGAGAATAGTAACTTCCTGCGCACCTGCGTCCGCTTCGTCCACATCACCCGGCTCATCCAAATTCCCTTTACATCCCATCAGAACTGCAAGGATCAGCATCATCATCAAAATCCATTTCTTTCTCATTCCACCTATTCTCCTTCGTATTTATTTTTTTCCGCCAATTGGCATTCCCCATTTCACCCTGCCATAATTAAAGACTGTGACGCAAGAACAATCGACACCACAATCATCAGCCACCATAAAAGGATGCCTCCTATTGTCCGTAAACGTCCTTTTTCCTTTTTGTCTTCTACATTAATATACATTTCTCTTTGCATGAACATCATCCTCCAAATTTTTATTTTCCAATTCTCCATTTCGCAGGATTATCTATCAAATTCCCGTTATAATCAAATCTTGACCCATGACAAGAGCAGTCCCAGCTTTGCTCATCCTGGTTCCAGCCAAGCTCACATCCCATATGGGGACATCGGAGCGAGACCCGGTGTATCGTACCGTCTTCTTCCTTATAACAGCCATATCTTTTTAGCCCTTTGCGCACGACTCCGCCCTGTCCATTTTTTAGATCTGCCTCTTTCTGTGTCGAAAGCAGTTCTCGAAGCCATAATAATCCCACACTGCTTTCCCACAAATCCACCATGAACTTTTTTATTGCCGGAACAAAATTCCATCGCTGGGGAGAGAAAAGACAAGCATAAGGATTTTCCTTTCCTGCGATTTCATCTGCAATGATGGATGCGGCAATCATGGAAAAGGTCATACCCCATTTTCCAAATCCAGTTATCACATACCAGTAGGGACGGAAGAGCGAGTACTTTCCAATAAAAGGGAGCTCATCATGGGTGACGCAATCCTGCGCTGACCAGCAGGCCGTCTCCTCTGCTTTGGGAAAATATTTTTTTACTTCCTGCCGGATAGCTTCATAACATCCTCCCATTTCATTTCTGCCGGTGCGATGAGCGCTTCCGCCTGCAAGGAGAATATTCTGATAACTTCTATAAGACAATCCTTCCGTATCGGCGCTATAGTACATTCCATTTAACGCTTCCACACCTGAGTATGCCACCACATAACTTCTCTCCTGATGCTGCCGCAGGAAGTAATATCCCGGGATATTTATAATCGGATAATGTGTTGTAAAAATGATATTCTGTGCCCTGATCTTTCCATGATTGGTTAAAATCACATGTCCTTTTACAGATAAAACTCTGCTCCCCTCATAAATGTCCAATTCCTCCGCCAGCCGTCTTAGGAACTTTAGCGGATGAAACTGTGCCTGTTCTTCAAAGCATACCGCTCCTTTTACCGCAAAAGGCAGGGAAGTTTTTTTACAAAAATGGGCAGATATCCCAAGACGCGAGGCAGCCTCCGCCTCTTTTTTCAGTTTTTCCTCATCTTCCATAGAGTATAAATAAGAGGGAAGCCTTTCAAAGTCACATACAATTTCATGTTTCTCTATAATATCCTGATATAGGTCTATGGCTTCCCTGTTTGCAGAAGCATACAGACGAGCTTTTTCCTGTCCGTATTTCCGGAGCAGATTCTCATACCGCATCCCATGCTGGCTGGTAATCTTGGCTGTGGTGTTTTTCGTCTGCCCGCCGGCAATCCGATCAGCCTCAATGACAATCACCTCTACTCCCCGCTCTTTTAACAGATGTGCTGTCAATATTCCCGCCATTCCTGCACCGATAACTGCAACATCCACACTTTTGTCAGAAGAACATACCTGCTTATCCTGTATTTCTACACTTTTGCTCCATATAGATTCCACTTTTACCCTATCTCACTTTCAAATGATATTGTTGTAGGATAGTGTTTACATTTTTTGGCATTCTAGTCACGAGATTTATCCCCTAAAGTATAAGTGTCTGTATTTTCGTCATAATAAACCCAGCTGTCCTGCTTCCAGTATTTCCCTTCCTCATCCGGTCTTAGAAGCACAATCTCATGGACAAATCCATCATCTTCCTGTGCACAGCCGTTATAATACAAAAGCACAGGCTCCCCTTCCACGAGTCCTATATAAAACACCTCCGGCGGTTCCACACCTATCAGTTTTTCATAAGATTCCCTGATTTCTTCCGAAGTGTAATAGACTTCGGGAAGCGTCAGGGCTTTCTCAAGCAGTTCCCCTGCCACCTGTTCCAATACCCAGGCAGGTTCTCTTATAACAGGATAACTACATATATGATAATCATACCAACCGCTAAGCTCCGGTGCCACACAACCTGGGCGAACCTCGGGAAAAGTTTTCTGTACCTTTTCCTCAAACTGCTTTAGCAGCAGATCAAGTTCTTCCCTTCGGGTATCAGGTTCCCCATTGCTTTCAGATATAAGGAGAATCTCTTTGCGTTTTTCAAGCTCTCCTACGGCAATATAATGTTTAAAATGATCATTTTCTTTGTTACATATGGTAAAATCCATTCCCGAGTTCAAGGCGAATAGGGACAGCGATACCTCCCACTTTTCCTTCATCTCCCCTGCTTCATATTGATAAATATCGGTATTTCCCCAGCGCCAATTACTTCCTCCGTAAACCTGGATAACCAGCATATGGTCTGTAATGACGACTCCATTATAAGGATCTCCATAAACGCCGCCCATATCTGGTCCCAATGATTCCAACGGTGTAAGCGGAATAAAGCTTCCACTTCCCTGACTGATGAAGGGATACACATATCGCTCCCCCGAATATAATTCTGACTCTTCCCCATCGTCCACAAGTCCGGTGATTGCCATATCTTCTATACCGTCACCGTTTAGATCACCTTTTGCAAAATCTTCTGCCAAGATCCCTTTTCCTGGATAATACAAATCCAGATAGGACTGCATTTTCTCAAGCACTCCTTTTTCAATTTCCTGTCCATTTCCTATCCAAAGCCATGGGGTGAATACCAGTTCTCCGATATCCTGCCTGGGATTACCCGCTACAGAGAGGAAAAAAAGATTTTCCATCCCCATAATCGGCGTATAATCTTCTATCAGATTCCTGTCAATACTAAGATACTCCATTTCCCTCATATCACTTAACGCATCAATATTGCTGATTGCATTATTATCAAGCGAAAGATTAAATATTTTTGTCAGTTTCCTAAGAGGCGTGATATCTTCCACGTTATTATCCGTCAACGAAATAGTCTCCAAATCTTTACAATTTGTCAGAGGCGAAATATCAAATATCTCATTTCCGTAAAAAGATACTTCTGTAAGATGAGGGTATTTTTCTAAAAAAGAAATATCCGTAAGATTACAGGAAGTCATTCCAAGCACCTTAAGATCCGGCAAATCCTCTAGAAAATCTGCCGAATCAAGGGGAATGCCTACAAAATGCAATTCTTCCAGTCCCAGAATCATATCCTTGTTAATATCGTAATTAATCTCTTCTGAACCTATCAGGGTCAGACTTTTAAGATGCGGAAGCTTTTCTAAATCACAATAAGTCTTCACCTGCTCCGCGTTTAATACGTGCAAAACAGAAAGACTCATAATCTCTTCCCGCGAAGGAACAATACTGAAGTAACTAATCGCACTGTAAACAGCGTCCTTCATCTTTTCGTCCTCCCAATGAAGACCATCCTCCGGCAGCCTGTTCTCCCAGACTTTCCAAAACATTGCCTCCCATTGGCTTTTATACTCTTTCTCTTCCCTCTCTTCCTGTCCAAGACATTCTATCTGCTTTTTCAGTGCATTTATATCATATTCATCAGCATCATCGCCCGACTTTACATGACATAAGATTCCTTTTTTTATATAAAAAAATCCCTGTTCTCCCTCTTTCGTCTGATAAAGAATCATACCTTCTTTCGTTCTTTTTCCGGTGTCTTCATCCATCATAAACCATGTATCGTGCTCCCATGTATCTGTATCTTTTTCACCTAAAATCTCACTGCAAATCTGCCAAATCCGCCCGCAATCGCTTTCCGCCCCTTTCTCCAATGGATATATTGACAATAGTGCTCTGCTTCTACTTTCCAAAAACCAATCAAGCAGCATCTTCTGACCTTCTGTCCGAAGCATTTCCCCGTTGTTCTCTTCCTGTCTGTCTTCGGTGCCCATTTCCATCATGCTCCGCAATTGCAGACAATACAGCCTGTTAATCCATCCATCCTTTTCCATCAGTGCCGCTTCCGTTCCGTCCCCCCAAAAAAGGGCGTCTTCCGCTTTAGCATTCAGTTCTTCCGGAGACTTCCATATCCGTGTATCCGCCACAGCTTTCCAATTCTCCCGGCTCTCCTGCCAGATACCGGCAAGGCGTTTTCCCTCTTCATCTAGATTTTCATAAAATTCCAAAGTAAGTTCTCCAAGTTCATTGCACCAGTCTAAATCAAAAGCCTCCTCTCTGGCTCTGATGTCCGACTGTTCTCCCTCATACATGCATGCCGCGTACTGCCTGTCAATGTCATTTACAAACTCTCCGCACACTTCATAATCAAGGTTTTCCGGAATCTTCATTTCTTTTAAACCGACATGCATCATTCCCTGTTCCATACTTTCGGATGAAAATTCTCCTCCTATATCTTTGGTAAAAGCACAGCGGTAAATCTGTGTACTATACCAAAGCTGCTGTTCCTCTTCCACACCCATATATTCCATCAATCCCTTCTGGGCATCTACTGCTCTTTGAATTGCCTCCAGATAATCCTCCGCCATCTCCTTATCCCTTGTATGTCTGCATCTTGATGCATAATCTTTCAGGTATTCTTCAAGCTGCCCTCTCCATGCCCTCTCGTAATCTGCCAGCACTTCCGCCTTATCTTCCGCGCTGCTTTCAAAGATTACCGGCAGATATAAGTCATCTATAGGATTATCAAATCCTCCCGCCTGCCTAAATATGCTGTTATCTTTCTCTCCGCCGGGTATCGCGGCAGGTTCTGTTTTTCTCTCCTTTTCACCAGACATCGTAACCAAGCCTGCCCGGTCTTCTTTTCCTTTGATTTCTTCTCCAAGCATATAAGTAAAAAGCATCACTATTCCCGACAATAAAAGAAGACAGGAAATCGATATGAATAATCTCTTCCCTGTCTTTTTCTTTTCGCTGTAAACCTTTTCCCTGCACATAACATGATGCTCCTCTCTTTCGTATAACCATGACCTCTTCACTCTATACCTATAGATTACACGTCCGGTGCATCAAATTAGCATCATTTTTGCATCAAAGTTGCATCATTTTATCTCAATTATCATTTTAACAATTCTGGCTGAATAATTTTCTTTTGATAAACCAGAGCAGACAGATATCCAGCCTTAAATTCTTAATGCTACTTATAGAATATATCTTTGTATACCTTTAAAATAACAGAAGAGCCTTCTATGATTTTACTTTATCACAGAAGACTCTTCTGACATTATTTGGAAATAATTTACGTTCCCACTATTCAACTATAGTCCCGTCAAATGCATCGAGCAGATACATAAACCCATAGA
Source organism: Lachnospiraceae bacterium (assembly GCA_014804785.1). Lineage (GTDB taxonomy): Bacteria > Bacillota > Clostridia > Lachnospirales > Lachnospiraceae > Suilimivivens. The sequence continues at coordinate 37,994 of JAAUZD010000045.1, forward strand.
AATCAGCCTGCTCTAAATTCGTGTAATCACTCCCGGCAGGAATGATAAAGCTGTAATTTGCTCCTTTATATGTAAAATCTGTTTTTAAGGATACATTGCCTTTTTCCTTTAAAGCGTCAAGCACATACTGTGGATAGCAGAGCCATGCCTTATTATTGAAAGTTACAGTAGCTCCTGCTTCCGCATTCTTAATAGATGCTAAAAGATTATTGCGGATAACAACATTTGCGCTGATTGGTTGTCTTGCTGTGATGTCCCCGCAGGATGTACACATATAGGAGCTTACACCGTCCTCTGTTCCTGTAGGTTCTGTTGTTACTGTCCACTCGTAATGATGTTTACACTCTCTGGCCGAACTGTTGGAACCTGTATCCGCTTTTTGATCCTCGGTTACCTTGGTTATGGTCGCCGGACCATAAGTCTTCCAGCCTGTCTCGTTTGCCTCTTTGGAAACATTCCAGGCTACCATTGATTTCCCAGGTTCTATTATCTTGTATAGCACTGCATCTGCATAATAAGCATCAGGTACATCTTGCATCCGAGCAAGACCTCTCCACAAATCATAATCCACTGTTTCTGAATTTCCTGTATTAATATTTGTTACTGTAAGGGAACCTGATTCCATTGTATAGGGTTTTGTATTGAATGGATCTGTTGCCCACCCATTTTCATCAAGGCTAACAGATGCCCACCAGCTACCAGTCCAGTTTCCCACTACATCTTCCTTTTCAGCCGCACTTACAGTTACCGGCATACTTATAAGTGCGCCTACGCATAATGCTCCAATAATTTTTTTCAACAATCCTTTTCTTTTCATATGTTTTCCTTCCTTCTTTAAATTAATTATAACTGTCTAGCATCCTAATATTACCTCACTATACCACATTCTGTCAATATCAATACCCCTTATAGATGTTTCATTTTCCTGCATATACTATATAAAATCATAATAAATCAGGAGAGGGAGGTAATCACATGGACTATAAGAGGTTAGGCAAACGAATCAGAGAAGAACGCCTGCGATTAAATCTTACACAGGCTCAGCTCGCGGAATCCATTGACATATCGGATACCTATATGGGTGCCATTGAACGTGGGGAACGTAGTCTCACGCTTGATACCCTTGTAAGACTTGTCAACAGACTTGGGGTTACTGTTGACTATATGCTGTCCGATTCTGTATCCGGCAACGATATCAATATCATAGAACAGTTCAAACAGATCATTGACGGTCAGCCATTGGAGCGTAAACAAATGGCTATCGGTATTCTGCGCACTGTTTTTTCTTATTTTGACAAAGACAGTAATTAGAAGCCTACTCCGGTTTTATTCTGCCCAAACGAAGATTTCTCACAAGTTCAACATCATCAATTAACCGTTTTATGGCTATATTGACAAACATTTCTTCCGATATGGAATATTCAACTGATAAAGTATGCAGTCTGTCATGCAGCATGGGATTTGCAATCTGGACTATAAAACTCTCTTTCGACCTGCTTTCGCTGCTTTTATGCTTTTCTTCCATCACCATTTCCAAAACTCTTTCTATAAGTGTGAGGCGTACTACGGGACACCATTATTATCATACACAAATTTATTCCACTGTTGGTCTGCCATCAGCATACATTTAAAAAAATAAGTCAAAAAGCGCAAACTTCACAGCTTGCGCTCCACTACGAATACAGCAATTTCTTATACAAAAAGGCACCCTGAAAGTGCCTTTGTAAATTATCCTTTCTTTAGTCAATATTATTATCTCTACCGTAAGTGTCAGAACACTTTAATCAATATGTATAACGTACGGTGCTTCCTCAGGCGATTCCATGTAGAAAGTGGTTCCCTCTTTCGTATCAATGTCATAATAATCTATATAGTACACTTCATTGTTCGCTTGCCAGCCTGCAAAAGTAGGAGCCCCCAAAAGTTCCAGCAATTTCTCCTGATCAACATTGAGCGATTCCCCATTAAATGTACTCATCTTGGGATCTATTACTATAAGATCAACCTTACGCTTGTCATCAAAGCAGAAAATAATTCCTATATCCCGATAAGCACACAGAGCCTCCTCCCCCTTATCGATATACTCATCATACGGTTCATCTATTTCATCCATAATATCATCTATATACCGCCCCAAATATTCGCGTACCGGGTAATCATTCCAGAGAATCTGATTAGGGTATCTTTCAGGTTCTCCGGAATTACCAGATTCCTCAGCTATGACCTGCTTCGGGTCGATGACATTACCTGCATGGATGTAACCGCATAAAAATGCAACCATTATTAGCATCGCAAAAACATATAAGAACCTATGCTTCGCATGAAAAAAAGCTCTTTTCGCCTGCTGGGCAGACTGGTAGCGTTTATTAGGATTCAAATCCATGCATTTTCGTATCACTTTTTTGTACTGCAATCTCTGTATTTTATTATGAAGAATCTGTTCGAGCGTAACACCAAGAGAATAGATATCAGTCCGCACATCTGTCTGAGAAAATCCATACTGCTCAGGCGGAGCATATCCCCTGGTTCCCAGAAGTCTGGTATCCTGCTCCTGCTCCTCTTTCAGCACACGTGCAGCACCAAAATCAATCAGGCGAATATGATCATCTTCTGCATAAATGATATTCGATGGCTTGATATCGCGGTGAATAATATCCATACCATGCAGGAACTGAAGAACCGAACACAAATCGTTTACAATATTCCAAAATTGCTTTCCAGACAATTCTATTCGACCTAATGACTGCCCCTCTATATATTCCTCAATAATCGTTGTAGTATCATCTGTTACGGAAACCTCATAAATCCTTGGAAGACAGGGATGCTGACACCCTTGCAGTATTCCATACGCCGGAACCTTGCCCTTTATTACTTTTTTAATAAAGAAATTTTTCCCATTTTTCTCCTTTATCAACTGTACCGTACCGTTTTCACTTTGTTTAATCAGCTCGATTACTTCAAATTCCATGATTTTCACACCCACTCTTGCCACATACTCTTTAGTCCTATATAATTATAACAGATAAATCAGGAGGCTCAACATGAAACTTGATTCATACATCCTATCTTCTAACTCAGACCGTACTCCGTCAACTAATGACTTGGAGCATGAAATCAAGACTGTGACAGACATCGAAGACTATCTTTTTAAAAACAAAGCATATTTGCTTACACAGAATCTATCAGACCATTTAAATATGCTATTGATACAAAAAGGCGTCAGCAGGGCTGATGTTGTGCGCGATTCGCTGCTCCACCGAACATATATCTATCAGATATTTTCCGGTAAAAAGACAGCATCCCGTGATAAACTGATTGCCATAGCCTTTGGCATGCACCTTTCTGCAGAAGAAACACAAACAATGCTGAAACTTTCCGGCAACAGGACATTGTATGCAAGAGATGAACGTGATGCGATACTTCTGTTTGCCTTAAGTCAACACAAAACGATCATGGAAGCAAATGAGTTATTGTTCAATCATCATCTTGACGTCCTTGATACTTCAAAAGTATAATCCAGCTTACTGAATAAAAGTACTGTCTACAGAATTTTAGACACACAAAAATAACGGAAACGCTGTATCTATCAACGTTTCCGCACTTTTTTCAAAGAGCGCGAGACGGGACTCGAACCCCATCTCAATTTAAAAATTCAGAAGAAAGGAGCGTTCCAGTACGTCCTGATTACACTGTAATCAAAAATGTAATCAAAATTTATTGACAACTTCTAATAATTCCATAATATGCTGACGTTTATCCGGTGGAGAATTTAAATAAATTTCTTTCATCCGGCTTGGTATATTTTCTATTGGTTTTTCTCCCCTTATCAGATAATCCAAATCTATTCCTAAAATATCACTCACAATAATAAGATTTTCAATAGACAATCCAGCATTTCCACGCTCTACCCCACCATAGTGCTTTACAGAAACATTCAATTTTTCTGCAATTTGTTCCTGCGTCATATGCAATAATTTTCTTTGTTGTTTCATCCGTTCGCCCATATCAACCTTATAATCTTTCATTCTCTATACCTTTCTATTCCTTTTTGGTATAGTTTATTATTACCCATCACTTCATAAAACCTAGTATAAATTCATATTTTTATTGAATTATATAACCTTTTAGGTTATAATCTAAAAAAAAAACAAGGAGATAAAGATATGATATGTACAAAATGCGGAAATTCATTAAAAGATAGTGCAAAATTCTGCACCAAGTGCGGTACAGCTATTTCTTTCTCAGATGGTTATTTACAGAATGAAACACCCAATTCTGAAACAGCTACCCAACAACTTTCATTTGAGAACCCGACTGTTCAGCAACCACAGTATGAGACAGCCAAAACTCCTCATACGCAATATGTAGAATCAGTTATACAACAACCACAAAATTATGTAACACCCTATCAAAGTACACCACCAACGCCTAATAGTTCAGCAAAATCAATTGCGGTTATGGCTTTGATAATTATATTATTTGTTTTCGTTGGAGTAATAGTATCAAATTTATATACATCAAATCTTCGGTTAGAAAATGAGGTGAAATATTATCAAAATCAAGTAGAGGATTATGAAGATAAAGATGCAATAGACAAAACAGCAGATGCTATTAGTTCATGGCTTGATTATTTGGGATTTTAAGGAGGAGATATAAATGAGAATATTGGTAACACCGCTTTGTACTTCAATAATTATAACGTTTGTATTTATACACTGTCATTTCAAAAGGTATGAATTTATTGTGAAATTGAACGACTACTTGCTATTTAAAAAGAATTTATTTAATAAAAAGCAATATTATCCTGCTGAGAATAAAGCAGTAATCTCTTTCTTTTTTTTAACTTGTATAAAGATTGCATTATTTATGATGACTTGTCATCTCCAGATAGAAGTTGAAAAACCTACTTTTTTTCCCGATATTTTATGGGTAATTTTATTTTTGGGTATAATAGGAATAATTGAACGCCTAATATACGAATTTTTAGTTATTCCACATTCCTATAAGAAAAAAATATATGAATCTCAGTTACAAAATATAAATGCACAACCCTACATACAAAACACTCAATTTGCTCAACAGCCCATACAAAATATTCAACAACCATCACCAACAAATAATGTAATTATAAATAACCAAACAATTTCTATACCAGAAGAACAACAATTCAAGTTTTGTTCCCAATGTGGAACCAAATATAATGTCACAGATGAAACATGCCCCAATTGTGGTTTACATTAAAAACATGCCAGAGAAAATTTTCTCTGGCTTATTTTTTTAATATTTCCTATCTCGTCCAAGTAACGTAATAATAGTTATAATAACTATTTGTTTGTAACCGCTTAATTTTAAGGTGGATTCCATCTACCTGATATATTTATTATGTCAATTTTGTCCTTACTTTTGCTTGATTACCCTTACTCAAATGAGGATTGTGTGTCAATGATACACGTTAATGTAGGCGTAGCCCTTGTCATTGACTCATAAACCTCATTTTGAGTATCATTTTAACTAACAAAAGTAAACAATACTATTTCACAAAACAAAAATATTTAACCTAAAAAACTATTTTCTCAATATCATTCATTGCAAAATTCATTATCCAGTGAAAATAATTGTGCAATTAAAAGATAACTTTCTAACGCATCCTGTGGAAAAACTGGGTTATTTTTATAATCTAAAAGATTGGATATTAATACCACATCCAGATACTGTAAATCAAAATCCATTAACCAATAAAGAAATTCTGCAAAATTATAATCAAAAGAAACTTTGTCTTCAAGTCTTTTTGAAAATTCCTCTAAATTTATAACACCAATCTTTAGAGATGATTGATATCTTTCTTTATCTCCTATTTCATCAATAAGTCCATACTTTTCACATAATCGTTCAATATTAGTATCGTATAAATCATCATTATTGATAAAGCTACTAATTATATTCTTTCCATATAATATAAACTTTTCTTTCCCTTTTTCATTCAATTTCATAAACAGTTGGATAATATCATTAGTTAAAGCATTAAAATTAGAACTATCTAAGTATAATTGAATAATGCTTATTATTTTTTTGCTAGCATTATTATACATTGTTTCGCCATTTAAAAATTTTGCTTTAAAATCCACAATAACTCTATATACATCATAAACATCTTCTATTTCAGAATCATATATCAGATCATAATCAAATTCCAAATATAGCTTCTTATTGTCTTTAAAGAGCGTTTGAAATAAACCAATAATATGATGAGGATTTAGCAGATCTTTATCTATTTTCAATTCTTCTGCAATTATTTCTGTTGTTTCTATTTTAGGATATCTTTTCTTTTTACCATTTGCAAAGTACGATTTAAATGTATCCCATTCTATTGCATTTTGCAGCTTCTCACTATCATTATAAAATTTTTCTCTGCTTATTCCTTTTTTTCTTAATAGGTAGTCTAAACGTGAACCAAAATCAAAATCTTTTAATATTATTTCTTTTTTCTCCATTTTTTATTTTATCTCCAAAATTTATGTCAAGGTACAAATTAAATTTTTTATCTTATTTTTTTTCTTTGAATGTCCATTATGAATTTTTTTTTAAACTATATACTAAAATTAATCGATCGATTGAAAGTTGAATGAAAGGAGGATTTTAATTGTTTAAAAAAAGTACATTTAAGGGTAGACACAAAAGAAATCATTGCGCTGTACCTAAATACAGAGTAGATGTACATGTGTCTGCCAATAGCTCAACAAAAAGTAATTCTTCTCCATATTATCATAAGAAGAAAAGATAAACAATAATGTTTCACAAATATTTCCCCGTAGTAAATAGCTACGGGGAAAGCCCAAAATTTAAGGAGGAATTTCTATGAGAGTATCAGATATAATTTTAACACCCAAACAGATTTTCAATAACTCTGCTGACGAAACAGCACTGTTATTAGAAATCAGAAAAGGCTATGCCTATGAGAATGGCAAAGCTACTGACAAGGTAGATCACCACAAATATGATGTGGTGATACCGCAAAATAAATTTGACAAAATAACAGTCAAGATCAGTGGTGATGCTCTTGTAACTAATGAGCAGATTGCTCAAAAAGGCGGATCGCTCAAAGTCAAGTTCAAAAACTTGACAGGCAAGTTCTATCGTATGTCAAATGGTGAATACGGATTATCTGCAACAGCAGAAGGAATTGAGGTGATTGCATGAGTAACTTTATAAAAGAGTTCCAGAAAAACTGGAACAAAAAGAAATATGCACAATGCATTAGCATTGTCCTATTGATAACAGCATTTGCTGTTGCGATTATTGTGGTAATATGCTTACTACTTGATATGTTCATTACCTTTATAATGAGCCACTATCAAGAATTGTTCCTTGGGTTTGGCATTTTCTTCTTAGCATTCTACTACATCAGAGAGCATTTTGAAGAAAAAAAACGCGCCAGAGAAGAACAGCTTGAACTTGCAAGGAAGCTTCAAGCAGAAGCGGATGCCGATACACTGGAACGAAATTATCGCCTAATCCGCACATGCATATTCTCTGTTATACGGGATATGTCGGATGTATTACAGGTCAAAAAACCTATAAGAGAAGGTGAAATTGATTCCCCAAATCACAATGTAGAGAAGTTAAATTTTATTCTCTATCAATATATTGTTTATCGTACCGCATCTACTGTTGATACGGAAACAATACGGGAGATTTTAAGAAAAGAAATTGCCCGAAGGTTGGATGCTCACCTGTTTACAGGTGTTACCCAAACTTATTATCTACATGAGGGGCAAACCGAACCAATAATTAGCGTTTATACTGTTGAGGACAATAATGCCTATTTAACAATCAGTGTTGCGATTGCCGACGAAAATTATTGTCGACATATCCGACAGGGTGTATCACTGAATTTGCTACAGCAGGCAGAACAGTTGACTCAACCCTCCGACAATGATTTCTAAAGATGTACCTATTCCAATCCTATTGAATGAAGCGTTATACAAGCTGCATATCAATAGTTGGATAGCATGGGAGCCATTAAAAGCTCCTCATGCTATCATAATAGGTGCAACTGGAAGCGGTAAGACATATTTTTCAAAATTACTGCTTGGAAAAGCTTCATTGTACGGAAGTAACACAACAATCTTTGTTTGTGACTTTAAAGGGGATGATGATTTTTCATTTCTTGATGGCTGTGACAATTACTTTCGTTTTATGGAATGTTCGGACGGTTTAGAACGTTACTATGACCATTTCCTAAAACGCCAGAATAAATCCACATCAAACAGGAATATGTTAATACTCTTTTTTGATGAATGGGCATCTTACCTCAATTTCTTGGACAAAAAGAAAGCAGAGGAAGAAAAAAGAAAATTATCTAACCTCTTGATGCTTGGGCGCAGTTTTAATGTCCATGTTATTATTAGTCAGCAACGGGCAGATGCACAATACTTCTCTACTGCAAGAGATAATTTTAATCTTGTTGTTGGTCTTGGGAACTTATCACCGGAAAGCAAAGATATGCTTTTCCATGACTACAAAGACCAAATGATTTCCGATTGCAGGCAGGGTGTCGGCTATATGCTGACAAATGGAACTGATTTGGCAAGAATATTAGTTCCGACAATCACAAACATGGATAAACTGCACAATACAATAAAATTTGCTGTAAATAATTATACTTAACTACTCTGCCGCACCGCACGAAGTGAAAGGTGTGGCAGGTGTCCAAGGATAAGTATTACCCTTGGACACTTCTGTAGCAAGTAGCAAAAAGGAAAATTTAATATGCCAGAAACAGAAATCAAAAGCAGGAAGTGGCAAATTACACTAAACAATCCACAACCAAAAGGCTATACGCACGAAAAGATTAAAGCAGAACTTCATGCATTAAAATCACTAAAATATTATTGTATGAGTGATGAAATTGGAAACACACATCACACACATATATATGTCTGCTTTAGTTCTCCTGTCCGTTTCAGCACTTTGAAAAATCGCTTTCCACAAGCGCACCTTGAAAAGGCATATGGTTCTTCAAACGAAAACAAAGACTATATTTATAAAGACGGAAAATGGGTAAATGATAAGAAAAAAGAAGCAAATCTTGCCGATACTCATGAAGAATGGGGAACATTGCCAGAAGAAAGACAGGGCGCAAGGAATGATTATGCTGAATTATACGAGTTGATACAAGAGGGAAAAAGTAATTTTGCTATCATAGATGAAAAACCGGATTTTATCAATCAGCTAGAACGAATTGACAGAGTGCGTCAGATCGTACAGGAGGAAGCCTTTAAAGAAATTTTCCGTAACTTAAGCGTTTCCTATTTTTATGGAGAAACCGGAAGCGGAAAAACCAGAAGCATTATGGAAAATTTCGGCTACTCAAATGTATATCGGGTAACAAATTATAAACATCCCTTTGACCAGTATCAAGGGCAGGATGTAATTGTTTTTGAAGAGTTTCAAAGTTCTCTCCCAATTAATCAAATGCTGATATATCTGGATGGCTACCCCATAGCTTTACCATGTCGGTATGCTGACAAAATAGCCTGTTATACAAAAGTTTATATCCTTAGCAATATTGATATAAGAGAACAGTATACTGATATACAGCATCATAATGAAGAAACATGGAAAGCGTTTTTAAGAAGAATTAACACAATAAAAGTATTTACTCAAAATAATGCAAGAGAATATACCGTAAAAGATTATTTTGATGCTTTCCGATATCTGACAGAGAAAGAACTGCAAGAAATTCCTTTTGATAACCATAAGGACGGAAAATAATTGGTAATATCAGAACAAAACAAAAATACTTTATTGCAAATTGTCCTTGAAAAGTATAATCTATCAATAGAGGACGTACTGGAACTAAATGAAGAAATGACGAAAAAGACAGTTATAGATAACCATGTAAAAACATTTAGTTCTATATGGCAAGGGAAAAATGGCAGATGGTATACTTATTTACCGGATGATACCAAAACCCCGAACCGAAAACTTATTGCAAAAAGTACAGAGGAGAAATTACATGATGAAATCGTAACCTATTACAAACGACAAAATGATTCCTGCAATGTCATCAATTTGGAAAATTTTTATCCGGAATGGCTTGATTATAAGAAACTACATAGCAATTCAGCTTCATATATACACCGGATTGACAATGATTGGAATAAATACTATTTAGACACTCCAATTATTAAAATACCTATCAAAAAGCTAACACCTTTACAACTGGATGAATGGGCACATAGTCTGATTAAAAATTACCAAATGACGAAAACCCAATATTACAATATGTCAATCATTATAAGACAGGCTTTAGATTTGGCTGTATCAAAAGGCATTATTGAAAAAAATCCTTTTTCAGAGGTGCAGATCAAAACAAAAATGTTTCGTTCCAACAGGAAAAAGAATGACGCTTCACAAGTATTTCTGATTGAAGAACAACCGCAAATTGAAAATCTGGCGGAAAATGATTTTCACGAAAGCGGATATACTGCTTGTCTTGCTGTGGCATTATGTTTCCAGATAGGTGTCAGAATTGGCGAACTGGTCGCTTTAAAGTGGACGGATATATCCGAAGAAAAAAAGAATTATCTCCACATTCAGCGTATGGAAACAAAAAAGCATACACAAATAGGGAATGGCTCTTGGAAATGTACCGGATATGAAGTTGTTGACCATGTAAAAAGCAGTGCAGGAAACAGAAACGTTTATTTGACCGTTAAAGCCTTTAAACTTCTAGATATGGTAAAGGCATGGAACAAGGAAAACGGATTTGAAAAAAGCGAATATATCTTTGTTGGCAAAGACGGGCAGAGAATACATAGCAAAGCCTTAGACACCCGTATCCGTAAATATTGCCGCTATATCGGTATCAATGAAAAGAGTATGCACAAAATCAGAAAGACATATATCTCTACACTGATTGACAGCCGGACGGTTAATTTAAACACTATCAGAGATTTAGTAGGTCACGAAGATGAAAGAACAACTTTAAGATGCTACTGCTTTAACAGACAGACCGATTCACAAACACAAGAAAGCATTGAACGGGCATTAAGCCTTTAAAGTATTGGCGTTAGAAGTGTAATCATGTGTAATCAAACTTTTTTAAACAAAAAAATTGGGAAGTCTTCTAATTAAGGCTTCCCAACTCTTAACCAAGAGCGCGAGACGGGACTCGAACCCGCGGCCTCGACCTTGGCAAGGTCGCGCTCCACCAACTGAGCCACTCGCGCATTTTTCATATGTGAGCATTCTCATGATGCTCTATGTTCATCCGTACCCAACGGACAAGTAATACTATACAATATGTTTTTCACTTTGTCAACTTAATTTTAAATTTTTTTATTTTTATTTTTTGCAGTCTTTCTTTTCCGGTAAAATCCTGCCATGATTCCCTGTTTTGCCACTTCATTTGAAATACCAGATGATGGCAGAACAGGGAAAGCAGGCAGCTTTTCATCATATCCGAATCCAATCCTCCATATCAATCAGTTGCCTATAATTGCTTATATAATTGTTTCATTCTACAGCATTCTTTTTTTTCACACGGAAAATTCTCCGTAAAGATTCATTGATCCTTTCTTCAGAAAGCGTTCCATTATTTACAGCCTCAAGCACCCCGTTATACGCTGTTTCATAATCTTCCGGCATTAGAATCATGTCTGCTCCCGCCTGCAATGCCTTAACCGCTGCTTCATCAGCTGTATAATAGTCAGTAATGGCTGTCATATTCATGGCATCAGTAATTACGATTCCTTGATACCCCAATTGTCCTCTTAAAATCTCTGTGATCATCTTTTCGGACAAAGATGCCGGTGTATTATCCCCCGTGACATTTGGCACTGAAAGATGGCTTACCATCACCATATCTGCTCCCGCATTTATGCCTGCCTGATAGACAGGAAAATCAATCGTATTAAAGTCCTCCAGACTTTTCTCCGTAACCACCATTCCCTCATGGGTATCTTCCATAGTATCTCCCAGCCCCGGAAAATGCTTCAGGCAGGCACTCACCCCGGAATTCTGCATTCCTTCCACAGTAGCGGCCACCATAGGTGCCACCAAATTAGGATCCGAGCCAAAAGAGCGGCTTCCTATGGTTTCATTTCCCTCTGCAACAACATCTGCTACTGGTGCAAAATCCAGATTAAATCCATATCCTGAAAGGTAACTGCCAATTATGGCACCAGCTTCCTGTGCAGCAGCTGTATCTCCTGTGGCGCCGATATCTGCCATATTTCCCACATCATCTGCAAGACCGCTTCCTGCAACACGGCTCACTGTGCCTCCTTCTTCATCCACTCCAAGAAAAAGATCATTTTTACTCCATCCTTGGGTCTTTTGAAGCATTTCCGTAAGCTGCGCCGAATCTATTATATTTTTAGAAAAATAGATAAGCCCTCCTACCGGATGCTCTGCCAGACTTTGCTCTGTAACGTCACCTGCTTTGATTACAGTATCCACACCGGTCAATGCCTCTGGTGTGATGATAAAAAGCCCTGCTACCTTATCTTCAAGCGTCATTCCTGCAATAATCGACTCCACTGCTTCTCCCAGATAATCACTTTCCCCTGCTGCCACCACTGATTCAGACGGTGCTTCCACTACCGGCGGCTCAGTTTCCGTTTCTGATAATTCCTCCAGCTGCTTCTGTAGCTCTTCTGCCTGCTTCTTATCCTTGACAGCAGCTATAATTTTATTTGCTAAAACAGTTCCCCCCGCAACAACTCCTATCAGGATAACCACAAGAACCACGTAGGCAATAATCTGGTTTTTTACCCTGCGTTTGCGCCGGAACTCTCTTCTATCTGTTTCTTCATCAAATGATTCGCTTTTTGCCATTGCTCATTCTCCTCCGTACCTCTTCTATCATAACTTATTTATCTTTTAATTTCCACCAGAAATTGCGTTGCTTTTACACTTTACGCTGTCACTTGTCTGTAATTCGACATCCAATGCCACAGTTGTGGCTGTCGAATCGATTACCACCATGCATTTTTACACAGTCACAGCGAAGTGGGTATCAATCTTTTTGATTAATACCCACTTCTAAACTACGCTATCCAATGGTCCTTACCTCTCTTTTCTTTTCTGGATAATGCTCCTTATTCAGTTTTACTTTTTCTCTTTCGTACTTTTCCTTCTTTTCTTTTGTACGTGTGTACTGTAACGTTTTTTCTTCTTTTGTTCTCCGTTACTTTTTCTTCTGTACTTGATACGAATTCGAAATCCGCTTTCTTTAGTACTTCATTCTTTTGTACTTTAAAAGCTTAACTCTTTCACATTTCTGTTATTTGATTGGAATCAAATAACGCATCTTATGTTTTTGGTGGTCCGTACCTTCCTTTCTTTAAGATTATCTATGTGAATTTGTTTTATGAATTTATTATATCTAATGGCTTTTCATTTGTCAACACATTTTTTCTTTTTTTTACTTATTTTTTCATTTTTTCTTTTTTATATCTTTTTTATCTGTTTTTTTGTCTTTTATTCTGTAATTTTCTCATAATTTTCCAATTTCTTCTATATAATGTATATTTCTTTTTGCAAGCTTCCCCCCAGATTGACACGCTGACAGTCTGTTTTTTTACATCATCGTTATTGTAAAACTAAAGACCGCACTGTGGCATTATGTATTTTATTTTCAAGCCTCCCTTTCACTCTTCCTCCAATTGCTTTATAATGAAAATATCTTTTCAAAATCTTACAATTATATAGGAGGAATCAACATGACACCTAAGCAGCTTGCTTTTCAGACCGCTGCAAGCGGTATTATCCAGAAACTTGCTTTACGAAACATGGAAGGCTACTTTTTTGAAGACAGCGCTTCCTGCGTGAGAGCAATCACTGAGCTGATGGAGGATGGCTCAATACTAAGCTGGGGCGGAAGCGAATCCATAAAAGAATGCGGACTTATGGACGCCGTCAAATCCGGCAATTACGTTCTGATAGACCGGCTGGCTGCCAAAACGCCCGAAGAAAGCAGAGAACTATATGCAAAAACGGTTCTGTCCGACTACTATCTGATGAGCAGCAACGCAATTACATATGACGGTGAATTAATCAATATTGACGGTAACGGCAACCGCGTCGCCTGTCTCATTCATGGACCTAAAAACGTCATTCTTGTAGTAGGGATGAATAAAGTGGTTCCTGATGTGGAAGCGGGCTATAAAAGAGTCCGTAATCTGGCTTCTCCCGCCAACGCCAAACGGTTAGGAAGAAACACACCCTGTTTTCATACCGGAAAATGCGGTGACTGCCTTTCTGATGATTGCATGTGCAATCATGTGGTCGTAACAAGAAGATGCGGCATTCCAGGAAGAATTAAAGTCTTTCTTGTGGCTGAAGAACTTGGATACTAACAAACGCTACCACGCTTCGCGAGCCAGCTTATTGTAACAAACGCTACCACGCTTCGCGAGCCAGCTTATTGTAACAAACGCTACCACGTTTCGCGAGCCAGCTTATTGTAACAAACGCTACCACGCTTTGTTAGCCAGCTTATTGTAATAAAACAGGTATCGCTTCTTTTTATTTTAAGAAGCAATACCTGCTTTTTATTTATGTGAGGATTAGATTAATGGATATTTATCTGTCAGTTTCTGTACGATTGCTCTTGCCTCGGGGATTTTCTCTTCTCCACCCTTGACAATCATCGCAATTGCTTCCGCAATCTGATCCATGTCTTCTGTGTTCATACCTCTGGAGGTAACGGCGGGTGTGCCAAGGCGGACACCGCTGGTTACAAAAGGTGATTTTGGATCGTTAGGAATCGTATTCTTGTTTGCTGTAATGTGAGCTTCATCAAGCATTTTTTCCACAGCTTTTCCCGTAAGATCATAGGATGTAAGGTCCATAAGCATCAAATGATTATCTGTACCCCCTGATACAATCTTAACATCCCTGCTCATAAGTCCCTTGCAGAGTGCCTGTGCATTGTCTATGATGTTTTTCTGGTAGATCTTAAATTCATCTGAAAGCGCTTCCTTAAAGCAGACAGCCTTTGCCGCAATCACATGCATCAGAGGACCTCCCTGTATACCAGGGAATACCGCCTTATTAAAGTTATACTTCTCTGCCGCTTCCTTATTTGCAAGAATCAGACCGCCTCTGGGACCTCTTAAGGTCTTATGTGTTGTCGTAGTAACCACATCAGCATAGGGAATCGGGCTGGGATGAAGACCTGCTGCCACAAGTCCTGCAATATGAGCCATATCTACCATGAGTACTGCACCAACCTCGTCGGCTACTTCCCTAAACTTTTTAAAGTCGATGGTCCTTGCATAGGCTGAAGCGCCTGCAATAATCATTGTAGGCTTGCACTCTAATGCTATTTCCCTGAGCTTATCATAATCGAGGAATCCCTCATCATTTACACCATAAGGTACTATATTAAAATATTTGCCGGAAATATTGACCGGGCTTCCATGGGTGAGATGTCCACCGTGATCCAGGTTCATCCCCATAATCGTATCTCCAGGATTACAGATTGCAAACTGTACCGCAAGATTCGCCTGTGCGCCTGAATGGGGCTGCACATTTGCATAATCACATCCAAAAAGTTCCTTTGCTCTTTCAATTGCAAGGTTTTCTACCACATCAACACACTGACATCCTCCATAATAACGCTTTCCAGGATAACCTTCTGCATATTTATTTGTAAGCGGGCTTCCCATAGCTGCCATTACTGCTTTACTCACCCAGTTTTCCGATGCAATCAGCTCAATATGGCTGTTTTGTCTTTCCTGCTCATCCACTATCGCCTGTGCAATTTCCGGATCAATATTTTTTACCTCGTCAAGTGAATACATAATTCTTCCTCCTTCTTATTTATAACTTAATATAACATAAACCTTTTTGAAAAAAAACTAAATTCTGAAAAAACTCCTAAGCAAACCTTAAGATTTATGGAATGCCATAAAAAAACTTTACTCTTACAAAAAATACTGCTAAAATAGGAAAAGATTTCAGGGAGATAAGAAAGAAAACTATGTATTACATAATTGTAAATCCTGCCTCAAAATCGGGGCAGGGCGCTAAAATCTGGGAAAAAATCAGACCCATTTTAGAACAAAGGAAAATTACATATAAAGTTCTCTTTTCTCAAGAAGCCGGACATGTCATCAGATTAACAGCTGATTTATCCGCTTCTTTATTAAATACGAACTCTGATTTCATATTAAAATTAATTGTACTTGGCGGCGACGGCACTTTGAATGAGGCTCTTCAGGGTATTTCCGATTTTGCGCGCGTGCAGATTGGATATATCCCCACTGGTTCAAGCAACGATATGGCAAGAGATTTAAAACTTTCCCCAAACCCTTCTGAAGTATTGGAAAACATTTTATCCTGTGAAAAACCTCTTTTAATGGATTTGGGATGTCTTACGTACGAACAAGTTTCAAGTCAGTTATCCAGACAGCATAGCAATGATCTGATGTTAACACGTTTCTTTTCTGTCAGCAGCGGTATTGGATTTGATGCTGCCGTTTGTGAGGAAGCTCTTGCTTCTAAATTTAAAAATGTTTTGAATAAAATAGGTCTTGGGAAGCTTACTTATCTTATAATTGCATTAAAACAGCTTATACAAGCCAAAAAGGTCACATGTACTATCACTCTGGATGACGAACAGCAGATTTACCTGCCAAAGTTTTTGTTTGTCGCCTGTATGATCCATCAATATGAGGGCGGCGGATTCAAATTCTGCCCCGGCGCGGATCCCTGTGATGGTCTGATTGATGTCTGTGCTGTAGGCAATATACCAAAGTGGCTGATTCTTTTAGCACTTCCCACGGCTTTTGAAGGAAAACACTACCGTTTTAACGGAATCGACCACTATGCGGCGCATAAGATTCATCTGGAAACTTCCATGCCGCTTTGGGTACACACCGATGGTGAAGTTACTATGAAATGTAACTCTATCACTTTAACCTGTGAGCAAAAAAAATTGCAGTTTTTGCTATAAACCGCAAAACTGTACTGACAATAAGTTTTATTTATGAGGAGAAAAATTATGAAAAAGTATTATGAAAGGTATAAGCATGCTATACCGCTTATGATTTATGCAATGATTTACTGCACCTGGTTTGCTTATCTGGAGAAAAAGGTCATCCACCCCGAAACCATTATCCATGTCGGGCTTGACGACGCGATTCCCTTTTGTGAAGTATTTGTAATTCCCTACTTCTTATGGTTTGCTTATGTTTCCGCCATTGTCCTGTACTGCTTTTTTAAGAATAAACAGGAATATTATAAAACCTGCGTATTTCTTTTTACCGGAATGACTGTTTTTCTGATTGTTTCCACCCTATGGCCAAACGGACACCATCTCCGTCCTGATGTGATGCCGCGGAATAATATATTTACTGTTTTGATAGCACACTTGTATAAGACGGATACGCCTACTAATTTATGGCCCAGCATACATGTTTATAACTCTATCGGCGCACATCTTGCCCTGGTGCACAACCAATCGCTTGCAAAGAATAAGAAAATCCATACAGGATCCTTTATCCTGTGTATTTCAATTATTCTTTCAACTGTACTCATTAAACAGCATTCCATGTTTGATGTGATTACTGCTTGCGTAATGGCAGCCGTTATGTATGCCGTGGTGTATCAGGTGGATATCGTTGCCTCCTGCCAGACTTACCACTCCAACTGGAAACGTCAGAGAGTACGTCAGGTTTAATCCGGAAGTCGTCTCATTTGATTAATAACTTAAGAAGGCAGCCTGTCTAAAACGGGCTGCCTTTTCATATATTCTATCTGCTTCGACACACATATCTTAATTCCACCATTAATTAAAATTAAAGAACCTCTGGCAGATCTTATATCCCTCCACGGAAATTTTTCTTCCTCCTCTGCCAGGCAGATTCATGCAATGCCCTAGGAGACCATATCTCAGCTTCCGGTATAGAATCCAATCTTTCTTCTTCAAATAGTCCCACAGTTCTTTCTTCTTCTGTAGATTCTCCTTCGTATCTGATCGGATCAACAGGATAGATGATATTGTGGTAATAATATCCAGATAACTCAACATATACTGATACATCTTTTTATTTGACACGATTTTATTCTTATTTTCTACCATATAATCAATCATCAGCTTATTAACCTTAATCTGCTGATCGATTCTTCCAATCATGACCTCTTCATTCACTGACTGATCTGCTCTTCCAATGTAATAACGATAAAAATTTACATCCATATAATACATATTTCTTACATATGGAAGCGGCTCAAAAACATAAAGATTATCCACATAAAAAGTATGCTCAGGAAGTTTCAGGCCGCATTCCCTAAGTAGTTTTGTCCTGAATATGACAGAATGCATTAAAATATACTGTCCCTTGTGGAAATGCTTGATCTCTTCCCAGGTAAACATCTGATCCATTGGCATTGCATGCTTGTAACGCATTACCTTATGCCTGTTTTGTCCCACCTTCTCATATACAAAGTTGCTGATCATCATATCCAGCACCTTTTCTCCGCCTACCAGGCTTCGTAAGGTGTCAAGGATCCGCATATATGCCTCCTGCTTTACCCAGTCATCACTGTCCACTACTTTAAAATACAGCCCTGAAGCACCTTCAATTCCTGCATTGACCGCCGAACCATGTCCGCCGTTTTGCTTGTGTATGACCCTTATAATAGAAGGATATTCTGCTGCGTATCGGTCGGCAATCGCCGCTGTTTCATCTGTAGAACCATCATTCACTATAATAATTTCCACATCCTCGCCGCCTTTTAATAGTGACTCCACACATTTATCCATATATGCCGCTGAATTGTAGCAGGGCACCGCAAATGATAAAAGCTTCATTTCTTATTTACTCCTGTTTATGATTCGCCTTGACTTCATTTTGACTTGCCAAATTTATTCATATTCCTATCATACCCATTTTGCCAAAAAGAATCAACTTAAGAAATTCTGAACATAAACACGATAAGCAGATGGAATCGGATATTTATCCTTTATTTCATCCGGTTCAGCAAAGATCATACTGCTCTGGCTGTTCTTTTTGGCCAGTTCGTCCACTTTAACTGCATATCCTATCATATGCCATTCCTTGTGCGTAAAGATATGCCGGCTTTCTTCAAGCGGTTCAATCCTGAGCACTGACAAACCTTCCTTTTTCAGATGGGCAATCACCTGCTTCCTTGTAAGATGCCCCTCTAGGCATGGAAACTCATACATTCCTGCAAGCAGTCCTTTTTTTGGTCTTTGCTTTAGAGCTGCTTTTGCTTCATCCCGGATGATGAGAACAGTCTTTTCTTCAATTGTTCTTGATTTCTTAGGAGTTTTGTAGGGAAATTCTAATTCCTTTTCCTTTAAATGGGCAGTACAGAGTTTTTCCCATGGACACTTTGTACAATGTGGCATCCCCGTGGGCGCACAAACCATTGCGCCTAATTCCATCAGTGCCTGATTGAAATCCCCCGGTCTCCCTTCAGGCATGGTTAGGCGCAATTCTTCTTCAATTTCAGACCGCACTTGTGATTTGGAAATATCTCTTCTATCTCCTCTTAATCTGGACAGTACGCGCAGTACATTTCCATCCACTGCCGGAACCCTTCTGTCATAGGCAATTGAACTGATGGCTCCCGCTGTGTAACTGCCGATTCCCGGAAGTCCAATCAGTTCCTCATATTCTTCAGGCATCCTGCCGCCATATTTCTCCATTACAATCTGTGCTGCTTTTTTTAAATTTCTGACCCTGTTGTAATATCCAAGTCCTTCCCAAAGCTTTAGCAGTTCTTCTTCCTCCGCCCCGGCAAGAGCCGCAATATCGGGCAACGCCTTCATAAAACGGTCATAATAAGGTTTGACCGCCTCCACCCGGGTCTGCTGCAACATGATTTCCGACACCCATACATGATACGGAGTGGCATCCTCACGCCACGGAAGAATCCTTCTTCCCTCATCATACCATCTGATTAAAGGTTCTGCTGCCAGTTCCATATCAGATAATTTCACCGGCACCGGATGTCGAATCGTCATGGAATCTGGTGTAACCTTGCAGTCATAGGCAAGCACCTTTACCCCTGCCTGCCTAGCCCTCAAGAGTGCATCCGCAAAAGCAGAATGCGTATTCCGATTCGGCGTAAAATAACTCACATTTTCCATTTGGATAACAAACAGGATATACGCCTTATATCCCTCTTTGACCGCCTCTTCAAGCTCATTAATATGCTTGACCGCACGCTCAGAGGGTGCATCTGGGAACAGCACGATACTCTCCTGTTCCAGGGTAACGCCCTTCACTTCTATGAAAATCTTATCCCCCGGTGTTTCCACATAAAAATCAAAACGCGAATTTCCATATGTCGTTTCCGGTTTCACAAGTTGGATTTCTTTAAACAAACCTCCTTTCAGGAGCCATTCTTCTACTGCCTTATTCGGAGCCTGGGAATCCATATTGATAATCCTCTCGCCCTTCTTGACTGCCACCAGATCATAGGCTGTGCTCCTTTGGAGATTATTACTCTTATTTAGGAAAACGGTTGCATGATCTGTCAAAAGTTCGCGGCATCTGCCTGTATTCTTTACATGAACCTTTTCGCTCTTTCCATTCATATTAACATATGCAATAAATCTGTTGGGACGATTTTCAAACTGTCCTTCCCTTATATCATTATATTTCATTTCTCACGGATCTCTCTTATGTTCTAATTTATCGTGCTGCTTGTAAGGCACTCTCGCTGACGGAACTACTTCCGATGCCGGAGTCGTATGTACTGCCTGATCATCAAAAAAGATATGTGCACCGAAAGCTTTGAGCACATCACGCTTCGTAATCCCTCCCAAAAAGAATGCCTCGTCAATACGCACATTCCATGCCCGCAGCGTTCTGATGACACGTTCATGGGCAGGCGCACTTCTCGCTGTAACCAGGGCAGTTCGTATAGGCGCCTGTTCTGGCGGGAATTCCCCTTGAATGTCAGAAAGAGTCTTTAAGAATTTTGCAAAAGGTCCTTGATTCAGCGGATGCTCGGCCTTTAGTCTCTCATTTTCCTCAAAAGCCTCCAGCCCCTTTTCACGGTAAATCTGCTCTGACTCGTCAGAAAACAGTACCGCATCCCCGTCAAACGCAATCCTTATCTGGGAAATTTCTTTCTGATCTGCATAAGCCTTGATTTCATCACAACAGATGATTCCTGCTGCAATCCCACAGTCAATAGCAGACTGCACATCTTCCTCATCTGCAGACAAATATAAGTCTGTATGAAATGCCTCCAGATACGGTGTGAGTGAAGCGCCGCTTGCAAGCACTGCTCTTGAAATATCAAGCCCATAGTAGGCAATGGAATTGAAGACCCGAAGGGAAGTATCCGGGCTGTTATGGGACATGATAATGACCTCCACCCTTCCTTCCTGCCCCGGAATCTTATTGATATTAAGCAGCGCTTCTATCAGCCGGAATCCATTTCCCGGCGCCAGAAGATCCTTCTCATGCTCCACCTGATACCGGCAATAAGCTTCTACTCCCTGCGAACAAAAAATCTCATTTTCTGCGGTCAGATCAAACAGTGCCCTGGATGACACTCCTATGACCAGCCTGTTTTCCAAATCATATGCCATAATCTGCTCCTTCCTCTCCGCGGCACAGATGCAGGTTTCTTTCGGAAAACATCTACGGTCATAGAAAAGCAAATTTCACTATCTTAACCGATTGCACTCATACTTTTCATAAGTCAAGAGGCAGGCTCGCAGTTCCTCAAACCGTTCCTGCGTATCGCCTTCCTCAATTTCCACATCAACAGCCATAGCCATCGTATTGATCATGTCATCCGTAATACGATGCTGCAATGCTGAAAGTATATTGAGGCGCTCTTCGTAAGTTCCGGCATCCAGAAACTCCAGTACCAGCGGGTCAATATTCAATTCTTCCTGTTGCTCCTCAGCCTCCGCCAGCATGTTCCCGGCACGATCAGCTGCTATTTGTTCTGGTTTCCCAGTATCCCCTTTAACCTCCACACCCGAAACAGGTTCTGCAATCAACTCCTTCTGGAGTTCGAACCGGTATTCCTGCAAAGCAGACGGATATTTGTCCTTGTCTAGCTTTTCCATGAACATGGAAAGGGGTCTTGCATAGACTTCATAGGCTCCGTAAAGAGCCTGGTAAATTACCAGTTCTTCCCCTGTTTCACTGTGCTTTGCAATCGTTACTATCCTGTATAGGTTCCCTTTAAAATGCCTGTAAAGCTGTCCAGGCGATGGAATATTTGACATAGCTTCCTCCTTCTGCCGCATAAGCATGCGGATGTTTCCTTTAAATCACACGGCTACATCAATTATAATCCTTCCCCCGTTTCTTGTCATTCTTCTTTTATAAGTCTGTTTCAAGAAATTCATGGAAAAATTTACAATCTTCTACAGGGAAATCTATCATCCCGCATTCATTAAGCAGTTCCTTTTGCTGATTTTGATTAAGTTTTGCAATTCTTCTATGATGTATCGTCACTATGTACTGCCTGCTTCCGTCCTCCTGTATCACTCTGTTCATTGTGACACCGCTATTGCAGTAGCCTCTTTCTTCCAACAGTTCATGGATTTCCCTTATATATTCCTGCTCCAATGCATGATAATACTGTTCTTGCACCTGAACCTGGCGCCTTCCTCTGCTCTGTCCAAATGCTGTACTACAGATGCAAAAAGCTATAATGAGAATCAATACTACTGTAGTGGCTGTCGTTATGGTAATTTCTTTTAAGTTTTTCATAATCATTCCTCCCGAAGTGTTTTTGGTTACCTTTAGTATAAAAAATTATATGTCCAATAAAACTCCCTCAAAGGCACCTTTCGCACAAAATCCAGAAGATTTTTTAAATAAGAAAAGTCCGGTCAGATCTTTAAAGACTCATTCATCGATCTTCCGGACTTCCTCTTATTTGAAACTATATGCCTCGCTTATCTGCCCCAGCCTTCGGCAATTCCCGGGTAATTCCAGAGGCTCTTTCCCGGATTGCGCCGTGAACACATACATACTGTCAATGCCAAAGCGTTCAGCTCCATAAATATCCGCACGATATTCATTTCCAATCATAACAGATTCTTCCTTATTCAGATTATACTTTTTAAACAGGACATCATAAAAATGGAAAGAGGGCTTCTTTACCCCTGCATCCGAGGAATATATGATACCGTCAAAACTGTCATAAATACCAAGCATCCTCATTTCTGGCTCTGTAAACATGCGCTGTGCATTGGATAGGAGATATATTTTTTTCCCATTCTTTTTAAGACGCGTCAGGAGCTCGGGTACTCCCTCAAACAACCTGATATATTCTAAAGACAGACTTCTGAATACCACTCCTATCTGTTCTATCTGTGCATGATCCACTACCACACCCTTTTGCTCAAACAGCTTTCTGAATACATTTTCCAGAAGGACCTCCACATCTTCCTCTGTCAGCGACTCATCATTATATTTTTGGACTATCCCAGCCTTCATTTGAGAAGCCTCATCACAAACCAGCTTTTTATACTGTTTTTTCAATTCACCCGGGGTATAGGGCGCACCCATCATAGAATAAATCGCCGACATATTCTTCCACAAAGACGCTTTATTCTCATTGGTATGTATATCAACCAGTGTCCCATACAAATCAAAAATGTAATTCTTATACTCTTTCATACCTTTTCCCATCCCTTTCCTCTGCTCTTTGCAGATACACATTCATGCTCTCCCGTATCTGCCTAAACTGCTCCTGCGTCTCCTTATTTTCTGATTGGAAATCCATCAGTTTCTTTACATATCCCTGTTCTTTGACTAATGTAAGACTCCTTGGATAGACCAGTTCGTACACCAGTGAAATATGTCCCACTACATTATCCACGGGTGTCTTCTTAAGGCTGCGGAGCACTGCATGTCCTTCCTTAAATGCCTCCATGACCTCTTTACTCACCTTTGAGGTGCGAAGTTCCCTTGTGGACACATTATAAATCTCCTCAAGCGAAAACTCCACATTTACCTTTAAGATATCTATTTTATCTCCATCCCGCAAAATTTGACAGAACATCCTTGTTCTATCGTCCAGGTCTTCCGGCAGACGATAAGCGCTGTGATATGCCACAGCCATCCTTAATAGAGCATCGTCTCCGTCATCCTCAATGTAATCTCTGATTTTCCCCTGCTCAAACAGAATTTCCGCACCGTGCATCGCATGATCGATAGACTGAGCATCTATAAAAGTCCCATAATTCTTTAACTGCTCAAATCTTCCAACATCATGCAGTATCCCGAGGAGCCATGCAAGAGAAACATCTTCCTCATCCAGTCCAAGTGAATAAGCAATGCTTTCACAAAGTTCGCTGACTCGGTAGGTATGCTCAATCTTCAACCTCACTTTTTCATCTGTACTGTCGTAGTTGTCCACATAATCTCCAAATGCTTTTAAAACTTTCTGCCTGTCTATCTTCATGTCTGAGCATGCCTCCCTGTATTTTTTCCATTATACCCCTGCACCAACATAAGAGCAACCATGACATTTACAGAAAATTTACATTCTATATCCTACTGTTTAGCCAACTACAAATTTCTTTCCAAACATTCATCCCCGTGCTAAAATATGCATAATGCTAATCTCTATGAAAAGATAAGAAAGGAATTTGTAACTGTTCAGTACAGGTCGAAGCATTTACTGCTGAGACCGTAAGAATATGATTCAGGCATGCAAAATCCCATTGCCGTAGGCAATTTAGGATGGATTTTGCATTGTAACCGTGAAGGTACTGAACAGTTACAGGAATTTATATGATTCAGACATTATATCATGTACCCGAATATAAAGAAGAACTTATTTACTGCGCCATCTGCAAGGCGATGGAAGCCCTTGGCATTGCTCAGGATATGCACCCTGACTTAAAGGTGGTGATAAAGCCTAATCTTGTAATGGCAAAAAGCCCGTCCTTTCCTGTCACCACGCATCCACTTGTGATAAAAGCAGTGGTCCGCTGGCTTAAAGAACAGGGAGTCAGCCATATCACACTGGCTGAAAGCTCAGGCGGATTGTACAATGCAGAACATATGAAAAACGTATACCAGGTCTGCGGCATGAATCAATTAGAGCCGGATGTCACACTCAATATGGATTTTTCAGCACGGACTGTAAACTGTCAAAAAGGATTTTCCAATCATTCCTTTCATATTATTACACCCATTTTAGATGCCGACTATGTAATCAATATCTGTAAATTGAAAACCCATGCCATGACCGGATATTCGGGGGGAATCAAAAATCTGTTTGGCACCATCCCCGGGCTGGAAAAACCTCAGATGCATTATCGCTGGCCGGATATTCGCGACTTTTCCCGCATGCTCCTTGAACTTGCCCAGACGGTAAATCCTCAGCTTACAATCATAGACGCAATCGATGCCATGGAGGGAAACGGTCCCACCGGAGGCACTTCCCACCCTCTTCATCTGCTTTTTGCTGCCAGGGATTTCTACACCCAGGATTATTTTACCGCCGGACTTATGAAGCTTGACCCTATGAAAATTGAAATGATAAAGCAGGCGGTAGAGTGCGGTCTGGCTAAACCTGATGAAATGGAACTTATAGGCGATCCGGTACCGGATGACCTTACTCCTTTTTTGGTGCCCGACACCCAAAATCTGGACTTTACCGGCTCTCTTCCCGGATTTCTGCAAAAGCCCTTTGCATTTTTTGCCGGAAAACTATTTAAATCTTACCCCCAGCTGAATGAAGAACTGTGCGTAGGATGCGGGAAATGCGCTGAAAGCTGTCCTGCCCATGTTATTAAAATCGTAAATAAAAAAGCAAAATTTAAAAAAAGGGGCTGCATCTCCTGCTTCTGCTGTCAGGAAATGTGCCCCATGAAAGCCATTTCGGTTAAAAAAGCCTTATAAATCAATATCCTGCCTTTCTCTAGTCTCGGTCAGACTCGCTTGCTGACTGAGATTAGAAAAGCACTTGCTCATCTTACTTGATTTCGGTTACTTCGTACCCCGCTTCTGTCACAGCTGCTTTGAGCATTTCATCTGTTACCTTCCCATTAAGAACCACCTCAGCACTTTTGTTTTCAAGGCTCATCGTGACACTTTCCACACCGGATATTTCTTCCAGTGCCTTCTGTACCCTTCCAGTACAGTGACCACACATCATTCCTTCAATCATTACCACTTTGTTCATTTTTCTTTCCTCCTTTATTTCTTTATTTTCTGCTTTACATAACTCTCCCCAAATTAGGGTTTCCTCTTTGACCGATGCCTTATCATGTATAGATTGCTCTATCTGTTCATCTTCTCCTCTCGCATAAGCATGAGATTTGAAATTTCTAAGGCGCAGTGCATTTCCTACCACGAACAGGCTGCTCAGGCTCATAGCTGCTGCTCCGAACATGGGGTTCAATCTGATTCCAAAAGCAGGGTACCATATTCCCGCCGCCAGCGGAATTCCAATGACATTATAAAAAAATGCCCAGAACAAGTTCTCTTTGATATTCCTTATGACCGCACGGCTTAAACGAATTGCCGTTATAGCATCAGTCAGCCTGCTCTTCATCAATATGATATCTGCGCTGTCTATAGCTACATCCGTTCCTGCACCAATGGCAATTCCAACATCCGCCGCTGCCAGTGCCGGCGCATCATTGATGCCGTCGCCAATCATGGCTACCTTTCTTCCTTCTCCCTGAAGCCTTCGGATTTCTTTTTCCTTGTCCTCCGGAAGTACCTCTGCGACCACTTGATTGATATTCAGCCTTTTTTGCACCGCCTGTGCCGTCCGACTGTTATCTCCGGTCAACATAACTACCTCTATCTTCATGTTATGAAGTTCCTCTATTGCTTTTACGGAAGAAGCCTTTACCGTGTCTGCAACTGCTATGATAGCCGATAACTTCTGATCTACCGCAAATAGCAGCGGGGTTTTGCCATCCTCTGATAATTTTCCCATGACATCCTTTTGCCCCTTGGACAGCGCAACTCCATTTTCCTCCATAAACCCACTATTCCCGGCAAAGCATTTCTTTCCGCTGCAAATGCCCATAACCCCCTTTCCAAAAACAGCCTGGAACTCTTCGACCTTAGGAATAGAAAGATTTTTTGCTTTCGCTTCACCAACAATCGCCTCTGCAAGCGGATGCTCGCTGGGCTTTTCTATTGCCGCTGCAAGTGCAAGCACCTGATCCGCAGCAACGGCATTTTCAAAAACAATTACATCCGTAACCCTGGGTTTTCCCTCGGTAATGGTACCTGTCTTATCCAACACCACCGTATCAATATCCCTTGCAGACTGCAGGGCATCGCCGGATTTAATCAAGATACCATTCTTGGCTCCAACGCCGGTTCCTACCATGATTGCCACCGGCGTTGCAAGTCCCAGTGCACAGGGACAGGAAATCACCAATACCGCAATGGCACTGGATATGGCAGCTTCAAAACCGCCTCCCACAAGCAGCCAGACAAGAAAAGTAAGGGCAGCTATTCCCATCACTGCCGGCACAAAAATACCCGCTATCTTATCTGCCAGTCTGGCAATCGGTGCTTTGGAAGCGGAGGCTTCCTCCACCAGCCGGATAATCTGTGACAGTGTCGTATCCTCACCTACCTTCACCGCCCTGCAGACCAGCCGCCCTGCTTTATTCATTGTGGCAGAGACTACTGTATCGCCGGGCTGTTTCTCTACCGGAATGCTTTCTCCTGTAATTGCCGCTTCGTTAATGCTGGAAGTTCCTTCCACTACAATACCGTCCACCGGAATAAGACTCCCTGGCTTAACTACAAACAAATTGTCTTTCATAAGCTGCTGTGTAGGGATTTCCTTTTCCTCACCGTCTTCCATAAGAAGAATTGCCGTTTTGGGTGACAAATCCATCAACTTCTCTATTGCTTCGCTGGTCTTTCCTTTAGACCTGGTTTCTAAATATTTTCCTACCGTAATAAGTGCCAGAATCATTCCTGCCGATTCGAAATACAGATCGGAAGCATATCGGCTCACCAGTGCTGCATCACCATGCCCCATCCCATAACCAATCCGATAGATTGCAAAAATGCCATATACCAGCGCAGCCCCTGAGCCGATGGCAATCAGACTGTCCATATTGGGACTTAGATGAAAAAGCGTCTTGAACCCGGTCTGATAATATTTCCGGTTTACATAAATAATCGGCAATGTAAGCAGGAACTGAGTGAATGCAAAAGTAAGTGCATTCTCATTTCCGTGAAACAGCTTCATGAACAGTTCAGGCACAGGCAGATGCAGCCACATGAAGAACATGTGATGCATGGATACAATCATCAGCAGAATCATAAAAATAATGGAGATAATAAGCCGGTTTTTCATCTCCTTATTTTCTTTCTTTCCTTTTATTGATTCACGCGATACCTGACTTTTTTCAGCTAATGCCCCTTCTCTGCTATCTTCCTTTCCGGTCTGTCCATCTGTCTGGTTCAGACTGGCACCATAACCTGCCTTTTCTACTGCCTCTATGATCTGCGCCCCCTTGCAGAGCGCATCGTCATAAGTCACCTGCATACTGTTGGTAAGCAGATTAACTGTAACTTCTTCCATGCCCGGCAGCTTCCGCACACTTTTTTCCACATGGGAAGAGCAGGCAGAACAGGTCATCCCTGTCACCGCATATTTTTCTTTTCTCATGGTTTCCGCTCCCTTTTCCTTCTTGTCTATTTATTTAGTCTTAATATTCCCTTCAGAACTTATTCCTGTTTATTTTAATTTTTTGACCAGTTCAATTGTCTCTTCCATAATCTGATCATTTCCTTTTAAGACTTCTTCCACCACACAGGTCTCCATATGCTCTTTCAAAACAATATATCCAAATCCCTGCAGAGCGCTTTCTACCGCCGCAACCTGTGTAAGAATATCCCCGCAATAGCGATTCTCCTCTAGCATCCTGCCAATTCCATTCAACTGCCCAATCATACGGTTCAACCGATTTTGAAGATTTTTATGCTGCGTTGCACTTCTGGGCGTATGTTTCGTGTGGCAGCAGTTATCTGCGTTATCTTCCTGGTAAATATCCGTCTCAAGCATATTCTTTACCTCGCTTTATTTCTATATACCCCCTACGGGTATTCATTTCATCTTCATATTATACCCCATAGGGGTATATGTCAAGCACTTTCCACAATAATCACCTTATAAAAAATGCTATCAACCTTTTCAAGCTGATAGCATTTACTCTTCTCTCATTTTCATATCGAACCTTTCCTCTGTTTTAATCAGGAAATCGGTAAAGGAACCACTTTTCCATTATACAAGAGCAACCGGTTTATCTTTCTTGCATTTTCTTGCGCAAGATCATAGGTCTTGGATATCTCCGTCTGCAGTGCAAATTCCATGGTATCCATCTTGTCACGTACATCCATCACCGACAACCGTACTGCTTCAATCTTGCCACCCAGTTCTGTACGCATATCGTTCACTTCTGTATGCATATCATTCATTTCGGTGCGCATGTCATTCATTTCGGTATGCATATCATTCATTTCGGTATGCATATCATTCATTTCGATGCGCATGTCATTCATTTCGGCATGCATATCATTCATTTCGGTATGCATATCATTCATTTCGGTGCGCATGTCATTCATTTCGGCATGCATATCATTCATTTCGGTATGCATATCATTCATTTCGGTGCGCATGTCATTCATTTCGGTA
>JAAUZD010000046.1 GCA_014804785.1 Lachnospiraceae bacterium
ATCATGACAAGTTTCCGTTGGAAACTTGCATATCAAATGCCACTTCTCATTTCATTACGAAGTGGCATAAAAAGTCAAGAATGAAAGTTGCAACTTTCTTCTTGACTTTTTATGGGAGCGTTTTATGAAAACAAAAAAAATGTTTTTAGTTGGATTTGCAGCGATTGTTACAATTTTGTTTCTATGCGAAGGATGCAAGGGCGATGATGATGACGGTATTTCAAAAGTTCCAATCGGTACTGAACTAACTGCGAGCAATGCTTCTGAAGTGCTTGGGGATAACTGGAAAAACAAAGAGGAAATTATTATACCTGATGGGGTAACATACATAGATTTAAGTTTTGCATGGAACTCTGACAATCTCTCGAAAATAACACTTCCTGATAGTGTAACAAAGATGCATAATGCAGGAACACGTAATATAACTATAAATGTAAGTAATATTAAAATCTATTTAAAAATTAACTTTACAAAAAGCATAAACCGCAATTTTAATTTAGAGGTGAATGGAAAGCGTGTAACAAATCTTGTTATTCCTGATGGCATACCAAGAATAAATCAGTATGCATTTTATGGTTGTGAAAGTTTAGAATCTGTTTCATTTCCTAACAAGGGAGAAACAGTGATTATGCCATTTGCATTCTGTGAGTGTCCAAATTTGACTGTTTTAAATATTGGAAATGGAGTTGCAATAATTGGAGCCTATGCGTTTTCCGAGTGTAAAAATATACGCTCTGTTTATGTTCCTGACAATGTTGTATATATGGGAAATGGAGTGTTTCGTGGATGTGATATGTTACAGGAACTGAATCTTCCCTTTTTGGGCGAGGCGATAGATTCTACTGTACGTCCTTTTGGGAGAGTTCGTTATCTTTTTTCTGATCCTGATGCCGGTTATAATAATGAGTATAATCATGGAGATTGTCTTCCATCATTAGAAAATATGACTATTAGAGGTGGACTTATTACAGGTTTTTCTTCTCTGACTAAATCTGAGGGGGGTTGCTTTTTTAATATAACTATTGGAGATAAGGTAACTGAAATAGATATGGGGGCATTTTCTAGATGTGAAAGACTAAAATCTATTGTCATCCCAGATACTGTTACAAACATAGGTGAAAACGCGTTTTATAACTGTGTAAATTTAGAAAGCATAACGCTAGGAGATGGTCTTTCTAAAGTAGAAGATTCTATATTTGAAAACTGTTCAAGTGTAAGCGAAATTACAATTGGAAGTAATGTTTCTGAAATCGGTGAATGTGCGTTTGCTGGATGTTCAAACTTGAGGTCTATAACAATAATCGGTAATGGTGATACAAAATTAAATGAAAAAAACATGTTTTTAGGATGTTCAAGTTTATCTTTTGTAACAATAGGGGAAGGTGTGTCATTGATACGTCCTGAGATATTTAAAGATTGTCCTCTTGAGTCTTTTATATTTTATAATACAGAGGGATGGGTTCGTGCATATCAAAAATTTACAGAATCGATCGATGTCAGTAATCCAAGTTACAATGCGCACAATGTTAAAAATGCTTGGAAGGATGATAATTTCTTACAACGAGAAGAATAACATTATTTACAGGCAAAAAATGTATTAATGAACTAATAATCAAAACGGTCTGAAAAACGAAAATAGAGAATTACACTTGTAATGAGTTGCAAAGCAAAAAGCTTGATAATTTTGCGCTTTATATTTTACACAAGGAGATAACAATGACTTATAAAATCCTAAAAGGCGAAGAACTTGGCTTTGAGTATCTTCAAAAAATTATGGATATAGATGAAGAGGTGTATTCCGACCTCGGAATGGAAGGTGCGCTTGGACAAATGGAAAAACGGTATCGCAAAAATAAGGAAACATTTGTTGTTCTAGAAAATGCGGAGTCGGGTGAAGTTGTGGGGTACATAAACTTTTTTCCAGTTAACGAAGAAACATTTCAAGATATACTGTGCGGAAGCGAGCAAATTCGCGATGATGACATTGAACCAGAGGAAATGGCAGACTATGCGCCTGGCTGTCATATTTACATAATTTCTGTCGCAATTCGTGAGAAATACAGGGGTAAGGAAAGCGGCGCAAGCAAGGCTCTTTCAGATGCATGGATTGCATATTTAAACGAACTTGCAGACAAATATGGGCTTGTGGAACGAGAAAAGCGAAAGGATGGAACTCTTGGAAAAGTTAGAAATACTCGGATGGATATTTCAGGAACAACTGTTTCGGAAGGTGGGCAAAGATTTTTGCGTAACCATTTTTTTGTACAACGGCGCACCATTGAAAACAACGAAAAAGTTTGCATTTGTGAAGGTAAACGTTTGAAAAAACTTTTGAACAACGAGTTGAATTTTAAAACTTTTAGAGATGATATTTATTTGTTTCTGCCTTTTTCAGTGGAAGGTGAGAATACAGTTGTGAATACACTTTTTGATTCTAAAGAAAAATGTATCCCAGAAAAAAGACACGAGTCTGATATTCCGTATTTTCTTATGGAAAAATTAAAAGAATGCATAGATTATGAGTGCGAAAATTTTGTTGCGGAAGAACTTGAAACAATTTATTTGGGAAATTTTAGTTTTTTGCATACAGACGATTTGTATGAGGGAGATGTTGTAGGTGAAGAAGAAATTCACTGTCTTCTTACTGCGCACAGAAAGACGCATCTTTATGTTCTTACGATGATTTTTACAGATAGCAAATTTTATACCTCACAAATAGAAGATCAATTTTCATATAATTATCTTAAAATTAAAGATCCTAATAATGGCGATGAGTATGTGGATGTTGAGGATTATTTTGAAAAAAAGTATGGTCTTGTTTCATGTGGTAAAGGAAAAATTCTTATTTGTATGTCGAGGAAACCTGAAAAACCAGAGGAATTTCGGCATATTATGGCGGCTGAAGTTTACAATGGGTTAGAACAGGATTATACTCTTTGTTGCGATGGAGAAATAGCGAAAAAGTGGTGTGAAACCGATTGTACACATTATAATTCTTACAGTATATTTTTGTCTAATTCAGTTATTGCCTTTATTCCTGATGAATTCAACTCTGATGTAGAAGAAAGGATTGGGCAAATGGCGACTTATGCATTTATTGCGCTTTTAACGATGTTTCAAAATACGGCTATTGCACGAATAAATAAAAAAATTGCGAATGCACTTTCTTATGAAGGGAAAATTTCAAACGAAAAAGTTTTGGAGCTTTATAAAGAATTTGGAAAAACAGCGCATTTTTGGGAAATTCATAACTATCGATATATTGGTGCGCAGTTAGAGGCTGAATCCATTATGAAAGCATTTGGAAATGTCGAGCTTATGGCGGAGTGTAAAAGACAGCAAGAATTCTTGGAAAAAATAGTAAATTTGCAGGCTTCGGAAAACGCAAGGCAGAGCGGTTTTTTACTCAATATTATGGCGGTTGTAATTGCTGCGGATCAACTCAGGAATTTTGTTGAGGAAGTTATCACTAATTTTTACTATTGGATTAACGAGGGAAAGGGCTTTCCAAAATTAAAGCAAACAAATCCCTGTCATGCCTATCATCTAATAATAGTTGGGGGTTTTATACTTTTTTTAGTAATTAGAAAAATATTAAAAAGCAAAAGCAATCGAATTGAAAAAAAGATTTTAATGCATAAAAAAAAGTGTAATGACAATCGCTAAAATAACGTGGCGGTTTTTGTCATGATAAGTTTCCGTTGGAAACTCACATATTAACAGATGGTTTCACTTGAAACTTTGCGATATGCACTTGCTGTGAGATATATCGTTGCGAAGTGATATAATAGACAATCTTGATTTTTCAAAATCGTTTTAACTTTTTAAAGAGGTAATAAGAATGACAAAAATTAATAAAATATCAAATGCTTCAAAGAATTTGCATAAAAAAATAACCATTACGCTTTGGAACAATAAATGGCTTTGGGCAGTAATTCTTATGGTTGTTTCACTGTTCCTTTCTGCTTTTAGAATATTGGATTTTCCAGAGGGCGGTTCAGTTACTTTTATGGGGCTTTTTGTGTTGTGGCTTTACACTTTTTTTTACGGTTGGAAGAAAGGTTTCGTTTTTTCAATGGTTTTTGGTGTGTTACGGTTTGTTGTTGCCAAATATACAGGCGAATTTTTGCTTGTTGGAGTTCCTGAAAAATATAAACTATTTGTTATCGTGTTGGAATTTCCAATTGCATACGGAGTGTTTTCTGTAGGAGGATTTTTACCGCAAAAACACAACGATGAAACTATTTTCCAAATAGATGAAAATATAAATTCAAATACAAATCAATTGGTTTATGGTTATCTTCTTGGAGTATTTTTGCAATATGTTGTCTATGTAATAACTGCAATTATGTTTTACGATCCTAAAGGCAGAGGGTTTGCAGAAAATGTGTGGTACTGTATGCGATACGATGCTTTTGGACTGCTTTTTGAAGCGGTTTTGACTTACCTTGTTCTTCTCATTCCGGCAGTAAGAAAAAGTGTTTTTTATTTAAAATTCATTGCCACACATAACGCACAATAAAAAATTGCTTTTCCAAAAATACTGCATTACAATGAGTGCAGGAGGATTATTATGTCTCGTATAGATGAGCCTGTAGAAAAATTATCCGTGAATGGAAAGGAATATAACATCATAAAATTGTTGGGGAAAGGTAAGGGAGACTATTCGTATCTTGCAAGAGGCGGAGAAAGGCAGTTTGTTTTGAAGCAAATACATCACGAGCCGTGCGATTACTATCAATTTGGGGATAAGATACAATCTGAAATAAATGACTACAATCGGCTGAAAAAAATCGGGATTAGGATGCCTGAATTGATAGAAGTGGATTTGCAGAACGAGCGACTTTTAAAAGAGTATATCAATGGCGACACCATATATGACTTGGTGAAAAGCGACAAAATGAAGAGCAAATATCTTGAGCAAATAAAATATATGTGCAGTTTGCTATATCCTGCCAATACGAACATTGATTATTTCCCCACGAATTTTGTGGTTCAAGATGAGACGCTCTATTATATAGACTATGAATGCAATGATTATATGGAAGAATGGAATTTTGAAAACTGGGGAATAAAGTATTGGTCAAAGACTGATGAATTTTTGAAGCACTTGGCAGAAACGGCGAAAGATACATTGGTTTCCCAGTCTTAATTCCTCGACTTTCGCCTCCAGTTTTGCTACCTCGCAATGCTCGGCTTTACGCAAAACTGGCTAGTGGATATTCCTGCGATGGCGGAAGATACATTGGTTTCTCAGTTTTAATTCCTCGACTTACGGTCGCATGGCTTTGCCCTGCTTGCCAGTTTGTCATTGCAGGATGCGAGCAATGAGAATGGTCCTCCTTTTGCATCAAAAGACTGTCTGTGTATTTCGTTAATTCTCTTTCCTTTTTTTTTCACGATCATTTTCTTTGTATTGGTAATAGTTGGTGTGCAGGAGAGTTTTTCTTGCTCAAGGCTAATAGTATTTCACACATACTGGCAAGAACGTGTTCAAGTAACGGCACTGCAAGACAAGGCATTACGGACAACAGAACGATAATATGACGAATTGGAACAACAGAAATTCGATAAGACAAAGTATATGCTTGACACAACATTCCGATTTGCTATATGATACACAACGCTTGCTCGGAGGGCATGTCATTCGCTGGAAATGATAGGCTGGATAAGGCACGGACTGAAATGTCCGCTCTTTGTCCGGCTTTTTTTGTCTTAAGAGCGGGAAACTTGATATTTTCGGTTTGTGGTTAACGAAAGATCGAAACGCATACATCGCGCTCATAGAGCGGTGTCTTTCGGCGTTTGATGAAACAGCATAGGGAGAAAATAATATCATGGCAAAAAATACTATTCAGATTTCAGACCATTTTACGATGGCGCGGATTTTGCGCTTTACATTTCCATCGATTGTTATGCTCGTGTTCACGTCGGTGTACAGCGTGGTGGACGGGTTCTTCGTGTCGAATTTTACGGGCAAGACGGCGTTTGCGGCGGTCAATTTTATCATGCCGGTACTCATGTTGCTCGGTGGCGCAGGCTTTCTGTTCGGAACGGGTGGAGGCGCGCTGATTGCCAAGACGCTTGGCGAGGGAGATCAGAAAAAAGCGAATGAGACGTTCTCGCTCGTGGTGTATGCGGCGGCGTTCTGCGGGGCGATAATTGCGCTGATAAGCGTTGCCGTGCTGCCTGCAATCGTTTCGCTTTTGGGTGCAGAGGGCGAGCTTGGAGAAAACAGTGTGCGCTATGGGCGGATTGTCTGCGCAACACTTCCGCTCTATATCATTCAGTATGAGTTCCAGTGTCTGTTCGCTGTTGCTGGAAAGACGAAATTCGGACTGTTCGTGACGGTTGCAACGGGTTGCACGAATATGGCATTCGACGCACTGTTTGTTGCGGGATTCGGTTGGGGGCTTGAGGGCGCAGCGATTGCAACGGCACTTGCGCAGGGCGTGGGAGGCATCGTTCCAATCATCTATTTTTTACGAAAAAATTCAAGCAGTCTGCGACTGGGAAAATGCCGCCTCGATTTTCCCGCGCTCATAAAGACAGTTACGAACGGCTCGTCAGAGTTGATCAACAGCGTGTCAACTTCCGTGATCGGCATGCTTTACAACGTGCGGCTTTTGAAATACGCGGGTGAAAACGGCGTGGCTTCCTACGGCGTATTGATGTATGTGGGCTTTATCTTCAACGCGATTTTCATCGGCTATTCGGTGGGAGCCGCCCCAATTGTCGGATTTCACTTCGGCGCACAGAACCATACGGAATTACAGGGCCTACGCAAAAAGAGCCTCGCAGTTATTGCCGTCTGTGCGGTGTGCATGTTTGTGGCGGGAAGGGTGTTTGCGCGATCGCTTGCGGGGATTTTCGTGGGTTACGACGCGGCGTTGCTGGAACAGACGGTGCGGGCGTTCGGCATCTTTTCGTTCTCGTTTTTGCTGTCAGGCTTTCCGATTTTCGGCTCATCGTTTTTCACCGCGCTCAACGACGGCTTGACTTCCGCACTGATTTCATTCCTGCGCACGTTCGTGTTTCAGTGCGCCGCTGTGCTTTTTCTCCCGCTCCTTTTCGGCACAGACGGCATTTGGTTATCCTGTCCCGCCGCCGAATTCGCCAGCACAGTAACGACCGCAGTGTTCCTCGCCACGAAGCGGGGGCGGTATGGGTATTGAGGTGAATAGGAAAAATTAAATTGCGATTTTTCTTTTGAGTATTTTTCTCATAATCATCACACTTTGACAAGCATTACGGTGTGAAGCCTTTTGCACGAATCAATAAGCATCAGAAACAATATTCTTGCTGCTGTTCGTTTTTTTTCAGATTTTTAAAAATTCGAAAATTCCTCATGGATGACGTTCAGAATGGAATCTGAAAGACGACGTTCAAGCGATGCCAAATGCTGGACGGGAATGGTGGAAAATTCTGTCTCATCAAAAAGTTGGCGGTAAGGAACGCTGAGCGCAACGGCAATACTTTGAATGACTTCAAGGGACGCAGATTTGCGTCCTAATTCAATCTGCGTCATAAACGGAACTGAAATTCCTGCTTTTTCCGCAAGAAACTGTTGTGTCCATCCGAATTCTTTCCTGAATTTACGGATATTTCCTCCTAAAACTAAAAGAATATCTGTCATTATATCTATAATATTGCTATCAGCAACACTTGACAATTATCTTATAGCAATATACAATGTTGCTTATGGCAATGAATGGGCTGGATGCCCACATGTCTTGCTGTGCGATCCTCGTTGGGGCTACGGGCAAAAATTGGCTCGAGGGCGAAATCATAATTTGCGGACAGATGGACTGGCGGTTTATGCAATTGTTGCAGTTTCGCTTGAAAGAATATGTCTTCGTGTTTATTTACTATATGTTGCTTTTTACGGAATGTATCAAATCTAGATTGCTCGGAAAGTTGTACAGCGTGACGGTCAGAGGGTGTTGCGTGTTTATCAGTGCTGTCTACAATGAAATTGTCAGTATGGACATGCTTGGCTACAATCACACAGGGGTGACGGGATGAGGCAGTATCGTTTTGAGGGAATTCCAATGACAATCCCAGAAGATCTTACGGAAATGCAGGGGTTGTTTTCTCGTTTGCTCATAAATCAACGGAATGCGGTTGTCTCATTTATTAACCCGGAAATTTTTCTTGCCCAGCAGAAAGATGATGTGCTCTACAATTATTTTTCGCACACACAGTATAACTTCTATCGATGGAATCGGACTACTTCGTGCCATCAACCGTGCAGTCGGTACGAAGTACGGCACAGAGAACCGTTTTCCTGGAACTGATTTTTTCAGTTACCTTCCACCTGGACGAACTGTCCGTGTCTATTTGTACGGCTCAAGGATTGAGCATCTTGAAGCGGCAAAGGAAGAAATTGAGCGACAGTTTCCTGGCGTTCAGATTGTAGAATGGACGTTCCTTCTTTAATTTTCAGCAACGAACGAATCTTCAGATTCGGGAGTTGTTGAAAACACCGTTTTGCAATGAAATGCTTTCGCAACAAGCGTACAGCGCGAAGTTTTAAGCGAAAACGGTAGTAAATAAGCGAGTTTCTGAAAGAAACAGGCAATTAAAACAGGCAACGCTATTTCAATTGCCTGTTTTAAACCTTCCTTAATTTTCAGCAATGAGCGAATTGTCAAATTCAGGAGTTGCTGAAAATGCTATTTCGCAACAAAGTGAGAAATAGCAGTAAATAAGCGAGTTTTGAAAAAAACTCGCCATTAAAAACAGCAACTCAATTTCAGTTGCTGTTTTTAAACCTTCCTTAATTTTCAGCAATGAGCGAATTGTCAAATTCGGGAATTGCTGAAAACGCGATTTTGTAGCGAAGCGAAAAATCGCAGTACAATAAGCGAG
>JAAUZD010000047.1 GCA_014804785.1 Lachnospiraceae bacterium
CAGGTCGAAGCATTTACTGCTGAGACCGTAAGAATATGATTCAGGCATGCAAAATCCCATTGCCGTAGGCAATTTAGGATGGATTTTGCATTGTAACTGTGAAGGTACTGAACAGTTACAGAAGTTATAAGGCAATCAGTTCAGGATAAGGGCGTACGGAAAATGGCAAAACAGTTTTTTGAAGTGTTTCCAACATTAAAATTGGATAAGAAAATGCATGATCTGTTTGAGCAGGTTACGGTGGAGAAGGTGTCTGCAACAAAGAGCAGGGACTTTATCAGAGTTACCATAGGCTGTGATTACCTGATTCCGAAAGAAACAATCTATAAAGTAGAGGCGGAAATCAAGAAGCAGTTTTTTTCAGCCCATCAAGTGGCAGTAAAATTATATGAACGATTTCATTTGTCGGAACAGTATACGCCTGAAAAACTGATGAATGCCTATAGAGACAGTATTTTACTTGAACTTAAGAATTACAGCCCCATTGAGTACAATTTGTTCAAAGGAGCTGACATTGCGTTTCCGGGAGACAATCATCTTGAATTAACGGTGGAGGATACAATACTGGCAAGGAACAAGGCAGCAGAGCTTGCCAGAATCCTGGAGAAGATCTTCAATATCAGATGCGGATTTCAGGTTGCATGCCAGATGGAATACAAGGAGAAGAAGACGGGTAAGTACAAGGAAGAAGATGACCTTAAGATTGCACGTCAGGTAGCAGAAATAACTGCAAGGGCGTCTGGAATGCGTATGCCGGATGGCGGAGAAGAAATACAGGGCATCACGGCGGGGAAGGAAGTACAGAATGGTGCCCGCAGTATGCAGGAGAGCAAAAAACCGGAAACAAAGGAGACGGGATTGCCAAAGCAGGGAGCAGCAGCTTCTTTTCAGGGAAGGGAAAAGAAAGGGACTCGTAAGAATGATTTTAAACGTGCAGTCAGACGATCAGATAACCCGGATGTGCTTTACGGCAGGGATTTTGAAGAAGAGGCCATGCCCATTGAAGATATCGTAGGAGAAATGGGAGAGGTGGTCATCAGAGGGAAGATCATCAGTTTCGATTCCAGGGAAATCAAGAACGAGAGAACCATACTGATGTTTGATGTGACAGATTTTTCGGACACGATGACCATTAAAATGTTCGTACATAATGAGCAGGTGGAGGAAGTCAAGCAGGGCATTAAGCCGGGGGCTTTCGTCAAGTTAAAAGGAATCACCATGATTGACAAATTTGACAATGAGCTTACAATCGGTTCTCTTGTGGGGGTAAAGAGAATACCTGATTTTACAACATCCCGCAATGACAATAGTGCCCGCAAGAGGGTAGAGCTTCACTGTCACACAAAGATGAGCGATATGGATGGGGTATCTGAGGCGAAGGATATCGTAAAGCGAGCCTATAAGTGGGGACATCCGGCAATCGCAATTACAGATCACGGTGTGGTTCAGGCATTTCCTGATGCAAATCATGTGTGGGAGGATTTGTGGAAAGCTGAAAAGGAAAAGCGCAAGGAGGCAGGAGAGGACAACCCTGATAAGCAGGACTTTTTCAAGATTATATATGGCATGGAAGCGTATCTGGTGGATGACCTTCATGAGATTGTAACGGGTGAGCGGGGCCAGGATTTTGAGACGGATTTTGTAGTCTTTGATATAGAAACCACAGGTTTTTCGCCTGTGAATAACAGAATCATTGAAATCGGAGCGGTCAAGGTGTCGGGAGGGGAGATTGCAGATAAATACTCCACTTTCGTGAACCCGGACGTACCGATTCCTTTTGAGATTGAAAAGCTGACTGGTATCAATGACAGTATGGTGATAGATGCGCCTTCTATAGAAGAGGTATTGCCTGAGTTTCTTGCATTCTGTGAGGGAGCTGTACTGGTAGCCCATAATGCAGAATTTGATATGAGTTTTATCAAAGAAAATGCCATGAGGCAGAATTTGAAGAGAGAATTTACCTATGTGGATACGGTGGGGATTGCCAGAATTCTTTTACCCCATCAAGGAAAGCATACTTTGGATGCGGTGGCAAAGACCATGGGTGTATCTTTGGAAAATCATCACCGGGCGGTGGATGACGCTGGGGCAACGGCGGAGATCTTTGTAAAGTTTA
Organism: Lachnospiraceae bacterium; assembly: GCA_014804785.1. Taxonomy (GTDB): domain Bacteria; phylum Bacillota; class Clostridia; order Lachnospirales; family Lachnospiraceae; genus Suilimivivens. Next base: position 2,117 of record JAAUZD010000047.1, read on the forward strand.
TTCCAATGCTGAAAGAAAATGGAGCCGACACCCTTGCAAAGGTGAACGCTATGGGAGAGTCCAGCCCGGATATCATTAAAAAGCTGCCATCTTATCATGCAATTATTCTGGCAGAGAATAATATTGGCAGGGAAAATCTATATACCCTTGTATCAGAGTCGCATCTGAACTATTTCAGCAAGCGTCCCAGAGTTCCCAAGAGTCTTCTCATGAAGCACAGAGAAGGGCTGATCTTGGGAAGTGCCTGCGAGGCAGGAGAATTGTATCGGGCAATCTTAGAGGGAAAATCAGAGTCGGAAATCGCCCGGCTGGTAAATTTTTATGACTATCTGGAGATACAGCCTCTTGGCAACAACCAGTTTATGATTGCTTCTGAGAGAATTCCGACTATAAACAGTATGGAAGATGTGAAGGATGTCAACCGGAGAATTGTAGCTCTGGGGGAGGAATTTGATAAGCCTGTGGTAGCTACCTGTGATGTCCATTTTTTAGATCCGGAGGATGAAGTCTACCGGAGGATCATCATGGCAGGCAAAGGATTTACGGATGCAGATGATCAGGCGCCTCTTTATCTGCGCACAACAGAAGAAATGCTGGAGGAATTCTCCTATCTGGGAAGTGATAAGGCGGAGGAAGTGGTGATTACCAATACCAATAAGATCGCCGACAGAATCGACGTGATGGCGCCGGTGCGTCCGGATAAGTGTCCGCCGGTTATTCCTGACAGTGATAAGACTTTGACAGATATCTGCTATAACCGCGCCCATGAGCTTTATGGGGAGAAACTGCCCCAGATTGTTAAGGACAGGCTGGAGAAGGAACTGCACTCTATCATCACCAACGGATTTGCAGTTATGTACATCATTGCCCAGAAGCTGGTGTGGAAGTCGGTGGAGGATGGATATCTGGTAGGTTCCCGTGGATCGGTGGGGTCTTCGCTGGTGGCTTTTATGGCGGGGATTACGGAGGTTAATTCCCTTAGTGCTCATTATCGGTGCCCCAACTGCTATTACTATGATTTTGATTCCCCGGAGGTAAAGGCTTATGCAGGAAATGCAGGCTGTGATATGCCGGATAAAATGTGTCCGGTATGTGGCAAGCCTTTGGTGAAGGATGGGTTTGACATTCCCTTTGAAACTTTTCTTGGATTTAAAGGGGACAAGGAACCGGATATCGATTTAAATTTCTCAGGGGAATATCAAAGTAAGGCACATAAATATACAGAGGTTATTTTCGGAGCAGGTCAGACCTATCGTGCCGGAACTATTGCAACCCTGGCGGATAAGACAGCCTTTGGCTATGTAAAAAATTATTATGAAGAACGGGGAAAGCGGAAAAGAAACTGTGAGATTAACCGTATTGTAGGAGGATGTACCGGCATCAGAAGAAGTACAGGGCAGCATCCGGGCGGTATTATCGTCCTCCCTATGGGAGAGGATATCAATTCTTTTACGCCGGTACAGCATCCTGCAAACGATATGACTACGGACATCGTGACCACGCATTTTGATTATCATTCTATTGATCATAACCTGTTAAAGCTTGATATACTGGGGCATGATGATCCCACTATGATTCGTATGCTTCAGGATCTTACCGGAATCGATCCAACCCAGATTCCCTTAGATGATCCCCAGGTCATGTCCCTCTTCCAGAACACTTCTGCGCTTGGGATTACACCGGATCAGATTGACGGCTGCCCGGTGGGATCCCTGGGAGTGCCGGAGTTTGGGACAGAGTTTGTCATTCAGATGCTTCTTGATACTAAGCCAAAGTGTCTTTCGGATTTGATCAGGATATCTGGGTTAGGACATGGGACGGATGTATGGCTGGGAAATGCCCAGACACTTATTCTGGAAGGAACCGCGACTATTTCCTCTGCAATCTGCTGTAGAGATGATATCATGATCTACTTAATCAATAAAGGGGTTGACAGCGCGCTGTCTTTCACCATCATGGAGAGCGTGCGTAAGGGAAAAGGACTGAAACCGGAATGGGAGGAGGCCATGAAAGAAAAAGATGTTCCTGACTGGTATATCTGGTCCTGTAAGAAAATCAAGTACATGTTCCCTAAGGCCCATGCAGCAGCGTATGTTATGATGGCATGGCGCATTGCGTATTGTAAGATTAACTATCCGCTGGCTTATTATGCATCCTACTTTTCTATACGGGCATCAGCATTTTCTTATGAGATTATGTGTCAGGGGCAGCAGCATCTGGAGAATGTCATGGCAGATTACAAAAGAAGAAGCGATTCCCTCTCCAAAAAGGAGCAGGATTCCTACAGGGACATGAAAATCGTACAGGAGATGTATGCCAGAGGATTTGATTTTGTGCCGATTGATATCTTTTCGGCTCATTCCAGAAACTTTCAGATTGTAGAAGGAAAGCTGATGCCATCTTTAAACAGTATTGATGGATTGGGCGAAAAGGCGGCAGATGCGATTGTAGAAGCCGCTAAGGACGGGATGTTTCTTTCAAAGGATGATTTCCGTCAGAGAACCAAAGTGTCAAAAACAATTGTTGATTTGATGGACAGTCTCCATCTTTTAGGGGATCTGCCCGAGTCAAATCAGATCAGCCTGTTTGATTTTGTATCATAGGCTGTATAATCAGATAAATTTATGCCTTAGACCTGGTTTAGCGATCAGGTGGGATATTTATGCAAGCTATGGCAGTGGAAAGCTGTCTGACAGGGAAAGGGTTCACCGTCCTTTAAAAGTGGGATGACGTTCGTGATGGGAAACTGTCGTTCCTGCTCATATCATTGATTTCCTTTTTTCTGTCTGTTATTTATATGCTGGATAAAGATGAAAAATAGGGAGATATGAATGATATGGATTCACAAAAGACAGAACGACTGCAGTATATTGATATTGCCAAAGCAATTGCCATTTTTCTGGTTGTATTAGGACATCCAAGAGCAGTAGAGGATTATGGGACGGTAGAGCGATTTTTATATGCATTTCATATGCCATTATTCTTTATGATGTCAGGAATTTTTTTAAAGCAGAAAAATCATTATGGCATTCAATCATGGAAGAACTTTTTCAAAAAAAACTTGCTGGGATTGTTTGTTCCTTACATAATGTGGGCGGCTATTTATATGTCTTTTACCTACATCAATGTGGGGAAAGTGCTATATGGAAGCTGGATTGTGCTGCGAAATGCGCACTCGCTTAGTTCGCTTTGGTTTCTGCCGGTACTATTCATGGCAAGAACTTATCAGGAAGCCATGATGCATGTGGCATGGAAATTTAAATGGAATCCGCGAAAAGTTGCCTTTGTATGCGCATTTTTGTTTTTTGTACTGGGAATGATTCTGCCGCACAACAATACCGGTGACGGTATCGGTATGCCCTGGGGCTTTGATATTGCCTTTGTAGCCAGCACATTTATGATTTTCGGCTATCTGGGAAGACCCTATCTTGAAAAATTGGCTGAACGCGGAATTTTGCTGAAATTAGGGATTGCAGCGGCATCTCTTATTCTGCTTTTGATTGGCATACATTTTGCTCATTATTCCGAAGCTTATCCATTTATGCTGATGGCAAATGCTGAATTTGGAAGCCCAATACTTTGTTTAATCAATGGTTTTACAGGAAGCCTTATGGTCATTATGATTGCACAAATCATAAACCACTTTCTTAAGCATAGGAATTGGATTCTTTACATTGGGCAAAATACAATGGGAATTTATCTCATTCATAAACAGTTTCTCCAAGGGCTTTATAATATGACCATCAATGTTGCGCCGGGGACGCCGTACCTTGTTCGGGCGATTGTCGTAACATGCATTGCGATTCTTTTTTCGTTATTCCTGCTGGGCATCCTTAGCAAATACATAGCAGAAATCCTTGGCAGACCATCAGTAGAAAAGAACTATGAAGAAAAGTTGATGGAGTCATAAATCAGCAGCGTGGTGTAATGATATCCGGAATAAACACAAGTGAGAGAAAACGAATGAACCCGCGGGTGTAAGCCTACGGGTTTTTAAATGCTATATTTTTGACGATACAAGGTCTGTGAAAAATTTTTCATCTTTTATTCTGTGTAATATAGTGCTATATTATTATATGAATCAGCATTTGGGATAAAATAGTATTTAGGTTTGGAAAGGTATGGGTATAAAGATGAAACCATTAGTACTTGTATACAGAAAGTGCAGCACCTGCCAGAAGGCGCTGAAGTGGCTGGAGGAAAACAAAATTGAGTATGAGGAACGTCCAATCAAGGAAGAGAATCCCACAGCAGAGGAACTGAGAGAATGGTACCGCAAAAGCGGTTTGCCGTTAAAACGTTTTTTCAACACCAGCGGAAATCTTTACAAAGAATTAAATTTAAAGGATAAACTGTCAGATATGACGGAAGAAGAACAGTTAAATCTGCTTGCCTCAGACGGCATGCTGGTAAAGCGTCCTTTGCTGGTGGCGCAGGATTATGTCTGCCCTGGCTTTAAAGAGGAGCAGTGGAAGGAACAAAATTTTTAGAAAGAAGGAGTAGAAATGACAAAGATTGATATTGTATCTGGGTTTTTAGGAGCAGGAAAGACCACACTTATCAAGAAGCTGCTTGCAGAAGCGTTAGGTGATACCAAGGTGGTCCTGATTGAAAATGAGTTTGGAGAAATCGGTATTGACGGCGGATTTTTAAAAGAAGCAGGCATTGAAATCAAAGAGATGAATTCAGGCTGTATCTGCTGTTCACTGGTGGGTGATTTCGGAACCTCCCTAATGGAGGTCATGAAAACCTATGAGCCGGAGCGAATACTGATTGAGCCCTCAGGCGTAGGAAAATTATCTGACGTTATGAAGGCAGTGCAGGATGTGATTGATACAAAAGAAGTAGTGCTTAACAGTGCGGTTGCAGTAGTGGATGCAGCCAAATGCAAGATGTATATTAAGAACTTCGGAGAGTTTTTTATCAATCAGATTGCCCATGCAGGCACTATTATTTTAAGCCGCACAGGCAATATTTCGGAAGACAAGCTGAATAAATGTATAGAATTGCTTAGAGAGCATAATGGACAGGCGACCATCATAACCACGCCATGGGAGGAACTGGACGGTAAGGATATTCTGCTCACGATAGAAGGTGCAAAAGATCTGGAAGCAGAAATGATGGCAGAATTGAAGGCAAACAGAAATAAGGAAGAAGAGCATGAGCACCATCATCATCACGGAGAAGCATGCGGGCATGAACATCACCACCATCATCATGAAGAAGAAGGTGGGCATGAACATCACCACCATCATCATGAAGAAGAATGTGGGCATGAGCACCATCATCACCATGAGGAAGAAGGTGGGCATGGGCACCATCACCATCATGATGAGGAATGTGGACATGAGCATGATCATGGACCGGACTGCACTTGCGGATGTCACGATCATGATCATCACCATGCAGATGAAGTCTTTACCAGCTGGGGAATGGAAACTCCGTCAGCGTACAGCAAAGAGGACATTGAGCACATTCTGGAAGAACTTGAGGATGAAAGAGAATATGGTTTTGTGCTGAGGGCAAAAGGAATGGTACCCGGAGCGGAAGGCGGATGGGTATACTTTGATTATGTGCCCGGTGAGAGTAATGTGCGGGATGGCAAACCTGATGTGACCGGAAAATTCTGCGTAATCGGTTCAAAGTTAAACGAGGAAAAACTTAAAGCGCTTTTTGAAAAATAAAGAAGATGAGAAAGAAGGAACGAAATGAAACCAGTTTATATGATAAATGGTTTTCTTGAAAGCGGAAAGACAGGCTTTATTTGTTATACATTAGATCAGCCTTATTTTCGAATTAAGGGAAGGACGCTTCTGATTGTTTGTGAAGAAGGTGAAGAAGAATATGACGAAAAGCTTCTTAAAAAGAGCCATACGGACATGGTTCTGATTGAGGACGAGGAGGAGTTCAACACTTCACATTTGATTGAACTGGAAAAGAAATATAAGCCTGAGAGGATCATCATTGAATATAATGGCATGTGGAATTATAAGAATGTGAAGCTTCCTTTCCATTGGACGATTGAGCAGCAGATTACGATGATTGATGCATCCACGTTCCCTATGTATTTTACGAACATGAAATCCCTGTTGGCAGAAATGCTTCGGAAATCGGAAATGATTATTTTTAACCGCTGTGATGATGTAGAGGATTTGAGCAGTTATAAAAGGAATGTAAAGGCAATTAATCAGCAGGCAGATATTATTTTTGAGGATGCTGAAGGAGAAGTGAATCAGATCTTTGAGGATGATCTTCCCTATAGTCTGGATGCTCCGATTATTGAACTTGACAATGAGGGCTATGGCATCTGGTATCTGGACAGTCTTGAGAATCTGAATCGGTACATTGGAAAGACGATTCAGTTCACTGCCATGGTATTAAAGCCGACGGATTTTCCAAGAGGATATTTCGTACCCGGACGTATGGCAATGACCTGCTGTGCGGATGACATGGCTTTTCTGGGATTTGCCTGTGAATATGACAAAGCCGATAAACTTACGGACAAACAGTGGGTGAAGGTGACAGCGAAAGTTGTAAAGGAATATTTTGCAGATTATGGCGGCGAAGGACCGATTCTTAAAGCGTCTGGCGTTGAACAGACAAAACCGCCTAAGGAAGAGATTATAAGTTTCATGTAACATACAAAGGAATATGTGGGAGAGGAAGCTTTTCATGTATCAGTATTCGGCAATTCAATGGTTATTTTTCTTTTATTTTTATTGCTTTTTCGGCTGGATTTTTGAGTCCACCTTTGTATCGGTTAAAAGTAAGAAATTTGTGAACCGCGGTTTTATGCGAGGGCCTTTCCTGCCGATTTACGGAAGCGGAGCGATTATGATGCTTGTGGTTTCCATGCCTTTTCAGGATAATATTTTTCTGACCTATATAGCGGGATGTATCGGCGCTACAGCATTGGAATTAGTGACGGGAATGACCATGGAAGCATTGTTTAAAGTACGATATTGGGATTATTCCAATCAGAAGTTCAACTATAAAGGGCATATTTGCCTTTCCTCCACGATTGCATGGGGATTTTTAACAATTCTGATGACGGAATTTGTACACAAAGGCGTTGAAAAAATCATTTTTGCCATTCCTTATATGGTGGTATCGGTCATAACAGTCATTCTTACTGTATATATTATTATCGACTTTACGCTTTCCTTTAAGGCAGCTATGGATCTGCGCGATATTCTGGTTGGACTGGAAAAGGCGAAAGAAGAGATGGAACGTATTCAGAAGCGGCTTGACGTGATTGTTGCTGTGGTCAATGATGAACGTGAAACATGGAGACAAGAGAAAAGTATGCGGGCAGATGAACTTATGGAAAGCATTGAAGGTAAGTTTACTGCTTTGAAAGAGCGTTTCAGGATAAGCCCTTCAGACTTTATGGATGAAGTGCGGGAGGAAATTACGGAACTTCGCAGTAAGTATATGATTGAAAAGGAGCACAGGATTCAATTCAGAGGGCTTAAGGATTTCTATCAGAGAGCGCTTCTTAAGGGCAATCCTACGATGCATTCCAGATATTTTGGGGAGGCTTTAGAAGAATTGAAAAAAGCAGTAAATGAAAAGAAGAAAAAATAAAAATAGGTGTTGACTTATTGTACGCTAGGTGGTATTATATCATTTGTGGCGTGAGTCAAGCGGAAGTGTCGGAACTGGCAGACGAGCAAGACTAAGGATCTTGTGAGCATTGCGCTCGTGTGGGTTCAAGTCCCATCTTCCGCAGTGGTTGAAAGTGAGGAAACCTTGATAAATACTAAGGTTTCCTTATTTTTTGTTTTCAAGCATTTTGAACACGCTTGAACACGTTGTTGATTTTGCTGTTAATAGCCCTTTCATAAGCATCGGCACGATTTTCAATGGAAGTCGTAGCGTGCATATAGTATTTTTCCGTTGTAGAAAAATCTTTATGTCCTGCAAACGTCCTGATTTCTTCATTTGATAACGCTCCCGACTCGCCCATATTAGAAATACAGGTTTTTCGGATAGAATGATTTCCCTTTTGTGTGGTCTTAATCATGCGATTCAAACGCCGTAAAACATTGTTGATTGCATCATTGTGCATCCGTTCGCCGTGTTTATCCAATAATAGATATTCTGAATGAAAATTCCGTTCTTCATTTGCCCTCACTATCATTGCCATAAATTCTTTTGCGTTTCTTGTTAAAAACAATTCTCTGTCAGCATTTGGCGTTTTTCCATGAGAAACAACCTCATAACCGTTCCGAACGATTTTCCCATTATCCAACTTATCATAGTGCTTAATTTCCTGCCGTTGAATATGTACTAATGTTTCTGAAAAGTCACTGGTTTTTAATGCAACAACTTCTCCGACCCGCAACGCTAAAGTGAAGTTAAGACATACACCGAGATAGGCTGTATTTCCTGTCTTTTCATATTGTTTCAATGCCATTTTGATAAGTTTTTCTTCTTCATCATCAACATAGACTTGTTCCGCTGGGGCTTTTTTATGCTCTACAGCAAACTTTTTGCAAGAAATACCATGCACCATTCTGGAAACATTACTATTTGTGAGATTTGACTCAATCGCAAAATCATAAAGCATATTCATAAGTGATTTCATTTCTTTATATTTCCTAGAAGTGAGTTTATGCTCTGCAATTTTATCCAAGAACCAGCTTTTCAGCATTACAACGGTTATCTCACTAAACTTACATTTGACAATATCATCATCTTTGTAATATGTTTCCCATGCCCAGTTTAGCTTGTGCGCATTTGCAGGCGAAGTTTCCTTACCCTTATAATCTAAGAATAAAGGATATAACTTTTCAAAAGTATCTATTACAGGCGGTTTTTCTTCCATTTGCTTATAATAAGCGACTATTTTGTTTTCAAGGTTCTCTTTTGTTACCGCCGTTATAGGTTTTCTTTTTTCTCCGTCCTTTTTAGGGGGTAAATACGTCCTATAACGCTTGTCATGCTCCGAATAATAAATCTCATAGGGGTGTTGTTCTAAATAATATTCTTTTTCCATAGTTATAATATCATCTAGCACATCATCTATCGTATTCAGCTTAACAAGTTTATAAAACAGTGTCAATGCTTCATCTTGTGATATATGCTTTATTGTTTGCAATATATTTATAGCTTGTGAAATAGAAATATCAGACATAACAACACCCCCTCTCTTTTAAAATTTATTAAGCTGATTCTTTCATTCAAAATATCTGCCGAAAATACTTTATATATTTTTATGCGTTCCCAGTTTCCCCGCATGGAGCTTCACGAAACATGTCTTCAAACAAATCTTTTAGGGTGCTGGCGGGGCAGTCCTTTTCCCGGTATTTCTTGGAATAGCTGTTCTCCTTTTCAGCATCGCCTACGGGCAGGTATATTTTTTCCTTCCTGTCATATTCGACCGCCCTGATATGGTTTTCATCCATTTCAATGGTCAGCGTAATCCTCCGCAGTAGCTGTTCCAGACCGTCAATGATATTAGGGGTAAAGCGGCGGAATAACTGCCAGTAGAATTCTACTGGGTCATATGGGGATGTAATAAGTATCAGGTCACAGACAAGGGGCTTGTCGCTGTATCTGGACGGAGCCATGACCTGACTACCGAAAGGGTCAAGGATTCGCAATAAATCCGCATATTTCATCATGTCAGCCCGGAGTTCGTCTATTATTATGGTATGCTCACCGGAATAATTCTGGAAAATATCACGACTGCTTCCCGTAATGAAATAAGACTGGTTTGTTTTTTCTGCGTATTCTCTGGCCAGGCTTGTCTTTCCTGTTCCCGCTTCCCCGCTAATCCATATGACTTTTATCCTTTTCCCGCTCTTTTTCATTTCTTCCCGCCATTCAGCCGCCTGAAATTGCAGGTGTTTACACCATACGTCTTCAATCTGGCGTTTCGCTATTCCGTACTGACTGCCGCTTAGCAGTTTTTCCACTCCCTCTTTCGTGATTTCCCCTTTATAAAGGGAATCCAGCAGTTTTTGACAGTTTGCGGTCTGCCTGCTCCGTTTGACTTCTTCCGCGATTCTCTGCATTTCTTCCTGATAATCAAAGTTTGCTGTGACTTCTTCTGGGGAATACTGGCGCTTGCTGATAGAACTATCTGTGGCATGGATAAGGTAAGAATAGCCGTTTTCTGCTTTTCCTTTCCACATTTGCAGGTACTGCGGTTTGTCCCCGAGTGCTTTGGCAATGCTGTTGAGGGAACGGGCATTTTCAAAGGACATCATCACATGCACATGGTCTTCTTCGGGTTCTCCCTTTGCATTGACATCACTGTCATGCAGGATAAGTGCATATTTTTTCGGCGCAATCTCTATCAGCAGTTCAATTAAGTGTTCAATGGTCTTAGCTGGGAGTCTGTTCATCTGTTGTGCGTACATCATGTTTTTACATCTGACAGCTTTTTTGGAGCTATCGGTCTTTTCGCTATTGGACTTTTGGCTATCGGTCTTTTCAGCATCAGTCTTTTCACTATCGCTCATTTTGGTGTCGCTCCTTTCTTTGATTTTACGGTGTTTCTGGATGTTTCTGACACCGTGACACTTCGATTTTCTGGCGGTATAACAAGCCCACCGCCAGAAAACATAAGCTTTTGAAAGATTTCTGCATTGACACCACGATTCCGGCGCGCCGGAATCGTGGATGTTTTTTCATTCTTTTGTGGCGTAGTATTCGGTCATCAGTCTTCTTAGTTCCGCGTAGACTTCAAATCCCATTTTCGGAAAATGGAGGTAACACGGCGTATCGTGTACGCCGTCCGTGGAGGAGAACCAGCAGTCACCCACTCCATGATTACGTCCCAAGTTCAGGCACTTCAACCGCTCACTGTTCCAAATCAGTCTGGCTTCTTCCGCCGTAGGCTTGAACAGGATTTTTGTTGTCATTGCTGATTTGAGCATAGAGGGCAGTCCGCCTTCTTCTACTGACGCTTCCGCTATGGAGATGATAACAAAGCATCCGGCAGATGCACCCATAGTTATGATACGTTTCAGCGAGCCTTCAAAACCTGCAAGATTGAATCCCCCGTCCCCCTTGACAGGTTTCCGCAGGAGGCATTTCAGCGTCACATATTCATCAATGAACAGAAAACTGGGGTTCATTCCTGCGTCCCACCATTTGACCGCGTCCCCGGTTTCTTCTGAAAGCTGGTTCAAAACTGCCTGTCTCGTCCTCATCGTGTCTTCAAATTCTTTCATCTTCAACATGACTGCTTCTGCATCCCCGTCCGGGCTTACTGTAAGGGTACGGGGGATTCTTGACAGTTCCGCAAGTTTCGGGTCAATGATTATAACATTGGAGTCATGCCCGTCCCGTCCGTGCTGTAAGACTGAAAGCAGGATTGCAATAATGCCCGTAGTTTTCCCGCTCCTTGTCTTCCCGGCAACAAGGATACTGCCGGAGGTCTTCAGGTCAATATATGTTTCCGTGTCAATCGGGATTTTCGTCTTGTCAGGCGATTTCAGCCCATCCGGAGAATCCAATGTAAGGCTTTTGTCAGCCAGCACATCCACGATACGGTAAGTCACACAGTTAAAGGCTTCATCCGCTTCACTATTGATTGCCGCATACTGTCTGTACTTGCCGTTTATTGCAGATGATACGGCGGGCGCAATCTTCAATAATTCCTCTGCTGTGCGTGATACGGTATTGATAGTAATGTCAAATATTGTGCCGCTTATTTTCCGGCACTTAACAGGCGGGAGCAGTTCACCGTCTTTGAAGCCTAACGGGTTTCCATACCTTGGGTCAAACAGCCTTTTTTTGACACAGTATTCTATCCGCTTTCTGTCTCCGCCCCCAACAAACAGTACTGTCCATACCGTGAGCAGAATAGCCGTTATTGCCGCGGATATGGCAGAGGCTTTACCTAAAAAAAGTCCCAGCCTGAACACTTCCGGCTTGCATAAGTTTTTTATCAGGTAAAAAGATAATGAAAAAAAGAGGGAGAATCCCCCCGCCGCAAGAATACAAGCGGCGGGAGAGATGTAGGGTCTGTCTTTCTTATAGTGCATCATGATTCTTCCCCCTTTCTTTTACTTGTTAGGTGTGATGACCCTGATGTTGTCAGCTGTTACAGACAGCTGGTTGCGGTAATCGCCGTATACAGTGGCGGTTACATTGACAGGTTCTATATAAGCACCTGCCGGGACGTTCACGTCTTTGCTGACCTTAAAAGTTATTTTTTCAAAAGCATTTGTGACGTGTTCCCCGTTGTTCTGCTTGTAAGGAGTAATATCCTTTGTGATAAGGGCTTCATACTTTTTGCCCATATGAGCCTTAGTATTATAATCTACCCATTCGCTGATGCTGATGACCTGAAACGTTTTCCCGTTGGCAAACCCCTCCCAGTCAAATTTTAAAAACTGATTCAATTTTTTTAATCCCATCTTTTTTTCTCCCTTCAAAATTTATTTTTGTTTCAATGTTACTTTCAGGCAGTTTTGCGCCAGTGCCCGGGGCATAGAACATAAAAACATACATCTGCAATCCTCCTTTCTGCCCGTTAATGTTAGAATAGATTAAAGCGTGTTTATTCATTTGAACATTTCCGGGCTTTTTAAATTTTTTTTAAACAGGGCATCAGTGTTCTGCTCTTTCAATAACATCAGAGAGTCTGCACCCCAGCGCATCCGCAATATTCTTAGCAGTTATCAGGTCAATATGATAACTGCGTCCGGACACATAGCCTTTATAGGTGGAAGGACTGATGCCTGCTTTTTCCGCTACATATTTCTGTGTATATTTTCTGTAATCTTTCCAGCGTTTTCTCCGCTGTTCTTCCAAGTCTCTGATTACTTTTTCTATGAAAGCCTGCTGTGGAATACGTTCCATATCACGGTCTAAACGTCTGGATTCCCAGCTTTGCTCTTCTGCGTGGTTTTTGTTTAAACTTACATTCTTGTTGTGCATATGAGTTACCTCATATGATGCGCATCATAATTACTTTCTTTTTTTGTTGGATATCCTGTTGTTTTCAGTTTCATTTCCGCATTTGCAACTGCGGGGCGGTCACTGCCGCCTGTACCGTCATAATGAGAGGGTACTTTGTGAAAGTTCACAAAAAATTTACAAATTCATCTCTAAAGTTATCCCATTCAAAAACCGATATTTTTTAAGAGGCTTTGAGGGATGTGAGATAAAAATTTGTAATTTTTATTCGTATTTTAAGAGGGGTACGGGGACTTGTCCCCGTGAAATAGCGGCGCGTATGCGGCGCGTAACTATTAAGGGAAAAAGGGTTCGGGATTAGTCCCGTGAAGCGCGAAGCCGTAGGGCTGAGCGCGACCTACACATATAAAAAAGTAATGAGTGGGTTAATATAAGAGAGATAAAAGAAATGTAAAAGTGAGAGTGTGCGGAAGCCGCTCTTTTTCTATTTTGGAAAAATCAAAATGTATGTAAATAAAAAAACTGCCTGTGTCAATACAGGCAGTTTTCTTTATGGTTTCTGTTGCTTTTAATTGTCTCAATTATTACTCGGTCTTGTACCACGTTCTGTGCTATCTACAGGTGCATCAATATTAAATCCTGATGTCTGACGGGTTAAAAGTCTTACTTCGCCATTCACCTTGATACCCATTACGTCGAGCTCAGTTCCAAGGTAAGTTTCATCACCTTTTAAAACATTCACAGCGAGCTTTTCAGCATCAAGATTTTCATCAACTTGGATATTTGCATACCACATTCCATTTGCATCCTGTTCAAGAGTTATGTTTTTGTATGCTATAATATTATCTTCTGCGTCCGTTACGTTGAAGGTAATCTTACTGATACCACAGTGATATACCTGATAAGATGTGTGCTCGTCATTCATAACAATACGGAATTTCTGACCGCCTGCTACACCGACAGTTACATCATTTGGATTGTTTACTGTAGCAGAGTTATCAGAAGAGCTATTTCCGTTACCAGATGAACTACTGTTTCCATTGTCAGATGAACCACCAGAACTTGAAGAGCCTGTAGAACCTGTAGAGCCTGAACTGCTGCTGGTAGAACTTCCAGAAGTTGAACCAGAGTTATCTGAATTGCTCGGTCTTGTTCCACGATCTGTTGTGTCTTCAGGTGAATTAGCATTGAATCCTAATGCATGTGTCGTCATAGATGCCATAGGTGAAGCTACAACAAGTGCCATTGCGAAAGTTCCAGCTAAAAGTTTGTAAATGTTTTTCTTCATAATTCATATACCTCCATGTTTTAAGTTTGTCTTACGTTGTTAAAATCAGTTATATATTTTTGTTTATTTTCCTTATATATTCACCCCTTTCGCTACATATATAAAAATACTTTCGGGAAGCATATTATAAACTATATAGGCATTTAAAAGCCTATATAGTTTATTAAATAATAGCATAGTAGCCTATACAATTCAAGTATAATTAAATTATATAGGCAGGTGAAGGATATGAATTACTATGAGATAGGACAACGTATACGTAAATATAGAAAGGCATATAATTTCTCTCAAGAACAATTAGCGGAGAAAGTTGGAATATCAACTACACATATGAGTCATATTGAAACTGGAAATACTAAATTAAGTCTTCCAGTTTTTGCTAAAATTGCTAATGTTTTATCAGTACAAACAGATGAACTATTATACGATATTCCACAGATGAATAAAACTGTTATAAAACACGAGTTGACAGAAATAATAGATTCATGCTCTCAACAAGATATGTATATAATTTTAGATGTACTAAGAACGCTCAAATCAGCATTAGAAAAATATAAAAATTAAAAATATTTATTGATGTTGAAGTGTATCCTTATAGTTGTACATATTGATAACGGACGTTCGCCCAGCCGACCCACCGCCCTGTTAGGAACCGTCGCTCTGGGCGTTCTGCTTTCGCAGAAACACTGTGTATTGATAAGGATAATCAAGGAAAAGGTAGATGTGAATACGAAAGGTTTTCTGGGCTTGCGTTAAAAAGAAAGGGAGATTCCAGTTGTTTATGTTGGAATCTCCTATGTCTCATAGGTGTTTGAACACGTAATTGAACACCTTTATGATAGAGGTATGCTAGAAGCCTTTCTATATATAGGATTTGCGAAAGAGGAATGTGTTCAAGTCCCATCTTCCGCAGTGAGAAAAGGAAACCTTGAGGATGTTAAGGTTTCCTTTTTTATACTGCATTTTAAACTTGTCTCTAATCTTATGAATATCCTCAATCGTAAAATCAGGGCTGATAATCGGTTCTGCAATCATAATTATTCCTCACTTTTCAATAGTGCAGAAGGATTCCATATATCATTCCTTTGTTAACCCGAAACGGTTTGCACACCGCGAAATTGCTCATTTTTAAAAAGTATGTTATGCTCAAATCAACATATCTTGTGTTATGGAGGTGATTGCAATGGGAAAAGCGACTTTTTATTATAAGCAGTCTAATGCGCCTGCACCAAACAAACCCAATCATATAGGTTCTACCATTCTGATTAATTATAATGGTCAGGTATTACTTGAGTCACGAAAAGACAGTAATAGATGGGCATTTATTGGTGGTGGATTATTTCTCAATGAGACGTTATTGGAATGTGTGAAAAGAGAAGCTTTTGAAGAAACAGGAATTATACTATCTGATGAAGATATTAAATTCTGTAAATTATATGATGACCCATCTATCATTATTGCATATCCGGATGGCAACGTTATTAGGTCTATAATGGCTTTATATACAACCACTCTTAAAA
This sequence comes from Lachnospiraceae bacterium, assembly GCA_014804785.1. Taxonomy (GTDB): domain Bacteria; phylum Bacillota; class Clostridia; order Lachnospirales; family Lachnospiraceae; genus Suilimivivens. The sequence continues at coordinate 17,804 of JAAUZD010000047.1, forward strand.
AAATGCCCGATTTAAAATGCAGTGAAGAGTCAACTGAACTTAAGTTTTTTTCAAAGGAAGAATTGAAAAGAATAAAAATAGTGGAAACTCATATACCCATTTTAGTTGATTATTTTATGTAAAAGTTCAATCTCAACACGAAAGTAGGACTTTTAGTTACACTATAAAGATGATGTGCTGGAAAGCCCCTTTCTATCCGCTATCCGCATGATTTTACAGTTTGGATTGTTTGGAATAAAGAAAAATGCTATAATTTAATATAAGAATAGGATAAAATATAAGCAGGAAAGTTAATTTATTTATTGATGGTGGAAGATTTGATTTAAAATCGAAGTAGGGATACCAAAACAGATTTAAAGAATAGATTTGTAGGAGATGCGTTATGACAGCAATCAGACAAGAAGCAGTACAAATGTTGGAGAAAGTACCAGAAGATAAATTAAGCTATGTAATTCAGATTATGCAAGGAGTGAATGGTCTTTTGGGAATGCCCGAAACAAAAGCCAAAAGTAGCATAGATCTTGAACAGTTTATTATGCCGGCAACGGAACGAGGACAGGATGCAGATAACTATATAAGGGAGCTGAGAGATAATGACAGAATTTAAGAGAGTCTTTGTTGATACTGCGCCAATTATTTATTATCTAGAAAACAGTGCTTTATATGTGGATTTGATAAAGAAATTTTTTACAAAGTGTCTTGAGGAAAATATTCAGATAGTAACTTCTGCCATTACCATTGAGGAGTATCTCGTGCTTCCATATGTAAGTGGAAAGGTGGAACTTGCGGATAATTTCAAAAGATTTATTGAATATATGAATATAAAGGTGGTAGATATTGATTCTAATATTGCAGAGCAAGGAGCAAAGATAAGAGGGAAGTATAAGCATTTTTTTTTTGCACGTACAACGTGTCAGCCCGTCTGGTCTTATGACTAATGCCAATCAGGTACATTCCCAAAATCGGCAACTATTCCGGTAATACAGGTATCTTCATACATGGTTCCGGGATATACGTCCTCTATTACAAATTTAAATGTTACTTCCGAGCCGTTTGCTACCCTGATATCACCTTGAGGTATGGTAAAATATTGGGGATTTATGGTGTCCTCAAGCGCAAGTCGAGCGTAGGGCTGGTCGTAAACATACATCATAAGAGTTTTTACCCTGCCGTTTTCCTGCCAAACTTGATCATTTCTGGCGTAGCCGTTTACGATACAAATCTGCGTATAATCTATATATCCATCATCACCATACCCATAACTTCCTCCCCTTAAAATACGATTTCCGCTCGACTCTACAAGGCTTCCGGAAAATATAATCTGGTCATAAACGATATATTCTCCAATTCCAACACCTTCTGCTCCCTCTGCCCATGCAAATTCTCTGTTTTCACGGACGACATTGTCAGCACAGTAACGGTCTGAAGCAGAAGCCAGCTCCGACGAAGCGGTTGCCTGATTAGCAAAGGCATTGATATGACACCATTTACTGCAGCCAGGCGACTGCCAGTCCTCAAAACCATAATTGGGCGCATCCGGCGTTTCCTCAAAGCTACACCACATATCAGAACTCCAATCGTCATATGTACCTCCAAGCTCTCCATAAAAAAAGCTTCCTATTTCCGGAGTTAAGAGCAATGGCTCTGAAGGCACATTAATCTGAGTCGTCACAGGATATTCCATTTTAATCCCATTTGCTGCTGCGTATGCTTCTACTTCCTTACCGGTTTCTTCTCTGCTCCATTCCACAAAAAAAAGCATTTCATCTCTGCAGCCGTCAAAGGCATCCTTTTCAATGATTGCATCTCCCGACCAGAAATTAACCCGGGTAAGCTGTGCATTTCCTGCAAATGCCCGCTCTCCAATTTTTTCCATAAACCATGCAGAATAATTTTGATCGTGCAGATTGCAGTTTTCAAATGCGTTAGCCTTCACCTCTTTCAAATTATGGCATTGTGAAAGATTAATATTTTCAATATCTGTATTCCTGAAAGCGCTATTTCCGATCACTTCAACAGTTTCAGGAATTTGTACACTTTTCAATTTGATATTCTCAAAGGCATGGTCGCCTATCTCTAAAACGGGACATCCGCCCAGTGTATCAGGAATTTTTATTTCTCCATGTATGGGCATATTTTCTTGCAAAGAATTCTCATATTCCGCTTGCAGTCCGGTAATTATTGCACTGTTATCATCAATTATATAAGTAAACATATCCTGTTCCGTGGCGTCTGACATAGAGTCTGTTTCATTTTCACCTTGCTCATGATCTTCCCCGGCTGCAGTCTTGTCCAACGCACCTTCGTCTGATGCTTCCTCACGCGCTGCTTCTGTATCCTGCGGTCCTGCGTTTTCCATTTCTGTAGAAAGAGCGTCTTCAGCTGTTTGTGCACAGCCATAGATGCTAAATGCTAAAATTATAGTTGTACATATACTTATAAGCTGTTTCCGCATAAATTTATCCCTCTTTCCCTGTATATATGATAACATGGGTTTGCATCATTTTTTTTAAAATGGTTGATTATCTCAAAAAAGCCTTGATTTACGGGCATACACGCAGGATTTCAAGCTGAATTTACTACCAATTTACTACTTTTGAGGGAAAGAGCCTTGCTACGAAAGTTCTTCCTACTATCTACAATGCCGGAAATGTTCATTTTGCCAAACTTCCGCAAAAGAAAAACGCCGCAACCTTAAAAAGATTGCAACGCTTCTTAGTTCCTATTTAATTTTAGCCGGACAGTGATTATTCTCTCTCACCCTCAACCTCTGCAATCTCCCGTGCCGTGGCGGTGACTATCCGTATCCCCGTATCGCTCATATCGTCCAGCAGAGCGTCAAGCTGCCGCCGCTGGGTATTCTTCCCGGCAGGCTGTTCCAAAAGGAATTAATCTACCGAGATGTTGTAACGCAGCATAAGCTCAAAGAATATCTGTAAGCTGGGATGCTGCCCCTTGTTCTCAATATTCGCAAGATAGCGCGGCGATATAAACATTTCGTCGCTCACCTTTTTTCGGCTTTCCTTGCGCCCTTTCCGGGCTGTCTTGATTGCTTCCCCAAAAGCCTTAAAGTCATATCGTGGTACTGGTCTTTTTGCTATATTCATTCACCCTATTACATTTTACTGTTCATCTTTCCTTTTGGATATGTTTACATAGTTCTATTAGTTAAACAAAATAGTTCCCTAATACGTCATACTACTTTTCGGAAAAGTGAAATTTGGGTAGAAGTTCAATCATATGGATTGACAAGAGCAATGTTGTGAATTATAATATTACTGCTGTTATATAACGTAAATAATAAAACAGGAGGGAGAATTATGCCGCCAAAACCTAAAATCACAAAAAATATGGTTATTGACGCTGCCTTTGAGGTTGCCCGTGAAGCAGGTGGGGAAAACATCAATGCAAGGACTGTTGCCAAAAAGCTTAATTGTTCAACACAGCCTGTTATGTACCACTTTGCGACGATTGAGGAATTAAAAAAAGCTGTCTATGCAAAATTGGATTGGTATCATGCAGAATATTTGATGAAGATTGAAGAACCACAGAAAGGAGCTATGCTTGGAATCGGAATAAACTATATTCGATTTGCGGTTGAAGAACCAAACTTATTCCGCTTTCTATTTCAATCGGGTTTTGTAGTTGAGAACAATCTGCTTGAAATGATTGACTCACCAGAACTTGTACCTGTTATTTCTGCAATGCAGAAAGCAATAGGCATGAATATTGAGCAGACAAAAAAGGTTTTTTTATCAATTTCTCTATTTGCCCATGGATATGCAAGTATCATAGCCAACAATTCATTAGAGTATGATGAAGAACTCATAAAATCTCATTTAGAACGGGCTTACAGAGGGGCAATATTAGCCGCACAGGAGGAAATGAAATGAAAAATCAGCAAATTATGAGTAATAACAAAAAAAGTGTTGTTCTCACACTCATAGGTATAACAGTAATGATACTGTTGACTTTAACGAAAGTTGTTCCGTCCTCGACAATAGCAGGATATTCCGTATTTGTGGGATAGCGTTTTTCTTTATAGTGGAAGCTGTCAACAAAACGCGAGGTGCCGAATCGGGTTTGCGTTTCGATACGATTGCGGCGGATTTCAAAAAGCCGGGTGTGCTTCTTTTGGTGTTGCTACCGAGTGTGAGTGGTATTGCAGCGCTTGTTGTAGGAAATATGATTTTCGGCGGAGAATTTGTTGCCCATGTAATGGGACGGACGAGTTCTATACTGTCTTTTGATAAGACAGCATTATTGATAGGTCAAGTTATCATTGCAGCATTTGGAGAAGAAATTGCGTATCGAGGTTTCTTCTTTGGAAAATCCTCAAAAATATTTCCGATTTGGGTTAGTGCAGTGGTATCATCCGCTGTTTTTGCTGCTGGACATATTGCTACAGGAAACATAGGGATTGTAGCTTATGACATTGCCGGCGTATTCATTGACAGCTTGATTTTCTCGGTGATTTATCAAAAATCCGAGAATTGCGTTATCAGCACCTTTTCACACATCCTCGGAAACGCAATATCCCTTGTTGCCGTGTTTGTATTCTTGCAATAAAATTGCATTAAAGTTGCATCATTTTTACCAGCCTTTTTTGAAATTGTGTACACACTAAAAATAAGTTATAATAGAGCTGATAAATTGAAATTTGAGGAGGTTGGTATATTGGTTGGAAGAATAATAGGCTTGGTAAGTTTCTTATTATGTGCTTTTCCTTTTTATGTTATAAGTATTTATAATAAGGATAGTAGTGAGCCTATTAATTTTTGGAGTGGAGATACCTCACTAAAAGATAAGGTTAAGGACATAAAGGGCTATAATACTGAAATGGCTGGATTATATAAAAAATGTGCGTTTTTTTTCTTATTGACTGGGATTTTATGGGCAGTCTTTCCTATTGCTGGAATTGTTTTATTCGTGTTTGATTGCTCGGTTGGAATTTATTTAGCATATCGGGTTTATAAGGGGATTTTGGCAAGATATTCGTAGCTTCCAATTTGACAGTAAATAGGAAAACCGGAATTTATAAGGGGTAATGCGCGTGAGAAAGATATATCTTGGATTAAGTATGTTGTTTTTTAGTTCTCTATTTTTCCGTGAAAAATAGAAATACCTGTCATGTTGAAAACAAACGGAGGAGGATGCTTGTAGTGAATAAAAAAATTATCATATCGTGTTTGTTAATTATTAGTTTGATTACTATGATGATGATATATAAGAACAATACTATGGATAAAGCAACTGATGCTATAGATAAAGCAGCTGATGCTATAGAAATTAATGTTGAAGGGTTTGAAATAAAATATATACCTCAAAATAGAAGTTTAACAGTTGAAGATTTTCAAAATATTGAATTAGGAGTATCTATAGATGAAATAGAGGAAAAAATCGGAGAACCAGATGTATGGCTCGGAAGTGGTATACTACATCCGGTATATATTCTGGATGATGGAAGAGCTGTAGCATGCTATTTCTCACAATTTTATACTTGTAAAGATTTAAAAGAATTAATTGTTTATAAGGGGAATAATGTAGATTATGTTTTAAAAGAAAAGTAATGAATACTTATTGTCTCCATAATTTGAATCTCATATTCTGGGATTTTCCTATCGCGCTCTGTCCAGTATGTTTCGAACCCTAAATTTTCATAAAAATTTATTGTATTTTTTTACATGTTTTTTTGCTTTTCGCACATTCATTTTTTAAATTTTGTTAATTTTTTTGCCAAAGATTTTCATCTATGCTATTATACTAATAAGAGTACCGTGTTGCAGGGTGGGCTGACCCGATATTCCTATGGAATGGAGGTGATGCCTATGAAAAATCATTTTGATTTTAAGGATATGCTGACTTTTGGCATTACTTACATTCGTATTTACGTTTTGTAGGTAACGCTACATAGAAAAACCACCCCTAACTTTGGCGAGCGATGGGGTGGAATTTCTACTCATAAACTTGTCAACCCACCTTGTGGGCGGCTACTCTTTTTAATTTAAGTATAATGTTTTTGCCTAAAATGTCAAGGAATAATTCGTCCTCAGCGTTTGATTAGGATTAAAGTCATGTTGAAAACAAATGGAGGGGTAAAGTATCATAACCCTCCACAAAATTGGGAGGCAAAATGATAATAAACAAACTTGATTCTATCGAATTTAGACTTAAAGAATTGCATGATTTTACTTGGTTAAAGAAATACGGCACGGCTTTTTGGTGTGTTGATCAAACGGGTTCGGGATGTATTTGTATTGGTATGGAGAATAAAGGCAAAAAATATTTCTGTAAGATTGCAGGCGTAAATACGATTGAGGCAGAAGTATCACCAAAAGAATCTATTGAAATATTAAAAGAATCTGTTCACTTATATCATGATTTAAAACACCCGAATTTAGTTAAGATTATTGAGGATTATAATTATAAGCAATTCTATGTTGTAGTTTTTGAGTGGACAGAGGGCGAGTGTTTATTTGACCATTGGAATTTTGAAAAATATCAGGAAAATCTCACTATAAAAAGTCCTAAAGAAAAATTCAGGCAATTATCTGTCAGCAAAAAGTTAAGTACGATAGATGTGCTATTTTCCTTTTTGCAAAATGTAAATAAAAAAGGATATGTTGCTGTTGACTTTTATGACGGAAGTATTATGTATGATTTTTTAACAGATAAAACCACTATTTGTGATATTGATTTTTTCAAAAAAGCGCCTGTCATTAATAATAAAGGACCTGAATGGTTTGGAACAAAGCGTTTAAAAGCCCCTGAAGAATATATAAAAGGCAGTGCTATTGACGAGCAAACAAATATTTTTACTCTTGGGGCATTGATTTTTGATTTTTTTGGCTATTTTTCTGATGAAGAAATCCGGCAAAGATATCAGAATAATCAATTTATCCCATGTTCATACTCTAATTGGGAATTAAATGAGGAAAGTTATCAAGTTGCAAGTAGGGCGGTTAGGCATAACAAAAATGAGCGATATATGACATTTTCTGAATTTTTTAGAGCGTGGAATGAAGCAAGCAGTTCTATGATTCCCAAGTAGAGTACAGACGGCGGGGGCGGACAGAAACTAATAGGGATACCCCGATGTAGCTCCTTCCGCGCGTATCGTTCCGCTTCCTGAGGTAGAGTATACCTGATATACTTCTTTAACAGTGCCATCAACCTGCTTTTCATAGTAGAAATTTCCGCCGACATAAATTCTTCCGTTGTATTCTCCGGCTATGCCGACAACTTCTCCGCATAATTCCTTGGTCGTGATCCAAATTGACATTCCATCCTCAGACGTCAGATATAATCTGCCGCCTGCTCCATGAATTTTTTAACACCAACTGATTTCTCCTGTAGTAGAATCAATTGTAAAGCGGTAAAATTCCTGTTTTTTGCCTCTTTCATGGTTTTCTATTATCAACCAGCTTGTTCCATCATTTTCCGTCAGTAAATACCAGATATCCTCCGGCAGACCTCTCTCTATTTCGTAGCTGTAGAGGATATCCTCACTGTCTTTCTTTCTGTATTCTTCCTGTTCTTTCTCCGTCAGAATTCTTGGTGCTAACAACTCACTCAGCCATATTTCCACCTTGTCCTCTTTAAGTGCCTTTAGTGCTTCTGACTCTGCTTCTTTCGGATATTCTTCATATCGCTCCGGTGTTTCACTATAAAAGTGGACGTATCCATATTCGTCCCAAAGCCACATATAATTCGTTTCTTTTCTCTGTTCTGTCATAAACCTTTCATCCGGGTTCTTTGGAAATACGTAGCTTGGAATCTCTAGTTTCATTTCCGGATAAATCAATGCCGGATTAAATATATAATGGTTGTTGCGATACAACCATTCCCATTCGGTGCCATCCCCGAATAGTTCTTCGCTGATTTTCCATAAATTATCTCCGGGCTGCACGACATAATAATATACTGTTTCCATTTTTTCATTTCCAGCCGCTACGCTGCCACTGTGCATGAAAATGATAAAGAATAGAACAATACCAACAATCTGAATATGTTTAAAATGCTTCATTATTTGAATACCTCGCTTTCCCCAGTGAAATCATCTTATATCGGGGATTGCATAAAAGCAAGAAGTTTTAATAGTAATGTGAAAGGAAGTATGATATGCTTAGAAAAATGACAATTTACTTTTCTACAAGCATCTTTTATTTTGAGACTTGTAGCGAAGCAGAAAGGTATGGTCATGAAAATGAAAAGAATACTGACATTTCCCTTGGTTTTTATACTGATAGTTTCAATCAATCTTTCAGGCTGCTCAAATCAGACAAATGCAACCGACTATTCCGATAATTCAAACTGGGTATATTTTGAAACGGATACAACAGACAAGAGTGCGGACGTCTTTTTTGTGTGTCCGACTGTATATTTTGGCTCAGATGACTCATACAATATGGAACTTACAGATGAAGATACGAAAGCAAACTTCCTCGGTGCAACTAATATGGAAAAAGAAATCTATGACCGTGACAGCCGGTTCTTTGCACCGTATTACCGGCAGGTCGGATTGAATGTTTACTCAATGGAAATCTGTGACCGTGAGCAGTATCTTGAAATTGCATTTGATGATGTTAAGAATGCTTTTGAGTATTATTATGAAAACTGTAACGACGGCAGACCGATTGTTCTCGTAGGATTTTCGCAGGGAGCGGATATGTGTATCAGGCTTATGAAGGAGTGCTTTACGGATGAGAAAAGACAAAATCAGCTAATAGCCTGCTACGCAATCGGATGGAGTATTACCGAAGAAGAAACCCGGGAATATCCTCAGCTGAAATTTGCCGAAGGCGAAAGCGATACAGGAGTGATTATATCCTTCAACAGTGAGGCGGAAAACATTGACGATTCGCTTACCGTTCCGAAGGGAACAAAAACCCTCGCAATCAATCCTCTTAACTGGAAGACAGACTCAACTATTGCAGACAAAAGTCTTAATCTCGGCGCCTGCTTTACCGATTATGATGGCAATATCACAAAAGAAATCAACAATCTTACAGGTGCATACATTGATGATGTTCGAGGTACATTGAAGGTAACAGATGTAACGCCTGAGGAATACCCTGCCGGACTTGATATATTTGAGGATGGTATTTATCATCTGTATGACTACCAGTTCTTTTATCGCAATTTACAAAAAAACGTTCAGACACGAATTGCTGCCTATCAGTCAAATTAACTGATGGAGAATTTACCATGGACAAGATTATTTTTTTAGACATAGACGGTGTACTTAACTCCAATTTCTGGAATGATGAGCATCAAAAGGAAATCAGCGACGGAACATTGATTGATAAAGAGAAGATTAAGCTGTTGGCACAGTTAGTCAGCAGGACAAGTGCAAAAATAATTCTTCACTCGGGATGGCGTTTCTGGTTTGATGGTGAGGGAAAGCCGAAGAAATCTTATTATGGTTAGAATTACATCATAATGTAAGCGGATGGGTAGTTCTTGATGACTTGGCGTTACATAATGAATCTGTTGTCAAGCATCAAGTGAAGCCGGATCAGGCAACTGGATTGACTTCGGAGGATATTGCAGAAGCAGAAAAAATTTTAGGACAAGATGATTAAACGAGGGCGAGGAGATATCTAATGAACAAAGAAACATATTGTTTGCTCGAAAATTGTATGCTCTGTTGTATGGAAGATTCAGCTCATGACAAAGAGCATATATATCGCGTGTTGTATAATGCATTAGAAATTGCAAAGACAGAAAATAATGTGAATTATGATGTTTTGATTGCAGCATGTTTATTACATGATATCGGGAGAAAAGAACAATTTGAAAACCCTGTCTTAGATCATGCAATTGTAGGAAGTGAAAAAGCGTATCAATTTCTTTTGGCGCATGGATTTGAAATGTCCTATGCAGAACAAGTAAAGCAATGTATTAAGACGCATAGATATAGAAAAAATAACCTGCCTCAAAGTATAGAAGCAAAAATTTTATTTGACGCAGATAAATTAGATGTAGCCGGAGCAATAGGAATTGCAAGAACATTACTTTATAAAGGCAGTGTTTCTGAACCATTGTATTCTGTGATGCCAAATGGATCAGTTTCAACCGGAGAAAATGATATTATGCCATCGTTCTTCCAGGAATATAAGTATAAATTAGAAAATTTGTATTCAAATTTTTATACGGAAAAAGCAACGACAATTGCCAAAGAGAGACAACAGATTGCAATGGAATTTTATAACAGTCTGTATCAGGAGGTAAATTTATCGTATCAGAATGGAACAAACGAACTGAATAATTTATTGGAAAGTGAAGATGGATTAAACTAAAGTGAACGATTGCTGTTCAAGTTCATTTGGGTAGAAGAATATTTTATGAATCGGAAGAGAAAATGCCGTTATAACAGCAGACAGCACAGCTGCTAAATTTTTCCTCACAATATAAGGGAACTGTGCCAATTGATGCAATAGCCAATCCGGTAACTTCTGAAAAACCGATTACGCCCATCGGGTAGCTCTTTTGGAAATCATCTATAAAATAATACATCTTTAAACTCGCCTTGCTGTGTATAAAACCCAAATTTATCGTACTATATCTATACAAAATGGGCATTATTCTGGAAAAAAGATAACGATTGGGATCATAAATCGCCGCTTATAAGATCTGCTATGGTGATATTAAAAAAATAGTCATGTACGATATCATCAAATTTTTTCCACATCGGTAACGTTTTACAGAAAGATTTTCTCGGACACGGTTCCGCCTCCGCATCCAGACATGCAACCGTTGCCAGAGTGCCTTCTGTTAGTTCCAGAATTTCTCCTACGGTGTATTCTTCCGGCTTTCGCAATAGCCGGTATCCGCCGCCTTTTCCGCTGGTGCCTTTTACCAACTTGCCTTTTACAAGCATTTTCACGATTAACTCCAAGTATTTTTTTGAAATATCTTGTCTTGAAGCCGTTTCATCAAGCGGAACAGGCGTGTTGAAAGGCTGTTCTGCCAAATCTATCATAAAGCGGATAGCATATCTTCCCTTTGTTGATATCATAACAGTATTCCTCCTTCTGTTCACTTATTTTAACGCAGAGTAATTGGATAATGCAAGAAAAAATACCTATTTACCTATTGACAAAGTAGGTAAATGGGTGTATGGTATGTTCATTGAATTTGAGCAATCCATTGAAGAAAGGAGAGGAATGCTGTGTATAGGACAAGCGATTCTAATATTACTATCATGTGTTGTTGCTGGCGAATGTTGTTCTCCCGGCATATTTATATGGTAAGGTGCATTCGTCTGCTTTGTGTTGCACCGAAGTGTGACATTTCAATGTGAAATGCTATATTGCCATTTACCGGGAGCTTTTAAGGAATCCCGTTTTTTTATGCTCAAATTTAATAATCATAACGACTATAAATAGATCAGATATAGAAGACAGGCGGATGAATATGAGCACAGGAAACAATATATTTACACTGCGGAATGTTTCAAAAATATTTGGTAGCGATGACAGTGCGGTGAAAGCGGTAGATAATGTCAGTTTTGATATTCGCAGGGGAGAAATCTTCGGAATCATAGGCATGAGCGGCGCAGGAAAAAGTACTCTTGTAAGGACGCTTAACCGCTTGGAGGAAATTACAAACGGGACGGTTGATTTTGACGGCAGGAACCTGGGAAGTCTTTCTAAAAGAGAACTGAGAGAAGCCCGTCAGTCTATAGCCATGATTTTTCAAAGCTACAATCTGCTGATGCAGAAGACGGTGCTGGCAAATGTGATTATACCGATGCGGATTGCAAGAGTGCCGAGGCGGGAAAGGAAAGAACGGGCATTGGATATGCTGAGGATTGTTGGACTGGAAGACAAGGCAGAAGTTTATCCGTCACAGCTTTCCGGTGGGCAGCGGCAGAGAGTCGCTATTGCAAGGGCACTTACCATGAACCCTGAAGTATTACTCTGTGACGAAGCAACCAGCGCGCTCGATCCCAAAATCACAGAAGAAATACTGAAGCTTTTGAAAGATATAAATACCAGTATGGGTCTGACCATAGTAATCATCACTCATGAAATGAAGGTAGTGGAAAAGATTTGTGACAGGGTAGCGATTGTGGATGATGGTCAGATTGTGGAATTGGGTGATGTGAAGGAAATATTCACAAAGCCGAAGACAAAGACGGCACGGCAACTAATTATGCCGGAGTCAGATAAAAACGAGCTGAATATGGATGAGTACAAAGGAAGGTGTGCAAGAGTTGTCTTTGACGGTACGGTTTCAAGAGAGCCGATTATCTGCAGCTTGACACAGGAAACAGGTCATAAGGTCAGCATACTCAGCGCTAATACAAAGAGTGTCGGAGGAATAGGCTTTGGTCAGATGATTATCGAGCTTCCGGAGGATGACAGGGCATTTGCAGAAATTGTAACATTTCTGACGGATTCGGGTGTTACCGTTACAGAACTGGAAAAAGACAGACAGATGGATAGCCGGCTGCGTGATACATGGCATAGATAAGGAGGTACATAGATGTCCAATATAATATGGTCAGAGATATGGCAGGGAACACTTGCTACACTTCAGATGACACTGATCTCAACGGTTCTCGCCTATGTAGTTGGTCTCCCGCTTGGAATTCTTTTGGTGGTCACCGATAAAGGTCAGATTCTGGAGAACAAACCGGTAAATTTCATATTTGGCACGATTGTCAATATCCTGCGTTCCATACCGTTTCTGATTTTGCTCGTAGTGCTGATGCCGGTGACGCGATTCATTGTGGGCAGATCCATTGGAACGACAGCGACCATTGTTCCGCTAACGATTGGTACAATACCCATCATAGCGAGAATGGTCGAATCGTCCCTGAAAGAGGTTTCGGCAGGGATTATAGAAGCAGCTAAATCTATGGGTGCTTCGTCTTTCCAGATTATTCTCTGGTTTATGGTGCCGGAGGCAATACCTTCGCTTTTGCTGGGCGCAGCCATAAACCTTGCAACGATATTGGGATATTCGGCAATGGCGGGATGTATCGGCGGAGGCGGTCTGGGTGCCATCGCACTGAACTACGGATACTATAGATATCAGACTGATGTACTAATGATCACAGTGGTCATTCTGATCGTACTGATACAGGCATTTCAGACATTGGGAACACGTTTGTCTCTTAAATCAAGACATTCTTAGTTAAGAAGATTACATAATAGAAACAGTAAAAATGCACATAGAAAAGGAGAAAAGCAATGAAACTCAGAAAAAGGATTGTATTTGGACTTATAGCAACATTAGCGCTGGCTGCATTAGCAGGATGTGGAAAAGATTCATCTTCGGAAGACGCAGCAGGCGCTAAATCAGGAGAAACAGAAAAGATTACTGTGGGAGCTTCAATCACACCTCATTCAGAAATCCTTCAGCAGGCTAAACCGATTCTGGCGGAAGAGGGTATCGATCTTGAAATCGTACAGATAGAAGATGTAGTGACACCCAATACAGGTGTTGTGGAAGGAACGCTGGATGCGAACTTTTTCCAGCATCAGCCATATCTGGATGATTTTAATTCAGAAAATGGCACCGACATGGTCTCCATTGGTGCAGTACATTACGAACCCTTTGGCATTTATGCAGGAAGGACAACCAATCTTGCAGATTTACCGGATGGCGCCCTGGTAGCAGTCCCGAATAATGTGACCAATGAAGCGAGAGCGCTCCTGCTTCTTCAGCAGGAAGGTATTATTACGCTTGATACAGATGCAGGGGTATTGGCTGGTGTAAACGATATTGTTGATAACCCCAAAAATATTCAATTCAGCGAAATCGATCCCTCACAGCTTGTAAGGGCGCTTCCTGATGTTGACGTTGCAGTTATCAATGGCAATTACGCACTTGAAGGAGGGCTCAGTATAACGGATGCACTGGCTATAGAATTGGCAGATGGTCTTGCCGCCCAGACATATAAAAACATTTTAGTGACAAAGCGTGAAAATGCAGAAAATCCAGCGCTCTTAAGGCTGGTTGAAGTGCTTCAGAGCGAAGAGATTCAGAACTACATTTCAGAAACATATAATGGTTCAGTCGTTCCCGTACAGTGACGGATTGAAATAGAGAAATATAAAAATAGATTAAAAAGGAGAAAAGAAAATGGCAAGAGTAAAATTAACACCACCAGAGGAGTTGACAGGAAAGGAAAGAGAAGCATATGAAAAGTTGAATGCAGCTGGAAAGATTACAAATATGAAGCTTTTTATGTTGCAGGATTATGGCACCTTTGAAGCATTCATGGGCTGGTATCCTTCATGGGAAAGCCTTGTAAAGGCTGTGGGCATCAGAACAGCAACAATCTATGCGCATGCGGTTTCAACGACAAACAGCTGCATGCTTTGCTCACTGTTCTTTATCAGCGATCTTAAGGAACTGGGACTGAATCCTGAGGATCTTGAGTTTGATGAAAAAGAAGAACTGCTGGTACAGCTTGGACAGCAGATTGTGAAGGATGCAACTTCTGTTTCGGATGAACTGATAGAGAATCTAAAAAAATTTTATACGGATAAGGAAATTATTATTATTGTTGGCTTTGCTGCGCAGATGATGGCAACAAATAACTTTAACTCAGTGCTTCAGGTTGATGTAGATGAAAGACTTCTTCCATTAAAGGATTCTTTCAAGCCTGCAACATGGCGGGAGGCAATTAAGTAAACGGCATAAAATGTAGCATAATCCAGAAGAGAAAGGAATAGCAGGTATGGTAAATTTTCAGTATCATAATCCCGCAAAAATCGTATTTGGAGCAGGTTCGGAGAAGGAACTTGCAAGATTACTTAAGGAGGAGAAGGCAACTTCCCTCCTTATGGTATATAGCGGGGATTTTGTAAAACAACTTGGAATTTTTGAAGTAGTAGAGTCTTCCTGCAGGGAGCTTGGAATAAAGTTTATTGAAAATGGAGATGTGCAGCCCAATCCTTCTATTGAGCTGGTACATGAACTGATTCAAAACGGGAAGGAAGAAAAAGTGGATTTTGTGCTGGCAGTTGGAGGCGGTAGTTCCATTGACACAGCTAAGGCAATTGCATTGGGGATTCCATATGAAGGGGATGTATGGGACTTTTTCTTCAACAGCGCTGTACCGGACGAGGTACTTCCAACAGGGGTCATAACAACGCTGCCGGCAAGCGGGTCAGAAACATCAAATGCAGCAATCTTGTCAAACGGACACTGGAAGCTGGGATTTGAGGACGATCGTATCGTCCCTAAATTTTCCATAATGAATCCGGAATACACGCTTACTTTACCGCCCTATCAGACTTCATGCGGAATTGCGGATATATTGTCCCATCTTCTGGAACGATATTTTTCTGATGTAAAAAACACAGACGTTACCGATTATCTGATTGAAGGCGCAATAAAGGCGTTGATGTTGAATGGCACAAGGCTGATGAAGGATCCGGCAGATTTGAATGCAAGAGCAGAAGTACAGTGGATGGCGAGTATTGCTCACAATAATCTTCTGGATACCGGACGTATTGGTGACTGGGGGTCCCATCGGATAGAACACGAACTAAGCGCTCAGTATGGGATTACCCATGGTGAAGGAATGGCGGTGGTACTGGTTGCCTGGACGAAATATGTAGCAAAGGAAAAACCGTGGAAACTTGCACAGCTTGCCGTGCGCGTGTTTGGCGCAGACGCCTTTGACCATACAAGCGAAGAACTTGCCCTTATTTTATCCAATAAATTGAAAGAATATTTTATTTCGTTAAATTTAAGGACTTCACTGACAGAACTGGGAATCGGAAGAGCGCATTTCACGGAAATGGCGGAAAGAGCAACCAGAAATGGAAACGTAGGTCATTATCTGCCTTTAGATAAAAAGAGGTTTCAGGAAATACTTGAACAAGCAATGTAGAGTAGTAGGATAAGGAGAGTCGATGCCTGTCTTGATTGTCTGTGAGCCATTAAATTCATAAGTGTAAGAAAAAGGGTACGATTCAGGATAAAAATATGTTACAATCAATATTACGAAATCGTAGCACCAAGGAGGAATTCCCGGATGGAGAATGAAACAAAAAAACGATATGGTAAATGGATTGTGGCAGCAGCAGTAGCAGCAGTCGTCTGTCTGCTGGCGTGTGGAATCACCGCTATTATAATACATAAGGGAGGTAAGACGGACTCAGAAACGTTTGATGCTTATACGGATGAGTTATTTAAAGAGGAAATCGCAATAAATACAGTGAATCTCCACTATACACTTGCACATCCGGAAAATTATGGAATCACTGACTATGATGTTTCTTTGGGGGATTTTTCCATTGAAAACATAAAAGATAGCTATCAGCAGTTTGAAGATATAAAGGAGAAACTTCTTACTTATGACCGGAAGAAACTGACTGAAAGTCAGAGACTCACTTATGATGTGCTGATGGATTATGTGGAGACGGAGTTGTCGGTAGAAGATCTGTATCTTTACGAAGAGGTGCTTGAACCGACGAATGGATATCAGTCACAGTTTCCTATTATTCTTGCAGAATATACATTCCGTACGGAAAGGGATATAGAGGACTATCTGGAACTGCTTTCCGAAATGGATGAGTATTATGCACAGCTCATTGCTTTTGAAGAAAAAAAGGCTGAAGAGGGACTCTTTATGTCTGATTCTGCTGTAGATGATGTTATTGGGCAGTGCGAAGAGTTCATTAAAAATCCGGAAAACAACTATATGATAGAGGTTTTCAATGATAAAATCGATTCTTTTGAGGGAATTTCAGAGGAGAAGAAAGAAGAATACCGGGAAAGACATGATGAAATCATCAACGCTGATGTGGTAGAGGGCTATCAGATTTTGATTGATGGCTTAACGGAACTGAAAGGAAGCGGCAGGAATGAGCTTGGGTTATGCTACTTTGAGGATGGAAAGGAGTATTATGAATATCTGATCCGCTCTAAGGTTGGTACCGATGCTTCCGTAAAGAAGCTGCAGAGAAAAATCGAAAAATTTATAGGAGATTATATTCGGGAGCTATACGATACAGTTTTGCAGGACATGGATGCTTATGAGGAAGCGTTAAATTACCAGCTTCCGGATATGGAACCTGATGAGATTCTTCAGGATTTGATGAGAAAAATGGAAAAGGATTTCCCAGAGCCGCCACAGGTAGACTATAACGTTAAATATGTGCATCCCTCCATGCAGGATTTCCTCAACCCGGCATTTTATCTGACGACGCCGATTGATGATATACAAAATAATTTCATTTATATCAATGAAAAATATACGGGAGCAAATGCAGGAGGAAATGGAAGACTTTATACAACGCTGGCTCACGAGGGTTATCCGGGGCATCTGTATCAGAATGCTTATACTGCATCCAGCGGGCTTCCGCTTGTGCGTAATCTGTTTTCCTGTCAGGGATATGTGGAAGGATGGGCAACTTATGTAGAATATGAATATGGATATGAATATGCGTACGAAGAACTGGACAAGAACTTTACGGATTTTCTTGCAAAAGATACGGCGGTGTCAATGGCGATTTATGCATATATTGATCTGGGAATTCATTATGACGGATGGGACCGTGAAGATGTGTCAGAGTTCTTAAGCGGCTTTATGGATGTGGACGAGGAGACAGTCAATGAGGTGTTTGATGCAATCGTTACTGACCCAGCCGGCTATTTGAGTTATTTTGCAGGCTATTTGGAAATTCTTGAACTTCGGGAAGATGCCATGGAGGAATTGGGCGGTGACTTTGATATAAAGGAGTTTCATGATTTTCTTTTAAGTACCGGACCTGCCCCGTTTTATATCATAGAAGATTATATGGATGAGTGGATGAAGGCGCAGTAATCCAATTCACTACAATTCAGTCTTTGGTTTTATGGTAACGTAATTTGTTACAGTGAAGCCAGAGACTGAACTATATTCAGGATTCTAATTTTTTTGCAGATTGTCAGTTGAAGAGAGGAAATTCTTGTGCTATAATGAAACGATTTGCAAAAGAATATGAAAGAAAGGGAGCAGGGACTACATGAAAGCATTTTTAATTCTGGAAGACGGCACTGTTTTTACGGGAATACATATTGGTGCTGCCAAGGAAATCGTCAGTGAAATCGTATTTAATACTTCCATGGCTGGCTATCTGGAGGTGTTGACAGATCCATCCTATGCAGGGCAGGCTGTATGCATGACTTATCCGCTGATTGGCAACTATGGTATTTGTAAAGAAGATATGGAATCAAACAGGGCATGGCCGGATGGCTTTATTGTAAGAGAGTTATCGCGCATACCCAGCAACTTCCGGAAAGATATCACCATCCAGGATTTTCTCATACAACAGGACATTCCGGGCATAGCAGGTATCGACACACGTGCCCTTACAAAAATTCTTCGTGAAAAAGGCACCATGAATGGTATGATTACTACCAATGAAGCCTACGATCTAAGTACAATTCTTCCTAAATTAAAAACCTATACCACCGGCAAAGTGGTGGAAAAGGTAACCTGTTCCCAGAAATATGAAATAAAAGGCTCCAGAGAACTTGCTGATAACGGTCCCCTTTCCGGCAGTGCCAGATTTGTAAAAGAAGATTTTGTTTCTGGAAAGCGCGAAAAGCGTCCCAGCATCACAAAAGCGTTAAATGGACTTGGCAAAAAGGCAGCGTTGCTGGATTTAGGCGCCAAGGGCAATATTGCATTGTCTCTTGCGCAGAGAGGCTGTGATGTGACCGTTTACCCTGCTTTTACAAAAGCGGAGGAGATCCTTGCAGATCGACCTGACGGCATCATGTTAAGCAATGGACCGGGCGATCCTAAAGAATGTACTGCTATTATAGAAGAAATCCGTAAACTTTATGAATCGGATATTCCGATTTTTGCCATTTGCCTGGGGCATCAGCTGATGGCGCTGGCTACAGGGGCGGATACCTTTAAAATGAAATATGGTCACCGCGGGGGGAATCATCCGGTAAAGGATCTTGCGAACGGACGGGTTTATATTTCCTCACAGAATCATGGCTATGTGGTGGATATGGACAAGCTGGATCCGCAGATAGCAGTTCCGGCATTTGTGAATGTGAATGACGGAACTAATGAGGGACTTTCCTATATCAATAAAAATATATTCACGGTTCAGTTCCATCCAGAGGCATGTCCCGGACCGCAGGACTCCAGTTACTTGTTCGATAGATTTATCAAAATGATGGAGGTGGGGAAAAATGCCTAAAAATCCAGATGTAAAAAGAGTAATGGTAATCGGCTCCGGTCCTATCGTGATCGGTCAGGCGGCGGAATTTGACTATGCAGGAACCCAGGCGTGCCGTTCCCTTAAAGAGGAAGGCGTGGAGGTGATACTGGTCAATTCCAATCCTGCAACCATTATGACGGATAAGGACATAGCGGATAAAGTATACATAGAGCCTTTGACGGCAAGAGTGTTGGAGCAGATTATTGAAAAAGAGAAGCCGGACAGCATTCTTCCTACCTTAGGCGGACAGGCAGGTCTTAACCTTGGAATGGAACTGGAAGAATCGGGATTTCTTGCGTCCCATCATGTGAAGCTGCTTGGCACTACGGCAGCTACCATCAAAAAGGCAGAAGACAGGCAGGAATTTAAGGACACCATGGAAAAAATTGGCGAGCCCTGTGCAGCTTCTAAAGTTGTGGAAACTGTGGAAGACGGCGTTGCCTTTACCAGGACTATCGGCTATCCGGTGGTACTCCGACCTGCATACACGCTGGGAGGTTCCGGCGGCGGTATAGCCCACAATCAGGAGGAACTTGAGAATATTCTGGAAAATGGTCTCCGCCTTTCCCGTGTGGGACAGGTTCTGGTGGAACGCTGTATTGCAGGGTGGAAGGAAATTGAATATGAGGTGATGCGTGATAGTGCAGGTAACTGTATAACCGTGTGCAACATGGAAAATATTGATCCGGTAGGCGTCCATACAGGCGACAGTATTGTTGTTGCACCTTCCCAGACACTGGGAGATAAGGAATACCAGATGCTCCGGACCTCAGCCCTCAATATCATCAGCGAATTGGAAATTACAGGCGGATGCAACGTGCAGTTTGCCCTTCATCCCACCAGCTTTGAATATTGTGTAATCGAGGTGAATCCCCGTGTAAGCCGTTCGTCGGCACTGGCAAGTAAGGCAACCGGTTATCCCATTGCAAAAGTGGCGGCAAAAATTGCGCTTGGTTATACCTTGGATGAAATCAAAAATGCTATCACTGGAAAGACCTATGCAAGTTTTGAGCCCGCTCTGGACTATTGTGTGGTGAAGCTTCCAAGACTTCCCTTTGATAAATTTCTGACGGCGAAGAGAACACTTACCACCCAGATGAAGGCAACCGGAGAAGTCATGAGCATCTGCAACAGTTTTGAAGGCGCGCTGATGAAGGCAATCCGTTCGCTGGAACAGCATGTGGACTGTCTGCTTAGTTATGATTTCAGCGCTCTTTCCAAAGAGGAATTGAAAGACAGACTGCATGTGGTGGATGACCAGCGGATTTATGTGATTGCAGAGGCGCTGCGAAAAGGTATTGATTATGATACCATCCATGAGATTACCATGATCGATCACTGGTTCATCGACAAGATTGCGATTCTCGTTGAGATGGAACAGGCGCTGAAACAGGAGACACTCAGCGCGGAACTGTTAAAAGAAGCAAAACGCCTGGAATTCCCTGACAATGTGATCAGCAGGCTGACAGGTATACCGGAAGAAGAAATTAAAAAAATGCGTTATGACAACGGAATTGTTGCCGTCTACAAAATGGTGGATACCTGTGCCGCTGAGTTTGAGGCAAGCACCCCTTATTACTATTCCGTATATGGCGGTGAAAATGAAGCGGTGGAGACAAATCCTCCCAAGAAAGTGTTGGTGCTTGGTTCAGGCCCGATCAGAATCGGTCAGGGAATCGAGTTCGATTATTGTTCTGTTCATGCTACATGGGCGTTTGCAAAAGCAGGATATGAGACCATTATCATCAACAACAATCCCGAAACGGTGAGTACGGATTTTGATATTGCAGACAAGCTGTACTTTGAGCCGCTCACCCCGGAGGATGTGGAGAGTATCGTAAATATCGAAAAGCCGGATGGAGCTGTGGTACAGTTTGGCGGACAGACGGCGATTAAACTGACGGAGAGCCTTATGAAGATGGGCGTCCCCATTCTAGGTACAAAGGCGGAGGATGTGGATGCAGCAGAAGACCGGGAATTGTTTGACAAGATATTGGAAGAGACTCAGATTCCACGGGCAGCAGGCGGTACGGTTTATACTGCACAGGAAGCCAAAGAGGTTGCAAATAGGCTGGGATATCCGGTGCTTGTAAGACCTTCCTATGTGCTTGGCGGTCAGGGAATGCAGATTGCGATTTCTGATGAAGAAATAGAAGAGTTCATGAACATTATCAACAGGATTGCCCAGGACCACCCGATTCTGGTGGACAAGTACCTTCAGGGCAAGGAAATCGAAGTGGATGCGGTCTGCGACGGCACGGATATCCTGATACCGGGGATTATGGAACATATTGAAAGAACCGGGGTTCATTCGGGAGACAGTATTTCTGTCTATCCGGCGCCCACTATTTCTGCAACGGTAAAAGAAAAGATTGCAGAATATACCAGAAGACTGGCAAAAGCCCTGCATGTCAAGGGGCTGATCAATATACAGTTCATTGCTATCGGAGAAGAGGTCTATGTGATAGAAGTAAATCCTCGTTCTTCCCGTACGGTTCCCTATATCAGCAAGGTAACAGGGATTCCGATTGTGGATCTTGCCACATGGGTCATTATTGGAAAGACCATAAGGGAACTGGGGTATGAACCTGGATTACAGCCCGAGGCGGATTATTTTGCAATTAAGATGCCAGTATTCTCCTTTGAGAAAATCAGAGGCGCAGAAATCAGTCTTGGACCGGAAATGAAGTCCACGGGAGAATGTCTTGGAATTGCAAGGACTTTCAACGAGGCACTTTACAAGGCTTTCTTAGGGGCAGGGGTCGATCTGCCGAAACATAAGCAGATGATCATTACAGTTAAAGATGCAGATAAAGGTGAGGCAGTGGAAATCGGACGCAGATTTGAAAAACTCGGTTACACAATCTATGCAACCAGAAGTACAGCGGCTGCCTTAAATGAAGCAGGGGTAAAAGCCCGTAAGGTCAACAAGATTTCCCAGGAATCGCCTACTGTTATGGATCTCATATTAGGGCATAGGATTGATCTTGTGATCGATACGCCTACCCAGGGACGGGATAAGTCCAGAGATGGGTTCTTGATCAGAAGAACCTCCATTGAAACCGGTGTGAATTGTATCACAGCAATGGATACGGCGAGGGCATTAGTAACCAGTCTTGAAAATGCCAATGACCAGTTTACCCTGATTGACATTGCTTCCATTTGAATCTGCACGCAGATGAATAGCGAAATGACGAAAAAAGGAACAAGAACATATACAAAATGTACAAAAAATGGATTGATAAATTTGCAAAAGCGACGAAATTGCCAAAAAATCATTTTAAAATGTGAAACAAGTATTGCATTATTGCGCTATAAATGTTATCTTTAATATGTGCTTGGAAACGTTTCCAAAACGATTCTGCACAAATACAATTAATCCAAATAAAGGAGAGGAAAGGTATATTATGAAAAAGAAAGTAATTAGCGCATTACTTTGTGTTGCCATGGTATCCAGCATGCTGATTGGCTGCGGATCAAGTAACACATCAACCACACAGGAAACTACAGACTCTGCAGACGTAGAAGCTGCTGATGATGCATCTGAAGGTGAAGCAGCACCTGCAGATGATGCAACAGCAAGTGCTGAAGGCGGTTCTGTATACTACCTGAACTTCAAACCCGAACAGGCTGATCAGTGGGTTGCTTTAGCAGCTAAATACACAGAGCAGACAGGTGTTCAGGTTGACGTCGTAACAGCAGCTTCAGGAACATATGAATCAACATTGAAATCTGAAATTGCTAAGACAGAGGCTCCTACATTATTCCAGGTTAACGGACCGGTTGGTCTTGCAACATGGAGCGACTATTGCTATGATTTATCAGGCACTGAAATTTACAATAATGTAAAGAGTGATGACTTCGTACTTAAAGAGGGCGATGCAGTAAAGGGTATTGCATATGTTATCGAGACCTACGGAATCATTTACAACAAGACACTTTTGAATGACTATTTCACAAAAGACTATGCGGTAGTTTCCAGCGTAGATGAAATCAATAGCTTTGATACATTAAAGGCTGTTGCAGAAAGCATTCAGGCTAACAAAGAAGATATGGGCGTTGAAGGCGCATTTACATCCGCTGGTATGGATTCTTCTTCTGACTGGAGATTCAAAACACACTTAGCAAACCTGCCTATCTACTATGAGTATGAAGGAAATGGTTACAGCTCAACAGCAGCTATTGAGGGTACATATCTTGATAACTACAAGGCTGTATGGGATCTTTACATCAACAATTCCACATGTGCACCTACTCTTCTTTCCAGCAAGACTGGTGATGAAGCAGAAGCAGAATTCGCGTTAGGCGAAGCTGTATTCTTCCAGAATGGTACATGGGAGTATGGAAACTTGATCAACGCTGGTATGACAGATGCTGACATGGGAATGCTTCCTATCTACATTGGTGTTGACGGTGAAGAAAATCAGGGTCTTTGTACAGGTTCTGAAAACTACTGGTGTGTAAACAGCCAGGCTTCAGAAGCAGATATCCAGGCAACACTTAATTTCTTAGCTTGGGTTATCACATCTGATGAAGGTAGAGATTCCATGGCTAACGAGATGGGATTCTTAACACCTTTCTCAACATTCGATGATGGCTATGTTGCAGAGAACGCTCTGATTGCAGCAGCAGATGAATACATTGCAGGCGGTAAGAAATCCGTAGCTTGGTGCTTCCCTACAATGCCTTCAGAGTCATGGAAAGATGGCGTTGGTTCTGCATTAACAGAGTATGCAGCAGGAACAGGCGATTGGGATGCAGTTGTAACAGCATTCGTTGACGGTTGGGTTACAGAATATGAGGCAGCTAATAACTAATTCATAAAGATATAGTTTGAAGCCCTGGAAACAGATGAAAAGGGTGAACGATTTATCGTTCACCCTTTTGAATTAGGAGAGAGGATAGTATGGAGAAAACTATAAAAAAATATTTTCCTATATTTGCATTGCCTACAGCGGCGGCATTTACGGTGTTTTTTATAATTCCCTTTATTATGGGTGTATATTTGTCGTTTTGTAGTTTTACAACGGTGAAAGATGCAACATTGGTAGGGTTCACAAATTATACAAAAATCTGGGGTGATCCGACCTTTGTTCATGCATTGTGGTATACAGCATTATTTTCGATAGTTGCAGTGGTATCGATTAATGTTCTGGCATTTGCGGTTGCCCTTCTCCTGACAAAGGGGATTAAGGGAACAAATATCTTCAGAACGGTATTCTTTATGCCGAACTTAATTGGCGGTATTGTACTGGGTTATATTTGGCAGTTGATTTTTAATGGTATTCTGGCAAAATATGATATGACATTGACCTTTAGTGAGAAATATGGTTTCTGGGGATTACTTATTTTGCTTAATTGGCAGCAGATTGGTTATATGATGATTATTTATGTTGCAGGAATTCAGAATGTTCCCGGTGATTTGATTGAAGCAGCCAAAATTGACGGCGCGACAAAATTCCAGACACTTAAGAGTGTTACAATTCCAATGGTAATGCCTTCCATAACGATTTGTACCTTTTTAACACTGACGAATGCGTTCAAGCTTTTTGACCAGAACTTGGCATTGACAGCAGGAGCACCGTCAGACAGATCTCAGTTGCTCGCCCTTAATATCTATGATACGTTCTATGGCAGGAACGGATGGGAAGGCGTAGGTCAGGCGAAAGCGGTTGTATTCTTTATTTTGGTTGCAGTGATTTCGATTATTCAGCTTCGTGCAACAAGATCAAAGGAGGTGCAGCAATAATGGAAAATGTAAGAAAAGCAAAACATGGCTGGGCGTTGACACTATTTTTCACCATTTTATCTATAGTGTATATTTTACCTATTGTCATTGTTGTATATAACTCTTTTAAAAGCAAGGTATGGATTAATAAAAGTCCCTTTGCACTTCCCAATGCAAATTCATTTGTGGAGTTCTTAAACTACACAAAGGGCGTTGAAAAGACGAATTTCTTTGGCGCTTTCCTTGTTTCACTTTTTATTACGGTTTTATCGGTGGCTTTGATCTGCCTTTGCACTTCTATGTGCGCATGGTACATTGGACGTGTAAACAGTGCTTTTTCCAAGCTATTTTATATGTTGTGTGCGTTCTCTATGATCGTACCATTCCAGATGGTAATGTTTACATTATCCAAGATTGCAAATATGCTGCATTGTTCTAACCCGTTAGGTATCATTTTTGTCTATTTGGGATTTGGAGCAGGTCTGGCAATCTTTATGTTTGTTGGTTTCGTTAAATCGATACCATTAGAAATAGAAGAAGCAGCAATGATTGATGGATGTAATCCGTTGCAGACTTTCTTTGGAGTAGTTCTTCCGATTATGAAGCCTACAATGATTACAGTTGCTATTCTTCAGGCAATGTGGATCTGGAACGACTATTTGCTTCCTTATCTTGTGCTTGATCAGAGAAAATGGAAAACAATTCCGATTGCTGTTCAGTACTTGAAGGGCGGATACGGTGCAGTCGAGATGGGACAGATGATGGCAATGCTTGTTTTGGCAATCATTCCAATCATTATCTTTTATCTTGCCTGCCAGAAATATATCATCGAAGGCGTTGTTGCAGGTGCAGTAAAAGGATAAAAGTGGATTACGCGATTCGAATTTAGGTTTAAGTTGGCTCAGTCCAATTAAACAATACCTGTACTCCCGTTGCAGTGGGCGGAAATCATTGTATATTCCGTCCACAAAGCAACAGGAAAGTAAGAAAATCTTAATATGGCTAGATAATATAGATGTGTGCTGAGAAGCACATTTTTTTATTTTGTGTGAAATGGAAGCAGATGAGTGCGTTTTTATTGCATATTTTTCCTGTTGTGTGCAAATTTCCTATAAAATACTAAATTTGTGTTGTAAATATTGTTAAACATTGATAAAATAGACATGAGCATATTGAAAAAAGTAGCTAAAAATGATAAGATGCTGTGAAATGTCTGTGTGAAGAATCTTTTATCTGCAGTCGATTACAAATGATTTGTTTGCAGTTCCCAGATATCCAACTAAGATGTGAAAAGTGAGGTAGGAATATGGCAAAGAAAAAGGTGCCAGGTAAACAGAATATAGAAAAGGAAAAGAGAGAAAAGAGCATAACAGGAAAGCAAAAACCAAGAAAGCAAAAACCAGAAAAGCCAAAACCAGGAAAGCAAAAATCAGAAAAGAAAAAAATAGAAAAAGTACCGGGGCAATCACATCATCTGCGGACGGAATTGATTATTGCTTTCTTTGCACCTATTTGTTTGTTTGTCCTGACAATTTTATTGATTTATTCTGTAAGCAGCACTACACTGGCGGATGCCTATGAGGATTCTGCAAATAGTAATGTGGTGACGCTTGGAAAATATTTCGATCTGGTCTTTGCAAATGTGGAACTGATGTCCACCAGACTGTCCGTGAACGAAACTGTTACAGATTATTATTCCGGTGGAACCAAACAGACAGAATCTATGCTTATGAATGCCAAAATGGCAATCAACAGCGAACTGGTTGCAGATGAATACATAAGCCAGATTGTGGTGATTGCCCAGACCGGAAAGGCATGTACGGATAAGGGACCGATTAATGAGGACGTTTACGGTGCTTTTTGTGAATCAGAGGAAGGGAAATATGTCCAGGAAAATATAGTAGATGACATATGGATTGAGTCCCATCCATCTATTGATGAATTTACCGGTAAGGGAACGGATGTGTATGGCATGTCCTATGTGAAGATTTTAAGAAGCACAAACAATAAGCCAGTAGGATACATTATCATAGATGTGAAGAGAGAATTCCTGCAAGGTATTCTGGACGATGCAAAGACCAGTGACCGGAGTGCCCAGGCGTTGGTGATGGGAGACGGTGCACAGATTGTAAGCGGAAACAGCGAAGTGGAATTTTACGAAACGGAATCATATAAAAAGGCATTATCCCTTGAGGAAGAGCAGGGCAGAGAATATGCAGTTTATGACGGTGAGGAGATGTTATTTGCCTATCATAAACTTGAAAACAATATGATGGTGTGGGCAGCGCTGCCAAAAGAGGAAATTATGGCAGGTGCACAGAGAATATTGGAGTATGCGGTCATCTCAATCGTATTATGTGCTTTTGCAGCGATTCTGCTTGGTATCATACTCTCGGGAAGCATTTCAAAAGCGCTCAAAAATGCCAACAGGGCACTCAAAAAGACAGCAGATGGGGACTTGACAGGTCAAGTTACAACAAATCGTAAGGATGAATTCCTCGCTTTGACAGCCAATATTGCGGAGATGATCAAGAGCATGAAGGGGCTGATCAGAAAGATGACCAATGTCAGCAGCTATGTGTCAAGTTCGGCAGAAGCAGTCCGTGGAAATTCCCAATTGCTGTTGGAAGTTGCGAACCAGATGAATTCTGCAGTTTTGGATATTAATGGAGGCATTGCACAGCAGACTCAGGATACGGAGCAATGTGCCAGTCAGATGGAGGACCTTTCCAATAAGATAGAAGACGTACACAAAAGGGCAACGCAAGTCAATGAGCTTACGAAAGAGACCAGAGATGCTGTAAATGAAGGAATGATCATCGTTAAGGATCTGGAGGAAAAGGTAGACAATTCGACAGAGATTACAAGAGCGATTATTGCAGAAATTGACGAACTGAGTAAAGAATCTTCTGCAATAAGCAGTATCATTGAAACCATTAACGAGATTGCAGAGGAGACAAATCTATTATCATTAAATGCTTCTATTGAAGCAGCGAGGGTAGGTGAGGCAGGAAGAGGATTTGCTGTGGTATCTTCGGAAATCAGGAAGCTGGCAGATCAGTCCGGAAATGCAGGTATGCAGATTGCCGAAATTATTAATCATATTCAGGAAAGAATGTCAACGACCATTAAAACAGCACAAAAAGCCGGTGATATCGTAGTGACTCAGTCAGAGGCGCTAGAGAGTACGATTGATGTATTTCATAGTATCAATAAACAGATACAAAAGCTGGGGGAGAACATTACTCACATTGTCCAAAGCGTAAACGGAATTGAGGATGCGAAGGAAGACACAATGTCTGCCATTGAGAGCATTTCCGCCACATCGAATGAGACAGAATCGGCATCTTCTGAATTAGGTAACAGCAGCCAGAAACTGATGAATGCAGCGCAGGAATTAAGCGAAGCTGTGCTGAGGTTGCAGGAGGGTGCGGAAGACCTGGATAATTCGGTGAAGATATTTAAAACAGAGTAACATGCTTAAAAGGGTCATAGAGAAAGGACTGCTGTAAAGGTAGATGATTGTTTACTGGAGCAGCAGTTCCTTTTGGGTGTATTGAAAGATGGATTCAAGGGAGCTGATACTATGGAAGTTTTACTTAGGATGAATTTGAAAAATGCAGTAGAACGTGTATTGCATGTACCGGGGAATTACTCCGGCGGTATATTGGAAATGACATTGGTGATTGATTGTGCGCTGCAGGCGGATTATGTTAAAATAATGGCGGCGGATATAGCGGCAACATTGCGTTCCCACAGCGAAATTTTTCGCAATGTGAGATTAAACCTGCTATACTGGGAGAGTGATGAGAAATTTGAAAATCATGTAATCCCTATTTCCTTTTTACAGATGAGTAACTTTTTTGAAACATATTCTGTGGTTCAAATGGAAAAAGCACTGGATGAGTTGTCTGCAAAATTAAAGCTTCTCCATGCAAGATCAAAACTGATCATAGTGCTTGCCGGCGAAAATATACTGATTCGTGACAGAGAGGAAGTAAAAAGAAATATGTATCCCTTTCTTGGAAAGAAAAGCCTTTTTCTGTGCCAAAATGACCCGGAGATGAAATGGAGAAAGGGAGAAGAATTGTAAAGGACGGAAATCCATGGCAGAAAATCTTGAATATTATAAGGTGTTTTATTATACTGCTAAGTATGGGAGTCTGACGGCGGCAGCATCGGAACTGTCTATTTCTCAGCCGGCAGTGAGCCAGGCATTGAAGCAGCTGGAAAGTGCTTTGTCGGCAAAGCTGTTTGTACGGGCATCAAGAGGTATCAGACTGACGCCGGAAGGACAGGTCCTGTATGAACATGTGAAGGAAGGCTACGAGCAAATCAGGTTAGGAGAAAGGAAACTTGCATCTATGCTACAGCTTGAGCATGGAGAGCTGAAGATTGGAGCCAGTGATATGACGCTTAAATATTATCTGCTTCCATTGCTTCAAAAGTACCACGAGCAGTTTCCCGGAATTAAGGTGACAGTTATGAACGCTCCTACACCGGAAACCTTGAATCTATTGAGACAGGGCAAGATTGATTTTGGAGTGGTAAGCACACCTGTCGGAAACGAGCAGGAATTTCATATTATTCCGGTACGGAAAATTGAAGATGTGTTTGTGGCAGGGTGGAAATTCATCCAGTACAAAAACCGTATGCTTGATTTTAAGGAACTGGAAAGTCTCCCTATTATATCTTTGGAGGGAAATACCAGCACGAAAAATTATATGGATGCTTTTTTACTTCACAGTGGTGTGGAGCTTCGTCCTGAATTTGAATTGGCAACAAGCGATATGATTGTGCAGTTTGCATTGCGTAGTTTGGGAGTTGGAAGTGTAGTACGTGATTTTGCAGCTGAATATCTGGAGAATGGGAGATTATTTGAGCTTCGTTTCAACAAGATGATACCCAAACGGGAAATCTGTGTGGTGACAGATGCGGGGGGACCAATATCAAGAGCAGCAGAAGAATTGCTTAAAACAATAGAGCCGCTGTGATAGCCAAAAAAGGTGCATACAGGTATGATTAGCTCATGTGCACAGAAAGAATCATAGGAGGTTTAGATGATTAAGAATATTATATTTGACATCGGAAATGTATTGGCGGGTTTTGCGTGGCAAGATTATTATCGCAGTTTTGGTTTTCCTGATGAAGTATATGAAAAACTGGCGGATGCCACAGTCAGAAGTGACTTTTGGAATGAAATGGACAGAGGTAAACTGAGCGATGACCAGCTCCTTGAAGGTTTTATTCAAAATGATCCTTCCATAGAAAAGGAGCTTCGGGAAGTGTTTCGGAATATAAAGGGCATAATACGGCGATATGATTATGCGATTCCATGGATTCGGGAGTTGAAGAAGAGGGGATATGGTATTTTTGTCATATCCAATTTTGCACATAAGGCGCATGAGGAATGTATGGAAGCACTGGACTTTTTAGAGGAAATAGATGGCGGCATCTTGTCCTATCAGGTAAAGCTGATTAAGCCGGCACCTGAAATTTATCAGCTTTTATGCAACAGATATGGACTGCGTGCAGATGAGTGCGTTTTTATTGATGATACTGCAAAAAATGTAGATGCGGCAATAAAAGAAGGTATGAAAGGAATTACCTTCCATACACTTGAGCAGACGAAAGAAGAACTCGAAAAATTACTTGCCGGTGTATTTGCCATATAGCCAGATGAAAATCCATAAAAGGATTGGAAGACCAATAGTAGCCATCAGACATGCTGCGAACAGGTGCTCTGAACCGGGAAAGTCCAGAAGCGAAACCACCAAGGTGGCTGCATATAGAAGGACAAGCAGTATAATACAGATGATAGCGGCAATTTGTTTAGCTTTGCGTTTCATAACAGCGCTCCTTTTGCGTGAATATTTATAAGTTACATTATATCATAGGAGATTCAGGTATATTATTAAGTTTCTGTTAGGAAATTAAAAATTTTCTGATAATATGCTTCCAATACAGAAACCGGACTATTATAAATTTCATGTCTGCTTCCATTGACATTGCGCAACCTGGCAGAAGGCGTGTTTTTAATGAAACGGAAGATGCCGGATGGATTTACGACTCCGTCATTGATGGAACGGAATACAAGAATGGGAACTTCGATTTTTTCGCAGTTCCTTTTTTGTGTAATAAAACGACAGGTATTAAGAGAGTGATAAACCCATCCATAGCTGGAACCAGAGTTCTGAAAGAGTGGGAGGGCTTCTTTTTTCTCCTGATAATAATAAAATCGTTCCGGGCAGGAAGAGCAGCTGTCTTCAAACTTTCCGCCGGGAATAAAAGGATGCTGTCCGGGGGCATAAGTTTCATCCCGGTGCAGGCGGAGCATGAGATGTCCCCAAGCCCTTGCACATGGTACAGGAAATGGACACATGGAGATGGCAAGCATGGGAGCACTGAGGATTGCTTTATCGAAAGTATCTGGGTATGTTTCAAGATATAGAGCACCGATTGCACCGCCCATGGAATGGGCGTACAGATAGAGAGGAATACCGCTTGATGAGGGCTTTACAATCTTGTAGAGGAAAGTATGGAGATCTTTTACATAATTGTTAAAATCAGAAATATGAACCATGTTGGGATGGGCGGTTTCGCGAAAAGAACGACCATGACCGCGATGCTCTGCCAGATATACTTCATATCCTGCAAGGGTAAAATAGTAGATGACTTCTTTATATTTTTCTGCCGATTCACAAAAGCCATGGCTGATAACAACAGCGCCTACCGGCGCCGCAGGGCGATAAGTCTCATAATAGAGCCTGCCGCCGGATTCCGTTACAGATATATATCCGCTTTGGCAGATAGATTGCAGATAGGGAAGAACTGTTTGAGCCATTTCTGTTTTAAATTGTTTGTCAGGTATGATATTCCTTATCTTAGTTGATTTTGACATGGGTTTTGATTGCTTGAAAACTTTCTTTACTGATATCATGTTCTATTCTGCAGGCATCCTGTGCTGCAATTTTCTCATCCACTCCTAGTTTAACCAACCAATTGGTGAGAAATTCATGACGTTCATAAATCATTTCAGCGATTTCCCTGCCAGAGGGAGTAAGATAAATAAATCCCTCTTTGGTGACGGTTATATGTTCTTTTTCACGGAGATTTTTCATGGCAACGCTGACACTGGACTTTTTGAAGCCCAACTCTTCTGCAATGTCCACGGAACGCACAACAGGGTGCGATTTGCTGAGAATTAAAATTGTTTCAAGATAGTTTTCTGCGGATTCACTTGTGTTCATAATTGTTCCCCTATATAGATGCCTGATAGAATGGCTCTTTACTTAAAAATATAAGTACATTGTATCATAAATATAAAATAAAAAAAATATAAAATTTTATCTAAAAACGTGTTGACATCTAACTTACGTTAGAATATACTAATTTTGAAAAGGGGATAAACACAATAATTATTTTCAACTAACAGAAAGAAGGTATGCATGATGCCGTTGTCAATGGTAAAGGAAGGCGAACCTAACGTGATACATAAGGTTGGAGGCAAAGAAGAGACAAGAAGATTTCTGGAAAATCTCGGCTTTGTGACAGGTGGAGTAGTTACTGTAATATCCCAAGTTGGCGGCAGCTTGATTGTCAATGTCAAAGATGCAAGAGTTGCAATTGGCAGGGATATGGCAAATAAGATTTTGGTGGGTTGAAGGAGATATTCTGTAAAGAAGGGAGATTAAGAAGATGACATTAAAAGAAGTTCCTTGCGGAAAATCCGTGAAGGTGACGAAGCTTACCGGTGACGGACCAGTTAAAAGAAGAATTATGGATATGGGAATAACAAAGGGTGTTGAAGTGTTCGTTAGAAAGGTAGCGCCCCTCGGCGATCCGGTAGAGGTTACTGTACGGGGATATGAGCTTTCACTGCGTAAAGCAGATGCCGAAATGATTCTTGTAGAATAATTTTTTTGATAAGAGTTAGTAAGGACTAATAAAGGATAGGAGTGAAATACGATATGTCAATTAAGATTGCGCTTGCAGGTAATCCAAACTGCGGCAAAACAACATTATTTAATGCGCTTACCGGCTCCAATCAGTTCGTTGGAAACTGGCCAGGGGTAACGGTAGAAAAAAAAGAAGGTAAGTTAAAGGGACATAAAGATGTTGTCATCATGGACCTTCCGGGTATTTATTCCCTTTCCCCTTACACATTAGAGGAAGTGGTGGCAAGAAATTACCTGATAACAGAAAGACCGGACGTAATCATGAACATTGTGGATGGTACAAATATTGAAAGAAATCTTTACCTTTCCACACAGCTGATGGAATTAGGAATTCCTGTTATTATGGCTGTCAACATGATGGACGTGGTGCAAAAGAGCGGGGATAAAATCAACATCTCCAAATTAAGTGAGAAGCTCGGATGCGAGGTGGTGGAGATTTCCGCCTTGAAAGGAACGGGTATCACCAAGGCAGCTGAAAAGGCAATTGGACTTGCAAGTCAGAAAAAAACTGTCGGACAGGTACATAAGTTTGCTGTCAGAGTGGAAAATGTACTGAACGCCATTGAAGATAAGCTGGGCAATGAGGTTCCGGCAGAGCAAAAGAGATTTTTTGCAATTAAGCTTCTTGAGAAGGATGATAAAATCGGAGAACAGATGAATAATGTTCCTGATGTATCCCGCGAAATCGAACAGATAGAGAAGGAAATGGATGATGATACGGAAAGTATCATTACCAATGAACGGTATGTTTATATTTCTTCCATTATCGGAGAATGTTATACGAAGGTGGGCAAAGAAAAGCTGACGACCTCTGATAAAATTGATAAGATTGTAACCAACAGATGGCTGGCACTTCCGATTTTTGCAGTGGTTATGTTTATTGTTTACTATGTATCCGTAACAACGGTGGGTACATGGGCAACGGACTGGGCAAATGATGGTGTGTTCGGTGAGGGATGGAGTCTGTTCGGACTTGAGATTCCAGGCATTCCCGTCATAATTGAAAGCGGACTTAGTGCGATTGGATGTGCAGATTGGCTTCAGGGGTTGATTTTAGACGGTATTGTTGCCGGTGTGGGGGCAGTGCTTGGCTTCGTACCCCAGATGTTGGTATTGTTTATTTTCCTGGCATTTCTGGAAGCATGCGGATATATGGCAAGAGTTGCATTTATTATGGATAGAATTTTTAGAAAGTTTGGGCTTTCAGGAAAATCTTTCATTCCTATGCTGATTGGAAGCGGCTGTGGCGTTCCCGGTGTTATGGCATCCAGAACCATTGAGAATGACAGGGATCGTAAAATGACAATCATGACGACTACCTTTGTGCCCTGTGGTGCAAAGCTTCCGATTATTGCACTGATTGCAGGCGCACTTTTTGGTGGCGCGTGGTGGGTAGCACCCAGCGCTTACTTTGTAGGTATTGCAGCAATCATCTGCTCAGGTATCATTTTAAAGAAGACAAAAATGTTTGCAGGAGATCCGGCTCCTTTTGTTATGGAACTTCCTGCGTATCACATGCCTACGGTGGGTAATGTATTAAGGAGCATGTGGGAGAGGGGCTGGTCCTTCATCAAAAAGGCTGGAACGATTATCCTTTTATCCACTATTGTGCTTTGGTTCCTTATGAGTTTTGGATGGACAGATGGCTCTTTCGGAATGCTTGAGGCTGAACAGCTTGACAGCAGTATTCTTGCATCAATAGGCGGTATCTTTGCACCTTTATTTATACCTTTAGGGTGGGGCGACTGGAAGATGGCGGTTGCGGCAATTACTGGTCTTATAGCAAAGGAAAATGTAGTAGGTACATTCGGTGTTCTCTTTGGTTTTGCTGAAGTGGCAGAAGACGGCGAAGAAATATGGGGGCAGCTGGCAGGAAGTTTAAGCGCGGTAGCTGCATACTCTTTCCTGGTATTTAACCTGCTGTGCGCACCATGCTTTGCAGCCATGGGAGCAATCAAGAGAGAGATGAATAATATAAAGTGGTTCTGGTTTGCGATTGGCTATCAGACGATTCTGGCATATGTAGTTTCGCTCTGCGTATATCAGATTGGAAATCTATTTGTGGCTGGTGCGTTTGGAATCGGTACGGTAGTGGCTGTCCTTTTGGTAATCGGATTTATCTACTTGCTCTTCAGACCGTACAAAGAAAGCAGAACCTTGAAGGTTGATATGAAAAAAATGGCTCGTGTAAAATAAGGAAAAGGAGGCATCTTATGGGAACAATCCTTACAGCGGCAGTGCTGCTTGGTATGGTAGGATTTATTATCAGAAAGATGATACGGGACAAGAAAAACGGCAAGTCTCTGCAGTGCGGCTGTGACTGCAAACACTGTAGTGGCTGCGGTCACAAATGAAAATTGTTGAAAAGTACTAAAAAAAATGGTAAATTAGACACAGTTTTGTTGAATGTGCCCTTCCCCTATGCTATAATCAAACATGTAGTAAATGACCTCGGTGAATGTGTCATGGATGTCAGATGGAGGTCAGATTAGGGGGAGGGCAACATGGAAAATAACACACATGTTTCAATCAGTAAAATTCTTGAGGTAATCAATATCTTTAATCCGTGTATAGACGATTATCTTTACATTTTGGATTTTAAAAATGATTTCTATTATATCTCTCCCAATGCAATAGAACGGTTTGATATGTCTGAGAATCAGTTTTACAATGTATTTGATAAATTAAAAAAACTGGTGTATCCTGCTGATTTCGAGCTTTTGTCAAAAGATATAGATCAAATTATAAATAAAGAAAAGGATTTTCATAATCTACAATATCGTTGGATGAATAAAGAAGGCGGGCCTGTATGGATCAACTGCCGTGGAAAGGTATTGAACTCTGCGGACGGCACACCAGAATTTCTGGTGGGGTGTATTAATGAGATTGGCTGTAAGCAGAAAGCTGACAATGTCAGCGGACTTTTAGGGGAATCCAGTCTGCAGAATGAATTAAAGGTAGCAGATGGAGAACGTTTATGTGGTTTTATGCTACGCCTTGGCATAGATAATTTTAAAGAAATTAATGAGAATAGAGGGATGGATTACGGTGATATGGTTCTGAAGCGGACTGCGGAATGTATTCAGAACGTCATCCGTCCAAATCAGAAGCTGTATAGAATCGTAGCTGATGAATTTGTTGTGATTGATTTGAATGGCGGCAGTATAGATGATGCTGTGCAGCTGTATAAAGATATACAGGGAAGAATTGACGGTTTCATAGAAGAAAACCGTTATGAAGTATTCTATACGATTTCCGCCGGAATATTGGATTTTTCCGCTGTTGAGGACCAATCTTATTATAATTTGATGCGGTATGCTGAATTTTCACTGAATGAGGCAAAGAATGGTGGGAAAAATAAAAGCTATATCTATTCCCAGATAGACTATGATTTATTCCAACGCAAAAAAGATTTAATCCACATCATGCGACAAGCGGTCAATCATAATTTTGAAGGGTTTGAGGCATATTTCCAGCCTATTGTGGATATTAGTAAGAATCGGCTTTTCAGTGCAGAAACACTGCTGCGTTTCCGGACACCAGAGACAGGTGTGATTACGCCTAATGAATTTATTCCTCTTTTGGAGGAAAGTAATCTGATCATTCCGGTAGGTAAGTGGGTGTTGGATCAGGCTATGGAGGCATGTAGCATAATCCAGAAGAGAATACCGGATTTCCGCATTTCAGTGAACTTATCTTATATCCAGGTTTTAAAGAGTAATATCCTGGAAGATATTCTTGATGGAATCAGAAAGTATCAGCTGAAAAAGGGCAGCATATTGATTGAACTGACAGAAAGCGGGTTCCTGGAGTCAAATACTTTCTTCATTAACTTCTGTGAGGGACTTAAGGAGAATGGTATACCGTTAGCATTGGATGATTTCGGGACAGGTTATTCTAATTTTCATTATTTGTATAACTTGAATCCAAGCACCATCAAGATAGACCGTTCCTTTACGATGAAGGCGCTTAGCAATTCTTATGAGCATAATCTGCTTCAGCATATGATTGATATGACGCATAGTATCGACCTTAAGCTTTGCATTGAAGGAATAGAAACCAGACAGGAATTAACAAAGATTTGTGAAATGGGACCGGATTATATACAGGGATTTTATTTTGGAAAGCCCTATCCGCTGGAACAGTTCATGACGGATTTTGTAAATGAATAATATATCAGGAGGTAATTTTTTATGGGACGTTTAGAAGGGAAAGTTGCTATTATCACAGGAGGAAATTCCGGTGTTGGAGCGGCAGCGGCAATGTTGTTTGCAAAAGAAGGCGCTAAGGTGGTAATTAGTGCACGGCGTCAGGCACAGTTGGAAGAAGTGGCAAATAAGATTAAGGAAGCTGGCGGTGAGGTTTTAAGTGTTGTCACAGATATCTCTAAGCCGCAGGATGCCCAAAATCTGGTCAGTAAAGCAGTGGAAGCTTTTGGAAAAGTGGATATTCTTGTGAATAATGCAGGAATTCTTGAATCGGGATTAAAGCCCATTGACAGGGTGGTAGACGAAGATCTGGATCGGATTATTGACACGAATACCAAGGGGACTATGTATTGTATGCGGGAAGCCAGTGCAGAAATGGCAAAGAATGGTGAGGGATCAATCGTGAATGTAGCATCTGTTGCAGGCGTGCTTGGATGCGGCGGCGCCGCTTATGTAGCGTCTAAGGCGGCGATTGTAGGAATTACCCGTCACACGGCACTGCGTTTTGCAGGTACAAAGATTCGCTGCAATGCAGTTTGCCCGGGAACGATTGTTACACCTATGGTGGCTGGTATGAATGCGGCTAATATGGATGCAGATATGTTCGGCCAGATGGCGAAACATGCGGATCTTAAGGTTTCACCTTGTATGCCGGAGGATGTGGCAAACATTTTACTGTTCCTGGCAAGTGATGAATCCAGAGCTATTACCGGTCAGACAATCGTATCTGATTTTGGAAGCACATTATAAAAAGACACCCAATCAGCGAACTGGTTAACGAAAAGAATATGGCAGGGCATATTTGATGAAGGTCAGATATGTTTTAGAGTATCCCATGCACGGTGCTAAGTGCATGGGATATTATTAACATAAGAATGTCTCGCCAGGCTTGGCATTTATTTGAAATATTTATCAAAGAACTTATATAAAATAATACATAGCCCCATAGGCAAACCAAATAGTATGCCACCAATCAATACTCCGATTATCAGCTGGGGTACAGAAAAGCAATCTGACAAAATATAATATCTTAATCCTAAAACAGAATTAATAAGAAAAAGTGTTCCGCTTATCAAACCGGGAGATACTTTTTTGTCTTTGATTGTATAGAAAAAATGGTCTCCAAAATTGATGATTCCCCATATAAGTATCGCCACTCCAAAGCATATGATCTTATTGTTGAATATATATAAAAATACGGATATAAGAAGCATTGGATAGTAGATAAATAAATTGTTTGCCATCCAATGTCCATGTGTCATATGATAAGGCAGCCATTTATGTTCATACATCCATTTTGGGAAATCCCCAACAGCTTCCTCAAATAAGTGGAATGGTATATAAATTACCAAATTAAAAAATATAAAATTCATCATACTCATTTTTCTATCCTTACCTTCTCAAATTCTTTTTCAAAGTTTTCTTCCCATTTTTCCAGTGTTTCTAAAAGTAAAAATTGTTGCTCCAAAATGGTTCGCCCAAATAATGGAATGTCTTTATGCTTAGATAGTTGTTCCATAATTTGCATTTTGGTATTTTGAATACTGTTTTTAATATTTACAATACATTCATTTGCAAAATCTCCGTCAATCAATGCCATATTCACAATAACTGCATTAAAATCCAAAAAAACTCTAGTTTCCGTTAATGAAAATTTGGTCATCAATTCTTTAAAGATTTCTTTTCCTGTTGGCGTTATTGTATATAATGTTTTTTCGGGCATATTTCCGTTCTTAGTAGTTTCGCTAACAACATACCCTTTTGCTTCATATTGAACCACTTTTTTGTAAACAGTGAATGAACCAATTTTAACCCACCTAGACAAGTTTTTGGCTTCAATTTGCTTTTGTAAGTCATACGCACTTTTAGGACTTTGACATAATGAGCCTAAAATAATTAAATCAATCGTAGACATAATTCACCTCCTTAACTGTATAATACAATACTGTATTATACAGTATTTTGGGAATTTGTCAAATTATATTAAAGCCTATAATAATGAAAACAATTATTTCAACAACCAATACCGCAAAAAAAAATCAGTATAATGATATGAACCGGGTAAAATGCGTAACAGGCGTATTGCAATATTTTATTATGAAACCCTTGGCGCCCTTGATATAACCAGATAGGAATCAGTGATATCATAGCAAGCCTCTGCTGAACAAACTCTATGTCATGTCCCAATATTTGGAAAGTATAGTAATATCCGCCCAACAGCTTTACATCCGAAAATTTCCACTTGAGTATACTATATGTTTCTATTGTTTTCAGCACATAATTATGCTATAATTGTGTCAAAGAAAGGAGCGAAGCATTATGCCTCTTATTATGCCTATTAAGGATTTACGTAATACAACCGAAATTTCCAATATTGCACACAAGGAGCAGGAGCCTATTTTTATTACCAAAAACGGATATAGCGACTTGGTTGTAATGAGTAGTGAATTGTATGATAAATTCGCAAGGATTAACCGCATTGATCAAGCTATCTACGAATCCGAACAGGAAATTGCAAACGGAGCAGAAGCAGTCGATGCAGAGAGAGTTTTTGCGGAATTGGAGAAAAAGCATTTTGGATAAATACAAGGTAATGATTAACCCCAGAGCAATACGAGAATTAGACAACATTTACGAATATATTGCAAATGAGAAATTGGCTCCTGAAAATGCAAAAGGACAGGTTGACAGAATTAAGAAAGCTGTTTTAAGTTTAGATACTTTTCCGCAGTCTCATCAAGAGCGAAACGAGGGCAGATATGCCGGAAAGAGTTTGATTGATAACTATATTGCTATCTTCCGCATTGACGAACCGCACAAAACGATTAATGTGGTAACGATACAGTATCAAGTTCATTTACAATATCACTATCTTTATAAAATCCTATAAACTCTATCTCTTTATTCTCGCTCGCAAAACTTGATAATATAAGCGAAAGTTCTGTCGTCAAGTTTTGTAACGCATAATTTTTTTCCATTATAAAATAACTATCGCCCCCCGACAGCTTTACTTCTGCATGTTCAAAATTTCCTCTTTGATAATCAGCAAAATCTTTTCTTGCCTCCGAGCTTATATCACCATAATCCACAAAGGATAGTCTTACAAAAACCAGAAGCAGCAAAATAAAAGGTATCACAAAATTTGTAAGCGTCGAATCAAGGTCTATTCCCATATATCTGTATTTCCAAAGAAAACAGAAAATAACATACAAACATACCAGCACAAACGCTCCTATCTGAAAATATCGTTCATATCCTACTCGAAACAGAAAAACTTCCACTTCATTTCCGGTTTCAACAAATAAATTCATAAATGGGACACAAAGGCGATGGAGCAAAAAAATAATTCCCAGTAATATTACAAGAAATATCCCATAAAACGGATAATCACCATCATATTCATCATAAATATCTTTCGTTTTTTTACTAATTTCTTCGCCCTGTATTGCACGATTGATGGAACTCACGATTGCCTCCGGTTCCGTTCCTATAAAAATCGTGGGCACTTTTAAAACAATCTGCTTTTCTCCTTTTCGAATTAGGACAATATTTCTAATTTTAAATTCCACCTGATATTTGTAAGAATTTCCAGTGCACAATTCTTCTTTATATTTTGCGTTTAAGACATTCTTAAACGGAATAATTCTCTTTTTAAACATTCTATATTCTACAAGAAATGTCTGATTTACCAAAACAGGTCCTACCAACAGTGGTCTTTTTTGAAACGCAGCCTGTTCTTTTTCGTCTAACGCATTTATTTGCCGATGCAAGTGTACTTTTGTGATAAGTTGTATGAAAATTATAATGCTCTCCAAAAGAAATACTCCTCCAGCTAAAAAAGGCAGTATTTCGGCTCCTTTGTGTGAAGAATCCGTATAAACATATATTACAATTTCCAAAAATATCAGAACAGGAAGTAATGTATAAAATAAGTAGATACTTTTTTGGCGTTTGAAATTATTTTCTACTAACATTTACATCATCCCTCCAAAATCTTTAATTTCGCATAGACTTAACATTATCTTTTATCTACTAAAAGTTCGTATACCCACTTATTGCATATTCATACTTACATTATACGACGATGAAATCTATTTCAACAACCAATACCGCAAAAAAATCAGTATAATGATATGAACCGGGTAAAATGCGTAACATGCGTATTGAAATCTTTGGAAAGTATAGTAATATCCTCCCAACAGCTTTACATTCAAAATATACAGGCATATAAACTGGATTAATCGAATTTTCCAAGTTTGTCCCCGGAAAAAATAAAATGTCAAAACAGTTAAAGCTCCAATTCTATAGTAATCGACCATGGTTTCGTAGCCAAGAATAAATCCCAAAACGATAATACCTACAGATAGCACCGTTGCGAATACTTTTTTAAAATTTGTTCTGCATTTCTCGATCAAAATAATCAACAGCAAACTCTCTAAAAACGTCCAGAGTACGTTTTGATGATATGGATAAAATACACTGCCGCCATACATAATGTTGAATGGTATTTCAGACAAACAAGCCCACAAAAGAATACGCAGCATATATCAATGCATGGGAAATATTTCTGTTTTAATATTTAGTGGAATTGTGCATGCATTTGTGGTAGGATAATAACCTGAACAAATTAACAAATTGGAACTTTGCAATGGATTGGAGAGAAAATGAAAGAGAAATGTGGCATTACAAATTTAATCATTGTAATGATATGTACATTGAGCTTAATAATCAATTCATTTACTGTAGGTCAAGATGAATTACTAGCACTTAATGCAAATAAGAGGTTGGCATTTATTTTGAATTTTCTTTTATCAGATAAGGGGACATTTATTAGCAACGGTTCCATGTCGTATGATGCAGTATTCCATAATGGACAATGGTATAGAACTATTACTAACGTATATTTACATGTTGGATTTTTTCATATGGCATTTAACATGGGGGCTCTTATTTGTGTAGGTAGACATATTGAGAAAAAGATAGGAAGTATTATATATGTGCTTTGTTTCAATATAATAGCAATAATTGATGCAATTATGGTCAGTAGGATATTTCCTAATGAGGTATCTGTGGGAGCTTCGGCAGGTATATTTGGTTTATTGGGGATAGCAGTCATATTTTTGATAATTTTTTCAATGTTGTCTTTGTTATTAGGATTAAGTTCCTTTATTCATCATTTTAGCGCGTTTGTAATAGGATTAATAGCTGGACTAATGATTTGTAGATGGTTTCCTAAAAGTGGTGTGGAAGGTTAAACTCCGGTTTGTAGGGGCATTTGGACCTGTGGAATGATTATATTTATGCAGCAGTATGATATGGGATAAGGAGATAAGGAGAGTTGCTGGGATGAAGAAAACATCATTTAGAAACATGGTGCTTAAAGCAGCCGCAGAACGGTATCATACAGAACCGGAACATCTGTGGGCAAAGTATCCGGGCTATGTAGTTCTGAGGCATACGGATAATAAAAAGTGGTACGCAGTCATTATGGATGTCCCAAGGAATAAGCTGGGGCTTGATGGCATGGAATATGTAGATATTTTAGATGTTAAGGCTGATCCGGTGATGGCAGGTTCTTTTTTGCATGAGGAAGGGATTCTGCCCGGCTACCATATGCATAAAGGAAATTGGATAACAGTTTTGCTTGACGGGACAGTTCCCATGAATATAATCGAATTATTACTTGATACCAGCTTTGAACTAACCAGTGGAAAAAAGAAGAAAAATAAAAGGCAAAGGAATGGGGAATATGTTTTTGACCTTGAATCCGCTGACTATAGCAATTGATGTAAATTCCCTTTTTTAAAATTGCGTACCCGTTGAAAATAGGTTATAATTGCGCTAACAAATTGGGATTTGAGGTGAAGAAACATGAGAAAAATCAGTTTATTTATTGCGATGAGTCTTGACGGATATATTGCGGATAGTAAGGGCGGTGTCGATTGGCTGAAAGGACAAAGCGACGATGATGAGGATATTGATACCTATTCCGAGTTTGTAAAGAATATTGATACAATATTGATGGGGTGGAATACTTATCATCAAGTAGTTACGGAGCTTTCTCCCACTGAGTGGGTATATAATGATTTTACAACTTATGTAATTACACACAATGAGTATACTTCCTCTGAAAAAATTCGATTTACAAGTACAAATCCTATTGATTTGATAAAAAGCTTAAAAAATGAAAATGGAAAAGGTATTTGGATATGCGGCGGAGCTAATCTTGTTCAGCAATTAGTAAATGAGGATTTAATTGACTGCTATTATATTACTATAATTCCAACACTTTTAGGCTCTGGTATTCGGCTTTTTGAAAATGCGAAACATGAGATTAAACTAAGATTACTTAATACGCAGTCATATAATGGTATGACAGATTTAATCTATACGCGAAGATAACTTGGCATTTGTAGAGTCGGTCACGGGAACACTTTTCTGAAAAGGGAAAAATAAAATGTGTGAAAAAGAAAATATAAGGATTTAAACACACTTAAACACGGTTTTAGGTGTGTTTTTCTATGGAAATAGCAAAGCGAAAAT
Organism: Lachnospiraceae bacterium; assembly: GCA_014804785.1. GTDB lineage: Bacteria > Bacillota > Clostridia > Lachnospirales > Lachnospiraceae > Suilimivivens. The sequence continues at coordinate 61,434 of JAAUZD010000047.1, forward strand.
CCTAAAATCAAAAGTTAATGCAAGCTATGTGGGCACATGCGGATGTGGATGGGATAAGTCGGGAAATGCCCCTGGAAGGGGTTCCGAACAGCAGCAGGATACGCAGACGGAACAATCACAACAGCCGCAAATACTGTACTGTATGTCCTGTGGAAAGCAGATTGAAACGGACTCAAAATTCTGCCGGTTCTGTGGAGGAAAAACTGGGATGTGATGTAAGGCAAAAGATTGATGTATCCATTGACATCTGAAGGAAGCGGACGGCAGAAACGGAGGGATGAAAAAGTGAGTCGCACATCTTTCAAGACAAATCTGGCAGGGGTTGTTGGAGTTGCTGCAGTATTATTATTCATAGTCGTTGTCATTTATGTTATGACCGGAAAGCGTGACCTTTCAGGGAACTACTATAAGGACTATAACACATATTTTTACATAGATGCTGTATTTTTTGATGATAATGGAACATTTACCATGCAAACTGCTGGTGGGTACTTTTATGGGAAATACTATAAGAAAAAAGGGAACTATTATCTATATCCTGATAGCGGAACGTCTAAAAGTTCTAATCCTGTGTCAAATGTAGAAGAAAACCATATGGCATCGAAGTATTATTTTCTTGCCAATCCTATAGCGGATAACACGTTAGAGATTACCATGCTGGGGCGTGGAGATTATGAATACTATCTCCCGTGGAGTGGTCAAATGGCGATATTTTATAGTATACCTCTCAGAGATGCCAATGCCCATGAAGAAGAACTAAATAAGGGGTGGGAGAACCGTGAGGATGATAATGCTGTCATTGATGAACCTGCAAAAAGCACATCAATGATGGATTTCTTTCAGGAAGAATTGGAGAAAGAATCGGAGAACGACATTGGACGTCCACCAGAAGAAGATATTGTAGATTGGTGAGATAAGGAGCATAAAATACAGGACGAAAAAAATAGGAAAGATTGTCATAGCTGCTATTATCATAGTCGTAGCAGTGGGATTAGGGGTTATGATGATCCGGACTCAGGAAAGGCGGTAGAAAAAGGAAGTGGGACAGTAATATTGACCAAGACAGTAGTACCCATTATATTGTGCCACCCTGCTATTTTGGTTAAAATATATCTTTTCTAAAATAATACAAGGAGAGCGATAGTATGAAGAAAAATTTATATGTGGTGATAGTTATGCTGATTTTATTTTTAGTAGGATGCGGTGATAGTGCATCTGATATTACCAGCGCTCCGGCTGAACCAGCTACATCCATTGAGGAAACAACATTCTCAGAACAAACAAGTGAACCACTGGCAGTGGAAGAAAATGATTCCGAGGACATGGGCATTGACCTGGCATCCGGTCCAGCCTTGACTATACGGTCAGTGGTCCCAAAGGAGAACTGTCATATTATGTTGAATGGGAGGACGGGAGCACTTTTGAAGAAACGGTTCCGGTAATTTTGGTTGGTGATGATTGGTATATTTCACCGGAACAACTAAATTTTACAATGCCGGAATATGGCAGCATTCCAGTGACTGCCGGAATTAACGAAAATGATATTGTAGACGGACTTTATTCTTATTATGAGTATGTTGATGGAAGAAAATATTACGGTTTCATGAATATAAGCGGAAAAATAATTATCGAACCATATTTTTCTGAGGTTGGAGTGTTCAGTGAAGATGGACGCTGTCCTGTCTGCTTGGATAGAAAATGGGGGATTATTGATAAGTTTGGGAAGCTTGTAGTTTCTTTTGAATTTGATGAGATTAGGAATAATCCATCCGAAGGATTTTGGACATGTTATTTACATGACAGAGGATATGGCTTTCTTAATCTGGATACTGGAAGCAGTATTGCCTGTCAATATAGCTCTTGTGGTATCTTTTCCGATGGCGTTGTCCCCGTACAGAAAGATGGGTATTGGGGTGCTATCGACATAGAAGGTAATACGGCAGTGGAATTTCTGTATGATGAAATGCTCCATTGGCAAATCCCGTTTAGTTACGAAGAACATGAACTGGCTTTTGTAAACGGGTTGATTCCAGTAATGGTCAATGGAGCAAAAGGAGTTATTGATTCTGCTGGAAATTACATGCTGCCAATGGACAAAGTACTTACTGGAGATGTTGAAAAGTATGACAAGATTAGCTTTCTTGATTCTAATGATTCTGCAGTAATTGTATTTGACGGTGTATTTTATGGATTAAATACTAAGGATGGTTTGGTTGGGAGCGGAATTGCTTATAATAAAATATCTTATGATGATGGAAGCCGTATCTGCATCATGGAGCTAGGGGCGACAACGGAAAAATATCGATTAGGACCTGATGGGACTGCAAATGCTTTGAAATAAAATGCTTTCTTTCCATGCATATTTTCTATATCCGTCTGCATGTGTTACAGTTTGCAGACGGATTTGTATTTTATAGAAATGAAAGCATCCTTGAAAGTTGTGAGTTTCTTTACGAGGACATTATCCTATGATAAACTATGTGTATATCAAAAAGAGGCGATTATTTAAGTTTCAAACATAGGATATACAGGTTGTGACATTAGGTGAATTTATCAGGAGATTAGAGGCGAGTGGTAATGATTTTATTGTAGGGACGGAATTCAAGGAGAGCGATGGTATGAAGAAATGCAAGGGTATACGGATGAACAACTTTGCAATACATCAACCCTTGACTGGTATGATATAAATCGATATACGGCAGAGGGAACAAGCTTTTTTGGGGAGGATATTATCCTTGCGTAGTAATATCTTGATTTGTCAATTCCCCTGAGATTGAGGTGTGTTTGAATGACATTATTTGAACTATGTAATGAAATAGATATACAGTCTGAAATTAAAACTCGTGTGTTTGATTTTGCAAATAGATTTGATTTTAATATAGTGGATAAGCAATTGAAGGATTTTTTGGCGTATGAGAAAATGGAAGAAGCAAGGCTTGAACTCCAAGTTATACTTGGCGATGATGAAGAAAATGTCAAGATACTTTCTTGTATGTTAAAAGCTTCTGCCGATATTTATGATATTTATAAAGCAAAGGGTATTAGCGATAAAATCTACTTTGACACAATGAAATGTTACACACGTTTTATCGATGAAACTTTCAAAATAACAGGCAGACTATATTTCGACAGATACTGGTGGACAACTCGACAAGCAGGTTGTCATTTGTTTAGAATTGGTGAACTGGAATATGAGATTAAACATATTGAAAACGACATAGTTATAAATTTACACATTCCATCTGATACTGATTTTTCGCCGCATGCAGTCGATGATTCATTAGAGCGTGCAAGAATCTTTTTTGCAGAATATTATCCGGAAATCGCAGATAAAAAATATTGTTGCCATTCATGGCTTTTGGATAGCAAACTTAAAGAAATGTTGAGTGAAGAAACAAACATTATAAACTTTCAAAAACGGTTTGAAATTTATGATAAAGGTGAAGCGGATACCGAATTTATTGAGTGGCTGTATAATACTAGAACGACAAATTATAAAACGTTACCTGAAAACACTTCTTTACAAAGAAATATGAAAAGGTATTTGATTTCGGGCGGAGAAATTAGAAACTCATATGGGAGATTATTGTAATTATATGAAAATTTGTAAAGAATTGAGGTATAATTTCAATGTTGAGAGCGTCTGGCAACCATGGTCTGTTAAAAGGAGATGAGGTGTATAAAGATGAAATATACATTTAAAAATGAGTTGATAGAAGGCATCATCGTAAAACGAAAGAGCCAGTTTACAATGATAGTGAATATTGACGGGGAAGAAGTTTCATGCCATTGCCCCACGACAGGCAGGATTGGTGATTTGGATACAAAAAATATAGCCTGTTTATTATCAAAGAGCGAAGACCCAAAACGCAAGACACCATATACTGTTGAGGCGGTGTCGGCTCCGGTACAGGAAGCAAAGAAAAAAGGGCTTGAGGCATATGAGATATCGATGAAATTTGCTAAAGATGGAATTAATATTGGCAAATGTAGCTTAAAAGAACAAATTAAGTGTGCTGAAGAAATACAACATGAACTTGAAAGAACATACTGATAACTTCCAATTGCATCAATTGCAAAGTTGGTTAAATGAATTGCAATAAAAAGTCGCCCCCACCCGTTTTGCGGGTGGGGGCGATTCAATAAATTAGAAAGTTAGTATATAGAGATGTAAAGAGACTTATGATTCTATTAGTCAAATCATGTAAAATGATGCATTTATGATGCAAATATGATGTAAAAATGATGCAGGAAGGATGTAAAATCTGATTGTGAAAAGATGTGCCAGAAAATAAGGATGAAATGGAGAAGTATATAAGACGAAGGTGGATGATGGCAGAGAGGGAGAGAAATGAGAAAGCTTGATGATAGAAAGCGGAAATGGATTATTTGGATACTGTTTGTGAGTCTTCTTGTCACGTCATGCGGCAAACAGACCAATAGAGGTGCAGAGGCAGAAATAGAAACAAAAATAGAAACAGAGACGGAGAGGAACAAGAAGGCGGAAGTAAAGCTGGAACGTGCAGACGGGATTCCGGACTATATGGCAGAGGAAAGCGCCTGTTTGGATGAAGAAATCCCCACCGTGTACACAGATGATTTGTCATTGCTTGACCATATGGAGCAGACAGACTGTAGCTATGCATATCGGGATGGCAAGGTATATTATCGTCAATATCACAGGGATTCTTTTGAAGAAGCGGCATTATATGCGGATTATAAACCGATAGCAGACACGGATAAAGAGATTGTATGTATAGACGCAGACGGAGAAAAGACCGTACTTTTTTCTGATAAGGGATATGGGAATATTTATCTGATTGGGAATCGATTTTATATGACAGAGATGGTTATAAGGGTCATGGATGATAAGGATTATACTTATCCTAACATCTACTCTGTTGATATGCAGGGGCAGAACCGGATTGATTATGGATATGGAGAAATTTATGCTTCTGATATGGACAGAAAGGTTCTCATTTTAAATATGTGGTCAGAAAAAATCGGGAGAAAATACTATGCTTTGGATTGCATGAGTGACGAAATGATATCATTGACTGTTGATTCCTGTGACTCCCAGACCTTTTGGGATTATTACGATGGATGGTGTTATTTCGATGCCCATCAAAATACAAGTGAGGATACCTGTCAAGTGGTTGCAGTATCGTTAGAGGGAGAGCAGAAAGAACTGATTGAGTTGAAATCGGACAATGAAACAGCGGATGAATACGGGTACCGGGAAGATATCTGTGAGATGGGGATTGCCGGAGACAGAGTCTATATTGTTTACGGCGGTTATGACGGAACTGCCCGCTGCTTTCAGGGGGGAAATATTATCACAATAAAACTGGACGGTTCAGACTATCGGGAGACATGGAGCTTCGCCGATGCTTATTATGTTTGCTGTGATGCGGGCAGAACGCTCGTATATATTCCGCACAGCTGGGCTGCGGGTGAAAAGAAATATGATACGACCGTGTGGGATGTGGAAGCAAATACCACATTCCCATCCAGTTTCCCGTGGCAGCTTATTTATAGCCAGCAGACACACAGTGTATTGCCATATAAGGAACATATTGCCCCAGAACCATTGTGTGTATTGAGGGATGAGGGGATAAATGTTTGTGCATTACCGGATCATTCGGGACGAATTGTGCGGGTCGCAATGCAGATTGATGATGACATCGCACACAGAGGCGGCGAAGAAGTGGATTATATCAGTTATCAGCATTTATATTATGCAGACGGATATCTGTATTTTGATGTCAGCTTTAACATATATGACGTAGGATGTTCTATTGGATGGCGTGATGGATACCGTAGATTACAGACGGATGTATACCGCTTAAAGTTGGATGAGAATGCTATGGAGTTGTTATATTCATATTAGACAGTAAAGATTGTTTTGGCATTATGTGAACAGTGCACCCGGAAAAGGTAGAACTGGACAAATCAGAATACCAAAGGAGAGAAGAGGATATATGATAAAAAGAAGGCACATTTTATTATCAATTGTAATTGGGATAGGTATAATATATTTGGCGGGCTGTAAAAGCGGTTCGGAAGCAAATCCGGTAGAAAACTTTACCATATCTGATAAGGACAGTGCAGGGAGCAGCATGACAGAGGCAGAAGCAGATACCGCTGTGTTAGCGGAAGAAAGTCAGGGGGAGGCAGAGGAAGAACTGGAGCAGAAAGAGCCCGAAAACGAAGAAGACGAACCTCTCAAAGAAGTGCCGCAGTTATCCGACACAGGCAGGTGTCAGACGGCACATTGTGGGAGGCGCAAACCGCACGTTGATTTCGGCACTTCTGCCTTCCCGACTGTGCAGTCGCGTGGGTGACCGCAAACTTTCAGCGGAGCAGCCGCACGCTGTC
>JAAUZD010000048.1 GCA_014804785.1 Lachnospiraceae bacterium
CTCGACTTTATCTTCAGGCTGTAATGTGAATTTCATTAGTTACACCTCCGTATCATGTATGTATACATAATATCACATTACACGCATAATGTATAGTCAATTAGAATGTATTATACTAGGTTTTCGAGATTGATCTGATATTTGATATCAGGCTGTGTTTTTAGCCATTCTTCGGGACTCTCCAGGGAACCGTTGTCCACACAGATTATTTCATAAGCAGAGGCGGGGCAATAGTTCCGGATAGAGGTAATACAGTTCATGGTATAGGCCAGCTGATTAAAGTTGAGAAGAATGATTGAAACTCTAGGAACGACTGTGCCGGTTTCGTTGACAAAACGAAGAAAATGTTCTTCGATGGCAGAGTAGTCATCTTTGTTATCTTTACAGTGAAATAAAGCGTTTTCATAACACAAGTATGCTTTGTTATATTCAGAATATGATTCGTATACCATTCCTAACATGAAATAAAGTTCATGGTTGACCGGATTGATCTTTAATCCATCCTGGATACACGGAAGTGCGGCATGAAAGTCTCCAAGACCTATGTAAATAGAGGCTTCTAAAATAGCAATTGTATCTGTATAAGTAGGGTTAGAGGCAATATACTCTTTGAGTAGATCAAAGGCTTTTATGTAATCTTGCTGTTCAATCGTGTGTCTTATAATGTCCATGGTTGTAATCCTTTCTATAAATTAGAGGTAGAGAAAGAAAAATAATAGTTAACGGTTATATTTCCAGTATTCTTTCGCGATATCTGTCAGTTTTAGGAAGTCTGAGTGGTTAAGCGGCTGCCAGAGCAGATTGAGCAGTATTTTGTGAAAATCAGTCAATTTTTCCGCGTAAGGATTAGAACGAAAATCAGGAACGTATTCAAGAACCAATTTTCTGGATAATTGAAAAAGAGAAAAAGGAGGAGTATCAAAGCGCATGGTTAATACTTTCATAAACAGAAAATAACATGAATCCAGAAAAAGAAATTCTAATTCATCTTTATAGTTTTTAAAAAAATCCCTTTTGTGCCATTCATCCCACAATATAAGACTGATCGTCAACATGTCGGGGTGATAATCAGCATTTTTAGTAAGAACAGTAGAGGAACGGTTGACAAAATAATGATACAAATACTCTTCTAAGATATAAACTCTATTGGCATAAAGGTACAATAAGCTAGTAAAGAGATGGTCTTCATAAGCAATATTTTCAGGGAAAATGATTTGATTATTTATAAGAAAGCTAGTTCGGATTAATTTGCTGCAGGCAGAAAAATTCATGCTTGCGGTAATAATAAATGGTTTCCTTTCCGAAACTGTATTGATGACAATCAATCCGCTCTCGGAACCATTTTTGCGTTGGGCGGAAAAGGTTAATGTTGGAGAAGAATCGCGTATTTGATCGCAAGATACAAAATCACACTGGCACTGGATGGCAATGGAAAGTAACTTTTCAAAGTAATCAAGCTCCACCCAGTCATCAGAATCAATAAAAGAAATCCAGTCTGCAGAAGCATAGGAAATCCCAATATTTCTGGCAGTACCCTGCCTGCCATTTTCATTACAATGTATCAGCATGATATTATCAGGATAACGCTGCTCCCAGGTTTGTAAATGCGCCCATGTGTCATCGGTGGAAGCATCATCCACACAGATAATTTCCAAGGCATCTACTCCGATTGTCTGTGATGTGATGGTGGTCAGACAGCGGTCAATATAGGGAGCTACATTGTAACAGGGGATGATAACACTAATATATGCCATAGAAAATCCTTTCTGTCAATAGTCGGTTTGATTTAACAAATATTATAGCATGTCAAGGAGGGAATTAAAAGAAGTTTAAAATTCAGATGCAGTATATGTGTTATAAAATATTTAGCAGAACACAATATAATGTATTTGTTTTATTTGAATTTACTGTATAATACAACATATTGTATTGTGCATTTTGCTATCTTTTTATTTTAGAAATAAAAAATGAAATGACAAATATACGGTATCGTGCTATACTTTCATCAAAGCATATTTTTCAATATTCTATCACATTTCTGATCGTTAAAACATGAAACGATTTTATAAGCCAGTGGCGTCGAAGGAAATCATGCTTTTATTCCAAGTAAAAATGAATAAGGCAGGAGAATCCGTATCGATGGGGAAATAGCGGTATCTCCTGCAAAGGAGGTACTATGGGAAGTCGGGATATCAGACTGAAAACTTATCTGGAAGATACCAGAAGATATGCAGATCTTTGGAACGGCGGTGTGTTTGAAGGCAGGCAAATGATCCATCCGGAAGAACTGGAGGAAATCACACCGGTTTTGCCTAAAGCGAACAAGAAGGTTGTATTAGAGAGAACACGTGATTTGGTCATGATGCAGAGCAGAAAAGGACAGAGGCTTGCAGTTTTTGCTTTAGAAAATCAGACGGAGATTGATTATGGTATGCCGGTTCGTATCATGCTGCAGGAAGCGCTTGAATATGACCGTCAAATTAGGAATATAATGCATGAAAATGAAAAGAAGAACAGAGAGTATCAGGAGGGTAAGGGGAGCAAGGTGTATCATGACGATGGAGAATACTTGTATAAGGTACGAAAAGAGGACAGACTTTATCCCGTAGCAACCCTGATTGTATATTGGGGAGAAGAAATGTGGAAAGGGGCCCGGAGTCTTCACGAAATGATTCATTTTAATGCACTGGGGCAACCGGAGGAATTAGAACTTAAAAGGCTGGTGCCGGAGTATCCGCTACATTTTCTTGATTTGACAGAGTTTCATCACTTTGAATACTTTAAGACAGAACTTAGACCGCTTTTTGAACTGTATCAGAGGCGAAACAGCCAAAAGAATTTTATGAACTATATAAAAATGGATGGTATGTGTCAAAGTATGGATGAAGAAAGCTGGTATATGCTCAGTCAGATGACGCATTCAAAGGATTTGAGTAAACTTATTGAAGAAAAGAAACAGAGGAAGGGTAAAGGTAAGGCTATGTGTAAGGCAATAGAAGATTTGAAGAATGAAGGAAGAGCAGAAGGAAGAGCAGAAGGAAGAGCAGAAGGAAGAGCAGAATCCATCATAGATCTTCTGGAAGACTGTGGAACTGTTTCAGATGATTTAAGGAGACGGATCATGGAAGAGAGTAATGTTAAGGTTTTAAAAAGCTGGCTCAAACTGGCAGTGCGTGTGAAAAACGTTGAAGAGTTTGCCGCTTACATAAGTTAAAAGATTTAAATCTGTCTTTTAAAAGATTTTGCATGACAAACGTCTGTTAACATGTTATACTTTAGCGTGTGCGATAGGAAGTTCATGGTGTGTCAGAGAGGAAGGAAGCATGATAAAGCGAGTTTTGATTTACCATTGGGGTGCGCTGGGCGATAATGCTTTTGTAGAGAGTCTGCGCAGTATAGGAATGGAGTGCATTCTGTTCTCAAGAAAAATGGAAGATTATCATGCGGATGGCGAGTATGCAAAAGAAATGTTGGCGCTCATTCATGAAAAATGTGTGGAAGCTGTTTTTAGTTATGATTATTTCCCCTTGATTTCCATGCTTTGTAATATGAATCATATTCCCTATGTATCATGGGTTTATGATTGTCCGATGAATACTTTGATGTCTGGAACGCTTGGAAATGAATACAACTACATTTTCTGCTTTGATGCATGGTATACGGAAAGAATACGGGAACTAGGTGCGAAGCATATTTATCATTTCCCGTTGGCTGTAGAAAACAATGTTTTGGCAATGCTTAGAAAGAAAGAAATTGAAATGCCAGAGCTTAGCGAAAAATATAAGTGTGCTATTTCCTTTGTGGGAAATATGTATAATGGAGAAAAGAATCGTCTGCGGAGAGCAGAACTTACAGAATACACACACGGATATGTGGAAGGGCTGATCAAGTCGCAGATGCTCATTTATGGTTATAATTTGCTTGCTGATTCGCTTCAGCCGCAGGTTGTTGAAGAAATCGTTGATAAATGCGAACTAAAGCTGGGTGATAATTACATAAGCAATTCTATGCAGATGGCAGCAGATGCCATTGGTATCGAGGTAACGGCAAGGGAGAGGGAGCAGGTAATTAAAGTGCTTAGTGACAGGCATCCCTTGACTTTGTATAGCAGTTACTCTGTGGAGAAAACGGTTCGTGGTCAGCATTTACAAGAAAAGGGTTATGCGGATTACGAGAGCGAGATGCCGTTTATCTTTCATAATAGTAAAATCAACCTTAATATTACATCGAGGACAATCCAGTCAGGAATACCAAAACGGGTACTGGATATTCTTGCCTGCGGTGGATTTTGTCTGACGAATTATCAGCCGGAAATCGCAGAATATTTTGAGGACGGTGTTGATCTGGTAATGTATTCAGGCATGGCAGATCTTGTAGCAAAAGCAGAATATTATTTGGATCATGAGGAAGAGCGGATTGCGATTGCTGAAAATGGCAGCAGGAAGGTTAGGGAAGAATTTGATCTGATAAAGAGAGCTGCCCAAATGTGGGAAATGGTGATGGAATCCTGCAAATGAGAGACTTCCTCTTTCTATGGTTTTTTACCGGTACTTCCATATATGGAACTAATAGGGATGTATAATAAGGTATAATAATACCATATTTGGGAGGACAAAAGATGAATGCACAAGACATGTTAGTGGAAAGAATCAACAATTTATGTAAGGAAAGACGGTTGACGTATTACGCATTATCCTATGCATCTGCTGTACCGATGACGACGTTGATGCATATTGTAGATAAGTCTACGGCAAATCCTGGAGTAATGACGATAGGAAAGCTGTGTGATGGATTTGGAATCACTTTGAGAGAGTTCTTTAACGCTCCGGAATTTGACGGAATAGAGCATGTTGACATGTAAAAGGTATCTATGTTATGTATGAAAATTAGTACTTTAGTACATGTTAATACAAAGTTTATATTTTTTTAAGTGACTAGATTTTAAGGGTGTGCTATACTTACCCTAGAAATATAGTGGCGTCAGATGCCGTGTTAAGGAGGTTTTGTAATGACAAAAGCAGAAATTTTGAAACAGGAGATACTCAAACAGTATAAAAGTGTGAGACAATTTGCTATTGAGATGGAAATTCCCTATAGCACGCTGGTAACTGCACTGGACAGAGGAATCGAAGGAATGGCATACGGTACAGTGATTCGTATGTGTGATAGATTAAGTCTGAATCCTGTAGATTTTTCAACTCTTGAAAAAGGGGAAGTGCTTGGCGAAAAGATTTTGGAAAACAGAGTTATGCAATATTATATTCAGCTCAACAAGAAAGGCCGCAAGAGAATTCTTGAAATGATGGAGGATTATGTCCAGCTTGAAAAATATAGGGAGCAGTAATCTGTATGGACAGGCATTTTGATTATCTGGTTGTGGGAGCCGGGCTTTTTGGCTCGGTTTTTTCACATGAAATGACTAAAAATGGAAAAACCTGCATTGTGATTGAAAGGAGAAATCATATTGCAGGGAATATTTATACCAGTTTAAAACGCGGAATCCATATCCATGAATACGGAGCACATATTTTTCATACCTCGAACCGCGCGATATGGAATTATATGAACGAATTTGCAGAATTTAATCATTTTGTAAATTCGCCTATGGCTGTATATAAAGGTGAGATTTATAACCTTCCTTTTAATATGAATACGTTCAGCAGGCTCTGGGGAATTAAAACGCCGGAGGAGGCACAGACAATCATCAGAAAACAGATTGAGCAGTTAGCGATTGAGGAACCGCGCAATCTGGAAGAACAGGCGTTATGTTTAGCTGGGTGCGATGTATATGAAAAGCTGATTAAGGGATATACAGAAAAGCAGTGGGGACGGGAATGCAGAGAACTTCCGGCATTCATTATAAAGAGAGTTCCACTTCGATTTACCTATGATAATAATTATTTTACGGATAGATATCAGGGAATACCCGTCGGGGGTTATACGGCAATTGTTGAAAAGCTGCTTGAGGGAATAGAAATCAGATTGAATACGGAGTATCGTGATTTTGTAAGATGCCAGCGGGAAGCTTCCATGCGTGGGGAAAGTTTTATTTCTTACGACAAGGTGCTGTACACAGGTATGATAGATGAGTATTTTGATTTTTGCAAGGGTAATCTGGAGTATCGTTCGTTGCGGTTTGAACAGGAAGATATGCCGGATATCGAAAATTATCAGGGTAATGCAGTGATTAATTATACGGAAAGAGAGATTCCTTATACAAGGGTCATTGAACACAAGCATTTTGATTTTGGTAAAGGGGAAGGGACTGTCATCACAAGAGAATATCCCGCGGAATGGAAGCCGGGAGATGAGCCTTATTATCCGGTAAATGATGAGCGTAATAATGGGCTTTTTGCTGAGTATCAGAAGATGGCGCAAAAGGAAAAAAATGTATTGTTCGGAGGAAGATTGGGACAATACCGCTATTACGATATGGACAAAGTGATTGAAGCGGCGCTTGAGATGGTAAAAGAAGAACTGAAAAAGGAGTGATTCATTTCAAATGAATCACTCCTTTTGATTAGCAATAGCCGTTAAAGAGCATTCCGCTGTAATTACTGGTCATATAGGGGTTAGCAAAATTATGACCTGGATTTTTGTATGCGACAAGTCTTTTGTCCACATATTCCATGGGGTTCAAGGAAACCTGGTTGGTTTTCCTTAAGATGGAATTGGTAAAATCTCTGATTGTGGAAAAACGGGTTTTGTTTTCGTCGTTTAAGATGGAATGCTTGAAAGCATCGCAATCTATTGAAAGCTGTCCGTTTTTTTCGAAGGAAAAGCCTGCTTCTTCGAGATCTGCCTGATAATGGCGGGATATGTGGGACATTTCGTTTATAAGCTTCCCGCTTCGCGGGTGTGAATCAAGGTATTCAGCAGCAGCTTTGACGAAGGAATTATAGCCGTATACCAAATTGTTGACATTTTCCGTGAGGGAATCTAAGTCTGTCTTTAAGCCGATTTCTGCTGTTTCACCTTCCGCGCTGCTGATACCGTTTAATGTGATATCAAATATCTTGTCAATCGTAAAGTGATTAGAAGAAGCGGTACGCGGTTCGCCATCTAAAAGGAAGTGGGCATTAGAAGGCTGTCTTGACATAAAGTTGAGACCAAGATAGTCTACTGTACCGGAAAGTTTGCTGGTGGTTTCATCAGATATATGGAATATATAATCTTTGTCGCCACTCAATCCGCTGGATGTGGAGGTGAGACGAAGAGAAGATCTGCCTTTGTCGTCCTCAAAAACATCAGCATTTACGCCTATTTCGGCATTGGAGATAAGACGAGCAAGGCGTTCCTGCAGGTCGCGGTTGCTTTCTCCTCCACGGATGTTATATTGAAATTCATAATTCAGATCATTGATGTTAATGTTAAATGAATAAGCGCCCGGTGCAAGATCGGTCTTTTCTTCGGCAGGGAGAAACATTCCAAGGTTAAGCTGGCTGGAAGCTAAGGCGGTAACCTCTATATTAAAAGAAGGAGAAGTACCGCTTATATTGCTTTCACCTATGTAAGATGCGGTGGCAATATTCGGGTTGCTGGAATAGGCAGCCTTTTTGCCCAGCATTTTCGTCTCATCCAATCCGCCAAGTGATGCAATTGTATTGCGGAGTGCTCTGGCATTTTCTTTTAAGCCTATTGCGAATGCCCGGGACTCATTGCTGGAATCCAGGAGATAAAGGGGAGATTCCTTGTTCAGTTTTACTATGGAATGGTAGATGTTGCGCAGTTCACTCTTCTTATGGGTATCATATTGAGTGGTTGATTTAGGCGCATAAGTAGTCAGATAGTGATTGTAAACCGCATGGAGCGATGTGCCATATGCCATAGAATGCCCCTCCTTTCTTCCGTGAATTTAAAACCGTCAACACCATTTGACGGGAAAGTTCTTATTCCTTGTAATAGTAGCCTTTATATTAGTATATGCAAGGTGAGCAAGAAGCTTTCTGCATTAGGGCATAAAAACCTACTTTTATAAAATAATTCTATCATGAGAAAGTATGGAAGACAATAGCTGTTTTAATAGGAAATTTGGGTGAAAAAATGACAAATTGCTGTTGACGGAAAGAGAAGGATATGTTATAGTAATCAAACGAGATTAGATTTAGGTCTTTTTTTTATGCAAAAAATCCGGTAAAAGATTGGAGGAATAATCATGCGTACAAGAATTACATTGGCATGTACAGAATGCAAGCAACGCAACTACAATACTACTAAAGATAAGAAGACACATCCGGACAGGATGGAGACCAAGAAGTATTGTAGATTCTGCAAGACTCATACATTGCACAAAGAAACGAAGTAGTTTGCGGAGGGCTGAAAGGAGTTAAAGATGGCAGATAAGACAGCAAATAAGACATCCAAAGAGCCAAGTTTCTTCAAAGGAGTCAAGGCTGAATTTAAGAAAATTTCATGGCCCGACAAAGATTCCCTTTTGAAACAGTCCATTGCGGTTGGTTGTATTTCAGTTGTGATGGGAATCGTAATCGCAGTATTGGATTTCTTAATGCAATGTGGCGTAAGATTCCTGACAAGTCTGTAGAGTGAGGGTGATTGTATGGCAGAGGCGAACTGGTATGTAGTCCATACCTATTCCGGGTATGAAAATAAGGTAAAAGCCAATATAGAAAAAACAATCGAGAACAGACATCTGGAAGATGAGATTCTGGAGGTTCGTGTGCCCTTACAGGATGTGGTAGAATTAAAGAATGGCGCAAGGAAGACAGTCCAGAAGAAAATGTTCCCGGGATATGTTTTGATTAATATGGTTATGAATGATGACACATGGTATGTTGTCAGAAATACCAGAGGTGTGACGGGATTTGTAGGACCCGGAAGCAAGCCGGTTCCATTGACGGAAGCGGAGATGAAGCCTCTTGGAATTAAAACAGAAAATATTTCCGTGGATTTTGCAGAAGGAGATACTATTGCGGTTGTTGCCGGTGTGTGGAAGGATACCGTCGGTGTGGTACAAAGGATGGACTTCGGCAAGCAGACGGCAACCATCAATGTAGAGCTGTTTGGCAGGGAAACACCTGTGGAAATCAGTTTTGCAGAAGTAAGAAAAATGTCATAATGGACAAAAGCATTTGGCATGGATTAGCAGGATATTTATTGCAGGCATAAGCCGGCGTAAATATAGAGCAACTTTACAATTAGTCTGCATGTAAGAATGCAGGCTGTGGGAGCAGAGACAGTTCTGCGCCATACCACGATGCAAGGATATTTGCATTATAATAGGAGGTGCCACAATGGCAAAGAAAGTAGAAGGATACATTAAGTTACAGATCCCTGCTGGTAAAGCTACACCAGCGCCCCCGGTTGGTCCTGCACTTGGACAGCATGGGGTTAATATCGTTGAATTTACAAAGCAGTTCAACGCAAGAACGGCAGATAAGGGTGATTTGATCATTCCTGTTGTCATCACAGTATATGCAGACAGAAGTTTCAGTTTTGTTACGAAAACTCCCCCTGCTGCAGTACTTCTTAAGAAAGCATGCAACTTGAAATCTGGTTCAGCAGTGCCTAACAAGACAAAGGTTGCAACCATTTCCAAGGCTAAGATTCAGGAAATTGCAGAGATGAAGATGCCTGACTTAAATGCCGCAAGCTTAGAAGCTGCTATGAGCATGATTGCTGGTACAGCAAGAAGTATGGGAATTACAGTAGAGGATTAATAGATATCCAAATAAAATTGTAGAGTGGGAGGCGATTGGGGATGCCCACGCCGATTGAACCATAGGAGGATTAATAATGAAACATGGAAAGAAATATGTAGAGGCTGCAAAACAGATTGACCGCGCAGTGGCATATGAACCTGCAGAGGCAATTACACTGGTTAAAAAGACAGCAGTTGCAAAATTTGATGAAACAATTGAAGTGCATATCAGAACAGGCTGTGACGGACGTCATGCAGAACAGCAGGTTCGCGGCGCCGTAGTACTTCCTAACGGTACAGGTAAGACAGTCAAGGTGCTGGTATTTGCAAAGGGAGATAAGGTGAATGAAGCTGAGGCTGCCGGAGCTGATTATGTTGGCGGAGATGAACTGATTCCAAAGATTCAGAATGACGGATGGCTTGACTTTGACGTTGTTGTTGCTACACCGGACATGATGGGCGTTGTTGGACGTCTGGGTAAGGTTTTAGGTCCTAAAGGTTTGATGCCTAATCCGAAGGCCGGTACTGTTACGATGGATGTGACAAAGGCAATCAATGATATTAAAGCAGGTAAGATTGAATACAGACTTGACAAATCCAATATTATTCATGTGCCGATTGGAAAAGCATCTTTTGAAGAGACAAAGCTTCAGGAGAACTTTAGTGCACTGATGGAAGCAATCGTGAAAGCGAAACCTTCAGCACTGAAAGGACAGTATCTGAGAAGTATTACCGTTACTTCCACTATGGGACCTGGCGTGAAAGTCAGCGTTGCAAAATTCTAATCTGAACTGGATGAAATAAGAACCGTTTCTCTTTTGGGGAACGGTTCTATTTGCATAATTGGCAGAATGTGTTATTCTGTCAATATGAAGAAAAGATCCAAGAAGCAGATAGCAAAAATGAATAAAAGAAGTGGCAGAACAAGGCGGAACGTCAGACCGATGCTTGCCTTTGTATTGACGTTGTGCGGGGTGTTATCGGTTGGCATTGCGGGAATGATGATTGCCAGAATTCTTATATCAGGGGAAGGAGATGAGGGCGTGCCTGAAATTTTTGGGCATGTGGATTTCCGGATTCCCTCTGAAGAGATACAGCAGGAGCCAGAAGAAGAAATTGCTGAATCGCCCTCCCGCTATGCTGCAGAACTTTTGGATGAAGAATATAGAAGGGAAAACAATATTCTTGTATGGGAGAGCAGCGCGGAGGATACTGTGACTTTTGGGTTTGTGGGAGATTTTCTGCTGGATGATGAATATGCAATCATGGCAAATCTGTTAAGGCGGGGAGCAACCATAGAAAACGGGATATCAGAGCCTTTGCTTGCACAGATGAGGGATGTGGATATTCTGGTGGCAAATAATGAATTTCCTTTCACAGATAGAGGAACGCCTACCGAAGACAAGACCTTTACTTTCCGTGCAGACACAAGTACGGTATCTTATCTTGAGGATATGGGAGTGGATGTGGCAGTGCTTGCCAATAATCATATTTATGATTTTGGCGAAGTGGGACTTCTGGACACTTTGGACACCTTGAGGAGTGCAGGAATACCGCAGGTAGGGGCAGGCAGGAATCTTAAAGAAGCATCGGCGCCACTTTATTTCATTGTGAACGATATGAAGATTGCGGTGGTGGCAGCTACACAGATAGAAAGGCTGGACAATCCGGATACGAAAGGCGCCACGGAGGACAGTGCGGGTGTATTCCGGTGCTGGAATCCTGACAAGCTGTATGAGGTAGTGGCTGATGCGAAGGAGAACAGCGATTTCGTTATCGTTTATATTCATTGGGGAACAGAGAACCAGACGGATCCGGATTGGGCGCAGCTTGAGCAGGCACCTAAGATTGCCGAAGCGGGTGCGGATCTAATCATAGGAGACCATTCTCATTGCCTGCAGGGAATCGCCTATTTTGGGGATACTCCGGTAATCTACAGCATGGGAAATTTCTGGTTTAATTCAAAAACGCTGGACACGGGAATGGTAAAGGTGACCATAGACCAGCAGGGGCTTGAATCGTTCCAGTTCCTTCCCGCAATTCAGTCCGATTGCAGAACGGCTCTGGCATATGGCATAGATAAAGAAAGAATACTTGCCTATATGCGGGACCTGTCGCCTGATGTGCGTATTGATGAAGAAGGATTTGTGAGCAAAAATTAAAAAGATTTTATTGACATGAGTCATATCATGTGGTATTTTAGTAAAGGTCGTTTGACCATGCCGAAGACAGTAGGTGCCCGGAAATGTTTTATACAGATGAGGGCGTAAGCGTACCGCCTACCGAGGAGAAGAGTTTATGTATGACAGATTCTGCCCTTCCGTCTTTGGAAGGGCATTTTTTAACTCCTATCGGCACCAAAATCTAACAGGAGGTAAAGAAAGTGGCAAAAGTTGAATTGAAACAACCTATCGTTGAAGAGATTTCCGCCAACATCAAAGATGCGCAGTCTGTTGTTCTTGTTGATTATCGTGGACTTACAGTGGAACAGGATACAAATCTTCGTAAGCAGCTTCGTGAAGCAGGCATTACTTACAAGGTTTACAAGAACACAATGATGAACTTCGCATTTAAGGGAACTGACTGCGAAGGTCTTACACCTTATCTGGAAGGTCCCAGCGCAATTGCAATCTCCACAACAGATGCAACAGCTCCCGCAAGAGTCCTCTGCAAATTTGCAAAGGAGGCACCCCAGCTGGAAGTCAAGGGCGGTATCGTTGAAGGCACAGCATATGATGCGAGCGGTATTGCAGAAATTGCAAAGGTTCCTTCAAGGGAAGAATTGCTTTCCAAATTGCTTGGAAGCATCCAGTCTCCTATTACAAACTTCGCTCGTGTCATGAATCAGCTGGCAGAAAAAGGCGGAGCAAGTGAATGCGAAGCACCTGTAGCAGCCGAGGAAGCGCCTGCACAGGAGGCACCAGTAGAAGAGGCACCTGCAGCAGAATAATCTCCTATCCCCACGGGATGGGAAACATTGAAACATTAAAATCGGAATCAACAATAAAAAATGGAGGAAATGAAAATGGCAAAGTTATCCACACAGGAATTAATCGACGCTATCAAAGAGTTAACAGTATTAGAATTAAATGATCTTGTAAAAGCTTGTGAAGAAGAATTCGGCGTATCTGCAGCAGCAGGCGTTGTAGTTGCAGCAGCAGCTGGCGATGCAGGTGCAGCAGCAGAAGAGAAGACTGAGTTTGACGTAGAACTGACAGAGGTTGGTCCTAACAAGGTTAAGGTCATCAAGGTTGTTCGTGAAGCTACAGGTCTTGGACTGAAAGAAGCTAAGGACCTTGTAGATGCAGCTCCTAAGACATTAAAGGAAGGCGCATCCAAGGAAGAAGCTGATGATATCAAGGCTAAACTGGAAGCTGAAGGCGCTAAGGTTACATTGAAGTAATTAAAGTGATTTTATTTTAAATCATAGAAACAGGCTGTGCATTTGCATTATGCAGTGTATAGCCTGTTTTTTTCAAAAAATTACCAAAATGGAAAAATGTTTCTTGACTCAATTTTTCATTTGTAGTAGAATGGATAGTGCACTATTGTGGTGTGTTATGCATTTTAGCAATATAGTTGCTTCATCAAATCATAAAGAACGGGGTGAATAGTTAATGGAAAAGAACAGAATACGTTCCATTGCCGCAGGCAAGAACATGCGTATGAGTTATTCACGGCAGAAAGAGGTTCTGGAGATGCCGAACCTGATTGAGGTTCAGAAGGATTCCTACAAGTGGTTTCTGGAAGAAGGCCTTAAGGAAGTATTTGATGATATTTCGCCGATTGCGGATTACAGCGGTCATTTGAGTCTTGAATTTGTTGACTTTGAGCTGTGTGAAGACGAAGTGAAGTATTCCATCGAAAAATGTAAGGAGCGGGATGCAACCTATGCGGCTCCCCTGAAGGTCAGAGTACGTCTCTATAATAAGGAGAAGGAAGAAATCAGTGAACACGAGATTTTCATGGGCGATCTTCCGCTTATGACGGAGACAGGAACATTTGTAATTAATGGTGCTGAACGTGTTATCGTAAGTCAGCTGGTTCGTTCCCCGGGCATTTATTATGCAATTAGTCATGATAAAATCGGTAAGAGATTATTTTCTTCTACGGTTATTCCTAACCGTGGCGCATGGCTTGAATATGAAACGGATTCCAACGATATTTTTTATGTTCGCGTTGACAGAACCAGGAAAGTTCCGATTACTGTTCTCATAAGAGCGCTTGGCGTAGGCACGAATGATGAAATCAGGGAACTGTTCGGAGATGAACCTAAGATTGAAGCCAGCTTTTCCAAAGACGTTTCTACGAATTACCAGGAAGGTCTTTTAGAGTTGTACAAAAAAATCCGCCCCGGTGAACCCTTAAGCGTTGAAAGTGCAGAAAGTCTTATCAATGCAATGTTTTTCGACCCCAGAAGATATGATTTGGCTAAAGTAGGCAGATATAAATTCAATAAAAAGCTTGCATTCAGGAATAGAATCAGACACCATATCCTGGCTGAGGATGTGGTGGATACACTTACAGGTGAGGTGCTGGCAGCGGCAGGTACCAAGGTGACTGTTGAACTGGCTGATCAGATTCAGAATGCAGCAATTCCATATGTGTACATTCAGACGGAGGAAAAGAATGTTAAGATTCTTTCCAATATGATGGTAGATATCACTAACTTCGTTGAGTGCAATCCCAGAGAGTTGGGCATCACGGAGCATGTTTATTATCCTGTGCTTGCACAGATCCTTGAAGAGTTCAGTGAGGATCCGGAGGCGCTTGCAGATGCTATCAAAAAGAACGTACACGAATTGATTCCTAAACATATCACAAAGGAAGATATTCTGGCATCCATCAATTATAATATTCATCTTGAATATGGTATCGGCAATGATGATGATATCGATCACCTGGGCAACAGACGTATCCGCGCAGTGGGCGAACTGCTGCAGAATCAGTACAGAATCGGTCTTTCCAGACTGGAAAGAGTTGTCCGTGAGAGAATGACTACTCATGATGCGGAAGAAATATCTCCCCAGGTACTCATCAATATTAAACCGGTACAGGCGGCAGTGAAGGAATTTTTCGGTTCTTCCCAGTTGTCCCAGTTTATGGATCAAAACAATCCGCTGGGTGAATTGACGCATAAGAGACGTCTCTCCGCATTAGGTCCCGGTGGTCTGTCCAGAGACCGTGCCGGATTTGAGGTGCGTGACGTTCACTATTCCCATTATGGAAGAATGTGTCCTATTGAGACGCCTGAAGGACCCAATATCGGTCTGATCAACTCCCTTGCTTCCTATGCAAGGATTAATGAATATGGTTTTGTGGAAGCACCTTATCGTAAAATAGACAAAACAGATCCGGTCAACCCAAGGGTTACAGATGAAGTGGTTTACATGACAGCGGATGAAGAAGATAACTATCATGTGGCACAGGCAAATGAAGCACTGGATGAACAAGGGCATTTTGTAAGGAATACGGTGTCTGGTCGTTACAAAGAGGAGACATCCGAATATCCGAAGGCAATGTTTGATTATATGGACGTATCCCCTAAAATGGTATTCTCAGTGGCAACAGCGCTCATTCCCTTCCTTGAGAATGATGATGCGAACCGTGCGCTGATGGGCTCCAACATGCAGCGTCAGGCAGTTCCGCTTCTTACGACGGAGGCGCCTGTTGTAGGAACCGGTATGGAACCCAAGGCAGCTGTGGATTCAGGTGTCTGTGTGGTTGCCAAAAAGGCAGGTACGATTGATTATGTTTCCTCAAATCTGATCAGAATGAGCTGTGATGATGGTGAAAAGATGGAATTCCGTCTGACGAAATTTTCACGAAGCAATCAGTCTAACTGTTATAATCAGAAACCTATTGTATTTAAGGGAGAACACGTGGAAGCAGGACAGGTGATTGCAGATGGTCCGTCCACTTCCGAAGGAGAACTGGCATTAGGTAAGAACCCGCTGATCGGTTTTATGACATGGGAAGGTTACAATTACGAGGATGCAGTTCTTTTAAGCGAAAGACTGGTACAGGAGGATGTATATACTTCTGTACACATTGAAGAGTATGAGGCAGAAGCAAGAGACACCAAGTTAGGACCCGAAGAGATTACAAGGGATGTTCCGGGTGTCGGTGATGATGCATTAAAAGATCTGGATGAGAGAGGTATTATCCGAATCGGTGCCGAGGTTCGTGCCGGCGATATCCTGGTGGGCAAGGTTACTCCTAAGGGAGAAACAGAACTGACCGCAGAGGAGAGGCTGCTTCGTGCTATCTTCGGTGAAAAGGCAAGAGAAGTAAGGGATACTTCCCTTAAAGTACCTCACGGAGAGTATGGTATCATCGTGGATGCAAAGGTGTTCACGAGAGAAAACGGCGATGAACTTTCTCCTGGTGTGAATCAGGCAGTTCGTATTTATATTGCACAGAAGAGAAAGATTTCTGTTGGTGATAAGATGGCTGGACGTCATGGTAACAAGGGTGTTGTTTCCCGTGTGCTTCCGGTAGAAGATATGCCTTATCTGCCGAACGGACGCCCTCTTGATATTGTTTTGAATCCGCTGGGTGTGCCTTCCCGTATGAACATTGGACAGGTATTGGAAATTCACTTGTCACTGGCAGCAAAAGCGCTTGGATTTAATGTAGCAACGCCTGTCTTTGACGGCGCAAATGAAGATGATATCATGGATACATTGGATCTTGCCAATGATTATGTAAACTTAAGCTGGGAAGAGTTTGAGGCAAAGCATAAAGAAGAACTTCTTCCGGAAGTGATGGAGTATTTATATACAAACCGCGACCACAGAGAGCTTTGGAAAGGAGTTCCGATTTCCAGAGACGGTAAGGTCAGACTCCGCGATGGCAGAACGGGTGAGTACTTTGATAGCCCGGTAACTATAGGACACATGCATTACTTAAAGCTCCATCATCTTGTTGATGATAAGATCCATGCTCGTTCTACAGGTCCTTATTCCTTAGTTACCCAGCAGCCTTTAGGTGGTAAGGCGCAGTTCGGGGGACAGCGTTTTGGAGAAATGGAAGTATGGGCATTAGAGGCATATGGTGCATCCTATACGCTTCAGGAAATCCTGACCGTGAAGTCCGATGATGTAGTGGGACGTGTAAAGACTTATGAAGCAATCATCAAGGGTGACAATATTCCTGAGCCTGGTATTCCTGAGTCCTTTAAGGTACTGCTCAAAGAATTGCAGTCTCTGGGGCTTGATGTGCGCGTTCTGCGTGATGACAACACAGAAGTCGAAATCATGGAAGCCATTGATTATGGTGATACTGATTATCGCTATGAGATCGAGGAAAATGACAAGAACTATGATTACGAGAAAGAATCTCTCGGCGATCTGGGGTATCAGAAGCAGGAATTCGATGAGGACAGCGGAGAACTTGTGAGTGCAGATGAAGAGGAAGGCATGGAGGAAAGTTTTGATGAGGAAGAGTTCGAGGAAGTGCTCTCTTCTGAATCATTTGATTGATAAAACAGCCGGAAGTTGTGCCAAGACGTTGAAAGGAGCATGGATATAGCGATGTCAGAAACAAAGCAAGAAGTATACCAGCCGATGACATTTGATACTATCAGGATTGGTTTAGCATCACCTGAGAAAATCAGAGAATGGTCAAGAGGAGAGGTTTTAAAGCCTGAAACCATCAATTACAGAACATTGAAGCCGGAAAAGGATGGTCTGTTCTGTGAAAAGATTTTCGGTCCCAGTAAGGACTGGGAGTGTCATTGCGGTAAATATAAGAAAATAAGATATAAAGGTGTCGTCTGTGACCGCTGTGGTGTAGAGGTTACGAAAGCAAGCGTCCGCAGAGAACGGATGGGACATATCGAACTTGCTGCTCCTGTATCCCATATCTGGTATTTTAAAGGGATTCCCAGCCGTATGGGGTTGATTTTGGACTTATCACCCAGAGTTCTCGAAAAGGTATTGTATTTTGCATCTTACATTGTTCTGGATAAGGGTGATACTGAGTTGGAATATAAGCAGGTTTTATCCGAAAAGGAGTATCAGGATGCAAGGGAAGCCTGGGGAAACAGATTCCGTGTTGGCATGGGCGCAGAAGCAATCAAGGAATTGCTTCAGGCAATCGATCTTGAAACAGAGGCAGAGGAGCTTAAAACAGGTCTAAGGGAATCTACCGGTCAGAAGAGGGCAAGAATTATTAAAAGGCTGGAAGTAGTAGAAGCTTTCAGGGAGTCCGGAAATGATCCTTCTTGGATGATCATGGATGCAATTCCGGTTATTCCGCCTGATTTACGTCCTATGGTACAGCTGGATGGCGGACGTTTTGCAACCTCAGATCTTAACGATTTATATAGAAGAATTATCAACCGTAATAACCGTCTTAAGAGACTGCTTGAATTGGGGGCGCCTGATATAATCGTCCGCAATGAAAAGAGAATGCTTCAGGAAGCGGTTGACGCGCTGATTGACAATGGCAGAAGAGGAAGACCGGTAACAGGACCCGGCAACAGAGCCCTTAAGTCACTGTCCGATATGCTGAAAGGTAAATCGGGACGTTTCCGTCAGAACCTATTGGGTAAGCGTGTTGACTATTCAGGACGTTCTGTTATCGTGGTTGGACCGGAACTTAAGATTTATCAGTGCGGTCTTCCTAAAGAGATGGCAATTGAGTTATTTAAGCCTTTTGTTATGAAAGAACTGGTAGCAAGAGGAATTTCTCAAAATATAAAGAATGCGAAGAAACTGGTAGAAAGACTTGATACACAGGTCTGGGATGTGCTGGAAGAGGTAATCAGAGAGCATCCTGTTATGCTGAACCGTGCTCCTACACTGCACAGACTTGGTATTCAGGCATTTGAACCTATTTTGGTAGAAGGTAAGGCAATTAAGCTGCATCCCCTTGTGTGTACAGCATTCAATGCCGACTTCGATGGTGACCAGATGGCTGTGCATCTGCCCCTTTCCGTGGAAGCGCAGGCAGAATGCCGATTCCTTCTTTTGTCACCTAATAACCTGTTAAAGCCCTCCGATGGCGGACCAGTTGCTGTTCCTTCACAGGATATGGTGCTTGGTATCTACTACCTGACCCAGGAAAGACCCGGGGCAATCGGCGAGGGCAGATTTTTCAAAAGCGTGAATGAAGCGATTCTTGCATATGAGAATGGTGCATGTACCCTTCATTCCAGAATTAAGGTCAGAATATCCAAGAAGAATGCAGAAGGCGAAGAAATATCCGGCATTGTGGATTCCACCCTTGGACGGTTCCTGTTCAATGAAATCCTTCCTCAGGATTTAGGATTTGTGGATAGAAGTAAACCGGAAAATTTCCTTTTGCCGGAAGTGGATTTCCATGTCGGTAAAAAACAGTTAAAACAGATCCTTGAAAAGGTCATCAATACACATGGAGCTTCTGTAACCGCAGAGGTGCTGGATTTAATTAAGTCTACGGGCTATAAGTACTCAACAAGGGCGGCAATGACCGTTTCCATTTCAGATATGACAGTGCCTGCACAGAAGCAGGAAATGTTAGACGAGGCACAGGCAACGGTAGATAAGATTTCCCAGAACTTCAGGCGTGGTCTGATTACAGAAGAAGAAAGATACCGTGCAGTCGTTGAGACATGGAATGAAACAGATAAGAAGCTGACAGATGTGCTGCTTGCAGGACTGGATAAGTATAACAACATCTTCATGATGGCTGACTCCGGCGCCCGTGGTTCCAATCAGCAGATTAAGCAGCTTGCAGGTATGCGTGGACTGATGGCGGATACAACCGGTAGAACCATTGAATTGCCTATCAAGTCAAACTTCCGTGAAGGACTGGACGTATTGGAATACTTCATGTCCGCACACGGTGCACGTAAGGGTCTGTCCGATACTGCCCTTCGTACCGCTGACTCCGGTTATCTGACAAGACGTATGGTTGACGTATCACAGGAACTGATTATCCGCGAAGTTGACTGTATGGAAGGCAAGGAAGAAATCCCGGGTATGTGGGTGTCTGCTTTCATGGATGGAAAAGAGACAATTGAAGGTCTGAAAGACAGGATTACAGGAAGATATTCCTGTGAGGATATTAAGGATAGAGACGGAAACCTTATCGTAAAGCATAATCATATGATTACACCGAGCCGCGCAGCAAAGATCTTAAGCGTAGGTGTGGATGAAAAGGGTGAGCCTATTGAGAAGGTGAAGATTCGTACGATTCTTACCTGCCGCTCACACATTGGTATCTGTGCAAAATGTTACGGCGCCAATATGGCAACAGGCGAAGCAGTGCAGGTAGGTGAAGCTGTAGGAATCATTGCGGCACAGTCTATCGGTGAACCGGGTACACAGCTTACCATGCGTACCTTCCATACAGGTGGTGTTGCCGGTGACGATATTACCCAGGGTCTTCCCCGTGTAGAGGAATTGTTTGAGGCAAGAAAACCTAAGGGACTTGCGATTATCGCTGAATTCGGCGGTGTGGCAACGATTAAGGATACGAAGAAGAAACGTGAGATCGTCATTACGAACAATGAGACCGGGGAGTCAAAAGCATATCTGATTCCTTACGGTTCAAGAATCAAGATTGTGGATGGTGCCGTACTTGAAGCCGGTGATGAACTGACAGAAGGAAGCGTAAATCCTCACGATCTGTTAAAGATCAAGGGTATCCGTGCCGTTCAGGATTATATGCTCCGGGAAGTACAGCGTGTATACCGTCTGCAGGGTGTTGACATCAGTGATAAGCACATTGAAGTGATTGTCCGCCAGATGCTGAAAAAGATCAGGATTGAGAATAACGGAGATACAGAATTCCTTCCTGGAACACTGGTGGATGTGCTTGAATATGAAGATATCAATGAGAGATTGATTGCAGAAGGAAAAGAACCTGCAGATGGCAAGCAGGTTATGCTTGGAATCACTAAGGCTGCACTTGCTACCAATTCTTTCTTATCAGCAGCATCCTTCCAGGAGACTACTAAGGTATTGACGGAAGCTGCAATTAAAGGTAAGAGTGATCCGCTGATTGGTCTTAAGGAAAATGTCATTATCGGTAAACTGATTCCGGCAGGTACGGGAATGAAACGTTACCGCAATACAAGACTTTCTACCGACAATGATCTGATGGGTACAATCGATTTGGATATGGAAGAGGGAGCAGAAATTTCTTTTGATGAGGGAGTCGATGCAGGTGATGAAGCAGTAGAAGAGATTGCAGAAGAAACCACAGAAGTTGTATCAGAAGAAGCAGCAGAAGAAATTACAGAAGAATAAATGTCTGGGTGAACTGACAGCAGATAAGCAGTGAAGCTTGGATGATGATTAGTAGATGAAATCTCCGTGTATACTATATATAGTAGGCACGGAGATTTTTTTACCCGTCAAGACAATGCAGAGGAAGAGGATAAAACCGTCTTTGGTGAATGTGCTGTGAAATTGATATGATTTTTGCATAAAATTTACAAAGAAACATATTGACAAGAAAAAAATGAACAATTATACTGATTTAGTGTGCATAACAATGCATACTAATAGGATTTTATAAACAGGAGGTGAAACAGAATGCCAACATTTAACCAGTTAGTCAGAAAAGGACGTCAGACATCAGTAAAGAAGTCAACGGCTCCCGCTCTTCAGAAAGGATGGAACTCCCTTCACAAGAAAGCAACCGATACTTCTGCTCCTCAGAAGAGAGGTGTTTGTACTGCTGTTAAGACAGCTACTCCTAAGAAGCCTAACTCAGCCTTAAGAAAGATCGCCAGAGTACGTCTTTCTAACGGAATCGAAGTGACAAGCTACATTCCGGGAGAAGGTCACAATCTGCAGGAGCACAGCGTTGTTCTGATCAGAGGTGGAAGAGTTAAAGACTTACCAGGTACAAGATACCACATCATCAGAGGTACACTTGATACTGCGGGAGTTGCTAACAGAAAGCAGGCCCGTTCCAAATATGGCGCTAAGAGACCTAAAGCAGGCAAATAGTGTTTGGAACAGATTGGACCCACAAACGTAAACTAATTTAGTGTTGGAATTCTGTTACGATATTGTAATAAGACTTACCGCACGTACACAAAATGTAAATTAGAACGAAACACTGTGAGTACCGATGATTTAATGTATGCGGACGCAAATGGCGTACGCGGATCACAAATCTGTATAGCAGGTTTGTGATTAGTAAATAATTAAGGAGGGAAGAACCGTGCCACGTAAAGGACATATTCAGAAAAGAGATGTATTGGCAGATCCTTTATACAATAACAAAGTGGTTACCAAGCTTATCAATAACATTATGTTAGACGGTAAGAAGGGTGTAGCACAGAAGATTGTATATGGCGCATTTGCTACTGTAGAAGAAAAATCAGGCAAGCCGGCTCTTGAGGTCTTTGAAGAGGCTATGAATAATATCATGCCTGTTCTGGAAGTAAAGGCAAGACGTATTGGCGGTGCTACTTATCAGGTACCTATCGAAGTAAGACCGGATCGTCGTCAGGCATTAGCGCTTCGCTGGCTCACTATGTTTTCTCGTAAGAGAGGCGAAAAGACCATGAAGGACAGACTTGCGAATGAGATTCTTGATGCTGCAAACAATACGGGTGCAGCCGTGAAGAGAAAAGAAGATATGCACAAAATGGCAGAGGCAAACAAGGCATTTTCACATTATCGTTTCTAATCGGACGATATGCAGCTTTGGTGCTGTGCCCAGACTAATATAAGGAGGAAAAACCTTTGGCTGGAAGAGAATATCCATTAGATAGAACCAGAAACATTGGTATTATGGCTCATATCGATGCAGGTAAGACGACTTTGACAGAGCGTATCTTATACTACACCGGTGTAAACTATAAGATTGGTGATACGCATGAAGGTACTGCTACCATGGACTGGATGGAACAGGAGCAGGAAAGAGGTATCACAATCACATCAGCCGCTACGACATGTCACTGGACTTTGGAAGAGAACTGCAAGCCTAAGCCGGGGGCACTGGAGCACCGTATCAATATTATTGATACACCAGGACACGTTGACTTTACAGTTGAAGTAGAACGTTCCCTGCGTGTACTTGACGGCGCTGTTGGTGTGTTCTGTGCAAAAGGTGGTGTTGAACCTCAGTCAGAAAATGTCTGGCGTCAGGCTGACACTTATAATGTTCCAAGAATGGCTTTCATCAATAAGATGGACATTTTAGGTGCTAATTTCTACGGAGCCGTAGAGCAGATCAAAACCAGACTTGGTAAAAATGCAATCGTCCTCCAGCTGCCTATCGGCAAAGAAGACGATTTTAAGGGAATTATTGATTTATTTGAGATGAAGGCTTACATCTATAATGACGACAAGGGAGAAGATATTTCTATCACGGAAATCCCTGACGACATGGCAGATGAAGCTGAATTATACCGTTCCGAACTCATCGAAAAAATCTGTGAATTAGATGATGATTTAATGATGATGTATCTGGAAGGTGAAGAACCCACTGTAGAGCAGATGAAAGCAGCTTTGCGGAAAGCAACATGTGAATGCACTGCTATCCCGGTATGCTGTGGTTCTGCTTACAGAAATAAGGGCGTACAGAAACTTTTGGATGCAGTTCTTGAATATATGCCTGCACCTACAGATATCCCTGCAATCAAGGGTACTGACTTAGAGGGCAATGAAGTTGAAAGACATTCATCTGATGATGAACCGTTCTCAGCTCTGGCATTCAAGATCATGGCTGATCCTTTCGTAGGAAAACTTGCATTCTTTAGAGTTTACTCCGGTACAATGAACTCCGGTTCTTATGTACTGAATGCGACAAAAGACAAAAAGGAACGTGTAGGACGTATCCTTCAGATGCATGCTAACAAGAGAGCGGAACTGGATAAAGTTTATTCCGGTGATATCGCAGCAGCAGTTGGATTTAAGTTCACTACTACAGGTGATACCATTTGTGATGATCAGCATCCGGTAATCTTAGAGTCCATGGAATTCCCTGAGCCCGTTATCGAGCTTGCAATCGAGCCTAAAACAAAGGCTGGACAGGGTAAGATGGGTGAAGCTCTTGCAAAACTTGCAGAAGAAGATCCTACTTTCCGTGCTCATACAGATCAGGAGACAGGTCAGACGATCATCGCCGGTATGGGCGAGCTCCATCTGGAAATCATCGTAGACAGACTTCTTCGTGAATTTAAGGTAGAAGCTAACGTAGGCGCACCTCAGGTTGCCTATAAGGAAACCTTCACAAAGACAGTTGAAGTTGATTCCAAGTATGCAAAGCAGTCCGGTGGACGTGGTCAGTACGGACACTGTAAAGTTAAATTCGAGCCTATGGATGCCAACGGAGAAGAACTGTTCAAGTTCGAATCCACTGTTGTGGGTGGTGCTATTCCGAAGGAATACATCCCTGCTGTCGGCGAAGGTATCGAAGAAGCTGCTAAATGCGGTATTCTTGGAGGATTCCCAGTTCTTGGTGTTCATGCAACTGTATATGATGGTTCCTACCATGAAGTTGACTCTTCTGAAATGGCATTCCACATTGCAGGTTCCATGGCTTTCAAGGATGCTATGCAGAAGGCAAGCCCGGTTTTACTTGAGCCCATCATGAAGGTTGAAGTTACAATGCCTGAAGAGTACATGGGTGATGTTATCGGTGATATCAACTCCAGACGTGGACGCATCGAAGGTATGGACGATATTGGCGGCGGAAAGATGGTCAGAGCTTTTGTACCGCTTTCTGAAATGTTCGGTTACTCTACAGACCTTCGTTCCAGAACACAGGGACGCGGCAACTACTCCATGTTCTTTGAAAAATATGAGCCGGTGCCGAAGAACGTACAAGAAAAAGTCTTAGCAGCAAAGGCAAAATAAAGCATATTGAGACTTTATCTTGCAGAAAAAGTATTGGCAGCAAAGGCAAAATAAGTAAGAGCAATTAGTGCTTGAAAATATTACTAATTTTTAATATAATCAATGATAGGCGATTATGTTACGAAACAAATTATGTTTATCTCAATTAAAGGAGGACTTTAGAAATGGCTAAAGCTAAATTTGACAGAACCAAAACCCATTGTAATATTGGTACCATCGGTCACGTTGACCATGGTAAAACAACATTAACAGCAGCTATCACAAAGGTACTTGCAGAAAGAGTTGCTGGTAATGAAGCTACTGACTTCGAGAACATCGACAAGGCTCCCGAAGAAAGAGAAAGAGGTATCACTATCTCTACAGCTCACGTTGAGTATTCAACAGATAAGAGACATTATGCACACGTTGACTGCCCTGGACATGCTGACTACGTTAAGAACATGATTACAGGTGCTGCTCAGATGGACGGCGCTATCCTCGTAGTTGCTGCTACTGACGGTGTTATGGCTCAGACAAAGGAGCACATCCTTCTGTCCCGTCAGGTAGGTGTACCTTATATCGTTGTATTCATGAATAAGTGTGATATGGTTGATGATCCTGAACTGCTTGAATTAGTAGAAATGGAAATCACAGAACAGCTTGAAGAATATGAATTCGAAGGATGCCCGATTATTAAGGGTTCCGCTCTGAAAGCTCTGGAAGATCCTAAGAGCGAGTGGGGCGACAAGATCATGGAACTTATGGATACAGTTGATTCCTATATTCCTGATCCTCAGAGAGAGACAGATAAGCCTTTCCTTATGCCTGTAGAAGACGTATTCACAATCACAGGTCGTGGTACAGTTGCTACCGGTAGAGTAGAGCGCGGTACTCTTCACCTCAATGAAGAAGTTGAAATCGTTGGTATCAAGGAGGAAACACGTAAGACTGTTGTAACTGGTATCGAAATGTTCCGTAAGCTGCTTGACGAAGCTCAGGCTGGTGATAACATCGGTGCACTGCTTCGTGGTGTTCAGAGAACAGAAATCGAAAGAGGACAGGTTCTTTCCAAACCCGGAACAGTTACCTGCCACACAAAATTCACAGCTCAGGTTTACGTCCTGACAAAAGATGAAGGTGGACGTCATACTCCTTTCTTCAACAACTACAGACCTCAGTTCTATTTCAGAACAACTGACGTAACTGGTGTATGTAACCTTCCTGCAGGTACAGAAATGTGCATGCCTGGTGATAACGTAGAGATGACAATCGAACTGATTCATCCTATCGCTATGGAGCAGGGTCTTACATTCGCTATCCGTGAGGGTGGTAGAACAGTTGGATCAGGCCGTGTTGCTACGATTATTGAGTAATCAATAGAAACACAGTAAATTCAAGGCTTTCGGGGATTTCTCCGAAAGCCTTTTTTATTGGTATAATTAAATTATAAATGATTAATGGCTTTATTTTGGCATTAAAAACTATCAATAAGCAAATAAGCTAAATGTCCTAATTGACAATTGAATGCAGAAAATAATAATGCTATAATGGTTTCAAAATAGAACTAATTAGTACTGTTTGAGAGAGCTGAAGGTGTAGGTAATGAATGAAGTTTTAAGCTTTGTAAATAAAAAAACGAAAGTATTGCTAATATTTAAAGAAAACCAATTAGAGATTGAGGGTAAAAGTATATGTCCTCTTAATCAACAAGAAATAGCGAGTCTGGTGCCTTGTGGAAAATTGAAAGTAAATCAGATTATTAAGGAATTGATCCAAGATGGTTATGTTGAGAGAATACATGCAAAAGGGCGCTATTTTATAACGACTAAAGGATATGAGTTGCTTGAAAAAATGTCCTTATGAGAAATTGACTATAGATTGTAGGCAAAGAGGTAATGTATGAATAAGAAGTGCCAGGTGTTCACGCCTGAAAATTATGTACGAGAATTACTAGACAGTGTTGGGTATACAGAACACTTATATGGGAAAAAGATATTAGAGAATTCTTGTGGTGATGGCAATATTCTGGTTGCAGTTGTTCAAAGGTATATAGACGATTGCCGAGCAAATGGGTTGTCAAGAACACGAATTAAGAATGGGTTGGCAAGAGATATTTATGGAATTGAAATTGATCCAGAACAATATCATAAGTGTATTGGAAATTTGAACGAAGTATTGCAAAGGAACAATATAATTAGAGTAGAGTGGAAAATCTTTAATGCTGATTATTTGCGAT
This sequence comes from Lachnospiraceae bacterium, assembly GCA_014804785.1. Lineage (GTDB taxonomy): Bacteria > Bacillota > Clostridia > Lachnospirales > Lachnospiraceae > Suilimivivens. The sequence goes on from JAAUZD010000048.1 coordinate 26,684, forward strand.
GGAATGCTTTGCCACAATTTCAATTTATTGTAGGTAATCCACCATATATAACATATAGTGAGTTAAAAAAAGATGAGCAAAAATATGTAAAAGAAACATTTGAAACTTGCGTAAAAGGAAAATTTGATTATTGTTATGCTTTTATCGAGAAAAGTATTAAATCATTAGCAAAAGATGGGAAAATGGCTTACTTGATTCCAAGTAGTATATTTAAAACAGTATTTGGAGTAAATTTAAGAAATTATATGAAGCCATACATAACAGTTATCAAAGATTATACACAAGAAAAGGTATTTAATAATGCGCTGGTCAAGTCTTCAATTATGGTATTAGATAAGCAAAGGAAGCAAGGAGTATTACACTATAAGGATATGACTTTAGAAACGGAAATAGATATCTTGATAAATCAACTGACAGATAAATGGTTTTTTACAGAGAATTTAGCAAATGGAATGCATCGATTTGGAGATTATTTCAAAGTGTCGCATGTGGTCGCAACATTACTGAACAAAGCTTATGTAATCAAAGAAGAAGATTATCAAGAAACAGAGCAAGGATTTCTTTGTAATGGGCATCATATAGAAAGAGGTATAGTGAGAGATACAGCGACTCCTAGATCTTTACGATATCAGAAGAATGAAAAAATTATATTTCCGTATATATATGATGAAGGGCATTTAGTAAGATTTGAAGAAGGAGAATTCGAAGCAAATTATCCGGAAGCAGCAGCGTATTTAAATGATTTTCGAGATGATTTGGACAAACGTCAAAAAGATATTAGTGCAAAATGGTATGAATATGGGAGGTCACAGGCACTTGCTGGATTAGACAGTGATAAATTACTTATCTCAACAGTTGTTACGGAGAATGTAGCTGTGTATAGACTTGCCAAGGAATGTATTCCATATGCGGGAATGTATATTGTTAGGTGTGAAGGCAATAATGAATATACGTTGGGGGATGCAGTACGTATTTTAGAGAGTAGAGATTTTAGGCAGTATGTGTTGGATGTGGGAATACATATTAGTGGAAGTTCTTTAAGAATAACCTCGAAGGATGTTGAAGAGTATAAGTTTTAGGAGGCAACTCAATGGAAAAATTGAAATATATTGTAGAAGACAGTATACTGGCAGAACTGCTGGGAGTTCAAAACTTTTCCAATAAAGAATCTGCGATCTTGGAATTAGTAAAGAATGCTTTTGATGCAAATGCATTAAAAGTAAAAATTGTAATTAGGAAAGACAGTATTGAAATTGTAGATGACGGATGTGGGATGAATCGGGATGATTTGGCTCAAAATTGGATGCATATTGGCAAAAGCAGCAAAGGTTACGAAATTGATGGAACTAATGGGAAAAAGAGGGTTCAGGCAGGGTCTAAAGGTGTTGGTAGATTTGCTTTAGCGAGGTTAGGTGCAAGTGCAGAAGTCTATTCACATAAAAATGCTTGTAAATCAATAGTTTGGATAACAGATTGGAATTATAGCACTCTGGAAGAGGTTGAAGATTATTCACTTATTGGAACAAAAATGTTAATTACAAAATTAAGGGATAAGTGGACTGAAAAAACTGCAAATAATTTGGCCGAATATTTAGGGAGAACTTATTGTGATGATGCAATGGAAATAGAATTATTTTTTGGAGATAAGAAAATATTAATAAATCGTGTGTTTGAAAAACCAGAAAAAGGTGTTAATTTTTCTGCAAAAATAACCTTGACCTATTGCGCAGAAATAAAAAGCTTGCGCTGTAGTGTTGAGTCCGATGAGTTTACAGAGGAGGCTCAGAAGTACTGTAAAAATAACATTTACAGTTATACAAATGATATTGATTTAAAAAAGGAATATTATGATAAGAGTTTTGATGAAGAAGTTATTAATCTTGATAATTTGCTTACAGAATTAGGTGATTTTTCTGCAGAATTATATTTTGGAATAGACAGAGTATTGGCAGGAGATGAAGAACGTTTCTTATACAAAAGAAAAGTATTATCCAATAGATATAATTACGGAATAATTTTATATAGAAATTCTTTTAGCATTTCGTCCTATGAGGGAAAAAAAGACTGGTTGGGTTTGGGAAAACGTTCAAGGAAATCACCAGCAGCCGCAACACATCCTACAGGTTCATGGAGAGTAAGAGAAAATCAAATCTCAGGAGTTGTGAATATTGATAAAAAAAGAAATTTTTATCTTCAGGATTTAGCAAATAGACAGGGGTTGGATGAAAATAATCATTATAAGCTGTTTGTAGAAATTATTCATACAGGTTTGGCTGAATTTGAACGTTATAGACAGTCACTAATAAGAGATATTAATAAAAAGAATAAGCCAGAACCAAAAGATAAAGATTCTATAACTGCAAAAGTTGTAAAAAATCCAGAAACAATGAGGGCTTTAACTAAGGATGAGGAAGCAAGATTTGTAGATGAACTGGAAGGATTGCAAAAAGAACAAAGAGAATATAAAAAGAATATTGAGGATACAGAAAAAAGATATAAATATGATGTACGTATTTTAAATGTTCTTGCCACCTCGGGGTTAAAAGCAACATCCATAGCACATGAAATGAAAAACGATAGAAATAAAATCGATGGAAATTATGATTTTATTGTGAAAGCTCTTAAAACATATGATATGTGGGAAGAATTATGTGATCCAGATAATACTAGGGTTGCACATTTAAATGTTCCTGAATTGTTAAAAAAAAGTAGAGATACTGGTGTGAAACTATTACAGTTTATGGATGTAATGCTGGAAGAAGTGGAGAAGAGGCAGTTTATTCCCGAGGAGTACAGTATAAAAGATCTATTAGATAGAGTTAAGGATAATTGGGAGAATGACTATGCATGGATAAATATTAATGTAGAAGTGACTAATCAAGTAAGATTTACTATTTCAGAAGATGTAATAACTGTCATTTTTGACAATTTGATTTTAAATAGTATTCAGCAGAACGAAAAACGAAATAGATTAGAAATAAAAATTGAGGTTACTATGTCAGCTGATATGTTATTTGTTTGCTATAGGGATAATGGAGTTGGACTACCAGACAAATACAAGAAGAATCCGATGAAAATTTTGGAACCACATGAGACTTCGCGGAAGAAAGGACATGGATTAGGAATGTGGATTGTTAATAATACTTTAAATATGTCTGGTGGAGAGGTGCTTGATATAATAAGTAATAGCGGATTTGAAATTGATTTTACAATTGGAGGAAATTTGTAAATGGAAACTATAAAATTATTGTATGTTGATGATAATACGGATCCGTATATCAGCCAGTATTTGTATGAAGAGTATGAGTATGAGGGTGTAAATATTGAGTATCTGCAACGTCCGTTTGAGGCAGAAGACACTTATGAAAGTTTATTATATGACAAGGATGTTCATTCTGCTGACATTATAATTATTGATTCAATGTTATTTGAAAATGCTAATTTATCAAATCAGAAACTGGCAGGTGAAGAATTTGAAATAATATTGAGAAAAGTATTCCCTTTTAAGGAAGTTATTGTGGTGACACAGAATGATGTTGATGAAGAGTGTAGTGTTATAAAGAAATTTGACACTTCTTCTGGTAATTCTAGTAAAGATTTCTTTGGAAAAGAATGGAAACCTATATTAGATAAGGCAGTTGAAAGGGTTAAATTATGTAGAAAGTTATTGAAACGTATTGAAGAGAAAAATTATGTTGAGAAATATTTTTTTGAAGAGATCCAACAGTCTTTACAGGGAGAAAGCGGATACGATAAATTGACAGTAGCAGATGTTGATAGACTTATTGCTGCATTTGAGGGTGTGAAGAAAGATTATGATAACAAATGACTATAGAAATACAGAATATTGTCCAATGTTAGAAAACGTTGGGGAGAAGAAAAAAGCACTTGAAGAAAAGATAAGAAAAGCTCATCCAAGGCAAAAAATAATATATAATAAGGTGCACAATCGGAATACCTCCTTTAATAAAGAGTTTTGTGCTATATATAATTGTAAGTGCGCTTATTGTGGGGTTTCAATGGACATTCTTCCAGCAACACTTTTCGAGGTAGATCATTTTGTGGCAGAATCACTGTTTGATGAGAAAGAAGAAGCTGGAAAAGTAAACAATCTTGTGCTTGCGTGCTATCAATGCAATCGAAATAAAAAAGAGTTTGAGATTGGTGGCGAGTACATTGAGAAATTGAATACAGATAATGGAAAAATTGCTGATATATTCTTGAGGGATGAAAAATATTATATAAGAATCAGGGACGATTATATTGCGGATGAAACTATAAATGGTTTCTATAATCAACTTCAATTGATTCATCAAACGAGAAGATTAGATTACCTATTGACTAATATGCAAGGATTACATAGAAAATTAGAAGGTACAATACAAGGTGGAAGATTGGCAGAGGCGATATTGATACTGCAAAGAAAACGCAATAAATTTGTAGAAAAAGAGAATATTGAGTGATACATAATCTCTACGGGAAAAAGAATAACACTAAAATACTACTTATTTTATGAGAAAGGGATAAGGGCTGTTGCGAAAGTAGATAAGTATTATTTGTGTAGAACAATATAAAGTAATAGCTTGAGTAGACCTTAGATAATCTTGAGTAAATTTACACAAGACTTATTATTGTTTTACGTCACACTGTTTGCAGCTTTTGTGAATAAGAAAATGCGGATAAGCGAAAAATTTTACGAGATAGAATCAGCATAATCTGGTTGGAAAATATGTATATTGCTTGAATTAGAGCAAGGACTGAGCGAGTATACCGTACATTAATAAGGAGTTCCTGATGAGAAGTGTAGCAGAACTGGAAAAAAGAATACATTATCTGGAAAAGGAAAATCAATATCTGAAAAAGCTGCTGGCAGATGCAGGGATTTCCTATTCTGAGAAAGAGATAAATGGCGGCGGTAATGAATATGATCCGAATCAGGGCTCAAGGATTATACCAAGAGATATTACAGAAACAGATGCAAAAGTGTTTTTTAGTATGTTTTGGGGACGCACGGATGTATATAGCAAACGTACCATAAAGAAATCTACTGGGGAAGTAAATTATTATACACAGTGCTATAACTTTTGGAAAAATGGCTGCCTAAGAATTGCCGGAAGCAAGATAAAATGTCAGGATTGTCAGAGACAGGCATATAAGGAGTTAAAGAAAGAGCAGATTATTGACCATTTAAGGGGAAATTCAGAGGATGCTACAGATGTCATAGGTGTTTTCCCGCTTTTGACAGATGATACTTGCAGATTTATTGTCTTTGATTTTGATAATCATGAAAAGGGTGCGGAAAAAAACGATTTTGCCAATGCTGACGATCTGTGGAAAGACGAGGTAGACAGTCTGAGAAGAATATGTGATATAAATGGAATAGATGCGCTGGTAGAGCGTTCACGTTCGGGGAGAGGCGCACATTTGTGGATATTTTTTCAAAAACCGATAGAAGCTGGTCTTGCAAGGAAATTTGGAAATACGTTGTTAAATAAAGGCGCAGAATCTGTAAACTTAAAGTCGTTTCGTTTTTATGACCGTATGCTGCCAATGCAGGATCATCTTCCAGAAGGCGGAGTAGGTAATCTGATTGCATTGCCATTACAGGGACAGGCATTAAAAGAGGGGAACAGTGCATTTATAGATGAACACTGGAATGCATATCCCGACCAGTGGGAAGTGCTGTTAAATAAGAAAAAGCTTTCAAAAGAATTTATAGAGGATAAGATAGAAGAATGGACAGAGGGAAATTTTGTTACTGCTGCAGACTGCAAAGATATTTTTGAAGGCGATAATGAAAAACCGTGGGACAAAACAAAGCATTTTCATAAGGCAGATGTGGAAGGAATATTGCAGATTGCACTGTCAAATGGCGTATATGTGAATACAGAAAATTTACAGCCAAGAATACAGAATCAAATCAGGAGAATGGCTGCGTTTTCCAATCCTGTCTTTTATAAAAATCAGGCTATGGGATTGTCTAATTTTGAAAATTACAGATATATTTATCTTGGAAGTGACGAAGGTGAATACATTAAAGTTCCAAGGGGTATTTTGGAAAATATAACCGATGAATGTGAAAATGCTGATATTGAATACGAAATAGAAGATAAGCGGAGCATAGGGCATCCGATTCATGTGGAGTTTATTGGGGAACTGAAAGAATCACAGATACCCGCCGTGGAAAGGCTTCTTCAAAATGATAATGGAATTCTTAATGCAGCCACAGCATTTGGAAAGACGGTGGTGTGCTGTAATGTTATAGCGAAAAAACAGGTAAGCACACTTATTCTTCTCCAGTCCTCAGCACTGATGGAACAATGGCGGGAAGCACTGGAAAAGTTTTTATCTATTGATGAGGAACTGCCGGAGTATGAGACACCTACAGGGCGTAAAAAGAAACGAAAAAGTCTCATAGGGAAATTACAGGGCGCTCATGATTCTACTACAGGGATTATTGATCTTGCCATGGCTGGTTCAGTCTGTAAAAACGGTGAATACCACAGGCGGTTAAAAGAGTATGGACTCATATTGGTGGATGAGTGCCATCACGCCGCTTCAGATACCATAGTGGATATTTTACAGGAAGCAAATGCCAAATATGTATATGGAGTAACGGCTACACCATTTAGGGGTGACGGTTTGGAAAAAATAAATTATATGCTCCTTGGACCAATCCGTTACAAATACACCTCAAAAGACAGGGCAAAGGAGCAGGGAATAGAGCATCTCGTTTATCCACGGTTTACAAGGGCAGTTGCTCCAAGATTTTCACAGGATAAAATGCATCCAAATGAGGCATATGAAATTATTCGCAATAACGAAGGCAGAGACGAATTAATCATAAGGGATGTAAAACAATGTGTAGATGATGGAAGAACGCCTGTGGTTCTTTCCAAATATGTGGAACATTCACAGAGGTTGTATCAGCGTCTGATAAGCTATGCAGACAAAGTCTTTTTATTGTCCGGCAGTAATTCAAAGAAAGAGCATAAAGAAATTTTAAAACAGATGAATCAGGTTACACCGGAGGAGAGTATGATACTTGTGGCAACAGGTAAACTGATAGGAGAAGGATTTGATTATCCCAGGCTGGATACGCTGATCATGGCAACTCCGGTAGCATGGAAGGGAGTGGTGGAGCAGTATGCCGGACGTTTAAACAGGGATTATGATGGAAAGAAAAACGTGATTATATATGATTACGTGGATAGCCATATATCCATGTTTGACAGGATGTACCATAAGAGGCTTAAGGCGTACAAACAGATTGGGTATGATATTTTTTCTGGGATTGGAGCACAGAAACAAACGACCAATGCAATTTTTGACATAGATAATTACACCGACATCTATCAGAATGATTTGCTTACCGCAGAGAAAGAAATTATCATTTCCAGTCCGGCAATCAGTGGCAAGAAAGTGTATGAGATGATTCATTTACTCAAGGAAAAGCAGGAGGCGGGAATTAAAATAGTTATTATCACATGGAAACCGGACTGCTATGGATATGGAGACAGTGCATACTGGCAGGAATTGCAGGAACAGATGCGAAAGGCAGGATTTGAAATGAACCTCGTGGAGAATTACTGCGAGCATTATTGCATTATAGACTATCAGGTAGTTTGGTACGGAAGTATGAATTTTCTGGGGAAAGAAGATGCAGAAGATAATCTGATGCGTATTGTAGACGGGAAAATTGCAAATGAACTGCTTGAAATGACATTTGGAAATGAAAAGTATCAGGGTGAAACAATGTAAGGAAATGGTAATAAAATACAATAAGCAGTCTTTTGATGGAAAAAGTAATAAACGTAAAGCCCACCGAATAATGCAAAATATATGGATTTCTTTGCTTAACATTATAGCTTCGTTTCAGGAAGCCACTGCAAAACGAAAGAAGATGTAAAAGAATAGGTATATGAAAGTCATTGATTGATTTTTTATTCGAGTGAAAATGATTAAAAATTTGTAAATTACTCGAATTATACTCGAAAGGAAAAAATGGAGAAAATTTTATGATTCCAATAAAAATAGAAACCCTGCTAGAAGGGCGCAAAGTAGAACAAAATCGGATAGAATACAAAGAAGGCTTTAATCCATCAGAAATTGTGCATACAATATGCGGATATGCGAATGATATCGCAGGGGTGGACGGTGGATATCTTGTGATTGGTGTAAAAACAGAAAACGGGATTCCGATTTTGCCGCCGGTAGGTGTACCGGACGAGTTACTTGACGACATTCAACTGAAAATATTTCAATACTGTAACAAAATTGAGCCTCGTTATATTCCAAAGATTGAGATTGTGGAATATCAAGGGGTAAATTTGGTATATTTGAAGTGTGCAGCGGGTGATGCGGGACCATATCAGGCACCTGTGGATGTTTATTCTAAAAAGGAAGCGAGGAAAGAGCAGGACCGCACAATAAAATATTGGATTCGTCCGGCATCACTTACAGTAGAAGCCAAACAAAGCGAGATAGCGGAACTTTTTGAAAAATTTGCGTCCATACCATTTGTTGACCGCATTAATAATCGGGCATCTATGGAGCATATACGCAGGGGATATCTTGAGGATTTTATCAGAGAAAGCAATAGTTCACTGGTAGAGGAACTTAATATACGTTCTTTGGAGGACTTATTAGTATCCGAGGAAGTGGCAGAAGAAAAAGACGAGGGAATTGCAATTAAAAATATTGGATTGCTTATGTTTGGGGAAAGACCGGACAAGCTGATTGCAGGAAGTAAAATTGAATTGGTGCGTTTTCATGATAAGGAAGCGGAGGCATCTGATTTTACAGAGAAGACATTTTACGGTCCGATATGGAAACAGGTAAGGGATGCGTTAGACTACATTAAAACAAATTTGATTGAAGAAAAGGTTGTGAAGATTGATGGAAGGGCAGAGGCAGACCGATTTTTCAACTATCCATATAATGCGTTAGAAGAAGCGCTTGTAAATGCGGTTTTACATAACTTCGCATAACACAAAAACTACAAAGAGGATGTGCCGGTAGAGATTCGAATTTATTTAGACCAGATTCAAATTATCAATTTTCCCGGACCGGATCATTATATTGATATGAAAAAGTTTGCGGCGGGGAAAGTCAGGGCAAGAAGATACAGAAATCCTAAGATTGGAGAATTTTTCAAGGAAATTGATCTGTCTGAGAAGAAATCGACGGGCATATCAAAAATTTTGCGTGAATTAAAAAGAAATGGTTCGCCCATGCCAGAGTTTGAAACGGATGCGGACAGAACTTATTTGATTACTACAATAAGGA
>JAAUZD010000049.1 GCA_014804785.1 Lachnospiraceae bacterium
CTGCTCCTGTCACTGCTTTCCATCTTATACGGTGTGAAGCTGTTTCAGGACATGATCTGCTGGAACAGGGAAAAGAGCGGCAGGATTGTCCTCGAAAAGCAGATAAGCAGCCTGCAGGAACACATGGAGGAGATGGAGCGCATCTATTCCGGCATAAGGGGCATGAAGCATGACATGAAGAACACCATTTCCGTCATCCAGCGGCTTTCTGCCGGGGACGGTGCAGAAGGGAACGGGGAGCTGCAGGCTTACCTTTCGGAGATGAACCAGAACCTTGAAAAGCTGGAAGTCCGGTTTAAGACGGGGAACACAGTGGTGGATACCCTGCTGAATATGAAGTACCATGAGGCGGTGCGGGATGTGCCTGACCTAAAAATGGATGCGGATAAGCTGATGTTTCCGCAGGGGCTTAAAATACACAGCTATGATATAGGGATTATTTTAGGGAATGCCATGGATAACGCGATTGAAGCCTGCAGGAAGCTGAAAGCAAAGGAGTCGGAGGCAGGTGCTTTTATTCGGCTGAGTTCCCTGCAGAAAGGCAATCTGCTGATCCTGAAAGTGGAGAACAGCTTTGACGGCCGGCTTGTGCGGAGACGGCGGGAGGAATTTCCCATAACGGATAAGGCAGACAAAAAATCTCACGGGATAGGGCTTGCCAACATCAAAAGCACGGCTGAAAAGTATCAGGGGACAATGGATTTCAGGGTAAAGGACAGAGTGTTCATTCTGTCTGTGATGATGAAAAATGAAGGAGGAGAAAAATTATTATGAGTATTTTAGGAGTAAACAATGCCTCAATAGGTGCATATCAGCACACAGGCAGGGGACAGAAAAGTGCTGCAAATGGAGCAGGTTTTACAGAACGTGCGGCTCAGGCGCAGGAAGTTTCGGATGCAGAAAAATTGGAGAATTTCAAAAAAGGAATCTGGAATGAGATAAATTCCATGCCGTGGGGAGCAAATACATCCATACAGATAACGGATGGGGCTTTCAAGAAAATGATGGAAGACAGCGAATTTAAAAACAAAATGATGAAGGTTATCCGGGAGGATGCCATCGGTTCCAATAAGATGTGCGGTGGGACATTGATAAATATTGATGAAAATGGGTATAAAGGCTATTCCTATATGGCAGACCACGCAAAAGAGGCGGGATCGGCATTTGCGGCACATTCCAAAGATAAGGATGCATTTTATGTAAAGAAGGCAGAAAAGAAGCGGGAATATATGAAGCTGTTGGAGGAAAAGCGATTAAAGCAGAAGCTGGCAGAGGAAGATTTAAAGGCAGCGCTTGAACGAAAGCGTCTGATGGAGAACGCCGTAGAGCGGAAACAGGAATCAGGCAGAATATCACAGATTGTAAGTGCGGGAGCGAATGCCGCTTATGAAGCAAATTTCCTTATGGCAGACAGCGGTGCAGTCTAATATCAGGCTGCCCGGACTCACCATAAGAGGGCATAGCGGCCCTGAATGACAGAGGGGCCGCCGGTAAGATTTTAACAAGGAGGATGGTATTATGGATGTTTCAAATGTAGGAGCGGCAAGCGGTTATCAGTACCAGCCGAAAACAACAAATGATTTGAAGGAGGAAATCAGGAACACACCCGATTCCGAACAGAAGGACTTAGGTGTGATTGTTGAGATTTCAAAGGACTCACCGGAAGCCCGGAAGATATCGGAACTGATAAGGCAGAGGATAGACGGGCAGCAGAGGGGGAAAGGCAGTCCGTCAATGCACAGGATCATTAATGGAGACAGTGCAAACGGCATGGTCAGCTTTTACGGTGCAAGCGTGACCAAGGAACAGAGTGAGAAGCTGCAAAGCGTGATCAGGGACTTGGAAGAGCAGGGTTTTGTAAAGGCTACGCCTAATGCGGATGGCAGCTACCAGGCAGGCGATGAGGCGTTAGGATCTACATTGGAGCCGGGAACTTATGCACAGCTTGGGCTTAAGGTTTCACAGTTAGCTTACGCCTGCAGGGAAATGGGATTGTCCGATGAGGCGGCAGAGCAGATAACAGGCACCTACGGCAGACAGGCGGAGGAGAAAATCAACAAGGTAAACAGCATGGTCGAGTTTGCCGCAAAGCAGATAAAAATTGAGCAGGAAAAGTTTTATAAGGAACATGGGATGCCCAATTACAAAAAAGGAGTCTCTTCGGCGAGGAATACAACGGGGAAAGACAGCGTGGAGGTGAACCGGGAGTCAAACAGTGACATTTACAAGATGTTTGCAAATCTTGACGTGAGCAGCAGGGAGAATTTCCAGAACAGCTTCACAAATGCGCTGGCGGGGTTCAGGAATTATTTTGTTTCCGACCCGATTGAAAATTATAACGGAACGAGCCGGGAACAGATGCAGTTAGATGAACTGGTAAAAAGGTTTAACGGTTTTCTATAAGAATTTTATCAAGGAGGATTGTGTTATGCGTATAGGAAACAATTATCAAGGGATTGTGCAGATTTTTTCAAGAATGAACAGAGGAAAGTCAAATACAAGTATTCCTTTCAGTAGCGGAACATCAACAAGCACGTCAAAGGGAAATTATTGTGGCAATACCATTGATGATCTGCTCTCTGGACACTTCAAAAACTCTTATGGAGTAGAGGGCATGGGAATTACAGGTAAAACAGACTGGAAACGGATTGTCAATGTATCTGATGAAATGAAGCAGCACGTCTATGATGATGTGAAAAAAGAGTTTTACAAATATGGTGGAATGTCTGGCGATAACACCGCTGAAACAGATGCGTATTATGATAAGATACATTCTTATGTAAAAACATTGGATTTAAGTACCCGACGTGCAGCTCCGTGGACATTAAGCCAACTTCATTTAGAAATTGCGGGAAGAGTAACGCAAGCTGTAAAGGAAAAAGACCCCACATGGACAGCAGGGAAACCTATTTCCCATGAAATATTAGATGATATTTTTGCGGGAGATACTATTTATCATGATAGTGTAAATGCTTTATATTCTAAAGGCAGTAAAGGGATAGATATGCAGGTTTGATATGTTTCTGGCAAGCTGCGATAACAAATAGAATTAAATTTTTATCAAGGAGGACGAAATTATGGCAATTACAGGAGTAACAGATTACACAAATACTTATGCAGCAGACAGGACTAACGGTAGCAGCGGAGCTAGTGGAAACATGCAGGATTATTTGAAAGGGCTGAAAGAGAAATACCCGGACGTGAATATCACGGTAGCGGACTTTAAGAATGGCAAACAGGAGGACGCTTATATGCTTGGCAGCCGGGGTTATAACAACGTGGCTATCTCTGCAAGCATTGTTGAAAAAATGTCGAAAGACCCGGCGGCAGCGGTAAAGTATGAAAAAGTCATTTCAGATATGACGGGCAATGCGGACAGGATAGAAAAGTTTGCGAAAGAAAATAATGATGAAATACTTGGTGCAGGCGTTGTGATTGATAAAAACGGGAAAGTATCGTATTGGATGGTCGGCAGGAGCAAAGACAAAATAGAGAATCCCGGAACAGTTTACAAACAAAAAGTACAAAAGCAGATAGAGGAAAAACGTGCAAAGAAGAAAGAGGAAGAAGCCTTAAAGAAAAAACGTCTGGAAAAGGCGGAAACTCTGGAAAAACTGTTAGAAAAGGCAGGCAACGGGGTATCTGAAAATGAGCCTGCGGCAGACGTGAAAATAAAAGAAACAGGTAAGGGGGAACAGATAGATTTATCTGTATAGCCCTTTAGAGTTTTGTTTATTAATACATATCAAGGAGGATTGTGTTATGCGTTTAGGAAACAATTATCAAGGAATTATGCAGATTTTTTCAAGAATGAATGGAGGAAAGTCAAATACAAATATGCCTTTCGGAAGCGGGGCATCGACAAAACGCTCTGGCGCTGGCGGCAGGAATACGCTTGAAGACTACCTTTCCGGGCACCGTAAAAATTCTTACGGCGTGGAGGGGATGTGTGTTACGAACAATCCCAATGCGAGGAAGATCATCAAGGTATCGGATGAAATGAAGCAGCGTGTTTTTTACAACGTGAAAGATGCATTTTACAAATACAATGGAATGTCTGGTGATAATGAGGCAGAGTGGGAAGAAATGGCCCAAGCAAAAAACAATTATTATAAGACATTAAAGAAAGAAGACCGGGCAGCCGCAGCATGGACTTTAGGACAATTAGAGGTAAATATTGCAAATAAGGTTTTCAATGCTGTGAGGGCGAGAGTACCTGGATGGACATATGGAAAACCGATTCCGTCAGATGTTCTGGATGAGATTTTTGCAGATGAGAGCATTACATCAATGGTGTCAGGTAAATCCGGCACGTCAGATGGGCTGGATGTGAAAATATAATATTTATACTTTATTCCGCAGAGGTGCATAAACCTTTGCTTCTGCGGACTGCCGGTGCAGGGGTGGCTCTGACCGATAAATGGGTCACAATGTTAAAAATAATGGAGGATATAGTGGAAATTCAATTAAGTTTATTTGAGGCGTTTATTGACTTAATATGCATAGATTTAAGGTTTGTTATTGGAGGAGTGTTGTTAATAGGTGGAACAATGTATTGGCTATGTAAGAAAAATAAGAGCATAGCGAAATTTAGAATGGCTATTACTTTAATAGCTTTGTATTATTATTTGTGGGTTGTTTTAAATCGTATTGTCGGATTTCCAACTGTAAAAGAATTTATCCGGCTATCTGCACTGGGAGAGTCACTGTTTAATCCCAATATTAATCTGATTCCGTTAGTTAATGGATTAAATCTAGAATTTATTTTCAATGTTTTTTGTTTTATTCCATTGGGATTTCTTTGTCCTGTGTTGAGCAAATTATATGAGCAGTGGGAAAAAATATTGTTGATTGGATTAGGACTATCACTTGTAATAGAAATAAGCCAATTGTTTACTTTGTATAGAGCTACCGACATTAATGATTTGATTGCGAATGTTCTGGGAACGGCACTTGGTTACCTATGTTTTAAATTTGCTAATAAATTCAGAGTTGTGAAGTCAGGTGTTCAAGTTTCTTCAGATGACAAGTCAGCGTGTTATCTGCCAATAATATATATATTGTCTAATATGCTACTGGTATTGACACAATATTAAATGTAGCCTAGTCTCTGATGCTATGGCGACTGGATTTAAAAGACAGGATTTAAATTTACTCTGATACGAAAGCAACACACGAAGAAAACCAATAATGCACAAATATTTATGACCTGCATGGAAGCATGCCTCAAGTCATTTTCCATGCGTGGAAAAGACTGCTTTTTGTATGGAAAAAAGCTGCGGATTTTGGTAAAATATGGTGTAGAGACATTGGGTGTAAAATAACGATAGCACTAAGAAATATTTGTATCAATCTGGACACACCATATGGTGGCATGTCGTACCAAACATTATTTTTTGAAAAGCTATGATTTTACCAGAAAGAAGATTGTACCGCTGGCAATTTTCAGTGTCAGCATGAATGAATGGGATTACCTGTAAATGACAGATTGTTTCATTTTGAAATAAAAAGATAAATTTTTTTAGGGACAGATGAGGTGATAGTATCGGGCGGTTATTGATATTAGATTTTGATGAAAAAGAAATGGATATTTTTAACGAAATAATGGAAGTGGTAGGTAAATATCCCAACTTTGAAAATTACGAGCTGCGGGCAGAACCAGCACTGAAGATTTCAGGTCTTGAAATCTATCCTGACCGTAGAAAGATATACCGTGACAGGCGGGAGATCAGCCTGACTGCAAAGGAGTATGACCTGCTCTGCTTTTTAGTGACGAACAGGGGAAGAGTGCTGACTTATGACCAGATTTACCGGAAGATATGGGGAGAGTATGCACAGGATATTGAAAATAATAATACAATCGGGTTCCATATTTGTAATTTAAGGGAAAAACTTTTTTCCGCATCCCCCGATGCACCGTTTACAATACGCTGTGAAAGAAATGTGGGGTATTGTTTCGAGCTTATTCCCGAATAATTTTCATAAACAGTCCTGTTTTTTGGCGGGGCTGTATTTTTTTGCCCGAATTTGCGTTTTTCCTAAGAGAAAACCAGCTAAATCCTCATTCAATTCTAAGACAGCTTTAGTATACTTCCATTGTAACCGTCAATGAAGCTTACGGAGGGGATGTATGGATGGAAGAATTCCCATGTGAGGCATACTATCACAGGATCGGTAGAAATATCCGCAGGCTGCGCCGGAAAAAAGGGATGACGCAGGAAGCGCTTGCGGAAGAGGCAGGGCTGTCCATTAAGATGATACAGAAACTGGAGAATGGACAGAAAGGATTCCATATGGAGACGATCATCAAGATTGCGGTAACTTTGGATGTTTCCCTTGACAGCCTCACCGGTATGCGGGGAGCGGATAAAAAGCTGATGTTCTGGCAGGAAGCCTTTTATGCAATGACAGAAGACAAGACCGATGACGAGATAAAATACGCAGTGGGGATCGTGGATTCCGTATTTAAATTACATAAGCAGTATCTGGGATAGTGGAAAGGATGTTGCCTTGGGTGGATTATACACAGGGCTGCATTCTTTTCTTTGTTTGGGAGGCAAAATACAGGGATTATGTCTTCTGCTTTTTTGCTTGAATACAAAAATAGTAAAAAAATTTTGCGAAATAGGAACAAACGTATCCAAAAATTTTTAAATAGGAATCTTTATGCCTAACAATTTTCAATAGGTTTCGTTATCCTAAATACAGGCTTTCCGCCTGAATGTAGGAAACCTGACAACTGAATACCAGTATGCAGCGGCTTTGAAAGGTTTTCCCTTGATAAAGTTGCGCCGGACAATCAGCTTCGCCATGATGTGCCTGCCCCATGAGGGGTAAACCGAAGGATCATAACAGAAGAAGGAAGGCAGTGAGCGGCATCCGGTGCGGGGCTTCCCATGGCAGGAAGCCCTAAGGGAAGCCATAATGATACTTCTGCCCGGTGAGGGCAGCCGGAACAGCACGCCGGAGGACGGATATGGAGAAGAAAGCGTTCCACACCACGGACTATGGAGAGGTTTAGCCATCCCGCCCTGCATACTCCCTGCCAGTAGGGGGCTGGGCAAATGAAAATCCCGTATGGGTACTGGCTTTTAAACAAAAATCTTGAAAAGTAGAGACGGTTCTAAAAACTGAAAAATAAGCAGCCATTCCATGAAAATGTATAAAAGAAAAATGGTTTATGCATTTTCATGGGCTGGCTGGAAGGAGGTGGTAGGAAAAATCATTTGTAAGCACAGGGGCTTTGCCCCCTGAAACTATGTGAGGGAGCAGTCTGGAAGGTAAGAAGCAGATTGCATCCCAGCAGAAATCATAATAAAAAAGAAAGGAAAAAAGTATGGGAAGAAAACGAATATTTTCAAAACTTCTCCTGTTCGTCGCCATGATATCCACCATTGGCGCAGGTGTATTGGGGAGCGTTCCTCTGCCTGCAAGGGCAGCAGAGGAAGAAGAAACCTACACGGTCAGGTTTGAAGCCTATGAGGGATCCTGCGAGACAGAGAGTGTTTCCGTCCCCAAAGGGGAAAGTATCATCCTGCCGGATGCAGTGTATGAAGGGCATTATCTTCATGGATGGGCGGATATTTTCGAAGAGGATGGAAGGACTGTACAGATGTTGATCGGGAAAGCCGGGAGCGAGTACACACCGGAAAGAAGCCTGCTGTTACACGCCCACTGGAAACCCGATCAGGAACAGGATATTACCGTAACTTATGAGGCAAGGATCGGAGACACCAGCTATGAGGAACTGGAGGAAGCCTTTGCAAACGCACAGGCTGGCGACACAATCACAGTTCTTAGAGATTGCAGGGTATCAGCTACACTTGAAGTCACTGCTGATAACATTATCCTGAAAAGCGAGGATGCGGGGAATCCTGTAACAATCAGCCGGGAAGATGATTTTGCCGGGAAAAAATATGGAATGAACACTAATACTGTCCTGCTTGCAGTAAAAGGCGGAAGCCTTACCACACAGGATATCATTTTTGATGGCAGCGCAGTGCTGGATGATGATTTCAACAATTCCGACAAAGTCTGGAACAGCCCCCTCATTTACGTGGATGGTTCCTATGCCATGGAGAGTGGGACTGTCCTTCAGAACAATTACAACACTGACGGGTATGAAAGCAATGGCAGCGGCAGGCCGCTCCACACAGCCGGGGCATTACATATCAAGAAAAATGCCAGCTTTACCATGGATGGCGGCCTGATTCAGAACTGTTATACATCCGGCGGCGGTGGCGGCATCCAGTCAGAATCAGATTCCCATGTGTCAGCTACGTCCGGCACAGTCACAAACTGCCATGCAACATGGGGCGGCGGCATGGACTTTTGGGGAGAGGCAGAACTCTCCGGTATGGCCATCACAGGGAACGCGGCCAGTTCAACAGGCGGCGGAATATCCAGCATAGCACCGCTGACGGTGACAGACAGCCTGATCGAAGGAAATTATTCTGCATACGATGGCGGCGGTATCTGTACCGCAACCGGGCATAAGGCGGAGATATCCGGATGCACTTTTACCGGGAATGTGGCAGGAAGGGGCAGCGCAGTACAGACTTCCAGTGGGGAAGGAACCCTGCCGCTTGTCATCCGTAACTGTACGTTCACCGGAAACCGCTCACAGGAAAAGATCCATGCAGGCGGCACGATCTGCTACATGAACGAGACAGGCATTATCCTGTCAGGGAAAATCGTCATGGAAGATAACCTTTCTGTAGGCTATGAACCCTGTGATATCCACTATTTTTACAATACAGGGGCATCCATCCTTCTGGATGAAGATTTTGAAAGCGATTCAACTTTTGTGCTTGGCGGGTATGACAGTATAAAGCCAGGCAGGGTACTGATTGACGGTACACTGTACCACAAGGACGCAAGCCCGGAGCAGTTCCCATGGCACTGTCCCAATTACTGCACAGAAAAGCGGGGAGAGAACCTTTACCTTGCAGAAGTGCCCAAGACCTATTACGTCAGCTATGACGCAAACAACAGCCCTACGGGATCGAGCATGATGTGTTCCGATCCGAATAAGTATACCAGTGAGGACACAGTGACCATCATGGATCAGGAAGCGCTTTTCCCTCTTATGGGAAATATTGTAAGGTTCGGCTATAACTTTGTCGGCTGGAACACAGAGCCGGACGGAACGGGAACTGACTATGCACCGGGGCAGGAGATAAACCTTACAGACAATCTTTATCTCTATGTGAAATGGGAAGCAAAAGAGCCTGTTACCCTCACTTATATCTATAATGACGGGGAAGGGAGAACAGACAGCGCACAGGTGATTCCTGGAGCAAATATCGCATTCCCCGACGCTTCCAGAAAAGGCTACAGCTTTAAAGGCTGGTATGAAGATGAAGCCCTGACAGTATTTGCAGGAAATGCAGGGGAGAAGCATTATGCACCTCAGAAAGATACCTCTTATTATGCCGCATGGGAAAAGACAGATGCAACAATTTCATTTGATGCAGATGGTGGGGAGATGGAAGATGGAGATGTTACCGCAAAGATAGGCGATACAATCACACTTCCCAATTGCACGAAGGAAGGTTACGAATTTACAGGCTGGTATGATGGGGATACCTGTGTCGGACAGGCAGGGGAAGAATACACTGTCTCTGATGATGTTACCTTGAAAGCACGTTATGAGAAGAAGGAAGCTGCCACCTGCACAATCACTTTTGATGCAGACGGTGGAAAGATGGAAGGTGGAACAGTTATTGCAAAGGCAGGAGATACCGTTACCCTTCCGAATTGTACCAAGGATGGATATGAATTTACCGGCTGGTATGATGGAGACACCTGTATCGGGAAAGCTGGGGATAGATACACCGTTTCCGCGGATGTTACCCTGAAAGCCCGCTATGAAAAAAAGGAAGCCGAGGCGGTCATCTGCACTGTTACTTTTGACGTAGACGGTGGTGATACCGCAAGAAAGAGCATTGACGCAGAGAAAGGGAGTGCGATTATCCTTCCTGCCTGCAGCAAGACAGGCTATGAGTTCCTTGGATGGTTTTTAGCTTCCGATGATAGTATCTGCATCGGACAGGCAGGGGAAGAGTTTACCGTACAGGGAGATATTTCTTTAAAGGCGCATTTCGAGAAAAAAGAAGCAGTGAAAGTTACCATCACTTTCGACACAGACGGAGGAGAGTCAGTAAATCCCATCAAGGCTGCAAAAGGCGATACTATTCGCTTGCCTAAGACAGAAAAGGAAGGTTACAGCTTCCTTGGCTGGTACACAGAAAAAGACGGTGGGATATTACTTGGAATCCCCGGCAGTGAGATGAAAGCGGTTAAGGATATGACAGCTTATGCTCTTTGGGAAAAAGAAGCGGAGAAAGATACCGATAATGACGCTGATCCCGAAACCTGCAAGGTAACTTTTCACGCAGGACAGGGAACAATCAAGGAAAAGGAGCTTACCATCATTAAGGACGGAAGCCTCTACCTTCCCATGCCGGAGCGTGAAGGATATGATTTTACAGGCTGGTATCTGGATGATGACCTGACACAGTTTGCAGGGGCATATCATGATACATACCGTATTACAAGAGACACAGATTTTTACGCAAAGTGGGAGAAATCAAAAGGAAACAGCGGAAATACGGGAGATGAAAGCGGTACTGGCAATGACAATACAGAAGATGAGGAAAATTCCGGTGAAACCTTAAATACCTACACCATCAAATATGATGCCAATGGTGGCAAGACCAAGAATGCGTCTGTCAAAGTAGTAATAGGCGGCAGTGTGAAACTTCCCGGTGCAGAGCGTGAGGGCTATACCTTCAAGGGCTGGTACACGGATAGACAGGTATTTATCGGAACAGAGGGAGAAACTTATAAACCAAGCAGGAGCATCAGTCTTTATGCAAGATGGGAAAAAACAGAAGAAAATAATACCAACGGAAAAGATGATCAAAATACTTCGGACAAAAATCAGAATACAAGCGGCACTGTCTCCGGCAATTCAGCAGGCAGTCCTTCAGATAAAGATACAGATACCAGAACGGAAGGAGGAAATGGAAATGCAGGAAAAGGAACGGAGCCGGTCATCCAGACTGGTCATGCGTCACCCCTTTATCTTCTTGCTGCCCTTGGGCTGTGCGGCGTTATGCTTGCTGCTGCATCAGTGCTTGAAGGGAAGAAAGAAGGGAAAAGCTGCCTGTAGCGGGTGTGTATTATGACGATACATCCTGCTGTACGGTAAAGGACGGGTAGAAAGGAGTGTAATTATCGGAAACTATTCTATCATTTATGCTGATCCACCATGGCGGTACGCCCAAAAAGTTATGCAGGGTGCGGCGGATCGGCACTACCCTACAATGACGATGGAGGAGTTATGTGCGCTCCCGGTGGCAGATCTGGCTGCCCGGGACAGCGCACTTTTTTTGTGGGCTACTTTCCCCAAGCTCCCCGAGGCTTTGCAGCTTATGAAAGCGTGGGGCTTTACTTATAGAAGCGTGGCCTTTGTCTGGCTGAAAAAGAACAAAAAAGCGGATAGCTGGTTTCAAGGGCTGGGCTTTTGGACAAGGGGAAATGCAGAAATCTGCCTGCTGGCTACCAGGGGACACCCCAAACGGAAGGCGGCGAATATCCATCAGTTTATCATTTCCCCAATAGAGGCCCACAGCAAAAAGCCGGACGGGGCCCGGGAAAAGATTGTTGCCCTCATGGGCGATCTGCCCCGTGTGGAGCTGTTCGCAAGGCAGACCCCGCCCGGCTGGGATGTGTGGGGAAATGAAGTTGCAAGTACGCTCCCGGGCTTTGGGACAAAGTGTCCCGAAGTGGCTGGGGCTGAAAAGGAGGATAGGAAATCTGGGATTATCCTGTCCTGACTGAAAGGGGATGTGGCTGGAAAAATGGCTGCATCCCCTGAATAATTAAAGAAATGATTAAAACAATTTCTAAGAAAGGCGCAGCATGGAGAAAATAAAAGATTTTATTAGCTATCTTGGGGAGAAACTTTTCCCTGACCTGCCGGAAAAGAAAAGGCAGCGGATCACAGTACAGATTATAGTCGGCGTTACCCTTACCCTTGTCTGTATAACTGGTATGGGGATCTTCCGCCATAAGGCAGTGAGGCAGCTTGAAAAGTATCAGGCGATTGCGGATGCTTATGCCCAGCTTGATATTATCATAGAAGAGGAAAGGGAAAGATCACAGCAGGAAGCAGCTGAGGTATTGCAGGAGCTTATTTCAGAAATGGAAGCGGACGCAGAACGGTACAGGCAGGAATATGAGGCAGAAATGAGGGAGAAGGGACTGGAAGCCTACGATTGGGATGCATTATGCAGTGAAAATGAAGATATCAAAGGCTGGCTCTGCATTCCTGACACTCTAATTAATTTTCCTGTAGTGGGAACGGATGGCAATGCCTTTTATCTTTCCCATGATTTTACAGGGGATAAGAGTAGTGTCGGATGCCCGTTCATGGATAAGGACACGCAGGTATGGGATTTCAACCGCATTATTTACGGTCACAACATGGGCGCAGGTTCAGATGCCATGTTCTCCACACTCTTAGATTATGAGAAGGAAGATTATTTTAAGGAAAACCAGACTATCTATTTCACAGATGCCTATGGAAGTGCCACAGCCTATCAGGTAATGGCGGTTGTCAAATACAGCATAGACGATCTGGAAGAATGGGATTTTCGTACAAGAAATCATGCTGATATGGAAAGCTACAATGCATGGATGGAGCAGTTGCAGGGAAGGGCGTTATATTATGCAGAGCCTGATCACGCTCCCACCAGTATCATTACCCTTGCCACCTGTGACAGGCGGATATTTGGTAAAAATGGGAGATTTTTAGTGATAGCAGGGACCTAATACATAAGAAAAAAATCGAGAAAGGAGACGCTTGGGAGGTTAGTTAAAAATCGAAATATCAAACAGAGAATTGCTGAATCTGATAAAATGTGGTATAATAGATATAGATTTAGAGGACGTGGCAGATGTCCTTCTTTGTAAGACACAAGAGGAGATTGCCATGAGCGAGATAACGATTCCGAAAATCAATTCCCGGCAGAAGGGATTGCAGATACAATATTATACCACGATTCCTACTAAATATTCAGAAACCGGAAAACGCCACCAGATCACAGGGGCTTCAGAAGACGAAGTAAAGAAGAAATTTCGTAAGGAAGCAAAAAGGACTATGACAGGTCAGGTGGATTTAGAGAAACATAAAAATGATACGGTGGCACAGGTGGTAGAAATGTTTCTGGAATTTGCCAAAGGGGATATCAAGAAGCAGACCCACAGCAGATATTACAGGGCTTATGTAAATTATGTGAAGGATAGCAGCTTTGGGAAAATCCCCGCCCGGAAGATTAAGAAGTATCACTGTGATGATTTTATCCGTACCTTGACAAATGGAACTATAGTTTATTCTTATGTATGCCAGATAAAATGCATTGTCAGCCAGGCATTTGATTACGCCTGTGACAGGGAAATCATGAGCTGGAACTTTATGCGGAAGGTAAAAATCAATGAGGACAGGTGTAAAGAGCAGGAAGACAAGGAACTTGGCGTATGGGAGGATGATGAAATCAATACCTTACAGTCAGGCTCTATGACTTGCTGGAATAAATGCAAAAAATATCGCAATTCTCCGGCACTCTTTATCCTTTGCGGAACTGGTTTAAGATTGGGAGAGTTACTTGCACTAAAATGGAGCAAGGTCGATCTGGAACACAGAACCATTAAGATTGAGCGGACGCAGACAGAATATACAGATTATGATACCAATTCCAAAATATATGAAGAAAGCACCCCGAAGAACAAAACTTCCCGCAGGACCGTAGTCATCAATGATTTTACTTATAGATGGCTGATGGAACAGAAGCGCAGGACAGAGCAGGCAGGGATTGAAAGCGAATATGTCATCCCGGCAAACAGCGGAAGGATGGTAAAGGAGAGCAGTGTTACCAGTACATTCAAGGCTTTCTGTAATTATGTGGGAGTGGAATACAAGCCCTCTCATACGTGCAGAAGGAGTTATGTAACAAACTGTCTGGACAAAGGCATGAAACTGGCATTGGTTTCAAAAAACGTAGGGCACAAGAATAAAAGCACAACCTTGAACACCTATTATAAGTGCAAGAACGATTACGAAGACAATCTGGCTATACAGAATGAAATCTTTAAAATATATGATTTCGACTTTGGCGGTGAACAAGTGGA
>JAAUZD010000050.1 GCA_014804785.1 Lachnospiraceae bacterium
AACTGGCATTTTCGGACAGGCGATGCCCGGACAAAGCTGAGCTCTTTGTACCCTACATTTACTACTGCCTCTTAGGGAGGTGGTAGTAAATCTAAATATCAACATGTCAGTACACTAGTGCGAGCGTAAAAATAACGTTATTATTTCTAAATAAAAGTATTTGTTCCTGATTCAGCATCGATTCCAAAATTACATTTAATATTTTATTCCCGGAAAAAATAATACACGCAAATATAGATAAACGCAGGCAATACTTCTTCAAATTATGCGTATTCCGAATTCCTTCTACTGCAAAATATGCAAACATGGGAGCTACACATCTGGAAATAAAAGTAAAAAAGGATGCTATATCAGCTGGTATGAAGTTATTAATATAACGCAGATGATCAAGAAGCATTAACAATGCCATCAATAATTTTATTTGAAATGCGTTCAATATTCTGAGTCTGCTCAATCAGTTCTCTCTCCATTCTCTAAAGAAATTAAACAAACAATGCTCCCATCATTCTATCATTTTTTTACATTGAACTGCAATATTATTATCATGTGTTCAGCTTTGAAAGGTACTTTAAGCTGTCCCATTGTCGGTACGATTGCCAGAAGTATAATAAATGGTATATTATTAGCTTTAATGCTGATTACTGTACCACTGATTAGCAATTGAATCCCCAAAAAAATTGTTTCAAATAAAAAAATATACACAAGAGTTCTCATGCCCGATTGAATATTCCACTTTTTGTTTAAAAAAATATGGTGTTAGTTTGAAAATGGGTTGGTAACTCAAATAGCCAGCAAGCTCATTTCTTTAACAGCCCTATTACTATGATAGTAATTGGTATTGCTTACTCCTAACAACGTGTTTATTAATAGCTCTACTAATGCTCCTGCTTTCCTATATGCTGATGCAAACAGGGCAGTATATCTGTTTAAATATTTGGTTGCAACCCCACGGTAAAAATGATACCTCTGTTTGATATAACTATGGAATCCATTTACCGTATTTAGATGATAAAAGCATTTTTTAGCTCCGCTTATCCCTGAACAGTCTTTTACTGTGCATTCTGCAACTGTGGGTAATACACGATAGCTCTTTAGCCCATCGCACAGCACTAATGTTCCTTGGGCAATATGCTCCTTATAAAGCTCCGTCAGCTCTTCTGCATCCGGTTTTGCCCTGTTGGCTGACAGCGCATAAGCACTGCCTCCACGCTGTATACCCGTACATATGCAGATATACTCATCTGATATACCACGCTTTTGGGCTCTGGCCCCGTGTTTACGTGCCTTTCTCCCTAAAGTTTCCGGAAGAGATTTGCCTTTATAACTTTCAAGGACAAAGGTTTCATCTAATTCCGATACTTCCCCCAGGAGGACAGCTTCGACTTCCGGAAGCTGCTGCAGGGCAAGGAGTATCTTGTGCCGCATGTTGAATACAGTCTGATGGTTTAAGTCCAGCCTGACTGCTGTATATTGAATAGAATGTCCATGGATCGTGTCACTGATCACTTTCTGCCATATATCTGCCGGGGAATGGGATTGTGACATAATTGTATGGGTGGTAGTAACGAAAGTACGTCCACAGGTTTTACAGGAAAATCTCTGTTTACCGCACTTGTGCCCATAACGGATCACATCGGTGCTGCCACAATAAGGGCAGGCAGGTAGCAGGTAGTCTTCTTCACCAGGCAGGAGTTGAGCCACGGCATCAAGGAGTTTAGATATTGTTTCATCAGGGAGCTTTTTGAGAGAGTTGAATAATTTTTCACGGTCAGTCATGATAAGTATCCTCCATATATTAGAGATAATATCATGTCAACTGTCCTATAAAACTCTCTCTAACTACTACCAACCCATTTTCAAACTAACACCAAAAATATATAATGAATATCCCGCACCTGCAATTATTGCATATACAATACCAACCAAGCTTCCGCTCATGTTCAGATTTGAAATAAACATTATTCCAATTCCTATAAATACAACAATAATAGCAATAATTTTAGCAATACTCATATGTTCCTTCAAAAATATACAACTTAAAATTATTGTTAATATTCCCGATGCATATAGTAAAAATGATACTAATGAAACTGGAATATATTGGATGGCTGTTGTTTCAAATATATACATTATATTTATACCAAAAAAAGCCAATATCGCATATTTTAAAACTTCCAACTTTCCAAGTTTTAACTTTTTCCTTATGCTTACATTTAACATACACAATGCGAATGTAAATAATAATGCAACAAAACATCTCATAAATGCTATTTCTGTACTAGATAGCCCTTGCTCCATAAGAATACTGCTAAATATACCTATGCATGAATTACAAAAAGCTGCTAATAACGCATATACTATTCCTTTCATTTTACCTTACCTTTGCATACAATGTATTGATCTGTGAAAGTTCCTCGATAAATAAAACAGAGAATTTCATTCTTATAAAACCTCATGCTGCTGCAATAAAATTAATAATAGCTATAATCCATAAGTGAACCGGATAAAATATGTAAAAGAAGTATTTGTTAAAATTCGATTTTGGACCACGCTCTCCGTTGTATAACAAAATAAAAGGGAACACTAGAAAATAAAATGGTTCACCAAATGGCAAAAGATTTGCAAATACTCCTATTAAGAGACATATCCAAAAATTCGCATTACCTTTTTATCACATTCTTCACAACCGCGGGGTCATGTGCAGTAGCCTCATGTAGATTCCCCTTGCACCTTTGGAACTTCCACGCCAATGGTAAGCTTCAATGATGATATCAAAATCCCTTCTGTCCTGTTCCTCCTGTGTCTCACGGACAAGGGCAGCTTTTATTCATGCATAGTATCTCCTTCTGGAAACACCTGCTATGCTACACATCTCAGATATGAACAGATGCTCCTCCGGCTGGTTGTGTTGACCAAGGAATAGATGATCTCAAATATGGCAGACGGCTCGTTCATTAGTATTTCTCTAGCTTTCTGAAGGTCCTGATTGATGAAATTTTTTAGGAATGCTACTTCCTACCGAAGGTATTCCACTTCATTCCTCAACTGCCTGTTCTCGCCGGTTCCACCGAATCACTGGTAGAAACACTAGCAGATGCATTGCGCAGTCTGCGTCCATTGCTGAACCTGCCCTGCTTCTCGAATTCTTCTTTTATATGCATCCTGATACCATTCACAAGTTTTTATCCAAGTATATCCGGGTCATATCCAAGGCTGAGCAGGATATCCTTTGGTGTCATCCCTTCGTTGTGGTGCTTCCAGAACAATTTCTTGAATTCAGTAGTAAAGTTGAGGTGGCACTACGTTACTTTGTATATATATGGGTTTCCGCGTAAAACATCCATTTCCACACCCGGGAATCTTTTACATTCATGGTCTGTCTCCTTTCTCTGATTAAGGTTACCATGGAATGCACTGTTATAACAAACAAAATGTCCAGATGCCAAGGCACAGAACATGCTATTATCCACAAATTGGGGCTGGGAATGTTATTTGTCCATATTTCATTGGTATGGGTGATTTTACTTGTCCGATTTCAAGGAATCAACTTTTAGATTTGTCACCTATAGCGTACATTATAGATAGTCTTTTCCCTGATAAGCAACATTCTAGTTCTTTTCAGTTCGATATTCTTCCCCATAAGCTGATTGTGTTGGATACATTATCAAATGGGAAAAAACTGTCCTGTTGTGGAACGCAGATGGTCATCGTCACAGAAGCGCTGATGGACAGCGTGAAATATCCTTTCCATATCATAGAAGCCCATCTGGAAGAATTCACATTCAGCTTTGTTCATTATCCCCCAGATACATGAAGGATGCTATGAAACGAAGGAAAAAGTTGCTTAAGAGTATTTTATAGACTGAAGCATTGATTTCTCAAAGGCCGAATCCCTTTTCAATACAGGAAGTTTGAGTCCTTTAATATTTCATCTATAATATCGCAAGTCAAATATTCTTTATCAATTCTTCAATAGCTTTTGTCTCAATCCCTTTCATTTCTTCGATTTTATCATTTATCTTCCTAAAAAGGTTTTCTCTTTTTGTAAATTCATACTTCAACGAATTGATTTGAATATTTTTGGAAATTTTCAATATATTATCAAATTTATCTATTAGATAATTATCAATTCGATTATAATTCAAATTAATATATTTTACTCTATCTAACATAAGTTTCTTATGTTCGCAAAGCATACTAAATGATGCTTTTCTCCAATATGTATCATTCTCGCAAGCCAAACTATATTTTTCTTTTAACCCTTCATATGCATTTATTCCATATTTTCCATTATATGCTATTTTCTTTATAGGTTCGCCATTTAAATACTTGTTCAATGAATCTTTTACACTTTCAATCTCAAATTCCTTACAATTCTTTTTGCATTTGTAGTAATGAAAATGAGGCTTTGCTTTTCTTTCATTAAGACATTTCGAGATGGAGTCTGCCACTACCTCTATGTTGCATTTCATTGTATTGAAATGTTCTGATATATCATATCCCGCAGTATAAAAAACATTTTCATTCAAATCAAATCCGTATATAAGCATATCATGATAATAACTCTTCTTATTATAACAGTATCTATTCGGAATATAAAACTCGTCAACTGTTACAGATGCATAATATCCATCATTTATCTTTTCAATTATATCTTCCTTTATCTGTTTGCTCTCTAAAATGCTATTTCGTATTTTTTTTTCTTCAAACACATTCGCATCTTCAAACATAATCATATCATCACACGAAACATCGAACAAATCATTACTTAACAGCAATATATGTTTTGACAAATAGTAAGGATACAAATCCATGTTATTGGCAAACATAACCCCTCCGATAAATGACGTATAATTATACGATGCTATTGGTGTTTGTACATTAAAATCAAGTTCTAATCGTTCCATTACACCTTTTTTTAAAATATCACTCATATAAATCCCCTTTTAGATTTTATTAATTAACTCAAACTCTGCACTTGAATAAAATGAATATTCCGGCTTAAAAGGTTCTTCCGCAATTATCTGTTTTTATCCTGCCGCATATAACATAGTTTTGCTTCCAGCAATTCATTACTGCACCTGCCATACATTGTCCGTTTTATCATTTTCAGCCTGCTGTTGGTTACTTCTACGAATCCGTTACTAAAATCATAAGCATCAACATTTTCAACAGCATCCATATCATTTTCCGGCCCTTTCGCAAAACTTCGCAGAGCTTTTATTTTGCTACTTTTATATTTATCTATGAATAAATGAAAAAGAATCACCTTTCTTTTTTGAAAAATATTTCGGAACTCTTTAATGTAGCTGTAGATTTCCCATAAATCTGGAAATTTATCATAGATGTAGGATCGTTGAAATTCTGTCAGGTCCATATTCATCCACATATGCTTGAAAACACCTTCCCTTGTAATATAATCTTCCTGCTTTCCAGTGCTTCCTGCCTTATATTTAAGTTCCCCTGTCCGTGTCCTTATATAAGGCTGGGGTTCGAAGGTTTTACATTCCCGGAATCCTTCCGTGTGTGGAATCTTAATCGTGGCTGGCAGTTCATGATTCAGAGCCTTTTTTATTGCATCTAGCAGGTTCTGATGCAAGTGAAAGCGGTCAGCTACCTGCATGGCATCCGGCAATTCTTCCGCTATGACTTTTGCGTATGCACTGACTCTGTCACGGGTGACTACTTTAACATGCTTAGTATTTTGTAGCCACTTTCTCAGGGATTCCCCGTCTCGTCCATCTAATAATGTGATGGGATTATGTGTTTCGCCGTTCACGATAACAGTTCCATATGCGTGGCATTTTTGTAAGCAAAATCATCTATTCCAATCTCTTCTCCGACAGGAGTATCTTCCATAAACTGATACCTTTTCAGAAGAAGACATATTACCGTATCACCACTGATTCTTATCCCCAATACTTTACATATCCGCAAGCACCCTTCACAGCTCGTTTCTAATGCCAAAGTGCAGATAAAATCAGCGCAGCGCCCTGTTAATCTTGATATTATACCTGAAAAAGGCAGGTCTTATTGACATGTCTGAAAATCCCCGTATAATACAAATAAGAGTAGAATGAATAATCCCGGCTCTGCCTTTTAATAACTATTCGCATATCTTATGTAAGATTTTTGCACTTACAAAAACTTGAACCTGTCTCATCGATTTTAATGATTAATTTGCAGCATTATCACTTCCCAATAATATTATAAATCTATAAATTCAAATTTAATTTCACCTCATATTCAAATTTATTATATTGTCTCCCAACTTTTTCAACGAACAATCATGTGTGATTAAAATTACCGTTTTCCTTCCTTTCATTTCGCACATTTTTTCTGCGAATAATTTTATATTATTTCTATCTAAAGCAGAAGTAGGTTCATCAAAAATTATTACCTTAGCATTAGATAAAAAAGATCTAATCAAAAATATTCTTTGCTTTTCACCACCTGACAAGATATTCTCATCAATTATTTCAGTACAAATTCCATTTTCAAATTTAGATATTCTTTGATTTAATTGAAAATAATCTAAATACTTTTCATAGATATCATCTTTGCATGCGCCTATAATTTCACTTAAAGTCGCATGAAAAAATCCACATGATTCAGAATACAATGAAAAAAAACCCGAATCCAACAAGGAATAAGTTCTATCAAGTATTTCTCCATTTATGCAGATATTTCCTCGTTGGACTTCTAAAATTCCCATTATTATTTTACATAAAGACGATTTTCCAATTCCATTATCTCCTACTAAAACATTAATTTTTTTCTCCATAATTTCACATGAATAATTTTGAAATATTTTTTCTTTCTCATCATATCCAAAATAAATATTGTTAATTTGTATATCTCCCTCCTTAATTTCTCTAATTTTTTTGCATTCATTAACTTTAAAAAAATCATACAATTTTGAAAAATTAACTCGTGCATCAAATACATTGTTGAAAGCATTAACTATAGTATCGATAAAGCCAAACATTGTAATAAAAATCTGTCCATACAAAATTAACGATGAAGATTCTAATATTTTTTGACCAACAAATATACCTCCTATAGCATAAACTAGAACATATTGCAAAATTATTTTTTTCATATCCATATATAGATTTCTATTTTCCCATACTATTACCCATTTATTCATGAAAGAAATATACTTGTCAATAACAGAATAATACATATTCTGGAAAAAATTTTCCATGTTGTGATTCCTAATTTCTTCCCACTTTTCAATTCCCTCCGAAAAAAAACCTTGTATTTTTACATCTTCCTCTCTTAAATTATAATTAATTCTATTTAATTTTGATGATAAATAAAGCTCACCTATATAAGAAATCAAGAGAATACCCAAAACTACACCTGTCATCATCCAAGAAATATTTGCTAATAGCACAACACAAACTATAACAAAAATCAAATTTATTAATATAGATTTTAATACAAGAAATCCTGATGATATAACTATGGGTATATCAATTTCAAAAAAAGCTTTTAATTCATCATTTGTATTTTTTGAATAAATATCCTGAGCATTTATCATTTTTTTTACCAATTCATCTACCAAAAAATTTCTATGCTTGTTCTTAAAATTATTTTCAGCAATTCTTTGTATCATTGCGAAAATAATATAGAACAAGCCCCACAAAACAAAATATATTATATATGTGAAGAAACTCGTCCTGTCTTTTTTCAAAACAGTCTCATTAATAAAATTAGAAATCAAGGGGGCTTGCAACAATATTATTACGTATAAACATAATTCAATTATGAAGCTAATCAAACATTCTTTTTTTAAAAAAAAACCTAATATATATTTTTTTTTCATATTTATATTCATTCCTTTCGCTTCGCTCAGGCACAAAGCATTATGAAAATGGTTGCCTAAGTCTGTTTTTTCTTTACAATTCTTCTTAATAGGGAACCCGATATACTACAAATCACGGGGAGATGAGTGAACCCTCTGGCTTGCCGAATGACCGCATATTTATATGTGTAGTCTGTCTTTTCAAGCACAAATAAGTGTAACATGAGCAATGTAATCTTATCTTTGTATAAACACTCTCGTTTATGGCTTAGGCGTTCAGTCAATGCCGTCCTTCCCTATAATTTTTACTCGAACTCTCCTGGTTCTGAAAGGAGTTCCTATGACCTTAAAAATCGTGTACAAAATCTGTTGTGGCATTGATGTCCACAAGACTTTTGTAGTGACCTGTATCGCCTCCATCAATCCTAAAGGCGTCACCACTTATCAGAGCCACCGTTTTTCGATCTACACGAAAGGGTTGAAAGATTTGCTACAATGGCTTCTCCCCCATAACTCCAGGGATGTCTTTATGGAGACCATCGGTAAATACTGGACCTTTGTTTTCAACGTTTTAGGAAACGACTATACCATCGTCCTTGCTCATCCCAAATATGTTAAGGCTATCCATGGAAAGAAAACTGACAAGAAAAATGCCAAATGGATTGCTGACCTGTTCAAGCATGACCTTGCTGCCGAAAGCTTTATGCACCTGCTGACATCTGCCAGTTCCATGATCTCATGCGCTATCGTTTCAAACTGATCTGTTTTAGTTCAAACGAAAAGAATCGATTGCAGAACTGTCTCACGGTTTCCAATATCCAGTTGGGAAACGCTGTTTCGGACACATTTGGCAAATCTGCCCAGGCGATACTGGATAAATTTTTGGAAAATCCCACAGATATTTCCTTTGACCTTGAGCCTCTCGTTTTCAAAAGATTGAAAAAAGAAATTTCCTGAACTCCGAGATGCCATTAATAGCTATATTACTCCGGAATAGGCTGGTAAACTAAAGGTGACCAAATGCCACTTCGAAGACTTTGACTCCCGGAAAGCAGAGCTTGAAGAACTTATTCTTACGCTCGCCGTTCCCTGTCAGCAGGAACTTGCCATTCTCCAAACCGTTCCTGGTATCAGCAGTGATTTTACTGCCATCGGGAGCATTTCCGAAATTGGTATCAATATGGAGGCTTTCCTTTCAGCAAAACACTTATGCTCATGGACTGGCCTTACGCCAACCAACAATGAGGGGCCAAGGTAGAAAAATCTGTCCGTGTCTCCAAAGTCGGATGCTACATCAAGCCGTCACTCGTACAGTGTGCCAATGCTGTTTTTACCAACAAGAAGCATCCTGAGATTCGCAATTCAAAAAAACGCCGCGACCACAAGAAAGCAATCATCGCCATGGCGAAAATGATTTTGACCGCATTATATCATATGCTGAAGAACGGAGGAAGCTATAATGCGGAACTTTGCCGGAAATCCATTCTTTCTCCTACTGAATGGGAGAACACGGTGAAATTGGCAATCAGCATAGCAAGAAATCAAAATTATAAGATTAAATCAGTAACTGCATAACCTTAACATTCTCAATATTCAATTTTTAAATCGACCACCAGAAGGATGGCTTGATTGTAATGCAATTAAGGTAATGAATAACCTCTACTTCTCATTTTTAATCTACCACCCTATTTTAAATCGAATATACAACGTCAGCCATTTCATATATATTTTTATCATGTGCAATAAAAATTACTATATCATTTTTTTTATTATCTTTAAATAGTTTTATAGTTTCCGCAGCAGATTCGTAATCTAAGTGAGAGGTAATTTCATCTAAAATATACACATGTTTACTACTAAATAATGCTCTTAAAATCAGTATTTTTTGAATTTGCCCATCAGAAACTGTATTTTCAGAATTAATAATGGTTTCAAAACCATTTTTCATCTTTTGAATATCTTCATAAAATCTTAGTTGTTCACAGAATCCCTTCATTTTCTCCAAATCAATATCTTTCCCCAAGCAAATATTAAATTTAATACTTTGATTAAGGAATAGCTGTTCATCCTGTTTGATATAACAAATTTGCTTTCTTAACCAGGAGGGACTAACTAAATTTATATTACAATTATTATAAAATATCATCCCTTTATCAGGTTCAATATTCTTCATAATCATATTGAGCATTGTTGTTTTTCCACTTCCGCTTATTCCTTGAACAAAAGCAAGCTTTCCGGCTTCGAATTCACAGGACAAATTATGTAATATAATGTAATCATTTTTTCCGTATTCAACATTTTTAAACCTGATTTTTTCAATTTTTTCTAACCTTTCAAACGATTTTGATTTTTCTTGCTTTCTTTCGATTTTATTGATATTTCGCAAAGCTGATTTCCTAAAGCCGAACATTTGAAAATTATCGCTTAAAAATTTCCCGCAATCATGAATTCTATCAATATAATTAACAACCATGTAAAATGCACCTATTTGGATTTCATCCCTACTACATAAAATAGCCAAATACAGAAATATACAAATCTTAATTATGTATTGTGTAGCATAAGCAACTGATGCGTTCTTACCTTCAAGCAACATTTTTTTCTTTTCATATAAATTAATATTATTTACTTCTCGATTAGCTATTTTTAATATCAAGTCACTACTAAAATTGATTTTTACATCTATAATTCCTTTTGTAAACTTACGAATCCAGTCACTAAATATTGTTTTTGCTTGATGCAGACTATTTGAACACTCTTCTGTTTGCTTTGACTGAATTTTCAAGTTTAAAACAATAAGTCCTCCAGAGCATATAACCAACATGCCCATTATCCAATCAATAGAAAATAAAATAATAAGCACAATAATCATAGTAATAAAATTAGATATTGCTTGAATATAGTTATATTGAATCGTATATAAAACTTCGTCCGCATCACTCGTAACTGCCGAAAATAATTTTCCATTCTTTAACTTATTATATGATTTATAATCTATGTGTAAAATTTCAGAAAAAATTTTACCTTTTAATTCTTTATTTATGTAGTGATTATGTAAGTTCTGCCAATTAAAGGTATAGAAATAATCTGTACAACAATATATTAAAAATACACATGTATAGATAAATAAAAGTCTTAAGAAATTATATAGTTCATATTCATAAAAAATAGTATTTATAATATGAGATAAAATTATTGGAAGTACTACCAAACATGCACTGGTTACCAATGAGCATAAAATACTCATCAAAAAGTTCCAACGATATTCTTTTTTTTGTGGTAACCATTTTTTCAACATATATTATTCACACCTTTCAAGCAAATCTTATTCCAACCAATTCATTTCTGCATCTGTAATACCCATTTTTCTACATTCGTCACATACTAATTGCTTTTCAAAAACATTCCCAATCGAATATCTCAAAATTTTATTACGAAATATTATGTATTTTTCACTTTTACTTTTAAAATCCACGAACCAATTTCCAACTTTTTCATTTGATATAACACTTTTAGATATTATCTCAGGTAACTCTTTATAAGAAGACTTAAAATGCAAAACAGTCCAATATTTAGGAATTCCATTTGTTTTCCATAACTCAACCTTATTTACATTTAAATAATCCAACACACATTCAGTGTCAATACTTTCTTTTATCATTATACCTTCATAAATAACTTCATCGTCTTGCTGAGTCATACTCAAACCACAATGAGAAATATCTTTTATACTCTCATCCACATCTCCATCTTTTAATAATGTATCTATTGTAACATTAAAAATATCACTCAACAGCAACATTTTCTCTTGATTCGGAAGCGTAGTTCCTGTTTCCCATTTTAAAATAGCTTGTCGACTAACATTACATAACTCTGCCAATTGTTCCTGAGAATATCCTTTTTCTTTACGCAACGACTGTATTTTTTTTGATAGTTTCATATATCATTTACCTCTTCCAATTTAATAACGAAATTATAATACTTTTTATAATGTAAATCTATCACTTAGCGAGTGCTTTTTGCAACTATTGGTTACTTCACAATACAATATTATAAAAATTATTTTATGAAAAATTAACGGCAGACGTCAAATTTTCTCAACACTCACCGTCAAACACTCGTTTGCCTACTAGTGTACTGACATGTTGATCTTTAGTTTTACCATCGCCTCTTTATGAAGTAGTGGTAAATGTGGATAAAATGAACTGAGTTTTATCCGGGCATCACTTGCTCGAAATTGCCATTTGATTTTTGCCGCTGATATATTCCAATCCGATTCCCATGCTGACAGTTCATTGCGTAACAGTCCTATTTTGGCAATGTCCAGCCGTCTTCCATACTTGGGGGTATAATGTATTTCCAGCTTTTTGATGATACGCCTTGTTTCCTGCAGCAGACGAATCGTCCATCTGGAGTGTCCTTCCAGGACAGGACCACAGGCAAGTTCGATAAGCCGGGCTTTTATGCGTCCGTCAACCTTGCGCCTTGCATTATCTGAATTGATAATCCTTTTAAACTCAGTAACTGCACCGACACCGCCGTTCATATATTTTGTAATAGTGTTCGCAACCATTGCTAGGAAGACATCGTTGGATTTGGCGCTTTGCTCATGTGTTAAAGCTTTTCCATGTGCCTCATCCAAGTCACGAATGATCTGGCATCTACAACGAATTGTTCTTGAAATTTTTTTCTTATGGATTGTGGATTCAAGTTCCTTAAATTCATCCTCTGCAAGATAGATTACATATTTTTAGGTCTTGCCATAAAGAATCACCGCCGTATCTTTTGATATACCTAAAAACAGCTGTAATTAACAGATATATTTATATAAATATCAATATGTCAGTACATTGGCTAATGACAAATGTACTAATATCTCCTGTTGATTCATTTATCATTATTTACCTTGCTCTCTAATATTTGATTCTGGACTTTTTTACTAAAACTTTGAAAAACCACTTCATATGCATGATCAATCATATTTAACAACTCTTCATCAGGAAAATCCTGCAAATAAACTGTATTCCAATATGGCTGCTGTACTGGTGGGCAATGATAACCTCTCACTACTTTTTCTGGATAAACCATCCTGTAAAACTGTCCCATATCAGTTGTACATTTAAGCGTTATTTTATAATCTTCTGAATAAGGATATAACTGTGCAAATATTTTATTATTTAACTTATAACAAATAGGCACATTTCCAAAAGGATATGTTTCTTCCACCTTATACTTATTTAGACAATATTCCTTAATATTTTCCAATTTCATAATTTGTCTTGTATGATGTCTAAAGAAACTCAAACATATACTTTTCCTTTCTTTTAAATCTATGACTATAATCATTCAGATGCTGTAGATTTTAGCTTTTTCAATAATCTAACTATTTAAAAAAGTGTATTACCACGGTTTCATCTGAATTATTTATAAGCTGGATATGTTAAATACATAACTCTACCGAAACACTTATTTCAATCAAATTTTTGATAATGAATACTTGTGGAATTGTCAAAGTATTTATACTTGAAAAGATAATCTTATGATTTACGCGGATATTGAAATTGCTAAACTCAACTATTTCATCTCTTTCATATTCTAAATAGTAAAGTCCTGCTTCAACCATTCATATTCATTAAAGATTTATGGCTTCATCTACTTTTTCAAATGCTCCATTCTCTAATCTTTGACAACATCATCATATCTCTTGGTTCAACGGCTCAATATGTTCTCAACCTTGCTAAATTTCTTGATAACAGTTTCTACATGAATATTCTTGTGTCAAGCCGGAATATTCACTACAAGGTTTGCAACATTCCCCCTATTTTTATGCAAAAAAATCGCAAAACACGCAAGGTGGATGTTTACCTAATTACTAACACTTTAATAATAAGTTCTCATCGATGTATTATCTAGTACACCGAATAAAAAATAACTGCCCTCTTGACTTGATTTTTCATCCGTGGCGTTGTCGTTAATCAACGTAACCACCGCTACGTCTCATTCTTTTGTAGGGAAACACCAGTATTCGTTTTGTGAGGTCGAAGTTTGTTTTTTTTAAGCATTGCGGATTGCCTCCCTGCTTACGGGAATTTCCAGAAAGACTTTGAATTCCTCCTCCAACAAACGGATCGTCCATCTAAAGTATCCATCCTTCTGGGACAGAACCGCAGGCTGATTACCAGATATATTCATATAAATATCAATATGTCAACTCACTAGTCTTTGTTGCAGTTATAATATAATTATTATAATATTTACATAATTCACCAATACATTTGTCAATTTTAAAATGTAAATTTTCCAAATACATAATCACTTCAGATAAATATAAAAAATTATATTTAATTATTGATTCATATTTTTTTATAATATTAAAATTACAATCAATCATTTTATGTATATATTTCAGTTCACTTATTTGTTGTATACTATCCCAACATTCTTCTCGTTCTATTAAATATAAATTTCCATTACAATCCTTAGCTTTCGCATAGCTTCTTTTTATTTCTCCATCAAATAATTTATAATTAGGTGGGAAAAAATCAATTATTATTTTTCCACCTTTTTTTAAAGCTTTATTCGATATCTTTAATAATTCCTCTTGTTCTATTTTGGATCCTACTGCAAGAAGCAGGCTATCTGGTAATATTACCATATCATACTCTTCAATAGCACTAAAACACAATGCATTTTGTTTTCTTATATTTATGTTTTTAATATTTTTATCTTCAATCTTTCTTTTAATAATTTTAATCATATCATCTGACATCTCAACCGCATCAATTATATGACCACTTTGCGCTAATGGAATAGTAAAAATACCTGTTGCTGACCCAAATTCAAGAATTTTTTTATTA
Organism: Lachnospiraceae bacterium; assembly: GCA_014804785.1. Taxonomy (GTDB): domain Bacteria; phylum Bacillota; class Clostridia; order Lachnospirales; family Lachnospiraceae; genus Suilimivivens. The sequence goes on from JAAUZD010000050.1 coordinate 14,668, forward strand.
TTTTTCGCTTCAGAAATATAAAAATCTACTACCGCTGAATTTTGACATATAAACTTTGAAAAGAAAGGGGAATAATCATACATTTCTGCAACTATATCTGAATATTCATATTTCGCCATATTTCCATCTCACTGATATTATAATTATTATCTAAATACCATTTTATCCTTTCATATTTTTTCTTTTAATTTTCTGCAATAAATTTTACAACCGTCCAAAATACATAAAAAAACACATTTTCATCTTTAAAGTATATTATTGCAAATATTCTTGAAGAAGCACATCCAGTGCGACTTCATCACCCATAATATATTTTTTACATGCAAGAGCAATTTCATCAGTATTTAAAATTCTTCCTTTCAATACTTTATCTATATACTCTTCAAAATCAGTATATCCTTTTTTTCTTGCTACTTTTCTCATCATTCGACTACTAACAGGAGGCAAAAATATTTCTTTGATTTTAAATCCTTTATCTACTAATTCATTATTTAATGACAAAACTATACTATGTAAATAGCTTTTAGATGCAGAATAAGGTGCACTATTTTTATTATTTTTAAATATCGCTTCAGAATTAAATACAATAACCTTAGATTCACATCTTTCAATTATAGAATATAATTCCTGTACTATTTTTATGAAGGAAATTGCATTTATCTCATTTAGCATCAAAAATTCATCAATTTGAGTATCAATTATTGAATTCTTTTTTGAAGCAACACCAATACAAAAAAATATACCTATTACATTGTATATATCATAAGAAAATATTTCAAAGAAATCATTCATTGATCGTGTATCATAATGAAAAAAAATAATATTTTCATCCTTTATATTAGGTTTTGATGTATTATATGATGCAAAGACTTTATATCCTTCTTTTAAAAAGGTCTTGCAAATATCTTTTCCTATATCCCCACTACCCCCGAAAATTAAAACAGCATCAATCATTTGGGTGATCCTTAAAAAACAATTCAGAAAATTTCATAAGTTCCATGTCTATACCTTTTTTCATACCTATAAACTGACATTCTCTAATCATTTTGTCATCATACATATTTAATTTCACCACTATTTTCCTATATATAACATACATTGAATCGTCAAAAATAAAATGAGCATAATATTTATCATCACATATTTCTTCCGCTATCTCTAAAGCAATGTTTTTAAACTCTTCGAACTTAATTTCTAATCGAAGTATTGTAACTGAATTGATATGATTAAGTAGATGGGGATATTGACAGTCTATATAATCATTTAACTTTACTCTAAAATCACTTGAAATACTTTCAGCAATAACCAATCCTTTTCCCATACATTAGTTCTCCCTTCTATAATGTCAAGCCCCAAATTGGTGATTTTTAAGGCTTTTCTTTAAATTGTTATCTCTTAAACTAGAGCCAAAAGTGCAGAACAGTCATTGTATCTTGTACCGATAAGCTAAAAATGAGTATAATTTATAGCGCATCCTCTTCATTTGCTTTATAATGGCTATAATTCCCCTGTTAGCTATGATGGTGAACCTTCCGTGTCATGCGTCGAATTATAGTTCCCACCTACGGCAGCTTTACCGCAGATTAAATTCGACATCTCCCATATATTGTCTCTCCTAACGTGCTGTATATTACGGCACATTTTTTTCTGTCC
>JAAUZD010000051.1 GCA_014804785.1 Lachnospiraceae bacterium
AACTGGCATTTTCGGACAGGCGATGCCCGGACAAAGCTGAGCTCTTTGTACCCTACATTTACTACTGCCTCTTAGGGAGGTGGTAGTAAATCTAAATATCAACATGTCAGTACACTAGTCCGAAACGGTAAATTTCTTCATCTTCGCGCTCAATTATGTTTAATTTAATCAACTGACTTAATATCCTGTCTGTCATGGCGCCTTCTCCTTCACCCAGCCTGCTATTTTTTCTTTTTGAGATTTTTTACTTTTTGCGGTATAACGGGTTGATAGAAAAAACAAAAACAAGCTGAGTCAGCTTCATGCTTGGCTGTCTGATAAGCAGACCTTGCAATATTCTCTAATACGATTTTTTTTATAGATTTCATCGATAGGCACCTCCTTTTTCTAATTTTTTAATATCCTATCAAAAAAGGAAAATTTTTCAATGTAGTTTGCATATTCCACCAAATTTATGTATTAAACAACAAAAAGTCAAGACAATAGTTCCTTTTTAACGGAACTTTCGTTCTGACTTTTTATCGATTTTTCTATAGCTGTTTATGGATGACTAAACATTATTTCTACAAAGAAAATATGTTCTTCTACTGTGAACTGAATATGACCATTATAGTCCCTTAATACATTTTCTACATTTTCCAAACCAATACCATGATATTTCCCCTTATCTGATAAGGGTCTTCCTTTGTTATCACATTTAATCTTTTTATCAAAACTATTAGTCAATTGTATATATACAAATTGGTTAAAAGGATAAATCTTCAAACTAATTTGCTTTTCATCGGTTTTCGCACACGCCTCTATTGCATTGTCCAAAACGTTGCCAAATAGTGTCGTAATATCAATCGGTTTCATAAAATCAATGTCAACATTTTGAATATCAAGCTGAAAATGGATTGAATTTTTTTCACAATATCCTGCCTTATCGGTAAGAATCGTATTTAAAATCACATTATTACAATATTTCCTCATCAACAAGGGTGATATCATATCCTCAAATGAATTTACATAGTCTTGTAATTCCTGTAGTTCCCCATATTGCTTCAATCCTTCCATAACCCGCATATGTTTTCTTAAATCATGCATTACCCCCATTACTGTCTTATTGCTTTCAATCTGTCTGATATAATAGTCATAGTTGCTCTTTGCCTGCTGTTCATACAAGGCAAGTTTATACCTAAGTTCTTTATTTTCAGCAACTGCATCCATCACATAAAACAGGTACAGATTAATCAGTATCACAAAAACCATGTCTATCATTAGGAATATATAATCTTTGCTACTGAAATCAAATTTGAAAAAAAACAATATCTCTCCAATATTAATCAATACACAGGACGTGACCGCAACGTAAATCGTATACTGCCCCACCGATATCTTTCTCGTCTTTTCACTAATGAACAGCCGTTTTAAAATCAGGTAGTACAAAAAAATAGTAGATGCTGCTCCCCCTATATTATTAGCAAAGGAAAGCATTGTTTCGCTTGGAGCCAAATGAGCAATCTGAATCCATGCCCACACAAATGCTCCTCCAATCGCTTCACAAATCGAACAAGAAAATACAAAAGCAACGTTTGTAAAATAATATTTGATTTTGTTTTCACCTTCATCAAAATAAAAACATTGGCTTATTAACAAAATAAACATTATCCAAAAGCTGATATTGCTTAACGCATTATTTAAAAGATAGATTCCCACGTTTGCCAGACAGCCTACTATTTTTATTCCTACGTAAATGGATTTTGAACGATATACGCGTAAATATTTATTATCAAAAAACCGATACACAATCAAGACAGAAACCACGCAAGATACCAGCTTTCCTGTCAGTTCAAATAATTGACCATCAATAAAGTTAATGCCCATTGTATCCTCCATCACCTATTGATTTTCTAGCAAGCAGAATCAGCCGATGCTTTATGGCAGACATCCTTTTTTGCGCCAGATATACCCGTGCACCATTTTTCATAATCAACATTTGCCCTGATATGCTGTCCACATGGTATAAATTCACCACAAAACTTTGATGCGACATTGCAAAACCATATTTCTCCATTCTTTTTGCCATTTCGCTAATCGTTTCCTTACATACAAAGGACCCGTCCTTAGTCACCGCTCTCACCTGACGATTAACATATTCAAAATAATAAACATCCATCGCATGCAGATAAATAACCTTGTTACCACTCGAAACAAAAGAAATAATATTCCTGCTCTCTGTGTGATTTGATTTAATCTGCCTGATTGCACCAGACAGCATATCAAAAAATTCTTCTTCCACAATCGGTTTAATCAAATATCCAAAAGAATGCACTTTATTCAATGCTACCGCCATATTATGAGATATATTGGTAGTATACACTATCAGTATATCGTTTTTAATATTTTTAATTTCCATCCCTATTTGTATTCCGTCTTTTCTGTTCATCATAATATCAAGAAATAGAATATCCGGAATAAAATCACTATCAACAAGTTGTTCCCCTGACTCAAATTGTCTCGTGCAAAAATCTTCTTTTGCTCCTGCCGCATATTTTTGAATCATTCCATCCAGTTTCTGCCTATCGTCTCTATCATCATCACAAATAGCAATTTTTATCATCTGTTATCCCTCTTCCATTATTTGGTAATGTTATTATGGGATAATTTTGACTATTTTTCAATATCATATTTGAAAGTAATCATTATGAAAATACACGTCTGTTGTGCATTACATAGCAATCACTATTTATAAATCATACATTGTTATTTAACAAATAGCAATAGCTTTTTGATACATAATTTTTATTTTCTTACGTATAGACTAAAATAGATACTAAGGAGAATTTCCAAATGGACACTATGAATTACAACTTTGATCACTCAGATAAGTACATTGAGATAGGCTACAACATCGCCTATTATAGAAAACATGCAAAACTGACACAGGAACAGTTAGCTGAAATGCTCGGCATCAGCCGTTCTCATATCAGTGCCATTGAAGCGCCTAATATCGTGCGCAAGGTTTCAATGGATCTGCTGTTCAATATCGCTGCGGCTCTCGATATTGAAGTTTATAAACTCTTAATATTTACTCGCTAATCGTGTTACAGTCTCATCCTACTCTCCAGCCTGCTATTTTGAACGATTAACAGTAAATTTATTTACATCACCATTATACCACCGCATTTTATTTTGTCAATTAATATTTTATTTTTTGTTTCTTCATGCACATAGTGCGCATTTCCCAGCGAATTTGGTTTTATAATGCCAAACGCCGACATGCTTTTCCATTCGGTTTATTGAAAAATCCCCTTTTGCCAGATGTTTCTTTCTCTGACAAAAGGGGATTTCATTTTCATCCCAAATCTGCTGCATGCTCCCTATCGCATTGTCTTTTATTCCAGAACCTTCTTCAGTTCATCCATAAAGGTATTGATATCTTTAAATTCTCTGTACACAGAAGCAAATCGAACATATGCAACTGCCTCTAAATCCTTTAACTTATTCATCACAAGTTCACCGATTATACGGCTGGGAATTTCCTTCTCTTCTTTATTGAAGATTTCGGTCTCCACATCATCCACCAGCTTCTTAATCTGGTTGGCGCTGATGGGCCTTTTATGACAGGCACGCAGTACACCTGCTTCAATCTTCGACCTGTCGTAGGTCTCCCTGTTGTCATCTTTCTTAATGACGATTAAGGGAATGGTTTCCACCTTTTCATAAGTAGTAAATCTCTTGTCGCATTCATCACAGACTCTGCGGCGTCTTATGGAATTATTATCCTCCGCCGGTCTTGAATCAATCACTCTGGTATTTTCGTGGCCGCAAAACGGACATTTCATATGCTCTCCCCCGCTGGTTGAAAAATTTGATAGCTGTACATTATTTTGATAACAATACCATTATATTCCGACCTGCGAATTATGTCAACTAATTTATGGAAACCAAGTAACAATAAAAGACACCATTAAGGTGCCTTTTCATTATTCAATAACTACTCTGCAAAATTTACAAAAGGTAAGTTAAGCGGCTTCACCCCTGCCTGCATGGTTAATGTCGCTACAATTGGTCTAATGTAAGACAATAAAACCGCGCCCCCATTGACTTTCAACATTTTTTCTGGATTTTCTATTTTTTCATTCCATTTGAAGTTAGCAGAAATAACTCCGCTGAAAAAAATTGAATTCAACAGCAAATCCCCATCCTCATCATCTAATTTACCTATCACTAAGTTTAATTTAGCAACAGCTTCATTATGCTCTGAATCTATTTCACTTTGAATCTCTATACTGATTGGTAAATTATCAGAATCAATCGTTGCAGGATTCATTCTGAAATCTATTCTCTCAATATGTGGATTTGAAAATTGAAAACTACTTTTTTGCATAAGTGCTCCTTAAGCTGCAATACTAATCATATTATTATCAGGTATTGATGATTCCACTTTTCTACAGCGTTCATCCTTATTTACATTTACAAAACACAACTCGTCCAAATAATTTAAAGAATAATTAATATATTCATCAACTTCAAAATTAACAGACATGTCTAACTGCATCATTCCTGAATATATCGTCTTTTCACTAACAGCTATATTGCATGTATCATGCATAATATCGTATATGGAGAAATCCGCATTCATTTCGTCTCCATTATATAAGGGGTATCCATCCTTTTCAACTATATCAATCCCATGTTTCTTACACACTTCCAACATTTCATTTTCATCAAACAACATTTAAAATCACTCCTTTACAGATACAATCGAAATGCAATTCGGTTCTTTGACACATATTTGCCTTCTTTTTAAAGTACCTTCTTTGAAACCTGCTACATTAAAAAAATCATGTTCAAATGTAAATGATAGTATACTAATATTCTGTTTAGAACAGTAAATGTCACAAAAAAATTTTTTCCTTTGATTATTTCCTTTAAAAGCAGGTTTTTTGCCAGTTGCCTTTGCCATTTCCTTTAGATATTGCTTTGAAAAAAGAGAAAATTTCTCCATTTCCTTTTTACAATCCAAATCAAGATATTTTGACCTATCACATTTTAATTCGCACACAAAAATGCATCTTGGTATTATACCATTATCTTTCTTCCACCATTGCGCATTTCTAATGTCGTCCCAAAAATACACACCCTCACCAAGCCAGTCATCTTCGTCATGGCTTAATTTAAATCCCTTTTCTATAATATCATCTTTGTAAACATTCAACGTTGCGTGATATCCTATTTCAGTATATTCATTTTGAGGTTCGTAAATTAAGGAAAAATCCTCTGACATGTTTATATCCTTCAAGCATTAATTTATGACGAATTATTGCATCTGCAACTGATAAAATTCTGTGAAGATATGCGCTTATTATTTAGTAGTTTAACCCCAAAATCCAAAAAATGCAAGTAAATTTTAATTTACATTTTTACGCTGTCAGATAATTCTTCATCGCCCGCAATGCATTCTTTTCAAGCCTTGACACCTGTGCCTGGGAAATTCCAATCATATCGGCTACCTCCATCTGTGTCTTTCCCTCAAAAAAACGGAGGCTGATAATTTCCCGCTCCCGCTCTCCAAGCCGTTTCATTGCCTCGCTTAGAGAAAGATGCTCTACCCAGTTTTCCTCCTTGTTTTTCTTATCGCTGATTTGGTCCATCACATACAATGCATCGCCGCCGTCCGTAAAAATCGGTTCGTACAGGCTCATGGGATTCTGAATCGCATCCAGCGCATACACAATGTCTTCCTTGGATATGCCGATTTCTGCAGCAATCTCATTGATGGTGGGCTCCTTCATATTCTGTTTAATCAGGTTTTCTTTGGCATAAATTGCTTTGTATGCCGTATCCTTTAGGGATCTGCTCACACGTATGGTGTTGTTGTCACGGAGAAACCTCCTGATCTCTCCGATGATCATGGGTACCGCATAAGTGCTGAATTTCACATTTAACGTTGAATCAAAGTTATCTATCGCTTTAATCAATCCAATACATCCAATCTGAAACAGGTCGTCCACATTTTCATTACTGGACGAAAAGCGTTTGATTACGCTTAGGACAAGACGAAGATTCCCTTCAATGTATTTCTCTCTTGCCTCCCTGTCCCCCGATTCTATCTGTTCAAATAGCTTTTCTTTCTCATCTGCCTTCAAAAGGGGAAGCTTTGCTGTATTCACCCCGCATATCTCAACTTTTCCCTGGGCCATGTTCTATTTTCCTCCTGCTTCATTTCCAAATTCTGTCTCATTTAAGACAAATATTTGTAATAAAAATCATTCACAAATTGGCAGGAAAATATTCATCATTTTAGAACCCTTTTTTAATCCTTACATAAAATAATATATACAGAGAAAAAGAAAGGTTACGGATATGCTCTTTTCTGAATTGAAATGTAAAGATGTAATCAATATGCGGGACTGTAAAAAACTGGGAAGAATTTCCGATTTGGAATTTGATAAGTGCAGCGGACAGATATGCAAGGTCTTTATCCCAACCGGCAACAAGTTCTTCAATCTGCTCTGCAGTGAACCAGACATCTGCATTCCCTATAAAGATATTAAGCAGATTGGTCCCGATATCATCATCGTGGATATCCGCTGTTAAAAAGAGCTGGCTCCGCGGCCAGCTCCTGCATTTTTTTTAATTACGTGATATCTGCTCAATAGCTTTCCCTGAGCAGCTCCTTCTTCAGCCTTTTCATAATCTTTTTTTCCAGTCTGGAAATATAAGATTGGGAAATTCCAAGAAGCTCCGCCACTTCTTTCTGGGTCATCTCCTGTCCGTCCGGTGTTCCAAGCCCAAAACGCAGGTTGATGATGGTCTTTTCTCTTTCTGTCAGTTTATCAATCGCCTTTAGAAGCAGCTTACATTCTACTTCATTTTCAATATCCCTGTATATGACGTCTTCATCTGTGCCAAGAATGTCGGAAAGGAGCAGCTCGTTCCCATCCCAATCCACATTTAAGGGTTCGTCAATAGAGACCTCCAGCTTTGTCTTGTTATTTCTGCGCAAGTACATCAATATTTCATTTTCGATACATCTTGACGCATAAGTGGCAAGCTTGATATTTTTTTCCGGGTTAAATGTGTTGATGGACTTAATCAGTCCAATGGTACCTATGGATATCAGATCCTCCACCCCCACCCCTGTATTATCAAATTTCTTTGCAATATAAACCACCAGCCGCAGGTTATGTTCTATCAGGATGGACTTTGCCTCATCCTCATATTCTGTCCCCAGATCACTGATGACGGCACTTTCCTTTTCACTCTCAAGCGGCGGCGGCAACACCTCTGAACCTCCTATGTAATGTACATCTCCCTGTCTAGTCAATAAAAAATTAGGCTCCCTCCGGTAAAGCTTGAACTGAAATTTACCCGGGATCGCTACCTTAAAAACCATTCTTAACTTCCTCCTTAAACTCAATCTCTATATCGATAATTCCGGCGGCAATATCATCTGATAGCTGCCTTTTCTGGACACCTTTCCTTTAAAAACTGCAATAATTACTTTTTCAAACTGTTTTCTTCCCATACTTCCACTTATTTCCATGGTATCTATTTCATATCCCTCCAGCATACCGCTGTCCTTTCCAATGCTGTGATAAGGAATGACCTTATATTTTTCTGGTTTCATCCATCGTCTTAAATTTCTCCACTCATCTGCATCCAGTATTGCCACCGGCTTTTGGCTGACAGGTTCCACCAGACCGTTTCCGGTATCAATCAGCGCATCAATCGTCAGAGTGCCCTCATCCCCCGGAATGCTGACCTGACAAAAATGATTCTCCTGTCTCTTCCGATATATGGCAATCAGCTTCTTGCCAATCATAAAACCGACAAAACCGATTCCAGCAACCACTGATGCGCAGTCGCCATGTTCCGCAAGCCATCTGTTTTTACCCTTAAGAAAGATTATGAACCCTCCCATTAAGAAAGATAATATATAGAGAGTTCCTAAAACCCGGAGCAGTTCTTTAAGACCTTTTGTCCTGCATGTAATCTTTATCATCAGCATTCCTACAGGAATCATCCCAAACAGTACCTTCAGCATATATGATATCCCCGGCAGACACAGGATGATGCAATACCCCGCTGCACCTGCGGCGCTTCCTGCAAAAATTCTTGGATACGTGGCAGTTTTTCCAAGTACCTTCACAGTAAGTGTGAGCAGGTATAAGTCCATGACCAGATTTAATAAAAATATGCTGTCAATATAAATGGTACCTTGTAATTGCACTTTGCAATCCTTCACCTCCATTTCTTATGTACTTGTTCATTATAAACATTAACGTCTTCATAATTTGTCAAAACGTTGTCCTTTAAGGGGGGTCATTCATCGCGGTATTGCGACATGGATTGCGGCTCAAAAGCGGGGGATAGGGGTTGTGAGCAGCAGAAGGGGCGTGTATTTATGGCGCGGGCCGGATAAAAAATCTGCTTCGGACCTTATGGAAGGTGGTTAGAAGAATAAGTATCCCTTTGAATCACCCAGCAATCGTCGGACAGGACGTCCGACGAAGGCGTAACTTGGTCCATGGGTGGACCAAATACGCCGCTTGCGTCACTCTTGACACACCTACCAAGGGATACTCTATTCTTCTTACCACCGCACATAGGTCCGAAGCAGATTTTTTATCCGGCCCGCGCCATAAATACACGCCCCATCTGCCAGCCGCCCCATACCACGCCCACATCCAGAACCACCGCGACGCCCTACCGCGTTACTTCTCACAAAACCCCTTAAGCACCCGCACCAGATACTCCACATCTGCGCTTCCTGCCGTCTCCACCGCAGAATGCATAGCAAGCTGCGCCAGTCCAATATCCACAGTCGGCACAGACACCTGCCCCGCCGAAATATTCCCCAACGTAGAACCTCCGGCGATATCCGAACGATTATGATAATCCTGATAAGGCACGCCAGCTTCCCTGCACAAAGATTTCATAACCGCCTCCGAATACCCATCAGTAGTATACTTCTGCCCTCCATGATGCTTAATCACAATCCCCCCATTTAACACCGGTCTGTTTCCCGGGTCCGCCTTTTCCGTATGATTTGGGTGAAGAGCATGGGCATTATCAGCAGAAATCATAAAGCTGTCCGCCAAAAGCCTTAAGTAGTCGCTTCCGGTTTTTCCAAGGCTTTCCCCTATCCTTTCCATGGTGTCTTTCAGAAATGTGGAAGCTGCTCCCTGCCTAGTATGGCTCCCCACCTCTTCATTATTGAAAATGACGCACATTGTACAATAATCCTTCGGGTTCACCCCTATGACTGCCTCCATGGAAGCATAAACACATTCCAGATCATCCAGTCTCGGCGCAATCATCATCTCCCCGCAAGCTCCGGCAATTCTTCCCTTTTCCCTGACATATAAAAACAGATCATCACCAAGTATCTCATCCGCCTGTACCCCGGCAAGCGCTGCCAGCTTTTCTGTTAAACTGCCCTTTGTCCGGCAGCTTCCCATAAGAGGAAGTAAATCTGTCTGGGGATTGAACTCCATCCCCTTATTGGCATCTCGATTCATGTGGATCGCAAGGCTGGGAATGACCAGCAGATCCTCATCCACATTCACATTCACCTCTTTCAGACCATCTTCACTGCTAATTACTACCCTTCCTGCCACCGAAAGACACCGGTCAAACCATGTGGAGTAAATCGCCCCGCCATACCCTTCTGTATTCAGCTTAAGATATTGATCCTCCACCGTCATTTCAGGATTGGTCTTAAGCTGAAAGGAGGGAGAATCACTGTGGGATGCTATCATATGAAAGCCCCTTAACTCCCCTTCCGGAACTCTGAATGCAATCAGAGAAGATCCGCCGCGTTTCACATAATAACTTCCTCCGCTCAAGATTTCCCATGCATCTCTTTCCCTAAGCTCCTTAAATCCATTTTCCTTAAACTGTCTCTCCACATTACCGATTACATGATAACAACTCACACCTTTGTCAATAAACGCAAGACATTTTTCTGCCCATTCCAAATTCATCATCTTTTCCCTTTCCTATAACATCTTAATTTTTTCACCAAAAAACTTCCGGCGGTATTCGCTGGAAGTTTCCATGCTAATCGCACTGACAGTATATTTTGTTACAGCTTTAATTTCTCTGCAATCCCCTCATTGCCTCTGATAGAAGCCCGTAAACGGTTATTTTTCTCATCACTTCTACGAAGTTCTTCCATATCAATCTCAAAATCATCGCTTCCATCTATTTGAGGAATCGGAAATGTTATCATTCCCAAATCGTCTAACGTAAAGAGTGACGTCTTTTTTGCATCCATAAAAGCCTCCTAACTATAGAACAGACCCACTTCGCTACACCTAACCAAAAAGGTTAATGCTGCTCTGTACCTTTCTACCACTGAATTACTTATATTATATTCATCAGCACATTCTTTAATCAATCTGACAGCAGCTTGTCTGTCAAACTTTTTATCCTTTTGAATATAGTGAACCGTTCCCTGATTAGAAACCACCACCAACATCTTTACTCTAGTATAAACTAATAAAAAATGTAAATCAACAAGCGAAAAGGTTTTTGTTCCGGTGTAAATCCCTTATACTCAATATGTGGTACTTTTTCAATGGCAATATCTGTAATTTCTATTTTTTTGTCTCGCTTCTTTGCCTGCCTCAGTTTGTCTTTTTCACACATCATCCAATATCTCCAATCATTGAACCTATTTTGCACAAAAGGCTGCACACCTTCCGGTATACAGCCTTTGAATTTCTTATAAAAAATATTCCTATATGTTCTTATCTCTTCTGCAGAAAATCCGGTATCTTAAGCGGCTTATCCGCAACATTGCTCCTAATATCTCCTGGGCTGTTGATTCCGGGAACCGGTCTTCTGGGTGCCTGTCCGCCATTCGGAGCGGAATGTCCTGGAATAGCATTCACACCATCAGATGTGCCAGTTCCGCGCAGGGAAACGTTAGGTGTAACAGGTTTCATATATTTACCGGAAAATGTGCTGTAAGGTGACAGCGGTTTATTGGTAGGCAGAGTCTCATCCTCAAGTCCTGTAGCAATGACGGTGATTCTGCAGCTGTCGCCCTTGGTCTCGTCATACATAGCGCCAAAGATAATGTTGACATCATCGCCTGCCAGTTCCTGAACATAGCTTGCCGCATCAGAGGCATCTGCAAGTGTAATATCACCCGATACATTGATGATAACATGTGTCGCCCCGGAAATCGTTGTTTCAAGAAGGGGACTCTCAACTGCCATTTTAACAGCTTCGCTTGCCTTGTCATCGCCTTTTCCTTCACCAATACCGATATGGGCAATTCCCTTATCCTTCATAACCGTCTGGACATCTGCAAAATCAAGATTGATGACTGCCGGAACGTTGATCAGATCCGTGATACCCTGAACTGCCTGCTGGAGCACTTCATCCGCTTTCTTAAGAGCATCCGGCATGGTTGTCCTTCTGTCCACGATTTCAAGTAATTTATCATTAGGAATCACGATTAAGGTATCTACATTATCTTTAATCTTCTCAATACCGCTTATTGCATTGACCATACGGGCTTTTGCTTCAAAACGGAAAGGCTTTGTCACAACGCCTACCGTAAGAATTCCCATATCTTTTGCCAGCTTGGCAACAACAGGTGCCGCACCGGTTCCGGTACCGCCTCCCATACCGCAGGTCACGAACACCATATCCGCTCCCTTAAGAGCAGCTGCGATTTCTTCACTGCTCTCCTCAGCTGCTTTCTCACCAATTTCCGGCTTCGCTCCTGCACCTAATCCTTTGGTCAGTTTTTCACCAATCTGAAGCAGCTTCGGTGCCCTACATAGCTGCAATGCCTGTTTATCTGTATTAATACCGATAAATTCAACTCCGGTAATGCTTTCGTCTACCATTCTATTGACAGCATTATTACCTGCGCCTCCTACACCGATTACTATAATCTTGGCAGCAGATTCAGCATCGTTTGTCTTAATTTCCAGCAAGGGTATGTCCTCCTTCATCATTCCCGCAACGAACTGCACACATTATATGCCAGTTTATTGAACTCTTATAGACTATCATATAATTTTTTCTTTGAATTATCAACCACAAATTTTAGTTTTTTTTAGTTTTTCATTTCATCTCCCATCACTTTGTCCGGCTCAAAAGATGTTTTTTTCGTTTCTTCGGTATAATTTTCCATATGAAGGGTCCCTTTTTCCCCTAAAAGACTGGGAATCATATATTGTAGCTTCATAATTTTCTCATCCAGATTTTCCCCTGTTCCTAATGCTGCCTTCACCTCTTCAAAATACAGTGTCAACGTTCCGTCACTGCCAAAATAGATCCGGTCTACCGAAAGGTTGTACTTATTCACGAGCTGTGTAATGTTTAAAATGGATGTAAAGATTGCCGGATCCTCAACCGGCAGCGGCTCATACACAATTACATGATCGAATTTGAGCCCAGTCACCATAGGAACCCCATCCGTCTTTTCAAGAGAACTCTCCACCACAATACCGTCCTTGTCAAAATACATATAACGTTCCAGATATTCCACATAGCCTGCCAGCGCTTTCTCATAAACCTCTATTTTAATAGTGTGGGGATCTATGACGGAAACATCCATTTTCTCTATAAAAGGAACATTTTCTATCCCCTTGTCCTTATACATCAAAGATAAAAGAAGGGAATTATTCCCATAATGCCCTTCCATTACCATACTCATGATTTCTTCATTCGTATAGTGAACGTTTCCCTCTACATATACCGTAGTGACCGTATAATTCGTTATAATATAGGAAAAGCCAGCCGCCAGAATCACAAAAACGGCTGCCAGTATACCGCCAATGCCCAGCAGGCTCTTGTGCCCTCTTATATACTCACCCAGACTGACTTTTTCCTTTGTTTTTACTGGCACTGTATTTACTTTTTTAACCTGTTTCTTTTTTTTGGTTTTCTTTTTTGCCATGTAAATCTTCCATTCTTACTCAGAGCGCTGATTTTACCCGATATAAATATTTGCGCCAAGGTTCTGATAATCCCTGCAGATATCTTCATATCCCCGTTCAATGAAATGACGGTTCTTTACAATTGTTTCTCCAACTGCCATAACCCCTGCAATCACAAGGGCAGCTCCCCCCCGCAATTCCTCTGCGGTCACTTCACATCCCAGAAGACTATCCACTCCTGTGATCACTGCCTGACGCTTTCCTTTCATTTCAATGTGCGCCCCCATTGTTTTAAGCGGCTCCACAATATGGAATCGGTTTTCAAAAATTGTTTCCTCTATGACGCTGACTCCCCTTGCAGTTGCCAGCACAGCCATCAGCGGAGACTGCATATCTGTGGGAAAGCCGGGATAGATTTCTGTTTTCAGATAAGGGATTGCCTTCCTGTCTTCATCTGCGATTACATTCAGCCCTTCCCTGAAAATGTGTATCTGCGCCCCTATTTCTTCCGCTGTCTTCAACATGCTTCGCATCTGTGCCACAGGAGCATCCTCCAGAAAAATATGACCTCCGGCGCCAAGCACGCTCATCAGATAAGTTCCTGCCACAATACGGTCTGCCGGTATGCGGAAACGGATTCCATGGAGCCTATGACCTCCCTGAATGATTAACACCGAACCGCCAATCCCTTCAATGACTGCCCCTGCTTCCCGCAGGAACTCGCACAATGTGACGATTTCCGGCTCCATGGCAGCGTTCTGGAGTACGGTCACCCCTTTTGCCATGACAGAGGCAAGGATCACATTTTCCGTAGCGCCTACACTGGAGATTGGCAGCCGGATCACCGCGCCTTCCAATTCCTTTACTCTTGCTGTGAAGCAGCCTTCTTTCTCATATATGGAAACTCCCATTCTGCGCAGCGCATTTAAGTGCAGATCGATTGGTCTCTCCCCTATCACGCATCCGCCGGGATAAGCCATTGTCACCTCACCCATTCTGGCAAGCATGGCTCCTAAGAGCGTAATGGATGAGCGCATACCCGTAACATTTTCACCCGACATCGTATCTTCCGACAGATTTCTCGCATCAATCATAAGCGTATGCTCTGTCCTGCTTATCCTGCATCCTATGCCTGCCAGCAGTTCCTGCATATGATGTACATCCGAAATACAGGGACAATTCTCTATAATGCAGACGTCCTCTATCAAAAGAGCGGCTGCCATCACCGGCAGCACAGCATTTTTGGAACCTTGTATTTTTGTTTCTCCAAAAAGAGCATTTCCTCCTCTAATATGAATAGCATCCAAATTCTCACCTTCTGCCTTCCGGTTTAAAAGTTCGACCTATTCTACTATATGTATGCTCTCTTGGAATGCATCTTGTACTATAAATCTTTTAACCGTATTCCTCTGCCTACACTTAAGACAATTCCTATTTCTATCAGCAAAAAGAGAACGGAAGATCCTCCATAACTGATAAACGGAAGGGAAATACCTGTATTGGGAATCGTATTCGTTACAACCGCTACATTCAAAATAACCTGTATCGCAATATGCCCCATGACCCCCACCACTAAAAGAGCGCCGAACAGATCCGGTGCATTGTTGGCAATTACCATAAACCGCCATATCAAAAGGATAAATAAGAGCAAAATGGAGATTGCTCCAAACAGTCCCAGTTCTTCGCAAATGATGGAAAAAATCATATCATTCTGAGCCTCCGGCAGAAATCCCAGTTTCTGCATACTCTGCCCAAGTCCTTTTCCCAGAATTCCCCCTGAACCTATGGCATACAGCGCCTGCAGCGTCTGGAAACCCTTGCTGCTGGCATATGCCTCCGGATCCAGCCACGCCAAGATACGGCCACCTCGCACACCAAGACTGCCGGAATCTGCCAGGTTCACAATTACAACCACCGCCAATACACACACCGCTATACCCGCCAATCCCAGCAGGATAAATCGTTTATAGTCCGGACTTGAAACAAAAAGCATCAGCGCTGCGATTCCAAAAATGATGATGGCGGAACTCATATTTTCTGTGACCTTCCACACCAGAAGACATATCGGCATAGGTATCATCAATACGATAAAAAATCCTTTCCCGGTTCTGATATTCCGCCCAATCCGGCAGATCAGACTTGCAAGGAATAAAATCATTCCCAGCTTTGCAATCTCTGCAGGCTGGATAGACATACCTGCTATCCGCAGCCAGCGCTTAGCGCCGTTGACTTCATAACCAAAAGGAATGATCAAAAGAATCATTATAATGGACACCACATATCCTAATGCCGCAAAATGCTCCCAAAAATGATAGGGAATATTTGCAACCACAATCATAGCTGCCATACCGAGAATCGTGGACAAAAGCTGCTTTTTCAGGAAAAGCGCCGGATCTCCCTGCTGGCTTCCGTCATAGGAACTAGTGGAATACAGCATTACCAGACCAAAAGCAAGCAAAAACAGCACAATGAACAACAGGGTATAGTCAAAAAAAGACTCCTGCTGTCCTCTGTTCCGCCTTCTTAGATTGTTTCCGTATCTTCTTTCTGCCAAAACCACTAAACTCCAATCTTTTTAACCAACTCTTTAAACATCTTCCCCCGCACCTCATAATTCGGGAACATTCCCCAGCTTGCACATGCCGGAGACAGGAGTACCGCATCACCAGGCTCAGCCCATTTTTCGCAGAGCGCAAAAGCCTCCTCGAAAGTGTCAGCCAGAAGGATGTTCGGGACACCATGGGCTTTCGCGCAGGCAGCAATCTTTTCCCTTGTCTGACCAATCAGTACAAGCGCCTTCACTTTTCCGTCAAAAGCCTCTATCCATTCGTCGTACTCGTTCTGCTTATCATAACCGCCTCCAATCAATACCGTAGGTCGGTCCATTGCACGTATTCCCTGGATTGCCGCATCCGGGTTCGTTCCCTTTGAGTCATTATAATAATCCACTCCGTTTTTGGTGGCAACAAACTCGATTCTATGTTCTACTGCCTTAAATGCATGTATTGTCTTAAGGATGATATCCATAGGTACATGCATAGCATGGCAGATGGCAATGGCAGCCATCACATTTTCCACATTGCACATTCCCACGAGATTCATATCATGGATATTCATCAGTCTTTGCACTTTTCTTCCTTTTCCGGTAAGTTCTTCTGCCATACAGATTTCCTCTCCCTCAAGATAAACCCCCGTTTCAAGTTCTCTTTTGGAGGAAAAGAAAATAACCTTTGCCGGGCATCTGTCGCCAAAATCCCTTGTGTATAAATCCTCATAGTTCAAAACACAGGTATCTTCTCCCGTCTGGTATCTCGTAATCGCCTCTTTGGTCTTTACATAGCATTCCATTGTATGGTGACGGTTTAAGTGATCCGGCGTGATGTTTAAGATTGCAGATACCGCTGGTCTAAAGGTGTGAATCGTTTCCAACTGAAAACTGCTGATTTCTGCAACTGTCACGGTCCCATCTTTTGTTTCCTGTGCAATTTCCGTGTATGGATTTCCGATATTTCCCACCACATAGACAGAAGGATAATATGCCTCCATGATCTGTCCCACTAAAGTAGTGGTCGTTGTTTTTCCATTGGTTCCCGTGATTGCCACAACACTTCCCTTGGCATAGGCGTAAGCCAGCTCTATTTCTCCCCAGATGGGTATTTCCATCGCCTTGTACTCTTCAAGCATAGGTGCGTCAACCGGCACACCGGGGCTGATTACTACCAGCGCGATTTCCCTTTTTATCTCCTCCGGAACGCTTCCAAGCAGAATCATAAGTGACTGTATCTCCCCAACCTTCTGCCTGATTTCTTCTTCATTTTGCTTGTCATTGCTGTCGAACAGCACCGGATATGCTCCTAGGTTCCCTAAAAGGCGTGCAGCCCCGATTCCGCTTTTGCCGCTTCCTACCACCAGAACCCTTTTACCCTGTATTTCCATAATAAATCTCCTTGTCAGACCTTTATATTCCCAGCACGGCGAGAAGGCAGAGCATTGCAGTAATGATTGAAAAGACTGCCACCACCTTCGTCTCCTTCCATCCGCACAGTTCAAAGTGATGATGGAGCGGCGCCATTTTAAATATTCTTTTTCCTCCGCTTATCTTATAGTAAACCACCTGTATGATAACTGACAGGACTTCAACTACATAAATAAAACCAACAATAGGCAGATACAAGGGCATATGCATCATGTACGCACAGGCAGCAACAAATCCACCCAACGCCAGCGACCCGGTATCTCCCATGAACACGCTTGCCGGATGCACATTGAACAGAAGAAAGCCTAAAAGAGCGCCTGTCACTGCACAGGTAATCGGCGCAATTCCTGCCTCTGTCCCAACAGCTGCCACCGTAAAAAAGGTTGCCACCATTACCGTCACACTGCTTGCAAGACCATCCAATCCATCCGTGAAATTTGTGCCATTGACTGTGCCGATTACCACCAGAAACAAAAGCGGAATATTCAGCCAGCCGAAATCCACAAAATATCCCTTCATGAAAGGAATACGCATGGTCAGCGACACATCCGTTGCATGAAGCAGATAATAAGCAAATATCCCGGTCACTACGAGCTGCAAAAGCATCTTCTGCCAGGGCTTAAGCCCCATGGAGCGCCGAAGCACTACCTTGATGTAGTCGTCCAGAAATCCAATCAGTCCAAAACCTAACGTCAGGAACAGAACCGGCGTGATCTTTGGATATTCCTTTACATATAGCACGGATGTAACTGCCACACTGACCATAATCAGGATGCCCCCCATTGTGGGCGTTCCTGTTTTTTTTAAATGTGTACTTGGACCGTCATCTCTCACTGTCTGCGCTGCCTTCAATCTCTTAAGCAAAGGGATGATGAAGGGGCCAAGTACCGCACTTAATGCAAATGAAATCAGTATGGGCATAATGATAAAACTGCCTGCCATTGCCTGCACCTCTCAATTATAATCCATTTTTCCCAAATAAGGAAGAATATTTTCAAAAAGCTGCCTTACCACCGGTGCCGCCACCTGTCCGCCATAGTAAACCCCCTGCGGATTATGAATGATGACAAGTGCAATCACCTGAGGATCATCTGCCGGTGCAAAGCCTACAAAAGAAGCAATATACCTTCCGCTTCCTCTGGGAAGCGTCTGGCTGGTTGCCGTCTTTCCTCCCACTCTTGCACCCTCTACGTATCCGTTCTTCCCAGAGCCGTTTTCCACCACCTGCTCCAGCATCATCCGCATGGTGGCAGAGGTTTCCTCTGATACAATATGCTCTTTTACCGGATAGGAGAACCTTTCAATTTCAGTTCCGTCTCTGTTGGAGGTCATAACGGCAAGATGCGGCGTGATTCTGTTTCCCCCATTTACGATGGAAGACGCTGTGGTGATAAGCTGTATGGGCGTAATTTGAAAAGATTGACCAAAAGATACGGTTGCCAGTTCCACAGCTTTCATATCTTCCATTTTATGCATGATGGTTCCCGCTTCCCCCGGCAGATCCACACCGGTTTTGCTTAAAAGGCCGAACTGGGTAAAATAATGATAATAATTTTCCACTCCCAGCCGGAGGCCCACCGTAATAAATACCGGGTTACAGGTGTTTATGAAACTATCAAGAAGCGCTTTAATATACGTTTCCCTAACACCTTCCTTGATAAATAACCTCCTTCCGGCACTCCCTTTCCAGCTCAAAAGAAATGAAAAGTCTGCCGTCTTTATGTACCTCAATCTGATAAATCTGCTTTAAAAATGTTTTTGTCTCTGCCTTACCAATCAGATTTTCTTTCAAGATCGCTGTTTTGATATCTTCCATTCGCGCCTCATAATTATTATATTGCAGATGATTTTGCTTTATGCCGCTTATTTTGCTCTCAATCATCCTGCATCTGTCTGCTATATCGGCGCTGTATTTTTCATAATCCAGATCATTAATCACACCGCTTAACAGCTTTTCTACCAGAGTATCTTTTCTGGACAGTAGTTTTTTATGCTCTTTTTCAAGCTTTTTCAATTCCCTTTTCCCGTTTTGCGATTCCAGTGCCTTTCCCATGATATGCATTATGTCCGTAAGCAGTTGTTCCTCCCCGCAAAGGGGTTCATAATCATTCTTAAGGGCATCCCCTACACAGGCAAGAAGCTTTTCTTCCGAAAGGTTAATGTTATCGCATCCCCTTCCATGCGCCTTTCCCCCTGCCCTGCCATTTTCCAGAAAAGTGGCGCATTTCCATACCACTTTTCTTCCCTTTCCGGAGGCATAGCTGGTTCTGTAATAATATCTCCCGCACTCCGCACACTTTAATTTCCTGGTCAACGCGTATTTTCCACCATATTTCTTTTCACAGGAATTGATTCCATTCCGGCAGTTTACAGCTCTTTTTTTCATGACAGTAATCACTTCCTCCTGATATTCCCTGGAAACAATCGGCGGCAGTGCATTCTCCATAGTGATCCATTCCTTCTCGGGCACCTCCTCATACCTTTTCATGTCAAAATTGTAAGTCTTCCTATTTAATATCATGGTTCCGTGAGCTCTAGGCGTATACAGCATTTTCCGCCATTGGACCTCTGATATTTTCTGTCCCCGTCTTCCTCTGGCTCCCAGTTCATACAAGGTGTTGCTTATGGTATAAAAACCTTTTCCCTCCTTTGCCAGCGCAAACGCAGTTCTATAATACTCCGCCTCCTCTTCATTGATCTCATAACTGTCCTTCCCCACCTTATTCCATCCAAACATATCGCAGGTGATATTGCACCCGCTCCTTTTTTCCTGCCTTCTTTTATGGGCATTTTTAATTTTCTTTGACAATTCTCTGCTAAAATCCTCTGCCAATATTGCTTTGATACCGGAAATCAGATTATCATCAGGAGTATAAAATTTTCCTTCTATATATATATATAATTTCAATCTGTTCTCTGTAAGTCTGCTTAAGAAAAAGTACCAGTCTTTTGCCGAGCGCGTAAGTCTGTCAATGGATTTGATCATAACGATGTCAAATCTGTCTTTTTCCATGTCCTCCAGCAGCCTTTGATATTCTCCGCGTTTGTATGCCACTGTTCCGGTCTGGGACTCAATATACTGTTCCGCAATCCTCCATCCTTTTCTCTCCGCTATCTCCCTACTCTCAAAAGCCTGGGTTGCAAGCGCATTCATCTGACTTTCCTCCTCCGTGCTGCATCTGTTATAAATTCCCACTCTTTCCAACTTCTTCTCCATTCCGAAATGACACAAATCCCTGCATCTCCTCACGTGCTATGATGATCTTCACAGTGTTTTCCTCTGCGCTGCTGATCAATCCTCTTTCTGCCAGCAATTCTGAAATATGAACCAACATCTGCTTTCTCATTTCACTTTTTTCCATTATGCCGATTCCTTTAAAGTTTTACTTTAATATATTCTTTACGTGTCCAATTATTAAAAATATATTACAAAAATACCTGCCAATACCTCGAAATCCATTGACTTTAGTGCTTTAAACTTGTATAATCTGATACGCAGTGATTTATTTCATTGTAATATTTTATGGGAGGAACCATTATGAAAAAAGCACTTGTATTACTTTTAACCGTAGCTATGGTCAGCGGTCTTGTTGCTTGCGGAAGCACTGATTCAACAACGCAGGAAGCATCAACCTCTGAAAGCAGCACGGAAACTACAACAGAAACAGATTCCGCTGACAGCGGAGAAATTGAAAATGTGGAGACAGACGGCACTGTATACACAGTAGGTATCTGCCAGCTTGTACAGCATGAAGCATTAGATGCCGCTACACAGGGCTTTATGGATGCCTTGACAGAAGAATTAGGCGATCAGGTTACCTTTGATGTGCAGAATGCGCAGGGTGATTCCAATACCTGTTCCACTATCATCAACAGCTTTGTTTCCAGCAATACAGATTTGATTCTTGCCAACGCCACTCCTGCTCTGCAGGCTGCTGCAGCTGGAACAAATGAGATTCCGATTCTCGGAACTTCCGTTACAGAATACGGCGTAGCCCTTGATATCGACAACTTTAACGGTATTGTAGGCGGCAACATCTCCGGTACATCTGATCTTGCTCCTCTTGACGGTCAGGCTGATATGCTTGCAGAATTGTTCCCTGATGCAAAAACAGTTGGTCTGCTTTATTGTTCTGCTGAGGCAAATTCCCAGTATCAGGTAGACACCATTAAAGCATTTCTGGAAGAGAAAGGCTACAGCTGTGAATATTACTCTTTCTCAGACTCCAATGATATTTCTGCCGTAACAACGAACGCTACTGCTTCTGTTGATGTTATCTACATTCCTACAGACAACACTGCTGCTTCTAACGCAGAACTGATTAACAACATTTGTCTTCCTGCTGGTATTCCAATCGTTGCAGGTGAAGAAGGAATCTGTGCAGGATGCGGTGTCGCTACTTTATCTATCAGCTACTACGATATCGGTGTTGCTACCGGTAAGATGGCTGCAAAGATTCTTGCTGAGGGCGCTGACATCTCCACGATGCCCATTGAATATGCACCTACCTTCACTAAGAAATACAATGCAGCAAACTGCGAAGCATTAAATGTCACCATTCCCGATGATTATGTGGCAATCGAAGAGTAATCAGCAATGACCAACATGGCTACTGCATGCGGTCTACAAGCCGGATGACTGCATCTTCTGCAGGCAGATGGGCTTATTGATTTAAACCTTGCAGCGGGAGAATATATTCTCTCGCTGTTTTTTTTAAATGGAGGGTAATCATGAATATCTTATACTTACTGAATTCCATGCCGGGAACCATAGCACAGGGACTTATATGGGGAATCACGGCTATTGGTATTTACATCACCTACCGGATTCTTGACTTTGCCGATCTGACCGTTGACGGTTCCTTATGCACCGGCGGCGCTGTCTGCATCGTAATGATGACTTCCGGTCAGAATGTTTTTGTATCCATGCTCGTAGCTACCTTAGCGGGTATGCTTGCCGGACTGGTAACCGGACTTTTTCATACTTTTATGGGTATTCCTGCCATTTTGTCTGGCATTTTAACACAATTAGGTCTTTATTCCGTAAATCTGAAAATTATGGGAAAGGCGAATCAGGCAATTAACGTCGATAAATACAACCTTTTGGTTTGTTCAAGATATATCAAAGGAGTGGTCTTCTACAAAAACACTATTTTTGTAGTCGCCATCTGCACACTTATATTAGTAGCTCTTCTTTACTGGTTTTTCGGCAC
Organism: Lachnospiraceae bacterium; assembly: GCA_014804785.1. Taxonomy (GTDB): domain Bacteria; phylum Bacillota; class Clostridia; order Lachnospirales; family Lachnospiraceae; genus Suilimivivens. Next base: position 22,086 of record JAAUZD010000051.1, read on the forward strand.
AGAACTTGGATGTGCGCTCCGTGCAACCGGATGTAATGGTAACATGTCCCGTGCACAGGGAATCAACACAAATTTTTCCAAGGTATTGGGTCTGATGATCTCAAACGGTCTTGTAGGATTATCCGGCGCTCTGCTTGCACAGTATCAGGGATTTGCCGATGTCAATATGGGGCGCGGTGCAATTGTAATCGGACTTGCCGCAGTCATCATAGGCGAAGCCGTTTTCGGACGTCTCTTCCATAACTTTGCACTCAAATTAATCAGTGTTGTCCTAGGCTCTATCCTTTACTATGTTGTTCTCCAGACAGTCGTATGGATGGGTATTGTGGATACTGACAATTTGAAGTTATTGACTGCACTTATCGTTGCCGTTTTTCTTGCTATTCCCTACTGGAAAGGCAAATACTTCAGCAAAGCTACTGTAAAGAAGGGAGGAGACACCAATGCTTGAAATCAAGAATGTCACTAAAGTATTTAATCCCGGAACGGTAAATGAAAAACTGGCTCTGGACAATTTTTCCCTTACTCTTGAGGACGGCGATTTTGTCACTGTCATCGGTGGAAATGGCGCAGGCAAATCAACCATGATGAATGCCATTGCAGGCACATGGACCGTGGATGCCGGTCAGATTCTGATTGACAACATTGATGTCACAAAGCTGCCCGAACATAAACGCGCTAAATTCCTGGGACGCGTTTTCCAGGATCCCATGACTGGAACTGCAGCAACCATGGGAATTGAGGAAAATCTCGCACTGGCGAAACGCCGCGGTCACTTCCGTTTCCTAACACCGGGCATTACCAAAAAAGAACGGGAAGAGTACAGGGAACTGTTAAAAATATTAGATTTAGGTCTGGAAACCCGCCTTACCTCCAAGGTAGGTCTATTATCCGGCGGACAACGTCAGGCGCTGACCCTGCTCATGGCGACCCTCCAAAAGCCCAAACTGCTCCTCTTAGATGAGCATACAGCTGCCCTTGATCCCAAGACTGCCGCAAAGGTTTTAGAGACCACGGAGTACATTGTAAGCAAAGATCACTTGACGACCCTTATGATTACACATAACATGAAGGATGCGATTGTTCACGGGAACCGGCTGATTATGCTGATGGATGGGAAGATCATTCTGGATATTAGAGGAGAAGAAAAGAAAAAGCTGACGGTCAATGAACTCCTGCAGAAGTTTGAGGCGGCAAGCGGGGAGGAATTTACTAACGATCAGGCGATTCTTGGATAACGAACAGGTTATTCCCTGGGTGGTAGGTAGTTGAGTGGGTAATTGAAAGAGAATGAAGGGATGTGACGGGAGCCTTTTGGGGATTCGGCATCCGGCTGGACAAAGAAAAATACTCCGGACCTATGTCCGGCAGTAAGAAGGGCTAGGCATCTCTTGTATAGGTGCATCTATGTTGACGCAAACGGCGTATTGGTCCATCCATGGACCAAATTACGCCTTCAGCGGACGTCCTGTCCGCTGATTGCTGGGTATCGAAGAGATGCCAAGTCCTTCTAACTGCCTTCCATAAGGTTCCGGAGTATTTTTCTTTGTCCAGCCGGATGCCGAATCCCCAAAAGGCTCCCGTCACATCCCTTCATTCCCCCCAACGCTTTGGTACTCCTGACATTTTCTTTTTTAGTTCTTTATTGTCTTTTATCTTCTCAATAGTGAATTCTCACCAAAAAATCATTACCAAAAATTATACAAGGCTTTACATTAGCATATTCCTTTAAGAGTGGGAAGAACGTAGCTGGCAAATGGAAGCAGTGTGGTGTGCGGATTTTGGGGCTGGGAGTGCGGCGCTGGGGACCGACGGTGCAAAAAACTCCCCAGAACCTTATGGGAAGTGGTTAGAAGGATTTGACAGCCCTTTGGGTACACAGCAATCGGCGGACAGGACGTCCGACGAAGGCGTAATTTGACCCATGGATGGGTCAATACGCCGTTTGCGTCCGGCGCCAGTCCCCAAACAAGGGCTGTCTAATCCTTCTTACCACTGTACATAGGTTCTGGGGAGTTTTTTGCACCGTCAGCCCCCAGCGCCGCACTCCCAGCCCAAAATCCGCACATCACACTGCTTCCATTTGCCCTCTCCCCTCTCCGTTCCATAAACATCGGGTTACAGCTGTTCATGGTTGCCTGCACAAAATTCTCTGCCCCATGCCCCGCTATTTTATGACATCGTATTTTTCTATCCTCCACCATAATATACCCCGGACAGCTGAACTGATCTTCCGTGGTGACCACACCTCCCTCCAGTCCGGCTGCCGCTGTGACAATTTTGAACGTGGATCCCGGCTCATAGGTATCACTGATACATCCGTTTCTCCACATTCCGTTTAATAGCTCCTGCTTTTTTTCTTCTGTGAGCCCTGCAGTGTCTATCTCCTCCGTCAAGGTATAAGGCTCATTCAGATTAAATTCCGGCACATCTACCATTGCCATAATTTCTCCGTTTTGCGGATTCATGACAATAATCGATACCCTATCCGCCTGTTTGGTCTCCATAACCTGTTTTGCAAGCTGGGTGGCATAGCTTTGGATGTTCATATCCAGACTGGTATACAGATCATTGCCTGCAATGGGTTCAACCCTTTCCTCCCCTGCCGCATCAAGCTCAACCCCTTTGGCGTCTGTAACTGTGAGAATCATGCCGTCTTCACCCTTTAAATACTCTTCGTATTTGACTTCCAGACCGATAATACCCTGATTATCCCCTCCTGTGAAGCCCAGAACCTTTGATGCCAGAGAGTCATAGGGATAATAACGCTTGTAATCTTCATCTACCTTGACTCCTTCCAGATTATAGGCGCGGATGGCATCTCCAATTTCTTTATCCACATTGCTCTTAATCTTTTCAATCGATGAATACTTTTCAACCCGCTTTCGCACATATTCCTCTGAAAGGTCCAATTCCCTGCAAAGGACTTCTACAATTTGATCGGGATCTTTAATCTGATTGTGTATGACAGAAATCGTGCAGACGGTCTTATTGTCAGCTATAACGGTTCCGTTTACGTCCAGTATCCTTCCCCTGGCCGCTTTGATACTTCTTTCTCTTTCGTGAAGTTCCTTTGCCTTTTCCATATAATAATCTGACTGAAACACCATCAGATATACCAGTCTTCCTGCAAGGACCCCAAAAATCATAATACATGCAAAAAATATTGTAACAATCTTTTTTCTGTTATAGGTTTTGTTTTTAATCATAAAAACCTCATAGAAAAGGTATTATTACAATCTATTACCTATTCTATGAGGTTATTCTTTTAAGATGCTCTTTATTCTTCCGCTGCCTGTGAAGGGGAAGGCTCTGCGCTGTCCTCTGCCCCGCCGGCGCTTTCTCCTAAATCGTAACTTCCGCCAAAGACATAGCCGGTTTCCGGATCCACATAAGCTCCGGTATTAGGGTCTACTGCGTAGCCGGTAGCCGGATCAATCGGGAAGTTTTTCCACACTGCTTCTTTGGGAGCCTCTTCTTCCCCAGTGCCCTCAGGATTTTCTCCGCCGGATTCCCCTTCCGGCGAATCGCCTTCTTCTCCTTCCGTTTCTTCCATAACAGGGGGAGTCATGATTTCAATCTGCAATTCTTCAAGTTCTTCAATTTCCTTCTCTGAGAGTTCTTCTGTCATAAAGATTCCCTTATAAGGGAGCACTTCTGTGAGAATGCTTTTTACGATTCTGGTGGCAAATTTCGCATCATCCATAATGCTTCCCGGAACATTAGGTCTGTCTACCACCACATAGATAGCAATCTGTGGATCATCTATCGGTGCATATCCCATGAAAGAAACTACATATTCATTATTTCCGCGGGGCAGGGTTTCGGCAGTTCCCGTTTTTCCGCCGATTAGATATCCGGCAGGTCTTGCAGTCTTTCCTGTTCCGTTTTCTCCTAATACCACCAGATTACACATTTCACGCACCTTAGCCGAAGTGCTCTCGGAAATCGTCTGCTTTAAGATTCTCGGTTCTATATTCTGTACCGTGGCCCCCGATGGGCTTACAATTTTACTGACCAGATGGGGTTCATAATAGTATCCGCCGTTTATCAGCGAACAAAATCCGCTTATCATCTGAATCATAGTGGCGTTGTATCCCTGTCCAAAGCTATTCGTCGCAAGGTCCGTCAGCCCCATGTTGTCTTTGTTATAAACCACCTTTACCGTCTTCGCCTCACCTGCCAGATCAATGTTGGTCTTAAGTCCGATATTGAAAGTATGTTGGAAATCAATAAATGTACCCACACCTGTCGCCATGGCAATATACATCATGTTGACATTGCAGGACCGCTCCACCCCCTCTGCAACCGACAAATATCCATCGCCATACCTATTATGACAGCTGATATCGTGATCACCCACATGCAGCTTTCCTTCACAATTATATTTTTCATCTCCAGTGATGCTTCCACTTTCTATTCCCGCTGCTACGGTAAAAGGCTTTGAAACAGACCCGGGCTCATAAGTATCGCTGATGCAGAAATTTTTCCACAGTGCATTCAAATGCCTGTAGAACACTTCATTATCTTCCTCTATTGTCTTCAAATTTTCTGCATTAATATATTCCCCGGTTCTCTTTCCCTGTTCATCTATAATAGGCATTCCAATAAGTACATCCGTGTTTCTGGTATCGTTCAGATCATAGGACGGATAACTTGCCATCGCCAGAATCTTGCCGGTGTTTACTTCCATAATGATACAGCCTGTATTCAAAGCGCCGTAGCCTTCATGCGCATTGTCTCTATACTGCTCATCAAATTTTTTCAAGTATTTTTCCACAATACTTTGTATATTAATATCAATCGTTGATACAATGCTGTTGCCATCCTCAGCTGGAATCGTAGTTCTCTGCAGATTGGAATCATCATTGAGATATCCATACTCCCTGCCGGGTATTCCCGACAAAATATCATTATAATACTCTTCCAGCCCATAGGATCCCACATTATCGCCGGTAGTAAACCCTATCACATCACAGGCAAGAGTATTTCCCGGATAAGTTCTCTTATACTCCTCTTCAAACCAGATTCCTTTGATTAAAGAATCCTCCGCATTCTGCATTTCCAGAAAACCTTCAATCTGCTCATATTCCAGACGTCTCGCAAGCACACGATAGCGGGAAGTATCCTTATTCGCCGCTATGTAAGTTCGTACATCAGAAATATCAATCCCAAGCTGGCTTCGCAATGCCTCAAGAGTAGGTTCCAGATATTCTTCCTTCTCGGATACTGCCACTGCATCCAGTATCACATTATAAACCTTTTCGCTTGTCGCCAGAATGCTTCCATTGGAATCATAAATTGTGCCTCTCTTAGCAGGAAGCGTTGTGCTATCGTATCTTTGTTGTGAAAGAACCTGTTTTTTGTAACGCTCGCCGTTATCTCTTGTAATGGCAAACAACCGGTAGGACAATCCCACAAAAGCCAGCAGTACCAATAAAAAAAGTACCACCAGCTTCTTTTGCATCTTAATTGTGAATTTACTGTATTTCCTTTTGCTATCCAAAATTACACCGCCCTAATCTGGAATATCTCCAGTCTGTCTTACGTAATCGCTTCCTTCACCATTGAAGATGATAATCTGCCCTTCTTTCGCATAACTCATACCAAGCTCTTGAATGGCAACCCGCTTCACCTCTTCCAGATCAATATTACTCGTGATTCTACTATAATTTTCATCATTATCACGCTTTAACTCATTGAGCTGGCTTTCCAACGCCGCAATATGCTTGATGCTGTTGGTAATATCTGACTGCAAGGTTAAATACCATGTAAGAATGAAACCTGCTGCCACCATAGCTACTGCCATAGAAAGCACGGAACCAATATTCATATGCCGTGCACGCTCCCGGTTCTTACGGGTTCTGGTACTTACCTTCCTTAATGGTTCGTTCGTCCGCTCAGGCACTGCCTGCAGCCTTCTGGCAGTATTTCCCTGCACATAAACTCCATTCCTATATGCAGCTTTTCTCCTCTCTCTCTCGTCTACTGCCATTCCTTTTAATCTCCTTACTTTTTATGCCTTTTCAAATATTCTTAGTTTTGCACTTTTCGACCTGGGATTTTCTTCCCGCTCTTCTTCACCCGGCAAAATCGGTTTTCCTGTTATGACCTTCCCCTGACTTACTTTTCCACACACACATACTGGAAATGAAGATGGGCATGTGCAGGGATTTGCCGCTTGTTTAAAAGCTGTCTTCACGATTCGGTCTTCCAACGAATGAAAAGTGATGATACACAGCCTTCCTCCCGGATTTAACAAATCAATCAATTCATCCAGGGATTCCTTAAGTACTTCCAGTTCCTTGTTACATTCAATTCTTATTGCCTGAAAAGTGCGTTTAGATGGATGTCCCCCTTCTGCACGCATCTTTGCTGGAATAGACGCCCTTATGATTTCATTCAGCTCACCAGTCGTTTCTATAGGTTTCTTTTCTCTTGAAAGCACAATATGTTTTGCTATATTTTTTGCAAATTTCTCCTCACCGTAGTCCTTGATGACACGGAACAATTCCATCTCGCCATAGTGATTGATGATATCCTTGGCTGTAAGAGACTGGCTCATATCCATCCTCATATCAAGAGGTGTATCAAACCGATAGGAAAATCCTCTCTCCTGGGTGTCCAGCTGGTAGGAGGATACGCCCAGATCCAGCATCATTCCATCTATGCCGGTAATACCAAGCGATGCAAGGACTGCTTTGGTATTTCGATAATTACTCCTTATTATGGAAATCTTGTCCCCAAATTCCGAAAGCCGTTTACCCGCAGCCTCAATCGCCGCTTCATCCTGATCGATTCCAATCAGCCTTCCGCCCTTTCCAAGTCTTGCGGCAATCTCCCAAGAATGCCCCCCGCCGCCCAGCGTTCCGTCCACATAGATTCCTTCGGGTTTTATATTCAATCCTTCGATCGTTTCCTCAAGCAATACGGATGTGTGCTTAAAAGCCATTGCTGCTCCTTTGTCAAATGCCAATTCCAAGTTCTATCATATGCTTGGAGATTTCCTCCATATCCTGATAGGTCACAGTTCCTTTCCATCTGTCTTTACTCCAGATTTCAACTCTGCTTCCCACGCCGACAAGCACTGTATCTTTGGTAATTCCGGCAAATTCACGGAGCACTGCCGGCAACAGGATTCTTCCCTGCTTGTCCACTTCCACACTAGCTGCACCGGCAAGAAAGAACCGGGTAAATTGTCTTGCCTCTTTATCTATCATTGGTAATCCACGTAATTTTTCTTCAAAAGCCTGCCATTCGGGCTGGTCGAACACAAACAGACAGCCATCCATTCCCTTTGTCACCACAAATTCATCGCCCAATACTTCGCGGAACTTGGAAGGAATGATCAGTCTGCCCTTAGCATCTATTGTATGGTTGTATTCTCCCATAAACATATGCATTCACCCGTTCCAGGCATCCGCCATGATTTTCCTGCGGATAGCTGCTCCTGCCTTTGTCTCTTAAAATGGTCTGCCACGGAAAGAACGGGATCACTTTACCACTTTCACCCACTTTTAGAACACTATCTACCACTTTCCACCACTTTAAGATACATTCTACCTCAATTTAGTAATGAAAGCAAGAAAAAAAATACGCGCTGCAATCCCCTGCAGCGCGCATAAATACTGGATTTTTCGTTTTTTTTAGCAGTCATCCCCACATCTAGTGCGTAAAAGAAAAGCACAACACTAAATGTGGGGATATACCATCTTAAAAAAATTTTAAATTTTTTAATTTTATTTTTCTTTTTTCATCCGAATCCGTACAACAACATCACAGATAACCGATCCTACAAACAATATAATAGCAAGCATCTGAGAAACAGGAAGGGATGTTCCCGGAATCAGGAGCTGATCGGTTCTGATTCCCTCAATCCATGCCCTTCCAAGACCATATCCGCCCAGATAGAGCAAGGCAATTTCTCCTTCAAATTTCTTATGCTTCCAATAAATCAACAAAATAACCAATATAAACAGGTTCCAGAGGCTTTCATAAAGGAAGGTGGGATGTACCTGAATATAATTCACGCCCTCCATAATGTGTGCCGCAATAGACTCGGAAATATCGCTGCTTCTGACCGCCGCAATTGGAAGCCGCATCGCCAGAAGATTATCTGTATATTCTCCAAATACTTCTCTATTGGTAAAGTTGCCCCATCTTCCGATTGCCTGTCCTAAAATCAGTCCCACCACACCCGTATCTGCCATCCGCAACGCATTCTGCTTTTTGATTTTTGCATAGACAAATAAGGTGGTAAAAGCGGCAATCACCCCGCCGTAGATAGCAAGTCCTCCCTGCCTGATATTGAAAATCGAAAGCAGATTATTCTTATATTGATCCCAGGCAAACACCACATAATAAATTCTTGCCCCAATAATGGAAAAAAAAACCGCATAAATTGAAAAATCCCAATACAGATCCGGATCCTGCCCTGTTTTTCCGGCAACCTTTGCGGCTATCAGTATTCCAAGCAGAACACCAATCCCGATAATCACGCCATAAAGGGCGATTTCAAAGCCAAATACCGAAAAACTCTTAGGTACATTTCTCAGATAGATTCCCAGATTAGGAAAATCAATATCCATTATATCCATTTCTATCACCTATGTCATACATTAAAACGGAACAAAATCACATCTCCGTCTTTCACAACATAATCCTTTCCTTCCATACCCACAAGTCCTTTTTCTCTGGCTGCCGCCAAAGAGCCTTGCTCCAGCAGATCCTTATAGTTTACTACCTCTGCCTTGATAAAACCCCTTTCAAAATCGGTATGTATTTTTCCCGCAGCCTGGGGCGCCTTAGTGCCAAGCTTGATGGTCCAAGCTCTGGTCTCATCCTCTCCGGCAGTTAAGAAGCTATGCAGTCCAAGCAGACGATAACTTGCCTTGATCAGCTTTTCAAGCCCTGACTCCTCAAGACCTAAATCTTCCAGGAACATTTCCTTTTCTTCCTCGTCAAGTTCGGAAATCTCCTGCTCAATCTGGGCACAGATAACAAATACCTCACTGCCATTTTCAGAAGCAAACTCCCGAACAGCTTTTACTCCCTCATTTTGTGCCCCGTCATTAGACAAATCGTCCTCTCCTACATTGGCTGCAAAAATAACCGGCTTATACGTTAATAGGTTATAGGAATTTAATAAAAGAAGTTCGTCTTCATCCTCTGTCACATAGCTCCTTGCAAGTTTTCCCTCTTCCAAATGAGCTTTCAGTGATTCCAAAAGTGCTGCTTCCTTGGCAAGAGACTTGTCCATCCTTGCCGCCTTACCCGTTTTGGCAATTCTTCTCTCAAGAATCTCAATATCTGAAAAAATCAACTCCAGATTAATGGTTTCAATATCACGCAGAGGATCTATGGTTCCATCCACATGCACCACATTGGTGTCCTCAAAGCAGCGCACCACATGTACCACCGCATCCACTTCTCTGATATTACTCAAAAACTGGTTGCCAAGTCCTTCTCCTTTGGACGCTCCTTTCACCAACCCTGCAATATCCACAAACTCAATTACAGCCGGTGTTACCTTTTTGGAGTGATACATATCTCCAAGAAGCTTTAATCTCTCATCTGGAACAGCCACCACCCCTACATTGGGATCGATGGTACAAAAAGGATAATTGGCAGATTCCGCGCCAGCCTTTGTCAACGAATTAAACAATGTACTCTTTCCGACATTCGGCAGTCCTACGATTCCTAGTTTCATTTCTATTTATATCCTCCTTAAAAACCTTGATTTTACTGGGTTTTCGCCTTTCAAGGCTTTGGTTACGTACCAATTTACGTACCAATTTTTAAACTACCTTGAGAGAGGCTGCAATTTTTTCAATTTCCTTATGTTTTTCATCTTCTGTCGTGTGAACATACAGATTCATTGTTATACCAATATTAGAATGTCCAAGTATCGTCTGCAATGTCTTCGGCTTCATACCGCCCTCGATACATCTGGTAGCAAATGTATGGCGCAATACATGCATTGAAAACCTTGGAATTCCTATCTTGTCACACTGTTTAAATAACATGGTATCATACGTGCTGTTTTTGACCGGCGTTCCTTTTCTGCACAGGAAAACATATTCTGACCATTCCATTGGAATTACTTTAACCTCAAGATTCTTCTGCTTTTGCCTCCGCAGCATATCTATTGCTTCATCTGTCAATGGAATCGACCGATACCCCGATTTACTCTTAGGCTCCCCAACTCTCCATTCTCCGGTAGAATGGCGATATTCCATAGAGCGGCTGATTGTCAGGGTTCGGTTATCAAAATCGATATCCGACCATTTCAAGCCCACAAGTTCTCCTGTCCTAAGCCCTGTCTGCAGCAAAAATTTATATTGGTACTCGTATGTATTTCCTACGATTCCTTTTACAAACCTTTTCTGCTGCTCTAAAGTCAGCGCTTCCTTCTTCTGTGTAGGCTTTCCAATATCAGATTTTACCATTCCATTACAGGGATTTTTCATGATCACATCATTTTGATACGCATAATCAAGCATATTAAACAATGTTATCCTTGCCTGATAAATAGTTGATGTACGATATCCTTCGTCAGCCATCCGATTCATGATCATCTGACATTGAATCGGTTTTACTTCTGACAGGGTCAGTTTCCCAATCACAGGATCAATGTTGTGCTCATAACGCTCTGTATAATTCCTTACCGTATTCAAGCGTACCGTCCGCTTCTTCATGCTGATCCAATAGTCAAACCATGCCTTTACTGTCATTTCTGCCGGGAAATTCAGATTGCTATGCTCGTCCTGATACTGTGAATCTGCCAGCCACTGTCTGCACTCTTGCAATTTATGGAATAATTTCTGTTTCCGTTGTCCATGTTTGGTGGTAAATCTGCCAACATAGAACCCGTCAGATCTTTGGCTTATTCCAACGCCAAGTTCCTTTCCTTTTAAGTCTTTTCCCATAGTAAAAGCTCCTTTCAAAAAAGAGCCTTAACACCTATGTCAGTATAGCATATCAAGGCTCAAAAGTAAATTGCAGGATTTTTATAGTTTTATATTTCCAATGTACAGCTTAGGAAATGTTCAAATTCTCTACGTTTTACAAGTTTCTTTTTCCCCACATACAGTACAAAGCTGCAACTTGGCATCTTTAATAATTCTTCAATCCGATTGATTCCGATGTTTGAATATTCCGCTGCTTCCTTGATCGTTAAATTGGTTTTCTCCCAAATTGGTACTTTATCTATATCATCATTACTCATATTTTCAGCTATCCCCCTTTCCGACTGCTCTCTATATTATCTGATCACCTTCCTGCTATAAACAAGGAACCGTCCGTTTTTCCCAAAAACACGCCTGTCACAAGTGGCAAGTGTGATAATACTGGTGGGAGCATGGTCAGGCTCTTCATAATACAATGCCCTTCCCTGTAGCTGCTCCATCCATGCGTTGTAGCTTTCCATATCAGCATGGTTCCTTATACGGAAATCCCATTCTTCCAGATCGTCTATGCTGTATTTGACCACTGCCATTACCTGATATTCAGTAGCATTTCCATAGGCATCTGTGAAATAGATGGTCTGGTTTTCCTTAAAATAGTCTTCCTTTTCATAATCCAGCAAAGTGGAAAACATAGCGTCGGAACCTGTGCCCATGTTGTGACCATAGATGACACGGTTGAAATCCCATACCTGTGTGTCCTTATCCATGAATGGGCATCCGGCACTGCTATTATCCCCTGTAAAATCATGAGAGAGATAAAAAGCGTTATCATCCGTCCCTACTACAGGGAAATTTATTAAAGTATTGGGGATACAGAGCCAGCCTTTGATATCCTTATTTTCATTGCATAATTTATCCCAATCGTAGGCTTCCAGTCCCTTCTCCCTCATTTCTGCCTCGTATTCCTGCCTGTACCGTTCCGCTTCCGCTTCCATTTCTGAAAAAAGCTCCTGTAACTCTTCCGCTGCTTCCTGCTGAGATTTTTCTCTTTCTTCTTCTAAAATAATGTCAAGCTGTGCATAGGCATCTGCTATTGCCTGATATTTTTCAAGCTGTTTTACCGCCTTGTACCGGAAGATCCCCATGCCAGTCATACAGACAAGGGCAAGTGAAATGCCAACTATGATCCGTACTGTGAGCCTCTGCCTTTTCCTTTCCGGCAGGTCAGGGAAAAATTTCTCCCCAAGACAGCTAATAAAATCTTTTATTTTCTCCATGCGTGTCCTTTCTTCTATGTATAAACAGAGACAGATATCAGCACTTTCTAAGAAACTGATATCTGCCACCATATTTTTTAAAAGGCAGGAACAAAAGCCCCTGCCGCATTCTATACTGTGAATATCACAATTTTTTACTCCCTGCCTGCCAGTTCATCAAAACACACACCCACTACAGGCAGCTTTTCCCTTCCTTCTTCCCTTCAAGCACTGATGCAGCAGCAAGCACAACGCCGCACAGCCCAAGGGCAGCAAGAAGATAAAAGGGTGACGCATGGCCAGTCTGGATGACTGATCCCTTTCCTTTTCCTGCATTTCCGTTCCCTCCTTCCGTTCTGGTATCTGTATCTTTATCTGAAGGACTGCCTGCTGAATTGTCAGAGACAGTGCCGCTTGTATTCTGATTTTTGTCCGAAGTGTTTTTATTATCCTTATCGTTGGTGTTTTCTGTATTATTATCCTGATCTTCCTTTTCCCATCTTGCATAGAGGCTGATGCTCCTGCCGGGCTTATAAGTTTCTCCTTCCGTTCCAATAAATACCTGTCTGTCCGTATACCATCCTTTAAAAATATAACCTTCACGCTCTGCGCCGGGAAGCTTCACGCTGCCGCCTATTACTACTTTGACGGATGCATTCTTGGTCTTGCCACCATTGGCATCATATTTGATAGTGTAAGTATTTAAAGTTTCACCGGAATTATCGCCATCTTCTATATTGTCATTGCCTGTACTGTTTTCATCTCCTGTATTTCCGCTGTTTCCTTTCGACTTTTCCCACTTTGCGTAGAAATCTGTGTCTCTTGTAATGCGGTATGTATCATGGTATGCCCCTGCAAACTGTGTCAGGTTATCATCCAGATACCAGCCTGTGAAATCATATCCTTCACGCTCCGGCATGGGAAGGTAGAGGCTTCCATCCTTGATAATGGTAAGCTCTTTTACTTTAATTGTTCCTTTTCCTGCATGGAAAGTCACCTTGCATGTTTCGGGATCAGCGTCATTATCAGTATCTTTATCCGCTTCTTTTTCCCAGAGCGCATAGGCTGTCATATCCTTAACTGCTTTCATTTCACTGCCAGGGATTCCAAGAAGGATTCCATCTTCTTTTTCTGTATACCAGCCAAGGAAACTGTAACCTTCCTTTTCTGTCTTAGGTAAGCGGATAATATCACCCTTTGCTGCTTTAATGGGATTTACTGATTTCCCACCATCTGCATCAAAAGTGATGGTAACTTTTACTGCTTCCTTTTTCTCAAAATGTGCCTTTAAAGTAATATCTCCCTGTACGATAAATTCCTCTCCTGCCTGTCCGATACAGATGTTATCATCGGAAGCTAAGAACCAGCCAAGAAACTCATATCCTGTCTTGCTACAAGACGGAAGAAGAATCGAACTGTCTTTCTCTGCGTCAATACTCTTTCTTACGGTATCGCCACCGTCAGCGTCAAAAGTAACGGTACAGATGACCGTCTGCTCTTCTTTCTTTTCATAACGTGCTTTCAATGTGGCATCAGCAGAAACTGTGTATTTCTCCCCTGCTTTCCCTACACAGGTATTGCCATCATACCAGCCGATAAATTCATATCCGTCCTTGGTACAATTCGGAAGGGTAACGGTATCTCCTGCTTTTGCAATAATACTTCCACCTTCCATCTTTCCACCATCTGCATCAAAAGTAATCGTACAGGTGGCAGTTTCCTTTTTCTCATAATGCGCTTTCAGGGTAACATCATCAGAGACAGTGTATTCTTCCCCAGCCTGTCCAACACAGGTATCTCCATCATACCAGCCGGTAAATTCATAACCTTCCTTGGTGCAATTAGGAAGCGTGATCGTATCGCCAACTTTGGCAGTAACATCTCCACCTTCCATCTTTCCACCGTCTGCGTCAAATGAAATTGTTGCGTCTGTCTTTTCCCATGCGGCATAATAAGAGGTATCTTTCTGAGGTGCATAATGCTTCTCCCCTGCATTTCCTGCAAATACTGTCAGTGCCTCATCTTCATACCATCCTTTAAAGCTGTAGCCTTTTCTGGAAGCGTCAGGGAATGCGATATTTGCTCCGGGGATAACCTGTGCGCTGTCTGTTCTCCCCTCACCGTCATTATAGATATAAGTGAGGGTAACAGGCTCTTTTGCTTCCCATTTCGCATAAAGGTAAAGGTTGTCTGTAAGGTTGATCTCCTGCCCCGGTGCATAATCAGTCCCCGTTCCGTCAGGCTCTGTGTTCCAACCCACAAAGTTATAGCCGAACCTTACAATATTCCCCAGAAGTGGGAAAAGGGCTTCCTGATCCATGATGGTCACTGTGTCCTCACTGGTATACTTATTCGGATCGGAACACATGTCGCTCGCTCCATCAGGGTTATTATTGACATCATAGGTAATAAAATAGGTCTTGGGTACTTCTGCAAGATAGAGGTTTTCCCCTCTTTTTTCTGTGCAGTAATTCGGGCAGTGCCATGGGAACTGCTCCGGGCTTGCATCCTTGTGGTACAGTGTGCCATCGATCAGCACCCTGCCCGGCTTGATACTGTCATATCCGCCAAGCACAAAGGTGGAATCGCTTTCAAAATCTTCATCTAAAAGAATGGATGCACCTGTATTGTAAAAATAGTGGATATCACAGGGTTCATATCCTACGGAAAGGTTATCTTCCATGACAATCTTCCCTGACAGGATAATGCCTGTTTCATTCATGTAACAGATCGTGCCACCTGCATGGATCTTTTCCTGTGAGCGGTTTCCGGTGAACGTACAGTTATGGATGACAAGCGGCAGGGTTCCTTCCCCACTGGAAGTCTGGACTGCGCTTCCCCTTCCTGCCACATTCCCGGTAAAGGTACTTCCGGATATCTCCGCCTTATGTCCGGTTGCAGTACAGATACCGCCGCCATCGTATGCAGAATAATTCCCTTCGATTAGGCTGTCTGTGACTGCCAGAGGGGCTGTGCTGGAAATACCGCCGCCCGATGAACTGGCTGCATTCCCTGTAATGGCCATGCCGGAGAGTTCTGCCTCTCCCCAAAAGTCCATGCCACCGCCCCATGTTGCATGACAGTTCTTGACTGTGCCAGATGTAGCTGACACATGGGAATCTGTTTCTGACTGGATGCCGCCACCGCCGCCGGACGTATAGCAGTTCTGGATCAGGCCGCCATCCATGGTAAAGCCGGCATTTTTCTTGATGTGTACTGCCCCGGCTGTATGGAGCGGTCTGCCGCTGCCATTGCTTTCATACCTGTCAGTGTTGTAATTGTTCTGAAGGACAGTCCCGCTTTCCATTGTATAAGCGCCATCAACATATATAAGGGGACTGTTCCAGACTTTGCCGGAATTATTGAAATCATCATCCAGTACCGCACCGCCATCAAAAATGATATCCTGTGTAGTAAGGCTGCCTTTTACTGCAAGCAGGACGGTATCAGTATTCATACCATAGCTTTTTCCTGCAAAATCATCTTCCCTGCTGATGGTCACAGGGTTTCCTGCATCCTCGCTTTTCAGTATAATGTTATCAGCAGTAACTTCAAGTGTCGCTGATACCCTGCAATCCCTAAGGACAGTGATCGTGTCGCCTGCCTGTGCATTTGCAAAGGCTTCTTCCAGTTTCTCATAGCTGGTATCGCCAATCCTTGCCTCATAAGTAACGGTAATATCCTGTTCCTGCACGGGCTTCCAATGTGCATGTAACCGCAGGCTCCTTTCCGGTGTGTACTCACTCCCGGCTACGCCTATCGTCATTTCTATAGTCCTTCCATCCTCTTCAAAAATATCCACCCATCCATGAAGATAATGTCCTTCATACACTGCATCCGGCAGGATGATACTTTCCCCCTTGGGTACGGTGACGCCCTCTGTCTCACAGGTTCCCTCATAGGCTTCAAACCTGACAGTGTAGGTTTCTTCCTCTTCCGCCGCCTTCACAGGCAGGGGAACGCTTCCCAGTACCCCTGCGCCAATGGTTGATACCATGGCGGCAAATAGGAGAAGTTTTGAAAATATTCGTTTTCTTCCCATACTTTTTTCCTT
Organism: Lachnospiraceae bacterium; assembly: GCA_014804785.1. Taxonomy (GTDB): domain Bacteria; phylum Bacillota; class Clostridia; order Lachnospirales; family Lachnospiraceae; genus Suilimivivens. The sequence goes on from JAAUZD010000051.1 coordinate 38,303, forward strand.
TCTTTTTTATTCTGATTTCTGTGGGAATGCAGACTGCTTCTTACCCTCAAGGCTGCTGCCCCACATAGTTTCAGGGGCAAAGCCCCTGTGCTTACAAATGATTTTTCCTATCACCTCCTTCCCAACCAGCCCATGAAAATGCATAAGCCGTTTTTCTTTTATACATTTTCATGGAATGGCTGCTTTTTTTGCAGTTTTTAGAAACACTTATTTCTTTTTCCATGGCAATATTTTATAAAAATGCCAGTACCCATACGGGATTTTCATTTGCCCAGCCCCCTACTGGCAGGGAGTATGCAGGGCGGGATGGCTAAACCTCTTCATAGTCCGCAATGTGGAACGCTTCCTTCCCCACATCCGTCCTCCGGCGTGCTGTTCCGGCTGCCCTCACCGGGCAGAAGTATCATTATGGCTTCCCTTAGGACTTCCTGCCATGGGAAGCCCCACACCGGATGCCGCTCCCTGCCTTCCTTCTCCTGTTACGGTCCTTCGTTTTACCCCCATAGGGCAGGCATATCATGGCGAAGCTGGTTGTCCGGTGCAACTTATTCAAGGAAAAACCTTTCAAAGCCGCTGCATACTGGTATTCAGTTGTCAAGTTTCCTACATTCAGGCGGAAAGCCTGTATTTATGATAAAAGATTACCTGAGATTTTTTTACTCATAAAAGTGGGTATTTTCGCCAATCCTTACCCATCTTTGTGGGTATCAATCTATCTGTCTTCAAATTCTGCAATGTTATGACAAAAATATGCATAATAAAAGACACCCAAAGCTTTCATGCTTCTTTGGATGTCTCTCACAATTTAATATTTTTTCGCCTGTCCCCACCAAGCGGATATACAGTTATAAATACAAAATCAATCATCTTCTGCGCTATGTGAACCATCATCATTTCAATCCAGGAACTCATCCCTATACCTGAATATGGACTCAACCACCGCTATTGCAAACTTAACCTCACCCACCGTCTTATCCCTGACCAGCAGGTATGCCGCTTCCTGCCAATCCCTGTACTGTTCATCCCTCTCTTTCATATCCATAAGGACATCAAGGGAAACCCCAAGGACAGATGCTATCCTGATCAGCGTTTCAAGCCTCGACCCGCTCTGCCCTGTCTCTACTTTCTGGATCACCGTCAGAGAAAGCTCCGTTTCTTCTGCAAGCTTCTCCTGCGTCAGTCCCTTTTCCATCCGTATCCTCCTGACATTTCCTCCAATCCTGTCATAGTATGTTCCGCATGAAAAACGCTCCATCTGTTTTAGATTCCCCCAAAAATAAGTTTATAGCTGTTTTTCCAGACTCTCACCTCCCCTTTCTCCGACATATGTTTTCATACTTCCTCATGTACTGTTACATAAAAATAGCGGCAGTCATATCACTGGAATCTGCCACTTATCACAAACCTTAAGTTTAAACGCCTGACTTTATTTATTTTTCGCACTCAGGCAATATTTTTCACCAACATCGCTTTCATTTCTGATGTGTACAACCACATCCTCTACGGAACAGGAAAACACATCACAGATATAATCGATAGATGACAGGTTCATATTTTTGTTGTGCTTCAAACGATGGATGAACGCTTTATTAAAGCCATAGTCAACTTCAAGGCTGTATGTGGATATCTTTCTTTCGTTCATCATCCGCCAAAACGGTTCATATGTCATCATAGGCATCATACCTGCATCTCCAGTATATAAAATAGGTAAATCATTTGCTATCCTGCATATCTGTAGGATATTCATATATGAAAATGCCGTATCTGCACATCATAAAAACAAAATACTATATCCGACAGTCCCTTCTTCATTTCAAATTTGATCTATCTGGCTATTATTCCATAGCATTCTTCTAACTATAATCCTTAGTTTCCGGACCTTTTTATATCTACACACTACAGCTCCTGAAAATTCGGTATTCCTTGACTTGTAAACAGTAATCTTGTCTACGAGCACCTTCTTATATAAAACAGCTTCAATCCAGAATTTGTAATGTAGAGACATAATTTAGGCCGGGACTAAGGTTAAATACACTATATCAACGAAGAAATCTCCGGAATAAGTACATTTTTAAACTCATCTATCATCAATTTTCTGAATTTGAATTTTGGTAGCGCATCTTCATTTTCTTCCTTATAAGTCGCATAATCTGCACTATCTTTCAATTTGTTTTCATTTGCAAGTTCACCGTCCCTGAAATGATACGCCTCATACTTTACATCTTCAAAACCCAGATACCATTTTTCAGCGTATTTTCTAATTTCCTTATCAATAGCAGCATAACGCATCTGATTGATAATAACAGAAATATCCTGTCCCAGAAATCTTTCTTTGTCCTTTTCGATCTCATCCACAACCTGTGCAAGCAGTGCGCTCAGCTTGGGATTATCACTTGCAAACTCTGCTAAGATCTCCTTAAGAGCTCTTATCCTAGTTTCAAATTCGGCCTCGTCATAATCATTTTGTGACTGATCCAAGAACTCCACAACTCCCCGCAGTAATTCTACAATATACTCGAAATCAATCCTCAGCTTGCTGTAAGCCACCAAATCATAATCATCCCACACAGGCTCTTCATCAGTGTCCGGATTATCATCTGGCTTTTTCAGTTCTTCCATTACATTCTTATACATCGCCGCATAATTTTCGTATTCATCCTCGGAAAAGCCGAACTCATCCAATACATGCGGTTCATAAACAGAAAATGATTTCAAGTGTGCAAAATCGTGATCCAATGCCCTGAAAAGATTCACAAACGCCTTTTTCTGTTTTCGTGACAGACCAGCTATATCTTCCGGTGTCTGCGCCAAATTACGGATTGTTTTAAGGGATATGGAAAAAGATGCTATCACATCATCCCAATCCTCTGCAATGGGATTGCCATCACCTCCACGCGAATATAGCTTAAGTGCACTATTAATTGCATTTTTATACTCTTTTGGAGCCTGAAATGTCACAATCTGCCCGTACTGTTTCGCATAATCAAAAAGCCTGTTGGTACGGGAAAATGCCTGAATGATATTCTGCGGAGCCATGGGCTGTCTGTCAATGAACAATGTAGACAGACATGGGGCATCAAACCCGGTTAAAAGCCGGTCAACCACGATTACCAAATCCAGCTGCTGGCTTCGATCTAGATACTTTTTCTCTTTTCTTGCCAAACGTTCATTGAGATTGCTATTATAGGCATTTATGGCATCTATCTGATAACTGCTGCCAAACATTTCATGATAATCTTTTAGCGCTTCTTTCATTTTATCCTGATTGGCAACGGAGGCTTCTTCATTTTCCGACAGAGAATAGGTTATAGCAAACTTAGGAAAATCAGGCAGCGCCTTATGTACGGTATCACAAATTTTCAGTTCATCCTTCCCTTCCTTTACCTTCTTCAGCATATCGTAATATTTCTGTGCCCTTTCAATTGAGCTGGTCGTTAAGATTGCCTCATAGGTTCTGCCTTTATCATTGTTCATGCCAAATTTGTCATAGGACTGATTCAAAATGACATTCAGAACTTTCCGCATATGTTCTTCGGTCTCATATATCTTTTTTGCCTCGTCATCACTTAAATCTTTCGCTCCAAGATTTTCAACCATAAACCCTAAGACCGCCTCATCATGGATGGCCTCTTTGATGGTATAACTGTGTAGGCACTCCCCATACAACTGTTCTGTAGTCTGCGGTAAATCGCCCTTCTGTTCATAACGGTTTTCCTCAAAAATAGGCGTTCCCGTAAAGCCATACCATAACGAATTGGTGAAAAATTTCTCAAGCTCTCTTTTGGTTTGAGGCGTTACAGCCCTGTGGCATTCATCAACAACAAAAGCAACCTTTAATGATTTGATTTTATCATACTGTTTCGTTCCTTCCTTTAGACGGCGGTTCACCATAATCTGCATTTTCTGACGGGTAGTCACTATCATCTGGCGGTTGTCATCCGACATCTTTTTTATAAGAGAATCAACATAATCCGTATCATCCACATCAATCGTATCATTCTCCGCATAGGACTGAAAAGCCATTTTCGTCTGCATATCAAGGTCTTTCCTGTCGATGAGGAATACCGTTTTTTCAATTGCCGGAATGTCCATCAGAAGATTCCTTGTGGCTTTATAAGAGGTCATCGTCTTCCCAGAACCTGTCGTATGCCAGATAAATCCTGATTTTCCCCTCTTCGACGCTGCCCGCATTGCCTCAATCGCATGAATCTGGTATGGACGCAATATCAGAAGCTTCCTTTTATCGTTATCAAGAACTGTATATCTGGTAATCATCTCATGCGCTTCGGGTATTTTAAGAACTGCCCTGGCAAACTCAATATAATCGCAGACAGGCTGGTTTTCCTCATCCAGCCACCCTGTAATGAATTTTCTATTTAATTCCGTATCCCTTGCAGCAGAAAAATACTTGGTGTCTACAGCATTGCTTACAACAAACATCTGCACATTGGAAAAAATACCGTGGAACTTACCCTCCGCGATATATTTTTTAATCTGGCGGTAGGCATCCATATAGGAATGCTCTTTGCTCTTAAGTTCAATATGGATTAGAGGAATGCCATTAATAAGGAGCGTTACATCAAAACGCCTGTCCCTGTCATCCTCCACATCTTCTGACTTAAAAGCCTGATATTGATTGATAACCTCGTACACGCTTGATCCACCAGCCACATGCTCATTATTCATTACTACAAGATGTAATGTTTCATTCCCACGCTGGACATGGACATACACCCTGCCATTTTCTCCTAACAGCCATTTTCCGGCATCATAAAATGAAGCATGGGATAAATCATTCTTAATCTTTGCAAACTCGGAATCACTGAGAGGAATATCGCCCAGTTTTGCTTTATTATTCTGTTCCAGAATGTATTTAAAATTATTCCATAGCTGGTCCTCTGTTCTGATATCAGGTCTGTAAGTCCATTGAGACTCATCACAGCAAAGCTGGTCTATCAATCTCTTTTCCATTACGGATTCTAATTCTGCCATAAGCTATCCTTTCTGTGGAAACATATTTTGTAGCATAAACTTCTTTACTTCTTTTAATTCATCACACTTACGTTGGTGAAGGATGATGAGGTTATCAAGCATCTTAAAATATCTACCAATACTTTTTTGTTCATCTATATCTTGTGGCACCATTAGTGTTGTTTCAAAAAAGTCCGAAGGGGTAATATTAAGCAATCCGTGATTTCTTGCCCCCTCTGCCGCAATAGCCTGTACACCCTTGTGCCACAAGTCAGTGTCATAATATGTAACGATATAATCAGAGTCTATTTTGCTTTCATCAACAATGCGAAACACAATGTAAAGTGTTGATAATACGCCTTTCTCATATCGATCAAGACGTTTCACTGCTCCCCAAGGAGCATCACTTGAAGTGCTTTTGTTATACGCAAACTCTCCATTTCGTACAAGGTAATATCCACTTACATCCTTACTTGCAACTCTCTTATCAAAAAATTCATTTTGGTCAATTAAGCCATATTGTGCAGAAATCGTTAATGGCAACTCAGATTCCAAATCTTGATTCTTTCGTGTGACTCGCTCTGCTATTTCAACCAACTTACACTGTTCCCAATCGTCAGTAAATCCTGCAAATCGAATCTCGGGAATTTTCTTACTATTTTGGGGAAACATTTTTTGCAACATATATTTCTTCAGTTCTTTTGTCTCATCACATTTATACTGATGAAGGGTGATGAGGCGATCGAGGTTGTCTAACGATATTGCAATATTCTTCTGCTCAGCAACAGATGGCATAAGCATTTGACATTCGCATAGCTTGTCATAATAAAAGTACAAACGCACACTGCCTTCTTGAAGGCGCTCTATCCATTTAGGAAATTCATCTGATTTAAACCAGTGCCAAAGGAATCTATCATAAACATAATCGGCTGTTTGAAAAACTTCATAGAGTGAGCTGACTATCACGTTTTCTGTACCTTCATAGTATCCGATAGAGCCCACATTTATTCTGGCAGGGTTATATGCAAATGAATTTGGAGTAACGATATTGTATGCTTTTCTATCAGTATCTTTCATATACCCAAAGTCATCATGAGCTTCATTTTGAGGAATAAAACCATGTTCATTTGTAATTGCATAAGGCTCTAAATCTAAGTCCTCTTTATTACGTTTTCCAGAAGCCCAAGTAAAATCAGAGAACTGACGCCGTTCCCAATCATCCGTGAATCCCCTAAATCTTATATTCGGTATATTTGCCATGATCACGCCTCCTTGAGAACATTAATAAATTCTTCAACAGCATCCTTCGTTTCAGTATTTGCAAAGGTTAATTCTCCAAGCATTTCAAGCAAGGCATCATTTCCAGCTTTGATGGCTCTGCTTGTTTCCCTTATAGACTCGGAGAGCTGTCTAAGATCCACTTCCGGTTCTTCTACGCTGGTATCTACATATCTGGGAATATTCAAATTATAATCATTAGCTTTGATATCCTCGAAAGATGCAAGATAAGCCATTTTATCAACAGTTTTTCTGTCGCTATACAACTCCAACACTTTGTCGATATGTTCCTCCTGCATGACATTTTGCTTCTTTTCTTTCTCATACAGCCCGGACGCATCAATGAACAATACATCACGCCCTTCCCTGTGCTTTTTCAATACTACAATGCAGGTTGGGATAGAGGTATTATAAAACATATTTGACGGAAGCCCAATAACAGCATAGATTGATCCATTCTGGATGAGTATCTCCCTAATTGCACCTTCTGCCGCTCCCCTGAATAAAACACCATGGGGAAGGACAATAGCCATCGTGCCCGTTTGCTTTAAATGATAAAACCCATGTAATAAAAATGCATAATCTGCTTTAGACTTAGGTGCAAGTTTACCCCCATAATCCATAAACCGCTCATCCTGTTTGAATCCCTCTGCGGCAGACCAGTTAGCCGAATAGGGTGGATTCATCGTTACCACATCAAATTCTGTTTCTTCATCTGTCGGCCAGTCGGCATCAAGAGTATCTCCATTACGCAAGTGCTGGTTTTCAGGCAGTACTCCGTGCAAAAACATATTCATGCGCGCCAGATTATAGGTTGATGGCATGAGCTCCTGTCCATAATATTTGATGTAATCAGGCTCTTTTGAATAATTTCTGCAGCTAAGCATCAACGAGCCAGACCCCATACATGGATCATATACCTGCAATCCCTTTTTTCCTTCCTGTCCGGATATGGCAATCCTGCAAAGAATCTGCGCAGGACCATGCGGTGTATAAAATTCTCCAGCCTTTTTTCCTGTTTCAGATGCAAACTGACCGATCAGATACTCATATGCGTTACCAAGGACATCTCCTTCGGTATGGATAATGTCCACACCATCCAATACTTTGATGACCTCCGCAATTGTGGCACTCTGCTTCTGGTCACCAGTGCCAAGCCGATTCGAATATAGATCCACATCTGCAAACAGGCCGTTAAACAATTCATCTGATTCCTCTATACGGTTAAATGCCGCCTGTAGTTTTTCTCTGTTAAATGAATTATTTTTAGCCGCTTTTAACATGCTTATATATGTCATGTCAGGAGCAAGTGTATAATGCATTGATCCCTTTATCTCGTCCAACAATTCTTCTGCATCTTCTGATTTCATTGCATCTTCATACACACTCTGCGCTTCTTCAAGGCTCTCCGGATTTTCATCCTTAATGAGGTCATACACCTTCGCCAAATAGGAATCAGATAAATATTTATAAAAAACCAATCCTAATAGATATGTCTTGTACTCGTTCGCATCCATTTTTCCCCTGAGTACATCTGCACCGCTCCATAGTACCTGTAATAAGTCTTTTCCTTCGGCCATAACTAATTTACCTCCATCTTACGTATTAAAGTCATCGTGAATTTTCTTATAGTATCTGCCTACTTTATCATTAAATCATTTTGTATAATTGACTGCCTGTATATATCACCTTTTATCCTTTGTTTTTCTATATCCGGCAGAAAAATTTTTAATTCTCCAATTGTTTTTATATTCAGTTTCTTAACACTCAAGGTTGTTCCCTGATGGTACATCTCTATCTGTTGCCCAAAGCTTTTTCCTTCGTTAAACTGATAGCAAAAATACCAGGGATAGATTTTTCTAGTATCAAAATCACATCTTAGAAAAGAACCAATCAGGGTCTACATCTTCAATTTGCTTCTCTAGCAAAATATTCAACGATGCAATTTCAGCTATACTTTTGCAGTTCTTATATTCCTTTATGTGTTTTTATAGTTAACTAAGAAAAATTCCTTCTCAGAAAGGGAATACTTATCTGAAGCCATTACCTCTTCAACTATCTTTTTATGGCCTTCTTCAATTACCGCATCGATTCCTTTGGGCTGTAAAATCATTCGAACAATTTCTGCTATGTTTTTTGTTCCTCTATTGTTTTTTTACAACTTCAGATGTACCTTTTGCATTTGTACACATAATTGTTCCCCTATCGACACTAGCAATTTAAATAATATTATTTTCTCTCAAAAACTTTTCCACGTTCTCAAACTTTTTATTCTTATATGGAATTTCCAAAAGTGTTATTCCATGCTCTACTGCATATTTTCGCTTGCGCTCATCATTTTTCCTCTGTATCCCAAACTGTACTTCACCACCGAACTCTTCCACAGGTTTATAATGTTGTTCGCCTTGGCATTCAATTAAGCACTTTATTGTTCCATCTTCATTCAAAACAGAGAAATCATACTTAAGCAGA
>JAAUZD010000052.1 GCA_014804785.1 Lachnospiraceae bacterium
GTAGGAAACGACAACCCTTATCTGACAACATTCTTGAAGCATAAGAATGTAACAAGCCTTGACCGTGGGCTTTTGGTGGAACTGATTGACACTATATACGTCCACGAAAACAATGAGATTACAATTCAATTTAACTTTGCCGACCAACACAAGCGGATTGTTGAGTTTATCGAAAATAACCAACATAACCTTGTACTGATAAAGTCCAACAACGCCGTATAACGATTAGCGGCGTGTTGGTATCAACTTTTTAGGCAAAGTTGTCTATAAATCTATGCACCATTAGGTCCAATAAAGCCCACAATCTCCCCCCGCTTTATCGAAAAGCTAACGTCATCGACCGCTTTTTTTACCTCATACTTTCTGTTAAAAAGATGCTTTACCGTAGCCAACATACCATTCTCACGTTTTGCGATTTTGTAATATTTCTTTACTCCCTGAACCTCAATTATATTTTCCATGTCAGCCATGACCTCCATATAGATTCTCCACAAACCATCCTTATGTTAAACAAACGCCGCCACACTTTCGCAAGCCAGCTTATTGTATATAAAAAAATCCCACACGTCAATGAATGTGGGATAAACTACTTTTGTACAGGGATGAACAACAGCATGGTTTAATAAAAAAGTAAAAACGGCTGACAGACACTTTCGTCTGCCAGCCGTTTATGTGGTTTACTGTTTTGCTCCGCACTGTTACTGTGCTTTGAATTCCTTCTCAGCAAGTACACCGTCATCAGAATCCGTGTAGCGCACTATATATGTACAGGTTCCAGGATCCTGGTTAAGTGCTTCATCAAAAGAAGCTACAACGGCCTCAAACACAGCTGAACTCGCATCCAGTGCATCAGAAAGCTGAGCCTTTGCCTCATCGGTAATCAAACTGCTATCCTCAAACTTGCAGGTCATGGTAAGCACATTTCCTTCGACTTCAACAGAGAGGCTCATCCCCTCCTGACTCATGCTCTCAAAATAAGCATCCAGATCAGATTTGATAGCGGGATCATTGTAGTAATCCTCCAGAGTTACATAAGCCCCTGTGTCATCTGCAGAAGCATCTGCTTCGGGTTCAGCTTCCATCTCAGCACTGTCATCGCCAGCAGTATCTTCTGTTTCTGTTTCTGTTTCTACTTCAACTTCTACTTCATCTTCGGAACCAGCGTCTTCTGTTGCTGCACTTGTTTCCTCATTTGTCTTTGCATCATCATTGGAACCGCCACATGCAGTTACAGATAATGCCAGCGCCATAACGGCTGCACATGCAATTGTTTTCAGTGTTCTTTTTTTCATAATAGTTCTCCTTTTCTGATTTTCTCCTCACTTTCGCGGATGAACCGTGAAAGAATTTTCATGAAAAAAACCCCGCGAATATTCTGCCACGGTGTATCTTCACGAATGTGTTCCTCACACGATGCATTATTTTACACTTCATCCTTCAATTTGTCAATTGTTTATTTACTTCATTAATGTTCTTAACTTTTTCTTAATATATGCCATGTCTACCAACATTCGAAAAAATTATCATCTCAACAAACTTCCACATTCACCGTCCTTACATATCGTCGTAAAGGATACTCACCGTCATGCGCTTCTCCAAAGAAAGAATCCGACATCTTCCCCACAGAAGTGACCCGCGCTACCCCGCAGTCCGCCATGCGCTCTGTCAGTTCCCTGCGTTTATTCTGCGGGCACAAAAGCCCCGCCGTCTGCAGGTATCCCTTATTCCTGCGCAGTACATCCATCATCATTTCCGATGGCAGACACTTGACCAGACAATTCCCAAGCATCTCAGACAATTCCAGTTCCATATCCTCACAGGCTGTCAGGCTGCAATTTCGTCCGGCAAAAAGCTGCCTTTCCGTAAGTTCTTCCCCTGCAATGATCTTCTGCAGCGTCTCGCAGTAACATTTCATAGAGATCTCCGCACGCATCCCCGCCGACTTTGCCGGAAATTTCAATGCCGCCTGTTCCAAATAGGGGAGAAACCTGTTGCAAAAATCCTTTACCCCTTCCAAACTTGACTGATCTAAGTAAATTACCTGACAAGAACTGCAAAGAACCTGCCGGGTAGATACAATATGCTCCGCCAAAGCCCGTAATTCCTCATCAAGTATCTCTTCTTCTATTTCATCTAAACCGGAAAGATAAGCAAAACTCAGCTTATGTCCCCACTCAATCAGCCTGACGCCTGCAGGTGCAAAACGCCTTACCGCTGCCACCGCCTCATCACCGCCCCATACCACGATTCCGTCACTCATCCCCGCCATAGCGCACATGGCATCTAAATCGGTAGAAGGCGTATCGAATACATAAAGGAACTCTGCAAGCGAAGGCTCTATTTCTAAAAGTTCCTGCAAGATTTCTATGGATAACCCCTGGTCTGCCTGCGGCAGTTTTAAGATATTGATATTCCCTGTAAGCAGCCCTTCCAGCACACTGAAAACAGGAAGTCCTTCCCTGTTCCCTGCCGCAATGTGAAAAAGTGTCCCCAGCGGATAAATATAAGTATCCACTGCATCCATCCCGCTTCCCTGCCTGCCTTTTATTGCCTGCCCATTCAGAAACGGTCCCTTAAGCTCCCCTAATTCGACCTCAAGCCTGTACTCTATGCTTTCCCGGTTCGCCATGGCAACCACCGTCCGGATCTGCTCCTCCATCGCCTCTATACCAAGCTGGGCAATCTTTTCCTTATATATGCCGGCTTCCAACTTTTGCCCAATCATATCCACTGCGCCAATAACCTTGGAAATATCCAGCCGTTTACGAGCACGGGTATCATTGATGTCTTTTTCCATCCTGCCAAGCAGTCTCGCCTGCTGCGATGTTTCGTACAATTTACCTTTATAAAGTATCATGTTCTTCCTCACATATTCCTAAAAACTGCCGCAATCTTTACTTCTTTAAATAAGCCGCTGCCCCTGCCGCACAGGTCTGAATATCCTGAAACCCTATGCGTCCTATGATTTCCAGATAAGGCGACTTGATGCCGCAGCCGCATTCTTCTCCCTCATGAAGCACCCCCAGATCATCGGTCATAATGCTTAAGATCGGTGTTGCAAGCGTCATAGGCGTAATCAGGTTCACCAGCCCCACCTGCCCTGTTTCCACGGGCTTTAAGGTATCTACATCCCGTATGATTACCCGGCTGTATACCGGCACATGGAAATGATGATTTGGGCAGTCACAGTACAGAATCGGATGCTCCACAGCGCCAAAGAATTCTATCACTTCCGATTCCTTCACTCCCAGAATTTTCTCCGCCAGCCCATACAAAGTCTTTTTATCTACCTGCTCTGTGTAAAACTGCTTCCAGCCGCCGCCCAGAAGGATTTTAGACCCTTTAGGAAGCACCACCTTAACCTTTTGTTCCTCCATCTTTTGCAACACAAAGTATAAATAAGAAGGAAATCCCATAAACCGCACCGGGAAACGTCCCTTGCTGTGCTTTACGATTGCCGCAATCACCCCGTCTAAATCTGATTCATAGGCTCCATCCTTCACCCGCAAAGCAAAGGTCCTACTGAGGGCTGGAGTGAAAAGCGTTGCACCGTATGCAGTTTTCGTCACTGCCGTCTCATTTCCTTTGTGGGGCTTATAACCAAGCACAATATAATGAGCCGGGCAAATAGAAAACAAGCTCCGCCATTTCCCTACACGCAAGACCATCCTAAGACCGTTCCACAAGCCTCCAAACTCAAACCCAATCCGGCTGAACTTCCCCTTAGTGCCGGAAGATGTTGCCTGTATCAGCATCCTTCTTTTTGACATGGAAAAAAGAGTGTGGTTCTTGAACACCCAGGTCGGCAAAAAGGGCAGCCTTTCTATATCTTTACTTTCCTTTAAATCCTCCGGCGAAAAATGAAAATGCTCTAAAATTTTCCGGTAGGATTCGCAATGGTCATACTGAAAACGGCAGTTCTCCCTCACTGATGCAAGGAATAAATCTTCCGTTTCCTTTACCGCAAAAGGATCCTTCCATCCAAAAAGCCTCTTTCTATATTTTATTATTTTCAATTTCTCCCAGCTTCTTTCCTCATATTTTGTGCGGTACTTCGCTCTTATGCCTATATATCTTTTTAATCGCTTCTTCCAAATCCGGTTCAAACAGCCTTATATCGCTGAATTTACATTTTTCCATAAGGTGCCTCATGATTTGGGCTGTCTCTATCTTTTGTTTATCGTAATCAATCGTCAGCACGTCTCCATCCACACTGTACTTCTCCAAAGGAAGATCCTCAAAATCCGGAAGTTTGTCCTCTATCCTGACTTCCATCCGGTAAAGCGGCGAGAGTATCTCCATGATACGCTCCACCTTTCCGTCAAAGATAATCCTTCCTGCATCAATCAGAATCACTCTCTCACACAGCGTTTCTACTTCTGTAAGATTATGACTTGTATAAATGATTGTAGCACGCTTCTCATTTCTATACTTTTCAAAGAACTGCATAATTCTATTTTTTATGGAAATATCCAGACCAATCATCACTTCATCAAGCAATAATATCTTTGGCTGCGTAAGCAGCGCGTATACCAATTCGCACCTCATTCTTTCTCCTACAGACAAAACTCCTGGTGTCTTGTCCATAAATGCTTTGATTTCAAACATTTCTGCCAGTTCTTCGATTCTGCTTTCAGCGATTCGCCGATCAATCCGGTACATGCTGACGCAATTGTCAAAAGAATCCTTCACTTTATGCGTTTCCCACATCTGAGACCTTGTCCCTGATACATACGCCAGATCCCTAAGTAAGCTCTTTTCTTCAATTATACATTCCGCTCCTCCAGTCCTGATGAATCCGGAATCCGGTTTGATCATTCCAACGATTGTATCAAGCAGGGTCGTTTTCCCTGCACCATTTAATCCGATGATTCCTACCGTTTCATTTTCCGCGATATGAAAGGATATATCCTTCAGCACTTCTCTTCCAGATAAGGTTTTGCATACATTCTTTAATACAATCAACAGCCATCACCACCTGTGGTTTTTTATACATGGTCAAACAGCATGACACTTACAATAAACATTTCTTTCTTCTCATAAATATCTATATTACCATTATATTTTTCCGTAATAGCTTTAATCTGCTTCATGCCATATCCATGTCCCGGTTCTTCCTTGGAAGATTTCAGTTCCGGATTATTCTTCAAAACAGACTCGTCAATACTATTTTTTACCGTTATAACATCAATTCCCTTCCTTGAAGATATATCCACCTCAAGTCGCTTCTTCCTAGAATTTAGTGCTGCACAGATTGCATTATCCAGCATATTATTAAGCAATGCTGAAAAATCCACACTCTCCATATACGCAAAAGGCAGGTTCTCTATCTCGACCTTGATTTCCACTCCCTGTTCCTTTGCTCTGGAAAGTTTGCTGTTGATAATATAACTTAGTAAGGAATTGCCGACATTGACATAGGTGTACATCCTGTTCAGCTTATCTAAAATCTCTCCTGCATACTGTCTGGCTTTCTCTGTTTTGTTCTCCTCAAGATAAGAAAGAATTACCAGCGTGTGGTTCTTCATGTCATGCTTCAACAATCTGATTTGCTGCTGTACCTTTTTGATTTCATCAGCCATCTCCTGCTGCCTGTCATAATCGTACTTTATATCCGATAAACTTTTTTCCAGATCCAGATTATCCGCCACATACCGTGTAAGCTCTCTATCCAGTTCCTTGTATTTTATTTTATCAGCTTTTCTCTTCTTTGCCCCTTTCATCAGCAAAATTCCCTGAATTATTACAATTACTGTAAGAATGATATACATGCTATTTACTCACTTTCCAGCCGAAGTATTTCAAGAATCCTTTTTCGCACATCTTTTTCATAGCTTCTGCCTATAGGAAGCGCCATGCTTTCATTCCCCAGCTTTAGTTGAATCTCTGTACTCTTTAATTTTTCAATGTATCCGGCATTCACCAGATAGCCCTTGTGACACCTTATAAACCCTTTGCCGTAAAGTTTATTTTCGATATTCGTCATGGTTTCTCTTATGCGAAGCTTATCATTTCTAAGTTGCAGCACAAGATAATTTCCTTCCGCTTCAATGTAAATAATGTCTTTAAGCAGTATTCTGCTAAGTTCCTGACCTTTCTGGATTACCAATTCCTGCTGATTCTCAAGCAGTTCCTTATGAACCCGCTTTGCCAGTTCATCCAATTCTTCATCCATATGTGTTTTCCTGATAAAACCAAACGGTCTGTACGCAAAAGTCTGATAAACCAATGCATCATGACTGGTTACAAAGATCAGAATCGTCTTCCACTCCTGTTCGTTAACATATCCGGCGATATCCATTCCGCTGTAATATGGCATATCTATATCAAGAAACAGCACATCTATCCTTTCAGTTTGAATGCGCTCCATCAATTCCCTTGCATCATCAATGCAGGTGTACTTAGCTGACATGTTATTTTCATCAAAGCAAGTCCAGACTTTCTTGTATATATCATTCAGAATCTCTTTTTCATCATCACAGATTACTATATGATACATTTTCTATCGCCCTCCACTTACTGCCAGGACGTTCCAGTTCCGCAATGAACATCTCCGCAATATCTGACGGTCCGCTCCACCATAGCTTAGAATCCTCCTCATATAATAACCTGCCAGTTTGCGAAGCCACAAATATAGGTAATAACTCTGTAGGTTTCAGATGCATATCTTCGGCAAGTTCATCCACTACCATCATTACCATTAAATCAATCGCATTTTTCTTTTTCTCTTCTGTAGTCACTTTTTCTATATCCATACCTGCTCACTTTCTACAAATGCAAGGCAACTCAGCGCTCCATCTGTTCTAAAACAAAATTGATCCCGAAGTCGTTCCGGAAGCAATAAGCCAATACATATGTCATCCACTAGTTTAGGCATTACCTGTCACTCCTTTGCTTTTAAGATATGTCGCAACATCTTCTAATACTGCTTCATCGCCTTCCACATGGAATATGCCAAAGCATTCCTCAATATAGTGTAAAACACCATACTGCTCAAACAATTCAGCAATTACCTCTATCGGCTTATTCCATTCTTCGCTCGCAAGCCTCATAATCCTTGTCTGCATATATATGATTTGCTGTCTTTCATTCATATTAAGCCTCCAGCTTTTGAATTACATTTACTTTCTTCACCCAACAATGTTCCTAATTAATCAATCTAAAAACCCCAGATATTCATCAAATATATTAAAGAGCATATCCCCAGAACACACAGGAATCTCTGCAGTAGTATCTTTCATCTGAATATACTTAAAAAGGTCGTGCGCTCTCGTAAGCACCAGTACCGGTATCACGTCATAATCCGGTCCAAACAGCACTTCCTGATAAGCACTATACTTTGCTGCCTGTAAGACCTCTTCCTCTTCTATCTTATCATTCATTTTAAATTCCAGGGAAAATACATATTTCTCTGTAATGACAAGCACGTCCGCATAAATCCTAATAAAGCGGGACTTTTTGATGCGAAGCTCAAAGGCAATCTCCCAATCCTTGCAGCCAACTTCTTCCAGATCATTAAATAATGCCCGCATCGTTTGCGCTGTATCCTGAAACGAGTGAAAAAGCCCTCTGGTATCGTTCAAATTACGGCCTATTCGTATGCATCCGGACTTCAATGCTTCAAACCATTCACTTTCCTCCAAGTCAAGGAACTCCTGAACGGTGGAATAATAACCGCAGAAATCCTCCAGTCCCCTGTGTGGTCTCCTCTGACGGATATATCCATGCCAGTTATAACCCTCGTCGCAATAGCATAGTTCATGCATGTAGGGAGATGCATACAGATAGTGATTGATGAGTCCCTTGTCTTTCTTTAATTTCCGCGCTATTTCTCTTGCCTTTATGCCGTCACTGCTACAGATCAAAGCATAAATATCTCTTTCGATTATGTCCATCTCTAAAACTCTCTTATCATTTCCATGATGAAATCACTATAAGCATTTACATCAAACAGATTCATAATACCATGATTAAAGTCCCTGCTCCAATCAGAATGCATCCTATCAAAGATTTTGCCGTAAATTCTTCATGCAAAAATACAAATGCCATCACCAGCGTAATCACAACGCTCAATTTATCAATCGGCACCACTTTTGAAGCATCCCCCAACTGCAGGGCGCGATAGTAACATAACCATGATGCGCCCGTTGCCAGACCAGACAAAATCAAAAAAATCCAGCTTTTCTTACTGATATCGGATATGCCGCTCTGCGCATGTGTCAAAAAGACCATTCCCCACGCCATAATCACGACTACCACCGTTCTTATCGCCGTTGCCAGATTAGAGTTCACTCCGTCAATTCCAACTTTTGCCAGAATCGATGTCAATGCCGCAAAGATTGCAGACAATAAAGCAAACAGAAACCACATACCTCTCCTCCAAAATACCATTCCAAATCGATGCTACTTATCCAGCCACTGGATAAAAGCAGTCTTATCAGAACTGTTATATCCTGCATTTCTATAAAAACCTAGGGTTTTTGCCTCTTTAGAGCTTGTAAGCAGCATCATTTTATAACAATTATTTTCCTTGGCAATTTCCTTTGCATAGTTTAAGCACAGAGTCGCCAGCCCCTTTCCCCGGTAATCCCCATGTGTGACCACATTTTCAATGAATGCATAGGGTCTTACATTTCTTGTCAGGTTCGGGATTATGACGCACACGCAGGAAGCAACGATTCTGCCATCCATTTCGCAGACAATCAAATGATGATTCACATCATTTATGATTTGATCCCATGTTGAATTTAGGTGCTTAGTTTCTTCCGGTATATCTGTTTCATGAAGATATAAATATAAACTCAATATTTCCTTCAAATCATTCTGACATGCTTCTCTAATCATGTCTCATAGTCCCCCTAACTTTCCAGCGTACAGTAACAATCCAAATTTATGCTTTCTTATCAAATGAAGGTGTAATCTCACTATCCGGCATTTTTATAAATGTTTCTTTATCGTTATGGGGAAATAGCAACTCCATATATAAATTTCCCAGCAAGCTCTTTACTTTGTCAACATCAACATTCGTAACGGGAAAATCATTAAACTCCAGACGTTTTAAATTCTCCAGAATTTTCTCTATATTCTGCCGGTCAGAAGGTTCTGACTCCGTTTCATCATTTGAAGATGCTGAGGAGATTGGCTCCATAATTGATTTTGTTTCAGGAATGTTGTATACAACATTTTTACATGTTTTCGCAAAACATTCCGGATCATACTCTGCCAGATATCCCAGTTCATCCATAGTCAGGTTTTTTTTATTATGTATCTTTAGATATATATTAACAAGATGAGTATTTTTTCCCATAGTTGACCTCCTGCACGGCATGCCTCCCTTATCATATCTGCCCTGCATCAGCTTCCGATTCATTGCTACAATTATAATCTGTTGTGAACCACCCATTGTCTAAAGCCAATGGACTTCCTGCTTCATCAACCTCGTAACCTACTGTCTCCACAGGCGTTAATTCGGGCAGTCCCTGCCCTATATAACATTTCTCTTATGCTGTCTGCCGTAACCCTTCCGCTAAAATATTCTTTGCTGCATTGATATCCCTGTCGTGTATTGCCCCGCAAATTGGACATGTCCACTCCCTTACTGATAAATCTTTTATATCTGCGTTCTGATAACCGCAGGCTGAACATAATTGACTGCTGGCATAGAATGTATCTGTCTTAATATACTTCCGCCCATTCCATTCTGCCTTATACTCTAACTGCCGTGTTAATTCGTACCATGATGCATCCGATATGGATTTTGCCAGATGATGGTTTTTTACCATGTTCTTTATCTGTAAATTTTCTGAAACTATCACTTGGTTTTCGCTGATAATCTCATGGGAAATTTTATGTAGATAATCTTTTCTGGCATTTCTTATCTTCTCATGACAAACGGCTATTTTCTTTTTCTGCCTGCTATAATTTCCGCTCCCTTTTTCTTTATGTGATAACTGTCTTTGCAGTTTTGCAAGTTTTCTCTCATATTTCTTTATTGTTTTTGGATTCCCATATTTTGTGCCATCTGATGTGATGCACAAATCCTTAACCCCTAAATCCAAACCTGTATTTCTATCTGTATGCGGCAGTTCTTCTTGCTCCGTTTCCACAAGAATAGAAACATAATATTTGCCACTTGGAACCTGTGAAACTGTCGCTGACTTTATCTGTCCCCCAAATTCCCTATGGAGTTTTGCCCTTACTTTCTTTAACTTTGGCAGTTTTATCTTTCCGCCCTCAAAATCTGCCGCAATATTTCCGTTTGTGAAGTTTGTTGTATAAGATTTATGGTTGTTATGCTTGCTTTTGAATTTCGGATAGCCTGCATGTTCTTTGAAAAATTTCTGATATGCCGTATCCATGTTATAAATAGCATTCGTAAGGGCAAATTTGTCTGCTTCTTTCAGCCATTCGTATTCCTTCTTTAACTCTCTGTTGCAGTAATTATTACAGTCTGTTTTACTGGCCGGTTTATTTTCTTTTTCGTAAGCTTCTTTCCTATATGCCAATGTCTGGTTATAGACAAAACGGCAGCAGCCAAATGTTTTCGCAATCTGCACCTTCTGCTCATTATTTGGATATATTCTGTACTTATATGCTTTTAACATTCGTTCTCACCTTTCTTCTACGCTCCGGTCGGCGCAGAGCCAACGTCCACAGGACGTTGTGCGCCCCTAGTTTTCTATATATTTCCGCAGCATTTCCCCGGAAACATTACCTGCACTGCACGCAAAGTACCCATCTGTCCAGAAAGTGTGTTCTTTCCAAAAATGTTTTCCGGGATAATCTGGGTATCTTTCCAAAATATGATATGTCGTATAACTCTTTATCAGATTTACGATTTTACTGACGGACATTGTTGGTTCTGTTTCTATCATGTAGTGGATGTGGTCTTTATCAGTTTCCATATATCCGATAATTACATGATGTTTCGACATATCTCGTACGAAAGCTGCTTTATATCATCCGATATCTGCTTTGAAATAAGAAGTTTTTTCTGTATTTGCTTACAAAAATTACGTGGTATTGTAATAAATACTTGTGTCTGTTTTTAGATTTCCATGTTCCCATAACGTAAGTATAACACAAACCGCCACTTTGGGCTACCTTAACCCACCGTCTAAAGCCAGTGGGATTGCGGTAGCCATTTTTTCAACAGGAATTCAATTCCTAAAAGGGCAATTTCTTATTCCGGCATTATAAAAATTTCCATTGACTCTAACGTTACGTCATAGCGTACGATATAAAAAAAAGAAAGTTCAAAATGGAATGAGCATTTCCGGAATAAGTTAAACAAGTACAGGAGAGTTAAACATGCGCACAGTACATGAAGTAAGTAAACTCACAGGGATAAGCGTCCGCACCCTTCACCATTATGATGCGATTGGTTTATTAAAGCCCACCCAGACAACAGAATCAGGCTATCGCTTATATGATGATGCGGCAATCAGGCGCCTGCAGAATATTTTAATGTTCCGCGAATTACAATTTCCGCTAAAGGAAATCAAGGAAATTCTTGACAGCCCAGCTTTTGATCCTACAGAGGCACTGGCACAGCAAATCAAATTATTGGAGTTGCGGCAAAAACATATTGAAAAACTTATTATTCTTGCCCGTGAAATTCAAAGCAAAGGAGTAACAACAATGAATTTTGAAGTTTTTGACAAGAGTGATATTGAACAATATAAAGCAGAGGCTAAAGCCAAGTGGGGAAAAACACAAGCATATCAAGACTACACGAAAAAATCAGCAACACAATCTGACGATGAACAAAATGAGATAGCTAACCAGCTATTGGGCAAGTTTTCCGAACTTGGAGCGCTTCGGCATTTACCGCCTACTACAAAAAAGGTGCAGGAAAAAATATCTGTTCTGCAAAAATTCATCACGGATAACTACTATGTATGCACCAATGAAATCCTTAATGGATTAGGGCAAATGTATGTAGGTGATGAACGCTTTAAGAAAAATATTGACAAGGCAGGCGGAGACGGTACTGCTGAATTTGTTAGTCAGGCTATTTCTGTGTATTGTTCGCATTAAGGAGGAGTCTATTATGATTGTGAAGAGTGTATATTCACCGGATGTTTACAGAAAAATAATGAATGCGAATCAGGATAAAAAGGATGATATATATCGCTACGAATTGATGCTCCCTTTTAAGGGCAAATGGAATTGCTATCATATCCCCATCAAAGCGTCTAAAGAAGGTGCTTATGATATTATCATGGCGAATAACAGGATGGGGCTTTTTCCTCCGTCCAAAGTGAATTTGACGACAGAGGATTGGATCGAAGCCATTTCTGATCAGAATTTGTGGGATGCCTGTCATAAATCCATCGAAAACGCCCTGGAACGCTTTATCAGCAAGGGCATTGAACTCAAAGTTCAGGAATATTTGTTTTCTATTTTTTTGGCAGATCCAGAGAATGCTTATACGAAAATGAATGAGGGCTATTGTGGAGACGGCGGCATTCCCGGCTTCGTGATGGGATGGCTGATTCCAAATGAAAAAAATCTGAGAAAGCTCCCTGCCGCGCTTGCACATGAAACAAATCATAATGTCAGATACCAGTTCATCAAATGGACGAACGACATAACCCTCGGCGAGATGCTTGTGGGAGAGGGTTTGGCTGAGAACTATGCTACGGCAATACATGGCGAAGAATTTCTCGGACCATGGGTGAGCAAAACAGATCCCGAACTATTACCGCTGATAAAAGAAATCATCCATGACGGTCTAAATGCAACGGGCTTTGAAAACATTACAGCCTATTTGTACGGTGATAAAATGGCGAGAATGCAATGCTTTCCTGAAGTAGGTCTGCCCTATTGTACGGGATATGCCGTCGGGTACCATCTAATCAAATATTATCTGCAAAAAACCGGTATCAGCATTGAGGAAGCTACTATTCTTTCCCATGAAGAAATATTGAAAGAGGTTGAAGAATTTTGGGAAACATGATGTTAGCCTCACAATATGTATTGACATTTTGTGACTACCAATGTAGACTATTATTGTCTACATTGGTAGTCGCGTGAATGGTTCATTGCTACGTTCAGAAAAGGAGCTTTTATTTATGGAAACCAAAAATGGTACATTCTTTTCACCTATGAAAATGACTTTGATTACCTGGGCTGTCATATCATTTGATGCCATTGCGGCAATTCCCTTTATAAACCAGATTGCGGCAATGGCATTGTCCCTACTTGTATGGTTATTAGGTGCAGCCGGCATACTCCGCATAATAAGGAAGCAAAACAGTCAGCTGTGCTATTATAAGAACAGCCCTTTTGCCAGTGCCGATCACATGACTTTATTCTTTGTTCTTACAGGCGGAATCAGCATTGCTGCCAGTAATTATTTCTATGGCGGATTATCTCCTCTGTTTGTCAGAGAATTTCTAAATGGCTATTTGTTATACACCATAAGAAATCTGCTTTATTATCCTGCGGAGGTTCTGTTAATGCTGGAATTACTGATATGTGCCCAAAAAGGCGGCGAATTAATGACCCAAACGCGTCATATCTCACCCTGCCGGCTTGAAAAAACAAAAATCTCCGCTTCCTTGGGGTGCATTTGCGTTGTTTGTAATGTGGGGGCTGCCTCATATATTTTATCATGGCCCCGTGGATGGAATGATATCCGCTCTACGTGCATTTATTTACTGTATTCCCTTTTACACATCCGGTAAAAATATCAAGACAAGCTATATCAGTATGCTGATTTTATGGCTCCTATAATGCCTTGCGGTAAATGTTGTTATCCCGTATTTTTGAAAAAATCTACAATAGGCAGCTATTTTCCGTAGCTGCCTACCCGCTAATGGAATATTTGGATTCGGGCACTACCCACGCCTTCCTACGGTCGTAATTATTATATTCACATACAAATCTATTATCCCTACAAGGACAATATTCTTTCATATAAATCTTTCCAGTTTGCTGACAAAATATTCATCTTATATATATCCACTTTCGTCTCAGATATAAGTTTATCTAATTCCTTTGCCAACATATCCGCATCCTTATGTGGCAATATTTTCTTTAACGCATACAATCTTGAATATAGATTCGTATTATCTGGAAGAACATCTGCACTGTCCCTATTGTCCGGTATTACCACAGAAGAAGTCATGCCTACCAGCATAGAGTGATGTGCACAGTAATTTCTAAGATTTCTGACCGCATCCAGCCATGTATCCATCTGCTTTGTTACTTCCTTTTTGTAATTATTCCCCGGATATGTATAACCCAATACTTCCTTTCGCAAATCACCACGCAGATACGAATACAGCATTACTATGGTCCCCATTTCAAAATATGAAAACGCTACCCACACAGGCAATACATTATTTTGACGGGTTCCTCCTCTACGATACTCTTTCAATTCTGGATGTTTGACCACATCTCTTCTCAACTTTTCTTCATCATTTGTTAAGCCGACAAAAAACTTTGCATTAAAAAATGATACATTCCTATTTCTGGTCTTTTTATCCTTCTCACTCTTGGTAGGTGTATAGTATTGCCTGTTCAAATAGAAGCCTGCATCTCCGGTCTTTAACGAAACCGCATTAGCAATCACACTCTTAAAATAAACCTCTGCCTTCTTGCAATACTTAAATAGCAACAATCTCAGTTGCACATCAAAATCGTAAATTGCAAAGAATACTTTTGTATCAGCCTTACTCCCAAACACATTTACCTGTGTTAAAAGATATTTTCCATAACGACTTGCTCTAAAATACCCTGCATATCCAAGAAAATCTCGCATCTTTTTTCTTTGCCGGAAGTTCACATATTTTTTCATCAGCATAACCTGATTTTCCAAATCTATTGGCAATTCAGTATTTGGCACTCGTAACACCTTCCTTCATAGTAAAAAAAAAGAATGGATATACCATTCTTAATCCCGCCAATGGAATATTTGGATTCAGGCATTACCCACGCCTTCCTACGGTCTATAATTAGACTAGCACATACAAAACAAAACTTCAACCACTTTTTCAAAAAAATAATGGCTATGTAGTTGACGGTTCAACTTCCGTCTCATTAGCTGTAACTTCCTCCGATACATCAGGACACTCCACCCAAATGTTGTTATACCGTATTTGGGGGAGAAATCTCCTAAACTTTTTCGCCAAATCATACGATATATATTATAACAAAAGGTTCATGAACACGGTACACTATTGAAATACGCATCCAAGGAGGGATTGTCGCAGCAAAAGGATTTTCAGGTATTTTTATGGTGCATTCAGTAGATGCTGTTCCTAAGGTTGGCAAAGTAAAGCGTGACCAGCAGAATGCTTCTTATTCTGAATCCGGAAGCCAGAGTTCCAATGGTTCTTTCGCAAAAGTATTAGAGCATGCCAAAAAAGAAACTCTGAATTCTTCCATGGATTGCCACACCACCACTTATGGTCGTGACAGCAGGATACAGACTTTCTTCTATCAGCCAAGGGAATATCACTTCTGAAAGTCAAATGTCCAAACGAGAACGTTCAAAAAGAGACTGCGTAAGATGCCTTGCAGCATTTTATACAGTCTCTTTTTCTATCTGCATCTTATAAACCACTTATTACTGTACCACCCCTGTACCGGATCTCGTCCATAAAATATTCTGGCTGATCATCTGATCGATATCCATTCCAATGATTTCAGATGCCCTTTCTTTGGCTGCCGCCTCATTAGCAGTCCCCAGATCCTTATAGATTGCATAAGCAGGCTTCTTATTTCCGCTCAGGTCACACAATCCAAGCGCCAGATGGCTTTCCATCTCATGGGCGTCATCCGTGTGACGGAATAAGATAAAAGCATCAATATCCGGTATAGAAGCTGCTTTCAGATAGCCGTATGCAATGGACGCTTCCTGCGCCTCAGTTCCGAAATCAGAAGTATATCCAATCTCTGCAATAGAAATGCTTCTCACCTCTCCGGAAGGATTTAAAAACTGTTTCTGATGCATATAGTCAATCAGAATGTCAATATTCTGCATAGTAATATACGGTGTCGTAATGCTTTCCTTTACCCATACTGCCGGTCCGTTCCACGCATAAGGGTCATACAGCGGAGAGTTGTATGGATGGAAAGAAAGGCTCCAGTCTATGTTGCCCTCCCGGATCATATAATAATTGAACTGGTCCAAATACTCCTTTGCCAGAAAGCTCCCCGGATTAGATTTGCGGTTCCACTCCTGATCTATGGAATTGTAAATTCTCACGTTGGCATTCATGCTCTTCATTTCATTATAAATGATGCGGAACGCCTTGACATAGTTATTTACATTATAATCCAAAGATGAGGAATTGCTGTACCACCATGACGTCCGGGCATTTACCTCATTGCCTATGATCCAGTTGTCAACCTGTCCATATTCAAATCTGCCTGAATAACGCTGTCCCAAAAATGCACCGATTGCTTTCAAATGATTGGTTCCGGATGCATCCGCCACATTAAGGGCGCATCCCTCCCAGACACCTTCCCTTGCGGATGGATGAACTAAATCCTTTGAATAAAGTCCTTTTCCGCCATTTAAAATCACCATTGTAACCTGCATTCCATAGCTGTTAAAGGTCCGTACTGCCCCATCATAATTTTTGATCATCTCGCCGTCAAAATAATAGGTCTGTCCATTATATTCAAAGGGAATCGCTCCCGGAACAGACTCCGCAGAACATATATCATCCAGATGCATATTATAAACTACCTGCTGAATGCCAAGATCCTGCAGGTCTCCATTCGTAATCTTATTGATCTCCGGCAGAATTCCCTTGATTCCGGTGTTCATACGCGGGGATGTCAGTGTGGCAAGGGCTTCCGGATTCGTAATATAATGTTCATCACTTACCTGATACATCTGTCCATTGCGCTTCACTGCTACAAGAAATTTACGACTCAAATTTGATTCTGCCGTATTATAATTCAGCGGAAAACTTACTGAGACTGAAGTTCCCGCATTCACCACCGCTACAATATCCCCTGCAGTTCCGTCCAGATAAACTTCATCCGCATAAACATAGAATTTTCCATCATCACTTGCGGGAATACTGCCCGTTTTGATATGGCACACAACATCCGTCCCCGAAATCAGGCAGGAATCGATTGCCACGCTCCGCCCTGCAGCTTCCGCACACAGCGGCTTGCCGAAAAACGCTGCCATACTCCCTATCATCAATATGATGGCAGCTGTCGCTGCCATCATTCTTGTCATTCGTTTCTTACCTTTATTCATTTGCATACCACTTCTACTCTGCCCTTTCCATTGCCAGTTTGAAATCCTTCTGATCTGTAAAGATTTCGTTGGTGTAAGGGTTCTTGTTCTGTGCCTTTGCACGTTTTAAGATTACCGCAAACACTGCAAGATTTACTACAATAGAGATGATGGAAATAATTCCCTGTGCTGTAGGATTTGCCGTCGTCGGCATTGCCTCTCCAAGCGCTGCTGCCGCTCCGCCCGCTCCATACACAGATGATACCGTGGTAAAACGACTGCCATCCTGGAACAGCGGGAATACCTGTGCAAACATGCACCATAATGCCAATGTATGGGCACGGTTCTGAATCCAGCCGCCCTTATTCCAAAGCGCATTAGCAACCGTAGGCGCCAGCAGAAGGGCAAATCCACAATACCATGCGTGAGTAGGAAGATTCAGATAAGTATACTGGAAATTCCAAATATCATAAGCCAGGATAAAGCACCATGTCATATCCGGCCAGAGCATATCCTTTTTATCTTTGGAGGAATAAATTCCCCACCAGCCGGTCATACACACAATGTTGATAAGACCTGCAATACCGTTTAAGATATTCCACCAGCCGCCGTAAAGCCATACACCTTCGGAGGATTTCCACCAGCCTCCCATGATATTTCCGGCTCTTATCACAGATTCAAAATCAGATACCACAGCAATCAGGATATTGATTGCAACAATCACAAAGGGGAATACCTTAAAAGCATGGGATTTGCCCAGCTTTCCCCAATGATATTTGATGATCATAAATCCAATACAGCCTGCCAGCGCAGCATACAGCTTCGCATAATGGAACCAGCTGTTCATATGCACATAGGTCTGATTATTCAGCGCCCACTCCGCCCCCTGCGCCGCTCCTACATAAATAGAAATAAAGTAAACAGTCAAAATCGCAGGAATTACAAAAAAACAAATGCTGCCTCCAACTTTTGTACGCCGGGCAATTTCATTCATCACAATGAGCCCTACAAACACCATGACCCAACCTAAGATCTGCCACATTGTTCTTCCATCATAAATCTGAAAAATCATATTCTCTCCCTCCTTATCATTTTAGTATACTTCTATTTCCTTAATATTAAATTCATTCCCCTGCAAAAGCCAGGTATCCGGACTTTTGCAGTGGGGACAAATTTTTCCATATTGCACAGTGGGATAAGTCTGACCGCACCCCTCACAGTAAGTGACTGCGGGAAGCTGCTCCACAATAAGCTGCGCCTGCGCAAACAACTCCCGCTTCTTAATCGCCCATTTCCAGCAGTTTTGCAGATAAGACTCAATCACTGTGGACACCTCGCCCAACTCAAGAACTACCTTTGAGATGCCCTTTACCTGATTCTCCTCGGCAACCTTTTCCAGATTATCCATAATATGAAATACTACTCCCAATTCATGCATAGCTTAATCCTTCTTCGGCGCAAATTTGACTTTCAAAGACTGTTTGATCATATTGGGCAGCACATATTTCAGTTTATCCTCAGATTTCACCATTTGGGAACATCCCGGCAATTCCCTGTGCAGAGTGATTGCATCAAATACGCACTTCGTGGTACAGATACCGCATCCAATACACTTGTTAGGATCTACTACGGATGCACCGCAGGAAAGGCACCGTGACGTCTCCGCTTTTACCTGTTCTTCCGTCAGCGTATGAGACAGATCCCGGAAACTGCGCATCTGTGCTTCCTCCGCCCTCTCAGGTCTTTGCCTGTCGGTATTGTCATAGCTGGCAATGTAGATATCCTCTTTATCCAGTTCTATAAAATCTCTCCGGTTTCTGCCGATTGTCAGGGTACAATGTTCATGCACAAAGCGATGCAGAGAAATTGCGCCTTCTCTTCCCGCAGCAATGGCATCTATTGCAAACTTCGGTCCGGTATAAACGTCTCCGCCTACAAAGATATCCGGCTCTGCAGTCTGATAAGTCAGCCTGTCTGCCATAGCGCTTCCATTGAGGCGAAGTTTCATTTTCGTGCCCTTTAAAAGATTTCCCCAGATAACTTCCTGTCCTACACTGAAGATTACACTGGAGCAGGAAACCGTCATGGTATCTTCTTCCTCATAAAGCGGTGCAAATCTATGATTCTCGTCAAATACACGGGTACACTTCTTAAATACCACGCCCACAGCCTTTCCGTTTTCTGTCAGGATTTCTTTCGGTCCCCATCCGTTGTTAATGGCAACCGCCTCCTGTGTGGCTTCCAGAATCTCTTCACGGCTTGCAGGCATCTCGTCCCTGCTCTCTAAGCAGAACATGGAAACCTTTCCCTGTCCGCAGCGGGTGCTGGTCCTTGCCGCATCAATGGCAACATTTCCCCCTCCGATGACGATGACATCTCCGCCCAAGTCAAAGCTTTCCTTCGCTCCGGCTTCCTTAAGAAATTCCACTGCCGTGTATACCCCTTCGGCATCCTCACCGGGAACTCCTGCCTTTCTGCCGCCCTGACATCCAATGGCAACATAAAATCCCTTGTATCCCTGCTCGCGGAGCTGGGCAATCGTAACGTCCTTTCCTACCTCAACACCGCACTTGATTTCAACACCCATGGCTTTGATTACATCGATCTCCGCTTCTATCAGATCCTTCTCCAATTTGTAGGAAGGAATTCCATAGGTCAGCATACCGCCGGGCTTTTCATTTTTCTCAAATATAGTAGGCTTATAGCCCTTGTCAGCCAGAAAATATGCACAGGAAAGCCCCGCAGGACCCGCACCGATAATGGCAATCTTTTCATCAAAATGTCCCTTTAAGGAGGGAACCGTAGGCTTGGGAATATAACGGGTCTCCGCTTTCAAATCTCTCTCAGCCACAAAGCGTTTCACCGCATCGATCGCAACTGCCTCATCCAGCGTAGCGCGGGTACAGGCATCCTCGCAGCGGCGGTTACAGATACGCCCACAGATTGCCGGCAGCGGATTATCTTTTTTAATCAGCGCAAGGGCTTCCTCATAGCGTCCTTCTTTTGCCAGCTGAAGATATCCCTGTATTGCTATATGGGCGGGACACGCAGTTTTACAAGGCGCGGTTCCGGTATCATAACAGTTGATCCGGTTCACATCTCGGTAATTATGGGTCCACATATGCTCCCCCCACTTCTGTTCCTGGGGAAGAGGCATCTTAGGATATGTAACCTCACTGCCATCCTTCTTGCAGAGCTTCTGTCCCAGCTTCACCGCCCCTGCCGGACATGCCTCCACACATTTGCCGCAGGCAACACATTTGCTCTTGTCTACCTTTGCCACATAAGCAGAACGCGACATGTTGGGCGTGTTGAAAAGCTGTGAGGTGCGCAGTGCATAACACACATTTACATTACAGTTACAGATGGCAAAAATCTTATTTGCACCGTCGATATTGGTAATCTGATGGACAAAACCATTGTCCTCTGCCTGTTTGAAGATCTCAAGTGCTTCCTCTCTGGTGATATAGCGTCCATCCTTCTGAGTCTCCACCACATAATCCGCCATATCGCCTACTGCTATACACCATCCCTCCGGGTCATCCCCGCATCCTTCATCATGATGCAGCCGGGAACGGCGGCAGGAACAAGGGCTTGCCGCGTACTTGCCCTCATATTTGGTAAGCCAGTAGGAAATATGCTCCAAGTCAATGGACTCGCTTTCCATCTCAATTGCCTTTTCTACAGGGATAACGTGCATGCCTATGCCGTTTCCCCCTTCCCCTACAAAGGGTGTCACATGCTCAAGGGGGAGCCTTGACATATGCTCAAAAAATAAGGTGACTTCCGGGTTCTTTTCCATGACCGCGCTGTTCATGTTAAAAAATTCCGCCGACCCCGGCACGAACATGGGCAGAATATACTGCTTCTCATGCTGAGGATTCTCCCAGTTATATTCCAGGATACCTTTCACGGACATCTCCTGAAGCTTTGGCTCAAGTTCTTCTTCCGGCATGCCGGTAAGCTTCACCATCTCCTTTAGCGTTTTCGGCTTTCTGACCCCCATTTTCAGTGCAATTTCAGCTTCCTCATCCGTGACTACTCCCGCGAGTCCCCAATACTCCGGATCATCCTGTGTGATCTTTTTAAGCCCCAGCTTCTGCGGAATCCTGTCTGTTATCATCTTTCCCAGCTTCACGATGCTTTCGCGGGGCGGTCCGCTGTGGTCCGGCTGATGCTCGGGATAAACATAATCCGGATATAGTTCTTTGTCTAACGTTTTCTTCATACCTTCCTCCCTTGTAAAATTATTTATATTTATAAAAACTATTAAAAAATTCCTATAATCATTCTGCGTTTTGCTATTTAGTCATGTGCCAGCTTCTTACTTCTTCCCCAAGCCATTTGCTCCAGTCTTCTATCCCCTCTCCGGTCTTTGCGCAGATAGGAATAATCTTTGCATTGGGATTGCGCATGCGGATGTACTCCTTACACTTCTCCAGGTCAAAATCAAAGTAGGGCATTACATCTATTTTATTGATCAACACCACATCGCAAATCGTGAACATCAGCGGATATTTCAGCGGCTTATCATCTCCCTCCGGCACAGAAAGAATCATAGCATTCTTAACTGCTCCTGTGTCAAACTCCGCCGGGCAGACAAGATTCCCTACGTTTTCGAGGATTGCCAGTTCTACGTCATCTGTTTGCAGTCCTGCCAGCCCCTGCCTGGTCATTTCCGCATCAAGATGACACATGCCTCCTGTGTGAAGCTGAATCACCTTCGCCCCTGCCCCTGAAATAGTCTGCGCATCCACATCCGAATCAATATCCGCCTCCATAACTCCAATCTTAAACGTATCCTTTAATGCTTCAATGGTGCGCATCAGCGTCGTAGTCTTTCCGGCGCCGGGAGATGACATCAGATTTAAAAGAAATACCCCCTTTTCTTTCAAATCCTGCCTCAAAAGATCGGCCTGCCTGTCATTGTCCGCAAAAACACTCTGCTTGATTTCTAAAACTCTCACTTCTCTCATGGATGCACCTCGCTAACTTTTCTATATGCAGTCAACTCCTTTGCACCACCTATATCATCTAAATTAAGCTGCATATAACTCTATCTCTTCTTTCTTAATATTATAATAAAATGGATATGACCTAAGCCATCTATTAAAATGATCCGAATTCTTGACGATTGGCATTATTGTTATATCATTATCAAAATAATATTCAAATGTCGCATCAGAAAGAAGTCGTCCCTTTTTTCTGATTTCTTCCTTCTCCCACACGCATTCCCTTTTTATTTAGTATATCCATTCCCAAGACCAAAATCAAGTCGTACCGAGTTATAAATAAGGTCCTCTCATCTACATCATATATCTAATGCCACATAATATATATAGCATTATTTTCGGCTCAAAATCTTTTCCTTAGTTTTCAGGAATATCACAAAATATTTCACAATCAAACCATGATGCAGCTCTGTCCAACGCGTCGGCTTTTTCCTTATCTTCTGCACTATCTTCCTCCTGATTCCCGAGAATTTCAATAATGTCCATACAAACAAGCTTTCCGTCTTGTACGGCAAGGACATAAATGACTTCCTTATTGGTAAATCGACTCGTGTCCTCATGATATTCTGTCTGTTTTATCTGGAAAAGCAGTTCATCTTCCCCATCCTCATTATAATCATACAGTGCAAACCGTTTGTGTGGTTCCGTAAATTCCGCTGCATAAATCTCCTCATCAAAGAACCCCAGTTTACTGCTTTTTCCCTTCTCTGTAAAAGGGTTTTCCACCGTCAGATTATGATACAGGAATTCTTGATATAAATGCGGCAGGAAAAGGCTCTGTAAATAGCCTCTTACATTTATTGTCTTTTCAATCTCAAATTCCATATAATAACACTTATTTGTATTGTTCAGTATTCCGCTTGCCATTCCTTTTATCACACCTTCCTTCTGGTTTTCCTCCTTTGAAAAAGAAACATCTAAATTAGAAAACAAGCTTTCCCCCTCTTTCACCGGAATTCCGTAAATTTTTGCCAAAAATTCATTGATTTCCTCAGCATCCATCACTAATTTTTTTGATAAATACGGATTTCTCCTTAAATCAATCCTGTTTATCAGGGGATTTTCTTTTTCCTCCAAAATCCATATCGCATCCCACTCCTGATCGATAAGATAATCCGCCAGAGGATAAATGACTTCCTCAACCTCAGGCGTTAACAAATAAATGCCTTTTTTGTCAACACTGTCATAAGAATAGACAATCAGTTGATCTTCTTCATACCAGCAGATACAATCAGACAGCAAAATTTCCCGGCTGGTGTTCCCCTCTTCCTTGACAGTAAAGCTTTCCGGCACTTCAAGGGGTATGGTCGAAGCCATGTTTTTTTCCATATCAGCATATATATCATCTATGGAGACCTGTTTCCATTCCTCCCCTAATCCGTATGAGTTCTGCCTCTTTATGTAATAGCATATTTCCCCCTGCTTATAAGCGGCAGCATAAAAATCCGAAATATAATAATAGTCTGCCACAGGACATCTAAGGAGACTACTGACATTCTTTTTTGTTTCTGCTGTCCATGGGTAAGACCGCCTCTCCAACTCCAAACCAGAGTTCTCTACTGCACTTTTCAACAGTTCATTCGGATTGTCATCCTTTGCCTGCTCTATCCAGCGAGCCATTCCACTGCCATAGGCTTCCCCGTCCTCAGGATAATTGCCGCCATCCTGCCACCACCTTTCATCAAAAGGATTCCATGGGTCATAAACCGCAGGATATTCATTTTTCTCATATCCATACTCTGTGAATGGGAAAAGCCTTGGCTCAAAAAACTCTTCATCTATTTTCATACTTTCCTGGGGACTTACATAATACCCGTAGCCCTCTCCCTCCTGCTCACATCTGGCGGCATACACGCAGTAAGAACCGTTTTTATAGTCATTTACATAGTTGAGAAGGGGAAAATCCCAATGAAAGCCATAAGATTCCTTCTTGTCAACCACTACCTCCCCTTCTCTGAATCCTAAATGAATCCTGACTCCGCCCTTCCATGAAGAAGCTGACGCATACCCCAGTGTCGGAAGGAGCTGCGTGCCGTCCGACGCAAGGATATCTGTATATCCGCCCCGGAAATTTGCATTTTTTGATAAAATACTAAACTGTCCGTTATCCTCTTGCGCAATAACATATAATGCGCCAGAATTACTCATCGAGTGATTGCACGTCTCCACATAAGCAAACATTTCCTTCTTTCCATCACCCGTTATATCATAAAAAGTTATATTTTCTAACTGATAGGGAAGGTCTGCCTGCTCCAGTTCCACCACATTTCCCTGAAACAGATCGCCAGAAACGGCCAAAAGCCTCTTCTCAAGGGTGATTCCGTATTCCTCTGTTTTCGGTAGATCAGCATAATAATCCTCTATCCCAGATTCTTCACTTTCTAACCAAAGAGGCAGTCCATAATCATCAAAATCCGTCGCCTTGTATATGACACTTCCACCTTCCACTTCTTCTTCACAAAAAAACTCATTTTCCCGGTCCGTATCTCTAAGATATCCCTTATTTTCCTCATTATAAGTATAAGTAACACTGTAAGAGGGAGCTGTATATCTTTTTCCTCTTATTCCCCTATAAGTGCAGTTATCAAAAACAGCTATCACCGTATTTTCATCTATTCTCTGCCATGTTCCCCTATCCACGTTTCTACATCCATAATGGACTACCTGTCCGTCAGGGGAAAAGCAGGTCCGGTAAAGGGTCACCCATTCATCCAGTTCGGATTCAAAATAAGTGCCCCTTATATTTCTCCATGTCCCCACAATAGGGTCTGCCTGTTCTTCATATTCCGGCGTTGCAGTAAGCAAACTCAATGCCATATACACTGCACCGCCTATCAATGTTATCAATTTCTTCATCGCTATTTTCTCCTTATCCTATTTCTAAGGAAGCGTTGATCAAATCACCGTTTCCCTAACACTAATTGCCAGCAGGACTGGCAATCACACATTTTTATCATAAAACAGGCTTGCATCATTCTTGCATCATTTTTGCATCAAATATGCTACATTTCATTTCTAAAAACACACCAAAAAAGGAACTGTTGCGCTGATAGATTATCTATCTACCTTTGCAACAGTTCCCTGTAAATGCAAACTATTTAAAAAAATGACTAAATACATCTTTGACCAATTCATTTATTGTTTTACTTGCATATTTCTCATCAACAGCTTTTTTTGCCATCTTCATTTTCATGTAAATATCCATTGCTACATCCTTCTGTTCCGTCACAAGCCTTGGTTGATTTTCCAGTTGACGCTGTGTGTTTAAAATGGCTCTTTCTGCATCCTCACCGGCCTTTATTCCATAATTTACATAACCATCTAACACATAACTATAAAAATCAAATGCCTTATCTAATGCTGCCAGTTCCTCTTCTTCCGTCACTTTACGCCAATCGTCCTTGGTCGAGCCATCATCAGCTAATACCCAATACTCTCTAGTTCCCTGCTCATATCCTTTCTTTATCTCATCATACATTGTGGCATATACAGTTAAGCAATTCTTTGCCCAATCTTCTAACGACTCCCCTGCCTCTGCATTTAATTTAAGCAGCCTCTTATGAAAATCTGCTTCCATTCCATGAGCCGGATCCATTACAATCTTATCACCATATTCTCTCATTTTGACTAAAGAATCTAAATCAACCGTCTCATCCTGCTGCCCCATCTCCTGTACACTTTTTCTGTAAGCTTCTATTCCTTCATCAGAAAAAGTAACTTTCACGGAAATATCTCCTTCCGTTTTATCAAAAAAAGAAGCTTGCGCATCTTTAGTTGATTGCACATTGTTGCTTTGAACATTATCGACTGCATTAGTATTAATAAAGTTATTTTGTACTACTATTTTCATTCTGTTTCCCCCCGATTAATTAACATAATCATAATAATTATAGTTAAAGGTCATCGTATATGGCTGGAAATAACTAATATAGCTAGATCCTTGTGCCCACTGATAAAAGCAATTATACTCTGCAATATCTACCAGTACATCATCATATGCAATCGATAACTACTATTATTATAAATGATAACAATATGAAGAACAACCAAAATCTTCAAGCCTTTCAGTCAATTATCTACTTATTCCTTATCATTTGAAGCGGACAGCAATGTCATCGGCTCCATTTGTAAAATTCGGTTCGTGTTATACATCATCATACCTGTTCCCGTAACAGTCAGGAACAAAGCACACATCCCAAAAACAAGAAACGAAGCAGCAATATCATTCTTTTCATCTACCTCATTTTTTACATCTAATACATTCACATTGCTATAAGTCATATCATAAGCAGTCTGGTAAAAGTCCTTCTGGGAAATGCGGTCGGCAAACACTGCACCCAGAGTGCATCCCCAAAAACTGCCTGCCAGCAGAATCAAAAGCATCCCTGTCATCAAAGACATCCGGCAGCTTCCTTTTGAAACACCCATACAGCGTTCAATGGCAATTCTTTTCTTCTGTTTTGCTATAAACAGGTGATTAAACAGAAGCAGCAGGAAAATGCTGATACTAAGTCCAATGCTGCAAAGGAGGATCGACATAGATTTCATCTGATCAATCCCGCTTTTTAATTCACGATACCCTCTATCATAAAAAGTGATATCCAAATCTGTAATGCCTTGTTTCTCCCATTCTTCCATAAATTTATCAATACTTCCGTTTGGTATCTGGAAAGAAGTGGTGCTCCCTTTCATAGGTCCGTAAGCTAAAATATTGCAGCTATCACGATTTTGAATGGAATTCATCGGTACGATCATCTCGTCCCCTGCCATTTGATAGCTTCTCGAAATCTCTGCCGAAACCGTATCATAAATACCTACAATCTTATATGTACTCTCTTCAAAGACTGCCGGCACCTCACCATCCGCATTTAAAAAATTAAAGCCAAATCCTTGGGTACCATCAATCCCATAATTCCTGCTGGCCGTATCTTTGGCATTTGTATAATACAAAGCAGTGTGAACCATATCGCCTATGGACAGCGCATTGTTTTGTGCAAATGTTCGGGAAACCAGACACACCTTTTCTCCTGTTTCATACTCCTCCTGTGAAATATCATTTCCTTCACAGATATAAGCATCCCCCTGATAAAAGGGCATGAGCAGCATTGTTGCCCCTGTTCCGGTTACCGGAAAGGTCTTACTTGGCAGAGACAGCCCATCGGAATAATTTAAGTACCGCCTTCCCTCCTCCGACTGATAAAATCCGGGAACCACTTCATAATATGCTAAAGGCTCCTTAAGGATATCCTCCATTATCTCGCCATTTTCAGTATACTGGGAAGTCCCAAGAGGATTTGGAGCATATTCCATTGTTCGCATCACATTCTCTATATGTCCGCCGTGAATTTCCCCAATCCATGCCAACTCCGCAATATAAGTTTTATCCTTAAATAAGGGGAGGGGATTATCATTGGTATGATCGCAAAACCATATATAGTTGCCTTCCAGATTTTGATCTCCATTTAAGATCTTAGTCACATGGACTTGTACCGACTCATCAGGAATACAGTCTTCTACAGGCGAAAATTCTGCAATGATAACCATAAAATTCGCATTATCGGAACAAACCAGCTGGTATTCTGGTGCATAAGAGGCATAATGACTCCTTTTTTCAGGCTTCCTGATATATTCAGCGCCCTCAAACTGTAGGACTGAAACCGGATACACATAAGCATACTGTGCGCTCTGGTAGATTTCGTAATCTTTCCGCGCTGCATCCCATTCCATATCCTGGCTGATAGAATCCGGCTTTTGCTCCACAGTTCCAATTGTGAAAAAGGAAGCTTCATATTCTTTTAAATTTTGATTACTTCTAAGCCATAGATTGGCTCCGATAGTCAGCAAAGCCCCGGAACATACAATCAGCAGTAAAAATACAAAAGTTTTTACAGGTGTACGAAGCATCTGTCTAATACTGTTCCTAACAATCATTTTGACCTCACCTCAAACAGCCTGCCGTCCTGCATTCTTAAGACCACATCGGACGCATCTGCGACGATTTCATTATGGGTGACGATAATAACCGCCTTCTTTTCTTCCTGTGCCATTTTCTTCATCAAATCAATGATAATCTTTTCATTCTCACTGTCCAGATTTCCGGTTGGCTCATCCGCCAGAAGAATCTGTCATGCGGTATTCATCCCGATTGATAAGAGACATATCCTTATTTTCTACCAGAATCTTTCCCGATGTAGGCAGCTCCATCCCAGCTAGCAGGGACAAAAAGGTGCTTTTGCCACTGCCGGACTTTCCAATAATCGAATACATCAATCCCGTCTGAAAGCTACAGGACACATCTGAAAGCGCCTGTGTTATCTGGTATTTGGAACGATACTCATAACTTACATGTTCTGCTCTTATTATCTCCATAGTTTCCTCCTACTGTGCCGCAAACAGTAATTGCATCGTACTTCTTTTGCCTGTGCGCAAAAGTGCTACTGTGCAACCTGCCATATACGGAACAGCAATCATTGCGTCAGAAAATAAAACCGTGCTTATATTTTGAAACAACAGGCATATCGCATCTCCAATTAGGAAACCTGTCAAAATTAGGCACAATTGCTCTGTCCATAAGATTGCCATGCACTTGAGCGTACTGCTTCCCATCGCCCTTATCAAAGCAAACTCTCGAACCCTGCTATCCATCAACAATGTGCTGACAATATAAGCCACTCCCAATATAGTGAGACATATAATGCCAAGAAAGCTCTCAAATATCTGTATCGTCTTTTGAAGCTTGTCTGCCATTGAAACAAAAACCGTGTCTCTCACGTTCAAAGCACACCCCTCAAAAGAATCATTTGCCATCACATTCCTTTCCATAAGTCCCAGTGCTTTCATTTCAGCTTTAAAATCGTTAAGCGCTAACGGATCTGCCACATAAAAGGAAAAGTGCGATGGTTGAAAAGGAACATTCTCTCGCGCATAACTTTCCCTCAAAAGTCCGATTGGAATTAAAATATCAGGAGGCATTGCACCCACACCCTCAGCCACAATATCCATTTCTCCCACAATCGTAACATTTAAAATTTCCAAGGGATAACAGTGGATTCCCTCTTCATCATTGTAATCATAATAATATAAATTCAGCGGAATTTCCTGCCCCCTTTTCCACTGCTGCTTTTTCATCAAAGCACTGCTGACAATACATTTCGCATCTGATGACTGAAAAAAGGAATCCTCCCCTTGATTTAACTCCAGATTCTCCCAAGTAAGCCCCGGTACTGCTTCCATGCAGCTGACTCCCTCTACAGACAGTGTTAACATCTCTCTCCTTTCTTCATCCGGGAAATCACCGATGCCTCCCATCATCCGGATTCCATATGCCGCATCCTTTACCTGTGAAGAGGTGATAAGGCTCCCGGCTAATACCTCATCAATCCAAATGCCTGTGCTTTTTGAACCATTCAAATTTGTAATCTGGCAGTACACCGGCATCACTTCCGGCAAATTCATAAGCTGATTCCGATTACTCTGCATATTTCCAAGATAGATATTGACAGCAGTTACTAAAAAGGTACAGACCAGTATGGTGATAAGGCTTTTCTTTTTGTTACGGGCTATGTTCCTAGCTATTATATACATTTCGTTTCTCCCGATTGATACAACTCTGCTTCAGCAACTTTTGTACTTCCATTTTCCATTGTTTCCGTACAATTGTCAATCCAGTTATAAACAGACCAACATTATATTTGCAAACCAAAAGACACACCTGAAACATATCAAGTGTGTCAAAAACAGCTATATGACCTGAACACCAAATCTGCCGATAGTTTGGCAAATTTCTTTGAAGATAACTGTACAGCAACTGTCCATATAAACAAAAATTCTAATGTGACTTTTCACTGACATATATTGATACTCTTCTTTGTATAATCTCTGTAACTTCTTCCAGTGTTTTATCACCACAAAAATAACTGTCTGCCTCTTCCTGAATAATATGATACAGCTTCCGGTCATTGGCAGCACATATGGTTGCAGAATCTATCATATCCATCAGTCTTTCTGTCTGCTCTTTTGTAAGACAATAAATATCTACAGGATTATTATCATCTGCAAATAACACCTGGCTTTTCACAACTGGTTGTCGATTTCCCTTTTCATCCACCTCATATTCCGGTGTCAGACTCTCCTTGAGTTTCTGCTCCATGACGCCACGGCTAATAGAAAGTTCATGTTCTTTTTGGTAATCCTCGTCAAGGTATTGACATATGAACTCCCAACCAATCTCTTTGTATCTGCTGCCTATACAGATGGCAAGCATCGGTGCATTTGGCTCAATCACAGTCCCGCATACTCCTTCTACCGGAAAACCAATATAAGAAATATCCGTATCATCAAAAATATATTCTGCACTGCTAATCCCATATATTCCACTTATGTTCAACGGTATTATAAGCGCACCTCCATCAAGAAAGGTCTGCTTCACAGAAAAATCCTCTTCAAGATGCAACGTGTCAGGAAACATATTACAAAAAGCAAGCACCTGCTGGAATTCTCTCTGATTGAAGTTACATGTACCATTTTCCCAGTCAATATAGTATTCCATGCTTCCTGTAAGGATAGCTCCTAAGACGTCTCTTTTCGTCTCTCCCGGGTACAATATGGTTCCCTCGTTTTTTCTCTGATAACATTCTATCATTTCCTGAATATTCCAACAATCACGCCCCCCTAATGCTTCCTTACTGCCCGCAAAAGTCCGTAAGGAAAAACTCACAGGCATAGCATACAAATTACCTTCATAGCAAAATGAATCCAATACATTAGTAAAATAAATCTCCTGTCGTTTTTCTGCTTCCGCCTCTAAATATGGCATCAAATTTTCAGTATAGCCGCCTACAACATCACTGAATGTATAATCGCTCCCAAAATCGATAAGATCTGGTCCCTTACCAGACATAATTTCTCTCTGTAATCTGGAAATTCCGTCTTCCTCAAGTTGCCAGGATCTTTCATAACACCGCACTTCAATCTGATAATCCTCATGGGTCTGGTTAAACAAAGCAACCTGTTCCTTAAGTTCCGAAGTTTCCTGAAAAGTAACAAGCACAAGTACTGTGGGTTCCAGACTTTCCTTTATACCACATGCTGACAAGCATAATGTAATTATTATTATGAATCGTAGCATTCCTTTTCTCATGTGATTTACTCTTTTTTCAAAATTATTTTCCTACCGGAATATAATAAAAACAATTTTTTCTCCTTCGTATACCATAAGGCACAAGCGCCCATCTCCTAAAAATCCACTATTTACAGCCGCTTCTCCCGACACCGGCAGTTCACTTATTGGCAGCCTCAATTCCACCGTATCTGCATCCAATTCATAAGTATATATGCCGCCATCTATGTTATAGATAAACAACTCTGTATCCGTCCCCGCAGTAAGAAGGCTATATTGCGTTCCAACATCAGGTAATTCAATCTGAATGTCTGCAGTACTGTCTTCCTGAAGCATTCCAAGCATATCTATTCCGTCTTCATTACGATAAATATAATATATTTTCCCTGACCTGCCACCTCCAATTGCTTCTATCTCTCCACCACAGGATAGACGCATGTCCGCATTGCCATCTGGGCATAACTTGATCATCTCTTCATGACTTTCAAAGTAATAGTTTCCTTCATAATCAATCGCTAAACAGAAAGGTCTTCTTTGCTCCGTGGCAAATACTTCTGAGACATCTATTTTCTTTTCAAGGGTTCCTTCTTTATCTATAATCCAAATATCACTTGTTTCATAAGTAATCTGATCCAGTTCTTCATCATTAATTTTAATTTTTTCTGTGCTCATTAACAACAGATGACATCTTTCCTGACTGTCCACAGTCATTCCAAATACCCTCATACTTTCCGGTATTTCAACAGGAAACTTAGAAATCCTATTACCTTCTTTTGGCATTCCGCCAATAAAGTAACTTCCATCTATAGGGTCTATTCCACAAATATATATCATTTCTCCGCCTGTGCAGAACACAGATTTCCTAAAAAAATCTCCTTCATAATCAACAATAGTCTCTTCATCTGATATTTCATAAGCGGGCACAATTACGTTGACAACTTCAATTTTCGCATCCTGTTCTGGATTTTGCCTTGTTTCCTGTATATCATTTGTTTCTTCTGTAATTTCATTGGTGCATGCCATCAAATATAGCGACATAATAAGTATAGCTAATATTTTCACCTTTTTTTGCAATTCCCTTCTCCTTTTCTCATACCTGAATTATGGATTTCGTCATAAAGCATTGCTGCTTTTATTGTAAATGATAACAATATGAAGAACAAGCGAAACCTTCAGGCTGATATAAATAAGAGACGAATCAAAAACTCATACTATCACCATGAAATTTATAATAGCTATGATCCATAAGTGAACTGGATAAAATATGTAAAAGAAATATTTGCTAAAATTCGTTTTTGGACCACGTTCTCCGCTGTATAATAAAATGAATGGGAACACCAGAAAATAAAATGGTTCACCAAATGGCAAAAGAATCGCAAATACTTCTATTAGCGCATATCCCAAAAATCGAATTATCTTTTTATCACGAAAGAAATACTCTATAAATATAAAAGGTAGTATGACAGTGCCCCATTCACCATAGAGGAAACCTATTATAAAGCAAAGCATTGAAAGCGCATATAAGCAGATACGCTCAATTGTTTGTTTATCCTTCCCCCACTGTATGAGAGCTATAACAATTACCTCTAGTGTATTGACATGTTGATATTTAGATAAATTTTTCTTGTAATTATTGTCGTTTCGAGGTATAATAAAAGAAACGGCGGTGATTCCTATGGCAAGACCTAAAAAACATATAATCAA
>JAAUZD010000053.1 GCA_014804785.1 Lachnospiraceae bacterium
CTCATCAATCACCATGACACATTTCTCATTTTGTAAATCCATTTTCAATCCTCCTGTTCTTTGGAGGATTTCTCCTCCTTTTGATAGCAGCGGTAAAGATAGCCTCTTTGAAAGCCTGCCCGCCCATATTGTTC
Organism: Lachnospiraceae bacterium; assembly: GCA_014804785.1. Lineage (GTDB taxonomy): Bacteria > Bacillota > Clostridia > Lachnospirales > Lachnospiraceae > Suilimivivens. The sequence continues at coordinate 135 of JAAUZD010000053.1, forward strand.
CGGCAGTTCTTCCCTTCCCGGAATATCTGCCAGTATCCTTGTAACTCCATTATCAACCGAAAACCGCAGAATATTTTCTATACTTACATCTGGCAGGTTTCCATCCGGCAGGAATAAAAGTTCCTGCTTCTTTATGCCGATAACCGTGTCCACATCTGCCATGACATACTCTGCATTTTCCCCTCCTGCCTCGTTTTTGAGAAACAAGCTATCCTGCAACTTTCCTCCAACACATAAATTTCCGGCATCTTCCGTAACGTTCCATTCACCTACCACGCCGCATTCTTTTAGCACATATCCATTGTCTGTAAGTATGGAACTCAGGTGGTAATTAGTATGTTCCACAATACGGAATACACAATCCAGCCCGCTCCGGCGGCTGATTTCCTCACATTTCTGTATATTGTCCGGGATATTCCCCTGTGAATACTTAGAATACAGTGGGTAGACCAAAAGACGGCCTCCCATTTTTTTCAGTATCCATCCCTGGCAGACTTGTGTTTCCCTGTCCTGGAACAGGCTGATGATCTGCTCCTCACACCTTTGCGCGGGTTCATTCATTTTTCCGTTTCTCCTTTCCGCTGTATTCAGAAAGGAAAAGCCCCGCGACTGCCATAACCGTCCCCACGGCAGAAATCCACGTCACCGGCTCTTTCAGCACCAAAACGGATGTCACCACTGTTATGACGGGGACCATGTAAATATAAATGCTGGTCTTCACTGCACCAAGCGCCTTCACCGCAAGGTTCCATGTAACGAAACAGAGTGCGGACGCCCCCAATCCCAGATACAGGATATTAAGCAGATACGTCATATCAGCAAACCGTTCCATCCCGATTCTAAAATCAAATAGGAATAGTGCCGGAACCATGAAAAGGATGCCATAAAAAAATGTCCTTCGTGTGGTAAGGATGACCGGATACCCAAAGCTGCTGATTTTCCTTGTCAGTATGGAATAACACGCCCATACAAAAGCCGCTAAGACTGCCAGCAGGTCACCCACAAGGTTCAGTTCCAGTTTAGAGCCGTTAAAACTAATCAGCGCAACACCTGCCATTGCCACTACAAATCCGATGAAGAAATTTGCCCTCAGTTTATCTTCTGATTTTAGGAATAACCGTGACAGTATCGCTGTGAAAAACGGCGCAACCGATATGATAACTCCCACATTGGAAGCCATTGTGTATGTAAGGGCGATATTCTCCAGCAGGTAATACAAACATATCCCGCACAGTCCCGCCAATACGAATGTTACCTCCTGCCTGCGGCTCACAGCTTTCAGCCGATGTGGGTAGACCAGAAACAATGCCACAAACCCCATGACAAAACGGAAGAACAGAATTTCTACGGGTCTGAAATCCGTAAGCAAGACTTTGGTGGATATGAATGTCGTTCCCCATATGATGATTGTGAACATCGCCGCCAGATGCCCTGCTGACTTCCTACTTCCCATGCTGCCCACCATCCCAGTCTTTTTCCGAAAATATTTCACGGTAAGTCCCCGGTGCAAGCCCTATGAACTGATTGAAATAATTCGTAAAATGGCTCTGGTCTGAAAAGCCTGTCCTGATTGCCGCCTCCACAGGGGGAATCCCTTCTGACAGCAGTTTTTTTGCTTCATTGATACGGATTGTCTCAAGGTAGCGGTACGGTGTGACTCCCTTTTCTTTTGTAAAGGCTCGCAGCAGCGTTGACTTGCTAAGCCCCGCACAGCGGCATATCTGGTCTAAATAAATGCGTTCCGTGAAATGCTCCCCCATGTATTCACAGGCTTTTTCAATCTCCTGCCTGCACTCCGGGATGCAGCTTTCAAAGGGCTGCCCGTAATTCTGGATAAGATACGAAAGCAGGAACAACAGGGTTTCCTCCTTCCCAAACTCCCCCGTCCCTTTCATGACCATTTCGTGAAGCGGGCGCAGGTGGCAGGCTGCCTCCTCATCATAAACAACATTTTTTGAGAATCCCGGAAGCTCCCGTTTCCCCGTGACTTCCTCCGCCAGATCAAGCATGATCTCCTTTGAAATGTTAAAGCCCCGGTAATCAAATGTCCCTCCGTCACTCTGGACGCAGGCATGGCTGTCCCCCGGATTGAAAAGTATGATACTGCCTTCCTCTATGTCATATTCTCTGTCCCTGCAGGAAAGTACACGCTCCCCATTCTCCACGAACCCTATGACATAATGCTCATGGAAATGGCTCGGAAAAGGCTGCACGATTCCCTCAAAGCGGTATGCTTCAATCCTTAATTCATCATCATATACCACGGTTCTTGTTTCTTTCTTCATATGGATTACCTCCTTGTCAAAAGCCATTTTACTGCTTATTTTTTCCTGCGTCTTGTAAAATATCTTCATTTTTCAGTTTTATCGGCTCTATTTCCTGTCGGTATTATCCAATAGAAAAAGCTGATTTTATGTGCATGGGGATGTTTTGTAAGAATATTGCATTTTAGAAATAAAGAAAATCATGAATTGCTTGAAAAAAAGAAAAGAGCCATCAGAACAGCCCCTTTCTCTCGTTTTGTCATTTATTCATTTAATTTTTACCTTTACTCTCATACCTCAATTATTCATACCAATCATTTGGTACAAGATTTTTGTCTATAGGCCACCAGTTTTCACAGATATAGTTTTTGAATTCCCCCTCTTTTAAATTTGCATGATCTACAACTATAACTTGTAATTTCCCCCCTGCTTCTTTTGTACGTTCAATTATAAACTTATACATCTTGCTGACTTCATTCCAGTCAATCTCTTTCTCGTCCAGTTCTGACGGAAAATAGACCTGAGATGGTTGATCCAGAAATAGAAATCTCGGTACTGGTCTCTCGGCATTGATAAAGAAATAATGTAATGCAAAATAAGTAATCAGATGTACCCCCACCCAATTTGAACCGCTACCAAGCTGTTTGAGCGGAACCGGCCTTTCAGACTTGTCCACCATAACAGTGACTTTATTCAAATCAAGTCTATATGGATTATCACAATGTTCCAAGTGCAGCTCTTTTGCCCAATTTGTCATATTTCCCTGTATGCGAGACAGGGCTGATTGTTTACGTTCTTCTACCGAATCTCTATCAAGAATACCATCAATCTCTTTGAGTCGCTCTTCTATTTTTTTCACGCTCTGCTCTAACGCATCCGACTCTATGTCATTTTCAACGCTTTCAATCCAAAGGCTGATTCGACCAATCACTTTCCCTCTGCGTGCATTTATATCCCGCAACCGTTCTTTTTCATCTTCCTGCTTATATAACCCATCAATCTCCATTTCTAAAGCCCGTATTTCTTCTCGCTTCTTTTCCCTCTCTTTCTCCAAATCAGAAATGAATTTGCGGAGTTTGGGCTGCTCTCTTGTTACATTTTCTATCGACTTGTCTAAACTGATGATAGATGCTTTCATCATCTCTACACTCGGTAATGGTTGTTCTAATGTCCCCGAACATAATGGGCATTTCCCAGGATTAAAATCTAGTTGTTCAAAAAGACCTATTGACTCAAGGCGCAACTTCTGATGCTGTGCCTCTGATGAATACCCTCTTGTCTCTCCAATAAATCTTTTCGCATTATCCAAATTAATTCCTATTTCATTAAGTTCACTGCGCATTTCCTGTAGACTATTCTGCAAAAAAGTCAAGCGATCCATTCCGCTATTAGGCAATATCTCTTTTGGTTTCCAATCCATAGCCTCCTGCAGAATGGAATACATCATTTTATAATCCTGATAGTCTATCTGAGCCGACATGTCAATAAGACCTACTTGACGTGCTTCACTTATCAATGCTATCGCTCGTTCAGAGCCTCCTCCCATTAAATAGCGATTTTCTTCAAGTTTACGCTTCTCAAGTGTCAGCTTACGTTTTAAGATACTCCGCTCATTCTCCAGTGCCAACGCCTCTTCACTGATAGCTCCTAAAAAATAGGGAATTGTATCTTTAATTGCCTGTGTTATATAATCTTCGGATTGATGATGAAACAAAAAATTCTTTGCAGCAATCTCATCCTGACCTTGAAAACAATAATACAAAGCATGTCTTATATTTGCTGCCAACGGTAACCTACTTTGTTCTTTTGGTGGAATATTTAGATTTTCTGATATTCCAACTCGCCGTGTTAGAGCTTCTTCAATCCCGGCAACATTTGTATTAGATGCAAAATCATTTTTTTCAGGAACCTCTATCTTTTCTCCTATGTCTATATAGCAGAATCCTGTTGTTTGCTGGCCTTTATCTGGATTTTTTCGTGCTACAAATACACGTTCTTTGTCAAATTGTAACAACAATCCATACCAAGCAACATTATCCCGAACTACACCATCAGCAATATTGCAGGAGTCTCCTCCCAAACAATAATCTATAATGTCTCCCACCACAGATTTTCCAGATTTCGATCTTCCCGTAATAATATTTACTTTTCCCAACGAAAAAGGTAAATGACGTACTTTCCCATTATATCCATAAAGTACAATTTCACGAATCTGCATCATGGCTTTACCCCCAGTTCAATATAGATTGTCTCTGTCTTTCCAGCAGATGCAAACCATTTTGCAACATGCTCACCTTTCTTAATACATTCTTCAATCTCATCATCTATAAATTTTGTCTTACTCAATGCTCGTATACCTGATGATACTTCTAATTCACCACTTGGAGTTAAATATATCTTCCCTGTCTGTAAGAGAAATTCAACCGCTTCTTTCGTGATTGGAACCAATTCCCTAGCTCTTTGCGGAAACCCAATTAATAAATGTGGATATTTTTGAACCCACAACAACAACTGTGTCCGACTGTTTATGTTATTTCGCGTCTCTCTATGTAGTACAAGCGGAAGTACCAAAAATACCAGCGGAAAAGGGAATGCCCTCTTAGCTTTCTCATTATAAGTTTTAATTGTTGCATATATTATCCTACCACAAAACGCAGGATTAAAGAGAAATGCAACTTCATGTGTCCGCATATCCCAACTTTTCACTTGTACTTCCTCCTCATTTTCACATATTCAGGAGATGTTTCAGACGTTCAAAAAAATCTACATGCCATCCAACCTTGAGCTGATTGGCCAAAATATGATAACTTCCACGCATCACAAAAGCCTCTTGGCATTTGGGGCGAATTCTTATATCTAAATCTTCAATGTCAGAAAAGAGTGTACGCCCTTCTTTAATTTTGTCTTCTTCATCTGCACGACCATACTCATCCAAATTGTCCTCCATCTCAGCAAAACAATGTTCCCATTCATCAATTAACCGTTGTTCATATTTTTCAAGTTCATTGATAAAAAGCAAATCATTCCTAACCCAATTTGCTCTCTGATGAAAAGCACGGTAATAATCCCTTAAGGCAACCTGAATTCGACGATTTCCAAGACGAATCAATTCCAACTGTTTATAAAATATCTTTTCGTCATCTCCTAAGTCATTTTCCTGAAAAGGACCAAATTCAAATATATCTATTGGTAAATTCTCATCAGAATACTCCTGACTCATAGATACAATCAACTCTCTTATTTGATTTTGCGTTATGAATATAGGAACATCAGAGCAGAGAGCCTCTATTGCTTTCCTATACCACCAACCCTCAAGTCGCTCACAAATATGATTTTCGTATTTAGGAATGCAACTATAGCGTATCTGTTTCCGCAAATCTTTATCAACATCTATAATGTTGCTAACTCCATCTATAATACAGATTTGCTCTACCAGCTTCTTCAATGTTTTCTCATCCATTTTCAAAAAGGCATTATAATATGTAGTATGTGCCTTATTCTCGGACTTTTCGCAAATCTCTTTTAACAGTTGATATGCACCATCTGTATTACGATTATCGTCTTTTTTTAAACAGTATGCTGCTGAATCTTTAGGGGCAATGGATGTTGTAATTATAAGAAACTCTGTTCCGTCTAATATACCTGGAGATGTATTGATAACATCTATCCATACTTTCAGAGTCCGCCATAAATCAGTGCTTGCATCAGAAAGATTCCCATGGTGCTGCACATGATGTTTCACCTGTATAAGCTGCTTAGGAACATCGTCTTTACTAAATGCAATATCATCGAATTTCTCCATACTTATTTGAAAATCAGGATTATCATGATTCAGCAGCAATGCCAACGCATATCTTACCTGATACAAATATCCTAACATCTGTTCCGAAGCTTGATGGTTAGACATATATGTTCCTCCTCCCTGATTTTATATGGAAATATTTTCATTTCTATTTATTGTATCATACATGTCGAATTTTAGGAAGTCTTTGCACGGCACAAAAGTGTCGGTCAAAAATCATATTTTTTATCTTCTTTTCGTATTCATCCTTTTCAAAGTTTATTGTCATATCAGTGCCTTCTACAAGTTTCTATACCCGAGGCTTTCCAGTAACATAATATATCGCCCCAATTTCAACAGCATTTGCATACAATTTGGCAAAACTGAACCTTTTGGCAAAAGTCCGAGGTTTTGCCAAATTGTGTACTTCCATCCCCAATCGCCATGTTATCAGCGGTATCAAAAACCACAAAAAGAGAGGCTCACCAGTCACCCCGGTGAACCCCTCCACGTTCAAAGTCCCTTGATTTCAAGCCATTTCTTTACACTTTCGCTAAATCGTTCAAAAATCCTATGGCATCAAATTTGAATAGCCGCCTGTACTGCCATTAAACTTATCGTAAAAAAATACATACAAAACTTCCAAGTGCATTCTTTATAGCGACATGAAAGCTATGATTCTTTTCTATCCATTTTTTTCTCAAGGTCTACTTCTATCTGATCCCCTATAGAAATATCATCCGTGAACCATTGACGTGCAATATCTATCACTCCGCCATCTCCGCTTAAAATTTCACAAGTGACAATACTGTTTTCAATCCTAGTTACCTGTATCTGCATACAATCTGCCTCCCCATTATCATTTGTTGATACCCGAAACAATTCTAAAACAAACTTATCTGCTGATACCCGTCTGTTTCGCTTTTTCTTCTCTCTAGTTCTGTAAAGTGCCAGTCTAACAGTTTCTTTGCTTCCTCTATTGAAAACATCCATGCTTTCATTTCTTCCTTGTGTAAGATTAATGGCATACGAGGATGTATCCCGGTCATACACCCCTCCGCTTCGCGGGTAAGGATTGTGAACCTGTCACCTTCAGGGTCTTTATGGTAGATTCCTGCCAGATACAGAATCTTATCCGGTGTGAAAAACTCATACTTTTCCTTCTGCTTCGTACCATCCTGCTTCCATTCATAAAATTTACCCGCAGGAATCAGGCAGCGCCGTTCTTCAAAATCATACTTAAACATCGGGCGTTCCTGCACCGTTTCTGACCTTGCATTAAAAATCAGCGTTTTCTTTCCGTATGCCTCATATCCCCATTTCAATACTTCCGACACCATTTCTCCATGAGCCGCCCGCAGAATGAGGGCAGTCTGCGATGGATGCACGTCTCCTGCCGCTGCTTGTTTCCTATCTATCTTTCTGGCGATTTTTTCTATCTCTCTCATTGTATCATCATCTACATAAAATACTCCGCACATAGTTATATCCTCGTTTTACAGATTTCTGACTTTCTCATTTATAACATCTATCCCTAATGTTACCCCGCTACGCCTCTCTTTATCCAGACCGCCGCTCATATGCGCTACATTGCTCTTTAAAAAACCTGCCCTGAATACGGCATCTTCCCCATACCTTTCCCGAATCATGTCTACAGTCCGGTTCAATGTTTCCAGCCTGTCATATTTCTGCATGTCAAAAAGATTATACTGCCGTCCGGCATCACTTTCTACTTTTGAAGTATGCACACCAATCTGCCTGATGGGTATTTTTCCATCCCACAGCTTTTTGAATATCCCACACGCCGCCGTATAGATTTCTTCCGTCACGTCAGTTGGCGTAAGTAACTGCATCTGTTTATGGGCATATTGAAATTCGCAGGTAGTGATATGCACGCTGACTACGCTTATCTTCACATTGTCACCACGCAGTCTCGTTCCTACCGTTTCACAAAGAGAAAGCATCAAATGTTCTGCGTATTCTTCCGTCACTATATCCACAGGCGCCGTCAGACTGTTCCCGTACCCCTTATTTGCTTCATGGGTAAACATATACGGCTGCAAATCTTCTCCCCTTGCATATCCCTGTATAATCTTTCCCGGTGTTTTTAAATGCGCATAAATCATATCTTCATCCGCCTGTGCAAGCTCCCCGATTGTATAAATTCCTAGCTTATGTAATTTTGCCGTAGTTGCTTTTCCCACAAAGAACAACTCTGAAACGGGCAGCGTCCACATTTTATTTTTAATTTCCTCCGGAAAAAGCGTGTGTACCTTATCCGGCTTTGAAAAATCCCCCGCCATTTTTGATAAAAGAAAATTTGTCGATACCCCGATATTTACTGTAAAGCCCAATTCCTCTTTTATTTCAGCTTTTAGTGCATGGGCAAAGCTCACCATCTGCCCTTGTCCGTACAGTTTTTCATATCCGTCAAATACAGCCCATGCTTCATCAATACTGTACTGGATCACCTGATCCGTATACTGCCTGAGTTTCTCAATAAATGCTCTGGACGCACTTACATACAGCCCATAGTCAGGCGGTATCACAACAAGTCCCGGACATTTCTGTTTTGCCGTTACGATAGCCTCTCCGGTTTTAATGTCATATTTTTTAGCAGGTACGCTTTTTGCAAGCACGATACCATGCCGCTTTTCCTGATCCCCACCCACAATACTCGGAATTAGGCGCAAATCCGTCTTTTCCCCCAATACAGACACCCGGTATGCCGCACTCCATGAAAGGAACGCACTGTTTGCATCTATATGAAAAATATAGGTCCCCATTTCATAAGAACTGGAAAATCCGCCATTTCTGGGTTGCCGTATTATATCTCATCTCTAACGTTTTGCTCATACCATCCTGCTCTATCCTGCACACAAACTGTTTTTCCTTTATCCCGACATAATTTTTTTCGCCTCGTGATATGATACCTTCTATCATGAACTTCCTTATTTCGTGTTCTTCCGTCTCTAACCGGAACCACACAGGAGTTATCTTTCCGTCACGGTCTGTGATAGACGCAAGCTGGATCGGTATATTCACAAGCTTATCCTGATATATTCCATCATGAACCTGATTTCCCATTCCCTTCACCCCTTCCCCATTGATAAGTGTAACAATATATTAGCAAACATATGTTCTATTGTAAAGAGGAAATAATTTCCCTTTCCGCAGGGCGGTTTCCCGCCCTGCCATTTTCTGATGATTTCTGTTACTTAGCGGAACGGGAGCGGCTCCCCGCTGCACTTTGCAAAGCCCCTTTCATCGGTCTGAATCTGCTGCGCGGCACGTTCCTGTCCCTCCTGCATTGCCTGCTCCTTTGCCTGCTGGTAAGTATCCAGAACTGCATCATTGAGCCTTTCCCGGAACTCTTTTGTGATCGGGAAACATACGTCCCTGTACTTGTTGCCTGCCTTATAGGACGGCATTGCCACGAACATTCCGTTCTTGCCCTGCACCACGCTCACGTTTCCTACCGCAAAGCTGTCATTCAGCACGATGCTCGCAAGACCTACCATGTTGCTGCCCTCACGCTCGAATGGTGTTACCCTTACCGTGAACTCCGGTTCTTCCGGCTCGTCAGCCTCCATCTTAACCTCTGCCTTGCCTGTCTGCTCCATTTCGTCATAGAGCTTTAAGATGTCGCCGTACAGTTCCTCACGGAACTCCTTTGTGATCGGGTTGCATACATCCTTATATACCGGATTGTTATACTCGTCCCTCTCTTTTGTTCGGAAACTGGGCATGGATACAAAATTACCCTTATTTCCTTCAAGCACCGCTACATTCGCGACCTTGAAGCTGTCCCCAAACACAACAGTTGCAAATGCCCTCACACTCTTCTCCGGCTTGTTTACTGCGTTTAACTGAATTGAATACTCCATAGTTCCTCCTTTTCTGTCCTTTTGGACGATAAAATGTTTTTTTGTTATCTGAACTGCCTTTTCCTGTTAAAATGTTAGGCAGATTCATTCTTCCGCTGGCAGGCTTCCATCCGGCATCCGGATATAACAGGATAATTGTTCCAACTGCTCTAAATCTGTTTTCCCATGCAGGTAATTTGCAAGGGTTATTAGAAAACCGTCCTGCTCATAGTAAATCCATTCGTCCTGCCCTTCCTCTTTTACGACGGTTATCGCAAAGTCGGGAAGATAACCGCCCTCCGCTTCGTCATAATTGCAGAAAACCCCTTCATGCAGGTTCAGCCCCAGTTCGGGGATATGCACCTGCCATCCGCTGATGACGATCTGGTAATCTTCATCGCTTTCCAGACAATCGTCCGGCACTTCTGCAAGCTGTTCCATTTCCGCAAGGATTTCTTCCACTTCCCCCAGTCTGTATGCTTTTTCCATAGACGATTTCCTCCCTGATTCCTTTTATTTCGCAAGTCTCCTCTTCCAACTCCTCCTGTGTGCATTGCCCGTCCTGTTAAACAGCAGAATCCCTCCTTCCCTTAACATCACTTTTCAGTCATATTATTCCTATATCTCTTGAAATTCCTAGTAAAAATCTGCATAATAAAAAGACAGTTTAGGGTTAAGTACCATGCCTGTCTTCAAAACATATACATATAAAAAGAGGAAGGATTTCACGCTTGCAGGCTGTCCTTCCCCTTAAAGAATCAATCATGGCTGAGCCATAGATTGAACACTACGTTATTATGATAAGGTTATTTTTAAACATTTGCAAGGTTTTTCAAAAAATTAAGCACATGAACGAGTATGATGTTTATTCCTTTATGGAAGATTTATGCTTTCCTGAGGCTCCCGCCTGCCCTTCCTGTGGCGCCCCGCGCTCTAAATACCGGCGTAACGGCTCTTATCAGCGCCATTTTGTCTGTTATGAGGACGGCAGCGTATGCTGCCACACCATCACCATCCACTCCGTCAGATGTTCTTCCTGCATGAGGTCCCATGCCATGCTTGTCTCGGTCATCATCCCATGGTCCTCTTACAGTCTGGGATTTATCATATCACTCCTCTATGCCAGAGTAACAGGAAAGTTCCCTTCAGTCCTTTCACTCTGTAAACATTTTGATATATCCGAGAGCACTTACTACCGCTTAAGAAAGCGTTTTACCCTTGATTCGAAAGAACTTCTTGCCGCCCTTAATACGCTCATGGAAGTTCTTGACCTGATGGAGTCGCTTTTCTCATCGGAGCCCATGGACATACATTCCGCGCTTTCCCTCTTTTTTAAATCAGCCGGATACTCCTTTATGCAGCCCTGCATCAGAATGAGACCAAAAACCGGCATCCATGATATCCCTCCCGGCTTCTGTCAGATAACCTGACAGTACAAAACGGAGCCGACAGGTGTTACCCTGTTACCGGAGGTGATTTTAAATGAATGAAAAAGAAACAAACAACGGGATTGCCATTGCCGCCCTTAAGCTTTCGGTGATCCAGCCCGCTTTTAATGGTACTTTTCCCGATATGAGCAAAAAAGATTATTACATCCGTATCGCTGCAAAGCCGTTAAAGCTTCCTGACGGACGTGAAGCAAGGTATTCCCCCGGAACCTATGCCTGCTGGGAATCGGATTACCGTAAAGGGGGATTTGATGCACTCATCCCAAAGGAAAGGGCAGACAGGGGGCACAGCCGGAAACTGGATCCCGATGCAATCGCCAAGATATATGAGCTGCATGAAAGATACCCTAAGTTATCAGCGACCGGCATCAGGAACAGGATGATCGCCGACGGCCTTATCAATGCAGCTGATGTATCCGTAACTACTTTCCAGCGTTTCATTAAGAAGAACAATCTGAAAGGCGCCTCTGCTCCCGGACAGAAAGACCGCAGGGCATTTGAGGAAGAATTCTCCACCGGAATGTTCCAGGCCGACACCCTTTATGGCCCATATATAAGCGAAAACGGCTCCTCCAGGCGGACTTACTGCATCATGATCCTTGATGACAGGTCCAGGCTGATCGTGGGTGGGAAGTTCTTCTATCAGGACAACAGCGTGAACTTCCAGAAAGTCCTGTATGATGCCGTCGCCACTTACGGCATCCCCGGCAAGCTCTACGTTGACAACGGCTCCCCTTATAAGAATGAGCAGCTCTCACTTATCTGCGGGCAGTTAGGCACTGTGCTCATCCACACCCCTGTAAGGGACGGCGCCAGCAAGGGAAAGGTGGAACGCAACTTCCGGACTCTCAGGTCTAAGTTCCTTAATGCCATTGACCCGTCCGGGTTAAAGAGCATTGCTGAACTCAACCTCATGCTGGCCGGTTACATACGCTCCCATAACACATCAGTCCATTCCGCCACCGGCATGACGCCGTACAGCCGGTACATGGAGGATCTATCCCATATCAGGATGCCAGAAAGCAGGGAATGGCTTGACGACTGTTTCCTTCACAGGGTGAAACGCAGGGTAAGGAATGATTCCACTGTCATGATAGATAAAAAGCTTTATGACGTCCCCATGGAATTCATCCGCTCCACCGTGGAAGTGCGCTACAGGCCTGGAGAGCCGGACAGCGCCTTTATACTTGATAACGGCAGACGCTGCCCCGTGCGGCCTACTGACAAGGCTGCCAATTCAAAAATAAAACGGGACAACGGCTACAGCGTCCGGTATGGAGGTGCATCATGATACCTTTTACCAGTTTTTACGGCATGAGGATGAATCCCTTTGAAAAGGAGCTGCCCTCAAAGGATGCATACATGACCCTCGACATGGAGCAGATGCAGGGAAGGCTTGAACATTTAAAAGACCATCCGGGAATAGGCCTGTTCACGGCCGCCCCGGGACAGGGCAAGACCTTTTCACTGAGGCATTTCTCCGACAGACTTAACCCTAACCTTGTGAAACTTTACTATATATGCCTTTCCACTGTAACTACTGCTGAGTTTTACCGGCAGCTGTGCGTAAAGCTCGGGCTGGAGGTATCCTATAAGAAAACCGTTATGTTCCAGCGGATCCAGGACTACCTGTACTCCATGTGTACGAATAAAAACGTCCACTGCATGGTCTGTCTGGATGAGGCACAGTATTTGAACAGCGATATCCTTAAGGACCTGAAAATGCTCTGCAACTTCTGTATGGATTCCAGAAACTGCTTTTCTCTGCTCCTTTTAGGACAGCCGGTGCTGATGACCATAATGATGAGGCAGCCAAATGAGGCCTTAAGGCAGCGCATCGCTGTCAATTACCACTTCTCCGGTCTTACCGGGAAAGAAGCGGCAGACTATATAAAAGACCGCATGGCATTAGCCGGGGCATCGCCGGGAATTTTTGACGAAAGCGCCGTCACGACGGCTTATGGGAGCTGTAACGCCTCTCTGCGGCAGCTGAACCTCATCCTGACAAAATCTCTGACCATAGGAGCACAGAACAATAAGCAGAACATTGACTCCGATATAGTCTTAGCCGCCGTCAATGACATAGCCCTGCTCTGAACAGGGCAACTGTTCGTAAAATAATTGTTTAACGAAGTGTGCATCTGCATGGCACAATTATCCGGAACCGGCTCTTAGAGGCCGGTTCTTCTGCCATCTGTGGAACCCACATATGGGAATTGTTCTTAAATGAGACACAATAGTTCACTGGCGGTCTCTTCACTCCTTCGGAAAAAGCCTGACAGCTTTTTATATATACATAAGCGGAATACGCTTAAAGCAGGATGACGGGCTGGCTATTTATAATTGTGTAAACAATTCGTAGGGATAATGTGGCGGCAGAGATGTATATGTAGAAATAATGTGAACGAACAGGTCAAAAAAGATTAGCTTTTATCTGTTGTTTAGATTAGCCTCAATGTGCTGTTTTACACTCTACGCCATAAGAATTTTTCCTGCGTCCGGAAAGCAGATCTGCAATAGCTTTTTCATTTCCCTTGCTTACATTACCCTGTGTCCCTGCAAACGAAAAGCCTTTCTTTGAAAAGAGCTGCCAGATTCCCTGATTGTTATTTCCTATACGCATAATAAATACCTCCTTGTTATATGGTTAAATCCAACTGTGCGCCTTTGCCTTCTTCCTGCACTTTCACTGGCTGGCTTGTTCCCGCCTTTATCTGTTCCATCAGTTTTTCCACGGATTCCGCCTTTGCCAGCTTCTTCTCCTTTAAGGCTTCCTCCTCTTTCTTCTTTGCACGTTTTTCCGCTATCTGCTTCTGTACCTTTTCCTTATAGACTGTGCCGGGATTCTCCATTGTGTCCTTGCTCCTGCCAACCATCCAGTAAGATACTTTCCCGTTCTTGTCAATAAGGGCGCCTGCGCTGAGTATCTCGTCATTGTTCTCCCTTGCGAACTTCTCAATGCGTTCTGAATTGCCGGACATTTCAGCAAAAACTTTCTCGTATTTTGCCGCTGCTGCGGGGTCTGACGCCATCTTCTCTACAATACTGGAAGAAACCGCTATGTTGTTATAGCCCCTGCTCCCAAGCATATAGGCATCTTCCTGTTTCCCATTCTTGAAGTCCGCCACCGTTATGTTCACACCCGGGTATTTTTCTTTTAGGCTGTTTAAGTAAGCCTGTGAATCCCCGTTAATCCCGCTGCTACTGTTTGCACTGCCTGTTGCATAAGTGTTTGTGTAATCCGTTACTCCTGAAATTGCCATAAATATCATCCTCCTTGATAAAATTTTTATTTGAATGGCAGCCCCTCTGTCATTTGGAGCCGCCATGCTTCCTACCTCAAAATGCCTGCTACATCTTCACTTCTCCTTTCATTTTTCATCATCACGGACAGGATGAACACCCTGTCCTTTACTCTGAAATCCATTGTCCCCTGATACTTTTCAGCCGTGCTTTTGATGTTGGCAAGCCCTAACCCGTGGGATTTTTTATCCGTCTTATCCGTTATGGGGAATTCCCCCTGCCGCCTCCGTACCAGCCGGCCGTCAAAACTGTTATCAACTTTCAGAATCAGCAGGTTGCCTTTCTGCAGGGAACTCAACCGGATAAAGGCACCTGCCTCCGGCTCCTTTGCTTTCAGCTTACGGCAGGCTTCAATCGCATTATCCATAGCGTTCCCTAAGATAACGCCTATGTCATAGCTGTGTATCTCAAGCCCCTGCGGGAACAGCAGCTTATCCGCATCCATTTTTAGGCCAGGCACATCCCGCAACGCCTCATGGTACTTCATGTTCAGCAGGGTATCCACCACCGTGTTCCCCGTCTTAAAGCGGACTTCCAGCTTTTCAAGGCTCCGGTTCATCTCCGAAAGGTAAGCCTGCAGCTCCCCGTTTTCCTCCACGCTGTTTCCGGTGGAAAGACGTTGAATGACGGCAAGGGTATTCTTCATGTCATGCTTCATGCCCCTTATACCGGAATAGATGCGCTCCATCTCTTCCATGTGTTCCTGTAGGCTGCTTATCTGCTTTTCGAGGACGATCCTGCCGCTCTTTTCCCGGTTCCAGTGAATCATATTCTGAAACAGCTTCACACCGTATAAGATGGAAAGCAGTGACAGGAGCAGGATTGCGGGAATCACCACAACCAGAATAGGATATCTGTTATATAACATTGTTGATCCGCTGTCCTCCACCGTGATCATGATGATGCGCAACAGCATACAGATCATCAGCCCCACTGCCGCCGGGGTAAGGATGAATAACAGTTCTGTCCTGTTGATGCTGTATTCCTTTTCTTGAAAATCCCACACAATCTTTTTCAGTGAAAAGTACAGCAGCAGGGCAATAGCCGCATACTGGAGCAACTGCGTTCCGGCCATGCCAGCTTTTATTGCCATGCCGAAGGCTTCTTCCGATGCAAGCACCCCTTTCCCGAAACACCAGTTAATGACATCAAGCACCCACCCGTCCACCGCATTCAACAATATAACTGCTGCGTATCTGCTGATATCCAGGACCGCCTGAAACGAAACTATAAGAAAAACCGTAACAGGACGGAACGCC
>JAAUZD010000054.1 GCA_014804785.1 Lachnospiraceae bacterium
AATATGAAAAAAGGGAAAATGACCATTTGCATGCATCGGTGATGGATTTGATTGTGCGGGCAAATAATGCGATATTTAAGGAGGCGAAGGATATGTGTATGTGCAAGGCATTGGAGGAGTTGATGGCAGATGAACTTGAGGCAAAAAGGGCAGAGGGGATAAGACTTGGAATAGCTGAAGGAAGAGCCGAGGGAAGGGCCGAAGGAAAAGCTGAGGGAAAAGCCGAAAATGTGTTGGAACTTTTAGAGGATTACGGTATGGTTCCTGAGGAACTTCAGCAAAGAATCTTATATGAACGAAATCTGGATGTTCTTGTCCGTTGGCTTAAGTTGGCAGCTCGGGCAGGTTCTGTTGAAGAATTTCAAAATGCAATGTAATGCTTAGCAGATGGAAGGTGCGGGCGGATAAGTATGACAAGCAAACACGAGTAAACAATTGGATTTATATCCGAATACACCAAAAGAAAAATATGTGGGCGAAACCGATTATTGATATTCTTGATGAGATACCTGTAGAAAATGATATAAGCAAAGTTAAGAATTTAATTGTACAAAATGGATATATCTGTATGGCAGAAAAGAACTGATAAATTAATCTCTGAGACCCATCTATAAATCTTTCTCCATGTATCCAAATGTAAAAGGAAAAAAGTCAAATTTTTTAGTGCCAATGTGTTTAAATCCCAATTATGCCAATGGCATCTTTTACAAGTTCAAAGCTTGCACCTACATCAGACAATTTTGCAGCATCTTCTTTCATCGACATTTCTTTCATTGACTTTCCTTTTATCTCCCCAAATTCAGATTATCATTTAATTATTGTCATAATCCAAGCAACAAATGCGCTGAAAAGCGGATAAGAAATTAATGATCCAAACCATTTTATTGCCAGTGTTTTTACAGGAATATATGGTTTTAAATCTTCCGTACCAGGAATAATCCAAGTCTTCGTTTTTCCTACCCAATACCAATCAATAAAAATCTTGTCAAATAATCCCATAATAAGTAATATAATAATCATTTGAATAAATCCATCTAAAAAAGTCCCGACTCCGTTAATACCATATACCATATAAGGAACAAGAAAAATAATTGGAATAAATAATGCAATCGTTGAAATAATTGTATTCCTTTTAATTCTCTCTCTTGTTGTTAAACCCAACTCAACTACTCTTTCTTGTACATTTTTTCATAAAATGTAACTAATCCAACTGGACCATTTGCAATACCTATTACACAAATAATAAGCAATATAAAACACATTACTATACTTTCAAACAAAATAATCATATCTCATTTCTCCTTCATAAATTTAATTTTCCCTCCCGACAAACTGGAAATTTGCTGCTCTAAATTATCATGAGCATCCAGCAAATTCAAGTATAGGCTGGTGAAATTGCCGGAGTTTTATTCAAGCAACCATTATTTGAAAAGAGACTTCTGAAATGTCATTTTTAGCTATTTCTTTTATCATAATTTCTTTCTCCAAATATCAATTTTATGAATCTAAGCAATGCAATGCTTTTTCTTATAAGCTTCTTTCAACAGAAATATTAGCTTATAGACTCCTACAACAATTAGAATTCCTGTATTTACATATAATACTAAGTACAAATCTTTTACAAATAACCACAATACCCAAAAAGGTGTTCCCACAATTAATGGAAGACATAACAAAATCATAGGAATCCCAATATGACATATACTGTCAATTACATAAGTTTTTGATTTCTTTTCTTTTTTATTCCATTGAACAATTGCAGCTATAGAGTATATACTTATGAAGCAAAGAAAAAGGCATATCGCATCAATTACCAAATGTAATATAATGTATAAATTAGGTAACTCCTGTCTTTCCTCTCCTATGAGTGGATTCACAATATTTCCGATAAGATTATTACATACTAAATAATCATTCATATTAACCAGGACAACTACAGCAATGTCTTTTTCCGGAATAATAAACATATTGGATGTATAATTCTCTACCAAGACAGCGTGCCATAGCATCGGCTGACTAAACATCTTAGTTGAGTATTGCCATCCCATACCATAATAATAAGAGCCATCATCAACCGATATATAATCATAAAACATACTGTGAATGCTCTCTTTGCTTATCACACCTTCTCCGTCATTTAAATACATCTGCAGATATCTACCCATATCTGATACGCTCGATGAAAGATAACCTGCAGGAACATTCGTCCACGTTCCATTTGTTATTTTTTCCGGATAGTCCGGATTACCGGCAACAGGAATACCGAAATAATTTCTATATCCATCTATTAAACCATTCTCTTTGCTCTTTTCAAGAGATGCTGCAGAATGTTCCATGCCTAATGGAGTAAAAATATTGCTTGTTACATACTCTTCATAGCTCATTCCGCTTACTGCTTCAACTACTAATCCAAGTAATCCGTAATTTGCATTTGCATATACATGACTACCATATGAGTCTGTCCTTCTAAGCTTTCCAAATGTCTGATATGTTGTTATCCCACTTGTCTGATTAAGAAGATTTCTTATGGTTATTTTGTTATAATCTGTATCATCTATAAACCATTCCGATGCATCAATGTACTCAGATATTGAACTGTCTAAATCAATCTTTCCTTCTTCTACGAGTTGCATAATGGCTAACGCTGTAAATGATTTACTCATGGAACCAATTAGAAAAGGGGTATCAATACTGTCACAATTTCCACAAGTTTCTTGGAATAATACATTATCCTGATCGACAACTATAACAGCCATCCCTGGAATATTGTATTTTTCCACATCTTTCGCAATTTGATTATTGATCTCATCGTAATCTTGTTGCGTCTCTTCTGATGCAAAAACATTGTTCTCACAAAACAAAAAACAGAACATAATAAACACTATACAAGCACACCATCTACATATCCATAATTTTTTGTTCGCCATGTTCAATCAAATCTCCATAAACCTAATTTTATATATTAACTCTTTCTCTGTTCCAGCGCCAACCCAATCAGCCGATCCGCCTGATCCGCCATAAACAGCGGAATGTTCAGCACATCATCATCCAGCTTTAGGTTATCCAGAGAGAACCGCACACGAAGCTTGACCTGATCCGGGAACAATTCCTTGAATTTCTTGAGGCTCTTGCTGGTGGTATTGGTCTCAGATTTGACCTCCACGGGGAAAATATCATTTTCCCGCTGAATGAGGAAATCCACCTCATATGGCGGGTTATTCTGGCTCCAGTACCGAGGAACCACTTCAAACTGCGTGATCAAGGTCTGCAGCACAAAATTTTCAGTCAGTGCGCCCTTGAACTCGGTAAATAGGCGGTTCCCCTCCCCGAAAGCCGTAGGAGCCAACTGTGCCAGACGACGGAGCAATCCCACATCCACCAGATAGATCTTAAATGCGGACAGATCATCGTATGCAGTCATCGGCAGACCAGGAGCTGTACTACGGTAAATTTTATGCACCAGTCTAGCATCCACCAACCACTGCAAAGCATCCTCGTATTCACGGGCTCTTGCGCCTTCTTTGACAACTTTATAGATAAATTTCTTGTTTTCTCTTGCCAGCTGGGACGGCACGGACTTCCAGACCATAGAGATTTTTGGAAACTCACTGATGTTGGGATGCTTGGCAAAGTCACGTTCATAGGCACCGATGATTCCGGATAGGGCTTCCTGCATAGCAGAAACATCCCGTGCTTCCGTCCACATCAGGATCGATTCAGGCATGCCGCCGGTAACATAGTACATCTTCAGTTTCTCGTAAAGAGGGTTAAAGAAGGCATCCGGAATCGGTTCTATGGTATCCACACTTTCCAGATACTTAGCGAGATTCTCATTGCCGTTGGCAAGCAGGAATTCAGTGAAAATCATGGGGTCAATCTGCATGAAGTTGACCCTGCCCACCGGAAAAGAAGATGGTTTCGCAAGAGCTATTCCCAACAGAGAACCGGCGCAGGCAATGTGATACTGTGGAGCATTCTCGCAGAAATACTTCATAGAGTTGATGACCTTAGGGCAATCCTGCACCTCATCAAAGATGATAAGGGTCTTTTCCGGCACGATCTTCTGACCACTTGCCAGCATTAGATTCTGTAGGATGCGATCTACATCTTTGGTGGTCTCAAAGAACTGCTTATATTCCTCATTTTCGTCAAAGTTAAAATAGGCAGTATTTTCATAATAGCGTCTGCCGAATTCCTTAAGAATCCATGTCTTTCCTACCTGCCGCACACCCTTTAAGATCAGCGGCTTGCGATAGGGTGAATTCTTCCAGTCCAGCAGTTTCGATAAAATCAATCGTTCCATAGAAGCACTCCCTCACACTATTATTGGATTTTATGTGTTGTGAAATCACATTTTTATTATATGTTGAACTTGTGGGAATTACAACCCATATCACAAAATTATGCCTATCTTAGAGGCAAAAATCACACTTTTACCTCATTCTTTTGTGTTGCTTTTGTGTTGGCGTTTTTGCAAATTCCTTCTTTCACTTTGTTTCATTTACGATTCCCTGCCTTTTTACTGCTCCCACAGGACATTTTTCATAGCAGTTTCCACAGTGCAGACAATGTTCTTGTATAATCTGAAATGGCTTGCCGGACATAATACATTTTTGTGGACAGTTCTTCATACACTTGCCGCAGCCAATGCAACTCCGCGAGATATAATACCCTTTTTCAGTTATCATCGCATTCCCATATTTATCTACAGTCGCAAAATTTAACACCCCAACATATTGCAGCTTCTTTAAGCAGGTTTGCGCATCCATAACTTTACACCTCCGAATTTATTCTATAATCAAAAACCGATTGTCTTTTCTTGGCTTAACCCACGGATAAGCACCATCACAATATCCCAATATTACAAAGCAGCAGGCTGTGTATGTATCGGGAATGTTCCATTCTTTCAATAATGCCCTTCCAACTTCATTGTCAAAGGTTTCTTCCCCTCTTGCAACGATACATGATGCAATCCCTAAATTTGCAGCCTCAAGCACCATATTTTCAGCACAGCAAAACGCATCGGGAATACTGTATAAAAAATTCCCTGCGCCAAAAATAACGCATACCGTAGGTGCCCCATAAAAGCCACTCTTTATATTAGGATTATCAATAACACTTGGCTGTTCTGAAGAAACATGCCCTCCTGCAAGTCTGCTTCGGTCAAAACGTGCAAGGTTAAGCCTGCCGATTTTCTCAGCTAATTCTTTGTTATGAACAGCAACAATCCTTGCCCTCTGCCCTCCTCCTGCATTTGGTGCGTATAATCCTGCTTCAATGATTTTTTCCAAAGCTTCCCTGTCAATCTGCTTATCCTGATATTTACGGATAGACCTGCGTTCCTTCATTATATCTAAAATATCCATATTAAACCTCCTTCCAACATTGCGGATCGGGTGCATACATATTTCCTGTGTATCCATAACTCACAGCCGGACATCCCCTGCAGAACCCACGAAGCTCACACTTGTTACATTTTTCAAATTTATTAAAATCCCGATACTGTTCCATTTTTGCGCTCATAAAAAGGTCATACATAGAAGTATCGAATACATTTGCGATTTTGCTCTCCATTCGCCGACAGGCATATACATCACCCGTCGGAAGAATTGTCATATGGCTGATTGCACAGTGGCAGCCATCATATATCATTTTCTTGTCAGCATTTTCCGGTATTTTAAAAATCCCTTTTTCATACAAAAATAATGTCCATAAATGGTCTTTCAGTTGAAATGTAGTGTTTCTGTCTTTATATTGTTCGTATTTCACCCAACATTTCTCCAAAAACGCTTTGTACTCAAGAGGCGGGATATGATATTCCTGAAAGAAATCATCTTTGTGATTTCTTTTGCTTTCCTGCCCGCTTGTAGGACAGTATCTTCCGAACGCAAACACATCAACATTTCTATCTACTACCCAATCAATCATCTCTGGAAACTCATCTTTATTGACACATGATACGGTAGACATGACCGCACAATACATTCCTGCTCTCTTGATACATTCAATCTTTTCTATCGTAATATCAAAAGAGCCGGGCTTTCTGAATTTGTCATGCGTTTCTCTCATTCCGTCCAGTGAAAGCTGATACTTTCTGCAACCATACTCATAAAGCCTTTTACATACCTCATCAGTCAAGTGGAATGGATTGCCTAAAATACCAAAAGTAATATTATGTTTTTTTAGTAATTCACAGAGTTTCCAAAAATCTTTATGTAAAATCGGGTCACCGCCTGTAATGTAAAAATATGGTGTGCGATCTAACCTTTCACACATATCCATACAGCTTGAAACTACCGTTTCCATTTCTTCATATTTCATCTGTCTCAGGCAGATATTATTACCCTCTGAAAAAATATAACAATGTCTGCATCTTTGGTCACATTCATCTGTTATATGCCATTGATACGCAAAGTATGGTTTCATTTTGGGTATCCCTCCTAAAGTTTTACTTTTTGGTATAATCATGGACACACAAAAAACTGTGTGTCCATGACCACTTTGATGCGCTATGTATCTTGCAAATCGAAATTTACTTCTATTTCGGATCGCTTGCTCCACAAGCACAGCCACAGGCTGATGCAGGCTTTTCCTCTGGTTTCGGGTCTGCAGCCCCACAAGCACAGCCGCAGGCTGATGCAGGCTTTTCCTCCGGTTTCGGGTCTGCTGCCCCACAAGCTGAACCACATGCTGATACAGCACTTGTGCCAGCAAACGCAGCGACATTTTCAAGATTACTCATGATAGTTACCTCCTTAATTTGTTTGCTTGATTTTCTGACCTCTTTGGTCTATACTTAGTATAAATTGCAACAATCGGAAATGAAAGTACGCACTATTTTATTATATAGTAATCTTTTTCTTAGTTAGTGCGAAAAAGAATGTTATACGCTATAGGAGGTGTCCTTTATGCTGACAAAAGACGAACTGCCAGCCTGCCCTGTTGCCACAACACTAATGTTGATTGGAAATAAATGGAAGATATTTATTGTGCAAAGACTGTTAGACCGTCCCTGGCGGTTTAATGAACTGCAAAAGGATATTCCCGGCATCAGCCAGCGGGTTTTAACAGATAATCTTCGTTCTATGGAAAATGACGGTATCATTACACGTACTGTTTATCCCGAAGTTCCTGTACGGGTGGAATATGCCTTAAGTGAATTAGGTAATACAATGCGTCCAATTATTGACTCTATGTTTGAGTGGGGAACAATGTATCAGGGGTTGGTACGATGAAAAATATTTTAATTATTGACGACGATATCAATATAGGAAACATGCTGGAAGAGCTCCTCACCAAGGAGGGTTATCAGATTACCCGGGCTTATTCAGGAACAGAGGCTCTGCTTATCCTCTCTTCCCAAACTCCCGATCTCATACTGCTGGATTTGATGCTTCCCGGCCTTGACGGCAAGGAACTACTGCCCCATATTAACGGAGTACCTGTCATTGTCATCAGTGCAAAAGCAGGGACAGAAGATAAGGTCGAGTTGCTGCTTGGCGGTGCCGCAGACTATGTGACCAAGCCATTTAATATAGACGAGTTGTTGGCTAGAATTACCGTGCAGCTTCGGAATGTTTCCGTGAAAGGTTCCGGTTCTATTCTGGAATATGAAGATATCCGCATTGATACCATCTCCCACAGTGTAAGCGTATGCGGACAGGCAGCCCGGCTGACCCGGACAGAATATGCCATTTTAAAACTCCTTATGCAAAATCCCTCACAGGTTGTGACCAAAACCCTGCTTCTTGAACGTTTAAGCGAAGATACCCCCGATTGTATGGAAAGTTCCTTAAGGGTACATATCAGCAATCTGCGAAAAAAGCTGCGGGACTTAAGCGGAAAAGATTACATTGAAGCAGTCTGGGGAATCGGTTTTAAACTGAATGAAGACTAACTAAATCTTTACAATTTCTTTACTCTTTTCTTAACAGCTTTCTTTACAAATGTCCTGTATGATACTGATATCAAACTTGTAAAAGGAGGCTTACTTTATGGAATATGCTTTGACTACCAATGCCTTATGCAAAAATTACAGGCATTTTAAAGCATTAAACTCTCTTTCCATGCATGTTCCCAAAGGATCGATCTACGGATTTGTTGGCAAAAACGGTGCCGGCAAGACAACTCTGATACGGCTGATCTGCGGACTGCAAAATCCTACATCCGGCGATTACACCTTGTATGGAATCAAAAACACAGAAAAAGATATCCGCAAATCCCAGCGGAGAATCGGAGCGGTTGTGGAGACGCCCTCCATCTATCTTGACATGACAGCAGAGGACAATTTAAAAGAGCAGTACCGCATTTTAGGACTTCCTTCCTTTGACGACATCCCTTCCCTTTTACATCTGGTAGGGCTGGAAGATACAGGTAAGAAGAAAGCTAAAAATTTCTCCCTGGGTATGCGTCAGCGGCTTGGTATTGCGATTGCTCTTTGCGGCGACCCTGATTTTCTCGTTTTGGATGAACCCGTTAACGGTCTTGATCCCCAGGGAATCATTGAAATTCGGGAATTAATTTTGAAGCTGAACAGGGAACGCCAGATAACTGTACTGATCTCCAGTCATATTTTAGATGAACTTTCCCGTCTGGCAACCCATTACGGCTTTATTGACAGCGGACGCCTGATTAAGGAAATCAGCGCCGAGGAGTTGGAACGGACCTGCCAGAGAAGTCTACGAATGGAGGTTTCAGATATGCGGGTTCTCGCCCGCGTGATGGAAGAATTGGAAATCGAATATCAAGTTATATCCGATACGCAAGTAGATGTATTTGCAAAAATAACTGCCACAAAGGTAATACTGGAGCTTGCCAAGAAGGGCTGCGAAGTGATTTCCATCCATGAGCGGGACGAAAGTCTTGAAAGCTATTATGTCAGTCTGTTAGGAGGAGAAAAAAATGAATAAACTTTTGTCAGCTCATTTTGCACGATTAATAAAAAATAAATGCTTCCGGGTCTGCATCCTGCTTATGGTCTTCATGGCTGTTTTTAGAAATATTAACTGTTATCGCTTGATAAAGAACTATAACTCTGTTCTCCCTCTAGAATCAACTTTTTTTACCTATACATGGCTGGCTCCCATTCTTCTTCCTGTTTTCTGCAGTCTGTTTCTTGGCACAGAATTCAGCGATGGGACTATTCGCAATAAGTTGATTATCGGTCATTCCCGTAGCAGTGTTTATCTATCCAGCCTGATTGTCTGCATCATGGCTGGCTTTCTCCTATGCCTGATTTACATGGCATTCTCCTTTTGTACAGGCGTGCCGCTGCTCGGCTTTTTTGCATCGACCATCCCCATGCAGGTGATTTTAAGTATCATTGGCTGTTCCTTTGTCTTACTCATGGCATTTGCTGCCATCCACACCTTTGTTGCCATGCTGAACCAGAACAGGTCAATTACATCTATCATCTGTATCCTGAGCGTATTTCTGTTGATAATGATTGGCTCATATATTGACTCGTCGTTAAACGCGCCCGAGACCTGGGGACCTTATGTGTACATGTCCGATACCGGTGAAATAATACAGGAACCAGATGAGCCAAATCCTTATTATGTAAGCGGCACAAAACGCGATGTATATGAATTTCTAAATGAATTTCTTCCCGGCGGACAGATAATATTACTTGATTCTATTCCCGCTGCCCATCCCGGACGGATGTCGATTTATTCTGGTCTGATTACAATTGGTTTTACTGGTTTTGGCATGTACTTTTTCCAAAAGAAAGATATCAAGTAACTATCCAGTACAGGTCGAAGCACTTACTGCCAAGACCTAAGAATATGATTCAGACATGCAAAATCCCATTGCCGTAGGCAATTTAGGATGGATTTTGCACTGTAACTGTGAAGGTACTGAACAGTTACGATATTAAGTAAGAAAGCAGGATGACACTATGGAAATCTGGTTATGGGTTTTAATCGGCATACTCATTTGTATTACCTTATTATTAGAAATAAAAATACTTCTTCTGCAAAAAGCTGCTGATGAAATACGGGAAGGGTTTGCCGGCAGACTCATAACCGAAACCAACACCTTAATCGATATTTCAAGCCGCGACCGTCACATGCGCAGACTGGCTGCTGGTGTCAACGTTCAGCTCCGGCGCCTGCGCAGTGAGCGGCTCCGTTACCAGCAGGGCAATATGGAAATTGCAGAAACCATCACCAATATCTCCCATGATTTACGGACTCCATTAACTGCCATATATGGCTATCTTGATCTGATGAAAAAAACAAAAAACCCGGAAGATGCTGCCCGCTATCTGCGCATCATTGAAAACCGCATGGATGCATTAAAACAGCTTACGGAAGAGTTATTCAGATACTTTGCAGTCTCCTCCTCAATCAGCGAGACGACTTATGAAACAGTAATATTAAACAGCGCTCTGGAGGAAATCCTTTCCGCCTATTATGCTTCTTTGAAAGACAGCCAAATCACGCCTAAGGTAAGTCTTCCGGAGGAAAAAATCACCCGTCTCCTGAACAAAAACGCGCTCTCCCGCATCTTTGCAAATATCATCAGCAATGCGCTCAAATACAGCGATGGTGATTTGGAAATCACTTTGTCCGAAAATGGGGAAATATCCTTTTCCAACCATGCATCAAAATTGAACGAACTGCAGGTCATGCGGCTGTTTGACCGCTTTTACACAGTGGAGACCGGGTCTAAATCCACAGGTCTTGGACTCTCCATTGCAAAAGAACTTACAGAACAGATGAA
Organism: Lachnospiraceae bacterium; assembly: GCA_014804785.1. Taxonomy (GTDB): domain Bacteria; phylum Bacillota; class Clostridia; order Lachnospirales; family Lachnospiraceae; genus Suilimivivens. The sequence goes on from JAAUZD010000054.1 coordinate 10,726, forward strand.
TGGAATCATCCGTGCAGAATATCATAATCAGGTGCTATGTATTTCTTTATACTTTCTGCACTCAAATCAGGAAAAGCAATGACGGGCGCAGGAGGGCAATCGTGCTTTCCAATCACCTTTTCCATCCAGACCATATTGTACCAGTTTCCAAATTTATAGCCGCATTTATGAAACTCCCCCACCATGGTATAGCCCATATGCGTATGGAACAGAATACTGTTTTTGGTCAAATATTGATCCTCCACCTCCGGATTACCGATACAGGCATTCAGGTTTAAAATGTGCTGTGCCTTGGAAATCCCCTCCAAAGCAGTATAAAGTTTTTTGCCGATCCCCATTCCCCTTTTATCTTCCCTCAGATAAATACTTACCTCTGCCGCCCAGCCATAAGCTGCCCGTCCTACAAATGCACCGGTATATGCATAACCAAGGATTTCACCATCCTGCCCTGCAAGAAGGTACGGATACTTTTTTAAAGTATTGCTTATTCTTTCCCTGAAGGTTTCCACATCCGGCACCTCATACTCGAATGTAATTGCCGTTTTTTCAACATAGGGTGCATAAATTTTCAGCAGTTCATCTGCATCCGCTTCCTTAGCAACCCTGATTTGAATCCCCTTATCATGCACTCTGTCCATTTCCGCCACTCCTTTTACAGCAGTTTTTTACATTACAAGCGCCGCCACCAGAGGCATCGTAGCCACCGATAAAACCGTCGTAAGCGCCACTCCTTTAGACGCCATTTCATAGTCCCCATCATACTGCTGTGCCAGCATGGCGGTCATGCTGCCCACCGGCGTAGCCAGCATCACCATGCAAACGCCGCATATAACAGGATTATCCACAAACTGTCTGACTATCAGAATCCCGATAACCGGAATGACAACCAGTTTAATAATAGAAAATATAATCAGCCTTCCATCTGTAAATAGTTTCTTCAAATCTATAGTTGCAAGAGATGCGCCAATCACCATCATACTCAGCGGCGCTGTCAGATTACTCAGATGGGTAACTGTAGTTTTGACAAACCCCGGTATCGGTATGCCGGCAAGATAAATCGCAATCGTTATGATGCAGGCAATCACACCAATATTAAGAATCCTGCCTAAAGAAGATTGTTTGCTTTCCGTCTCCTTTTCCTTTCCCGTTGTTATTGCCCCTATCCCGTAAGTATATATCAGGATATTATACGGAATCATAAAAAGCGCCGCATAGAGCAATGCTCCGCTTCCATATAAGGCGGATATCACAGGAAATCCCATAAATCCTATATTGGAAAAGACAGTCATTGCCTTGTAGGTTCCGACACTTTTCTTTTCAACCCTCAAAAGGCGCGGCAATAGTTCCGCCAAAATCAGCAGCGCCGCATACATTGCAAGCATAATAGCCCCTGTAAGGAGCAGCTCTTTTCCCTGTATTCTATCCTCTCCCATACATCCCGTCAGAATCAGGGCAGGATTTGCAATGTTAACCACGATTGCCGAAAGCTTTTTGCTCACTTCATCAGTAATAATGGCTTTCCGGTAGCAGAAATATCCAATTCCCATTAAGAAAAAAAGTACGATCATTTGCTGTAAAAGTAACATTATTTTTCTCCATCTCCAACATCATTTTTATTTTCCGTAACATAAAACGGAAGCATTCATTTTTCCCTTTTTACTGATACTCATTTGACCGGAATACTCAAACTTCCCGCATCCCCGTGCACTTACCGTATCTCCGCTTTTTAAAATCTGGCTGTTATTCTCACAAAGCCTTCCATTTACGAATACTCTTTTCTGTCTGAAAAGCTCGATTGCCTCGCTTCGGGAGAGCCTGTACACCTTTGCCAATACACCGTCTATCCGCTCCGATGGAATCTGGATTTTCATTTCCTTCTTGTCCTTATCGGTAAACGGCGGTGCTTCCTTCGCCCTGCCGCAAATCACAGAAGTGTGCTTCACCTTTGCCAGATTCTCAATAATGAAATCAGCCATACTTTCTATACAGAAAAGATACCCTATATTATCTGCAATCAAAATATCTCCCAAAGTACTTCTCTCAATTCCCAGATTCATAAGTGCGCCGAGAAAATCTCTGTGCGTCAGTTCGTCGGCAAACTTTGCCGCTAACGGCTTCACCTCAATACATACAATCGGAAACGCCTCCTCATATCCCAGTTCTTCCCCGCTACCAAAACGAATCATCACCCGCTCACAAAAATCACTGCCGCCCCATATCGTGTAGGGAACATAGGAAATCTCCCTCTCTGTCTCATAAAAACATGATAAATCTGCCAGACTTAAGAAACCTGTAAACGTATATTGATTCTGTTGATAACACTTCCGGGCAAGTTCCCTGAAACGCTTTTTCAATAATTCTTCTGCATCCATATTTATTCACATGCCTTTCCCACATGAGTCTTTTCCATCGTTCAATATTTTTAAATAATGCCGATGTAAACTGCCTGTAGCTTTCACTTACCCATCATAACATATAATTGTCCATTTTCCTGCAAAAATATATTATAATTTAAACAAAGTATCGTAACCATAGATACCACTTCACCTAATTCATCCCCTTTCCAATGCATTGAAATATAGTATAGTATAAAATATAATTAGAATAACAAATTGGGATTGACCGAGCGAAGCAAGGGATATTTCTTGAACACAGGAGAAGTAAATAAGCGAAAAGCCAAAAGCAGTTACTCAAATTGTATGAACAATTAAGAAATGTATGAATAGGTTTGACTTAAGGGCATTTCTACCCCTTCATCATTTTCTGCAATTTCCGGTAGACGTGGATATACGCCGGTATGAGGAAAGCATCTGCAAACAGCCAGGCCAAGGGGCTTGCAAAGCAGGATCCTATGAATCCGAACTTTGGAACAAGCACCACTCCTGCCAGTGTTCTTGCTATCATTTCCAATACCCCTGCTAAAATTGCAAACGTACTGAATCCCATTCCCTGTATCATAAACCGGATGATATTGACCAACGCCAACGGAATGTAAAAGGCACTGTTAATAATCAACAGCAATCGTGCGTCTGCCAGCAACTGCTTTTCACCTGAATTTACAAATAAAGCTGCCAGATTTGCACCAAAGAAATACAACACTGCAAATGCAATCACAGAATAGACTACACCAAGTAAAATGCAGCTCTTAAGTCCCCGTCCAAGGCGGTCTAGTTTCTTTGCACCCACATTTTGTCCTCCGTAGGTCGCCATGGTAGAACCCATGGCCTCAAATGCGCAGCAGAAGAACATACTCACCTTACTGCCAGCCGTGACGGATGCCACTGCCAGAGACCCCAGCGTGTTCACTGCGGTCTGCAGGATTACAGAACCGATTGCTGTGATAGAATACTGCAATCCCATAGGAATTCCCATCTCGCACAGTACCTTCATGTGGGACAGATTCATCTTCCACTCTTCTTTTGTAATATGCAGAATCTCAAACTTTTTCATCATATACAAAAGGCATAAAATCCCAGAAATCAGCTGGGAAACTACCGTTGCCACCGCTGCACCGGCAACTCCCATTTGAAAATAAATAATACACAATAGGTCAAGACCAATATTTAAAAAGGAAGATAAGATCAGAAAAAACAGCGGCGTCCTGCTGTCTCCCATAGAACGAATGATACCTGACAACATGTTGTAAAGATAAGTGGCAGGTATTCCTAAAAAAATGATTAATATGTAAATATAAGCATCTTCAAAAATATCTTCCGGTGTCTTCATCCATGTCAGGATATTTCTGCACAAAGCTGCCACGATTACCGTCATGACCAAAGAAAAGGCAATGGAAAGCCACGCACAGTTAGCAACAAACTGCCGCATCCCTGAATAATCTTTTGCACCGAATTTATGCGCCACAGGTATGGCGAACCCACTGCAGACGCCCATGCAAAATCCGATTACCATAAAATTGACAGATCCCGTCGCACCCACACCTGCCAGTGCATTTACGCCCAGAATACGTCCCACGATAATCGTATCCACTACACTATAGAACTGCTGAAATAAAAAACCAAATAAAAGCGGAAGCGAAAATCCCAGAATCAATTTCATGGGAGAGCCTACCGTCATGTCCTTCGTTGATTTCATAACCGTTTCCATCCTCTAAACTAAGTCCCCCGGCAGCATTACCGCAGTTTTCCTTTGTCTGCAAGAACCTTATACTTTGCTGTTCTGGAAATACAAATTACCACAGGGGTTAGCCCGTAATCCTTCTATCCAGTTTTTTAGAAAGCTTCGTTCCAATCATTTGAAGAATCTGCACCAGTGCCACCAATAGTACCACTGTCACAATCATAATATCTGCCTGATACCTATAATAACCGTAACGAATGGCAATATCGCCAAGACCGCCGCCGCCCACGGTACCAGCCATAGCTGAATACCCCAGAATCGTTCCAAGCGCAATGGTTCCGCCAACGATTAGCGAAGTCCTTGCTTCCACGATCAGCACCTTCCAGATAATCGTCCAAAGACTGGCTCCCATGCTTTGTGCCGCCTCGATCACACCATGATCCACCTCAAGAAGCGAAGACTCCACCAGCCTTGCCACAAAAGGTGCTGCTGCCATTGACAGCGGTACGATTGTAGCTGTAACACCGTAGCTCTTTCCCACCACAAATCGGGTAAAAGGTATCAGCAACACAAGTAAAATTAAAAACGGAATACTTCTGACAATATTTACCACCACATCAAAAATTTTGTAAATAATCCTATTAGGCTTTAAGCCTCCCGGCGCTGTCACCACCAATATAATTCCCATAGGTAACCCCAGCACATACGCAATCAGCGTAGAAACCAGGGTCATATACAAGGTAACGCCTGTTCCTTCCACAAGCATCATGATTATCTGACTATCCCACATAATGATCAAGCTCCTCTACTTCCAATTTTCTGTTCTTTAAATATTCTATCATCTTTTCTGCCGCTGCATCATCCTCCGGCAGCTGAAGAATCATCTGACCATGCGCCACGCCTCCAATATCCCTGGTATCCGCCAGAAGAATATTCACCGGTACTTTACAGGCAAGCACCATATTTGCAATCACCGGTTCAAAAGAGGAATTACTGGTAAACGCAATGCGAATACACCGTTTTCCCTTCATCTCCTCATGCTGCACGTTTTCTCCCTGAAAAACAAGCTTCTTCGCTGCTTTACTCTGTGGTCTTTGAAAAACTTCTTCCACAGTTCCATTTTCTGCAAGAATACCCTCATCTATGATTGCCACGTGGGTGCAAATTTCCTGTACTACCGCCATCTCATGGGTGATAATCACTATGGTGATTCCATACTTGATATTAATTTCCTTAAGCAGAGCTAAAATTGCTTTCGTAGTAGTTGGATCCAAAGCACTCGTCGCCTCATCACAGAGAAGAATCTTAGGATTCGTTGCAAGTGCTCTTGCAATCGCCACCCTCTGTTTCTGTCCGCCTGATAATTGCGCTGGATAAGCCAGTTCTTTTTCCGAAAGCCCTACAATGGAAAGAAGCTCCCTCGCCCTTTGGACGGCATCTTTTCTAGGTGTCCTGGTAATCTCCATGGGAAAACAGATATTGTCAAGGACCGTTCTTTGCATCAGGAGATTAAAATGCTGAAATATCATTGAAATCTGGGTTCGCGTTGCGCGCAATTCACTATCATTTAACGCAGACAAATCCTTTCCTTCCACCAAAACAGTTCCGCTTGTAGGTCTTTCCAGAAAATTAAGGCATCGTACCAGTGTAGATTTTCCTGCGCCGCTCATACCGATAATGCCGTAAATCTCACCCTTATGAATCTCCAGATTAATGCCTTTTAAAGCCTCTACCGTGTTATCTTTACCCACAAAGGTCTTTGTAACATCCTTTATTTGAATCATTGTTTCCATAGATTGATTTTGACCTCATTTCTTCTTATCGCTTGTTTTCTGTTATATAAATCAACTTTTATTATCTTATCACAAAGCAGATGTGCTTGCAATGAAGGCAGCTTCTTTCCATTCCAAGATTTTTCTATTGTGCACTCAAGTTTCTGCCTATAGCACTTTTGTTGACGCTGTACAAAACACATGAATTTTGCTATACTGGTTTTATCTTGCCAGTTGAATGAGCGTAATACATTTTGTGAAAATACACCAAAAGGAAGGTTACAGAAATTATGAGTAAGAAAAAAGCAGTCGTTTCACTGGGACATAATGCGCTGGGTTACACCACTCTGGAACAAAAGGACGCCGTTAAAGTTACTGCCCAAGCGCTTGCCGACTTAGTGGAAGCCGGTTATCAACTGACCATCACCCACAGTAACGGTCCCCAGATCAGTATGATCCACAAAGCCATGACTGAGCTTCGCCGTCTATATATCGATTATACCCCTGCTCCCATGTGTGTCTGCAGCGCCATGAGCCAGGGTTATGTTGGATATGATATCCAGAATTCCTTGAAAGCGGAACTTTTAAGCCGGGGAATCAGCAAAACAGTATCTACAATTTTAACGCAGGTAACTGTGGATCCTTATGATGAGGCTTTTTACGAACCCACCAAGCTGATTGGCAGGTATATGTCCTCTGAAGATGCTGAAATGGAAATCAAAAAAGGAAATTATGTCCAGGAAGAACCTGGGAAAGGATTCCGCAGAATCATAGCGGCGCCGAAGCCAATTGATATCGTGGAAATAGAAGCCATCCGCACTTTGGCAGATGCCGGTCAGATCATTATCGCCTGCGGAGGCGGCGGTATTCCCGTTATTGAGCAGAAACATGCTTTACAAGGCGCATCTGCAGTCATTGAAAAAGATGCTATTGCCGGAAAACTGGCGACGGATCTTAACGCGGATCAGCTTATCGTCCTTACTTCTGTTCCCTGCGTTTATCGGAATTTTGGAAAAGAAGATCAGGCTGCCATCTCTTCCCTTACAATAGAGGAATGCAGAGAAATGATTGAAAATGGTGAATTTGGAGAGGGTACGATGCTTCCTAAAATCGAAGCAGCTATTTCTTATCTCACTGAAAATCAAAATGGCAGTGTATTCATCACCTCTTTAGAATCCGCTGCTGATGCCTTAAAGGGAAAAGCCGGCACTATCATCACTGCAAGTTAATGTCAGACATCCTAAAGATTTCATTTAATCATTTAAATTGCCGCAAAGACAGAAGAAGCATTGCTCTTACCTTCTGTCTCTGCGGCATTCATAATGTCATTAAAATCTCTTTATCTTTTTAGTCGTGTTCTTCTCAAACTCCACGTCCCGCACCTTCAGCTTAAAGATACGCTTATAGAGCGGTGCTCCATTGTTATATGCATCGATAATAGCTTGAAGTTCTGCCTGTACATCCTTGATTTTCTTCTTTGTCACATACTCAAGATCTGGAAAAATCTCCGCCTCAATCACTCCCTCGCTGTCACGTACCAGAACTTCCTGAACCAGGCGGTTCTCGCCAAGTTTGTTCTCAATCTCCTCCGGAGATACATTCTCTCCGTTTGGCGTGATAATCAGGTTCTTTTTACGCCCGGTAAGGAAAAGGAATCCCTCTTCATCTATGTATCCAAGATCACCCGTTTTCAGCCATCCATCCTCAAGCGTCTGTGCTGTCTCCTCCGGCATTTTGTAATAGCCCTGCATAACGCTGGTGCCTCTTACCCAGATTTCCTCATCTACAATCTTTGCCTCACAGTTTGGCATACATCGCCCGATGGAGCCCGCCTTCGAAGCGCTATCACAGTTCGTGCTTATGACAGGTGCGCACTCCGTCATGCCGTAGCCCTGCAAAATAGTAATACCATACTTTTTAAACATTGCAATGTATGCAGGGTTTAAATAGGCGCCTCCGCTGCATATCGTGTGGAACTGCTTTCCAAATACCTTTGCCTTCACGAGAGGTGCCGGAATAAATGATGCTTCCTCAAGTTTCTTGGCAAGTGTTTCCACCATGAGCGGCACCATCAAAATCATATTCGGCTCAAAAAGCTTGATATTTTTAGCAACCCTTAAAAGGGAATCATTAATACATATGATGGCTCCTACAGAAGTTCCTTTGAGAATATCCATGCTCAGGCAATATGCATGATGAATGGGGAGCACGCTCATCAGCACTGTTCCAGGTTCATATCCCATGTCTAATGCAGTTGCATTCTCTGCAAGGTTTCTGTGAGTAAGCATTACGCTCTTGCTCTTACCGGTAGTACCTGATGTAAACATAATCGTAGCTAAGTCCTCCGGCTTTGGCTCATAGCCTTTCTCCGGTGCTGCTTTTTCAATCAGTTCCCACATGTACAAAGCATCAGGGACTTCGCTTTCTGCTTCCATTGCTATGATATTTTTCAGCCCATGACATTGCTCTGCCGCCATAAGCGCCACATTTGTCTTCGCTTTATCATACACAAGGGTCGTAACATCTGCCCTGTCAATCAACTCGCACAAATCTTCTGCTGGAAGATTGGCATCAAGCGGTACTGCCACACTGCCTCCATTCACAGTACCATAATATGCCACAATCCATGAGTAGGAAGTGGCCCCTATAATGGCAATATGTTTTCCCCGCTCACCAAGCTCTGCAAGAGCCCCTGTAAAATGTTCGCTGTCACACTTAAGCTGGGTATAGGTCTTTGCCTCTACCTTTGTCGCCTTTTTGCCGCTTCCATCGGCACATTTTACCTTGTATCTTATGGCATCCTGTGCGCCATAAGATTCCTCCGCTTTTACAAGCAGCTCATATATCGTACTGCTCAATTCGTTCATATGTCCTCCTAATCTGCGTGCTCCGGCACGCATACAATCAAAACAGTATAAAAGCTACGAAATGCTTGAAAGATAGTCCGCTGCTTCCTGTATCGTGCGGATGTTAGCTGCCTCCTCCTGATCGATCTCAACATCAAGCGTATCCTCTATTTCACCGAGCATACTCATAAAGTCAAAGGATGTGAACCCCAGATCCTCCATAAAACGGGATTCGGGTTTTATGTCCTCTTTCTTGACTTCTACATAATTTACTATAATTTCTACCAGCTGTTCAAACATCGCTTCATCCTTCCTTTCTATACATGATTTTTGTTATACCAACTTTATAATATCTCCGATTTTGAGATTCGGATTTTCCGTTCCCTTAAACATAATCTTACAAATATAAAAATAGAAATACTCAAGCTGCTCTTTACTATATGCCTTTGTCTGGTGTTCAAAGCTAAAGTCCAGCCCATTGTCCTCCGGTCTGTGCATAACTGTGAGATACATCCCATCCGCATAGTAGCCGTTACCGTATCTCTTGGTTTTGTATCTGATATCTCCTAAGTCCGTCAGTCCCTTTTCCTTTAATGTAGCTGGCTGGTATGTGAGTGATACCGTCTCATAGCCCATTCCCAGTGGGGTTTGATAATACTGCCCTCTATAGCCAAGGTATTCTGTGGGGTTGAAGTTCACATAACGGAATACCTCGTTCTGCTTATCCCTGATTTCGTAAATTGCTTCCAAAAAGGTCTTTTCCTCCGGAATAACTGTCCTAAAGGGGAAGCTATGGATACGCGTACCGCCTGATTTCTTTTCCAGAAGCGTTGCTCTGCGGGCATAGGCAACCATCATCGACACATCATCACATTGATTAATCTTCTGCAGATAGGTCCGTATGCCTAAAATGAGCAGACACTGCAAGGATATATGCTGCTCCTCACAGAACTTCATAAGCCGCCTTGTAGGTTCTTCCTCCAGATGGAAGATATCTATTGCTGCTGCAAAGTTGTCGGATCCCGTGGGTGCTGCCCTGAGATTTGGATTTCCTGTTTTTTCCCTTACTTCTTCAAGTTTTCCCGGACCTTCTATGCCATTATAAATCGGCTCAGACTCCTCAATTAATTTATGAAAATAGGCTCTGTCCCTTTCCTGTGCCTTGCTGCCAGCCTCATACGCCAGATCTTTCTCAATCTGCTCAGTATAGGAACGCATATCAGCAGGATAAGGAATACCTTCAAAATTTGCATTACAATACAGTTCAATCACATCTTTCAGAAAGCAGATCAAAGACTGGGCATCGAGGAACCTGTGATCTCCTACAATAAACATACCCTCAAACCCATCCGGCATTTTGATAATTGTAACTTTGTTCATCGGCGCGTCTTCCTTGTCAAATGGAATGCGCGTCCATGCTGTCATCTCGGCCTCTGCCTCTTCCATCGTCTTACCTGAAAAATCCACAAAATCAATCTCGCGCTCTTCCTTATCGGCAATATATTGATACCACTCCTCCTCCGTCTTATCATAAGCAAGCCGCGCCCGCATGGATTCGCATCTTTCATACGCCTTATAGATTGCCTTTCTCAATTCTTCAATATTCAGCTGAAACTCTATGGTGAGGCTCGAACCCACATTCAATATTTCTTTTCCCGGACTATGCTGCGCGTAGTAATTATGGAACTTCTGTGCCACTGTCAGTGGATATGCCTTATAGCCTTTCCTCGTTTTCATCTTTCCCTCCATTCCAAAGCAAATTCATGCTTTATCTTTTACATAATTTCTTCTTCAAACTCCATCAGTACCTTCTCATATGTCTCCATGTCCTTGTAATAGCTTTCTGCATGGGCCGCTCCTTCCACAATCAGCTTGCGCTTTGGTGACTGGCAGTTTTCATAAATCTCGTCGCACATGCTGCATGGCACAAAAGTATCTGCCGAGCCATGTATGAAAAGAATAGGCACTTTTGCTTTTTTCACCTCCCGCTTCGCATTACACTCATCCATCCCATAGTTTGCGAACTTCTTATTAATCAAATCAGCCCCTTGAATCGCCGGGAAAGCCGGCAAATGGTACATATGATTCAGTACATAGGTAAATACCTCTTTAGGTGATGTAAACCCGCAGTCAGACACGATTCCCTTTACGTTATAAGGCAGCTCTAAACCACTTGTCATCAATACAGTAGCGCCTCCCATAGAGGTACCGTGAAGCATGATCTTAACATCTTCACCACATTCCTTTATTACCCAGTCAATCCAACCAAGGGCATCCTTCCTGTCCAGACACCCAAACCCAATATATTCACCCTCACTTTCACCGTGTGCTCTGGCATCCGGAAGCAGAACGCCATAACCATGCTTTAGAAAGTAGTCCGTTAGCGCCACATTGTTGCTAAGCCCTTCACCTGTGTAGCCATGGAAGCAGATCACCACTTTTTGCACACCGGCGCGCTGTTCTTCTTCATGTTCTGCCTGCATCTCGTTTTCCGTGCTGCTTATCGGCGGAAAGTAGGTAGCATGAAGCCTTAATCCGTCAAAAGACTTTATGTATACATCACTATGGGGCTGTACCAGCACAAATTTCTTCCGCTCTTCCATCAATGGAAAATACTGTGTCCAGTCAGTGCCTGCCATCTTTATGGTCCGTTCCGTCTTGGCATGTCCGCGCTTCATGGTTCGGTTATAAAAATATACCGTCTCCCCTACTCCTGCGACAGCAAGAAGTCCTACGGCGGCTACAATGTTCTTCAATACGCCCATTTTCTTTTCCCCCATTTTCTTTTACGACTTGCTTTTTTTATTTTCCTTTGCTACTGCTTTCTTTGCCACGGTCTTGACCACGGTCTTTACGACCTTGTCAGCCGCCTTTTGTGCTACGCTCTTTTCATTTTGCATTGCGTTTTTCTTCATTTCTATGATTTCCTTTAACCGCAGCGCCTTATCAATGTTTCCTTCAACCCGGAGTTTCCCTTCTGTAAAAGCGGCAACCGGATCCATCTCTCCCTCCGCAATCTTAAGAAGTACTTCAGGCGTGCTTACAAACATTGCATCTTTGTCATAGTATTCGTATGGCTCCACAGAAAGTTCTCCATCCTTTACCTCCACATAAAAGGAACCGCCTGCCTCCTCATCTTCGATGCAGAACTGATATGCAAGATGCTCATGAATATCACTCACATCAGCCCCCATAAATTTACCTTTAATTTCATAAAAAAAATCTGCGTAAGTCATTACTTTCCTCCTTATTTTCTCTCATAATTTCCTTATAAAGTATACGTGCCTTGCCTAATCCGACAGGATTCATGCACTTTAGAGTTTTTTCGACCATCAGTCGATTTACTTTAAGATAACGATAGCACACATATCGACCGCCGGTCAATTCTCTTTTCCCCAAATTTATTCATAATTTTTTTTTATTTTTCTAGCACTATTTCTAATTGTCCGGTAATCATGTTTGTGTTATGATTGATATGATTTTTTATAATATGCATGGAGGATTACTATGCCGGACGTAAAAAAATATGAAAAAATTTTAGACGCGCTCCAGCATCTTCTGGAGGAAAGAACAATACAGAATATTTCCGTGAGCGACATTGCCAAAGAAGCAGACATGGGTAAAGGCAGTATCTATTACTACTTCCCTTCAAAGGAAGCAATCCTTGATGCATTAATACAGAGAAATTATGAGAAACCACTTAAAACGGCAAAGAACCTTGCCAATCAGACGGAAATTTCACCGTTTACGCGTCTGGCATTAATCCTGCAGGCATGCCGCAACTCGTCAAACGCATTTTTAACCCAGGATAACGTTACTTTAAATGACGGAAAAAGCGCGCAGGATATTGCATTTCTCCACCGGAAATATATGAACTATTTGATCGCTGAACTAAAACCCAGTCTGACCGAAATCATAAAACAGGGAATTGCGGCAGAAGACATCCATTTTGAATATCCCGCTGCTCTTGCAGAGATCGTGCTTATTGTGCTCGCCGTCAAACTTAACAATACCTTTCTCTCTGCCACCGCCGAGGATTCGGAGGACACAATCCGCGGACTCGTGGAGTTGCTCGAAAAAGGCACCGGTATACCGCAGGGAACACTTAATTATCTGACCCTGTCAAAGACAGACGTATTCTCCTCTTCACTGCAATGAAAACAAACGCTGCCACGCTTCGCGAGTCGCTTATTGAAACAAACGCTGCCACGCTTCGCGAGTCAGCTTATTGTAATAAAAACAGAGCAGTCACAATCCAAAATTGTGTCTGCTCTGTTTTTTTTATTTATTAAATATTATCTTATTCAGCTATATCTGCGTACATGAAGTACCAGTAGCCGTAAGGTGAATGCCAGGAACCTGTAATCTTATCACTCTGTAACCAGAAGTCGTTGTAATAAGCTACCGGAATACATGCTGCCTCTTCCATAAGAATATCTTCTGCTTCATGAAGCGCTTCTGAACGCTCTGCTGCATCCAATGTGTTTCTGGAAACATCCATAGCTGCATCGTATTCTGCATTGCTGAATTTACCATCATTGTTTCCGTTGGTGGAGTAAAGCAGATCCAGCATGTTAGAAGGATCGCTGTAGTCTCCTACCCATCCGTTACGGGATGCATCATAATCGCCGTTACGTCTCATAGGTGTAAAGCTTGCCCATTCAACAACATCTACCTGACAGTCGATACCAAGCTGTGCCCATGCTTCCTGCAAATATTCAGCAACTACCTTGTGATAACCAGCGTCATTAGTAGAGTAAACAATAGACGGGAAACCTTCTCCATCCGGATAACCTGCATCTGCTAACAACTGTTTTGCTTCCTCAAGATTTGCTTCATAATCTTCTGAAATATAAGTCTGTCCGCCATTGGAATTGTTGATAAACTGGCTTCCATCAGTATCAACCCAGCCGGGACCCATGAAGTTGTATGCAGGTGAATAAGTACCCTGCATCAATGTATTTGCAACATACTCACGGTCAATTGCAAGACTCAGTGCCTTACGAACATTCGCATCATCAAAAGGTGCTCTGGCTGTATTTAAGCTCAGATAGTAGGTACCAATAATAGGATCTACAAAGAAATCACCATTTCCAGATAAGGAAGGAATTTCCTCTGTAGGTACATCCTTAATCATCAGGACTTCACCTGTCTGATATGCACTGTAAGATGCGTTAGAATCCTCAATCAGATTCCACTTAATACCATCCAATTTGATTGCATCAGCATTCCAGTAGTTTGTATTCTTGCTCATAAGAATATGAGAACCAGGTACCCATTCTGAAATATAGAAAGGTCCGTTACAAATATAGGTATTTGCTTCTGTTGCCCAAGCATCACCATTTGCTTCTACAGTTGCCTGCTGAACAGGGCTTAAAGTAGCAAATGCTGCAAGGCTTCCGAAATATGAGCAAGGGCTTGATAGAGTTACGACAAATGTGTGATCGTCTGTTGCTTCTACCTGAAGTGCATCCAGATTACCTCCAGTAGCCTCTTCAAAACCAACTACCATACCAAGAACAGTCTCCGCGTAAGGAGCTGCTACCATAGGATCGCATACTCTCTTCCAGCTGTATACAAAATCATTTGCTGTCAGGTCAGAACCATCAGACCACTTTAATCCATCTCTTAAATGGAATGTCCATGTAAGACCGTCCTCGCTTGTTTCCCAACTTTCAGCCTGTCCGGGAGCAAGTGTACCGTCTTCAGCTACAGTCAAAAGACATTCAAAGGAGTGTAATAACATGTTACCACCATCTACCGCACTGTTAAGTGCAGGATCGATAGTTTCAGGATCAGGACCCACCTGAACGGAAAGAATCTTTCCGCCGGTTGATGTCTCACCGACTGCTTCTGCATTCTCAGAATTTTCCGTGTTTTCTGTTGGCTGTGAACCAGCCCCACCTCCGCAGGCTGTAAGACCAACTACCATAGTCACTGCCAGCAGGAGTGCAAGTACTCTTTTTTTCATAATTTCTCCTCCATTAATTTTTTATAAACAATATAGATACTTAGTAATAAGATATCTATACCTGTTTACCACATTTAATTGCACTTGTCAATATGATGACATGCTGCGAAATGTCCTTTTTCCAGTTCGCGCCACTTTGGCGTCTCCTGCGCACATTGTTCGTCTGCGTAGGGACATCTTGTTCTAAAACGGCATCCGGAAGGCGGATTTAAAGGACTGGGAACATCTCCCTCCAGTACAATACGCTTACTTGCCTTTGCAGTTTCAGGATCCGCGATGGGAATCGCTGAAATCAAGCTCTTTGTGTAAGGATGAAGAGGACGCGTGATGAGCTCATAGCTGTCTGCAAGTTCCACCATTCTTCCCAAATACATAACACCGATTCTGTTGGAAATGTGCTTTACCGCAGAAAGATCATGGGCAATGAACAGATAGGTCAGCCCCATTTCTTCCTGCAAATCCTCGAACATATTGATAACCTGTGCCTGGATGGAAACGTCTAGCGCGGAAATCGGCTCATCACAGACAATGAATTCCGGTCTCACCGCAAGCGCTCTTGCAATTCCCACACGCTGCCTCTGTCCACCCGAGAACTCATGGGGATAACGGTTTGCATGTTCGGAGTTAAGGCCAACACGCCTCAGCATTTCTATAATAATATCGTATCTTTCCTTTTTGTTTGCAGCCATCTTATGCACATCAATGGCCTCACCGACAATATCACCGATGGTCATACGCGGATCAAGACTCGCATAAGGATCCTGAAAAACAATCTGCATCTTCTTTCTGTAGGGAAGCATATCCACATATTGCTTATTCTCAACATCAAAGATGACTTCATCATCGTAGATAAATCGCCCTCCTGTAGGCTCATATAACCTAAGCAGGGTGCGCCCCGTAGTGGTTTTCCCACAGCCCGACTCACCTACCAGACCTAAAGTCTCTCCCCGCTCAATGGTAAAGGAGACATCATCCACCGCCTGAACATATTTTTTATTCTTTCCAAATCCGCCGGCCGGAAAATACTGGCGTAAGTTCTCTACCTGTATGAATTTCTCACTCATTTGCGGTGCCCTCCTCCATCTCTTCTTTCTGGTTCAGCCAGCACTGGGTATAATGGACTTCCCCGAAATTGCTTACCGGAGGCATTTCCCTCAGACAGATTTTCATGCATGCGTCGCACCTTGGTGCAAAGGGGCATCCTTTAGGAGGATTCAACATATCCACCGGCGTCCCCTCAATGGGCACCAGTCTCTCATGCTCCTTGGTATCCAGTCTTGGAATGGAGCGGATCAACCCTTTGGTATATTGATGTCTTGGTCTATAAAAAATATCCTCAGCCGTTCCGTATTCCACAATTTTGCCTGCATACATAACCGCGATTCTCTCGCACATGCTGGCAACTACACCAAGGTCATGGGTAATCATGATGATTGCCATGCCTAGTTTCTCTTTTAATTCCATCATCAATTCCAGAATCTGTGCCTGAATCGTTACATCCAGAGCCGTGGTCGGCTCATCCGCAATCAAAAGCTTAGGTTCACAGGCAAGAGCTATCGCAATCATGACTCTCTGGCGCATACCACCGGATAATTCATGGGGATACTGCTTTAATCTCTTTTCGGGTTCATTGATTCCTACCAGTTCAAGCAGCTCTTTGGCGCGTTCTTTTGCCTGCGCCTTGTTCTTATCCGTATGGAGCAGAACGGCTTCCATAATCTGATTTCCTATGGTATAAACAGGGTTAAGGCTCGTCATGGGATCCTGGAAAATAATGGACACCTCATTTCCCCTGATTTTGCGCATTTCTTTGTCTGACATATTTTCAATCTGATGTCCGTTAAAGTAAAGACTTCCGCCTATCAGCTTCCCCGGATGGGCAGTCAGCCCCATCAGACTGTATGCCGTTACGGATTTTCCTGAGCCGCTCTCCCCTACGATTCCTAAGACTTCGCCTTCCTTCAGATGGATAGAAACATCATTTAACGCTTTTACCTCCCCCGCAGGAGTGAAAAAAGAAAGTCGTTCATTTTTTATATCAACAAGATATTCTGACATATTCTCAAACCGCCTTTCCTAATGTTTTAATTTCGGGTCAAATGCATCCCTTAATCCATCACCCAGTAGATTGAAACTTAAGATAATAAGACTGATTAATGCCGCTGGAATAAAAAGCAGATAGGGATATGTATTGATACCGTTCAAGGCATCACTGGCAAGGCTTCCGAGAGAGGGCAGCGGCACAGCCACACCCATGCCCAGGAAACTCAAAAAGCTTTCCGTGAAAATCGAGGAAGGAATCTGCAGCGTAGTAGTTACAATCAGCGTACCGATACAGTTCGTCAGAAGGTGCTTTCTGATGATCTTCCCATTGCTGACTCCCAGCGCCCTTGCTGCCGTGACATATTCGCTCTCCTTCAGTGTCAGAATCTGGCTTCTTACCATACGCGCCATCCCCACCCAATAGAGAAGTGCAAATACCACGAAAATACTAATCAGATTCTCACCTACTACACCAACCCAGGCAAATCCCGGTACGGTCTTGAGATTACCAAGGGGTGCTTTAAACGCAAAGGACAAAAGAACAATCAAAAGGATATCCGGTATAGTATAAATAATGTCCACAATACGCATCATGATCAAATCCACCCAGCCGCCAAAGAAAGCAGCAACCGAACCATATATGGAACCTATCACCAGGATGATAACTGTGGCAATCAAACCTACCAATAATGAAATCCTGCTTCCCATCATCACACGGATGGCATAGTCACGCCCCATCTTATCTGTTCCGAAAATATGTGGGAACACCTTTTCCCCGGCATCAATCCTCGCCTGCTCCTCTGCGGAATACTCCATGGGTCCTAGATGATTGGCACCTTTAAACTGTTCTTTATAATTATAGGGATAAAATGCAGGAACAATAAAGGAAAAAATCATGACCAGCACAATGACCACAAGGCTTACCATTGCCACCTTGTTCTTTACAAGACGGCGCATACCATCTTTCCAAAAGCTGACGCTTTCACGCATGATAATCTGACTCTGTTTTTCTTCCTCAGTTGCCGGAAGGAAGTCCTCCGGTTTTAGTTTTAATTGAAAACTCAATGGATTCTGCTTCATACTCTGCTCCTTACTTCAATTTGATACGGGGATCTACCAGTTTATAAACAATATCTACTACTACATTCATAATGATAATCAAAGTTGCAAGGAAAATGGTAGTTCCCATGATCAATGTATAATCGCGCCCGCTGATGGCTCCGATAAACTCTCCTCCAAGTCCCGGAATGACGAAAATCTTCTCCACAACAAAGCTTCCCGTTACAGTATAAGCAAGCATAGGTCCTACATAGGTAACCACCGGCAAAACGGCATTTCTCATGGCATGCTTAAACAAAATCCAAAAACCAGCTACTCCCTTTGCCTTCGCTGTACGCATATAGTCTTGTCCCAATACATCCAGCATGGAAGAGCGCATCAGTCTCATGATATATGCTGTAGGATAAAAAGCAAGGGCGATGACCGGCATGATATAATGCTTCCAACTGGTAAGTCCCATGGTAGGAAGCAGCTTCAGATGAACGCCAAGCGCATACATCAATAGCGTACAGACTACAAAACTAGGCACAGCAATACCGCAAGTCGAAATCACACTGATCAGACTGTCAAGGAACTTTCCTCTCTTTAACGCTGCCATACAGCCCAATGGAATCCCAAGACATAACGCGACAAGTACAGAAATCCCGCCTACTCTTGCCGATACCGGAAACTTCATCTTGATAATGGACATAACGGTACGTCCTCTCTGCTTTAGACTGTCTCCAAAATCTCCGTGCAGGGCATCCGCCATATATGTAAAATACCTTTGCAATAAAGGCTTATCCAGACCATACTTTGCTTCCAGCGCTGCTGTCGCCTGCGGACTGATTGCTTTCTCTGACAGAAATGGTCCGCCGGGAACCATGTTCATCAGAAAGAAAGTAAGGGTAGCAACCGCCCAGATTGTCACGATTGCAAGCATTATTCGTTTTACCACATACTTTACCATACTAAAGTCTCCTTCTCAAACAAACGCTGACGCGCTTTGCGGGTCAGCTTATTGTAACAAAATAGAAAGCCACGCTTTTATGCTTTCTACGAGTCTTTCACACGTGAAAAAAGAAAGGAACCACAGTGTTTCCCTACCAAACCCCATCGTCCCCCAAAATCTTTTTTATCATATCAAAGAAAATCCTGCTTTGTCAAGTGTTTCCACCATTTTCCCAAAGATCCTTTTCATAACACCACCATTCTTCTCCAAAGAGCTCACATTCCCCTACTACGTTGAAATCCAATCGGGCATAGGAACGGATTGCCTTGAGATTTCTTTTTGCCACAAGGAAATGTACGCCCTTCTTGCCGCGGCATTTTAATTCATCCATAGCATATTGCAAGAGTTTCCTTGCTATGCTCTGATTCTGATTTTCACTTCGAACACCTAATCTGGATAATTCCGCTGCGGGTTTTAATGCTTCACTCCAGAAGGGCAGATTTTCCACTGCTTCATCCTGATCGATGGAGATAACGCCTATTATCTCCTCATTATCATCTTTCAGGCAAAACAATCCCTCTCTGGACAGATCGCCTTCAATATCTACTTCCCCCGGATATTCATTGGTCCATGCACACAATTCCGTCCCCACCAACGAGCGATATAGCGCCAAAATCGCAGCCTTATCCTTCCGGTCTGCTTTCATAAATTTCATATTTTCATCTATTTCTTTCTCACAGGGCATTTTCCCATGTGAAAAATTTTCTCCCCATTGTTCTATTGTAACTGTTCAGTACCTTCACAGTTACAACGCAAAATCCATCCTAAATTGCCTACGGCAATGGGATTTTGCATGCCTGAATCATATTCTCACGGTCTCAGCAGTAAATGCTTCGACCTGTACTGAATAATTACGTTCTATTCTAAATCATATAACTTCATTGTTTCAGGATTTCTATATTCATGTTTCTCATAATAGCCAATCAGCTTGTCGCCGTCCCGGAGTGCCACCATATAAACATCCTTGTTTTGTCTTTCATTGTGAAATGTGTATACCAGATTATGATCCTTAGAAACAGCGAACCATTCCACCACCTGTTTTATCTTTTCTACAGATTGTGCATTGTGGCAATCCAGAAGGCTCTGTCCAATCAGCTTCTCTCCGCCCCATTTCTCATAATTTATAGCCGCTGCCTGATTCATATAGATAATTTCGTGTTCCAGGTTGCAGATCACGACCGAACTCCGGTCCTGATCGATGATGCTCTTAAAATACATAATTTGTCCTCCCTAAGATTTCTTTCTAATACTCTTTTGTGACAGTATCAATATCATATATTTTCATAAATGTGTCAAGATCGCTCTCGCTCCGGATGAGCATAATTTCCTCGAATTTGCCCGTATGTATATTCTTAAACCCTGCAACCTGCTCCCCGTTGCAAATGCTGCACTTTAAAACCGGGCGCAGGTTTTCTTTATCATATTGCTTCTTATGGGCTGCTTTCTTTTTAAATATGAGCATATCCCCCTCTCTTTAATCCTCAACTTGCTTAACCAAAATCTTATCATAATTGCATGGATATTACCATCACATTTCCACCAGATTTAAGAGTTAATACTGTTTTCCAATTCATCGGCTTTCATTTCCATAAATTCCAGCCACACCTTTGTTAACGGCATTGCATTCACAGCAAACTGCAGGATGTCCTTTTCCGTCCAGCCGTTTATCAACTTGTATCGTTCCGCCAGTTTTTTAAGCCTCTCTTCCAGTTCCTCGTTATCAATTATATGCATGATTTCAAAGTTTTTCATAGTACGCCGCACCTTCTTTATTCAGGGATGAACAATCAGATATTTCTCCCATGCTTCTCTATATGCCCATTTTCATATATTCTCATTGTGGCGCATATGGCGGCATAATATTCTTATAATTGCTATTTTTCCTGCATTTCTTATAACCAAATACCAAACTGCTTTTACTGCTCTGTCATATACCACTTTCCATTTCTTTTGACTGCCCTCATGGATAACTGTAAGCTCCACACATGCTTACCACCACCAAACACCGCCGCATTTACCCTGCTTTTTCCTACGATTCTCGCCCGTTCTCCATCCACTGCGATCTCCATATGTTCCGTCTCTTCGGAATAATAATTCAACGTACCGTTTGTAATATAGCCCATATACTGGCTCTTTGTCTGCCGCATCCTTGTCATATGAACCAATACAAAAGATTCATCCAGAGATTCCTCCAGCAATTCCATATCCTTCTCAATCATCCCACGATACATTGTGTGGTAGCACTGTGTAATCAGCTCTTTATCGTCCAAAATTTCGCCCTTCCTTTCCGTTTCACTCACCAACGAATAAATCATCCGTACAGGAAGCAATCCATTCTTCTACCTCTGTCTGTGCACTTGCTGCATCAGAACCTCTCACCGAAAGTCCATCCAAAAGCTGTGCATCTGGACAAATAGATGCAATATCACTTTCACTCCGTCCCAATTGGCTCCCTTCATGGGTGCAAAGGGGCAGTATGGTTTTCCCTGAAAAATTATATTCCTCTAAGAAAGTAAATATTGGCTGCGGAAGCGTCCCCCACCAGTTAGGGTATTCTTCTGTCAAGTATGAACTAAAAGATTTTCTAAGAAACCACTATACTATTGCTTTCGATTTCATACACAAACCGATACTTTCCTTTACCTCTTCCTTTCACTTCTGCTACAACACCCATATCTCTCAATTTTTTCATAATATCCTTTGATGCCGTAGTTGTACATCCAAGGATTTCTTTTACTTCCGGCGCTCCGAATACTTGATTGGTTTCAATCGAATCATAAACCTTCAGCAGATTTCCTTTTGTGCGGGTAAAATATTTTTGTTTTGCAATAGCTGCTTTTAATTTTTCTAATTCCAGCTTTTTATTATCTAATTCCGGCTTTTCATTTTGTAAAGTTGGATTTTTAGCATAAATAGCTGGATTTACTTTTTCATCGGTTTGGTTTTTATTATATATAACTGTCTGTAAAATAAATGCATTTGTATAATACTCCGGATTTTTCTGTCCTGCGGCTTCCAATTCCTTACACATACGGTCTACGCCTTCACCATATTCTTTCACAAAATCATATGCTTTCAGAAATTCAGCAATTTTAGGATTTCTTGAGAAGTGCGTAAACCTGATATTATCTGCCCTGACCATCCCCGGCAGTTTCCCCGGGCTTTCAACAACAATGCGGTTATCAAACATTTTAACCTGAATATCAGTTCCAGTAATACTATATGCCCTGTGTGTTACCGCATTAACGATAATTTCCTGACGCACAAATTTCGGATATTCTTCTTCCGTCACAAAAATACCCTCTGTTCCCAGATATGTCTTTTCTTTAATTTGTGTATCAAGATAAGAAATAGCATCCCTTATCATCTTTAAAATGGTGCCCTTGAATATAACATCCTTTATAACATTCATTTCTGCGCCAAATTTCTCTTCTACACCTTCATATCGTATAAAGCGGATTCTGGCTCGTGGGAAAAATTTTTGTGGTTCCTTTCCAAATAACAGAACAGCAGCCGTACTCACTTGCAGTTCTCCATTTTTCTCTATGGCAAAGCCATTATTCTGCTTTAAAAAATCTATCGGTGTCTTGCCATATCCAATCTTTTTAATATATTCCTTTACCTGTTCCATATCCAAATCATCAATTGTAGCATCCAGAACTAATTTATCCTCAAAATATCGTTCACCCTTGTCATAAGTCAGTTGCAGGCGTTCCTCAAATTTTAAAAGTTTAGACTTATCTCCCACACGAAGATATACCTCATCAGCCTGATTTGCATGTACCTGTGGGCTTGGTTCAATATGCAATACAATCACATGATTTTCTCTTCCTTTATAATCAATACAGGGAACTCTCTCAATATCCACTTTTACCGTTGGTTCACAGAAATCAAACGGGACCCTCAACAGCTCATTCACCCTCCCGATTTCATAATCTACACCTTCAATTCTCCGGTTCTTATCTGAAATGCCAATAACAATCTTTCCACCATCTGCATTCGCAAAAGCTACTAATGATATTGCCAATGCCCTGGGTTCAATCAAAACACTTTTACGGTCAAATGTTTGCCGCTCTTCATTTTGCAATAGTTCTTCAATCGTCATTGGATTTACCTATAACCCTTTCACACTTTCCATGAATTTATCATGCGAAATGCACCACGATAATCCGGATTCTTATACCGTTTTCTCAACAAGCTTCAATGTATCATTTTCATAATAATATTCTAATAACTTAATTGATTTATTCTCAATTCGTTTTCTCTGAGAAACATATCGCATAACACCTTCCGAATAAGATTTGGCTATAGCTGTAGTTCTTACCATATTAGAATCACCGGAAACTTTTTTCTGTAAAAACCATGATTCATAACTAATCAACTGTTTTAGCGCATCCTCATTAAATTCGTCTCGTTTTACTTCAATAATATCATATGAAACAACCTCTCCTACTAACAACGGATTCTCAAACATAAGCAAAAAATCCATTTCCCTACCCAGATTTGTCGGAACATAACATAAATAATCAGAATAATTCCCAAATATATCTGTATATGATCCTTTAGCAAATTCCGCGTTCAATAATGCCATAATTGTAAATTCATATTTAGGATAATTATTTTGAAAATGAAGATTATCCGTGATATTAAATGGACGATATGGGTATGGCTGCATTATTATTCCCTTTTTCCCCGTAAATGGATTTAATTTCATAAATTCCTTTAATAATACATTGAATTCTCCATTTGATATTGAAAACATTGAATTAGTACCTGTTGATCTTTCCAACGCCCAAGTCCATATCTTCCCCATATTACGTAAATCGTTAATATCATCCAGTTTCAATTCATTTTTGAAATTATATTGTGACCATTTAATCCTGCATCTAAATGGATACAATCTATCCTGCCATATAGGTGTTTCTTCATAAAATGGGCATCCATCAACCTGCCAGACTCCTCGTAAGGATTTTGACTTAATCACATACATTAAAACATAATCATTTTCTTTAATTCCAGCTAGTCTTGATAGTAAGCCATCAACCACATTATCATGGCGTTGCCCATCCTTCGCTTCCGGCAATGCAACAATACCTTTTTCAACACATATTTTATAATTTTCTTCTGATACAGTAAAAATATGTACAGCCATATACCTCTCCTCATAATCAAAACTATTTGTATTCTCACAATCCATTATTCATCATTCATAGTATGCTCATTTTTACTATCACTTTTATTTATAATCTTATCTCGCCAGTTTTTATACTGACCACTGGTAATTCTATGATCTATTGGTTTTTCTGCATCTATGGGAATTGCCCAATATTTACCAAATTTTGCCGCTCCCTCAATCCGACCGTCACTACACATAATCTGAATTGTCCTTCTGTTTAAATTCCATTTTTCCGCAGTTTCAGTAACTGTCATAAATCCTGCTAACATTTGCAATACTCCACATAAAAGATTCATTTGTATCCATATTTATTTTATTCTCGTACGCGAAAATTATCAATTGCTTTATTCTTCAATAAATGAAATTTAAATCATTCCTCAAAGCAGCACATAATCCTTGTGAAAAGTACAGCGCCAAGCTAAATATCAGGACGACACTCCTCCGCCGCATCCGAAAAACTGTTGTTGCGGACAACAGACTGAAAATATCTAATTTGTCGTATCATTTATCCTCCCATTTCAATCTAAATATACACAGCGCACCGCATATACCCTGTTCCCGTACCGGGACAACGGAGTCAAACTATCCCGCAGCGGATCCATGCAGTAAAATGTCCCATTCTCAGCCTTTACAATTAATACATAATGAAAATTCCCCAACCCATTCACCCGCACTCTGACAATAGGGTATTTCCCATCTTTTAAGCATTTCATCAACAGTTCGCTTGTCACTTCTGAAAAAACATCCGCCTCATATTCGCCCGTGCTCCGAAGCTTCTCCCACAAAAGGTTTCCTTCTCCGTCAAATACCTGCTGCCTGGAAAATTCTTCATTTAAGGTATGGGGCGTATTTTCTTTTCCCGCCATGCTGACCGCCGAAGCAATACAACATACCAAACAGCCGGATCTTTCCATCGTGTACTCTGAATCCCCCAATGTCTCCTGCGCCCACCTTTCATCATCCTGCCTGTAAAATGCCACCTCATTATCAGGTATCACATCTTCGCCTGCATGCACCGTGACACTGCCCCTGAAACGCAATATGCAAAAAGCCGCCGCCAAAGCCAAAATACATATAAAAAACACCAACAGATAAGTGTATTTCCTTTTTCTTTTCACTGCCGGGATTCTCCTTTCACTTCGAAAAATCTGGGAATTCTTGTAACGCAGGTGACAGAAACTGCCGCCGTGCCCTCGTCTATTGTACCAAGTCGTTGGCGCGGCGGCTAGCCCTAAATATATAAAATCACTTTTTTCATCATTTCCCCTTGTTCGTAATATAAACATAAGCATCCTCAAGCGTGGTTTCACAAGGTATGCATTTCACTTCAGGCACTTTTTCACAAAGAAGCCTCACCTGCAGCCCACCATCCACATACTGCTTTGAGGAAACATGGTATTCCCTTTCCAGTTCTCGTGCTTTAATTTCGCTGTCAACCTGACAAAGCCAGACGTGCCCCTTTGCTTCACTCAGCAATTCCCGTATTCCGCCTGCATAAAGGAACTGTCCTTTTTTCATGACTGCAAGCTTTTGGCAGGTCGCTGCCAGATCCTCCACTACATGAGTTGAAAATAAGACGGTGCGATCCTCCGAAAAATCAACCAGCAGATTGCGGATGCGGATACGTTCTTCCGGATCCAATCCTGTCGTAGGTTCATCTACGATCAAGACCTCCGGTTCATTTAACAGCGCCTGGACCAGCCCTGCTCTTCTTTTCATGCCGCCGGACAACTGCTTCATTTTCTTCTTTTGATGCTCCGCCAGACTGGTCTTTTCCAAATAATAGCGGATACGTTCTTGGCAAATCTTCTTTGGGATGCCAGCCAGGTCTCCCATGTATTCCAGGCATTCCTGCACCGTCAGATTGGGATATAAATCTATTTCCTGCGGAAGATATCCGATTTTTTTCCGAATTTTCTCATAATTACTTTCACTATACCGCATTCCGTCTATGATCACCTCACCGCCCTGAGGGGTCAGTACCGTCGTCAGCACCCGCATCAACGTCGTTTTTCCTGCTCCGTTCTCTCCTAATAAGCCAAAGATCCCTTGGGGGATTTCCAGATCAACATGATTTAATGCCGTCACCCCGTTTTTAAAAGTCACAGTCAAATCCTTTATCTCAATGCTCATACGCCTATCCTCTTTTCTCCACTATTTTGGGAAGCATTACCGCCATGGTGATGCTCAATAACAAACAAAGTATTTTCCCGCATGTCCAGCTCAAATCTCCATTATCCTGTGTATTTCTGAATGTATAGGAAAACACATTCCATTTCCCTAAAAGCCGCTCTCCGGCTGTCGAATATGTCACAATCCATAGAACCAGACAAAATCCCATTCCCACCCACATGCTGCGAAACAGACAGGACAAAGTGTGAGATAAAATCCCCCAGAAATTCAACGTCACTGCAATGGCTGCTGTATATATAAGCAGCATTCTCAATTCATCCTCTATCTGTAAGGACGGTCCATAAAAGGGACGCGGTTTCTGAATCATATAAAACATTCCATAACCTGCGACAGCAAGAATCAGCAGATAGATTTCCTGTATCACCATCCTCTTAAGCATAGAACCCATTCTGCTCTTCATGGGGTATAGACGTTCTACTTCCGATCTTTTGCTGATGATTTCCTGTACGTAGGTATCCGCACAAAGAACTGCTGCCAACGCTGCCATCGGTGCTTCCAATGCAATTCCTATTTCATCCGTCAGACTTACTCCCCGAACCACGCTCAAAACTGCCACAAAAAAGACCGAATATGCTATTTTATAAAAAGGCAGGCAGATTTTGATTTCTTTGTCCACTATATCCGCCTCCTTTTCCACAACTGTACACAAATCAGGATAATTCCTGCGGATGCCAGTATCAGAAAACTCTGATTAAGCAGTGCCATAGGAGGCGGTGTTGTATCAAAAAGCGTTCCGGGAAACCGCACCATAATTGCAAGCGGCCTGCCATAATAACCATACACGCCTTCCGCATTCCTGCTGCCCATATTGGAATACACCATATAAAGAACCAGAAGCGGCACCGCAGGGAGCGGGTTTTTGAACACCAGCGAAATCAGCCCATATACACATACAATCATCAGCATATTCGGCAGAATATAAAGACAGCCTGCTATGGCAAAATCAATCCATCTCACTTCAAATCCACTGCTTCTCGTGCAGATACAACATGCCATCCAAAACACCAGACTTAAAATCACAAGTACGATCAGACAAACCGAAAATCCTCCTGCTATTTTTCCGGTCACGTAACTTCCTGCACTGATCGCCTTCGTGTGTAAAAGTTCATAAGTATTTTTCCTCGTGTCCTGCATAAACAGCACCGCCAGCATGACTGTCGCAAAAAAAGCCATGAACAGTCCGGCAAAATCTGCAAATTTTTTAGAAAAATAATACGAAAAACTTTTCTTTTGCAACTTGCTTTCAATGTAAGAATTTACCTCTTCTTTGGTCCCCTTACGATATTGGGTACACCCATAAGTAAAAATCGCACCATAAAAATGATATTCCTTTTCAAGATACCCGCAGGCCTCCCCGATATCCATTCCCTCCATTTCCCTGATGACCGCTTCTGCTTCCGCCTGATCCATCAAAAACTTCGAAACGAAGACCTCACAAATCTGCTTCTCCCAGAGTTCCCGTCTTTGCTCCTCGCTTGAAGGCACATAACCATCATGGACATCTGCATCAGGTACTGTTTCCGGGTAATCCCGTGCCAGTTCGTCCAGTTCGTCCTGGGAAGATACATAATGAACATTCAGGTAGGGTTTAAGATTCATAAACACCCCGGCTGCCACCAGCACCACGCCTATCCAGAATAACGGTCTTTTCAGATAATTCTTAATCTCCCTTTTCATAATTGCCTTCATACAAATCTCCTCTTTTCATTGATGACTTTATTTTAAAAACCAAATCACAACAAAAAGACAACAAACGCCGGACTGTCTACACAATCCGGCGAAATATCGCTGTTACCACAGCTCCTTTTGTTTCTCCATTTTCCAGCAGCAGGTTTCCCCCATGTTTTTCGCAGTACAGTCTGCTGATATACATCCCCATACCCGCATGTTTCAGACTGTCTTTCATATTTTGCTGATGAAACCTTTCTGTAACCTTAAAATCCTCCTCCTCAAAACCATTCCCGTCGTCTCTTACACATACCCTCAGTTCGGAATATGTTACATTAATTTTAATATCCACCTTCTCTTTTGCATACCGTAAAGCGTTGGACAGTAAATTTTCCGCCACCTCCAGAATCACTTCCTTATCTCCCCTGAAACTCTCTGATGATCCAGCTACATCTAAGACCACATGCTTCTCTTTATCCACTCCCAATACGGCAAGTTCCGCCTGAATATCGTTCTTCAATTCTTCCGCTGTCATCTGACTGAATCGAAACTTTCTCTGTTCAAGGCTGCTCATTTTACGCATGGTCTCTACAAAAGTATCCATGCGTTCAATCTGTTTCATGCTTTCCGACACCATTTCCATCGCCTTTGGCGTATCGATGGTTCCATCAGGCAGGAAATCTATCAGCATTTCCTGATACCCTTTAAGAACCGACAAAGGCGAGCGGATGTCATGTGAAATCGCCGCCCGGAGTGCTCTTTCCTCCTCAATCATTTTCCACATTTCCTGATTATTACGTGCAAGTTGTCCCCGCATTCTCTCAAATTCCTGGCATAAACGCCCCATTTCATCCTGATTTTCATAAGCAATCTGAAAGTCTAAGTCATTTTGGGCAATTCTGCCCGACGCCTGTTCCAATTCCGCAAGCGGGATTTTCAATTTATGTCTATAAAAAAGAATAACTGACACACAACTTCCCATGACGGATAAAATCAAAATCGTATAGGTCTGCAGAAAATCGCACAACTCAGATATTTCAAGATCCATTCTGCTCATATCCATGGACGGCGGTCTGGGAATCTCTGCTCTGTAATAAGGAATTTCCTCTTCTTCTCCGTTCACTGCCCTAAAATATATATCTTGGTCCACATATTTCCACCAGATTTGTTCCTGTTTGCGTGAAGCGATTTTCACAATCACAGCCGATAATAAAAAACTACACACCAGGCTGACCGCCATATACAGGATAATCGTTTTTTTGACGGAAAGATTTCTTATTTTATCCACCGGTATCCCATCCCCCATACTGTTTCGATATACTCTGTCTCTGTCCATTCGCCAATTTTCTTTCTGATTCTCCGCACCAATTCTGTAATTACCCTACTGTCGCCTTCTGCATCGTAACCGCAGACCTTCTCATAAATTCTTTCTTTGTCAAAAACGATTCCCGGATTCATAGATAAAAACTCAATAATTTCATATTCCAGCTTTGTAAGTTCCAGATACGTTTCTCCAATCTGCACTGTTTTTGCCGAATAGTCAATGGAAAGTTCACTAAAGAAACGATACTTTGTCTTTACTTTGCGGCGTTCCTCCCGTTTGAGATGCGCCCCAATCCTTGCTTCCAGCTCTTTTAAGCTAAAAGGCTTTAAGATATAATCATCACCGCCGGACAAAAGACCGTTCACCCGATCCTGCTCCTCCACCTTTGCAGTCAGAAACAAAATAGGACACATCACCTTATCTCTGATCATGCGGCAGAGCTCTATTCCGTCAATCTGCGGCATATTTACGTCCAACAAGATAATGTCAGGTCCCTGCTGCGCTTGTTTTAATCCGTCCGCTCCATTCTCCGCCGTAATAACAACATACCCTCTAATCTCGAAATAACTTTTCAGCATTTTCAATAATTCTGTATCGTCATCCACAATCAATATCTTATAGCCCACGTTATATTCCTCTTCCTCAGCTATTCAGCATTCACATCAACATTTACACAAGTTTACATTATATTATCATCTCGCAAAGCATCCGCCAACCTACATTTAAGCATCCTCTTTCCGCCTATGCAATAGGCCAATCCAACAAATAACAAAATAGCTAAAATGAATACCGTAATCGGTACAATCGGCGCTTTCACCAAAAACTCCATCGGATCTAAATAACTTGCTGTAATCATAAACGCCACAACTGCCGCCGTCAGCGGCAAAGTAATAAGAATAGGGCGCCCTGCTATCACCAGCGCTTCAATGGCAAACATTTTCCGTATACCTTCCGGAGTCATTCCAACAGACATATACCTGGCAAATTCCCGTTTCCTCTGGCGCAAAAATCCCAGCGTATTAGAAAACACATTTGCAATGCCTATAACAGCAAGCAAGGAACAAAATGCTCCTAATATCAACATAAAGCCTTTTCTCATATTATCATCGGTCACTTTCTCTTGAATACGGTTTTCGATCTCTACCATATATTCCTGACGAATCGTTTGCGAAATCTCAGCTTGCAGCTCATTCAATTCGGCAAGCGTCACCTCATCTTCTCCTAATATCCGAATATAAGTATCGGATTCTGCATTACCGATTTGCTCAGATATTTGGCTCCATACAGATAGAGGAATAAACTGCACCAACGCATAGTTATCATATTCTTCTCTCAAAACCGGTGTTTCCTGTGTATAGCCGAGCACTGAAATTTCCGCTGAATTTTCCGTTTGTCCGGCATTGTGCAAAATGATCGTATCTTGATTTTCTTTTATAAACGGGATATATTCCTTATATCGAAAATTGCTGTTTATACTATCCCAAATCCTGTTTAATATAATACTTCCGCCATTTTCCGGATCAATGCCGATCTGTTCGCAATATTCCTCAAATCCTTTATCGTCCATAATTACAATAGGGGCTTTTATGGTCACAGAATTTCCCGCTACAGCTTCCAGACCGCCCAACCCACGCAATTCGTCACTCATGTTTATTTCCGACACAAAACATATAGCATTTGCCTTTTGGTATGCAACACTGCTCCGGACACCTTGCAGGTTTCTGATTTCTTCCTCCTGCTCCCAATCCTCTATCCCAGTATCATTTATCGTCACCATCACATCCCATGCGTCCTGATACCTTTCAAAATAAGTATGATTCGTGCTGATTCCTGCAAGCGTGAAAAAACAAAGCATAACTGTAAACCCTAAAAAAGAAAGAGTCAAAGACAAAGTAGAAGTCCGAAGTGCTTTTCTTTGTGCTTTCAGCGCATTTCCAGCCAGTTCTCCCTCCATACCAAACAGTAAGAACAAAATAGGAGAATGCTTCTTCTTTCTCAAACAAAGTTCATCTGTATTGCGTATTGCCTGGAGCGGTGTCAGCTTACTCAATTTCCTTGCCGGCAGCCATGCGGAAATAAGTACGGTCAAAACCGAAGCCAGAATTGTACATGCAAACACCAGCGGATGATATTGAAAAACCGCCTCATGCCGTCCGCCCATTTCTATTGCAATCAAATTCATCGCCTGCATCACACCGAAACCGAGCGCAATCCCAATGAAACTTCCAAGCAGAATCGGTATCATACAAAGCGCCGCTGCCTCCTGCATCAGGCAAGTAAGAATCTGTTTCGGCGCAGCCCCAATACTGGAAAAAATCCCAAACTGATGAATCCTTGCGTTCATAGATACAGCAAAAGAGTTATGAATAATCAAAATCAGTGAAGCTGATACAACAAGCAATAAAGCCAGGTAAAATGCCATCAAAAGCGGTGGGTTCGTATCTTGCGGGTCGTGAATCATATATCTGGATAAAAGCAATTCGTGATAGGATGCTGCGTTGTCCTCTAATCCCAATTTCCCGGTAATCAAAGGCATGTCGCGATAAATGGTTCTCATGTTTTGAAAATAAACATCAACTACGACTTTTGATCCTTCCGATAACATTTCATTGATTACGGCATTTTCTACATTTGCAAAATTATTTATGACATCCAAATCATTTTCGTCTATCTCCCCAGTTATACGCCCCTGCCATTCTCCTTCCTCCAAAGCAATTTTTTCAATTTCATATATCCAGAAATTGTAGGACAGACTGCACAGCAGTGATAAGAACAACGCAGAAATGAATGCAGCTACCATGATAGATATGCTGGAAGCTCTGTTTTTTCTGATAAAACTCGTCGAATAATCTCTCCACATTCTACTCACCCCGTTTCTGATCGCTGATAATACGTCCATCCTCTACGGTCACAACGCGGTCTGCTTCTAATGCAATTTTTTCATCATGAGTAATGAGTAAGATCGTCTGGTTCAAATTGCGGTTAGACAATTTCAGCATATCAATAATCTCTCCTCGATTTTTCTGATCGAGATTACCGGTAGGTTCATCTGCCAGCAGAAGTGCCGGACGATAGATCAACGATCTGGCTATCGCTGCCCGCTGCTGCTGCCCACCCGATAATTGGTTCGGAAGAAATTCCAGCTTGTCCGCAATTCCTAATGAAGTTACCACCTGCTCGAAATATTCCTGATTTGGCTTTCTTTTATCCAACAAAAGCGGCATTAGAATATTTTTCTCAATTGTAAGAGTTGGAATCAAATTATAAAATTGGTAAACCAGCCCTACCTTTCTGCGTCTAAAGACTGCTGCCTGTGTCCGGTTCATTGTAGAAGTATCGATTCCATCTACCACAACCTTTCCCTCTGTCGGCTTATCCACGCTGCCAAGGATATGCAGCAGCGTAGATTTTCCGGAACCTGACGCCCCTACAATCGCAACAAACTCGCCTTTTTCAACGGACAGGTCAATCCGGTCTAACGCAATCACCTGATTTTCGCCAGAACCGTATACCTTTCTGACACCGTCACATTTTAATATTTCCATGTCATCCTCTCCTTCCTGTTATGAACTGATATGTTCAGTACACATTATAACAACGGAAAGTGACATCTCAGTGACTGTAAACTCTTATTTCAAAACAAGCCCCTCCCTCCGGCAGGTTACGGGCGGTAATATTGCCATTCTGCAGTTCAAAAATCGATTTCGCCAGAGAAAGTCCAATTCCTATTCCATTGGGCACAGCCCTTTTACCACGATAAAACCTCTCAAAAAGATGAGGAATGTCCTCCGGGCAGAATCCCTCGCCCTCATCCCATATTAAAACTTCCACATAAAGCGGATTGTATGAATAATCACAATGAATCGTTCCGCCCTGGGGCGAATGCTCCATGCAATTTTTCATCAGATTAATCAGCGCTTCCATTGTCCATTCCAAATCTCCCATTATCTCGACGCACCCTTTATCCGGAATAGATACAGAAATATTTTCTTTTACCAACAGATCGCTCAAATTTTCCGCCGCCAGGTTCAGAGCCGTATAAATATCAACCTCCCCACGCTCCAGCAGTAAGGTTCCAGAATCAATTTTTGAGAGTGTGAGCAAGGCTTCTTCCAGTCTCCCCAACCTCTCCAACTGTCCTTTAATCTGCTGCGCATAAATATTAGGTGTCGACTTTTCCATAAGCTGCAAAGAAAGAAAAGCTGCTGTAATGGGTGTTTTCAACTGATGTGCGATATTCGCCAGATTATCCGCAAAATTTATCTTCGCTTTTACCGCCCGCTCCCTTGTCTGATAAAGCTCTGTCACCGTCTTATACATTTCGTCCTGAAGATGTGAAAATTCATTCTCTTTCATTTAAACAACCGTTCCATCACATCCAACATTAATCTGCTCAAGATAAGCTGTCAATTCCGCTATCCTCATTCGTCTTTGTTTGTCCACATATCTTGCAGAAATAAGGAAACAGCAAATCGTTACCAAAAACACGGCGAATGAAAGGGTTAAAAAGTTCCATTCCAACTCTTTGCTAAATTCATCACTCCTATATCCATACTGTGTCAGAAATGTACTCCCTTTGATTTCCTGTTCCGTGAGGGTATAGTATTCCTTCACAGAAGAAAGTACCTGTTCTTCCGCTTCCGGACTGTTTTCAATGATTATTTCACACAATTTCGAAATATGTTCAAAGGCAGATTGCCTGCATTCATGCAGCCAGAAAACCGATAATGCCAACATGCCGGTAAAACAGACGAGTACAGGCAACAGAATTATAAAGCGCTGCTTTCCCCTTCCCATCATAAACTGTCCTCCATACGATAACCAAAACTGCGAATCGTTTTCAAACAAACCGGATTGTGCAATTTTTCCCTTAAACGCTTCATGGTAACAGTCAGGGTGTTATCATTTACATAATTACCATTGCTGTCCCACACCTGTTCCAGCAATTGCTTTCTGGTTACTGTCTTCCCCTTATTCTCCATCAATAGCAAAAGCAACTGATACTCCGGCTGGCTTAACACAATTTCCTGCCGGTCGTAAAAAACAGCCATTTTTTCTTTATCCAGCAGCAGATGATCGCAAAACAGACGTGTTTCGTTTGCCTCCCCCACTCTGCGCAGCAAAGCAAGAATGCGGGAATGCAGCACATTCAATTCAAAAGGCTTCACAACATAATCATCGGCTCCGCTCTGAAAGCCCGACACGATATCATGAGAATCTCCCCGCGCGGTCAAAAAAATGACGGGCAAGTTGTTCCACCTAAGCCGAATCCACCCACACAGCTCATTTCCTTGTCCATCCGGCATATTCCAGTCTATTAAGATAATTGTGGGAATGCAGTTTCTTAAAGCCCCTCTTGCATCAGCAATCGTCCGGAAAATCGTCACCCTGCACTCCTGCTGTTCAAGATACTCTTTTACTGCCTGTGCAATATTTTCATCATCCTCAACATAATAAACGTCGACCAACTTTGTCACCTCCTTTTCGGGCGGCTAACTTGTTTCTTTTATGTATCCATTCTACTTCGAGAGAAGGAACTTCACAAGACACAAAAGCAAGATAAGATGTTAAACCATGAAGTATTTACATATTCGCATAGTAGAATTACTTGAAGAAAAGAAAATACGAGAAAAGTAACGACACTTTAAAGCCTTGTACATTTTAGAGAAAAATAGTTGTTGAAAAAGCAACAATCAGGTGATATAATATATTCAAAGCAAAAGATTTCTATAGGCGGCGCTGCCGTATCTGAAAATTTCTTTTTCTAACATTCTCGAAATCCTGCTTTTAAATCCAACAACTAAAACATAGCGGGAAGTGTAGAGGATACCGGTACAGATACTGAGCCGTTGCAGAAGCTTGTTGCGCGAGGTATGAAAAAGGCGATACATTTTCCTGCACATAGGAGGAAAATGTATGGCGAATGATGTAACGAAAAAGCAGCAGGAGCAGATGCCTTCCTATTTTATGACGGGGCTGTCAAAACTGAACCTGAATGACCGTTTTCTGTTTGATGAAACGATGGAGGACAAGGAATCTTACCAAGCAGTAGTGAGCATCCTGCTTGAAAATGAAGTAGAACTGCTTGAAAAGCCGGAGACTGAAAAAGAACTGCGGATATCGCCGCAACTTCGGGAAGTCCGGCTGGATGTGGTGAGCATGGATGTTGAGAAGAAAATCTATTATACAGAGATGCAGAAGAAGAATACCGGCAACCTGAAAAGGAGAAGCCGATACTATCAGGCGCAGCTGGACGTATCCCTGTTAGAGCCGGGAACCGCGGATTTTAACAAACTGAATGACAGTTGTTTCATTATGATAGCACCGTTTGATATATTTGGGAAGAATCTGTATAGATATACTTTTGAGGGAACATGCAGGGAATGTCCGGAATTAAGCCTTGGGGACGGGGCAGTCAGAATCTTTATCAACACGAAGGGAGGGAACAGGGAAGAATTTTCCCAAGAGTTCCTGGACTTCATGGATTACATCAATACATCAACAGATGAAGTGGCGGACAGGACGGACAGCGCAAAAATAAAAATGATACATGAAAAAGTCAAGAGAATTAAGGTTTCGGAGAAAATGGGGGTAAAGTATATGCAGAAATGGGAAGAAATTGCGTATGCCAGAGAAGAAGGCAGAAGTGAAGAAATTGTGAAATGCGTGGAATCTGCGATGGAAAACTTTCATGTAGATTTACAGAGAGCATGTGAAGGGCTTGGAACCACAATAGAAGAGTACAGCAAGGCGAAAACGAGCATGGAATTACAAGGAACCTCAAATTTTTTTGACTTCCCGTAATCAAAAGATAATAGTTTGATCAATATTTGAGCAGGCACGGTTTATAAGGGCATTTCGGTAATTCGAGTTTTAAAAGACCAAATGTATTGGCAATCCATTATAAAGAAAATGCAGAAAATCAACAGATAATTTTTTCATCAACAATTCTCGAGTAATTACCAATAATCTCTTTATAAAAATCAAACGGGAACTTCGCCTTTGAGAACGTACCAAATCTTCCAGTAAACCCTCTTTTCCATATATAGAAATATTCGTGTTTTGATACTCCATATTGCACTTCCCAACTTTCACCAGAAAAACTACTCTCTGATATTTCACCATTATAATTTCGAATTTTGAACATAATGCCCTGTACGAATATAACCCTTGTCAAGTAAAAATACACACTATGGTTATTAGTGTGTATTTTTACTTCATTATTCAACAAAACCCATGTTCTGCGCAAGAATTTTAGTTCCATTTTTCGTTGTTCTAAAAGCTCTGGATCTTCTCTATATCTCCCTATATAATCTACTGGTGGTTCATACACTTAACAATTTACAGCCACTTTTATTTTTGATAAAATACAAATATCAATATATGTACTTGGAAAAGAATCAGAAGGAAGATAAGATATGCGCGAGACAGTCAAAATCAACGTAACAGAACCAACTTATACTGCCATCACCGGCATCACTTTTTCACAGGTTGATTCCTGGTTCGGGCATACCAGAAGAGACTTAAAGCTGGATATTATATATCCGGAGGATCCAGAGAAGCTTTATCCCTGTATCGTATGGATCTGCGGCGGTGCTTGGCTAACCATGGATCGATCCGCACATTTACCCTATCTTGCAGAGCTGGCCCGCAGCGGATTCGTAGTTGCAAGTGTGGAATACCGCACCAGCAATGAAGCCGTTTATCCGGCACAGATAATTGATGTCAAGTCAGCGATACGATACCTGCGGGCGCACAGTGACCGTTACCGGATCGACCCGGAACGTTTGGGGGCTATGGGTGAATCTGCGGGAGGCTATTTGACGGCAATGGCTGCATTAGCCAATGACCCGGCTTATGACGTGGGGGATTATCTGGAATATTCCAGTAAAATACAGGCAGCATGCCCATGGTATCCGCCTACAGATGTGACAGCTTTCCCTTATTCGTCACCCTTAGAAGCTGCGGCTTCACCGGAATCACTGATGCTGGGTATGAATGTTATGCTTAATCAGGAAAAAGCCATGAATGCAAGTCCTGTGAACTATGTTTCCAAGGATGCCCCTCCGTTTATGATTCTCCACGGCATAAATGACCATACAGTACCTTTTTCACAGGGGGAAATATTGCACGACAAGCTGGAAGCTGCCGGATGTGATGTGAAGTTGATCGCCATAGAAGGGGCTGACCATGCAGACAGACAGTTTTTTCAGGAAGGAATCTGGCAGCACATTATCGGCTTTTTCCATAATAAATTCAACGTGTAGTTTAAACTCTACGATAAAAATCCGCTTATCAGCTTTGCATATTGCTCTCCAATTGGCAATTCATACTCCACCTTTATTCTATTTCTTATAGCAGTTTCAGTTGTGTCAGATATCGGATTATATCCTTGCTTTTCATACTGCTCCTTCCAAAGACCGATTCCCCTTTTTTGCCATGATGGAAGCTGATTATAATTAATTCCTCTGGAAAATAATAACTCGTTTTTGTAACTAACCGACTTGCCTTCCAGTTCATTAGTTGCCTGACAAACTGTTTTTCCTTCTTTTCTCAGCATCCAATAGCAGTGAGCATTCAAAGAATTTCTATGAGCATCCTCCTGTCTCCACAGAAAATAATCCTGAACTTTTTCAATATTTGGCAGCGGAATAATCCTGCAGTCAAAAGTTGCTACACGTCCAAGTGCCAATGAAAAAGCAGCACTTGCTTCACCTGCAAGAGTTGAATTGTACTTCCTGACTTTTCTACCAAATGTATCCTCATTTGGTGAAAACAATAAAGAAATCTCATCGCTCTCTGTGAATCCATATATAACCTTAAATCCACAATCCATAAGCGCCTTTACGGTCTCTATCATTAAATCTCTGAATCTTTCATCAAAAGGTGCCTCGAATTTACAGAGTTCCTTCGTCAAATGAGTAAACCCTCTGCCATCAAGTCTTGCTACCATATATATATCCGGCAATATAATCTGATCCAAAGATTGCTCATATACACGCATTTTCTTATCTAACTCATCAAATACCATTACTCTTTTCTCCAATCTTGAATTTTAAATTTTCCATCTTCAATACTTACAAAATACATTTCCCCAAAGCCTTCATCATACGCAGGGAGCTCCAACTTATTAGAAGTACATGCTATCGCCTTGTTAGAGATTCTTTCTTTACCTCCTCTTTGCTCATTTCTAGCTATACAGTCCTGTAATTTAGATTGCATAAAGAAAGCAATGATTTTATATCCGGCCTCTTTTCCTTTAAGAATATATTTAGCACGTTCCTCTGCAGTTGGATTTGTATTATCTATAACCAAATTCTTCTTTTCGGCAATAGCTTCGTTAATCTCAATGTTTTCTTTGTTTCGTGTATGCAAAGTATCCAGATTTATTCTTTTGAATCCGCCTAAATGCGCTCTACAGAATGTACTTTTTCCACTGCCTTGAATTCCAATCATTATAGCCATAATTGGATGTTTCATTTCTTTAATCTGCTTCATATCTCTCTCCTGTAGTTTCTGATGTAACGGATTTACAGTCCGCCGCCTTCGCCGCTAGGCTTACCTGCCCATGGGGGAGTTTGAAAATATTATTCTCTTCAACTCCCTTTATTCATTTTTCATGCGCTGATCTGCGCTTTTACATTCACATCGATTACGATAATCTCATCCATAGGAACCTCCAGCACTGCTGCCAGCACAACCAGATTATCAATGGTAGGCATTGCAGTTCCATGCTGCCACTTGTAGATTGCCTGAGGTGTTGCAAACCCAAAGATATCCTGCAACTCTCTAACAGTCAGACCTGCAGCCTCCCTCAAGTTCATAATATTCCTTCCGGTAGCTACCATATCGATGGTAGGCATAGTAAACATTTCTTCCTCCCTTTCCGCTTCTGCAGGCGGAGGAGAAATGCTCCTTCGCCTTAATCAGAAGCCTTAAAATTATAAATAGGTTTCATCACGTCGATGACATCTACGGATTCCCTGATTACATCAATAATGTCCTCAAGGCTCTTGTATGCCATAGGCGCCTCGTCCAATGTATTTTCATTAATTGAAGTGGTATATACACCCTTCATTGTCTCTCTGTATTCATCCATACTAAGATTTGCTTTCGCCTTAGTTCTGGACATGACCCTTCCTGCCCCATGCGGTGCAGAGAAGTTCCATTCAGGATTTCCCTTACCAACTGCGAGTACACTTCCATCTCTCATATTTATTGGAATCAGCACTTTCTCTCCACTATGAGCTGCTATTGCGCCCTTTCTTAAAATCATTTCATCTGTATCAATATAATTATGAATTGTGTGGAATGCCTCGCCTCCGTTCATGCCGGTTCTCTCCAAAATAATCTCAGCCATCTTCTCTCTGCTTCGTCTTGCAAACGTCTGGCATATCTCAACATCATGAAGATAGTCCTCAAGATATTTTCCGGATAAGTAGCAAAGATCTTCCGGCATGCTCGACTCACTCTCATATACCTGCCAATGGAGCAGCTTTAACGCCTCTTGTATCTCATTCTTACGTCCCTGCTCCTTGTAAGTTCTGATGATCTCATCACGCTTCTCAAGATAATCGCCATATCCTCTGTTAAGATTGATTGCCAGTTTCTGATAAAGCTCTGCTACCTGTTTACCAAGATTTCTTGAACCGGAATGAATTACCAGATACTTTGTACCGTCTGCAGCTTCCTCAATTTCAATAAAATGATTACCGCCGCCTAATGTACCAAGGGATCTTTCCAATCTCTTTGTATCTTTAAGTTCTCTATAGCATGCAAGTCCTGTCAGATCAAAACGCTCCTGCCGTCCTTCCCAGACATTCATTCCTGATGGAATAAAATGTGCAGCTTCATCAACTTTTTCAAAATCGATATCCGCCTTGCCCAGATTCACCGTATACATGCCGCATCCGATATCAACGCCCACTACATTTGGAACAGCCTTATCCGTAATCGTCATTGTGGTTCCAATCGTGCAGCCTTTACCAGAATGCACGTCAGGCATAATACGAATTTTGGAGCCCTCGGTCATCGGATAATCACACATACGTCTGATCTGCTCTATCGCTTCATCCTCTACTACTCTTGCGTAGCAAATGGCTGTATTTACTTTTCCTTTGATTTCAATCATATCCATGTTTTTCCCTCATTTCTTTAATACATTGGACTTGTGGCAACTTAGCAAAAAAACCGCCTGCCAAGTGTATCCACACAAGATAAGCGGTTCTAAAATCTATGTATCCAGTTGTCTCTGTGAACATATTTTCCTTTCCCAGATCCATATCTTTCGGATCCGCTTTTCTTCTTTCTATATCGTACTTTATCACAAAAATATTTAGCTGTCATTATACTTGTGGTATAACACAGACATCTATAACCGAAGATTGCTTATATATCTATATAATTCCCATTACAATCCCATTGTTACTATCAAGGCTAATCTCTGCTCATCCGGTCTATCAGCTTTTCTCTCGAACTTTTCGTCTCTTCTTCCGCCCCTGTTGCCTTATTCAATAAAGAAGTGAAAAACTCATCCACATAAGCAAAAGAATTATACATTCCTTCAAGCTCCCATTCTGATTCGGGCAGAATACTCATATTAGAGTCGTTAACAGTAAATTCTTCAGTGCTTCCGGAATCAACATGCTCCTCAAAAGAAGCTGTTACATATCGCACGCAGCCTTGAATATCATAATCATCAAGTGCATATCCTAGAAATTCTGCCTGTATATGATCCGTCAGCTTAAGCCCCACACAGACCTTACAAGTAAGGTTGGGATAATCATCAGGGCTGATATGCCAAATATAGGAATATAAATACAGTTCCCCTGAAGCATCCTCTTGATCTTCCATATAATAATGATCAAAACTCAGATCAGATACCTGTCCATTATAATTTTTTTGGGCATAATCAGCAATCTGCTGTGTACACTTTTCCCAGTCAATAACGCTGTCCAAAACTTCCTTTGTTTTGTCCTGCACTAGACAGGCGATTTCTCCTTCTCCAGACATTACCATATTTGCGCCAGCATTTCCTGACTGGTTCATTCCTATTGTCCATCCATAAGGCAGGTCCATAGAATACTCCCTCATCTGTATACCTCCATATTGCACTTCCTTTCTGAATATATAGCCGGTTCGTGACATCTTAAGCACCATACCCGGATAGATCAAATTGGGATCCAAAAGTACATCCCGATTGACATCTGCCAATT
Organism: Lachnospiraceae bacterium; assembly: GCA_014804785.1. GTDB lineage: Bacteria > Bacillota > Clostridia > Lachnospirales > Lachnospiraceae > Suilimivivens. The sequence goes on from JAAUZD010000054.1 coordinate 52,061, forward strand.
CCAGATAATAGCGTTCATCCCCTAACTGCTTTCTGGCAATCTTCCAAAGACTGTCGCCAGGCTGAACCGTATAATCTTTTTCCTCTTCCGTCAACGCCATATATATCCCATCCTCGTCTTTTACGTCTTCATAGGTAAGAGGATATTTCTCCGCTGCCCAAACGTCCATATAAGACATGGGACTAATAAAAACAGCTGCACCTACTATATATAATCCTATTTGCTTTAATATTCGTAATCCCATACACCTGCATCTTCTCCTAACCAGATATTATCTTTTTTATCTATACAGGGAAGTACTTCTCCTATAGTTTCGGATTTTTCATACTTGTCCCAGAAATCACTTTGCTTTTTAAATGCTTCTAATTCTTCCGCACTCAAATGTGTATAAAAACTTCGATTAGCAGGGTCATATGTATATGCATAATCCAGTATAGGGTCAAGTGACACACCGATAACAAACTCTTTCGCATCAGTTATATAGAAGAAGGGACGGCAAATAAAATCTTCATTAATTTCCTCGTCTGTCTGCAAAAACCAGGATAGCAGAAGATCAATCTCTTCATCATCTGCATATTCCATATCCAACTCATCACTTAAAGACTCATCCCATAACTTTATAAAGTCTCTATTGATTTCCAGAACGTCACCCAGTGCATAACTCTGTCCGGTCAGCAAATCCACCGTAAGCGCCCTCTCCGTCCCATTTGTCATCCATACAGGATTACCTGCAGCATAGTACTCTCTATAATCCAAGCTTAAAAGATACTGACTATGATAAGTAATATCGCAATTTACATCACTGGCAAAAATACTAAAATACTCTTCCTGAAAATCCTTTACCTCATCAGAAGGTTCTAAATGCCAGTAATTGACTCTGTCCATGGCAGTATCATACATCAATTGATTCAACTGCCCCTGCACCTCTTCGTCGATTCCTTCCAATCGTGGATATTCCACTGTAATCACATCCCAGTAATCATATTCTTCCGAATATTCCACAAAATACTGTTCCTTTTGTACCGTGTAATTCTCATATCCCTTTGGAAATGAAGAGTATATAATAGTTCCAGCAACTATGCCGATTAAGATGAGCGCTGCCAGAATCACTACAAATATTATCAGCCATTTGGGTCTACTTTTACTGCTATTTGCCTGCGTCGCATTCGCAGGCATGATCTTCTCTTCCCCATTATCTTCCTGTACTCCGTTTTCCATTTGATCCAAATCTCTTTCCTCCATATCTTGTAATTCCCTTCCTTACTTATATTTTATCGTAACTGTTCAGTACCTTCACAGTTACAATGCAAAATCCATCCTAAATTGCCTACGGCAATGGGATTTTGCATACCTGAATCATATTCTTAGGTCTTGGCAGTAAATGCTTCGACCTGTACTGAATAGCTACATTTTATCTATTTATGCGGACAAACTATCTAAGGAAGCGCTGATTAAATCAGGATTTCCCTAATCGCCATTATACATGCCAAATGCATCAAAGATGCATCAAAATTGCATCATAAGTACATCATTTCTGCATTTTCAATAAAAAAAGCTAATCAAGGAATTACACTTTCCAAGATTAGCCTTAATTTTTATCTTCTTCCGTCGATTCCGATTGTCCGGTAATACTCATTTTTCTCCTGATACATCAGCTTTTCAGCCTTGCTCATGATTTTTTGCAGGTTATTTTCAAACTTTTCCTCCAATGCCGAACCGATTGCCAGATTCACAGAATTTTCAACAGATTTCTTTCGCAGTAACTCAATGCGGTTCTGCAATGTATCTCCGTCAATGCCCGCACAAATGGCAAGCAGTTCATCTCCTCCTATACGAAACAGCCCATATTCCCCGAAGGCACATTTCAGGCTCTCGGAAGCACGGCAGATCAACTCATCCCCCATTTTATGACCCATTGTATCGTTCATCCTCTTCAGTCCCGTAATGTCACAGTATACAATGCCTATACTTGTATCGCTTTCGATACTGGAAATATACTCCTCCAGAGCATGCCTGTTCCCTAATGTCGTAAGCTGGTCGTGCAGGCTGAGTTCACGGAGCTGGTTCATCATATTCCGCCTTTTAAGCGTAGAACTAATAAAATATCCCACAATCTGAAGCATATTGAGCGCATCCTCCACCTCCTGCTTCGGAGGATTATCTATGCCGTAAAAACCTATTAGATGATTGTCATCATACAGCGGGACGACAACAATCGAATGAATATTCTGACTTTTCAGATTCTCATACTGTAATGGGTCATCGTACCGCATTTTCTCTATGTCGTCAAACATGATATTTTGGTTTTCATTAAAACAACGATACCAGTTCGCACAGACTTCAGGAGGTACATTTTGAAGATTATCCTTTTCGGGCGTTATGCCTGCCGCAACCCACTCATATGTATTATCATCTCCGCCTGATGAATTTTTTTCAAAAATATAAGACCTTTCCCCATTTAGTCCTTTTCCCAGAAACTCCAGTATGATATCAATCGATCTGTCGGGATTCAATTCACATGCCGCACGTTTTATTCCTTCATTTACACATGCTTCAAGATCTTTATGTCTGCCAAGCGTTTTTCTGGCGTTCTCATTTTTGCTGATATCTATGGCAAGTTCAAAACGTAAATGTCGCCCGTTTTCTTTTGCCATTGTAGCCATGATCAGAAAGTGCTTGTTCAACGCAGGATTGAAATATTTCTTCTCTACAAATTCACCCTCTGGCAGTTCCTCATTACTGCACATTGCACAGGGAAAGCCGTTCCCGTAAAACACCTCATAGCATTTCCTTCCCCTTAATTCATCAATATGGGAAATACCATATGTTTCCAGAGTTTTGCGGTTCATATACACTATTTCATAACTGTCCATATCGGACGCATAGGCAAGTTCATTGATATTTTCAAAAAAATCCCAAACCCTCTCCACCGGCTCTACTTTCCTTTCTACCTATCTTCCCCTCTCATAAAGTCTATAATAACAGGCTTTATAAGCGAATAATCTGACACGAATCGACCAGAGATAGCATTGAATCGACTATTTTCTCAAAATGACACACGAAGGATGAATCGGTCATCTTTGACCAAAAAAGTGTATATACCGCCATACTTTTCCACAACGGTGCATATGCTGCGTACTCCAATCCCATGTCCCGGATGATACGTAACAGGAACTCCATATTCAAAGGTTATGTCCTCATCGCAGGAATTGATAACCTGCAAAAAGAATTTTCCGCTTTTTTCATATGCAGAGACTTCAATCATACCGGATAATCCCTTTTTCTTCAATTTCTGACAAGCATGCAATGCATTTTCCATAGCGTTGGATAATAGGACACACAAGTCAGTTTCGGATATAGAAAGAGATTGCGAAATCATCGCCTTGATTTTAATTGGAATGCCAAAATCTGAAGCCCGTCCGGCAAATGACGAAAATATCAGATTTGCCGCTTCATTTTCACAAAAAGACGTCACTTTGTTCGCTTCAATCTCTGAGCAGATTTCCTGAATGTATGCCTGTGCCTGCTCAATCTTCCCATTTTCCATGCAGGAGGAAAGATACTGCATATGGTGGCGCAAATCGTGGCGGAAGGTACTGGTCTTTTGCTGCAATTCACGAAGAGCTTTTATCTCCCGAACAGCCTGTGCGTTCTGCAGATTCATGATATCCTGCGTCTGTTCAAGCCGACTGCGTATCTGTTCCTCTTTCGAAACACGGACCACAAATAATAAATATACCATACTGCATACAAACGACATAAATTCCACTGTGACCAAAACACCATCCAATAAAAGGCTCGTGTAGATACGGGTCACATAATCGAAACAATAATATACTGCCGGCACCACACCGAACCGATACTGTACCGCAGTCGGATAATGTGAAACAGAACGCACGGACGGTGCTATAAACCGCACCAAAATCAACAGAATCGGCAGCGTCATAGCCAATTCAGCCGCGTCCTGCATCATGAATTCACCCGAAAACACAGCAACAATCAAAAGCGCCAGCCATCGTCTGATCTGGCAGCAAAGATACGCAGTTAAAACAGAAATAATCGACCAAAGACATTTCCTGCTGAGAATCCAGAGCATCATGATCAAGGGAATATGCGTAATAAACGGATAAATATACTCAACAATATCCGCATCGACAAAGAAATAAATAATCCCCTGAAACATTAAAATTGCACTCATACAGCCGGTCATAAGCAGAATTTTTTTTCGTGTCCAACAAATATCACAGAAAAATGCAGCTACGACCATACCAAAAATACCCACGGAAGTGGAGTTCAACAAATAAATTCCGCTCATAACATAAAAACCTGCTGCCTGTTAAATGCATATTCAAGATAAGCATTTTTGACTTCAGAACCTTTCCCATGCGGAATAGGAATTTCCACAAGACTATCCAACTTGATTGCTTTATAAGAAATACTCTGAATATACTCCATATTAACTAAAAACGACCTATGCGGACGAAAAAAATTTTTATGCTGTGTAAGCTGACCGCACAGTTCATCCATACTCCCAGTACTTTCCAATACAGTCCCATTATTCATATGGAACAATAATGTGTGTCTGATCACTTCACAATATTCAAGTTTATCCAAATTGATCCTTGTAATCCCACTTTTGCAACGCAGAATCAGACTGCTCGGGTAATCCTTTCTGCATTCGGAAATAACGGAATCCATCAGCCTGAAAAAACTCTCCTCACGGATTGGCTTTATCTGGTAATAATATGCTCCCACCGTATAGGATTGTATCGCGAACTCGGAAGATGATGTTAAAAAAATTATTTTTACTACATTATCATACTGCCGGATCTCTTTTGCCGTATTGATTCCATTTTCGCCCGGCATAATAACATCCAGAAACAGGACGTCAAAGCGCATTCCTCTTTCAATTTCAGCCAATAATTCCAAAGGACTACTGAAAGAGACATATACAATTTCTTGATTACATCTCTCGCGATATTGGTTAATCAACACATTGATTTCGTTTAACATGGACAGATCATCATCACAAAACGCTACCTTTATCATATAATCATTTTTCCTCTCCATATGCTCATATGATACCACTACCAGAAATTATAAGCAAATTGAATGTCAAACGAGCAAGGAAATCTTTCTTTCCTGCCCGCTTATATTGTCTGGTCAGTATACCGTAACCGCATATAAAAATGAATGTTTTAAAATTGCATCATCGTCGGCATAAAATACCCCAGATTGTCATCCACCCCCAAGCAATATGCCGGTTTCTTTCCGTCATCTTTGTATATATAGTAGTATTCATAACTGCCGTGGGTGATATAACAGTCTTCGTAAATCAATCTTTCCTTTTCATCATAAAAACTTTCTATGGAAGTACATGTGGTGCCAAAAATATTGGAATTATGCACATATTCTTTGCAACACAAAGTACCATCATCGCGATATACAAAATTAATTTTCAATATATCAGAGGGTTCTTTCACATCTTCTTCATCTCCCAGCCAGTCTATCATTCCCTGAGATTTAAAATAATCTAATTTGCCATCTTCTGTATATTCAAAAAACTCCTCATATTCACTTACACTGTCTGCACCATCCCCGCCATCGTAAGCTTTTACCGAAAAGATATCCGGCTCGACCCATTTCTGCTCAAATACGGTATCAAAAGTAAATCCATGCATAAAAACTACTTTCTCCATTTCATTTGTATAGTAATACTTGTACCTGATACCGCACCCTTTTAATGATTCCTCGTCAAGATAAATCTCCATCTGAAGATTATCAAATCTGTCATAGAACTGATACAGCGGTTCTTTATCCCCAAATCCAAAATCGCTCAAAAATGTATGCCTGTCCTCATACTTGGCAGAACGCCCGTCATTTCCCCATAACTCTCTTTGTACATATTCAAATCCCTCTATATTCTGATACTCTGCATTCTGCCCGGTATCTTCACCTGAAATCCATACCATTATCTCTGAATCCGCACCATAATTTCCGAGCATTGGAAGCTCTCTCCAGAAAATAATCTGATAGTATTCATCATTTATCAGATTTCCCTCTTCATCCAGATTCACTTTTCCATCATACAAATATTCCTCTTCTAAACAATCCCATATTTGCAGGTCCTTCGTATCTTTTTCCAAAATCCATCGATATTATAATATGCCAATGTAATATGAGGTGTAAAAGGATAACTTAATTTCTTTACGGTATCAAAAAGGGAATATAAATCCATTAACCTGCGATATTCCCCCTCATCGACAGGATACAATCCCAAAACTAAGCTGGTGTCAACCATATTGAAAATGTATTTACTTTTCATTTTTATTATTTCTTTTTCCTGTTTTTGAATTTCTCCCATTTTTTCTATTACCTTGAGTTCATTCTCAAACAACTCCTCTGCCACATCCCGTAAAATCGGAGCATTACTGAGATCATGCAAAGTTACATGAAACGTATGCGGAACTAATCTTTCACAAAAGCATTCCGGAGAAGACTGATATAATAACTCCACATATTCCGCCAATTTCTCTTTAACAATATCATCTAATGCAAAAACTATAGTGTCCCCATAAAAATTTTTAAATATGTTATCTTTACCAACCTTTTGTGAGATTGATGGATTCCCCTTAAAAAGTTTATTTCCATAATTTATTTCCCTTTTCTCAAATGAATTGATTCTGTCTAAAAATTCCTGATATGTTTCCATAAAAGAAACCTCCTCCTGCAAATTCGTTTGCTCTGAGTACATATTTGGGGTAATTGTCGTGTATTTCAAGCAAACGATTGTATTCCCGTTTTTCAGTTTCTTCCGAACTTATTTTCTGCGTAACCTGAACATAAAGCTTTTCGTTTTGTCGTATTGCTACGAAGTCGATTTCTCCGCCATTTATCTTTCCAATATGAACAGTATATCCTCGGCGGCAAAGCTCTAAGTAAACGATATTTTCAAGACATGAAGCCACGCTGTCAGCATTATAGCCGAAAACACTGTACCGCAGGGCAACACCTCCCTTGTGGACTGTTTTAATTCGTACTTGCCTTAGTAAAATTTACCCCTTTAATCGGTTCAAGTAATAAGCCTCTATCTGTTCAATCAGTTCTTTCGCTGTCATAATCTGTTCTTCCGCTTTTTCTTTTGTGGCAATATAAAAATCATCATAATCACTTGCGTGACGGATTTCCTCTGCCTATGCAATCTTTCTCCCAAAATTCTTAGGAAAAATCTCTGTCCTTACATAATTCTTATTGAAATTAGCTAATGTATCTTTATGCCGTTTATATGATTTCCCATCTAATGCATGAACTGCTGATATAGCATGATAAATTGCATAATACGCCCTGTTATTGGCTCCTCGGTATTCCCCTTCTTTCAGCAGAATATCAGCGGACTTCAAATCACTTTTCGCCGTTTCAATACGATACCGTACCAAATCGCTAATACTTCCCTTTTCAGGCAGTTCCATATAATTTCACCCCTTCCTTTTGTACATTGGTATAAAAGGGATAAACTCCAAGCTATTTCTTAAAATGTGCGTCACTTTTTGCAATTGGTTTAATATCTGTGTCATGCTCTTCATTAAAATCATAAGTAGACCATGACAACTGTTTACGATACTGTTCAACCTCCATGTCTGTCAAATCTACCAGAATCATAATATCAATATCTGAATCAGGTCTGAAATCGCCTCTAGCATAAGAACCATACAAAATTACCGACTTCAAATGCTCTCCATAAATCTTTCTTACTTCTTCCACGTATTGCCCAAGCAAATTATTTATCATGACTGGCATAGCTTACCTATCCCCTTTCTGCGAAATGGATTCTCTCTGATATTCATCATAGTCTATATTATCGATTTTGCATTATTTCTATTTCGTATAATCTGTGCTATCATACTTTTTTAATCGTTCACCTATATGTCTTTCTCGCATGCCCATATAATCTATCGTCTCTTCCTTTTTTATTATATGCTACTAGCATTGCTTTTACAAGATTTCAACCTTTAAAAAATGCTCTGCAAAAATGCTCTGTATGATCTCCCACACAGAGCATTCTATCGTCTTTGCAGTTTTGCATCTATAAAACGGTAGACCATACTCATTTTCGTCAACATTTTCCTGTAAATTACAATTAGGATTCCTAGCGGTTGTGAGTATTGAAGCTTATGAAGAGCTTACAAGCCTCTTTGAATTATATGGTCTGCCAAAGGAAGGCTTGGATGATGCTGCAACAGGCAACACAAAGTCATTCTCAGAAGCAATGTCCAATATAAGGAGCCGCTGCATGCGATGAGTTATGATATCCATATCACACGCACATCCGAACGGGACCTACTAAATGCCGCAGACTACATTGAATTTGTCCTGAAAAATTCAAAAGCTGGCGATGATCTTTTAAATGAAGAAAAGCTCTGCATATTTATCATACACAGAGCCATTCTAATCTTTTTTTGCCCTCTACGTAGAGCGTTTTCTTGCTCTAAAATTCATTTTACGGAGTTATACCCGCCTTTTTTGCAAAGTCGGCTTTTCTCCCGATAAGTTCCGATTGTTTTTCTTTTGGCAGACTGTCAAATATTTCCTCATAGAGAACATCATCTAACCACATTTCCCTAATCAAATCCTCGTATTATCAAATATTTTTTGATTGGCGGTTCTTCTGTCATTCAGAACCGCCTATACCCTCTTACAATAAGTCCGGGCATATTTTCACTTCAAAATACCCACATATTTTATATCTTCTGACTTTCCATTACGCTTTTACTGAATATGCTTATAGTGTCCTCATAAGCTGTCGCCGCTAATGCGCCTGCGCTAACTGACTGAATAGCTGACATATCCGAAGTATCCTGCCCGTTTTTGGCACTCTCCATAAGAAAACTATGTAACCTTTGCTGACTTTCAAATTGGCTTTTCAAGTAATTTTCCTGTGCTAATGCTTTTCGTGCTTGTGCTTTTTTCAATGCTTCCTTTTCCGTCGCTGCTTCGGCAATTTCCTCTAATAATTCTTCCATTTTCTCGTGACGTTTCTCCCACCAGGATTTTCCATCACCAGAAATATTTGAACCGCTGCCGCCTACTGGTCCTGCATAACCATAACACTGCTCCGGCGATGCGCCGATTACCTGAAAACCAATCGCTTTAGTACCCATAATGCCATTTACAGAATACATCTTTCTTACCATATTCAAAACCGTGTTCTCCCATTCCGGGTCATTTTTCATCCTTTCAAAACATTCCTCCGTGATTGTCAAAGTCCCTCCTACTATTGTTGAACGAACCCACGCACTTACGGGCATCCGTGACATCTCATTCATGAACCACTGCTTGTATTCATCCATCGTCATTTCTTCTTTGGATTTGTTGGAAATACTGCTGTCATATGTAAAACCCAAATAATTCGGCGGCTGTGGAACGACCATATCCCCCGCCCATGCTGACGAATTTGACTTCGTTTGCGTTCCCTGGCTTTCCGCTGCCTTTTTCACTTCATCTGCAAAATTACCTGTTTCTGTTGTTTTCCTGCTGTTGTTTGTGTAGGCATATGTATTTACCCCTATGCCATATACACCGCTAGTGTTCATTTTTACTCCTTTCCTGCAACAATACGGTTACATTAAACTCATTTTTCTTTACCTTAATGTCTACATCTCCCATGTATTTATCTACCTCACGCTTTACATTGGATAAGCCAATGCCATGCAGATACTCCCATACCGTCCATGCCGGACGCAGAACCCTTTAACTCTATATCCAATAACAGTAAATCATGTTCCATGCCGCTTGACAGGTATTCATCAGCAGAAGCATACTCCGTAATTTCACATTCTGTATTCTGCTCTCTGATAAGCGTAGTAATATAACTTCTTATTTTCTTTTCATCATCACATATTGCAATTTTTATCATATGACCTCCTTTGGCTCTCACTTAGAATATCGGAAATATAAAAATTTATCTAATGCCGATTGCACGAAAACACGATTTGATAGCACAACTGGACAGAAAATCAAATAATAATTCTTATTTATGTATTATTTTCCCCAAAATGCATCATGGGAATGCCTACACCTCTGCTCTTAACGCTGTGTTGTCCATATTTGAACCTCCTTTTAAATTTTCTGATTTATGATTTTAACCATAACAACAGAAAAGGACACTCCATATCTTGGAAAATGTCCTTTTAATAGCATTCAACTATTAAGTTTTGAAAGGTTCAAATTTCTAAAACATACCGTATAAGTCCAAATTAGTCCACCAAAGGATGTAAAATTTGATGTCAAGCCTCTAATAAAAGTGCCACAACCCCGCATAAACACTGGTTTTATTTGTCCAACGACTTCATTGTCGGGACTAGCTTAGTCCGAATTTTATCATTCTTCATCTGATGAGCCATTGTTACATTTTAACTTTTATATTGCCTATCTAACTTTTCGTTCTTTGCCCCTTTACCTAATAATAAAGTGCATATTGACTTAAATACTACACCGGATTCTCAGAATGAATATGTGTTTCTGCCACAGCCAATTCCCTATGAAGCTGTAATGCCATAAAAATTGTAATAATAGCTGAAATTACGTCAGCAATCGGCTGTGCATAAAGTATTCCATTTATTCCACATACTTTCGGGAAAAGCAAAATAACCGGGACAAAACAAATCCCTTGCCTGCAGGCCCCAAGTATAAAACCCTTTGTTCCTTTGCCAAGCGCAAGAAATAAAGAGGAATATACAGTGTAAAAGCCAAACAGAAAAAATGAAATTCCATTTGCCAAAAGAGAGTTTTGACCTACTTCTATCATTGCCACATTGCCATTTGCAAACTGAGAAATGATCTGTGCAGAAAACAGAGCCATTAACAAACCTACCAATACACAGAAAGTTGTTGACCACAAAATTGATGTTTTAATCGCCTCTCTCAAACGTTGAAACTTCTTTGCCCCATAGCTGAATCCAGCAATCGGTTGAAATCCTTTTAGAAAACCAAATACTACTAAAGTCCCCATAGATGTAACCCTTGTAACTGCCCCCATTCCAGCAATGGCAGCATCGCCATATCCATTTGCAGCTCGGTTGATTAATGCAATGGAAAGGCTGGTAAGAAGTTGGAAGGTAAGTGTTGGAACACCAATTTTCAAAATTTCCATATATATCTGCTTAGAGGGTTTAAACTCCTTGACACCGAATGAAAACGCACTCTTTTTGCAAAGTGCATAGATTAGATACACAAGTGTGGAAACAAATTGTGAAATGGCGGTTGCAATCGCAGCACCCTCAACCCCCATATCAAGTGCATAAATGAAAACAGGATCTAAGCCAATATTCAATACAGCTCCTAATAATAAGGCGCACATGGTTGTTTTCGCTGCCCCCTCGCTTGCAACGATATTATTCATTGCCACATTAAACACATTGAAAATGCAGGAAACCACATAAATCCTTGCATAAGGCAGAGCATAAGGCATAATGGTAGCTGTTGCTCCAAGCATTGTTAAAATCGGTTTAAGAAAAATGGTAGCTGAAATAATAATAATTGCTCCAATAATAACACTGCTATATACTGCTGTACTTGCCACCTTATTTGCAGTATCTCTATCCCCACGTCCTAACAGCCTTGAAAGATAGGACGCTGCACCATTACCAAACATTAACCCTAATCCTACTACTACTTGTCCTAATGGAAATACAACAGAAATTGCACCCATAGGGCTTTCTCCTAACCCTCCCACAAAATAAGCATCTACCAGATTATAAAGGGCATTGATCAACATACCAATCATAATCGGGATTCCAAGAGCCATTAGTGCTGTCGGGATTGGCGCACTCCCTAATAGTTCCATTTTGTTGTTACGTCCATTCATTTCATAATACTCCTTTCTCAACGACAAACACTACTATTTATAGTAGTATAATTTATAGTACGTGTTGTAAAAAGAAATATACTATATTTTATAGTAGTTGTCAAGAGAGTATTGGAATATTATTTTCTCTTTCTTGACATAAGCTATAAAATCAAATACTATAAATTAGAGCATAAAAACATTATAAATTCAGTAAGAAAGGCTGATCATAATGGCTACGATTGATTTAATTGTATTGGGAATGTTAAAAAAAGAATCTATGAGTGCTTATGATATTCAAAAACTGGTTGAATACCGCAATATATCCAAGTGGGTAAAAATAAGTACCCCGTCTATCTACAAAAAAGCTCTTCAGTTGGAGGAAAAGGGATTTATCAAAGGGGATATTGTAAAAGAAGGAAAAATGCCTGAAAAGGCGGTCTATTCCCTTACAGATACAGGAAAAAAGGAATTTGAAAGGCTTATGCTAGAAATTTCTGCCAAGCCTATCCACATTTTTTTAGATTTTAATGCTGTGATTGTCAACTTAGACAGCCTACCACCTGAAATCCAGCAATCTTGTGTGACGGATATTGAAAGAAATATTAAAACATTGAAAACTTATTTAGAGGAAAACATCCATGAAAAAGAAAATATTCCTGAAATTCCCGAAACAGGAATGGCTGTTTTGCAACAACAATATGTTTTAGTGGAAGCAATCGAAAAGTGGATTGCTTCTGTAAAAAAAGACTTGTTATCAAATGATAAATAGATATTGCAAATTCAAATTGTGCTATTGCTTTTAACAGTAAAACAAGGTGGTTCGACTTAAATACGCAAGCCACCTTGTTTTTTTTGCCTATTTTTTCAAGTATCTTTTTTACCTATATGGTTTTGTAAAAAATACCTGAGCCGTCAAATATTTGTATAGTACCATACTCCCTGATAATACGCTCTCTACTCTTCCTTGTAATAGGCATGATTGACAACTTCTTTGTAATCTTTCAGAAAATTCCAGTCTTTATCTTATGTTTACAACTGTTGCTACATCTCTATTTTGACGCTTGAAATTGCAAATATCTCTGACAGATTACTGCCTACCATCTGATACAGGCTTTTGCCCCCGGTGAGGTCAGTTTCGAGGAAGCGCACCAGATAGGAAAAGAGCTTGCCGACAACTGTGGAATCCCCCTCCTTCCTTTTTTCTTTTTTATAAAAGTCAGAAAAATTCTTGCAGACAAGACCGTTTTCAGGTAAGATAATCTGAAGATCTGCAAAAAAATAGGAGTGCCGAAACACCCCTATTCTCCTAAACCCTCTTGCAGAATCCGCAGTGTTGGTTTATAATCATCATAGAAGCCGAAGGATATTTGCACGTCCGACGGTTGTACAATCGGAAACTTATAAAGCGTAAAAATTACGGATTACAAGGCTATCCTCTATTGCAGTAGAAGATAGCCTTTTCCGTTACTTGCGGTTGTGTTTATTGTCTATGTATGTTAATGCTGCGAAAATGACCAACAGCAGTGTAAGTATCTCAAGTGTATCCATACCGACCTCCTTTCCGTTTCCAGAAAGGACAACCGCAGACTATCCCTACTTGCTCTAATCTGACTAAAAGAATTATAGCACTTTCTGTCGGATAATGCTATAAAAGATTCACGATAAATTGTCATACAGTTTTCAAGGTGCTAAGAACTAAATTTCAGTTCTTTCATATCTGAAATGCCTTCCGGCAATTCATTCCAAAAAATTTTATTTTAGACTTGACTTTTAATAGTTAGTCTCCATTTTCATTGAAATTTAGTTTTCCTGCTTTTAGAGTATAGACTGGTTCTCTATACGCTCTGACGCTGTGTAACTATTCTATTGTGATTGTGGTGTTGGTTTACTAATAAACTGATTATTATCGTTTTCTTACAAAAAGGCGATTGATGACCAAAAACATCAAATACCCACAAACAATTCCTATCATATTGAGAATTATATCATCAACATCAAAACTACCAAGTTTAGTAAAGAATTGAAAAATTTCTATTATCAGTATAGAAGCTAAACCCATAGACAAAACCTTTATCGTTGAATTGAATTTTTTATATGCAATGGGCAAAAGAAAACCAAACGGGATAAATGGAATTATATTTCCAAATAAGTTTTTCAATGCCCACCACTGGGTAATGTATTCAATCTGAGTGGACATACTTCTGAACGGAATAAGATTATAGTTTATTGAACCTTGCATTGAATATGAATTAACCCTATCACTTAATTCATAAAACGAACCTTTGAACTTAACAACAACAACGACAAACAATAAAGCTATATACACCCACCAAAGTACTTTTATTATTTTACCTTGTTTTCTCATTTTGAACCTCCAAGTTGACTTCTAGTCTAATAAACTAAATTTTACCATAATCACATTGATATTTCTATCAAAGTTTCATTAGATTTCTCCCTCCCAATTCCCGTCAATTTCTAAAAAGTCTTTTGCTATCTCTTTAGAAAACAGCAACCCTCTGTCGCTATTTGTAAGAATAATTACATATGGTGTTACTGTGAAACCTTTAATTTTAATATTCAGAACTGAGCAGGAAATCCGCTATGTGCATTGTCTTAATGCCCTCATAATTTCCTCCTGCAAATTCATCAATCGTGAGAATATATTTAGGATAATTATCGTGTATTTCAAGCAGACGGTCATACTCTCGTTTTTCCGTCTTTTCTGAACTGATTTCCTGCGTGACCTGAACATAGATTTTTTCATTTTGTCTTGTTGCCACGAAATCAATCTCACCATCGCCGGTTTTACCCACATTGACGGCATATCCCCGTCGGCAAAGCTCCAAGTACACGATATTTTCAAGGCTTGAAGCCACGCTGTCTGCGTTATATCCGAGAACACTGTACCTTAGGGCAACATCAGCAAGATAGAATTTTTCCTGCGTTTTCAGGATCTCCTTTCCCTGCAAATCATACCGTGAGCAGCGATGGAGCAAATATGCCTTTTCGAGCTTTTCCAAATAGCTGTAGACCGTCTCATTGTCAAGAGATCGGCGTTCCGATTTCAGATAATCCGCAATCGACTTTGCAGAAAAGGTATTACCGACATTGTTAAAGGTATATTTTACAACACGCTCTAACTGGTCGATTTTCCTGACCTGATTTCGCTTTACGATGTCCGAAAAAATCGTTGAATTGTATATATCCCTGACAATCGTATAGATCTCATCCTGAGAATACGCTTGCAAATGGGTTGCTGGGAAACCTCCTGACCGGACATATTCTGTAAGCTCAGATTTTGGATCACCAACGGCGGCATACTTCGCCTTGAACATTAGATATTCACCGAAGGACAGAGTAAAAATTCGGAAGGAAATATATCTTCCGGTAAGATATGTTGATATTTCGGAGGACATCATTCGAGAGTTAGAACCCGTAATATATAGGTCAACATCAAAATCCGACGCCAACGAATTGACAACTTTTTCCCAGCCTTTGATTTCCTGAACTTCATCAAGAAACAAGTAGGTCTTGCCGTCAGGTGAAAGCCTCTCTTTTAACTCTGCATACATCTGCTTCGCTGTCATATCCTCATATTCCATGGAGTCGTAACGGCAGTTTACAATACGCTCCCCAGAAACATTTCGTTCCGTTTTCAACTTTTCCATAATCATTTTCAATATTGTGGACTTTCCGCAGCGGCGTACTCCTGTGAGTATCTTCACAAAGGGAGTGTCCACATAAGCCATTATTTTATCTACATACATAGGTCTGTAAATCATGATGACCACCTCCGTCTATAAATCAGTTTACCGCAATTTTACAGAAAGTCAATAAGTTTTACGGTTACAAACCGCAAAACTTTTGTCAATTTATTTGATTACGGACTAGAAGACGGCAGATACCATTCATCCATGATGTGGTACTGCCGCCCTCTTATTGATGATACGTTTTCTCCTTCCTAAATCCCGGTTTTCATCCTTGCTTCATCCTATTTCTGACGTTTAGATATTGACAGATAAAGCAGAAACCAAAGAATGCAGTGTACCATAAGAATAACTATGTCTCTGCCGGCAGTTGCCATACCACTATTCGCCAGATCCATAATCCCCTCAAAAGTGGCACTGGACGGAATCAGATAGCAGATATATGAGACAACCTTGTTTCCTTCTGTCGTCAGATATTTCAACAGGGGAATTGCCATAAATACGATCATGACAATTTTAATATAAACCACGCCTACCATCATCCCCTCTGAAATACGGCCAATAAACAGACCAATCAGCGCAGATACAAAAGCTGACAATACAATCAGCACCAGCATGACCGCTGCCCCGGCAGGAGGAAGCCTGAAACAGAAAGCTGTCGCAATACCAGCGGACAAGCAGCCAAATATGAAACCAATGAAAATTTTCTGAATCACATATTGTCTGGATGTCATAGGCAGTATCTCATTGATCAGCGCAACCCCTTCTTCCTTTTCTGAAATAATATTCATGGCGTTAAAGGTACAGCCCATGAACATCGCAACAATCAGTGTCATTCCAACAAAAATATATTGAAACCCGGCAAGCACATCCGGCCGTTCTAAAATCTGAACATTAACCTGCGTTGCTATTTCCCGCTGTTCGTAGAGCGACGGGAGGGTGCCTGCCGTCTGCCGCCACATTGCCAGTTCATCGCCGGATAAAATGGTCTTGATACGATCCCCATCCCTTTCCACACCAATCAGATTCGTAGAAGGGTCGTTGACTGCCAGAACCAGTTCTTCCTTTGTCTGATAAGCCGTGACAGTGCCGTATCTCAAAAGCCACTGTTCTGTTTCCGGTGCGACATCACCGGCTACCACGCCGAAATGATATCCGCTCAGAGAAGAAAGGTCTATGGAGCCGATAAAATGCAGTGCCATGGCTATCACAATGGGCAGAAGGAACGACATGATACAAAACTTATCTTTCCTGACACTTTTCAGTTGATAGATCAATCCTTTCATTGTTACCCCTCCTTTCCCATTTCTTTGCGGAATGTCGCTCCGACGATCCCACAGAGCAGGATGATTGCGCACACCGCACAAATATAATAAGCCGGGCTTGTAACAGGCGTACCAAAAAATGCGTTTTTCAGTCCCATATACACATGGTAAAACGGATGATAGTCAATCCATGCCATTTTAATTGAGGTGTTGGCTGACAAAAAAACAGGGGTTGC
>JAAUZD010000055.1 GCA_014804785.1 Lachnospiraceae bacterium
AAAACTAATGTTTTGCGAATCAAGTTCATCCTTGAGCTGCTTTCCCATGGTTGCATCTAGAGCAGTACCGGGTACCGTTGCCAATAAATTCTCAGTAAGTGTGGGCATTGGACCTGCCGGACCTTGCGGTCCTGTAGCACCCTTATCTCCTTTAGGTCCCTGTGCTCCTGTATCACCTTTTTCTCCCTGTGGACCTACTGGTCCTTCCGGTCCCTGTATTCCACGTTCTCCTTGTGGTCCCTGTACTCCCTGGGGTCCCTTAATATTTCCGATCAATATCCTTCCCATCTTACATACCTCCATCATCTGTTATATAATATAAATTTCCGGTTTCTGCTTCATATTCAAAGTTAGGCGGTGTTTCGCCATCTGGATATTCTGCATATAAATTTCCGGTTTCCGGGTCAAGATATAAGGAGAACATTCCGGATGAAGGGGCTGTTACGCCTGACGGGCCTTGCGGACCTGTATCTCCTTTTTCACCTTTTTCTCCCTGCGGTCCCGCCGGTCCGGCTGGTCCCTGCGGACCCTGTACTCCCTGTTCCCCTTGCGGACCTTGCGGTCCAGTGAGTTCACCGGCATCAAGTCTTCGCTGCACCTCATTTGCTATATCCGTGGCATTTTTTGCCGCCACATCTGCCTGTGCTTCCGCTTCCAGCGCCGCTGCTTCCGCTGCCCTCGCATCTTTAGTAGCACTGATTGCCTCCTGTGTGGCTGTATTCGTCCGATTTACCGCCGCATCTACATCCCCTGTATTTGTCTCCACTTCTTTATTCAGTTTCTCCGCAAGGGATATCATGCTTCCGCGGACTTCCTCACCGTATATTGCCTGGCTGAAATCATTTATTTCTTTTGATATATCTGCCATTCTTAGCCTCCCATCTTTTTTTCCAGATCTGACACTCTGCTTGCCAGATCTGAAATTTCTGAATTACGAATGCTTCCGCTTACTTCAATGCTTCCGTGAAATATTCCGCTTCCCCTACAATCAAAACCTCCGTTACATTCCATGTCCCCGGCTGAAATCACCTTATTTCCTGCGCTTACATTGCCCTGCGCTGCTACCTCTCCTTTATAGGCATCCAGAACAACACCTTTCGCGCCATGAAGGACGATTAAGCCTGAACCCTCACGTCCAAGGTTTTCCCATCCCCCGTCACCCATATAGGCAATCGGGCTCGATTCTGAACCTTTCCACACTTTGAATGACCCGTCTGTTACGGTAGCCCTGTCTTCGCCGTTTTGCGCGTAATTTGCAAGCATGCCTCTGTAAATGTTCATACCATTCTTGTCGGCTGATGTACTAAGATTTCCATTAGCATCAAAGATTTTCAATCCATCTATATCTATCCTGATCATCAGACGGTCTGACCTGTCGCGTAATATGATAGAACCACCTTTCCCAAGACCAGAGCCTCCTACCTCGAATGTGCCTCCCCTGATGCGGTCAGCAAGCATGGTTCCTGTCGTAACAAAATCAGCTACAAGGTTCCCGTCAATGGTCCATGCATTACGGTATGGACCATTGATTCCGGAAGTTGAAAAGCCGATACCATTCTGATTAATCTGGATGATATTCTGGGCCGTTTCTTTGTCCGGTGCATTCATTATCAAAATACGCCATGGGTGCATCTTTTTCCCTGTTTGAGGGTCTATATTGTCCAGTACCACATATCCACCAAAACCACCAGTGATCAGTGTTGTTGCATTCTCCACTTTTCGATTGATTTCAATCGACATTTCTTCTGCCATCTGCTGTACCCTGCGTGATACATCAAGCATATTGCGGGCACTTGATGCTGAAAATGATGTCGTTGTCCTGCCAAGTGTTACTGTGTTGTTTCCGGGGTCATCCAGATATATGACTTTTTTGGTTAGCAGGTATTGCCCTGTAATGTTATGAGGTCCGGATATAACTCTTGTCCAATATCCAAGATGCAACTGCTCTATATTCACATCAATTATTGATAGATCTACGGCTTTAAGCTCCATTGTCACCGGAAGATATATGGCTTCATCTAGATATGCCTTTGCTTTTGTCAACAGATTTTGTGGCAGTGTTACATCTTCCCACTTTTGCACGCCAAAAATCCATCCATACTGGCTCACCGCATTTTCATTGTATATATAATCTTCTCCGCCGTTGACGGATGTAATATCAATAATCTTGGTCTGTGTCTCACCTAATTCATCCTCATATTCCACTTTTGCACCACGGGGAATTAGGGCGGTTATGATTGTTGAGCTGTCCATGTATCTTGTCATATCAAGCAGGTTTTCCCCCAGCCGGATTACCTGATTGTTAATCCCGCCGTAATCATAGACATAATCCAAATACCTTGTTTTTCCTGCTACACGTGTGCGCAGATAGCCGCCATGTGTAGTTACCAGCTTATCACGCAGGCATGTCAGTGTATCGGAATAATTGCTATTGCTGCGGTTGATGTAATTGTTGTTGTCTACCACATTAACGATGCCACGTGTGAAACGCTTACGTTGCTCCACAGAATTATTATGCTGAATCAGCCGGCCATCTAAAAACTCTACAATACTCCCCTTGTGCTCATATGGGCGCTGCTGGCTGTCTAGCAGATAGGCTAAATCACCCTCACAGGTTATCGTACCTGTTAAATAGAAATCCTCTTTCCGTCCGATATAACGCCCCCTGAATATTTCCTCGTCATCCTGGTACACATAAAATTCCGAAGACAAGATTTTTATTTTCTCACGATAAGGATGCGAAACCGGCATTTGAAAAGTCAGACTTCCCTGCATTCCCATTTCCAGCGTCAATGTTGGGTTTAAGAGCGCAAGTTCTTCAACTCCCGGCAGGAACAATGGATATATTTCTCCATCTGTTAATACTTTTATGGCATACATTATAAGATTCCTCCTCTATACAGAACAGATACCGCCCCATTTCCAGTAAATGTCATGACATGCTCTCCCTCCGCCAGCAGTAGTTCATATAGCTTTGTGTGACCTGCCGAAAGCTGGAATGTCTTTCCTTCACAATTTAGTGTCATGGGGGCGTTACAGATGATTTCCGGCACTGCGTGCTTTTGACGTCCCACTACCGTTATGCTTCCAGTCCCCCGGATAGGAATATTTGAGTAATTTCTTATTATTCCATCCACAAAAGAAAAAGGATCCCAGCGCCACGGTTCGATTCCGTCATAAAGTTCATATTTGTATGGATCCGCATCCACTGTTATTACCAGCGTTCCCACCATTCTTTTTCGGCTATAGCTTGATACCGCTGCCCGTCCGGAGTAATAATAACCTCTGTCATCATCAAAAATTACTTTAACTTTTTTTCCATGAAATTCTTTTTGAATTTCACTATACAGGAATGGCCATTCATCCTTTACGTGTCCGGACCCAAACTTCATGGTAATTACCCTGTTTTGGTAGACCGGATACCCTGTAACAGCTTCTGACAGGTCGAGGGCACCGTCACTGGCCGGCATATTCACTACATTACTTTTGAGTTTCGGCGGCTGTACACAGTGCATTTCCGCCAGTGCCATTTTATAGCGTTTGAACATGTGGATTTCATTTATGGATACACTGTAAAAAATCATGTGACACCGCCTCTCATATAATAGGTCTGGCTCTGCTGCATCCGCTGGTCAATCTGCGGCATCAGCTTCCCTACCAAAGTATTGCCGTCAAGATACAAATCGCCAGACTTATCCGCGATAACCTTCAAGTAGGAGAGCATCTCTTCTGTAAGAGCATTGCTGGACGCTCCTGTTAAATCTATATTTCCATATTGTGGAGTCTCAACAGCATCCATATTTACCATATCCGCCATAGCGGAGCGGATCTGTGCATTCATTTCCCCCAGTCTTTCAAGCGTTCCTTCTCCAAAGCCTTCTGCATACATTTCACCCAGCCATCGGGCTTTTTTAGAAGGGGAATTTACCTGTAATTCTGTCTTGCTGGCATTATATGCTTCCCTTGCTATTTCCCTGGCAGCTTCTATTGCCACGTGCATCTGTTCTCTAATGCCTGCTGCCATACCAGTACTTACAGCATTGCCTATTTTTTTGAATGTGCCACTTTCATTGCCGCTGATTTCCAAGTTTGACTCTGCTTCACTAATAGCATTCCCTGCGACCTCTCCTGTGGCAGTAACAACTTTCGCACCGTCTTCTTTCACAGTCTTTTCAAGCGTCTGCATTGTCGCTTTGGTAGCATCTATCACTTTATCGTTCGCATCAGATACAGTGGTGACAAATTCTTCACTTTTTGTATCCCAGTCATCTGCCATACTTGCTGTAGCTTCCGTCTGCGCATTCAGGAGCAATTTCATCTGTTCGGAATACCCCGACTGCATATCCGCCATAGTGTCAATTAATATTTCCTTCGCCTCGCTCATTTCAGACCAGCCATCCAGTACTCTTTGGAAAGATTCATCTCCTTCCTCAAATGCCTGCACAAGTTCATCCAGATATCCGGCACCGGAGATTCCCATGTCCATAATCGACTGTACAATATCATCAAAGCTCCCTGTTGTATCTTCTTTCATGATCTGTGCAGCTTTTGCAAGATTCTCCGTATACTGGGTGTAAGTATCTTTCTGGGAGGCAAGGTTATCTGCCATCTGCTGTACAGTCAGGTCAGATTCTGTTTTTAATTCCTGAAACAATCCTACCTGGCCGTTTATTGCTTCTTCTGCCTTTTCCCGCACTTCGTCATACGCATCACGCAGCGTCTCCTGTGCTGCCGCCACTTCTGCCGTAGCTTCATAAGCTACTCCTTCAAAATAGATAGTCTGTGTCGCCAGTGTCTCTGCACCGGTAGCTGCTGTTTCTGCTGCTTCGGCCAGTTCCTGATATTCTGACTCGAGATCATCCATAGTAGCGCTGAGTTCTTCTTCCTGCTCTGTTTGTTCCTTAACGGCATCGGTCAGTTCGGCAATCCTTAACCTGTAGTTATCAGCTTCATTATTCAGGGCATATGCCGCGGTGACATCATTAAGAGCCTCGCTGTTATCTTTCAGAAACTTATTGTATTCCTCGGTTACTTCCGCCAGCTCCTGTTCCGTCTGTTTACGCTGCTCAATTATTTCATTCCGCTGCTTGTCTGCTTCATAATACTGGTGTGCCGCTTCTTCTGCATCTGCCTGACGGAATTTTGCCTCCAGCACCGCAAGCTGGGCTTCTGCATTCGCTTCCCAACCTTCAGTATTTTCAGCCAGTTTTCCTGTCTGCTCGTCAATAATAAGATTCAGCTCCGGCATCTCCTGGTTGAGTTGCTGCACAATGAGCTTCATTTTATTTTTTTCTTCTGTGGAGAGTTTTTCTTTACTGTTCAATTCTGATAACTGGGTTTTCAGAATTTTTAATGTTCCTATTTCGGCTTCATTTGCCGCAGTTGCATCCTTCCGGCTGGAAATTTCAGTATTCAGTGTGTCGATCTGCTCCTGATTTGCATCCAGCATTTCCCTGACTTCGCCTGCAGCAGTTGCATTTATGGCGGCATAGGCTGCCACGGCTGTTGTAATGCCAACAATAGCAGTGATTAAAATGCCGGCTGGACTTGCATTCATGGCCGTAGTCAATAACCATTGTGTAACCGTAGCCTCTTCATTCGCTGTTTTATATGCTTTCCATGCCGCAGTCACTGCCTCGATTGCAGGTCCTATTACCTTCATTTCCAGATTTGCGGCAGTAATTCCTGCAATCCCCGCAATAACCAGATCAGAATTTTCCAGTACCCACGACAACCCATCTATGACCAGAGGGAGTGCATCCTCGGCAAATCCGATTGCGCCTTCGGCAGCATCTCCTAAAGCACTTGCAAACTCGTCCATGGATCTGCCAAGTTTTCCGTTGTCCATCGAATCTTGCAGTTTTCCCACAGAATCCGTTGCAGCATCTACGGAATTTTTCAAAGTACCTTCAATCTTTTCATATGCAGAAATTCCCAGAGACTCCAGCGCGCTCTGTAGAATCGTTACTTTTCCGGCCAGATTTGCTTCCATTGTTTCAGCCATATTCTGGGCTGCTCCCTCGCAGTCTTTCAGCTGTGCCTTTAAGTTCTCAAATTCATCTCCGGTACCTTCCAAGAGGGCATTGACTGCCGCAATATCAGTCTTATTGAATATGGCGCTTATCTTCCGGGTTTTTTCAGAAGAGGACAAACCATCTAATGATGCCTTTAAGTCGACCATAATGTCGTTCATATCCCTCATATTGCCCTGGCTGTCTGTAATATTTAGTCCCAAACTTTTTATTTCCTTAGCGGCAGTTTTGGTAGGTGCTGATAACGACAAAATGATATTTCTTAAGTGGGTTCCGCCTTCTGCTCCCTTGATACCTCTATTTGCAAGTACTCCCAATTCCGAATTCATAGTTTCAAGGCTCTGATTTGACAGGGATACTGTGCCGGCACATACCAGCGTTGCTTCTCCAAGCTGGGCTACGCTGGTATTTGATTTCTGGGCAGTTCTTGCCATTTCATCTATGTAATTATTCAGTTGTGAGGTTTCTATTCCCAGAGCAGCCATACTGTCTGTTACCAGATCGGATGCATAAGCCAGATCCATGCCGCCGGCAGATGCAATACTAAGAACGCTTGGGAGCGTCTCTGCTGCTTTTTGCGCGTCATATCCTGCAAGGGCAAGATAATTTAGTGCTTCTCCTGCCTGGCTGGCAGAATACTTGGTTTCCTTTCCACTCTTTTTCGCCGCCTCTTCTAAAATCTCATAAGACCTGCTTCCTGCCTCAATTTCTTCTGCCGTTATTCCCATAGTTGCGGCTACCTGCGACATGGAACTTTCAAAGCTGCTTCCTACACTGACTGCTGAGGAAGATATTTCTTTAATTCCTTCCGCAATCTTTTTGGCACCCTGGATCACCAGCTCACTCACAAGATTTGCCTTTAATACATCCCCGAAAATACTGGTTTTGTCAGACGCGTTTCCGACCTCTTTTTCATAATCTTCTACAGCATCTGTCGTGTCTTCGGTTGCAGCTTCCGCTTCTTTCAGACTTTGACTGTTCTTTTCCAGTTCAGTGTTGATCTTTGTGGCTTCGGTTTTGGCATTGGTCAGGCTGATCTTATATTTAGATACCTTGTTTTCTGACGTTTCATATGCCCGTTCTGCATTCTGTAGTTTGTTTTCTAACTCTTCAACAACTTTCTGCTGTTGTTCTAATTCTTCTGTTGTGGTATCTGCAGAAGACTGCATGCGTTTCATTTCATCTTCTGCATCTGCCAGCTGTTCTTTAAGTTCTTCTACTCTTTGTCCAGCATTTTCATTTACGTTCTGCCACGTCTTGAGCTGCTCACTGTTTAATTCAACCTTTTTGTTTGCCTGCTCCAGTTGTTTTGACAGATTCTCGTGTTTTTCCGTCAATGCTTCCAGGGATTTTGCATTATCCCCGTACCTTGCTTCAATCTCTTTTGACTGTGACTGTAGGAGCTTTAATTCGGAAGTCACCTCACGAATTCCAGCTTTAAATTCTTTTTCGCCATCAAGGGCTAGTCCGATACCAATATTAAAAGACATCTTTACCTCCTAAAAATACGCAACGTCAATTTCCTGCGCATTTGGCTTATCATCTGCCGGTATCTTGTAAACCATTCTTTGTACATTCAAATTGTGGAAATATTTATACTGTTCAAAAAGGGCTAGGTATTTCCAGAACTGCAGGTGTCCTGCTTCTTTTTCCGTAAAGCCGAAAATAACCCTCGCAACGTACAGGAACCGTGCAAAGTCGACTTGTACTTCTTCTTCTCTTCCATCTTCCCCTGCACGGTTAACACGTTTTTTCCTACAATACATTCCGTCATTTCTGTAAGCACCAGCGTTGCAGCATCCGAAAGGGAAATGCCCGCTTCCCGCAGAATCATACTTGCCTGCTGCCTTGTGATACGGCTCATAATCTGCTCGTCAGCATCTTCCCGTTTCCAGTTGTGCACATCAATACCTTCATTGACCATTGTTGTAAATCCATCCATCATTGCTGCCACATTAATAGGCGTATATGTTTTTTTCCCATCAGCATCCGCTGCAATTCCTGATACAAGGTTCTGGAAACGCTGAATAGATTCATAATTGTTCTGGATATATTCCAGCGTATTCATAGTGCAGATCAGTGGATATTTTTCTTTTCCCGCCTCAATATATTTCATACATTTTTCCAACATTTCTTTTCTCCTTAAAACGTAACAAGGGAGTCCGGCTTTTGCCGTCCTCCCTTATACTCTTTACTCTGTCTGGTCGTCATCTTTTATCTGAACATCATCCTCTGGCTCACTGCCGAAATCCGGCGGTGTCGCTCCAAACATTGCGTACAGCACCTTAATCGCTTCTTCCATAGTCGAATACCGGTCCTCTATAATGTAGTCTCCGTTTTCCAGACAATATATGCTGCCTGTCACAGTCGGATTTTTATAGTCCGGGGTGTCTTTCCCCGTCTGCGCCTCTGTATCATATGGAGCAAAGGTTACTTTCGGATAGAATTTGACTCTGTAATATGCAACTGTTGTTCCTACACGTTCATTTTCGATCAATCCAAAGCCTACAGGAATCGGCATATCTTCTGTGTTTCCCACATTAACCTCGTGGTCTCCAATTTTCTTTTTCTTTCTTCCCAGCAAAGGCGTAAATATTTTAGGGTCGTCATCCAAAATCTCAAGCGCAACGTTTCCCCCTGTTACTGAATTATCCTCAAATTGTTTAATATTATCTGCATACACAGTCACCGAATTTTTCGTTAAACTTTCCTTGTACGAAATAGCTGCCGCCAGCTTTTTGACCTTGCCATAAGTCAAGGTACTTTCATCTAACGGTGCGTATAAAAATGTGCTTAATCCTTTCTTAGCCATACGTCAATCCTTCCTCTCTTCATTACTTGTTAAAATGTTGCAGTGGAAAACTGCATGTCTCCACTTCTCTTCTTCTCTCCGCCGCTGCGTTCCTCCGTTAAAGGAAAAACCATATCTTCGTAGAATTTTTTTGATTTTTCTTACTGCCTCCTTGGAATCCTCTTTGTCTTTTGGAAAAAGCGGACAGAAATAGTGAATCTGAAAGTATGTAATATCGTCCACAGGTAGATTATCCGCATAGGAAAATTCATCTTGAAGTTCCTCTATATAGACGACATATTTCTTTGCAGTTCCGCAATATTTTTCCTCCGCCCATGCAAGACCTGTTTCTTCCAGAGCCTTTTCCAATATCGCACAAGCATCTATCATTTCAAGCTCCTCTCCAGACTTTTTTCAACTTGTTCAGCAACTTCTTTTTCCACTGACTGCCTGACAGCTGCGCATACAGGCTGTGCAGCCTGCTTTGCAGTTCCATATTCCAGATATGCAAGTTTCTCCATGTTTCGCACACCGTCTTTATCCTTTCCGGTTGGACGGATGTAATCAAAAATACCTTTAGAATTCTCCTTTGGGCCAGTTGCCTTAATAGAGTTCTGCATGCTTCCTGTATTCTTGTGTCCTTCCAGTCCTTTTTTCATTGCTCCGATTACCAAGGGTTCTGCTTCTTTCAATGCTTTTTTTTCAGCGACTTCAATATCAGCAAGTTTCTCCAATGTATTTAGCAAATCCTGCGGTATGTCCAGTCTCATATTCATGCTATCTCTCCCTGAAAAAATTCAGCGTCAAATCCGTACATGGTGGAATCATATCTTGATAGCTCTGTGCCCTTTCGATCTTGTATAGTTTTTTCTCAATTTCCGCAAAAAATCTGTTTTTGTTATCCTCGTCAATATTGCGGTACATCGGTATCCTGATACGGCGGCTGATTTCTACATCCGCCGCCTTTGCCTCAAAAAACTGTACTTCCCCTACGATCCGGTTTGAAAATCTTGTGGATACTTCTGGTTTAGTTTTAGGTTCTCCTGATTCTGCGATTCCAAAAATCTTTACGACACCATCATTAAATGTTTCAAACTGTCTGCTCCTAACTCTTGGCATAATCATCTACCTTTCTGCTTATCTGCAAAGAGACGATTTCCTCTTTATAGTTGGTCCAAAACTGCGGTGTCTCTCCGGCTCTCGCATACATGACATAGTCAAAAAGGAGTGCACGTTCCTGAGTTTCCTCAAGGAAATTGCACTCCCCTATTTTCCCGGATATGGCAGCCATTCCCCTCTTAATCATCCCTGCGATCTTCTTGTCCCCTTCCGGGTCCTTCCATGTGATATCCAGATAATTTTTCATATCCTTTAGGAGGGTCTTTTCTTCTTTGACTGTCATCCTTCTTTTACTCCTTTGTTACTGTCACTGTATAGGTTTCCGTTGCAGATCCATCTTTAACTGTAATGGTCACTGTGTTGGTACCTGTATTCCATGTTACCGCTCCGCCATTTGCCACATCCTTATCAGCAACTTTGATGTTTATATCTGCAGAACCGCTGAACGGAATCGCAGTGATCGTATTGCTTGCATTCTGGGTAGCTGCTGTATATGTCTTTGTATTGGCGTTAAATTCAGGTGAAAGCGTGAGGCTTCCAATCTTTATATTTGTCAATGTTGCATCTTCTGTTTTTGCATCTGTCTCAGAAACAACATGAAAACGTGTCGGCTTTAAATCTGTGATATCCAGCACCTGAAAAGCATTATCGTCTTTTGCAAATCCGTTTGCATACATCTTGATGATATAGACTCTCTCGTCCTCTAGGAAATGATATTCGTCAGAATATTCAATCTTTCCATTCCTCGCCATTCCTACTCCCAGAAAATACTTGGAGGCCATACCGTACACAGCCTTGCCCTCTGGAACTGCTGCGGACTGAATGATGTCTGCCGGAACAGGCAGTGTAGTTACATATACTCCGTCCGGCGTCAGCATTCTGGTTGCGGGCAACACCTTTTTCCAGTAATCCACCGGATTTACCACCATGATCAAATCCTTTACGGTTCTGGTTTGTCCGTTAGCGTTTCTGGCAATGATTGCCGTTACTTTTCCCATCTGCTCCATATCCAGATGCGTCATTTTTATTTCTTTTTTCATCGGGTATTCCCCGCCTGTGACCACAACACCTTCGCCTACCTGACGCATCATGCCAATCGGCATGTCTTTACCGTTTCCGTAGACTGCTCCATATTCTAGGCCATTGGAAAGCGCTTCGAGAAGTATCTGTCGGATATATTTATCCAGCCACGCAGGACCTAAATCTAACATAGCCTTGGCTACCGGCAGGAACGCGCTCAGCTTGTCCTGGGTAACATCCACCTCCTTAAATCCAGAGGTCAGTTCCTCTATGATCTTAGCGGTCAGTTTGCCCCATGTGGCTCTCTGGTCTCCGTTGGTATTCATCATCATTCTGGTCAGCCCTGTTACTGTTGTTGCAGATAATTTTGCCAGCAGCGGATGATTCGTTGAAAGTTCTTCGAATACAGAATCAATAATAGTTTCCGGCATTACCACGTCTACATCATTAAGTGCCTGCTTTGGATCTGTCGATCTCATAGCCTCGATTATTTTCTCATAATATGCCTTTTCCTTGGAGGTCAGCTGACGCACGCCTCTCTGCGCAAGGATTGCAGCATCCTGTTCTGCCATTAATTCTTTCGCCTGTTCGAGAACATTTTCCTCAATCTTTTGACAAAGTTCAATAAATGATTCACTGAATGCCTTGGCATCATCATCCCTGATTGCCTGATTCATTTTTTCTACGATTTTGGCTTTTTCCATTGCTAATACATCTTTGTTTTTCATATCTTTTCCCTTTCTTTACATATTTTTCATAACATTTGCCAGCTGGTTCATGAGTTTCTTCGGTGCAGGTACAGGATCCGGTTTGGCTGATTGACGAAGTTCCTGCATCTGTGTATGAAAATCTTTTATCTGCGCAACCAGATTTTCCATCTGCTGCACCTGCTGCCTTAGATTTTCCTGAGCACTCTGTGCATCCTCTTGAGATATACTGTAACTGTCGATTTCATCAATCAGTCCGTATTCCAGGCACTGATCCGGCGTCAAAAATGTTTCTGCCTCCATCATCTCGGCAAGCTGATTCTCTTCCAGCTTGGAACGTTCTAAGAATATCTTTCGGTTCGATTCCATCAGCACATCTAAGTCATCTGCTATTTTTCTGAGTTCTTTGGAATTTCCGCATGCTTCAATCCATATTTCATGGACAAGTGCGGATGTCCCCATTCCCATAACCCTGTGATCGCATGCCTGCAAAATAACAAAAGCAACACTGTACGCGACTCCATCTACGTATCCGGTCTTTTTACAGGCTTTCTGTTTCAGCTGATTATAAATCGCAACGCCTTCTTTTACAGAACCTCCGTTTGAGTTGATATGTAACTCAATCGTGTCTGTGTCTGGAATTGCTGCCAGCTGGTCCCTGAAAAACTTGGCTGACGTTTCAGAATCGTCATAACTCCATGTACTCCAGTTAAATTTTCCGTAAGCTGTCACATCATCATAAATATACAGCTTATGAGTGTTGTTTCCTTCCTGCCGAAAGCAAAAATTAAACGGTTTTGTCACTCTTCTCACCCCCTTCTTCTTTGAGATAGTCAATTAACTCCTGTATAGTAGAATAATTTTTGGTCATGAAATGCTGATTAGCCCATGGTTCATCAATCTCAGTCTCTCCTATTGCGCGCAGAATCATATTTACAGTGTAGATGCCCGAACTGATAAGTTTGTCTACGGATGTTGCTATACCGAACATATCTATATGTTTGACCTTGGTAGTATCCACCCGCATATATGTCCCATTTTTCATTTCACTTTTGCCTGTCCTCTTGCGGTTGATTTCCTGCATAAGCATATTCGCCAGCGGATCAAGGCAGAAAGTAAGCATTTCATCCACCGCTTTACTCGTGTCCTGTACGTCCCCTTTGACCAATGACGGAGGTATGGAAAATCCCCTGGCTGTAAAATCAAAAATATCATCATACTGGTGCTTGATATCCCTTGATGTCCCTTCGTTGTAGGTTTTTGAGCCTAAATCTGTATATTTATATCCCTCATACAATGGCAGGACCGCATTTGAACTGCTGAAAAATAATTTAAAGTATTCATTCATCAATTTTGTTAGTTTTTCATCAAAATTCTTATCGCTTTGCGCCAATGCAGAAATTTCCACTATTCCCCTGCTGCCTCTGCTTTTCAAATATGATTTCTCGGAATAATCAATCATTTTGATGTATGAATTATATAAACCGTGAATAACCAGATTGACATTCTGATTGTTTAGTTTCCAGTGCATCACTTCCTTGGCTCTGAATGCTCCTGAAAACTGATATTCATCTACCGCTACATCACTATATGTGTCGCCATATAAAGTGTCATGCGTCACTGTAAAGCTATCTGCCACAAAAAGCTGACCACCATACCCCTCTACAATCAGCAGTTCATTTTTCCGGAATAGCTGCTCCATTGCCTTGCTTATGAATTCTGCTTTATTCTGGTTCCGGTTTGGCTCGTAATTCCAGAGATAATATTCATCCTCAAAAATTTCCTTGCCCTGATGAAAAGTTCTGAATTCGCATTTTGTCAGTGCGTTAGCAATCTTGCTAACACATGCCCAGAAAGCCAATTCACGCAGACATATTTCTTGTGCAGCCTCCCTTATCTGTTGATCCGTGATTTCTATGGCGGTCACTTTCTCCGTCTCAGGCGTTTCCCTGCTCCTGAAAAGCCTTTTTATACTAAATCCCACAGTTTTCCTCCTTTTTCTCTAATATGTGTATACACCTAAATCCGGTGTATTTGTTGCCTGCGCATATGGTATGGCATCCTCTATGACCATGGATGCCACCACTGCCATGAATGGATCGGTTTTTCTGGATTTTGCTTCCATTTTTCCGTATACAAAATTACCGATATCTGCATCATCCTCTTTTCCTACTTTGCGCCCATATCTTATCATCTTTGTATTGTTCACCGCCCATCTTAGCGTAGGATTATCGCCCCAGAAAAAATAATCATTTGCAAAGCAGCTGTCTATTACCGGCGCTACTTTCATGATGTCACTAGGTCTTACCATTTTTAGGTTTTTATAAATTTTGGCGTCAAAACCTATTGCCCGCAGGTATTGCGCCAATAGTGCATACCTAAAATCATCTATCGCTATCATTTTTATACAATAAAATTCCATTTGCATTGCAATGTAGTCTGTAATTATACTGGGGTGAATTTCTACGTCATCTACCAAATCTATCAGCCCTCTTTTCGCCCATTCTTTCCACGGACATTTCAGTCTCGGAATATCTTTTGACTTTAGACACATCCACGAATGATTAAGATCATACCGGAAATCACCCTCTCTGAAATGCAGATTGACCGATACCATATCTGTGAGCATTGAATAGTCAATGCCGCAGGTGCAGATTCTTCCCTGTAACTCTGGCACCGGCTTGTTGGTCGCTTTAATTTTTTCATAGTCACATACCTTTACTTCGTTGGAACCATCCGGCAGATTCATTCTCTTTGTCATAAATGACGTAAGTCTTTCCGGATGTTTAACCCACTCTCTGTACTCTTTCCGTGTTTCAGCCATAAGAGTTGGCAGATATGGCAAAGAGGGATTTGCTTTTTCCCAGTTCGCTTCATCATGAACCTCGTCTTTGCTGTCCAGACGACAAATAAAAGGCAGTAATCCATTATCCGGATCACCGCCAAACAATATTTCTTCTGATGTGTCCAGGAGATCATCTAACGGGCCTTCCCGAACATCTCCTTGAGTTGTGTAATAGGACCGCCGTGGATGCTGCTTTTTACCCAGACCAGTTGTAAATACATTGATATTTTTATAATCTTCATATTGATGGATCTCGTTAAATACCACAAGACCGGAACGGAGTCCATCTTTTCCCCCGGGGTTATTCGTTCTTCCCAGAATGGTGCTTTTGGTATCCAGCCCTATTACTTTTTCTGTAGTCCAATAAAAAAAGCGCCTCAGCTTTTTTAAAAATTGTGGCTGCTCAAGAGCTGCCACAATATCTTTCACCGGGCGTATAGCCTGTTCTTCATTGTTTGCACATATATCAACATCATATTCACGTATTCCATTGTACGGAGATATCAGCGCTATACTCTCCAACGCAATGGTTCCGTCTTTTCCAGCCCCACGACCTATCAGACAAAACAGATCCGTCCAGCGTGGTGTTCCGGAATCTCTCCAATAAGTACAATCATGCAGCCCAATCACAAACTGCTGCCATGGAAATATCTGATCGTACGGAAAGTATTTTGCCAGTCCCAAATAATCTGTTAACTGCTCCTGATCGACGTAAATATCTTCGTTTTCAAAGCAATATCGGATATGGGCTACCAGTGCTTTCACTTCTTTCGAAGTGCGAATTTCCCCGTTTTCCACGGATTCCATAAATGCTTCTATGCGCGGATCACAATTTGTCATCTGCATCATCCTTTATTGTCTTGTCTGTTGTCAGTCCTAATTTTTCCAAGATTAACAGCATCTGTTTGTTGACAGCCACCAAATCCTTTACAGACTGGTTCTGTTTTATGATCATGGCTTTTCCCGAAGCGGATGGAGCTTCGTAAGATACTCCCCTCTTATTTATGTCTGCCTTTAACTTTTTTTTGATGGTATAGAGGGCCATATAATCTTCCAGAAGGTCGGAAAAAACAGAAATGTCCGCCTGCTTTTTTTTCAGCTGATCTTGTAGACTTTGCAATATATCACTCTTTTTTTCCACCGCGTTTCTGCCTCCATTTTTTTATTTTTTTATCACGCGCGACTCGCGCGGAATTGTCGTGGGTATCGTGCGGTCTCTCGCATTAAAATTAAAACGCGATTTTTTCAGACCGGGGGTCAATCCCATCTTTCTTCTGTCAAAGGTTTCTTATCCTCTGGCTTTCGATATCCATGTACAGCTTCATGACAGTCTCGACACAAACTGATTAGATTTCTTTTCTTTATTCCCCCCTGCTCATACCATATTTCCAGCGCCAATTCTGGATGCCGCTTCACACGGTTAATATGGTGCACAGTTGTAGCTTTCTTATATATTTTGTTTTTTCTTCTACATCGCTGACATTCCTTATGATCCATTTCTAACACATCTTTGCGAATCCTTTTCCACGGTCCCCAAATATAAAATTCATGTATGTCCTTGCGGATACATTGTTTTACATATTCAATTTCTTCATTGCTCATGTATTTAAAGGGGCTGTCACGCTAATATCAACTAGCGCGACAGCCCCTTCTCCTTTTTTTTATTTTTTTAAATAAAAACATTATCACCATGTTTCTGTAGTTCCTTGACGTATAATTCACGCATACGCTTCTCTTCTTTCACTATTCGCTTTCTTTTGCTGCGTGAAGGAACACCCTGTAGCTTCTTTTTCATATCTTCTGTCATAACCGAATATACATAAATCTTTCCGCAGGACGGACAGGCAAATGCCCCTACATAGACAGGCTGCCCAAATAATGCGATTCCATCCTCCCGCGCCATTATTTCCTTGATTGCAGGTTTGAAAATCTGCCCACACTGGTTACAATATATATTATTCTTAGTGGTATCCATGATTAGATTCCTTCTAGGCACTTCAAATGTGTTTAAAATTGGTACTGCACCTCTTTAATGATTTTTATGTTACACCTTTGGTTATTTTACATTTTAACATATTGAATCCGTCAAAACCGTCGTTTTTAATTTTTTTCTAAAAATCTTTCATGCTTTCGTCTGCAGCTGTCTGCTGTGTACTCATTCTTTTTGTCTAAAGCATTCATTCTAGAGGCTACCTGTACCCAGTTTAAGTCTTCGATGTAATACAATGTTAATATGCTCCGCATTTCCAAATTGTTTATTTGGGATATGTATTCCTCTACCTGTGTCACGAGCTCAAGAAGGTTTTGTTCTTCGCGGAGAAGATTTTCTCTTCTCTTTTCCAAAATTGATTTGATTTCCTTATATTCTTTATGTGGAAAACCTGCTATAGTTACTGTTCCAAGAGGTTTCTTTCTCTTTCTGCCGCAGGTTACAACATCCGTTGTATAGTAACCACGCTCATTCATTTTTGCAATCCGGTCTTCTAAGCGCATCACATTTTGCCTGAGAATTTTTATCCTAGATAATGTCTTGCTATATTGTATTAATAACTCCTTCATGTGTCCTCCTCGCATGCCTGCTGCCTCTGGCAAGTTCAATACCTACCCCGTTTTATACACCTGCTGCCGCATCATCTATTTAAATTTGAGTTGCATTTTCCTCCATATGTTTCGCTTTCCAATCGTCTCAATACGCAATCATCTTTCCCTATACTTAAATAGCATTCCTGGCAATCAGAATCCTCATTGCAATTGTAAACTGCTTTCGCAGCCTCTTTAATTGCTTTGTTCAGCTGCTCCTGAGTATAATATATTCCTCCACTGTGTAAGGCAGGTGTGATAATCCTTTCATAACACTGCTTGGATACGATTTTGCAAACCTGTTCTGCTCCATCTTTCCTTTTGATCTCAAACATTCCATTTTCGTATTTGAAAATGTACCAGATTATTAAATTTTTAATTAGTTGCCGAATACGCTTTAACATGATTATTTATCCTCCATTGTTTCTAATTTCAATTACCTTTGCTTTTACTGGATATGCAAACTTAACCTTTTGACCGCAATATGGGCAGTTGGAGTAATCTTCCGATATGGGCATGCCACATTTCTTATTTGGACACTGCCACTCATTATGTCGTTCACCATGGAAGAATGTACATCCAGTCCAATATGCTAATTTACGAATTATCTTCATCTGTTTTCCTCATTTCCGCTTTTACAATTCCAATTGCCCTGTCAATTTTTATATCTGTTCTTTCTGACATCAAGCTACCATCTTCACGATACATAGGGTTCTTTTCTTTTTCAAACTGCTCCACAACCTTATCCATGTCATAGGCGGTAGGCTGTGAATCAATAAGGCTCTGCGCTGCCTCTCGCGTATCTTTGGCAAAATCAGATTGCCCTTTGAATACCTCATTAAAATCTATTTTATCTGCATCAATCAGTCTCATATACACCTCCACTAACCACCTAATTTCCACTCCTCAACATACAAAACAAAAGTTCCACTATAGATTTTTTCCGCAACTGCGGATTTGAAGCAATCATTGTACAAAGTTTCCAATCCACATCCGCCGATAGCTCCGTAGGGTTTTCAAATTCCTCATGCTTATCTTTATTTCGTGGAATCGGTACTAAAACGCCAACATTGCGCGGAATATCAAACGCAACCTCTTTGTATGTAGCCATAGGCATTACAAAGTAGTTCTTTTCCCCTATGAAATTCCTGCCAAATCCACTTTCAAAGTCAGCCTTGCAGCTTTTAACCTCGTAGCAGATAAAGATTCCTTTTTCAATTCCGCTTATGCCTACAACGCCCGCTGGTTCAAACTGCATGAAGTCAATACGCCTTACATCTGTTGTGCCATAGTCAATGCTTACTTCGCTCGCCCAATACTTTCCAATGCCAGAAAACTTCTCTCTTTTTAGCAGTTTTCCAAGAAATTCCGTTATTTCTGTTCTATTGCTCATTTTTCCCTTTCCCTCCTCAATCCCATTTAACCTTTCCTGTATACTTTTTCGTTGGCAGAGATAAATCTATTTCTGATCCACACTTGCATTTCCCGCTTACACATACAAACCTTTTACAATCTGGACAGAAATAGGCAATTCCTAATTCTCTGTCATATTTCCATAGTGCCGATTTCATATTACGCCTCTCAACAATTTCCATAATTCTTACTTCTGTTTCTTTCAATACATTCAAGCATAGCCATACAAGAAGCCATAGTATGGATTGCCTCAGTATAAATTTGTTCCTCTGTATCGGGTGTTGGATTAAAGCCAAACTCATTGATGGCTTTACACATCTCTCCGTATTCCTCTCCGATTATCATTCCCCAGACAGGTGCAGTATGGTTCTGCTCTCCCCATTTTGTATCCTGCCGTTTTCTTTCTTCAAGAACCATGTTTATAATCTTTTTCTGCATTTCTATTCCTTTCCACAATCCCCCTAAATCCCCTAATGATATGGATTTAGGGGGGGGGGAAGTTGTACTATTTTAAATTTCTCCGGTTCCATTCCTCTTTCACTTCTTCAAGATTTCTTCCTGTTGGATACCCTTCATCTGGAACTGGGCAATCCGGATTATTGCACTTGACCATATACATGCGTCCACCACTTCTCCATGTTTCAACGACCACATTGTTGACTTTGCATATTCGGCATGGATTAAATTTAATCTCTCTTATTTTCCCTTATCCTCCTTTCAATCATCTGGGTATATCCGTTCAAATGTTGGCAATTCCATGTTCATCAAGCCATTTCTTATCATACCTGTGCATATACAAATCATAATTCCATATTGCTTTTTTCTGCTCCTCTGTCGCATTTTCTCCAACTTCGACCAGCAGGTATTCACCTTCTGTCACTTCCCCATCCTCACACAATCCGTCCCAGTCTATTTCATCCTTGGTCGCGTCTGGATGCTCCCTATCAGTCAAATCCTCCTGCTCTGCTTCGCTTCCCAACGGACAGGAATGGCAATAGCAACACCCTCGTTCCTCTTTACCCCATATCTGTGTCTCGCTCTGATCAGGATGATTGCATCCATACCCGTTATTTACATCCCAATCAGAATTGAAGAATGAACACTGAAATGCAAAATCTTCAAAAAGTACTGCTTTCCTCACGCCTGCTCCTTTCTGAAATCTATGATTTCCATCTTGACGATCATGTTGTTGAAATCCTCGGCATATCCATCGACATCCAAGGTGTTTCCCTCTGGGTCTTTGAGGGTGGCAGTAAAATAATCGTGCTCACAGTCTTCATGGAATTTCAGATTGCAGTCACTTTCCAGATTTTCACCTTCGCATTCAAAATCAAAATCCAGAATTGTTTTTCCTTTACAATTCCCGTTAATCCTCTGCGTAACATGCCCTGTATATCCCCATTGTTGCAACGTGATTTCAACCGTGTGTGTTCCGTAACATATGTTAGGATCATAGCTTTTCATTCCTGCATCCTTCTTCGCATGATTTGGCATTGGCACCAGCGGACACCAACTTTGCCTTGCATTATGTATATTTTCGAGAGTCATACCCTGAAATCCATCAGCATAATTGGTTAATGCACAGCTTGGATTTTTAGAGTTTTTATTATTACAATAATGACAGTCGCTACAGCATTTCGGCATATCCATTATTAATATTGCTTTACTCATGTTTTTGCCTCCCTACCGTCTCAATATATGGTTCCGGTAATGGCTGCCACGCAACAATCTTGCAATAAATCATGCATTCATAGTTGTGGGAATGCCATTTTGCATCACTTCCATAAACCGCATCATAGACAGAATATGTTTTTGCTCCTTCATCCTCCCAGACAACCGACACTAAATATCTGTGTCCAGGTTCCGGCAACCGCTCACTGCATGGAATCCACTCGCCGATTTTGGGTTGCTTACCGATTACTTCCATTATGCTTTCATAATCAACTGCATCAATAGATTTATAATCTGTGCAACCGCAATGTGAATCAGACTCGAAAAGTGTATATTTCTCTTTTGCCATTTCTTCTATTAATTTCTTTTCATCAATCATACTGTGATTTACCTCCACTAAAGTTTAATTATGGTCTGTACCATACCCTCATTTGCTTATATCCCAACTTTTCCAAACATTCCGGCTCAATTAAAATATCATCATATCCCCGAAATTTCTCCCATGTCATGCCCTTACGATATTTAGGAAAATGATAGCATTTCTCCTTCAGATCTCTTTCAGAATAGAGTTCACATCCATCTATATCACTTGTATATCCACCGAAAGACCTTTCCTCCGCATCTTGTGTGCGGTGTCCCCAGAATAATAATGCCCCTGGCCATATACCTGAATGTTCATTACAGACAATTACATATTTTCTTTCATTCATTTTTACCAATTACCCTTTCTGTCATGTTCTTATCATGGTCGAAATTATCTGCGTACGATTGGTATGTTTTTCAATTGTTTTCCAGATTTCCTGAGTGACCTTGTTATCTCACTCCACTCCTTATCAAAGCGGATCATGAATTGCACCGTAAATGTTCCGCCTTTCATTAGCTGTATATCTTTTATTGCTTTTTCGGTCATGTCAGCTTTTACCTGTCCTTTCTACTTTCTCTCTATTTGTCCAATCCTGCTGCCTCTGCAAAGTCAATTTCTTTTCTGTTGGATTCACAATTCCTCCTTTCTGGGAAGTCCTTCGGGGGAAGAACTTCCCTTGTGCAATAATCATGGCTTCTATGTGATATGTTTTGACCAAAAGGCTTTAAAATAGGTTCATCTCCGGCAACTCTATGTTTTCCAGCAGCTGGAGATATTCTCCGAACTCTTTGTCCTCATTCCTGTCGACTGCTATAGGGAGTATTGCCAGAGTCATTACTTCATTGCCCCAGTACAGGATGCTTCCCTTTTCATCGATTGCTTTAGGTCCTTCCGGATGGGATTCCTCACATCCAAGTGCGTTCTTGTCCAGCAAATTTATAAATTTTTCGTTGAATGGGATGCAGGTTTGTGTTCGGGGGTTCTGTATGATCCGGTATGTCACGCCGTCTTTTTGGTACAGCGCTCTTGTTACCGTCATTTCTTCCACACAACCTTTAAACTTTTCTCCAATGTTCCATACACTATTTTCAGGGATTAAATATTGGTTATCCTCCCCTTTAGATGCTTTGAACACTAAGCCTGCTGCCGGGAATTCACCTGTAAGTTCAATGATGGCTGCTTTTTCCTTGTTGGGAAGTTCGTCTCTGTCTATCCTTAATACCCAGTCCCCCCCCTCAAGGAAAAATTCCTCTTCTGTAGTACCCATTACAAGTCTTCCGTTGTTGTATGCATCTTTGATCAGTTTCTTGAATCCATTTGTACTGATGAACATGTCTTTTCCTCCTCAAAAATCATATTTTCTATATACCAGTTCCTCTTTGTCCCAATCCGGATAGATGTTCCGCAGGTAGGCTTCAAAATCCTTAAGCATTTCCTCTCTCAAGCCCTCATTTCCATTATCCAGTTTACTGTGATGGTAGCGGCATCCAAGGGCACCGTTTTGCTCTATACCTAATCCCAGCTGCGATTTGGGTATGAAGTGCATAATATCTCTTATTGTTAAATCAAGCCATGTGGTATTTTCTCTGGGATATCCCA
This sequence comes from Lachnospiraceae bacterium, assembly GCA_014804785.1. Classification (GTDB taxonomy): domain Bacteria; phylum Bacillota; class Clostridia; order Lachnospirales; family Lachnospiraceae; genus Suilimivivens. The sequence goes on from JAAUZD010000055.1 coordinate 22,142, forward strand.
TCATGCAGAAGATACAGCCTCCGTCCCTTTCAATGATCTTTTCTCTGGTCTTTATGTCGAACTGGAGCTCTTTTGTGTATTTATGGGGTTTCTTTGCCATCTGATACCTCCACGCCTGCTGCCTCCTGCAAGACTTTTATCTGCTTTTTTAATTCTGCAATCTCCCGGCATCTCTCCGAATACAGCCTGTCTATCTCTATGATCTGTTCCGGCGTAATGCCTGTTCTTTCATATTCCGCCAGTCTGTCAGCTGCCGGACCTATGTAAGCACATTCCCCTGTCTCAGGAATTGGGATTTCTTTCAAGGCAGTGATGTAATATCCTAATTCTTCATGTTTCTCTGTATAGTTCGGTTGCACCGGTGCAACTTCCATGTTTTTGGTATTTTCCTCTGCGTCAGGACAGTATTCCGGAAAATCTTTCTCTAATTGCATCTGTCCGGGCAGCTGCTCTTCTCCAGCATCTGGATCACTTTCCTTGTCGGTTTCATATGATTCAGGATGGCTTTCAGTCGGTTCTGGTTCTTCTGTTCGGGTATCATAGGGTCCATTATCCGGGGCGATTTCTGGTCTATCTCCAGATTTTTTCTCTGCAGCATTTTCATCGACCTTCTTTTCTGTTTTTGCCTTGGTGACCTTGCTTGGCTTCTTTTGCACTGTTCTGGCCATCACTGGGGAAGGTTCCGGCTTTTTAGGTTCTTCCCTTGCTGGAAACGTCTCTCCATACAATATCTCCCATTCCTTTTCATGTTCCGGGGATGCTTCCGGTACTACCAGAGTGTCGATTGCTGATATCATCTGCTGCCAGCTGAAACTTTCTTTTTCTCCGCTGCGCATGTTTACGACAACGACATCCCTGTCCGCTCCCTTTATGCTCAGCATCATGCGTCCGATCCCCTGCAGCCTCACGTTATGTATCGCTTCCCCGCAGGGTGCAAGGATTTCTGTAATGATTCTGGATGCAATACCTATGTCCTCTGCCTGGCCGGAGTAATCTTCATACCGCGCCTTCAGCATCCGTACATACAGTTCCGGCTGGTCATGTCCCAGCTGGTGGATCACTTTGTGGAGCGTGGAGTCCATTGATGCCTGCTGCCGGTCCTGCCCTTCCAGCAGGACTTCAATGTCTGTTATCTTTTTCTCTTCGTAAACCTCTTCCTTAATCGCCTGGATTTCGCTTTTGGAGTAGCTGCTCGATATTTCCTCCGCAACCGCTACCGGGAGAAGGAGCATGAGTGCCAGCTTCGCATAGCCATAGCCTCGATACTGTTCTTTCAGCTGGTCGGAATAGCCTCCCTCTGAGTATTCATCATTAATCCGGATGAATCTTGATACCTGGGACTTGTCCAGACCATATTCTGCCTGTGCAAATTCATTGACACTCCCGTACATGGTATCCTTAAGAATATCCGTATCCCTTGCCAGTTTCAACAGATACCCTATCCGAACAAAACTCTCTGCTGATTTCTGCATCTCACTGTCAACTGCTGCCTTGTAGTCCTGATAGGTCCTGTATTCGTTATTGATATTGATTACTTCACCTGTTACTATTTCCATCAATCTACCTCCATAAAATCTGCTTCCAGTACATCTGCAAGCAGTCTACCTGCCAATCTGCCATGCCATACCTTATTTCCATCTTTTCTGAGTTTTGCATATTCATCCAGTCTTGCCTGATTGGATTTTATTCCCAGCACCTTTTCCTCCGCAGTCATCCTCTTCCTGAATTCCTTCTGCCATTTTTTCAGAAATTTAACAGCTTCCTCGAAATCCTTATTCTGATTATCCCCGGTAGTCCTCTTCTGCCGGATATTTCCTGACGGCTCTACTTCCAGGGTATACCACGGTGCATCTACAAAGTCCGTCTTCCGTAAGAAGAACAGATACGTTTCATTCTTTTGTATCCTGTCAAAGTAAAAATCGCAGGTATGGACACAATGCTGGAGGATAGTTCCTTCTTCTACGATATCTATGATTCCGGATGGTGCCAGAATGGTGTATTTTCCGTCTGAATATTCAAATTTTTTTAGTTTTGGCAGGACTTCATTTACCTTTGTCCACTTCTTTTCCAGTTTCTTTGCCTGCTCTTCCATAGCTCCTTTTTGGAGGATCCGCACCATCTTATCATGTGCCGCCTGTAAGTTCTTCGGCTTATATACCATCTCGCTTTTTGTATCTGCTTTTGCTTTATGCGCCATATTCATGTAGTCTTCCCAAGTAGTTAGCAGCCTTGCCATTTTGTATCCGGTAAGGGCTGATTGTTTCTTCAGATAATTCCAGATTTTCACATATTTCAGTGACAATGGAAGGAAACCAAAGTTTGAGCTTTTGAATCCTGCATCTCCAAAATCCCTTATCATTTCATCAGGCCAGATAGTATTTACCATTTTTTCATACTGCAACCATTTCAGATGGTCAATTTTTCCATCCATGGCTTTTAATCTTCTTAACCTCCCGTTATCAATCTTCATCATCTTTGCCAGCTCTGTGGCATCAGGATTGATCAATCCACTTTCATATTTCCTTTCCATGAAATCCTTTGCCAGCCCAAACATCCCAATCCTTGCCAGTTTTTCTATCAGTGGGTTTCCATGCTCCACTGCCAGATAATTTGCCGCATCCGTTGGGAGGGGATCCCATAAATCAATTGCACTGTGTTTTAGTGCACTCTTTTTCAACGCAGACAGATTTCTTTTGTACAGCTTGATTGTCCTCTGGCTGTAGTAAGTTCTCTTGTACGGAATGTAATTTCTGTCAAGTATCCATCTGTGGATTTTATTCTTATACAGTCCCCACCAGTATCCTTTCACTACTCCATTCTCCAGCAGCAATATTCTGGATACTTCCTTAAGATAACTACGCGGCGCCTTTATATCAGCATCCCGGTACCACTGCATCTGCCTGAACTGTCTGATGACCACTCCGCCTTTGATCTTTTGGATAATCTCGCCCTGATATTCGTGCGTTCCAAGCGTTTTTATTTTTGAGGATACTTTATATTTCACCTTTACCCCGCAGAGTCTGCATCGCCCCTCCTTGTTATGTCTTGGCTGTTCGACCGGTACGTACCTGTGGCAGTGGGAACAGTATCCGCTGACTGCTCCTTTTCTGGAATAATCATAAAAGATAAAATACTCGCCTGCTGCCTCTTTCATCATCCACTCTTTGAATGCTTTCGGAATATCCGGAACCAGTTTCATATCCGCATCCCACGGAGCCTGTTCCCGCTCCTCTGCTTCCTTAATCTTCCTATCCCTTGCTGCCTGCTGCCATTCCATGATTCCCCAGATTCCTTTTTCTTTCGTCCCAAAATAATCCTGAATCTCCTTGCTGCCCTCCGGGTTCTGCCATATCCTTTTATACATGTTAGGGAACCAGTTTATGTTGTATATGACGTCACCTATCCGCCCCAGATTTAAGAGCATCGCTTTGCTCCATTTAACTTCTTTTCCCTTTTCCAATATCCGGGTTATATATTCATTTCCCTCTTTATTGAGATATATTTCATAGGTCGGTGTAAGTTCGCCGGCTGCCACCTTTGAAGGAATAAATACGCACACCATAAAGAACCTGCCTCTGGACTGGCATCTCACGAAAATATCGTATCTGGTACTTTTCTCTATTGAAGCCCATTCTGTGCAATACTTTAGTTTCGCGGCATTGTCCTTTGCCATTGCAACCATTTTGGGTGTGGCGTTTATCCTCCTTAGATTTCTCAGTTCCTCTTTTCGCATATCTTTCCTCCCCGTATCCGGTACCAGATATTTTCCTTGACCTCTTCTCCATCCACGAATACCGGATATACTCCTTCAATTTCTTTGGTCCGCCTCGCCTCTTTTAGCAGGAATAGAAATGAGCCTTTCACGCCTGCTGCCTCTGGTGATTTTCCCCGGACGATGATAAAGCTGTCTTTCCGGTCACATTTGCCGGTCTTTTCAAGCACGTACCTGCTCTCTGGTTCTCTCTCTGGATATTTCTGCATGTACATACATGCCAGAGTTGCAAGCTGGATCAGGTCGATTTCCTTTATCAGTGTCAGCCTCGTGCAGGAAATTCTTGTTCCATATCCATCCTGATTAATATCTCCCTCCGCCTTTACGACAAAAAACCTTGTTCCAGTTCCGTCGTAATAATTCAGGGTGCAGAGGGGATTCTCTGCGCAGTGAAAACCGTTATGGGCACATTTGCACTCGCTTTCCTCATACGTCTTTCCCGGTTCAAACTGAAAAACCCCCTTCCCCATAGTTGCCTGTAATTTTTCATTAAAAGCCTTATACGCAATCACTCTGGTCACCTCACCCCATGTAATATTCTGTAATGATCTGTTTTGCCCTTCCCATTCCCGGAATACCCAATGTGCAGTGATAATTTACACCTGCTGCCTTGATGATATCTTTATCTACCGGATGCTGGTTTTTAAATGACCATTTCAGCAGGGCCCCGATACACCCCTTAAGGCTCTTTCCTTTCTTTCTCACAGCTGCTGCCATGTGTTCATCTTCCTGACAGCGCACTTTGATGTAGGAAAGCCAGTCCTGCATGATCTCATAGGGCTTTAACTCTGCCTCCTCTATTTTCAGCTTTCCATAAGCAGCCATAAGGGGATTTGCTAATTCAGACACCGCGCCATCTATGAAATCTTGCGCATCCTCTTTATCGATTCCATTTTCCTCGGCTATGGCAAGGACTGCCTCTGTATCTCCCTCTTCAAGCTGTGCCGCTGCAGCTTCGTTCATCTCCTGTGCTGAATCAAATTCTCCAAATCTATCAAACATTTTCTTCTCTCCCTTCTGTTTTTGTGGTCAGATCGATCTGAACCTTCGCAACTTCCACCGCCGCCTTGTAGACAAGCGCATATTTATTGTCACCGTGGGTCTCCTGCACCTTTTTAAGGAATCTGTCAATCTTGCCAAGGAAACAGCCACATCTGACTGTGATCTCATTATCTTTATCCCTGAAAAAGGTTGTGAAATCATTCCGGCTGCCAGCTGGTCCGATTACCAGAAGATGGCTTATCTGTAAGACCTCGGCATTACCGCAGACCCAGGCATCACCGTAGACCTCGGCATTACCGCAGACCCAGGCATCACCGTAGACCTCGGCATTACCGCAGACCTTGGCATTACCGTAGACCTTGGCATCACCGTAGACCTCGGCATTACCGCAGACCTTGGCATTACCGTAGACCTTGGCATTACCGTAGACCTTGGCATTACCGTAGACCTCGGCATTACCGTAGACCTCGGCATTACCGCAGACCCAGGCATCACCGTAGACCTCGGCATTACCGCAGACCCAGGCATCACCGTAGACCTCGGCATTACCGTAGACCCAGGCATCATTTTCTTGGGAGAGGTTTTCTTCCTTCTCTATCCATCCACCCAACTCACCGACCTTGACCAGTCCGAATGCAACTGTTGCCCTTATCCTTCTGACTGTAATATCACCCAAAATACCCACTTTTTTAGTTTCACCTGTAAATTCATATTTCTTCATTCTTTAACTCTCCTTTATCTCTAAAATATCCCTTCTTCTTTCCATAGGTTCTACATGATATATTTGCAGTTCTTTTCTGATAGCTGCCTGCATCAGATTCCCGTAACTGTTCGCCCAGTGCTCCGCTGATACCAGATGCATTTCCATCTTCTCTGACAGAGGGATCCATATCTCCTTGTTCTTGACAGGGGTCCCTCTTGCTGTTGTCCATCCATTCTTTTTCCACTTCGGGAGCTGGTGATTATTTATGGTGCCTAAAACGTGTCCGCATTCTGTATTTACTCGTACGGAACTGCTTTTGGTCATCCTCGAAAATGCTTCATGCAACAGTTCAAGTGTCAGAGCATATTCCGTAATATTTTCTGCGTATATAAGTCCATCCTTTGTCCCTAATATTCTGTTTTCGTCAACACATTCAAGCACATACATTCCAGCTGCTTTTTTGTATGTCCTTAATCCCTTTATGGAGGTCTCTATGTAGATATTTACGTCAAACACTATCCATCACCTCCCTTCGGGCGTTGCACCGGTGCAACCTGTCTCTTAGTGGACTTGCGCTCCAGTTTAATCATGGTAAAATACTGATACTCGTAGCCTGTGACGGGGTTAATTCCCATGACGACCGAATCTTCGTCTATGTAATATCCCGGCAACGGCTCCGGGGGGTTCTGCATATCTTTTTTAAGCGCCCTTGTGATTTCCGGCTCCGGAACGTGAAGATTACGGCTCCTTGAATAATTTCTTTCAATTCCCTCTTTCTCCGGCGGCTTGGCGATATAATGTGCCAGCCCTGCAAATCCACCCTCTGCATAGATTGGGGTGAAGCTGTGGAATCCGGTTCCTTCTATCTTTTGCCAGCATTCCTTGATGATGATATCTCCATCAGGAATCCTGTTTACTAACAAATGATGGTGGGCTGCTCCTTTTTCTCCGATATCTGTCCTTACTACCCACTTGAGCTCATGCCCCCGTTTTCTCCATTCCCTCCGCAGCATACGAATAAATCTGCTGAAATCTTTCTTTGCCGATTTGATATTGGTGCGGTATCCACGTCGATATGTAAGGAGCGTCCAGTAATCATTTTCATTGAAGTTCTCCTCCAGAATCCTTTCTAAATTCTTCTCTCTCCTGTACTGATTCCACCTTGTGATCTGTTCTTCTGTAGCCTTCTGCTTTTTCGCACGCTTCTTGCCACGTCCTCCGTAATCTCCGGTGCATACTCTTTCTACATGTATGGACGAAGCGAAATAGTAACATCTCTGCTCCCGCTTATATCTCTTTTTCTTTTTCCTTCTCATATACCCTGGTCCTATCTTTAATGTGCTTAACAAGTTGTGAAAAGTAGGGAAAATCCCTACTTTTCTTGACATTCTGGACCATATGCGGTATACTTTTCTTAGGTGATTAGGTTTCCGCATATGGTCGGATGCCAGCGCATAAGTTTTCGCTTATGCGCTATTTTTTTTGCAGTCGCATTCTTCGTCCTTATCCAGATGTGCTCCACAATCGGGACAGATGTCATGCTCGCAATCCAGTCCATCCTGCAAATGGTCTTCTTCTCTTATGAGATGTTTGCGATAATTAATGAGCGCTTTCACTACTTCGAAGGCAAGCCTGTCCGCTTTATTTTCCTGTCTCACAGGAGACGTAAAGAACCGGCCCGGTATCTCTTTTTCAAATTCCAGCTGTATATCCAGTGCTCTTTTCTGTGTTACCATCTTGATCACTCCTTAACTTTCGGTGAAACCAGTTCAATCAATTCTTTCAGCTGGGTTTCGGTATATGTCCTCTCTTTGGCGTAGTCTTTTCCAGCGTTTATCGTGAGATATATCAGTAGAAACTGGATATTTTTATCACCTGGGTTTTCAGCAAAATGTTCCTCTAATATTGCTTTCATATGCTTAAGTTCCTGTTGTTTCATCCGGCACAACCTCCTCCCTGTCTGTAAATCCGTACATTATCAGTCCGCCCAATACCGTGAAGCATATGGGGAACAGCCTGTCCTTTGAATCCATTCCTGCCATTCCGATACAGGCTAGGATATAGCCTGTCTTTTGCATGATATGTACGAATGTCTTCATGTTCAGCTCCTTTTAATTAAACCGTCTCTTATTGCCTTGTCCATCATTGCCGCTACTTCCAGCTGTCTCATGACTTGTATCTTATCTTCCTCCTTCATTCATATGTTCCAGTTCTGCTGACAGGGTCAGAACGGATTCCACATACTCTGACATCTCGCCGGCATCCAGCCTTTCGCCTATCCGCGATTCGCCGTGGTACCGCATCAGGGGAATCTCCATGTCCTCTCCTTCTTTCAGCAAGTCTGACAGGTAGTCTACTGCTACGGTCATGTTCTGCCGGGTGTCCAACAGATCTGTAACTCCCAGCTTGTCCATGCGGTCCTGATGCCATCTGGGGTTTATTTGCATGATTCCTATACAGCCACCGTTTTCGGCTTTGGGATCAAACCGACTCTCCCACCAGCCGATTGATTGTATTGTTTCCGGGCATATGTCATATTGCGCGCCAAGTTCCTCCGATATCTCTTTGACGTCATCCGGTACGATTACCGGTTCTGCTGCATGTACTGTCATTGCAATCAGGAGACTTGTGACTACTGTTAGTGCTGTGGCAGTTATGTAATATTTGAATATCCTTTTCATTTTTCTTGTCCTCCTTCTATGTTCTTATTACTTATAGTTCCATTGTTACTTTCATGTTGTTCTCCTATACTTTTAATACAGGCTCTTCCAGAGTCAAATACAAAAAGAAAGAGGAGGACACTTATGGCTATTTATAAAATTCGTGAATTGCAGGATATACTATGCGAAATGGCAGAAGATGGTTATCTTTATGCGGAAATCGCAGAGCTGGATGCTGATGATGAAAATCCTGCTTCACTATCATTTGATGCTATTGCCCCTTACGAATCTGTCTCTTATGACTGTGTTGATTCCTATGATCTTGCTCCAGATGATGAATTGTCTCCCGTTACTTTTAAACCTAACGATCGCTGTCACGAAATTGGGTTTACTTACGAGGAAATCGGCACTATTCACCACGCTGTAAGAAACGTTCTGGAATACTTTAAGGTGCTTGAAAAGGATCCCAAATGTCCAAAGGATGTTAAACGTGACATAAAAGCTCATTCTGTCAAATGCCGGAATCTCCAAGCCAAACTTTTCAAATTCCTTAATCAGATTGTTCCGAAAGAACAGTGATGGTAAAACTTATCTTTTTTCCTAAAAGGCGATTCAGTTTACGGATTGCCTTTTTCATTTCTTTCACAACAGCCTTCGCGTGCTCCATATTTTCCATGTGAAAATTCATGTCTACATGGTTTTTCTCCGTTTTATGTGTTCTCACGCTTATACACTTATTTCTTGTTGGTAAAATATCCTGTGATGGTATGTAACCCATTTCTTGTCCTCCTCCTAGCATTCTTTCTTGCGAAATTCATATATGTGCTTTGTGTCGGCATCAATAATATTTCCATACTGGTCTGTGGTCAGTGTTATGGTGTCCCCTTTCCAGTCAACAATCCGCACTGCTTTGTCTCCGACCGGATCAGTTCTTTTTATAGTGCCGGGAACAAATTCTTGGTTGATATAGTCTCTAATGCTTTTCTGTAGATCTGTCATAGGCTTGTCCTTTCCAGCCGGTTTATGCCGGCTCTTCCTTTTCCTCTGCATCCTCTAAGTGATATTTAATTTCCACATTTTCTTGCTTCGATAGCAGATCTATTAATATTTCATATATTTTTTCTATTCCCATTTATCTGCCCTCCTGCTTTAGTTTATGTGTGACTGGTTGTACATCTTTCCTGTAAGCATCTCATGCCTCAATCTCCCAGTGCTCTTAATTTCAGAGACGCTTCTTTTTTTTACCACGGAGATAGCCTAATATACGGATCAAAAAACCAACACTCACCAAAACAAAATACCAATCAGGTGCTTCTATTTGAATCCCTATCCATATGAAGCAAATTGCTGTAATAATTTTTCTCACCCCTCTACAAAGACATGGGCATTAGCAAATATATAATCACTATTGCTAACAATGTAATTCCCAATCCAGTAAGCATCCCATCGCACAAGTACAGGACTTTTCTGTTGTCTTTTAGCGAAATGTTATCCTTCTCCTTTTCCACCTTCTCACCTTTTCATGCTTCTTTGAGCTCTTTTGTATTATTAAATGTTTCCTGCAACATTTCTTCTCTCCTGTAAGCGTCTATACTTGCAGAAATTGCAATACGATGTTCTCTATTTAGGCTTTCAAACATCCTCATAGCTTTGTTTAAATCTTCTTTTTCGCTTAATATTCCCATGATTCTTCCTCCTTCTTGCTATTTCCTATTCTCCTTTCTATAATCTAGGTACAGGCATCTGCCAATGCTGAGTACGAAAGAAAGGAGAGTTTTTATGACCAATAATGCTTTAATTGATAAAACTGTAGAAATTACCGTTGCCAAAGTATCAACTGTCGCAGATTCCACCGCCGCTGTCAGTGAAGCTAGCGGCAAAATGATTGCTGAATTTATGCAGGTAATCTACGACAAATTGTGTGAACTAAATACTGATTCCAATTAGTTTGCAGAGGCTCTTGCTGATATTAATACGGTAAGGGCCTTTATCCTTTCTGTAACACTAAACGCCACTTTTCCTTCGTCCTGTATAGCTTTGCTGATTTCTTCAGCTAATTCCTCAATCAACTTATCCACTTTCTCCATCTTCTCACCTCATCTTTCCGTGTTCTGTTTGTGCTTATTATATGTCTGATTGTGTTTTGTGTCAATACTCTTTTGTCTGTTTGTGTCATTTTTTTATTGACGTATATGGTTTTCTGTGTAACAATAAGTACAGAAGGGAGGTGTAACGTGTTTATGGAAACTATTAATGAACGTTTTCGTCGATTACGTATCCAGTGTGATAAAAGTCAAGAGGAATTTGGTAAAATATTAGGTTTATCACGTTCTGGCGTAAGCGAAATTGAATCAGGACGTAGAGATGTGAATGAACGACATATAATCATGCTTTCCAACTGGAAAGAAGTACATATTAATATTGATTGGCTTCGTAATGGCGGACCCGATGAAGATATGTTTAAAGTTGATTTTGAAATTGATGAATTGTCGGATTATTGTGCAGAAATTTCAGAAGGAAAAGACCCTTTTATTGCTGATATGTTGTTAAAATACAAAAAACTTTCCCCTAGCCACAAGCAAGCTATCTGGGAAATATACGAAGAATTAAAAAAAGAAGAGGGTTAATCCTCTTCCGTTTCTTGATTATGAATTAGAAATACTTTCTTTATATAACTGTAAATCCTTATAATGCGTGGAAGTTCCTTGATTTCATCCACCATTCTATGTATTTCTTTTTTATAGTCTTCCATATTTGCTTTCATTACGATGATAGCCCCCTATTCTTTTTTGGTTCTTATCATCGGCGCCTCTGATAATTAAATTATACATGGATTGTCGCATTTTTCAACCAAATAAATAAGCACCCAAGCTGACATTCTCATAAAAATCAGGCGTTTTTTGTTACCTTTTAATAATCAGCATGTAATATTTTTATTACTTCATGTCTTTTTTTAATTTGAAATTATAAAAAATTTGTAAAATATCACTTTGTACTTTGTAGGAGGTTTCTAATGATTGTTTTTGTTATTCTATTAATATTTATCTTGTTATGTATACTATTTCTTTATTATGTTCGCTCTTTAAATTCTAAACCCAAAACTGATGCTCCTCATCCAAATTCAGGTTCTTTTCACGGATCAAGCATGTTTAAGTTAATTGACGGAATAGATGGATGGGGCAAGGGTATTTTAATAATTAAGGCCGAATTATGGGATGATGGTATTATGTTTCACCAGTCCGCAATAGGTGATTCTCCACACATTACTCTTTTATATGATCAAATTACCAGCACATCTGTTTATACAGAGGAAGAAATTATTGAAAAGTCCAAAAGCGTTTTAGGTCGTGCTGCCGCTGGTGCTGTGTTTTTTGGTCCTCTTGGAGCTATTATTGGTGGTATGAGCGGAACAGGTTCTACTAGCACAAGCAAAACTAATTTCTATTATACGATTAATTATGTTAAATCAGATTCTACTCCTGGCATGATCACACTTGGCACATCATGTTCTGGATGTAATTGGTCAAAATTTGACAATCTGTTAAAACCTTTTATTCCGCAGAAAAATAATCCAGAATATTTGTAATTAAAAACCGCCCTAGTGCTGTAACACCAGAGCGGCAAGGTTATACCGGGAAAACCGATATAAATGTCATGATTTGCATATTATATCACCTTCCTGGAACGAAATCAAGTTGCCGGGCATTTTTATGTCCTGCTGCCAGTAAAATAATTGTACAGGAGGATGTTTCATGTCTAAAGTTGAAAGATGTGCTATCTATATACGTGTTTCATCGGCTGAACAGGTCATGCATGGAAAAAGCCTTGATGCACAGCTCCGTTTCCTAACTGAATATGCTGAAAATAAAGGTTGGAAACTGATCGGGCATTTTGCGGATGAAGGAAAGACTGCTCGAAAGGAATTGAAACGAAGAAAGGCAATCAAGGAACTTCTTGAATGTGTCAAAAGAGATGAAGTAGATGTAATTCTATTCTGGAAAATGGATCGCTGGTTTCGTAATGTATCCGATTTTTACAAAGTCCAGGATATCCTTGACGCTCATAACTGTTACTGGGTTGCTGCCGCCGAACCCAGTATGAACCTTGAAACCAGAGAGGGACGTCTTAACGTTAATATCATGCTTTCAATTAATCAAAATGAAACGGATACTACCAGTGAACGTATTAAATTTGTTAATGAAGCATCTGTACGTCAAGGAAAGGCAATCTTTGGCGATTCCTCCCTTCCTTTCGGCTATATGGTTCAGATTATTGATGGTGTCAAGCGTATTGTCAAAGATCCTCAAAAGGAACATCTGGTGGAAGAGATATTTGAACATTACCTTGCCTATCAAAGTAAAACCGGTACAGTTAAATACATCAATGAGAAGTATGGCGAAATCTTTACCATAAATACTATGCTTAAAATGTGTAAGCATACCTTTTACTATGGTTCCTATCGCGGTAATGATGATTATTGTCCAGCTTATATTACGCGCGAACAGTATGACCAAATGCAGGACATAAATCAGAGAAATATCAAAATCAAACAAAGCCAGCAAAAACAGGATCCCTATCTTTTCACTGGTTTATTTGTATGCCCTATCTGCGGACGCCGCCTCGCTTCGGCTAGAAAGAGAGGGAAGGCCGCTGGAGTATATTACCGTTATTACCGATGTGCTAATCATTACTCGAACAGGCTATGCTCTTATTCCAAGGTTATCAATGAAAATGTAGCGGAATCCTTTTTGCTGAATAATATCATGGCAATATATGAAAACAAAAAAATTGTACTGGAACAGGTTTCCGAAAAGAAGGTCCTTCCTAAAAAAACTGATATCGACAAGCACAGGAAGGAGTTAGACCGTCTGAACAATATGTATCAGAAAGGGCGTATTAGCGAAGAAAAATACGACTCTGAATATCTGAGGATAACTTCAATCATCAAGGAATCGGAAAAAGAAATGACATATATTCCTGCTGCCAAGAAATCTTTTGAAAAGATCGATAAGGCTCTTTCAGGGAATTGGATAGAGATATATCAGGCACTCGACAGAGAAAATAAGCGGACTTTCTGGAGAAGTATCATAGAAAGCATGGAATGCAACACAGAATCTGGCACAATTAAATCTATAAATTTTTTACTTTGATTGGTATACTAACTCATGCGCACCGTTGTGGCAAAGGATAATGCTGCCGTTTCCAAGATGCTTATGCTGTGTCACAGTCTTAATGATGGAGTCCACTCCATAGTCCTTCCAGTCCAGGGAATCCACATCCCATTGAATGGTATAATATCCGCAATCCTTTGCTACATTTACCACCGCATTGTCATAATCTCCATAAGGCGGTCTGAATAAAAACATATCATATCCGGTCAGTTCCTGCACTTTCGTGTGTACCTTCATGAGTTCCTCTTTCTTTTCTTCATCTGACAGCTGACTCATATTTTTATGATTTTCACTGTGATTACCCAGGTCGTGTCCCGCGGCGAGAATGGCCTTTACATCATCCGGATAGCTTTCCACCCATCCGCCTGTCATAAAAAAGGTTACATGGACATCATGTTTTTTCAGTATTTCCAGAATTTTAGCCGTATCCTCGTTTCCCCACGCCGCATCAAAGGAAAGCGCAATCTTCTTTTCCTGTGTCTCCACACAATAAATGGGAAGTTCCCGCCCATCTACACTATTGCTTACAGTTATACTTTGTCCTGCCACTACAAGCACTCCTCGCAGCACAGCAAACGCCGCCAGCGCAAACACCCCATATTTGATGCCCAGAACCACTCTCTGTTTCGCATACTCTTCTCCGCTCTCTCCCTCTTGTCTTGGAGGGAAGATTCTAATCAGCTGCTTTACTTTTTCTATGTACTTCTTCATAACAAACACCCATCATAATTGTTGTTACAGTCTATGACGGAGAAGTTTGGACATATGTCAGTTCTTTACTTTTCTGCAGACGCTTTTTACAGGTGAAAATTTCAGTTCCGCTTTCACAACTCATAAATGCTCCAGATGCAAAATCCCATTGCCGTAGGCAATCTAGGATGGATTTTGCATTGTAACTGTGAAGGTACTGAACAGTTACGATTAAAAACAGGAGTCACCATTTTCGTGTGATTCCTGTTTAAAAAACATTATTCCGCATTTTCATTACAATAATTGATTCTGCCCTTTATTTCTGCTATAGCCTCTGGTTCAATCATGCTGAAAATATATGCTTTCAAATATTTTTTGTTAACCTTTTCATAGGTGTGATCTATCATATTTCTAAATGCTTTCAGCACACCGGCATTGATGCATGTCAAAGAATGTTGGGTATCGTCTGTCAGCATTTTAGATGCTTCTCCAATCTGCGCCATATAGAAAGCACATAAATCGAATGCCATTTTGTCCTGCTCTAAATTATTCTGACTGCATCCGAAACGCTTTATAGCTTCTTTAATGTCATTCTGTCTTTGCAGGATTGACATTAATAGCTGTATATCCTTTTTATATGATCTGGTCATATCCACCTAACTTCCTGCATCACCGTTTTGTATGCTGAATACTTATTTATCGGTAGCCCGTTTTCCACCGCAAATTTGTCCAATTCGTCATCTTCCTTTTTCATTAAATCTATCCATAGCACATCTACCGTGATATCAAACAGGCTTTTTATATATTCCATGATATCAACTCTCATGGAATCGCCATCTATCACAACGTCTATGTCACTTGATGATTTCTCATTGCCATTTACATAAGACCCCGCTATTCCCAGCCTTATATTGTCGTATTTATTATAAACCTGCTTTAAAATTGCAATAATATCATTCAACCCCATCCTACATCACCCTTTTTATTTTATTATACTGCATGGGTGGGGAATTTACAAACGAAAGCTTCCTCCCACCCCTGCGTCTTTCCATGAAGTAACACCGCGCTGCTCTTTTCTCCAGTAATCATTTTCAATACAGTCCCAGATAACGTTTTCAAAAATGATTGTAGGAATTGCATCCTCCTCGTCTTTCGGAATGACATAATTGACCGTCACAATCTTATAGCCCCACTTAATAATATCAGACACCACATAGCCTTCCGTTTCAATCTCCTGCGCCAGATCAAATCCACAGATTTCCTCCAACTGCTTCCTTGAAATTATTTCTCCGGCATATCTCTCAACCTCATCAGTATCCCAATTATAATGATAAAAGTATGGCTTATAGGTATGCCCTGTCCACATATCCTCCTTCATCCAATAAAAATGATCATAGCAATCTTTCCAGATTTCAAAATCACTTCCTCCCCGGTATACTACCTGTCCAATTCGGGACTGTTCGCTTTCTATAGGTTCTCCATTCACTACTGTCCATAATTCGCTGATATCTGCTGTAAGAACCGTGTCGGTATAAAAAAAGAGATATTTCCTATTTGGTCCCAGCTTCATCTTCCCATCTATCATGCGATAGTGCTGTTTTTGTAACCGTGTGCACTGATTGGCGCCTGCAAACCAAAGTGTTCCGCTATAGAATTTCTGTTCTGAATATTCGGTACATTCTCCGCAAAGCACAAATGCTTCATAATTGCCATCTCTGTCATAATCATCATAATCCATCAGTAAAATTGCTGATTCATCCTCACCTGATTTTATGAGCACATTCCGTTTTAAGACCTCCTCCTGCGTTAAAATCAGATTTTCCAATTCTTCTGTCAGTCTTTCCGAAATATCGGCATCCGCCATCAAAACGCACATATCGTAATCTATTACCTTTGTGAATCCATCATTCCATGTCAGATAAACCTCGTTATATTGCTCTTTAGTTGACTCCTTACCATCTACGCTATACGTATATTCAATCTCTTCGACTCCCTCTACAATCTTACATCGTTCACTGAAACTTATAAGAAGCGTTTCTTCGGTACCCTTTATTTGATACACACTAGAATATACATTTCCTCCCTGATCATAATCGTCAAATACAATTCCCTTTTTTTCCTGATACCCCATAGCCCCATACTGCCCATATTCACCAACATAAATTGTTTTCCCTGCCTCATAAGTATAAACATTGACAGAAGATAAATGCGCCATTCCCTCAATAATCACCAACTCAGGAATCGCATCATCATCCAGATAGATCAGTTTAAACCCAGGGGATTTTTGTCCAGCATTTTTTTCCCACTGCTGCACATAATCCGTCAAAAATGATTCATAAGATTTAAGTACCTCTTCCTGCTCCGTTACCTGTTCCAAAAGTGCCTTGGAATCCTTCTTTAAAATCAATCCGTCTATAGCTTCTGACAGTAACGATTTCAGTTCCGTTTCTTTTATTGGAATCCCATCCTCATATCCAATTAGCACATATTCATGGTCTTCATACAATTCCTTCCACTTTGCCTGATATATTTCCTCTTCTACAGAAATTCCATCAATTTCATAAAACTCAGTAAAGTCTTCACTTGAATAATCCGGCCAGGAATGCAAATTGCAAATCAGAGTTGCTTTTCCTTCTTCTATCCTAAAAAAGTTATTGATGGATTCTCCAAACCCCATAAAATGGCTAAAAATCATTCCTCCTCTTTCTACATACTGCATCCATCCAGAGGAACCAAACTCTCCCAATTCTACCACCATTTCCTGATTATAAGTGAAAACTTTTACTCCGTTGGCATGACTGTTATCCTCCATTAGCAACAACTCCGGAATTTCATTATCATCAATAAAAACCAGATTGAACCTTGCATGTCCTGTTTTTACATAGTTGCTGTCCCCGGCATATTCCTTTAGGAATTCATAATATGCCAAAGCATAAGGCGCGTCCAGTTTTATTTCTTTATCTTCCCCCACTTCCTCTGTGGGTGCTTCTTCTATTTTTTCTTCCGGAGCCGATTCCTGCTGTACTTCGCTTATGCTTTCCTCCTCTATCTCTTCACGCGAGGCTTCTTCCTCTTCTGCCCCTTGAGATATGACACCCGCTCTTAGTCCAAAAATCAGGAAAGAAACTGTTATTCCCACAAAAATCAATAACGATATGACCCCAATTATTATGCTTTTCTTTTGTTTCATCACGCCCCCATGTTCTTCCAGTATAATTTAATCTCTATTATAAATTACACTTGCATCATTTTTGCATCATAAACATTGCAAGCAGTATTTTCTTTACGAGATATGTCTTTAATGGTATGATAAAATACAGTAAAGTAGTTCAACCAAATACATGTTTATTTTCAAAAGGAGACCTGCCATATGGGAAAAATGACTGTATTTCATGGCAGTTACACCACCATAGCAAATCCAAAGATTATAAAAGGCAGAAATACGAAGGATTTTGGTCCCGGTTTCTACTGCACTCTCATCCGCGAACAAGCCGAGCGCTGGGCAAAGCGGTACAGTTCCAGTATCATAAACACTTATACTGTCCAAATGGACACTAACCTTAAAATATTAGAATTCAGAGAATTATCTGAAGAATGGCTTGATTTCATTATCAACTGCCGCCGAGGCGTTCCCCATGATTACGATATTGTTATAGGCGCTATGGCAAATGACCAAATTTATAATTTTATTGCCGACTATATTGACGGCATTATCACAAGGGAGCAATTCTGGGTAATGGCAAAATTTAAATATCCAACCCACCAGATTAATTTCCGTACCCCAGCCGCCTTAAATTGCCTTACATTTGCAGAAAGTGAGGAACTTTTCAAATGATCGGAAGAGAAAACAGCAAAGAAAATGATTTGTTCTTTACCTGCAGCTTAATCGAGTACATTGCCCGCAAAACAAAAAATAAAAGAGCCGATGTCGTAAATGCTCTGGGTAAACCTATAATCGAAAAAATCTACGACCTTGCCGATGTCTATCACAGCGACAACATCGAAACCGTCAGCGATGACTTTATCAGGCAAGCAGCACTAAGCGAAGGAAGCTTCGACAACCTTTCCTGCGCGAAATATACTATCCCAAGCCATTGGGATATAGGCAAAGTATACAAACGCCTGATACTTGGCATTGCCAGTGAAAAGAAAATGGAAATTGTAGATGCTCTAGTTGCTGCATATAACTCTTTTGTCAGTGATAAAATTGACGATTACAACAGCAGCTTTTATTATGATGCTCCTCAAAACATCTTAAATGCCTATCTTTATGAAGAACTTGAGTGACCCTGTACAAGAAATCATCTCCAATACTAAGAAATCCACATTTACTATGTAAAAACTTACAAAAAACTATATGGTAAAATCATTTTTCTGGTAAAATAATATAAAAAGCGAAAATCGGTTTTGCCGGTTGCTGGAACGGGGTGACGTATGACACACAAAGAGCGGGCTGATCAATTACTACATCAGCAATATCACTGTTCACAGGCATTATTTGGCGCATTCGCGCAGGATTTAGGAATTGACTTGAAAACTGCACTTAAAATCAGCACATGCTTCGGCGGCGGCATGCGTCAGGGCGGAACCTGCGGCTGTATTACTGCCGCTATGCTGGTACTTGGAATGGCTCTTGGATTTCATGACTCACTGGATCGGGAACTGGAAGTCTACGGAAACAAGAAGACAACCGAATTCATACATCTTTTTACGAAAAGAATGAATGGCATGGTCAACTGCCGGGATATTTTGGGCAAAGATATATCTAAACCGGAGGAGCTGGCTCTCATCCGCAAAGAAGGTCTGATACTTCAAAAATGCCCGCGGGCAATCAATATCAGTATTGAAATCTTAGAAGATATGCTTGCTGATCATCTCAAATATATGACGGAAAATGCCATAAACCTAAAAGATCTCCCGGAAAATGACGATATGCACAGCATTCTCAAAAACGTTGTCAAACTCCGCCATTTTAGACGAAATGTCAATCAGTTCCTTTTTTCTTCTTCAAGAGAAATCGGATTTATTCAGTTTGACATACGAAAATTCAAAATCATCAACGATTTATACGGTGAAAAATTTGGGGATGAAATTTTAGAATTTATTGAAAATCAGCTGCAGGAAATCTGCAGTAAAAATCAGTTTTTTATCAATCTGCGAAGTGATGTCTTTATGGTCGTGATGGAATACGACAGAGAAGAAGAACTTGTGGATTTCATCCAGCAGCTCGATCAGAGGATCAACTGTTTTAAGAATGTGAAACTTCAGATGTCCTATGGCATATACACCGTGGATGACAAAAGCATGGAACTTCGCCAGATGGAAGACCGGGCTGCCATGGCAAGAAAAGCCTCCAAACAGAATATATTGAGTAATATTCTATTTTACAAGGAACAGTTTAAAGATTCCTTATACAACCGGAAATTTATTGAAGAAAATATGCCCGCCGCAATTGCGGAAAGGCAATTCAAAATGTATCTTCAGCCCAAATACAGTATTACCAAGAATGAAATCATTGGCGCTGAGGCATTGGTCAGATGGCATCATCCCGACCGCGGAATGATTTATCCAAATGAATTCATTCCCATCATAGAAGAAAATGGTTTTATTAAAAAAGTAGATTATTACATATGGGAAGAGGTCTGCCGTTTTGTCAGGGAATGCATAGACGCAGGGATTTCATGCTGCCCCGTATCCGTAAATGTATCCAGAGTCCATCTGCGTGACAATGAATGCATACAGGTGCTTTCCAACCTGATAAGGAAATATGACATCCCAAAGAAACTATTGGAGCTTGAAATAACAGAAACGGCAAATGACCAGCAGGTAAGCATGAAAGCCCTTCAGCTGAAAGAAGTAGGGTATACCCTTTTGATGGATGATTTCGGCAGCGGCTATTCTTCCCTGAACATTCTTCTGGAAACACCTTTTGATATGATAAAGCTTGACAAAAAATTTGTGGAAAATATGATGGTATCAAGCAAAGGAAGAATTATACTAGAGCAGGTAGTCCTGATGGCAAACGAATTGAACGTGGGAATTCTTGCAGAAGGTGTGGAGACAAAAGAACAAATAGAACAGCTTCAGCGCATCGGCTGCGATCAGGTACAGGGCTTTTATTATGCCAAACCTATGCCAAATGAAGATTTTTTTACTCTTGTAAAAAAACAATATAATCAAAATGAGGAGAGGGATATATGACAAGAGAAAGATTACTACAAGAAGCAAGTGAACATGAAGTGGAACTGATTTTATCGAGGCGTTATCTTCACACCCATCCCGAAACAGGATTTGATCTTGAAAATACCTTTGCACACGTAAAGAAAGAGCTCATTTCCATGGGATACGCTCCAAAAGAATGCGGCAGGGCAGGTCTTGTTGCTCTTGCTGGAGGTAAACAGAAGGGAAAAGTATTTATGATCCGCAGCGACATGGACGCACTCCCTATTCGTGAAGAAGCTGATGTTGAATTTCCATCCGAAAATGGAAAAATGCACGCCTGCGGACATGATATGCATACAGCTATGATGCTGGGTGCCGCAAGGCTTTTAAAAGCACACGAAGATGAAATTTGCGGAACCGTCAAACTGATGTTCCAGCCGGCGGAAGAAATCTTTGAAGGTTCCCATGACATGATCAAGAATGGTCTGCTCAAAAATCCTGATGTGGATGCAGCCCTGATGATTCACGTCATGGCAGGTCTGCCAATGCCGACCGGTACCGTGGTCGTATGCGGCGGAGGCGTCAGCGCTCCTGCCGCAGATTATTTTTCAATCAAGATACAAGGAAAAGGCTGCCATGGTTCCATGCCAAATAACGGCATAGACCCAGTCAACGTTGCTGCACATATCATCACTGCCCTTCAGGAAATACATGCAAGGGAACTCGCACTCTCCGATGAAGCAGTTCTGACCGTCGGCTCCATTCACGGCGGTGATGCCGCTAATGTCATTCCAGATACTGTAGAATTATGCGGTACGATTCGCACCTATAATGAGGAAATCAGAAGCTTTTTAAAAACGCGAATGACTGAAATCTCACAGGGAATCGCCTCATCTTTCCGCGCCAGCGCAGAGGTGTCTTTTGGCAGCGGATGCCCAACTCTTGTAAATGATCCTGACTTGTCCGCATGTACGACTAAATATGTCCAGGAACTTTTAGGACCTTCCAAAGCTTTTAACGCCGATCAGCTCAGTGCCATGTCCGGTCAGTCAAAGACAGCAGGTTCTGAGGATTTTGCATATGTCAGTCTGGAAGTTCCTTCTATCATGCTCGCCTTGGCAGCAGGAAATCCCGATCAAGGCTTCTGCTATCCCCAACATCATCCCAAGGTAAAATTTGATGAAGCCGCTTTATCAGTTGGAAGCGCCATCTACACATATACTGCAATGCGCTGGCTCGAAGAGCACAGTTAATATATATTTATAAATAATAGTTTAGAAAAGAGGTAACTTATCATGAAACAAATTATTTCAAGCCCATTGCTGCTTACTTTGGTTGTAATCGGTCTGGTCTACATCCTTGGATTTTCACTGGTTTATCTGAAAAAAGCATATACCCGCTGTCGGGAAATGGGCATCTCAAAAGAGGATTTAGCTAAGGTCATCAAATCGAGTCTAGTCTTCTCCATTGTTCCCAGCCTGTCTATCGTTGTTGGGTTATTTGCACTGGTTTCTGTTTTGGGCGTTTTATGGTCATGGTGGAGACTCTCCGTTATCGGTTCCCTTTCCTACGAAACCTTAATTTCAAGCAGTGTAGCATCTGCACTCGGTTTTTCTACCAGCGCTGAAATGCTTGAAAACGCTACCGGAACGCAGTTTGGTGTTGTTATGATTCTTATGAGTATCGGCATGCTGAGTGGCTTCCTGATCTTGATCCCTTTTGGCAAAAAGCTTTCCATGAGCGTCAACAAAACAGAAAATGCAAGCACATGGAAATATGTACTAAGCGGAACCTTTATGCTCTGTCTGTTTGCTGTCTATGTTCCTGTACTGCTATTTGGCGATACGATTCAGGCTGCTGTCATGCTGACCGGCTTAGTCGTTGCACTGCTCATTGGTTTCCTAGCCTCAAAGAATCCAAAACTGCGCTGGCTTAGTGAATTCGTCATGGCTTTTTCCATGATAGCAGGTATGATATCCTCCATTTTCTGGACCAGCCTGTTTCAATAAAAATAGCATAAGGAGAAGTAACTATGAATAAAGAAAATAAAACAACACAACCCATGGATCCCTTTCAGGCATGGAGCCATAAATGGGGACGAATCGGCACGGTGATTGCCTTGATCTATATGATTGCACTTCCTTTTATCGTGCTTGCTTATTATGACAGTATTCCACCTTTAGGCTCTGTTTTCAATCTGGGAACTATCAGTATCCTGATGATTTATATTCCGGTAGGAATTTCTGAAGCGCTCAGCTATACCCCTATCCTTGGGTCTTCCGCCTATCTGACTTTCATTACCGGTAATATTATGAATTTAAAGCTGCCCTGTGCAATAAATGCCATGAAACTCGCCAATAAAGAGCCAAACACCCCCGAGGGTGATGCTATTGCCTCAGTGGGAGTTGCTGTAAGTTCCATTATGACCATCATTATCCTGGCTCTTGCCGCCCTGCTGAGTACATGGATCAGCCCGGTATTTGAACTTCCCGCTGTAAAAACGGCATCGAACTACCTCATTCCTGCACTGTTCGGTTCCCTGACGCTGGGACTTTTCTCCAGCAGCAACGCCGGCGATAAGGTTGTTAAAAATGGCATTATGGGTGTTCTTCCGGTTTTGATCATTGTATCCTTATTGTCCATTTTTGTACGCGTCACAAGCGGCGGTTCCCTGTTTGGCATGATTGGTTTCCTGATTCTCTTTATGTTACCGATTGCTTTGATTTCTTCCCGCATTATGTGGAAAAAGGGAATCATCAAGGTCGTTGACAAAAATGCTGCTGCAGAAAAATAGTTGTAAAACGTGCGCCGCCAGGCGCAGTAAAAAGGAGGGATGCCCTATCAATATTGGCATCCCTCTTTTATTATCGTGAGCTATCTATCTCCTTATTAATCATGAATCTCACTGTGCAGTTCCTGAAGAGACTTCAGTTCTCCGCTCTCATGGGTCTTCACATAATGAATTCCCTCGGCTGCCACCTTTGCCGCTGCAACGGTGGTGATATAAGGCGCTTTGGCTTTGATTGCCGCTTTTCTAAGATAACTGTCATCATAGATGCTGTCCTTGCCTACAGGCGAATTGATAATCAAATCAAAATCTCCGTTTGTAATCATATCTCCTACATTGGGACGGCCTTCAAAGAGTTTCTTCGCCTTTACCGCCGGAATGCCCGCAGCGTTGATCAAATCACAGGTTCCGCTGGTGGCAACAATCTTAAATCCATCTCCTGCAAGACTTCTTGCAACCTCCACTACTTCATCCTTATCTTTTTTGTTGACGGAAATCAGTACCGTTCCTTCAAGAGGAAGTTTTGACGAGATCGCCTCCTGTGCCTTAAAGAAGGCCTCGCCGTATGAGCGTGACAGCCCAAGCACCTCTCCTGTGGAACGCATCTCCGGTCCAAGGATAGGATCCACCTCCGGAAACATATTAAAAGGAAACGCCGCTTCTTTTACCCCATAATTGGGAATTACCTGTTCCTTTAAATCCTTGATCGGAGAAGGTCTGTTCGTGATTTCAGCGGTAATAATTTCTGTCGCAAGCGGTACCATACGGATATTGCACACCTTAGATACCAGAGGCACTGTACGGGAAGCTCTGGGATTTGCCTCAAGCACAAAGACTTTTCCATCTTCAATGGCATACTGCATATTCATGAGTCCCTTTACATGCATCTCTTCCGCTATTTTTCTTGTATATTCCTTGATGGTTTTCACGCTCTCCTCCGGAATATGCACAGAGGGGATAATACATGCAGAATCACCTGAATGAATACCTGCAAGTTCAATATGCTCCATCACGGCCGGTACGAAGGCATGCTCACCGTCGCTGATTGCATCCGCCTCGCACTCCAACGCATGATTTAAGAAACGGTCAATCAGAATCGGCCGATCCGGCGTAACGCCCACTGCCGCATTCATGTATTCCGTCATACTCTCATCATCATATACTACTTCCATGCCCCGTCCGCCTAACACATAAGAGGGACGTACCATAACCGGATATCCTATCCTATCAGCTATAGAAAGGGCTTCTTCCACCGTCGTCGCCATGCCCGACTCCGGCATGGGAATATCCAGCTTCTCCATCATAGCGCGGAACTGATCCCGGTCTTCTGCCAGATCAATGACAGAAGGAGAGGTACCTAAGATCCGCACACCATTTTTTTCCAGTTCAGACGCCAGATTTAAAGGAGTCTGACCGCCGAACTGTGCTATCACACCCAGCGGCTTTTCCTTTTTATAGATACTTAAAACATCTTCCAGCGTAAGCGGCTCAAAGTACAGCTTATCGGAAGTATCGTAGTCTGTAGATACGGTCTCGGGATTACAATTCACGATAATAGTTTCAAATCCCAGTTTCTTAAGTGCCATTGCCGCATGTACACAACAATAATCAAATTCAATTCCCTGTCCGATACGGTTGGGTCCTCCGCCTAAGATCATGATTTTAGGTTTATCGGTGCTGACAACACTCTTATCCGGTGCATTATAAGTAGAGTAATAATAAGCGCTGTCCTTAGTCCCGCTGACATGGACGCCCTCCCAGGCTTCTTCTAATCCCAATGCAATACGGCGGTCACGTATCTCCTCTTCAGGAATCTCCAACAACTGGCTTAAATATTTATCAGAAAATCCATCCTTCTTGGCAGTGATCAGCATAGCATCTTCCGGCAGAGAACCTTTCTGTTTCAGAAGTTCTTCCTCTTCCTCCACCAGTTCTTTCATCTGCTCTATAAAATAAGCTTTTACCTTAGTAATCTCATGAATTTCTTCCACCGAAGCGCCTTTGCGGAGAGCTTCATACATCAGGAAATGACGCTCGCTGGAAGGTGTGATCAGTCTCCTTAACAGTTCTTCCTTGGATAAGGTGTCAAAATCCTTTGCATGTCCAAGCCCATAGCGTCCTGTTTCCAAAGAACGGATTGCCTTCTGGAACGCTTCTTTATATGTCTTTCCAATGCTCATGACCTCGCCTACGGCACGCATCTGCGTTCCCAGCTTGTCCTCTACGCCTTTAAACTTTTCAAATGCCCAGCGTGCAAATTTGATTACCACATAATCGCCGTCGGGAACATATCGGTCTAATGTACCATATTTACCGCAGGGAATGTCTTTCAAGGTAAGCCCTGCTGCAAGCATGGCGGATACCAGCGCAATGGGAAATCCGGTCGCTTTGGAAGCCAGTGCGGAAGACCTTGATGTACGGGGATTGATTTCAATGACAATGATACGGTCTGTTACAGGGTCATGGGCGAACTGCACATTCGTGCCGCCGATTACCTGTACGGATTCCACGATTTTGTATGCCTGCTCCTGCAGCTTCTTCTGGCACTCCTTGGAAATCGTAAGCATAGGCGCTGAGCAGAAGGAATCTCCTGTATGTACGCCTAAAGGATCAATGTTTTCAATAAAACATACTGTAATTATGTTGTTGTCTGCATCACGTACCACTTCCAGTTCCAGTTCTTCCCATCCGAGAATGGATTCCTCCACCAGAACCTGTCCCACCAGACTCGCCTGCAGACCTCTTGCACATACTGTTTTTAATTCGTCTTTATTATAAACCAAGCCGCCGCCTGCACCGCCCATGGTATATGCAGGGCGGAGAACTACCGGGTATCCAAGCTTCTCTGCAATAGACAACGCTTCCTCCACAGAATAGGCAACCTCGCTGCGTGCCATCTCAATGCCAAGCTTGTCCATGGTCTTTTTAAACTCAATACGGTCTTCTCCCCGCTCAATGGCATCCACCTGCACGCCGATTACCTTTACATTGTATTTCTCCAGAATTCCGGCTTTATTCAGTTCCGCACACAAATTAAGACCCGACTGCCCTCCCAGATTCGGCAGCAGCGCATCCGGCCGTTCCTTTGCAATGATCTGCTCCAGACGCTCTACGTTGAGCGGTTCGATATAAGTCACATCCGCTGTCTCCGGATCCGTCATAATCGTTGCCGGATTGGAATTTACAAGCACGATCTCATATCCTAACTTCCGAAGCGCCTTGCACGCCTGTGTTCCCGAATAGTCAAACTCACAGGCCTGTCCGATAATGATAGGTCCTGAACCGATGATCAGCACTTTATGAATATCTGTTCTCTTAGGCATAAAAAGTCCTCCTGACTTCCACAAAAATTTTCCTGCTGTGCATCATTTTATCATTACCTTGGGAACGGTGTCAATTCGGATACTTCTCTTTCAGCCTTTGATTTATTTTTTCCGCCTGTTTTAAGTCAATCAGATAATAAGCAACAAATGCCAGCAGGTAAACTACTGCTACTGACAGAATCATCATACAGATTTCCGCCGCATTAAAGGACAGCCATCCGAACCAATATCCGCATGGTATCATCACACCGCACAACACGACATAATGAATACCGCATTTTATGTACGTCATTTTTTTCCCTGAATAAAACAGCATTGTGATAAGTGTTGTAAGGAATCCAGACAGCAGAATCTGCCATAACGTCATAAGCGGAATCGTATCTGTTCCTGAAAGTGAAAAATTGACAGCGCATACAATCAGAACTCCTATTGTAATATATTGAAACCATTTAATAAAATCACGAAATATCTCCATCTCATTCCTCCTTAAATCCCCAGCTTCTTCTTCAAGTCCACAATATACTGCCTTGAAATGATGATTTTCTCATCATTTTTCAGCTTTGCCTCAAATCGTCCGTTAAAGATTGGTCTTAAATAGGCAATTTTTGCAACATTGACAATGGAAGATTTGGAAATCCGCAGGAAATCCATATGCGTGAAATCTTCTTCGATTTCATACAATTTTCTGCGGACTTCATATACCCCCTTATCCGTGTATGCAAACACTTTGTTATCCACCGATTCAAAATAAAATATCTCCTTCGGGTCCAGTTTGACGATCTTATCCTCCACATATCCTGTTATCTTATCCTGCCGCATTTTCAAGGCGTAGATCAATTTCATCAGCTGCTCGTCCAAAGCTGCGCAGCGGACTATGATTTCGTCCTCTTCTCCCGGACGCGGCGTTTCTATGATAATCTTCATCTTTCTCTCCCACTATCTGTCTGTCTTTTTCCCATATTTCAGCATACCCGTACCAATGACAAGAAATACTGTACCAAATATAAGAATTAAAATCCCTTCTTCCATTACACTCACCTCTCTGCCAAACAACTCAAGATCGATACCCATCACAGTGCGATACCCGGCAATCACTTCATCAGGCAAATCTGCAAAGGTAGTGTCTATGATTCCCTTTGACATCACACTCCGAAACATGGCGGTACCGTAAATAACCGGTGTGCATTTCATAACATTTCCAATCGACTCAGACAAGGAACCAACAGGGATATAGATCCCGCCAAGGAATCCAACCAGCGTTCCTACCACAGTGCCAAGACCGCTCCATGCGCTCTCCGTTTTTGAAATCACTGCCAGAAAATACATGACGGTGGCATAGGTAAAGGAATTGACCATGATCATCCCTATCAGCTGCATATGTACCCCAAAGGTGAAGGGATCCAATCCCTTTACCACCCCATATACTTCCGTTATGATAAGCGTCAGTCCGCAAATCAATACAGAGGCAGTCCACGCAGATGCCACATAGCTTGCCGCAATAACCATGCGGCCAATAGGAGCCGTATAGATAGAATTCAGTTTCCCGGTGGCTCTGTCCTTTATCATTGTGGAATAAACTGCCAGTGTTACCGTCACAGCATTGATCGAAATGATACCTGCACAGGTCCATGAAAGGACCAGCAGTTCCGCATTCTTTTCATCTGCTATCCTATCTCTGCCCGGAAACTGATCCAGTATTCCCACAATTGATTCCACTTGCATATCCCCTAAGAAAAATACCATAAGACATATGACAACAAGCATAGACAGCAGGGAAAAAAAGATTGCGCCTTTGCTCCGAAAATAATTTTTAAGATTACGTCCTGTCATAACCAAAAACTTTTCCATGTCTCATCCCCCCTTTAAACCAATTCTTTTCCCACTGCATTTAAGAACATATCATCCATGCTTCCCTGAATCACTTCAAACCCATCTATCAGATCCTTCACCTGATGAATCATGGGAACTGACGACATGGTGGATGGAATCTGCACTTCAATGACTCTATCTTCCATTAGTTTCATCTCTCCGCGTACATTGGTCCCAAAACACAGGGAATCCCCAAATTCCAAAACCTGCTCTTCTTTTCCCTCTTTACAGTACAGCTTCAGTTTATCAGATGCAAACTTTTCTTTTAATTCAAAGGGCGTTCCTTGGGCAATGATATTGCCATGATCCATAATGATAATCTGTTCTGCACCTGCTGCCTCCTCCATATAATGCGTCGTGAGGAACACCGTCATTTTTTCAACCTTCTGCAGCGCTTCTATGGTACTCCATACATCCACCCGGGTTGCCGGATCAAGCCCTGTTGTCGGTTCATCAAGAAAAAGAATTTCCGGCGTATGCATAAGCGCCGCCGCAATTTCACATTTTCTTTTTTGCCCTCCGGACAGCATTCTATATTTCTTTTTCATGATATCATCCAGCTTTAATATCCTGCCGAGCCGGTTACACTGTTCTTTTGCTTCCGCCTTAGATGCTCCATGGATAATCCCCCTGCACATCAGATTTTCCCTGACCGTCAGAATATCGTCAAGACAGTTCTGCTGATATACGATTCCTATTTTTCTCCGTATTTTCTGATCACCTTTTCCCAAAACCTCTCCGCACACTTCCGCCCTGCCTCCATCAGGAGAAAGCAGGGTTGCCAGCATGTTGATAACTGTCGTTTTCCCCGCGCCGTTTACTCCCAGGAAAGCCAGCATCGTACCCTTTTCAACTGCAAAGGATACATGATCGACTGCTGTAAAATCACCATATTTCTTCGTAAGATCCTCCACTTTAATAATATCCATTTTTCCTCCATTCCGAAGCGTTTTAGCGCTTTCATTTCAGATGGAAGTATCATAGCAGTCTCATCAAATCCCAGCAAGATAGAAAACGGTAAGTTACATTTTGGTATATGTAAGCTGTAAAAAAAGGCACTTGTTTCTTAAGCGCCTTTTCCTCTTTCTTAGAAATTCGCAGTTGCCGTAACCGAATCTATCCCCCACATTATAATACGAATCAAACCGCAGACCACCAAATGTGCAGGATAGTATACATAAAACAGTTTTCCCATACTCTTTAAAGATCCTCTTTTTCCATTATACAAACGCAGCAGGGGGATTGTCAGGCATGTTCCCATTTGAATAACCGCGTAAACTTTGTCAATAAATATAAAGTATACCACTCCATAAAAGAACGTCCAGATTACAATAGAAGCCATCTGCTTTTTAAAATTCCCCCGGTTCACTCCGATAGACATGATCGCTATAGCCGCAATACAGCTCCAATCCGATGGAAAAGTGATAACGCAGATCATAATTGCGATCACTCTTTTCTGCCATTCTTTTAGCTCTTTGCTCTCCATGACAGATAGCAGCACCAGCCCCCACGCCAGCGGCCACGCAACGCTGGTTTGATTAAATACAGACCTTTCAAATGGAATAAAAGAAATTCCAAAACAAAAGTTATAGGCAAAATGCGATACGGCAGCCAGCAGGAACAATCGTCCCGCATACTTTTTCAAATTATGTGTATAGTGATAACCTTCCGCAACAAAAAACCACATAATCGGTGCAGTCAGACGCCCTATTATATGAAACAGCAAGACCCACCATATCCTCGAATATCCGGGTACAATAGTCCATGTAAGATGATCTATCGTCATCGCTATTATTGCAATGACCTTCAATTGATTTCCGTTTAATCCCCATTCTCGCTCCAATCGTATCTCCCTCCCAACTCACATATTATTAAATTCTTTCGCGATACCATACTATCACACCCCGACCATCATTTCATTACTCCTTGCCCAAGTTGCATTTTAAAATATGTAAGTTGTAAAAAAAGCACCTTACCTTGTAATCCATAATAAAGCCGTACACATTCGCTCGTACCTTCATCTACTACGCATTACATTGCATTTTGAAATTCTTCAACAGAACCTGCCCGAGCTGCCAACTTAAGCCAACGGACAAGAACATCCAGATTTCGCTCATATAAGATTCTTTTTCGTAACTCATCAGGAATTTTCCCACAATCTCCTAAAAGTTCCAACACATTTTCGGCTTTTCCTTCAGCTATTCCAAGTCTTATCCCCTCTGCCCTTTTTGCCTCAAGTTCATCTGCCATCAGCTCCTCCAATGCCTTGCACATACACATATCCTTCGCCTCCTTAAATATCGCATTATTTGCCCGCACAATCAAATCCATCACCGATGCATGCAAATGGTCATTTTCCCTTTTTTCATATT
>JAAUZD010000056.1 GCA_014804785.1 Lachnospiraceae bacterium
GGAAACGGATGGTTTTTACGGAGCTTATTGGAAAACCAAAAATAAAAGTGATAGCGCAATGATCCTGATGCTTGGAGATGACCCGGAAGATTACATGGCAAGAAGCGGTGTAAAGTGGCTTCATAGGCTCGGGGTGAATGTCATGTCAATGTCTCCGGGCAAAAAAGATTACGGGCATCATAATTATCCGCTGGAGAGAATAGAAAATGCAATCATGTGGCTGAAAAAGAACGGCATCAGAAAGATTGGCATTGCTGGTGCTTCCACTACAGGAACGCTTGCTTTGACAGCGGCAGCCTATTTTAATGATATTACGCTGACAATAGGAATGACACCTAGCGATTTTATCTGGCAGGGATTTATGCGGGGTAAAAAAGATGGATGCAGGGAATGGCCGGTAGAGGGAGAATCCCTGTTTTCCTATAAAGGTGAGCCGCTTCCTTTTATGCCGTTTGTTTACAAACATCCGGACTATTGGAAGGTTATAGCCACAGAGAGCAAAAGAACCGGTGATATGGTTAATTCAAAGATACTGTTCGATGATTCTGAAAAAGCGCATTCCCACAGACCGGAGGAAATGATTCCGGTTGAGAAGATTAAGGGGAAATTGCTGCTAATCGGTGCTTCTGATGATTGTTTATGGGATACGGTGAAATATATAAACAGGATGGAAGAAAGACTGAGAAAATGTCCCCATGACTGTATAGTGGAAATAGCAGTTTACGAGCATGGTACGCATTTTGTATTTCCGGAAAGCATGCTTAAGACAATGGTGCCTGTTTTCTCAGGGATGTTCGTAAAAATGGCTTTCAAAGCAGCAAGAGAATATCCGAAAGAATGCAAAGAAACCCGCTTGGATATTGACCGGAGAGTCAGAAAAGCGATTCAGGAATGGATGTAACAGCAAATTGGGAGGATAAAATGATGGATAATAGAAAAAAAGTTGCCGCACTAATCTGTGGTATGTTTGGCTGTGTTTTCTTGGGCAGCGGTGACTGGCTGATGATGTACGGCAATACGGCATACCATGGGCAGATCTACTGGCTGACGGAGGGCGTGGCACAGATACCTGCATGGAGAAATTCCTTGTCCATGCTTGTGGCTTTTCCTGCTGTCCTGCTATATGGAATTGCACTGTTTACCACTGCCGGATTTGTTAAACAGGAAAAGAACAGGGAAATATACCATTATCTGACAGCATTCGGGCTGACACCATGGCTGTGTCTCCATCTGTTTTATGTCATGATTCTGTATGTATTTGCGTGGCTTAACGGGAATGGTTATGAAGCGGTGGCACTGCCTGCAGCGGAGGCCTTGCTTTACCATTTTTCGTGGATTGTGGTATTAAGCGAGGCATTCATGCTGCCGCCATTTTTATATTGGTTCTATCTGCAAGTTTCCGGCAGGACAGTATTCCCGAAATGGATGGCATTTACGAATGTACTTGTAGTTTATGTTGTTTTGCGGTTTGTGAAATCCCTTCTTCCCGATACGCCCTTTCGTATTGGTTTTACCAACGGACTGATGAGTGAGAGCATGTTTATTTGGTTTGGGATTATGCTGGCGTGGAGTGTGATTCATTTACGGAATGGCAATCCGGATAAAAAAATAGATTGAAAGCGTAAAACAAATGAACTGGTACGATGGCTCCTTTGGCAGAGGGTTCCTCCTTGCGGAACTGATGCACCCTAAAATGATGAAAGAGAAAATGCATGATACGGTGAAGCATACCAATGCAAAGTTTGGATATGATAGCTGGTTTTATCGGGATCAGGAGCAGCAGATACGGTATGAGTTTTACGTGTATGACGGAAGCATATCTGCCCTTGATGAGATTGTGATAAGTGAAAACTCAGATCAGTAGAGAATGAAAATGCCAAGGTTGGAAGACCAGATGCGGAAGTCCCTGAAATTCGTACATAACGGCAATATTTATTACAAGTATTACGAAGTGGTCTATATCCTTTTCCACACAGGGATGAGTATTTCGATTTTCAAGTGCATATTTTAGAAATTTGGCTATAATTTTAAGTAGGATAACATATAAGATGATAAAATTGAAAACCATATAATTGGTGTACCGTTTGTAAAAGGAGGAGCATAAAATGAAACGAGCTATGTTTATGACCGTGCTGCTGTCAACACTGCTGTTATCTGTTGCTGGCTGTGCAGAAAACACTGAATCCCAGGGAAACCAGTCGTTGGATTCCGACGATAAAAGCTGGGAAAGGCATGGGGAACGAATGGATGAAAAGGGTGACAAGGCTGATTCGGATGGCGACTCGAATGGCGGTCCATATGGCGGTCGGGACGGTGGCCGAGGAGGGCAGGGTGGCGGTATGTCCAACCAAAGCAGTGAACCGGACGAAGAGCTTCAGGCGATTTTGGATGAGGTGCAGGATAAGTATCAGCTGCTGACGTTTACGGACCCGGATACGGGCTATGAAATGCAGTATGAACTGTTTGTTCCGGAAAAATATGATGCGGCAGAAAGTTATCCCATGATCATGTTTATTCCGGACTCCCGTGCCGCCGGCCGTGAGGCGGAAATTTCATTGACCATCGGATGGGGAGGCGTGATCTGGGCAACCACTGGGGAACAGGCCAAGCATCCAAGCTTTGTTCTGATCCCCGTTTTTACGGAAACCATTGTGGATGACAATTTTAATACATCCCCTCAGATTGAGGTAGCTGTCAATCTGATTCACGATTTGTGCGATACTTATTCCATTGATACGGACCGCCTTTATGCTACCGGGCAATCCATGGGAGGCATGACCTCCTTTCATCTCAATGCAGCGTATCCGGATCTGTTTGCTGCCTCTCTGTTTGTGGGCAGCCAGTGGAACAATGAGATTCTGAATGTTCTGGAGGAAGATAAATTTTTCTATATCGTTTCCGCCGGAGACGACAAGGCGTCCACAGGCCAGACCGGGTTGATGGCTGTCTTTGATGCGGACGGTGTTCCCTATACCCACGAAGAATGGAGCGCCCAGGAGGATCAAAATACGCAAAATGCTTTTGTTGAATCCATGATCGCGAAGGGATTGAACGCCAATTTTGTCACATTTACGAAGGGAACCACGGTGGAGGGAGGAGCTTCCGGCAGCGAGCACCTGACATCCTTTGATTACGCCTATAAGTTGGAAACAGTGCGGGATTGGCTGTTTGCACAGAGCAAATAGGGATCATAGTCCTCTTTGAATTTTTCCAATTCTCTTGCCAATGGCAAGATAGAGGAGGTATATACCATTTGGAAACCGAACGTGGTATATTTGTAGAAAACAGATTGGATGGTGCACAGGCAGTGGACAATAAAGTGTATGAATATGAGTCCTTGATTTATGAAGCCGGGGAAACAGGCGGCGCTTATGTTATTTTTCCTTATGATATCAGGAAAGAATTTGGACGAGGACGGGTGAAGGTACACGCCACGTTTGACGGGGAGCCGTATGATGGCAGTATTGTAAATATGGGAGTAAAAAACGCTGACGGGAGTGTGTGTTATATCATAGGCATGCGCAAAGATATCCGTTCCCGGATAGGGAAGCAACCGGGGGACAAGATTCTGGTGATGGTCAGGGAACGGGAATAATTTAATATCTGTCTATCCATGGATGAAACAGGATACGGGCAGCTTCCAAGCAGATAATCTGCGTGGGAAGAGTTAAAAGAAAGCGAAGTATCACTGGCAATAAAGCAGGAAAAAGAATGGAAGATTAGGGAATGAAAGAGATTAAGCTAAATTCCAAGAAGAAAGAAACTATATTGAAAAGTGTTGAGCAACTTTTACAACTCTATCATAATGGAGAACTTGGCGGGGAGACTATGCCGGAGGATGCCAACCCCGAATTGGAAAGTGGAACTAAGGAAAACTATTTATATTTTACCTTACCAATGGCTTTGAATTACCAGCGCAATTCGTATAAACTCTGGGAAGCAGCCAAAGCAGCATATCTGGATGCTGAGACTAATGATGTGTTTCTCCCAGAAAGCGTTATACAGATGCCACAAGAAGATTTACGCGATAAGCCGCTAAAATATAAAGTTGCACTTCAGCCCAATAAACATGTGGAAATATGGCTTAGGCTATGCAGCACATTTGTTGATAGATTTCAAGGAGATGTCAGAACCCTTTTCTTGAATAATGATAATTCCGTAAAGAAAGTTAAAGAGTATATATTAGCAAACAAAAAAAGTTTTCCATATCTATCGGGCACCAAAATTTTGAATTACTGGCTCTATGTAATGAGTCAATATACAGACGGCGAGCCGCTTGTCCGCAAAGATTTTATGGAGCTGGTAATTGCGCTGAAGGAAAAAGGGATTGCCATCAGACAGATTTATACGAACGGAATGCAGGTCAGTAAAGAGCTTTTTGACAGCTTAAAGGAGCTTGGGCTGCGCCCGGAGTTTTCTTTGAACTTTGACGGTGTTGGCTGGCACAACTGACTGCGCGGCATAGATGGAGCCGAGAAGATGGCGGTGAATGCCATGCGCCTTCTGGCAGAAATCGGGGTATCCGGCTGGAAAACAAATCCGGTTAGCAGGTCAGGTAACTGGCTTGGTGAGAATGAAAGCCTTGATTTGACTTTAGAGGAACTTTATGACGCATATCTGGAACTGATTGACACCTATCTGTGCGAAAGTTCGCCATTAAATATCATGCTCGGCGGATTTTTCAGATGCGGGAAGGGGAAAACGGATTATCATATTCCCGGCAAAAAGCATGGCGGCAGCACTGATGGAGAATGATGGAAGCGATTATTTGGGCATTGATTCCACAACCTGCTTTTTCTTTTTGAACGGATATGAGGAGAAGGTTGCACAGGCGGTTGCAAAAGCACTGAAGAAATGATTGCATTTTGGAACATGGGTATAGAAAAATTAAAGTTGGAAACCGCCGGAAGTGGAACTGAAAATAAATTTTAAAAGAGGAAGAATATGATATACTCTATTATACACGTTACGAATATCTAGGAGATATTTTTCTAATGTGATATAAAATGTTGCTGGAATAAAATTGAGGGTGGCTTTTTAAATAAAAGAAAGTTGAGGTTAGAAGATGAATATTTTTTCAGTTGGTGATGGAAATAAAGATGGCTATGAATTAACAAGAGAAACATTTATGGAGAAGACTCATAAAAGGTTTCCATTTTATCAGAATCCTAATCGATACAAAACTCCGCATTTTGCAATTTGCCCGGCCTGTAATAATCCGATTCAAATTATTAATTTGTTTGGTGTACAATATGAAGAAGAAAATACTGGAAGGACTAATTTGCATGGAAGGCACTATAGATATAATGTGGAAGGGCTGCCCCCCTATTCAGAAGAAAACTATAAAAATTGTCCATTACATAATCCGGTAGCATTTGGTATTAGAGAGGTTAGAAACAATGAGCAATTAAATGAGGAGATCCGTGATATTGTAGAAAATAGCAGGAGTCAAATATGTGAGGATATTAGAGGAATAACGGGAGTGCTACTAAGTAACAATAAAATATATCAGGTTATAAATGACTATATTGTAGCTAGAGATTATTGTTACACGCATACAAATAAATTTAATATTCCATATAGTATATTATATACTCGTAATGCTATTAATATTTTTGGACAAAAAGTAGGTGAGACTGATATAGGGCAGAGGATTTATAATGCTATTCAGAATAACTGTGCATATTTCGAATTTGTGGATGGAAGAATCCAGAAAAATATTGATGGCTATGTGGAGTTAAATTTGAATATAGTTAGGCATAGAATAAGAGAAAGTAAGCAGTATATGACTGTACGGATTGAAGAAAAAAAGGGAGAAGAAATACAAACTATTTTTGAAGAAGAAATAGAAATGAAACAATATGTTTATTAGAATATATCAAATTATTTGTAGTAGTAAAAGCCACCAATTCCTATTACGTTTTTACTTCGTTTGACGGTATTAACTTGCCCCGTTTTGCCCTGATTTGGCAGCTTTGTTACATTTTTCACAATCTTTTTGTGTGTCATGGCAGTATCTTGAAAAGTCTCGGAAAAACCTATAAAATCAATGATTAC
Organism: Lachnospiraceae bacterium; assembly: GCA_014804785.1. Taxonomy (GTDB): domain Bacteria; phylum Bacillota; class Clostridia; order Lachnospirales; family Lachnospiraceae; genus Suilimivivens. Next base: position 6,058 of record JAAUZD010000056.1, read on the forward strand.
ATAGAAAAATAAGGCGCTTACTACACAGCTACTACACCATTTTTTGAGAGAGTCTTAATGTGACAGAATTTGAAGTTGAAAATATGTTTGTTATTGATAATTAAGCGTTGATGGCCGGGCAGAAATGTTCCGGTCATTTTTGGTATTGATATTCCTGCGACAAGTGGGTATAATAAAAATGAAAATAGAGATTTCTGAAATGTTTACGAAAGGAAATGGAGCGATGCTATACGATTATCTTATAGAAAACTATGGGGAAAATACACCTATTTTCGTATCGGAGTTAAATATAGAAGGATTGAATGAAAGCACATTGCGGGTACAGATAAAAAAACTGACAGATGCCGGGAAGTTAAAGAGATTTGACACGGGCGTTTATTTTATTCCGAAAAAATCAATTTTCAAATCGGGTTCCACGATTTCTGCAATGCAGGTGATCGAAAAAAAATATTTAAAGGACAAGGATAATGTGTTTGGCTATTTGAGCGGATATATGCTTGTCAATATGCTTGGCTTGACA
>JAAUZD010000057.1 GCA_014804785.1 Lachnospiraceae bacterium
GCGCCTTTGCGAATGTTTTTTATATTTTCAAAAAACTCGTTTATCAATTGCCGTTTTCGCTTGAAACTTCGCGCTATGCGCTTGTTGCGAAAGCATTTCATTGCAAAACGGCGTTTTCAGCAACTCCCGAATTTGACAATTCGCTCATTGCTGAAAATTAAGGAAGGTTTAAAACAGGCAACTGAAATTGAGTTGCCTGTTTTAATGCGAGTTTTTTTCAAAACTCGCTTATCAACTGCGATTTCTCACTTCGTTACGAAATCGCTTTTTCAACAACTCCCGAATCTGAAGATTCGCTCGTTGCTGAAAAGTAAGGAAGGTTTAAAATCAGCAACAAAAATAGCGTTGCTGAAAAGTAAAGAAGGTTTAAAAACAGCAACTGAAATTGAGTTGCTGTTTTTAATGGCGAGTTTTTTTTCAAAAACTCGCTTATCAACTGCGATTTCTCACTTCGTTGTGAAATCGCGTTTTCAGCAACTCTCGAATCTGAAGATTCGCTCGTTGCTGAAAAGTAAAGAAGGTAAAATATGAAGTATCGAATGGAAATTATTTCTAATCAATCCGTGGAAGAAGATATTACAGATTTGTTGGAGCAAGAGATTCCTGAAATTGAGTATACGGTGATTCCTGTTGTGCATGGGAGAGGCGTGCATGCAAAAAAATTGGGAACAACAAGTTGGCCTGAAACAAATTTTTTACTTTTTGCATATATTGATGAAGTCGCCGCAAAAAAAGCAAAGGCAATAATTTCTGCCGTAAAGAAAAAATTTTCAGGAGAGGGCATCTCCTTGTTTTTCACAGAAGTTGCAGATATTTAGCAAGTGGCATGGCGAATGCCTCAATTTCTTGTTTACAGAGTGTTAATTTTGCATTCGCCTCCAGTTTTGCTACCTCGCAATGCTCGGCTTTACGCAAAACTGGCAAGCGGGTTTTAATCGCATAATGCCTCAATTTCTTGTTTACAGAGTGTTGATTTTGCATTCGCCTCGAGTTTTGCTACCTCGCAATGCTCGGCTTTACGCAAAACTGGCAAGCGGGTTTTAATCGCATAATGCCTCAATTTTTTGTTCAGAGGGTGTTGGTTTTGCATTCGCCTCCAGTTTTTTATGGTACGCTATTAAAACTGGGGAGTGGGATGTCCTTGCGAGGGCAAAAATCGAAGCAATCTATTAACTAGATTGCTTCGATTGTAATTTTTTGTTATGGCTTTTCTTCAAGAAAATTTTCCATTGCGTCCATTAATTCACAGAGTCCAGATTTTAATCGGCTTACCAAAATTTTTGTGCGACGAGTATCATAGTTTACCCCGCTGTTTTGTGGTAAAAACAATTCAAACGGTTCGATTTTTAGTGCATTTGAAAGCGAAACAAGTGTTTCAATAGAACCAAAATTACGACCGGTTTCCAGTGTACTCAAATATTTTTCAGAAATTCCAACGAGTTCAGCAAATTTTTCTTGGGTGAGATGTTTTTCTTCTCTAAGACGCTTAATATTTTTTCCATATATTTTTTTTAAAAGTTCTTCTGTCATTATTATAATAATGTGATTTACTTTGCGATTTTTAACTATCTAATATATAACTTTTCTATCTATAAAAATGATAAATCTATCTATTGGGTTGACTGATGACGTATGAGGTGTTATTATGTGAGTACTAATTCTATCAGATAGTTTGTTTTTCTATGTTTTAGATAGGATTGTAAGAGTGAATGATAAGGATAGGGAGGTTTGTATGAAAAAACTTGAATTTTTTTTGACAATATTGTTGACGCTGTGCTTTGCAGAGATGTTGTTTGTGGGATGTGCAGCTGAGGAAGGAAATGATAAAAATGAAATGATTGATTCAAAGGATGAGGCTGATTCAAATGAAGAGATTGAATCTGCAACCTTGGTGATTACTAGTTTAGTAGAGCGTTATGATAGGGCATATGCTGTAATTGATGGAATTGGAGAGGTTTATACTGCAGGCTATCCATATATAGTATCTGTTGTCATTGCTGATGGAATTAAAAGGATTCCTAAAAATGCGTTTGCTGGTTGCCATAACTTGAAAAAGATAGAGATAGGAAAGGATGTTTCCTCTATCGGTGCAGGTGCATTTTATGGTTGCAAAAATCTAGAGTCCATAGTTATTCCAGATACTGTATTGTCAATCGGTGAGGAAGCATTTTCTGATTGCTATAAATTGAAAAATATTGTTCTTGGAAAAGGAATTACACGCATACAAAACGGAACATTTTCTTCCTGTGATAGTCTTGAATCTATAGATATTCCAAATGGATGTGAAACTATTTCCCAACTGGCATTTTGTGGTTGTGACAGTTTAAAAAGCATAACTCTTCCAGATACGGTAAGTTATATTGGCGATGGTGCATTTTACAGCTGTAAAAAACTTGAATACATTGTTCTTCCAAATGCAGTAAATTATATTGGAGGCTTAGCATTTGCTAAATGTGCTAGCTTAAAAGATATTACTATTCCAAATGGGGTAAAAACCATTGAGGAAGCTACATTTTCTGAGAGTGGCACGGGAACCGTAACCATTCCAGGCAGTGTAACAGAAATTAAGAAGATGGCATTTTTTGAAAGCGGTTTTAAAACAGTTAATATCCAAAAGAATCCGAATAGTGTGACAAACATAGAAAATAGAGCATTTTACAGAAGCAGAGTTGAAGCGATTGTTATTCCAGGTAGCATAGAAACAATAGGATTTGAAAGCTGTAAGGATCTTAAGTCAGTTGTTATTTCTGATGGCGTAAAATCAGTGTCATTTGATGGTTGTGTTAATCTGGAGGACATAACTATTCCGAACGGGGTAACAAGAGTATATTTTGCAGAGAGCGGTTCTAATAAGTGCGTTCTAACTCTTCCAGACAGTATAACAAAAATTTCACCACGCGCATTTTATAAAAGCGGTTTCAAAACTGTTAATATTCCAAATAGTGTAACAGAAATAGATGAAGAAACTTTTTTGAAAGCGAACATTGAATATATCACTATTCCAAATAGTGTGATTTCAATAGGAGACGGTGCATTTAGTGAGTGTAAGAAACTTGAGGCAATTAGCATTCCTAATAGTGTGACTTCAATAGGAGTCCATGCATTTAGTGGTTGTGAGAAACTTGAGGCAATTAGCATTCCTAATAGTGTGACTTCAATAGGAGACAGAGCATTTAGTAGTTGTGAGAAACTCGAGACAATTAGTATTCCTAATAGTGTGACTTCAATAGGAGACGGTGCATTTAGTGGTTGTGAGAAACTTGAGGCAATTAGCGTTCCTAATAGTGTGGCAGAGATAGGTGAGAGTGTATTTCAAAATTGTTATAACGTAAAAAAAATAAACTTTGAAAAAAATGTTGTTTCAATAATAAAAGCAAGGGCATTTTTAGGGGCTGGATGTAAAGACGCTTGTGTTACTTTTTCTGATGACATAACAGAAATAGAAGGGAATTTATTCCGCAATTTTGTAATGAAAGAGGTGATAATAGGAAAAAATGTAAAATCAATAGGTTTGCAGGCTTTTATGGGTTGTACATTTTTAGAGACAGTAGTTATTTCAGACAGTGTAGAAGAAATCAAAGAAGGAGCATTTAATGGATGTTCAAATTTGGAAAATGTAACAATAGGAAAAAATGTAATAGGCATAACATATAGCACATTTAAAAATTGTGAAAATCTTAAGACCATTTTTATTCCTTCGAATGTAATTTGGATAGATGGAAACGCTCGTCATCCCTTTGCTGGGTGTGTTAATCTTGCTAGTGTGATATTTGAAAATATGGAAGGATGGGTGGTATATGATAATGGTAATAAGAGCGATATGGACGTTTCAGATCCATTGTATAATGCTGAAGTTCTTCTTAAAGGAGCAGAAATGTATAGAAGGAGGTAAAGGATGATCTGTGCTTGTTCTTTTGCGCATAAAATTTTGTAGGATGAATTATAGAGTGCCTTTCTTTGGTTTGAATAGAATTAGGTCAAGTGAATCGGTATTTTATTGTGAGGATATAAAAATCCTTGTGTGATTTGAATGTATGTAAAATTCTTGAAATTTGAGAGAAGTGTGAGGGTAAACTATTGTGAAAGGGGAATTTGTTGCACTCATTATAGCGGTGGTTGTGTTATTGTTTTTTGGTTCAATGGGACAAACTACACCTGAAAGTGATTTTCAGACGGAATTGTCAAAAGATGAAACTTACTGCCTTATAACTGGATATACAGGATATTCTGAGGATATAATTATTCCAACTGATATAGAAGGTATTTCTGTAAAAGTAATTGCAGATAACGCATTTTATGAAAAGAACAATATTCAAAGTGTAAAATTGCCAAATTCTGTGGAAAAAATTGGTTCTTGTGCTTTTCAAGGATGCACCTCACTTCAGAATGTTGTATTGTCGGATTCTTTGGAAGAGATAGGAAGACAGGCTTTTTATAAATGTGAGTCTTTAAGAAGTATATATCTGCCTAATTCTGTAAAACGAATAGAAGCCATGGCATTTTTAGAAACGCCAAATCTTAGTGAAGTTAAATTTCCTGATAGTTCTATAGAAATTGAAAGAGATGCCTTTAAAGATTGTGGGATAACAGAGCTCATTGTAACAAGTAATCTGCATTTTGTAGGAGAAGGTAATGATATGTGGTGTTTTAATAATTGCAATAAATTAAAGAGCGTTGTTATAGAAGAAGATGTTATAAATTTGCCGAATCACTTTTTGTGTTCGAGTACAGTAAAAACCATAACTTTTAAATCTCCAGATACAACCATTGATATGACTTCTTTTTTTGATTGTCCAAACTTGACTCTCACTTCACAATCAGAAATGAGAAAGCACATAAAATAGGAAGGTAAGGAATTACGAGGAAACAACATAGATTGTGCAGAAATAGTTTTTTAGAACAAAAAAAGTATGAGTTTTGCTTAAGCAGAATAGAGGAGTTATGATAAAAGCACCGCACAAATGGCGCGATACTTTTATCATGACAAGTTTCCGTTGGAAACTTGCATATCAAATGCCACTTCTCATTTCATTACGAAGTGGCATAAAAA